>DJVP01000002.1 GCA_002441245.1 Candidatus Omnitrophica bacterium UBA6253 | reverse complement strand
AAAAAAATATATAAAAGCAGATTTTGATTTAAAAATATCAAATTTTATTGTATAATTGCATAATGCAATAGGATTAAGCAAATATATGTAAGATTACATATATAATATTACGAATGTAACTTTAGTCAAGGAGAAAATATGCTGGCAGATAATATTAAACGAATAAGAAAGAAGAACGGCTTCACTCAGGAAAAATTAGCTAGACTTGCCAATATCTCCAATAATACTCTTGTTAAGATTGAAATGGGCATGGCCAAAGAGCCGACCATCACAACGATACAAAAATTGGCCGATGCGTTAGATATATCTATAGACGAATTAGTAGGAAGAAAGAGGAAATAGTTTCTTATTTATATGGTTCCGATTGAAACAATTTTATTATGGGTTGCGGTGCTAATATTCGTGAGCGCTGTCTCAAGCAAGCTTTCGGACAGGTTTGCCATACCTGCTTTGTTGCTATTCCTGGTAATTGGGATGCTTGTCGGTTCCGAAGGAATCGGCAAGATTTATTTTGACAATGCACAGTTGGCGAAATCCATCGGAGTCGTTGCCCTTGTTTTTATCATTTTTTCCGGAGGCCTTGATACTAATTGGAGAGATACTAAAACGGTACTTTGGCCGGGGGTCATCCTCTCTACAGTAGGGGTTTTGTTGACCGCGATAATAACAGGTTTTTTTGCCATGCATATTTTAAAATTTTCTTTTTTAGAAGGCATGCTTCTTGGTTCCATAGTTTCTTCAACCGATGCCGCAGCAGTATTCAGTATTTTAAGGTCTAAACGGATAACCTTAAAACAACCCTTAAAGCCTTTGCTTGAATTTGAATCCGGCAGCAATGACCCGATGGCAGTATTTTTGACTGTAGGTTTTCTTAGCATCCTGACTGTAAAGAATATGGGTATCGCCGCTTTAATTCCCAGATTTTTTCTGAATATGGGCATGGGCGCGCTTATAGGGTATCTGATGGCCAAAGTCATCGTATTTTTCATTAACCGCCTGAAATTGTACTACGAAGGGTTGTATCCGGCCGTTATGATTTCTTTGGTCCTTTTGACTTATGTAATCGCTGTTTTCCTAAAAGGCAATGGGATACTGGCGGTGTACCTTGTTGGCCTGATGCTTGGCCAGGCAGAGTTCCCGAATAAAAGAATGATTGCAAGATTTCATGACGGCCTGGCCTGGCTGATGCAAATCACAATGTTTATAACATTGGGACTGCTCGTTTTTCCTTCCCATCTTGTCCCGTTAATAGGGGCAGGATTGTTGCTGACGTTTCTTCTTATGTTAGTTGCCCGCCCTATCAGCGTATTGCTGTGTTTGTTACCGTTTAAAATGAACATGCGCAAAAAAGCCATGGTCGCCTGGGTTGGCCTTAGGGGATCGGTTCCGATTATCCTGGCGACATTTCCTTTTATGGCTGGTATTCCTCAGGCAAATGCTATTTTTAATATTGTTTTCTTTATTGTTATCGCTTCGGTTCTTATCCAGGGCACTTCTATTCCGGTTGTTGCGAAAATATTGAAATTGAACCTTCCCTGGCCCAATAAAACGCGTTATCCTATTGAATTCGAAAAGACAGAGGGCATTGACGCGGAATTGACGGATATAATAATCCCTTATAATTCAGGCGCCGTAGGCAAGATGATCCGCGATTTGAATGTTCCTGAGAAATGCCTTATTATGCTTATTTCCAGAAACGATAAATTCATTATCCCTTCCGGGTCTACGATTATAGAAGGCGGTGATGTTTTGCTTGTGCTTGCAAATACCGGAGATCTTTTGGCCTTTCAGCAGACGCTGGCATAACTTTTAGAGAATGATATCACTGTATCTATGAAATAGATATAATTTAGGAGGCAGGAATTGAGGATTTTATTAGTCGAAGATGAAATAAAAATGGCCAGTTTTATTGAGCGCGGCCTGAAAGAAGAAGATTATGTGGTTGATGTGGCCAATGACGGAGAGAAGGCTTTATTCCAAGCTGAAATTAACCCGTATGATCTTATAATCCTTGATGTTATTCTGCCGGTTAAGGACGGTATTACTGTATGCCGGGAACTCAGGAGTAAGAAAATAAATGTGCCTGTTTTGATGCTTACCTCCAAAGACAGGGTAAGGGATAAGGTTTTAGGTTTGAATTCCGGCGCCGATGATTATCTGGCTAAACCGTTTGCTTTTGAAGAGCTCTTAGCCAGAATCAGCGCGCTATTGAGAAGAAATAAACAGGATAAAACCGGTATCCTTAAGATTGCCGACCTGGAAATGGATCAGCTCAAGCACAAAGTTACCAGAGCTGGAAGAGAAATCCAGCTCACCAGCAAAGAGTTTGCGCTCCTGGAATACCTTATGCTTAATGCCACCCATGTCGTTACCAGGACAATGATTTCCGAGCACGTATGGCATGAGGATTTTGACAGCTTCACTAACGTTATTGATGTGTATATGAATTTTCTGCGCAATAAGGTTGATAAAGGCCACAAAAAGCAGCTTATCCATACCATTCATGGGAAAGGGTATGTCTTAAAGGAATAGGAATGCGAGCAAAAACTATTAAATTAAAGATCGGTATATTATATGCATCCATATTAGGAGCGGCGCTCTCTGTTTATGTCGCCTTTCTGTTTATCGTACCTGCAGATTTATTACAGCGAAATAAGCTGCTTTACATATTAATCCCTATCCCTATAACTTTATTATTCGGATATTTTATCGGCCGGGTGATTGTTGTAAGGATTTTAAGGCCAATCAAAGAAATTACCGATACCGCCAACAACATTACCCATGAAGATTTAAGCTTGAGAGTCAAAGCAGAGAATGTTGATGAAGAGTTGCGCAGTTTGATACAAGCTTTTAATGATATGGTTTCGCGGCTGGGGGAATCATTCGAGTATATCACAGATTCGAGTTCATATATCGCCCATGAATTAAAAACCCCGATAGCCATTATCCGGGGGGAGTCGGAATTTGCCTTAAAAAAGGAAAGAGACAAAGAAGAATATAAAAGAGTCATCAGTGTCAGCCTGGAAGAGACCAAAAGGATGCTTAAAATCATCGAGGATTTGCTGCTGCTGACTAAAATGAATTACCAGCCAGATGTTTTGAAATTTGAGCAAATCGAATTAACTCAATTTATAGGGATAATTTATGAGCAGGCGAAAATTTTAGCTTCCTCAAAGAATATAATAGTGAACATTGATATTCCGCAAGAGGCAGGCACAATTAATGCGGATGAGCTGCATTTAAGACGCCTATTTTTAAATTTAATAGATAATGCGATTAAATTTACTCCTGCTAGCGGTAGCATCAGTATAAGCTTAGAGTATGAAAACCAAAAAGCCATTGTTTCTATTATTGATACGGGAATCGGCATTGAAGAAGAAAACCTTCCGAAACTCTTTGATAAGTTTTTCCGCATTGACGGAACAGTTAAAGACGCTGCTCCCAGCAGCGGATTAGGTTTAAGCATTGCCCAATCTATAGCCGAACTGCACGGAGGCGAAATTTCAGTAACCAGCCGTGCGGGGCAGGGCTCTAATTTTACTGTTTCCATCCCTCTTCTTAATTAACAAATCTTAAATTCTTTACCCATTTTCGAACAGCTAATTATTAAAAATTTTAATTTCTTTTTAACGCTTCTTTAATCCAGCATAAGTTATACTTATGGCGTGATAAGAAGGAAAAAGAAAATTTGGGTGGCTGCGGAGGTTCGTGAAGAAATGGTAATTTAGCTCTGCAGCCGCCCGCTCATTAAAAAAGGAACGGGAATGACAAAAATTCTTATTGTTGATGATGAAGAAAAGGTAAGGCGAATGTATAACACAATGCTTAAAAACGAAGGATTTGAGGTTCAAGAGGCCCCTGATGCCATGCAGGCATCTTGTATATTAAACAGAGAATCCGTAGATATAATGCTCCTTGATATAAAAATGCCACAAGTTTACGGCAGTATTTTTTACGATATGATTCAGAGATCTTACAAGAAAGTTAAAGTAATCGTGGCAAGCGTTTATCCTATTGACGAGCAGAAGAAAATGATTGAGGGCGCTGCGGATTACTATGATAAATCGCAAGGGCTGGATTTGCTGCTGGAAAAAGTCAAGAAGGCCGAACGTAGTATAAAACAGCAAAAAAGCATACTGGTGATTGACGATGAGCCCCGTATCAGGAAGATATACCGCCACTATTTAGAGGAATACGGCTACCGCATCATTGAAGCCCATGACGGTAATGCCGGTTTAGATATATTAAGGAAAAGCAATGAGATTGCCTTAGTAATTCTTGACCTTGCCATGCCCAAACAGAGCGGGTTTGAAATTTATGAGCAGATAAAAAAAGAATTCCCGGGCATAAAAATATTAGTCGCCAGCGTTTTTAATCAAAATGACCAACAATTCTTCCTTCCTAATGCCGATGAGTATTACGATAAATCAGAAGACGCAGCCGGGCTGGTCAAGAAAATCGAAAAACTAATATATACAGATTCTCCTGCGTAAGTAATAAAAGGCCCTTAGGTTAAACAAGGGGGTAAGGAGGTTCATTATGTGTCCATATTTTATTTATTCAAAACTCCAGAGTTTATGCGCTTGTTATCCAGGAAGGCTATTTTGCCCGAGCCTTCAAAGAAGGCATGATTTTTGTTTCAGCAGATTCAGGGACTGCCAGTATTTTAAAATAGAGACATTTACTGACACAAACTTAAACCAAGAAGGAGGTGCATATGGCAGAGAAACAGATGTCTCTTCAGCAGCTGAAAGAAGCGCTTGAACAGGCCGCTATCGCAGTAGGAGATGTTATTACGATAATCGAAGAAGCGAGCGAAAATAAAGAGGCGCCCGCTCAATAACAAAAATAATAGGCTGTTTAAGCAAATCCAGGGTTAGCAGATGCTAACCCTGGATTTTAAAAGGAGGCGGCATGTGTCCGTATCTGCTTGAGTTAAAAACGCAGACCGTATGCAGTTGTCATCCTGAAGGTGCCTTTTGCCCTAGCGAAGAGTTAATGAAGAAGTCTTGCTTGGGGAATTTTAAGGATTGCTCTTATTTTAAGGCAAAAACATCCCCTGGAGAGCCTGAAGCGCCGACAGATAATTCTTTTGGCAATAAAGAATAAAAGGCCTAAAGGAGAAATTTGATATGCAGTTTTATATACCGCAAAACATTTTTGTTCAAATAGCTATCCCCCTTTTGATTTTTCTGGCCCGTGCAGCGGATATAAGCATGGCGGCAATGAGGATTATTTTTGTTACGCGGGGGATAAGGGCGCTTGCAGCAATTATAGGGTTTTTTGAAATGCTGATTTGGCTTGTAGGCGTCACCCAAATAATGCAGAATTTAAATAACCCCATAAATTATATTGCTTTTGCGGCCGGATTCAGCATGGGGACTTTTGTCGGCATCACCATAGAAAAAAGAATAGCTATAGGAAATTTAGCGGTTCAATTTATAACAGACAAGGATCCGGCTGGCTTATTAACGTATTTCCGCGCAAATGGTTACGGCGCAACCACAATCGACGCACAGGGGACATCCGGCCCTGTAAAGATTATTTTTATAATTGTGCGGCGCAAGTTATTGGACCGGACATTAGATATTATAAAGAAATTCGACCCTAACGCATTTTATGCCATAGGGGATGTAAGGACGGCAGCGCGCCTTAGCCCTGCAATATAAGAGGAAATGAATCATGTGCCCTTATTTTGTTGCTGCAAGGCCGATTGGTTATTGCGGATGTTACGGAGACGGATCATTTCATCCAAATATTAAACGTAAAAAGAAGTATTGCGTCGGCAAATTTAGCGATTGCTTATTCTATCAATGGGAAACTAAGCCGATTATTATTAAGTCAGCTCGAAAATTATAACATCATGGGGCATGAATATTTTAGTTTGGTTATTGCAAAAGCATTGGATGGATATGAGGGATATTTCAATAATGGATATTGAGAGAGAGCTCAAAAAATTAAATGAGGATTTGCTTAAGGGCTGCCGTTTAGCACAGGAAGCTATCAGCAAAACATCCAGCGTTCTGATGCGTTTTGATGCCCAGAAGATACAAGAGATAATAGATAATAACAAAAAAATAGGGGCTCTTTGCGTCGCTTCTCAAGGATATCTTACCGATATCATTAAACAGTATCAGCCCGAAGGCAGCGTCTTAACATTCATCTCTTCGAGCATAAGCGTTAATATTGAATTAAAACAAATTGGGGACTTAACCGCTGGTATTGCGGAAAGCCTATTAAGTTTAAATACAGATATCCCCGAGAGGTATAAAATAAATATTTCTCAATTTGCTAAAATTTTTCAAAATATTGTCTGGGATTCGGTCATTTCTTTTTTAAAACAAGACGCAGGGTTGGCAAAGAAGACTATTTTAGCAAGCCTGGAGCTAAAAAAAATATGCAGCCGTATGCAGGAAGACTTAATAGAAACAGACAGAACAGCTGAATCTGCGGTAAGAGGCGAATCCGCTTTATTATTTATAGTTCAATGCCTGAAAGATATAGCCACAGATGCTACTAATATTGCGGAAATTACCGTATAAGGCTTAAGAATGAGTTCAGCTAAATGTGTATAATTAAGAAAAGCGACTACGGGAGAATTAAGGAATTAATTATTGGCTATGAGACCGGAGGTTTTTCTGATCAACAAGCAAAAAAGCGCATTTTATTCCTTAAAGAAAAGTTAAAAAAAGCAAAAAAAGTTGATGATGCTTATCCCGGGCTTGTCGATATTGTATCCCTTAATTCTGTAGTAAGGTTTAAAAATATATCAACTACGGAAGAGAAGGAATATTTATTTGTCTATCCAAAGATCGAGTGCAAAGAGCTGGGCAGGGTTTCTGTGCTTTCTAATTTAGGTGTTGCTTTGCTGGGGCACAAGAAAGGAGACATCGTAGAAGTAAAAGAATTCGATAGGTCAAAATACAGCGCCCAGATATTAAAGATACAGCCCACATCAGAGCCATGGATTAAAAGGCTCGAGCAATATAAAGAATAGAAATCTAACCGAAAATAATATAGAGAAGGAGCAGCAATGAAAGACAAGCAAATTTATATAACAAAGCCGGATTTTGACCGCCTCACAGAAATAATCAAAAATATGAGGTCTAGGCAGGAGATTGACAGGCGCTCTCTTGATGAGCTGGAGCATAGCTTCAGTTCGCGGGATGAATTGGGATTGATTAAGGAGGCAAGAAAATTAAAAAATTCAAGGAATGACGTAGAATGGGCGCGGATTGAAGAGCTTGCAGCTGAATTGGATAGGGCAACTGTAGTTGAATCTGACAAGGTTCCCCAAGACATAGTTACCATGAATTCAAAGGTTTGTCTTAAAGATATGGATACGGATAAAGATGAGATTTACCAGGTAGTATACCCCGAAGACGCGGATATCGAACAAAATAAAATTTCTATTTTAGCTCCTATCGGCACAGCAATATTGGGATATAGGGCAGGCGATGTCATTGAATGGAAAGTCCCGGCAGGGCTAAGGAGGTTTAAGATTAAAAAAATATTATATCAGCCTGAAGCAGCCAAAGATTATCATCTGTAAGCATATTGAAGATATGGATAAGAAAATTATAAAAAAAGCGGAAGAACTTATAACTCAAAGAAAGCTCCCTGAATTAAAAGCTATTATCCCGCAGCATCCGGAAGATATAGCGTATTTTATTTCCCATCTTTTTAATCCTTCCTGGAGGATGCTTGTATTCCGCATGATTCCTCCCGAGACAGCCGTGGAAGTCTTTATGAATTTTCCCGTAGAAGAGCAAGAAAAAATGCTTGAGGATTTAACTTCCTCCGAGATCAGGGCGATTTTAAACGAAATGTCAGTTGATGACAGAACAGGATTATTTGAAGAAATGCCGGCGGAATTAGTTAAGAAGTTCATGGTTTATCTCTATTATGAAGAGAAGGAAATAGCCGAACAGATACTAAATTACCCTGAAAATTCTGTGGGAAGGTTAATGACCCCAGATTTCGTGCAGTTTTATGAAGATATGACTATCGAAGCCGCTTTGGAACACATAAGAGAAATAGGGCTAAAAACGGAAACCATTTATCATTGTTATGTATTAAGTGTTGAAAGGAAACTGATAGGGGTAGTGTCGCTTAAGAAGATTGTCTTAGCCCAGGCGGGTTCGTTAATAAAAGACATAATGTTCAAAGATGTTAAAAAAATCAATGTATACAGGGATCAAGAAGAAGCAATTGATATATTCAAAAAATATGATCTTTTGGCCTTACCGGTTGTGGATAACACTGAAAAATTGCTGGGGATAATAACTTTCGATGATTTGGTAGATGTCATAGACGATGAGGCAACCGAGGATTTTCAAAAAATTGCCGCAGTTGTCCCAATAGAAAAACCTTATCTCGAAACTAATTTATTAAATATACTGTGGAAAAGAAGTTTTTGGCTTATCCTATTAGTAATTTTAGGCTCTGCCTCGGGTTTTATTCTTCAGAAATTTCAGCTGACTATGCAAAAATGGATCGCCTTAAGTTTTTTTCTTCCTATGCTTGTTGATACAGCCGGTAACGCAGGCACCCAATCCTCGACGATAGTTATCAGGAGTTTAGCGGTGGGAGAGATAAAAATAAACGATTTTTTCAAGGTAGCTTTAAGAGAGTCAATGCTGGGGATTTTATTAGGCGGCATTTTGGCCTTAGCGTGCATATTAAGGGTATTTTTTCAGGAATATAATTGGGTATTCAGTTTTTCTGTCGGGTTGTCTATGGGGCTAACCGTCATAATTTCTGCTGTAATAGGCGCGAGCCTCCCCATCTTATTGAAAAAAGTTAAATTAGACCCCGCTCTGATGAGTGGACCTTTACTTACAACAATAATTGATATCTTGGGCATTACAATATATTTCTGGATTGCAAATAAGTTCTTGTTTTTGCTGAGAATCTAAAAATAAGATTAAAGGCCAGCTTAGAAAGCTTAAAAAGTTAAGGAGGATACCAAATGAGCCGGAATGTGATATTAAACATAGGAGACACGATAAAATATTCCGGAGACAGCACCGGCATTATTGAAAATATCAGGGTAATTTCAACGGGGAATTATATTGAGCAGTATGAATATAATGGTAATGATGAGGATATAGTTTTAACCTTAAAAAACGACCATGGAGTAACGAACCTCTGGCTTAAAGATATGGTTGTTTCTAAAGTACTTTAAAAATGGGCTGTAAACGCAAAGGAAGAATTTCTGATAGATTACTGGGTGTTAAAGTAAAGAGCGTAGATAATAATGCCAAGAGATTAGTTACGGAGGAAATAAGGGTTAGTGGAAACAGGGCGAAGCATATAAAGACAATTTTTACTGCAGACACCCAAACACTGATTATAGGAAAGGGCAATAAAACCGCCGGCCTTTGCGATATAAAAGCCGGAAATAAGATCAATATAGATTTTATAAAGACTCAAGATAAAAAAATGCTGGCTAAGGGTATTACTATATTAGATTAAGCCTTATTGAAAGGAGGTGCGCGAAAAGCATTTTAGGTATAGCGGTTAATAACAATTACTTAACAGAAAGGAGCGTCCAATGGCTGCAAAAATAAAGAAAATTATATCCGATAAGAAAGAAACCTCCGCCAGGTCTGGGAGGTTATTTATTGAGATGCAAAAGAAAGCATATTATCTTTGGGAAAAAGAAGGGAAACCTCAAGGAAAAGATTGGAATATATGGCTTAAAGCGGAAAAAGAGGTTTTAGGCGGATAAAAATATTAAAGCAGTATGGGCAAATAACCTGCGGCCTGTATTTCGGGTCTTATAATGGGCTGTCTGCACAATAGCAGAGTTGCCATTAACGGGTTTAAATGTAAAGGAGCGGAGGCCATGGCAATAAACGTATTTGTTAGTTTTGACCAGACTGATCAGAAGCAAGTTGAAGCCTTTAATTTGCTTAAAGGCAGATCGAAACATGTATTTGAAGCTCATGATTATTGCTTCAAAGAAATATCGGCTGACGGGAGCGAAAAATTGATACAGTGCCAGCTAAATGACGGTCGTTCAAAAGCAATACGAGAAGAGATTATTAAAAAATTTGAGCAGTGTGCCAAATTAGTTGTTTTAATCGGAGACGGGACTTATAAGAATGCCTGGGTGGAATGGGAAGTCAACAATTTTTATAAGATGAAAGACGCGCTTTTGTCTGGTAAAGCGTGGATGAATATTCGCGGTATGTTTCTTGAAGGCTGCGAAAAAGCAACAGCTCCTAAGGCCTTGGAATGCAGGTCGACGCAACGCTTGGCTTGGGACCCCGAGGCTTTGGAAAAATGGATAGAAGAAAGCTCTGGCGTCTAAGGGAAGTTTTTAAGCCTACCCGAAAACAAAACCCTTCTTGAATATTCTGTGTGCATATAGTATAATAAAATCTGCTTTTATATATTTTTTT
>DJVP01000007.1 GCA_002441245.1 Candidatus Omnitrophica bacterium UBA6253 | reverse complement strand
AGCGGGCAGCGGGTCGTTATGCTGGAAGGCATATCAAAATCTTACGGGGAGCTTAGTGTGTATGAGGATTTTGATTTTACGGTAGAGCGCGGCAACAAGGCAGTACTGGCAGGGGAGAACGGCGCAGGTAAGTCCACTCTCTTAAAGATTATGGCAGGGGTTGTTCCGATTGACAAAGGAAACCGCAAAGTAGGGCATAATGTTGATATCGGATATTTCTCCCAGACGCGCCTGGACGTGCTTAATCCCGATAACACCGTTTTGGAAGAAGCTTATTGCGCAGCCCCCGGGTTTATGTCAGAGACAATAATACGCACGGTGTTGGGGGCATTTTTGTTTACGGGTGATGATTCAGACAAAAAAGTAAAGGTCCTTTCCGGAGGGGAAAAGAGCAGGCTGATACTGGCAAAACTCCTGATTAACCCGCCGAACCTCCTGTTACTCGATGAGCCCACTACCCACCTTGACGTAGATGCGGTAGATGCGTTAATACAGGCATTGAACCAGTATAGCGGGACAGTAGTCTTTATCAGCCATGATATATATTTTGTGCGTTCAGTAGCCAATATTGTGTTTGAGGTGAAGTCCGGCAAGGTAAGGAAGGTCCCCGGTAATTTTGATTATTACCTTGATAAGAAGACAAAAGGGGAATTTGCCAGAGAGGATACCTTAAACGCAATCCGCGCCAAGAGAGAATTGCGCAGGATAGAATTAGAAAAGCAGAAGAAAGAGCAGGAGGAGGAAAGGATTTATCAGGAAACGGAAAAGCGCAAGGCGCATAATGTTGCTGTAAGGGGCAAGATCAGGGGGCTCGCCAAAAGAAAAGAGAGGCTCAAGCTTGAGTATTATGCCAAAAGCCGGGTGCTCTCCGGCTCGCGGGTATACCAGCGGGATGAGGCCCAGATTAAGTCCTACCGCGAGCGGCTCAAGGAGATTGAAAAATTAATCCCTGCCATCGACGATGAGATAAAGCGGCTTGATGCCTCGCTTTTATGACCCAGTGGCGCCGGGTAATCCAAAAATCGTTTGACTTGGGTGCCCTTTAAGATAAAATAGAATACACAATTCCCCCGTAGCTCAGTTGGTAGAGCGAGTGGCTGTTAACCACCAGGTCCGAGGTTCGAGTCCTCGCGGGGGAGCCAAATTTAAATAACCCTCTGTAGCAAAATGGTTGCAGGGGGTTTTTATTTAGAATATAATAAATATACTGGAGGTAACAAACGATGAAAGTAGGTGTTATCATTTCAAGCAACGACCCTGAAACCTCCTGGAATGCTCTGCGGTATGCTAATTTTTGTCTCAGTCAAAAGGATGCGGTTAAGGTATTTTTAATTGGCAAGGGTGTGGAGTATCAGAAAATAAGCACGGATAAATTCAACACCATTGAGCAGGGAGAGAAATTTCTACAAGGAGGCGGGAAAATAGTTACTTGTGGCGGTTGCATTAAATCCCGTAATCAGGAAGGCACTGAGATGTGCCCTATTAATACGATGAAGGACATGTATGGAATTATCAGAGAAAGCGATAAGGTTGTGAGTTTTTGACAGGAAACATTAGCCGGCTATTTGTATATAAGATCCGTTTCTTCCGTCATGCGCCGGTTTCTGAATTCATCCATGATGAAGGATTTGATTTTTCCGCCCCCTGTGATAAAATATAGTGCCGTTTAGGATAAGTAATCAAACTTATAATTACAATAAAAAAGAATGGCTTTAAGAGAAGAAATAGAGAGGCAGGGTAATTGGTTATTCAGATGGAGAAGTTATCTTCCATTACTGGTAATCCCGGTATTTATTATTGCCTTGCAGCATTCCAAAGTACTTGAAAATATTATAGGCGATAGAGCTACCGATTACTGGGAGGCCTTATCAATTGTTATATCATTTTTGGGGTTAGGCATTCGTTGTTTTACGGTCGGATATGTTCCAAAAGGTACTTCAGGAAGAAATACAAAATCACAATTGGCAGAAAGCTTAAATACTACTGGGATGTATTCCATCGTAAGAAATCCTCTTTATCTGGGGAATTTCATTATAGTTTTTGGAATTACTTTATTCATTCAAGTATGGTGGTTTGCTTTAATGGTGTGGGTTGGATTTTGGTTATATTATGAAAGAATAATGTTTTCCGAAGAAGAATTCTTAAGAAAGAAGTTCGGTTTATTATTTATTGAATGGGCGGAAAAAACTCCTGCGCTTTTTCCTAGATTTAAAAATTGGAAGAAACCAAGTTTACCGTTTTCATTAAAGAGCGTGATCAGAAGGGAATTTTCTACTTTTTTTTCAATCATCGCTGTTTTTTTCTTTTTAGAGGTCGGTACTAATTTATTACTTAATGGCAAATTTAAAATTCGCTTATCTTGGGTATATTTTTTCATATTTGGTTCAGTAGTATATTTAACGTGCCTGGTATTAAAAAAGAAAACAAAACTCCTTAACGTTTCTGGTAGGTAATTTTATTTGGTTGCAGGTAACCCTTTGTTTAGTTTTCCTGTTTTTTCACTAAAGCGCCAGGTGTAAGACTCATCCAATATAGAGAGATAACTTTGAATATCCCTCTGTAGCGAAATCGGTTGCAGGGGGTTTTGTTTAGGAATAAGATAGAACCTAATCTAGCATTTATTATTCAGGAGAAGATATGCCGGTATACTTTATGGTAGAAATCAAGATCAAGAACGACGGCAAAGAAAACTATGCTAAATATATCGAGAAAGTTCGTCCGATAGTAGAAAAGTATAAGGGGAAATACTTATCCAGGGGTGGAAAAATCACTCCTGTTTTCGGCAATTGGGAGCCCGAAAGAATCATATTAATTGAATTTCCTTCCGCAGAAGATGTGGAGCGTTGGCTTGATTCTGCGGAATATAAGGAAATCGCGGCATTAAGGAGAAACTCTACGATTACTAAGGCAGTTATGCTTGAGGGGCTGTAATAATGGCGAATAATATAATTGGCCGTTTCGAGAGAATAAAAGAACACTTTGAGAAAGAGGCGGCTATGTTTGACAAGATGTTCTTTAAGGTAATGCCGCGCTATGAGGAGATGATAGAAGCGCTTGCAGAAGCAATCCCGTTTTCTAAGAAAGACAAGCCAAGGGTTATTGATCTGGGTTGCGGAACGGGTAACCTGACGCAGAAGATTATAAGCCTTTATCCTAAGGCATCTGTAACTTGCATTGACATGACGGAAAATATGCTGAAGATGGCTAAAGCGAAATTAGAAGGAAAACATAACGTAAAATTTTGGCTGGGGGATATCCGTAATTTTGATTACGCCGGTAAATACGATGCCGTTGTTGCCTCTATGGTGCTTCATCATATTGATAAAAAGGATAAGCTTAAATTCTACCGGAAGTTATATAGCGCCCTCTCAAAGAGGGGAGTTTTCTATGTCATAGACATATTCCTTAGCCGCGACGCTCATTTGCAAAAGCTATATATGGACAAATGGAAAACCTTTATGAAGAGAAACGGCCTGCCGATGAACAAGGTAAATGATATGATTGCCAGGCATAAGAGAGAGGACCGTCCCGTTGCCCTGGCAGATGAGCTTTTTATTATGCGTAAAGCCGGATTTGCATCTGCAGAAGTTATTTTGAAACATTATAATTTCGCAGCTTATGGCGGCAAGGCAACTTAGTTTAAATAGTAAATTCTTTATACGGATTCACGGTCTCCTCTGCCATACACCAGTTGCGAAAATCATCCACGAAAGAAGCCGCTTTTCCTTAACCCCCTGCGACAATTTATATTGCAGGGGGTTTTTCTTTAGGGTAGAATAAAACATAAGGAGTTTAAGGTGATAGATTGGAAACTGTTCGCAATAGGGTCGGCGTTTTTCGCGGGGTTGACCGCGGTGCTGGCAAAGGTAGGCGTTAGAAATATCTCTTCCAACCTGGCGACGCTTATCAGGACAATAGTTATTATTACCTTTTTAAGCATATTAGTCGGTATGCGCAGGGAATGGGAGAATCCGCTTTTGCTTAACCGCAAGAGTTTGATATTCCTCGTCCTTTCAGGCATTACCACAGGGCTTTCGTGGCTTTGCTACTACCGCGCATTGAAAACCGGGCCCGCTTCTTTAGTCGCCCCGATTGATAAATTAAGTTTGGTTTTTGCCGTAGTTTTATCAATTTTATTTTTGGGAGAACGCTTAAATACCTTTGAATGGATAGGCGCTTTTCTTATTGTCGCGGGGACGCTGGTTATTATCTTCAGATGAATAAATGTAAATTAGGGGGGTATATGAATAAGAAATTTGC
>DJVP01000001.1 GCA_002441245.1 Candidatus Omnitrophica bacterium UBA6253 | reverse complement strand
CTTGCGGTGGAGTGTATTTAGGTAAATGCATTTGGGTAAAATCCAGTTCTAAATTACAACGTTTGGCAATCTCTATAGTGTTTTTTATGGCCTCCGGGCAATGCCGGAATGATTCCTTCATTTCTTCGGGTGGTCGAAAATAAAATTCATTCGTTTGAAAACGCATATGCTTAGGGTCATCGAGAGTGGCTTGGGTCTGGATACACAACAAGGCCTCGTGTGCTTCGGCTTTATCTTTAGTAGGGTAATGCACATCATTAGTGGCAACTAACGGAATATCCAGTTCCTTGGAAATCCTGATTAATGCATCATTTACAATTTTTTGCTCAGGAATAGAATTGGCTTGTATCTCCAGATAAAAGTTCCCCTTACCAAATATATTTTGATAGGTTTCGGCAACTTTTAAGGCGTCATTAAAACGTTTCTGCTGGATAAGCCAGGCAACCTCTCCTTTTAAACAAGCGGATAAGGCGATTAAACCCTGGGCATATTGGGAAAGTACCTCTTTGTCAACTCGGGGCCGGTAATAAAAACCTTCCAGATAACCGATAGATACCAGCTTAATTAAATTGCGGTAGCCGGATTCATCACGCGCTAGCAGGATTAAATGATTGGCTGCATCTTCAATCCCGCTTCCGCCTTTGTCCAGCCTGCTTTTTGGGGCAACATAAACTTCGCAGCCGATAATAGGTTTTATTCCTGTTTTTTGCGCCTCTAGATAAAAATCAATTGCCCCAAACATATTCCCATGGTCGGTTATGGCAAGTGAATCCATCTTGTAGCTTTTGGCTATAGCTAGAATTTCAGGGATACGACAGGCACCGTCAAGCAGGCTATATTGTGTATGAAGGTGAAGATGAATAAAATCAGAGTGAGGCATGTATTGTTCGACCGCAGATTTATTGGTAGTTTATTCCCACTCAATGGTTGCTGGAGGCTTGGAACTGATATCGTAAACCACCCGGTTGATACCTCGAACTTCATTGATAATACGATTGGATATTTTTTCCATAACTTCATAAGGGAGTTTTACCCAATCAGCTGTCATGCCATCAAAACTGGATACGCAACGAATGGCTACGACGTTTTCATAGGTACGTTCATCCCCCATGATCCCTACGCTTTTTATGGGAAGCAGAATGGCAAATGACTGCCAGATTTGTTCATATAGCCCTGCCTTAGAAACTTCTTCAATTACGCGTTTATCTGCTTCACGTAAAAGTTCTAGGCGTTCCATGTTAATTTCTCCGATGATCCTGACTGCAAGGCCCGGTCCCGGAAAAGGCTGGCGTTGTATGATATTCTCTGGTAAATTCAACTGTCTGCCAATCTCCCGCGCCTCGTCTTTAAATAATTCCCTTAGCGGTTCAATAAGCTTAAGATGCATTTGCGCAGGTAGCCCCCCGACATTATGATGGCTTTTTATCCTTCTGCTTGGGCCACCAGTAGGTGAAACTGATTCTATGACATCAGGGTAAAGTGTCCCTTGCCCCAGGAACTTTGCTCCTTTTGTCTTTTTTGCCTCTTCCTCAAATATCTTTACGAATTCATCCCCGATTATCTTTCGCTTCTCCTCCGGGTCAGTTATTCCTTTTAGGCGTTCAAGGAATCTTTTACTCCTGTCTACATAGCTTAAGTTTAAATGGTACATGTCTTTAAAAACGCTCTTAACCTGTTCCGGCTCGCCTTTTCTCAATAAACCGTTATCGATAAAGATACAACGAAGGTTCTTTCCTATTGATTTATGAATTAACAGGGCAGCTACGGAAGAATCCACTCCTCCACTTAAACCCAGCACCACCTTATCTTTTCCAATAGTTTTCTTAATACCTTCAACAGATTCCTTGATAAATGACTGCATGGTCCATCGGCTTAGGGCGCCGCAGATCTTAAATAAGAAATTGCATAAAATTTGGTTGCCTTTTTCAGTATGCGTAACTTCCGGGTGGAATTGTACGGCAAATATCTTTCTTTTCTTGTTGGATATGGCAGCAATGGGTGTGTTAGCGGTATGTGCGCTGGTATGGAAGCCAGCGGGTATCTTGGTTACATAATCCCCGTGGCTGGCCCAACATGTAAAATTACCCGGCATATGGCTAAAAAGATCACGGTTATCGTCAATAAATAATTCAATCTTACCGAATTCACGTTCGCGCGTGTGTTTTACCTTGCCCCCCAGCATCTCGCAGATAACCTGCATTCCATAGCATACTCCAAGTATAGGTATGCCTAATTTAAATATGCCTTTATCCGGATAAGGTGATTTTTTATCAACTACCGAGGCAGGGCCTCCGGAAAATATCAGGCCTTTAGGGTTAAGTGCAGCGATCTCCTTAGCCGGGGTATTATAAGGGATGATTTTCGAAAAAACTTTATTCTCTCGCACCCTGCGCGCGATTAATTGCGTATATTGTGAACCAAAGTCCAAAATTAATACCGTCTGCCTTGTCATTTTTATTTCCCCATTCCGACTCTTTGGCCAACTTGAAATATTTTTCCTTCAGTTTGAATTGAAGGGGCAATAATAATTTCTACATCATGCATTTCTCTTAAGGTGGATGCGCCTAGAGAGCCCATGGAAGTTTTTAATGCCCCTAAAAGATTCTGTGATCCATCGTCTACTTTTGCCGGGCCAAGTAAAATATCCTTTAGTGTCCCGGTTGAGCCTACCTGGATGCGTGTGCCCCGGGGAAGATTAACATGCGAAGTAGCCATACCCCAGTGAAAGCCTTTTCCCGGCGCCTCTTTAGCTCTGGCGAAACTCGAGCCGATCATAACCGCATCTGCCCCGCAGGCAAAAGCTTTACAGATGTCTCCGCCCCGGTTCATTCCTCCGTCAGTAATAATAGAAACATATTTTCCGGTGCGTTTAAAATAAAAATCGCGTGCGCCTGCAGCATCAACAGTTGCAGTAACCTGGGGAACTCCAATGCCTAAAACTCCGCGTGTAGTGCATGCTGCTCCGGGGCCGACTCCGATAAGTAATCCGCTAGCCCCTGTTTCCATGAGCTCCAGGGTTGTTTCATAGGTTACGCAATTACCCAGGATAACCGGAATTTTTAAGGATTTACAGAATTTTATCAGATCGAGCGTCTTATATTGCGTAGAGAGGTGTTTAATAGTAGTAACAGTAGATTGGATGACAAAGATATCGGCCCCTGCTCCAATAGCTAATTTTGAAAATCTTTCCGCGTTAGCCGGGATACAGCTAACTACTGCCATGGCTTTTGCTTTTTTTATCTCAGCAACTCTTTTTGTAACTAGTTTTTCTTTAATAGGCGTGGTATAAACTGCCTGTATGAGTTCAGTGGCCTTTTGAGGTGTGGCCTTTGCTATGTCTTCCAGTACTTCATCGGGATTTTCATAGCGAGTTTGAATTCCATCCAGATTTAGAACCGCCAAGCCCCCCAAACGGGACATTTCAATGGCGAATCTTACATTGACAACACCATCCATAGCTGCTGCAAGGATAGGTATTTTGAATTTCTTACCCATAAATTCAAAGCTGGTATCAACTTCATTTGGATTTACGGTTTGAGCCCCCGGAACTAAGGCGATCTCATCAAAACCATAGCATCTTCTTGCGCGCCTTCCTATGCCTATCCATTCTGCCATTTTGCGAATCTCCTTGTATTAACCTATTGTTTTATAATAGTTTACGAAAAATTGACCTTATTTAGGGAAAATTTCTGAAAAGGATATTAAATTTTATACCTGAATAGCTAGTTTGTCAATATATATTTTGGTTTAAGCAATTAAAGTAAAAGGGCGTAGATTTTATCTACGCCCTTTTACTTACCCAAACATTAACTGTTAGTTCTTATCTACTGTTTTTTAATACATTCCTCCGCCCATTCCGCCCATTCCACCCATTCCGGCACCGGGCATTGGGGGCATTTTCTCGTCTTTTTCCGGTTTGTCCGCAATTAATGTCTCAGTTGTAAGCAATAGCGCGGCAATACTGGAAGCATTCTGGAGCGCTGAGCGGGTTACTTTTGTAGGGTCAATTACGCCAGCTTCAATCATATCTACAAAAGAATCCTGGCTTACATCATAACCTATATTAGTTTTCTCTTGCTTTATTCTTTGCACAACCACCGAGCCCTCAAGACCTGCATTTTGAACTATCTGCCTTAAAGGTTCCTCAATGGCGCGTTTTACTATATTAGCACCGATTTTTTCATCGCCATCCAGCTTTAGTTTATCTAGAACGGCAATGGTGCGGATTAATGCTACTCCGCCACCTGGGACGATACCTTCCTGAGTGGCTGCACGGGTCGCATGCAATGCATCTTCTACGCGTGCCTTTTTTTCTTTCATTTCTGATTCTGTGGCCGCGCCTACATTAATTACGGCAACGCCTCCGGCTAACTTAGCCAGGCGTTCCTGTAGCTTCTCTTTATCGTAATCCGAATCAGTGTCTTCGATCTGTTTTTTGAGCTGGGCAATCCTTGCGTTAATTGCCTGGTTTTTCCCCGCCCCTTCGACAATAGTGGAATTCTCTTTGTCAATCTTTACTTTCTTTGCCCGGCCAAGATCTTCAATATCGACATTCTCGAGCTTGATACCTAGGTCCTCGGTTAATGCCTTGCCACCGGTAAGAATAGCTATATCCTCGAGCATGGCTTTACGTCTGTCGCCATAGCCCGGAGCTTTTACAGCGCAGGCAACAAAAGTGCCGCGGATCTTGTTAACTACCAGGGTTGCCAAAGCTTCACCATCAACCTCTTCGGCAATTATCAATAGAGGCTTACCTACGCGGGCTATCTTCTCTAATAGAGGAAGAATATCCTTGATTGAAGATATTTTTTTCTCATAGATAAGAATGTAGGGGTCTTCTAACAGGACTTCCATTCTTTCAGTATCGGTTACGAAATATGGAGATAGATATCCCTGGTCAAACTGCATCCCTTCAACAACATCCAAGGTAGTGGCTGTTGATTTTGCTTCTTCAACAGTAATTACTCCGTCCTTACCAACTTTATCCATTGCCTCGGCAATTAACTCTCCTATATTGGTGTCTGAATTAGCGGCAATACTGGCTACCTGGGCAATTTCTTTCTTGTCTTTGATGGGAGTAGAAAGCTTTCCTAGCTCCTCAACTATTTTTACCACAGCTTTTTCAATCCCGCGTTTTAATTCCATGGGGTTTGATCCGGCAGTTACGTTTTTTAATCCTTCACGGTAAATTGCTTCGGCTAAAACTGTAGCGGTCGTAGTCCCATCACCGGCTATCTCCGAAGTCTTTTCGGCAACTTCTTTGACCATCTGTGCGCCCATGTTTTCAAAGGCATCTTCTAAATCAACCTCTTTGGCTACTGTTACGCCGTCCTTGGTTATGGTAGGCGAGCCGAATTTCTTATCAATAACTACATTACGCCCTTTAGGGCCTAATGTTACCTTTACTGCAGCGGCCAGCTGCTCTACTCCGCTCAAAATCTTGCGGCGGGCATCATCGCTATACAACAATTGCTTTGCCATAGATTCCTCCTTAATTACTTAATTATCGCTAAAATATCCTCTTCGCGTAAGATAAGCAGTTCTTCGCCTTCCTTGGTGGTAATTTCATTACCGGTATATTTTCCGTATAATACCTTGTCTCCGACCTTTACTTCCGGAGCCTGCAAGGAACCATTATCCAGTATCTTGCCTTTTCCAACTGCAACGACTTTGGCCTCTTGCGGTTTTTCTTTAGCCGTATCCGGCAGGACGATCCCGCCTTTAGTTTTGTTTTCCGCTTCTAAGGGCTTGACGACTATGCGATCTCCCAATGGTTTAATATCCATCTTGTCACCTCCTTAATAATATTGTTAATAAATTTAGCACTCTTTTCTCCAGAGTGCTAATTATAAACAAAAAAAAATTCTTGTCAAGAGTTTTTTATTTATTTTAACAACCAGTCCCTGCGGGCTTTATTAGAAATCTCATTTATAATACTTTCCATTTTACTATCGCTGCTTACCAGTATAAACTCCCCTTCTTTATATGCAAAGTCAAGTGTGTAAAAATTCGTAACCGTATAGTAATATAATTTTGTGTCGCTGATATTGGGATGGTGATATTTTTCAGCATAAAGCACTTCTTTGATTACTACTATAGCTTTGTAAGGGGAAGTCATAGAATCGGTTTTAATTACATCGCTATCAGTTACGCTATATTCGTATCCTCTTAAATAGTAATCGAAGCGCACCGGGGTAATCATATAAGTCCGTGCCTGCTTGTCCCAATTTTGTTCAATGAATGTGCCTAGTTCATTATACCTGTTATTCTCAGCTGAGGTAATCCATGTCTCTGTTGCCTGCCCCAAGCGAAAATTAAGTTGCGCCGTCAACTCATCCTGTTCGTTTTGTTTTTGCGTTTCATAATTCTTAAGCGCCTGCTCAATAGCCGTTTTTGTACTACTACTTTCCTGGGGGGAATTTTCAGGGTTTTGCCCGTAAGAGATTCCTGTAAAGGCGGCCAAAAGGCAAACCGGTATCGCTGTGATTATAAAATTAAATGCGTTTTTTAATTCCATATTCATAAGTAAGATTTATTCCTTTTAAAGTTAAATTTTTATCAATTCTTATATCAAGCTTGGAGTATTCCTTAATCAGGCAAATATTCCCGCCTGTGCCGATAACCAGAATATCACTGCCAAAGCGCTGTCTGATTCTTTTGGTTATCCCGCTGCATAAGTCTGCCGCGCCGAAAACAATTCCGCTTAAGATACTGTTATTGGTATCTTTACCGATGAGCATTCTAGGCCTGGTTAATTTTACCTCTGGCAGTAGAGCAGTCTTTTCTTTTAATGCCTTAAGAGAGATCTCCATACCCGGAGCAATTAAACCCCCCAGGTATTCATTTTTTTTAGAAATTACGTCAAAGGTAATAGCAGTCCCTGAATCTATGACAATTAGCGGGGCTTGATAAAGGATGCTTGCCGCATAGGCATTGACTAACCGGTCTTGCCCTACCTGTTTTGGCCTGTGGTAAAGGTTCCTTATCGGGACGAGCAGGTCCTTACCTATTATGTAGGGTGTCTTGCCGGTTAAGGATATCAGGTTACGTAAAATACCCGGAGTTTGTTTTGGTACAACGCTGCAGATGATGCTGGCGGATATTCTTGAGACATCTTTAAGTTTTCTGATAAGATGGGTTTTAAAACAGGCCTTTGCGGGGATATCAAACTGTTTAACTAATCTTGGCCCTTTAAATATACCGCATGATATGTTGGTGTTGCCAACATCAATTGCCAGTAGCATGTTTTAACTCCTTAATCTGGTCTCTTAAGCTAGCCGCCTTTTCAAATAAGAGATTGCGCGCGGCCAACTCCATTTCATATTCTAACTCAGAAATATATTTATGCAACTGATATTGCTCTTTTGGTTCTCCGGTCAGTTCGCGGACAAATTCAGCTGTTTCTTCCAGCACTTCAATCCCTTCTTTAATTGATTTTTGAATCGAGCGCGGGGTAATTGCATTCTTTTGATTGAATTCAAGCTGAAGTTTTCTTCTGCGCCTGCTTTCGCTGATTGCCTTTTTCATAGAACCGGTAATGCTGTCAGCATACATAATTACCGTTCCGTTAACGTTGCGCGCGGCACGGCCCCCCACTTGTATGAGGCTTGTGGCGGAACGTAAAAATCCTTCTTTATCCGCATCCAGAATTGCCACTAGTGAAACTTCGGGCAAATCCAATCCTTCCCTGAGCAAATTAATTCCTACCAGGCAGTCAAATTTCTTCTCCCTTAATTCTTTTAATATCTTGGAGCGTTCTATAGTTTTTATTTCGGAATGCAGGTATTTTACCTTTATTCCTTTTTCTGCCAGGTAATTAGCTAAATCTTCGGACATCCTCTTGGTAAGAGTAGTTACCAATATTCTCTCCTTGTTTTTGGCCCGCTTCCTAATCTGGTTGATTAAATCTTCAATTTGGCCGCCAGTAGGTTTAATTATAATTTCCGGGTCAATTAATCCAGTAGGCCGGATGATTTGTTCTATGGGCATATGCCTGCTTAATTTAAGTTCGTATTCATCAGGAGTAGCTGAGACAAATATTGTTTGTTTTACAAGCTGGTTGAATTCATTGAATTTTAAAGGGCGGTTATCCAAGCAGGACGGAAGCCTAAAGCCGTATTCAACCAATGTTTCTTTTCTGGCCCTGTCCCCGGCAAACATTGCCCTAATCTGAGGTACGGTTGCGTGTGATTCATCGATTATAGTCAGGAAATTCCCATTAAAATAATCAATCATTGAGTATGGCCGGCTGCCTGCAGGCCTGGCGCTCAAGTGGCGGGAATAGTTTTCTATGCCATGGCAATATCCAATTTCCTTAAGCATCTCTAAATCATAGTTTGTGCGTGATTCCAAACGTTGAGCCTCAAGCAGTTTGTTCCTTTCCCTTAAATTCTTGAGCTGGTCGGATAGCTCCTTTCTTATCGAATCAATTGCTTCGTCTATTTTTTCTCCGGAAACAATAAAATGCTTTGCCGGATAAATGGCGATTTTTTCGATAATGCTTAATACTTCTGCGGATAGCGGTTCGATTACAGAGATTTTATTTATTTTTTCGCCAGCCAATTCTATGCGAATCGCCTTTTCGCTATAGGAAGGGAATATCTCAATAATCTCTCCGCGTACCCTGATCCTGCCGCGCTTAAATTCATAATCATCTCGTACATACTGTACCTGGATCAACTTGGTAATTAATTCTTCCCGCGAAATTTTCTGTGATCTGTTTAAAATCAGCAGATGCCCCTGGTAATCCTCAGGGGAGCCCAGGTTGTAGATGCAGGAAACCGAGGCTACAACAATGACATCCTGTCGGCTCATCAATGATGTAGTTGCGGAGAGCCTTAAACGGTCTAATCTTTCATTTATCGAAGAATCTTTTTCTATATAGGTATCTGTAGATGGGATGTATGCTTCCGGCTGGTAATAATCGTAATAACTTACAAAATATTCAACCGCGTTATGCGGAAAGAATCCTTTGAATTCGGAATATAGCTGGGCTGCCAATGTTTTATTGTGTGAAATTACCAAGGTGGGCATATTTACTTTTGCTATAGCATTAGCTAAAGTAAATGTCTTGCCACTTCCGGTAACCCCTAGAAGCGTAGTGTAGCGATTCTTGGCAAGTATGGCCTTGCTAAGATTTTGTATTGCTTTGGGTTGGTCGCCGCATGGCTTGAAACTAGAAACAAGCTTAAATTTCATTAATGGTCCAAGGGTAAGAATTTAGGCCAAGGTTTAAGTAACCTCTAAGCTGATATCTACAGATTTTACCGAATCAGTCAGCTCCCCTATTGAAATTATCTCTACGCCTGTTGCGGCGTATTCTCTTATATTCTTAAGATATATACCTCCGGATGCCTCAAGCTTGCTGGGAAGGTGATGGCTTTTAAATTCAGTACTATTCCTGATTTTTACTGCCTCCTTGATATCTTCAACCTTCATATTGTCGAGCATGATTATGTCAGGTTTAAAATACAAGGCGTGTTTAAATTCTTCCAGATTTTGCACTTCTATTTCAATCTTATAGCCTTTTGGCACGCTGGGCAGTTTGGAATAACCGTCAGTAACTTTAATATGGTTATCTTTGATTAAGATCATCTCATCCAGGCGGATCCTGTGGTTGTGCCCCCCTCCGATCCTTACGGCGTATTTTTGTAATTCTCTCAACCCGGGCATAGTCTTGCGTGTGTCGGTAATTTTGGTTTTATAGGGCTCGATCTCTTTAACAAATTCGCCTGTTTTTGTGGCAATTCCGGAAAGCATGGACAATAAATTCAAGGCTACCCGTTCAGCAGTAAGAATGCTACTGGCCTTTCCGGAAATAGTGGCAATTGTTTTTCCGGCTTTGACCCGTTTCCCTTCTTTGATCTTTTGAATAAACTCAACGGAAGAATCCACGGCCTTAAAGACCATTTTCGCTACAATTATGCCGCAGAGCAGGAAATCCTCCCTGGCGATAATTTTTGCTTTGACCATTTTGTCTTTCGGGATAGTAAGCTGAGTGGTAATATCTCCTCGGCCGATATCCTCAATCAAGGCGTGCCTGACTATCGCTTCCATCTTTTCAGGATTAATTTCAGGCTTGCCTTCTGACAAAAAGTATTTATCGTAAGCCATTTTTAATCACCTCCAGTTTAACCACCTGATCATACATATCTTTTAATTTTGTTTTTTCCGTATCTACAATTTCTTTTGGAGCACGGCTGAGGAAGCTTTCGTTAGCCAGCATAGCCTCCTTATTCTTAATTTCAAATTTTATTTTATCGATTTTCGCCTGATTCTTTTTTATTTGCTCTGCTACGTTTACTATCCCGGCAAGCGGCATTACAATGTGCATATTTTTGATTATACAGGCAAACTCGTTTTCCTGCGGCTGATACCTTTTAGTTATGCTCAAGGTATCTACTTTTGCCAGGTTTTTAATGTAGCTAATTAATGGCGGTATTGCTTCCTCCAGCAATTTATCGGAAAAGGCCAGTCTAATCTCAATACGGCTGTTTAGGTTTACATCCATCTCTGCGCGCATATTTCTTATGGTATTGATAATATCAAAACATAGCTGCATTTGTTTCTCGTCAATGTCACTGATTAAATCAGCTTGCAGGTGCGGCCATTTCTGCTGCATAATAGAATCTTTTGCCCCTGGAAGGCGTTGCCATATTTCTTCGGATATGAAAGGCATAAAAGGATGGATTATCCTTAAGGTTTTTTCCAAAACCTTATACATAACCAGCTGTGTCTGCCTTTCGCCTATTTGCGGTTTAATTAATTCCAGGTACCAGTCGCAAAACTCATGCCAAAAAAATGAATACAGGTTGTTGGCTGCCTCATTAAATCTGTAGGCAGCCAGATCTTCATCTGTTTTTTTAAGAGTAGAATAAAAACGGCTGAGTATCCAACGGTTGAGAATATCAAGCCTTTCTTTTCTAAAAAAAACACATAAATCTGCATTTGAGTTTTCGGGTTTAAGGTTCATTAAAATAAACCGCGAGGCGTTCCAGATTTTATTAGCAAAGTTTCTGCCTTGCTCAAATCTTTCCTTAGACAGATAAACGTCCTGGCCTTGGGCAGTTATAGAAATAAGGCTGAAACGCAGGGCATCAGTGCCATATTCAGCGATAACCTCTAAAGGGTCAATAACATTGCCTAGCGATTTGGACATTTTCTTTCCTTCGATATCGCGCACAGTTCCATGTATATAAACATCCTGAAAGGGGATGTTTCTCTTAAATTCTAAACCAGCCATAATCATGCGCGCCACCCAGAAAAAAATAATTTCTGGTGCAGTAACCAGGGTTGTAGTAGGATAAAAATATTTTAAATCAACGCTCTCCTTTGGCCAATAAAATGTGGCGAATGGCCACAGCCAGCTGGAAAACCAGGTGTCCAGAACGTCCTCCTCCTGAAAAATATCAACTGAGGCGCACTTTGGGCATTTTTCCGGTTTTGTCTTGGATACAATGATGCCCTTGGCAGGATCCTTTGACTGGCAATCCCTGCAGTAATAAACCGGGATACGATGCCCCCACCAGATCTGACGGGAAATACACCAATCCTGGATATTCTCCATCCAATTAAGGTAAACTTTACTCCAGCGCTGCGGATAAAATCTGATCTTACCTTTCTTTACTGCTTCAATTGCCGGCTTGGCCAGAGGCTTCATCTTTACAAACCATTGTTTTGACAGGTATGGTTCGATGATTGTATGGCAGCGGTAGCAATGCCCGGCAGAAAGCTTATGTTCCTGGGTTTTTTCTAATAAACCTATGGAGTTAAGGTCTTCCAATACTGCCTCCCTTGCCTTAAAACGGTCAAGACCACAAAATTTACCTGCCGATGAATTCATTTTGCCGTCAGGGGTCATTACATTGATAAATTCCAGGTTATGTTTTTTACCCAGCAAATAGTCATTGGGGTCATGCGCAGGGGTAACTTTTACCGCCCCGCTTCCAAACTGCATATCCACGACGCTATCTGCAATAACTTTAATCTCGCGGTTGACTAAGGGGAGGGTTAAGATTTTCCCTATATATTCCTTATAACGTTTATCTTTGGGGTTTACGGCTACGGCAGTATCACCAAGCATGGTTTCCGGGCGCGTAGTAGCAACGCTGATAAATTTACCCGGATTTTCTTTTAGCGGATATTTAAAGTAGTATAGATGCCCCTGTAATTCTATATGGCTGGATTCTTCATCGCTTAATGCCGTCTGGCAGCGGGGGCACCAGTTAATAATATAATTTCCCTGGTAAATAAGTTTTTTCTTAAACAACCTGACAAAGGCCTCAGCTACACTATCCGAATATGCCTGATCCATAGTAAAACGGGTGCGTGACCAGTCGCATGAAGCACCTAATTTCTTTAACTGGGTAATGATAGTTGTGCCATTGCGTTCTTTCCAATCCCAAACCTTGGCAATAAACTTTTCACTGCCTAAATCTTGGCGTTTTAATCCTTCTTTGGCCAAGGATCTTTCTACTACATTTTGCGTAGCAATACCTGCATGGTCAGTCCCCGGCATCCATAGGCTGCTAAATCCCTGCATTCTTTTATAGCGGATCAGGATATCCTGAATAGTATTATTTAAAGCATGGCCCATATGCAATATTCCCGTAACATTGGGCGGCGGGATAACTATGCAATAAGGCAATTTTCCGGGTATTGGCTTAGCGGAAAAAAGATTATTATCTTCCCAAAATTTATACCACTTTTCTTCTGTTTCTTTGGGGTTATACTGCTTGGACAGTTCTTCCATTCGCAATGATTTTACTGGATTAAAGTTTATTGATTATCTTTAAGAAGTTTGTACTCTACGCTGTCGACCAGGGCCTGCCAACTGGCTTCTATTATATTTTCATGTACTCCAATGGTACTCCAGACGTCTTTTTCATCCTGGGATTGGATTAATACGCGTACTCTTGCAGCAGTGCCTGCTTTTTCATCCAAGACGCGTACTTTAAAATCAGATAGATGCATCTTAGCCAAAGTCGGATAAAAATCCTTCAAGGCTTTACGCAGGGCATTGTCTAATGCGTTAATTGGACCATCACCTTCAGCAGCAGTATGTTCTTTAACCCCTTTTACCTTCAGCTTGATTACTGCTTCAGAGGTAATCCTATTGTTTAAGCGTTTTTCAATAACTACCTTAAATCCCTCCAGCTCAAAAAACTTCTTGTATTTTTTTAATGCCCTTTTCATTAATATCTGAAAAGATGCCTCGGCAGCCTCGAACTGGAACCCTTTATGTTCCAAGGATTGCACTAATCCCAGTATTTTCTTGGTTTGAGGGTCTTCTTTGCTTAAATCGTAGCATAAATCTTTGGCCCTTAAGAGGATCCCGGTTTTCCCTCCCAGTTCGGAAACTAAAATCCTCCGGCGGTTACCTACTAGTGAAGGGGCAATATGTTCATAAGTCAGGGGGTTTTTCATTATGGCATTTATATGCATCCCCCCTTTATGCGCAAAGGCCGAATCGCCCACAAAAGGCTGTTCACTCCTTACGCGCATATTGCTGATTTCGCTGACAAAGTGTGAAACATGTGTCAGTTGTTTCAGATTAAAGTCTGAAATACAATCAATTTTTAGTTTAGTTTTTAGATTGGCGATAATCGGAATCAAATCCGCGTTTCCACAGCGTTCCCCGTAGCCGTTGATTGTCCCCTGGACAATATTTGCCCCTGCTTCTACAGCTGCCAGTGAATTAGCGATCGCAACGCCTGCGTCATTATGGCAATGGATGCCCAGATCTACTTCCGCATCTCCGATTTTGTTTTTAATTTCTTCCGTTATGCTGGATATTTGGCTGGTTAAAAATCCGCCATTTGTATCGCAAAGGCAAATTGCTTTTGCTCCTGCGTTTTGAGCGGCAGTTAAAGTTTTTAAGGCATAATTTTTATTTGCTTTGTATGCATCAAAAAAATGCTCGGCATCATAAAAAACCAGAAAACCTTTCTTTGCCAGAAAACCAACCGTATCTTCAATCATCGCCAGGTTTTCATCCAGGGTAGTCTTTAAGACCGCGGTTACATGAAAATCCCATGTTTTACCAACAATAGTAATTACCTCTGCCTTGGATTTTAAAAGCGCCTTTAAGTTTGCATCATGCGGGGCTGAAATGTTCGGCCTGCGGGTCATGCTAAAAGCAGCGATCTGGGAATTTCTCAGCTTGCTGCGGCTTATTTTTAAGAAAAATTCCCGGTCTTTAGGGTTTGAACCTGGCCAGCCGCCTTCAATGAAATGGATGCCGATTTTATCAAGCTCCTCAGCAATTCGGATTTTATCTATTACTGAATAAGATATTCCTTCTGCCTGCGAGCCGTCACGTAATGTCGTATCGTATAATTTTACTTTTTTCATGCTTAACCCCGTTTATCTAGCCCAAACTCTTTATGTAATTTTTTAACTGCTTTCTCAGCGAATTTCTTTTTGATAATACATGATATACTGATATCGGAAGTTGAAATCATCTCAATATTAATTTTATTCTCCGCCATTATTCCGAACATCTTGGCTGCAACGCCATGGTGAGACTTCATGCCTACGCCTACAATAGAGACACGGGCGATATCCTCATCAATGAGCACATCGCTTGAGCCGATCTTTTTGGCTACCATTTTAGTAATCTTGCTGGCCTTAGCGCGATCCCCCTTGGTAATGGTAAACGATATGTCAGTTAAGCGTGTGTGGCTTACATTCTGTACGATCATATCTACGCTAACCCCGGACATAGCCAGGTCTTTGAACAGTTTTACTGCAACCCCCGGTTTATCTGGAACGCCACAGAGAGTAATTTTAGCCTGGTTTTTATTTAAGGTTATGCCGCTAACTACCACATCTTCCATCATTTTTACCTCCTTAATAATCATCGTCCCGGGATTGATTGTAAATGATGAGCGTACGTGTAAGGGTACATTAAATTTTTTGGCAACTTCAATTGAACGGGCCTGCATAACTTGAGCGCCCAAAGAAGCCATCTCAAGCATCTCATCATAAGTAATCTCTTCAATCTTTCTGGCTTTTGGTTCAATGCGCGGGTCAGTGGTATAGATACCTTCAACATCGGTATAAATTTCGCAGGAGTCAGCAGCAAGCTCTTTAGCCAGGGCAACGGCGGTCAAATCCGATCCCCCTCTGCCTAAAGTAGTGATGTCCTGGTTTAAGGTTACTCCCTGGAAGCCGGCAACTATAACTATCCTTGCCTTTTTTAACTCCTCTTTAATCTTGTCGGCATTTATCTTAATGATCCTGGCCCGGGTATGGCTGGAATCGGTAATAATCCCTACTTGGGCTCCGGTAAAAGAAATTGCCTGGGCGCCTAATTTATGGATGGCCATTGCCAAAAGAGCTACAGAGATCTGTTCTCCTGTTGAAAGCAGCATATCCATCTCTCTTTCTGAAGGCTCAGCATTAATTTTATCCGCCAGATGGATTAATTCATCAGTTGTATCCCCTAAAGCAGAAACTACAATTACCAGTTCGAACCCTTTTTTATGATAATTAACTACTCTTTGTGCCACCTTTTGTATTCGTTCTACATTTGCTACGGATGAGCCTCCGTATTTTTGAACAATTAACTCCTTATGCATTCCTGCTCTCCTTGTTCGAAAGGGCGCACTCGCGCAATAACTTATAAGCGCGGGCTACCTAATATAAGGTACTCCATAAGTTGATATCCGTTTTTTAAATATAGTTCAGATTTTTGTGCTTCCTTTTCGCTGTAACCGGAAAAATCTTTTTTTGAAATCCCCTTGCCGTAAATCGCAAAAGGGATGGAATCGGATGTGTGTGTTTTTAAAGAAAGCGGAGTGGCATGGTCCGGCAGGACCAGAATACGAAAATCATCCTTATTTTTACAATACTCCAGAAATGGGCCTACCACGAGCTGGTCAAAGCGCTCAATTGCCGTAATTTTTTCCCGTAAGTCCCCGTTATGCCCTGCTTCATCAGGAGCCTCCACATGCACAAAGACAAACTCATTTTTATCCAAAGACTTAATTCCTGCTTTGGCCTTACCTTTATAATCAGTATCATAATAACCTGTTGCTCCCGGAACATTAATTACATTTAATCCGAGAATCCGGCCCAGCCCCTTGATTAGGTCGACTGCAGAAATTACGCTGCCTGACAGGTTAAATTTATCTATAAATTTAGGGATGTTTGGTTTCTTTCCCTGTCCCCAGAGCCAGATCATGTTTGCCGGATTTTCTTTTAAGTCCAGGCGTACCAGGTTAATTTCATGGCTGGCGAGAATCTCCCGTGAATCGCGCATAAGCTTTATAATCACATCCGCATTCTCGCCTTTAGGCAGGTTTTTGTTTATGCCTTGGCCTGAAATATCATGCGGTGCCTTGCATTTCAGATTTTCAAGCTTTAACTCAACCCCGCGCTTAACCAGGAGCAGGTGCCTGTAACTGACTCCAGGGAAAAAACGTATTTTATTAGTGCCTAATTTCTGATCGAGAAATTTAATCAGTTTTTCGGCTTCTCTGGACTTGATGTGCCCGGCGCTGTAATCAAGCAAGGTATCAGCCCCTGCGGTAATTAAATTGCAACGGAAGGCAATGTCATCTTCGTCTAACTCAACGCCAAGGTTTGCAGCTTCTAATGGGCCTCTGCCAGAATAATATTTCTTAGGGTCATACCCTAAAATAGAAAGGTTGGCTACGTCAGATGCTGGGGTCATTTTTTCCGGAATTGTTCTAGCTTGGCCAAGCAGGCCGTTTTTGGCAATATAATCCATATTCGGTGTACGCGCCGCCTCTAAAGGTGTGCGCATCCCCAGCGCTTCTATAGGATAATCCGCCATGCCATCGCCTACCAAGACAATATATTTTGTCATATTATGATTTCACCTTTATTTTTAATAATCGATCCTTAACTATTTTTGATAGATAAACCGCCATTGCCGATTTAGTAAAAAATGGCCCGTACTTCTCAGAGGTATCTAATATATAAGCTTGATAAGTCTTATTTTTATTAGAATTAGCAACTACTATATCCAGATTTGCCTGTTTAAGCAGCCGTTTGCTTTTTTCGACCAGTTTTTTCTTTCCTGCATCGGGTTCAAACTTGAAGCCTACAGCAATTAAACCGGGATCATAATCCTTTAAATTATTCACCAGTTTTTTAGTAGAAACTAAGCTGATTTTCCAATTAGCCAGCCGTGAACTGATTTTATTACGGATTATCTTTTTGGGCCGGTAGTCCGCAACTGCTGCGGTATGGATAACTGCCGCATATATTCTTTTTTTTAACTCATTCCTTAAAAGTCGATCAAGCTCAGAAAAATATTTAAAACTGATTATTTTTACGCCAGAAATCCTTGAGCCGCAAAAGTCACCCGGGCCAAGTAATAATGTTACTCTGGCGCCAAATTCCTTAAATTTGTTTGCCAAGATAAAACCGGTCTTGCCGGATGCAATATTACTGATTACCCTAACCTTATCAATGGGCACCCAGGTAGAACCGGCAGTAATCAGGATATTATTTTTAGTAACCAATTTCTTTAATTATCGATTTTAGATTTGCAGCCATAAGTTTAGGTGACTTTACTGTTTTAATCGCCCTCTCTGGATCTTTTAGGCCGTGCCCGGTCAATATACATACAATCCTGCCTTTTTTATTCTTAAAGTAACCTTTTCTGATTAATTTCAACAGGCCGGCAATAGAAGCTGCTGAAGCCGGTTCCGCAAAAATACCTTCTTTGAGCGCTAAAATCTTATAGGCCTGTAAGATCTCTGCATCCGAAACCATATCAATTAAGCCTTTTGATTCATTGCGTGCTTCTACAGCTGTTTGCCAGCTGGCCGGGTTGCCAATGCGTATGGCAGTAGCAATAGTCTCAGGGTCCTTAATTGGCTCATTCTTTACGATGGGAGCAGCTCCTTTTGCTTGAAAGCCCAGCATGGCAGGAAGCCTCCTGCTTAATCCTAAAGCCTTATACTGCTTATATCCTTTCCAATAGGCAGTAATATTGCCCGCGTTGCCTACTGGCATAATCTGGAAATCCGGTGCATCTCCAAGATAGTCGCATATCTCGAAGCTGGCGGTTTTCTGCCCTTCAATGCGATAAGGATTTAAAGAATTAACCAATTTGATAGGGTAATGCTGCGTAATTTTTTTGACTAAATCCAGGGCCGCGTCAAAATTTCCTTTAATTGCCAATACCCTTGCACCATGAATTAATGCCTGGCTAAGCTTTCCCAAAGCAATAGCCCCGCTGGGTATAAGCACGATACACTTTATTCCGGCACGAGCGGCATAAGCAGCGGCAGAAGCCGAAGTATTTCCGGTAGAAGCGCACATAACTGCGGTAGCTTTTTCTTCGCAGGCTTTAGATATAGCTAAAGTCATCCCCCTGTCCTTAAATGATCCCGTAGGATTGAGCCCTTCGTATTTCAGGTAAACTTCCATATTCTTGCTTGCCAGCTTGCTCAGGTAACCTGCATAAATTAATGGCGTATTGCCTTCATTTAGGGTTACTACCGGGGTTTTCTCAGTGACAGGAAGTAGCTTTTTGTATCTTTGTATTATCCCTTTATATTTCTTTTCGTTCACTAAACACCCTCTATTCTTATGGCCACGGATTTTTCTTTAATATCCTTTAATTTATCAATCATCTTTAAGGCACCTCGCAGATTCTTTTCTTTTACTTCATGTGTTACCATAACCACTGGGACAACCTGCGATTTTAACCTTTCTTTTTGGGTTACGGAGGCAATACTGATGCCAAATTTTGCCAGAATCCCGGATATTTTGGCTAATACCCCCGGTTTGTCGACCGCCATAATGCGGATATAGTATTTATTTTCAAATTCATTGATTTGGCGCAACCCTTTAATTGAGCCATCTTCAATAGAATTCAGGGTGGGCCGAAATAAGCCTGCTTTAATGTCCTGAGTCAAGTCGACTATATCAGAAACAACAGCTGAGGCAGCGGAAAGTTGCCCTGCACCCGGGCCGTAAAACATAAGGTCGCCCGCTAAGTCGCTTGAGACATATATAGCATTAAAAACACCGTCAACTGAAGAAAGCAGGTGTTCAGAAGGCAATAATGTAGGATGAACACGTACCTCTAACTCAGCAGCTTCCTTTTTAACAATAGCCAGCAACTTTATTTCATATCCTAAGTCTTTAGCGTAAGAAATATCAGAGGAAGATACCTGCGATATTCCCTCAATAAAGATATCTTTCAAGCTGACAATTTTACCAAATGCCAAATAAGTAAGCAATACCAATTTATGCGCGGAATCTATACCTTCAATATCCAGGGTAGGGTCTTTTTCGGCAAACCCCTTGGCCTTGGCTGATTTAATTGCGCAATCCAGAGAGCAACCTTCCCTGGACATCTGCGTAAGCACGTAATTTGAAGTTCCGTTTACAATTCCAAAAATAGAGCTGAATTTATTGGCAACCAAACCTTCTTTTATTGATTTTATAATGGGTATACCCGCACCCACAGAAGCCTCAAAATAGATATTTTTGCCGCGTTCATTGGCAACCGCGAATAGTTCGTTGCCGTGTTCGGCAAGCAAGGCTTTATTGGCAGTAACCACATGTTTACCTTTTTTTAAAGCCGCTAAAATAAATTCCTTGGCTGGGTTAATGCCTCCGATTAATTCTACGATAATGTCAATTTGAGGATCATCGATAATCTCGTTTGCGTCACGGCCAAGGCAGTTTTTACCTACAATGACATCCCTCTTTAACGTTAAATCCTTATCACATATCTTTTTAATCGTAATTTCAATTCCGATCTTTTGAGCAAGCAAAAATCTCCTCTGCTGCAGGATCTTGACTACACCACAACCAATATTGCCAAAACCAATAAGCCCGACATTAATCTTTCTCATAAATTACCCTTTCTTACTTTTTATATAGTAACCTACCGTATCGCCAATTACCTTGCGGTGTCTTTCGTCAATTGCTAAAAAAACCAGCCGTGTGTCATAGATTACATCCTTACTAATCTCTTTTGATTCCAGCACCTTGCCGATAAGCATAATTGAATTCGGGTCAAAAGGCAGGCGGATCTCAAGAGCTAGATTCGTGCCAGGCGCAAAAGAACAATTAGTGGTAAGCAGCATTCCGCCCAGACTTAAGTTTTTAGTTTGTGTTATATCATTATTGCCGTTATTTTCCATAACCCTATAAGAAACTATAAATCTGCCATCCGCACGGGGGTTCTTTCTTTTTTCCGGTCCTGAGTAGCTCATTTACGCACCCTCCTTTTTAGGTTTATCCGGGTCATTCTTAATAAGCCATTCAACATAATCACAAAGCAGTTTACTTTCTTCTTCCTTCAGGTCAATAAATTCCACGCGGGTAAGGAATGTCCCGGTTGCAATTTCAAAGTTTGCCAATCTTAGCGAGCTGGATTCTATGACCCTGCCGCGGACACGCAAAGGTTCGTAAGGATGTGAAGGCAACTTAATCATAAAATCAACTTTATCCGCGCAGGCGTAACTGGAAGTAAAAACCATTCCTGTCTTGCTAAAATTCCTGACCGTTGTAATATCCCATTTTTCCACTACGCCAAGATGGTTTTCTATGCCGTAGCTGACTATCAGGCTTTTATATATACGTTCCGCCTTCCTCTTATCATTATCCGAGGCTATGGGATTAGCGGAGGATTTTTGGCTCAAGAACCAGGTAACGTAATCTCTTATGAGATTGACCTGCGTCTGGTTTATAGAAGTAAATTTTAGGCGTGTTAAGAAAGTTTTGCCTATATGAGGGTGTGAATCAACTACGCTGCCCTTAGTTTCCATCCAATTGTACGGATCAAGAGGAATTTTAAACATCATTAGTATAATTTCGCCTACCTGGAATTGCGTGTTTGTATCGAATGATATTCCCGATTCGCTTATATTCTTAATAAAAGAAACATTCCAGTTATCCTTACTGTTTGACTCCGGAGAATACCTGATCGTTAGAGGTTTTTCTATGCGCACGGATTTTCTTTTTTCTTCCATAAAGGCACCTCATTTTAAATTTATTTCGGGGCGACAGGACTTGAACCTGTGACCTCAGCGTCCCGAACGCTGCGCTCTACCAAACTGAGCCACGCCCCGTGATATCTATAGCGCGCCGACGCAATACCTGTTTGCCCCGGGAAATGTTTCTTGCTAATCCTATTCCTCTTTACTCTTTCTCGTCATTAAATCTTTTACTACCTGACGAGGAGGTTTATTTAAATAAAGCAGGCGGTATATCTCTTTTGTTATCGGCATATCTACTTTATACTTTAAACTTAAGGCATAGGCGGATTTTGCGGTTAAAACCCCTTCAGCAACCATTTGCATATGTTTACAAATTTGTTTTAAGTTTTTGCCTTTGCCAATCTGTTCTCCTACAAATCGATTGCGACTTTGCCTGCTTATGCAGGTTGTAACCAAATCGCCTAAACCGCTGATTCCGCTAAAGGTTTCTAATTTAGCCCCCATGGCTTTACCCAGTCTAGATATTTCCGCAAGCCCGCGGGCCAGAATTGCAGCCTTAGTATTGGCACCAAAGCCTAATCCATCAGATACGCCACAGGCAATGGCAATTACGTTTTTTAGGCTGCCTCCCAATTCTACCCCTACAACATCAGAGTTGGTATATACCCTGAATCTTTCAGTGCTAAATACATCCTGAATCGTTTTGCGTATCCTTATGTCGTGTGAAGCTGCCACTATAGTGGTAGGTATGCCTTTAGCCACCTCTTGAGCGATGGTTGGGCCGGATAAAACAGCAAACCTTACCGGGCCAAGTGTTGCATGGATAATTTCAGAGATTCTTTTAGAAGAACCTATTTCTATTCCTTTGGTAACACTTAAGAAAACAGTTTTTTTGGCAAAATTACCTCTAATTTTTTTTAACACCCCCCTTGTATATTGAGAAGGAACAGCCAAAACTACTATTTCTTTATCCTCAAGTGCAGTTTTAATATTATTGGTTATTTGAATATCTTGTGGAATTTTTATTCCAGGTAAGAATTTTGGATTAAACCGGGTCTTAATCATGAGCCTGGTATAATCTTCAAAGGCACTCCAAAGCGTAACTGGATAACCTTTTTTAGAAAGCAAGACCGCCAGAGTTGTTCCCCATCCCCCATCCCCTAATACCGCTATACGAAATTTATCCATGGTTGGCCTTAAAGTCCCTTTCAAAAAAATAAGTCTGCGGGTAAATGTTCCCGATATTTTTCTCTTCCCTGGTTATAAACCTTATCCCAATGTTATAGGTTCCAACTTCTTCCGGCTCAACCCTGGCAACGTTCCCAATTATCCCGTTTTGATAAATAAGCACTCGTTTTTCCAGTTCCCTGCAGAAATCCAGCGTGCCACGGTCAAAAGAAAGCCATAATATATCATCAGTGTTTACCTTTTCACGAATACTGCAGGATATTCCGGACTGGCTGATATTTACGGAGTATCCGTAGCAAAGTTTAGAAATAGTCTCTTTATTGCAAATCTTAAAGCCCAAGGGTACGGAGTATTCTAATCGCGCAAAGGAACGCCGTTCATCTTGGTTGTAATTATCGTCCATTTATTTAATAACCAGGTTATTTTTGTTTGTTCTTAGTTTTGCCAAATCCCAGGCATAATCATAAAGATGCAACCCCTTGCTTGCTGCGATAATCTCTCCGTCTTGGACACCGATCTCTTCCGCCATATATTGTTTAACCAGTTGTAATCCCCCTAAATTGGAAGGAAATCCTCCCCAAAGGTCCCAAGAACGAAAATAGAGGATAAAATGCAATTTGCCATAACGCAGGCGTGTATCAATCAGCCTTAAACAAGGCGGATCGTCTAATTTTATATCAGAAGGCATACCGATCTCCATGACTGCCTGATTAGTTCCCGGTCCTTTCTCTTTGTATATTTTAATTACTTCTTCTATCTGATTAACCTCTAGCGGCATATCACAGATTAAATCTTTGCCGTCTAAGCTTTGCTTAACCTTGACCTTTGGATCAACCAGCCTTTCTCCATAGGTATAGTCTTCGGTTTCAGTCTTTGCTCCGGTAAGTAGGTAACTTAAGTACCCTTGTATATAATCCATATCCGTTGGGGCTGGTATGCTCATCCCTTCAGGGATAATCGGTATTATCTGGTGAGACGGCTTGCGCACTCTTACTGTGACAAAATCAAATTCCAGTCGTTTCTGACCTTCATAGCTGCCGCGGGTAATTGTATATGCGTGCCCTTTATCCAGTATAGCTGAAAGGCACTGAAACCAGGCATCATCTAAATCAAAGGCGTCTATGTGTACAGGTTTTAAGAATTCTTCGCTCATCTTACAGGTCTTTAGCCATTTTTAGCGCTTTTTGCAAATTGCTTAAAGGTAGTTATAATCTGTGCCACGGGCATATTTTTTCCGATATATCCTGAACATCCAAATTCCTTTGATTTACTTATCAGGTCTTCATTATAACCAAAGCCAGTAATCATGATTACTGGAAGGTTTTTATCGGTATCCCGTATATTCTTAAGAACCTCTAATCCGCTTATCCCGGGGAGCTTGATATCCAAAAGGACAACGTCAAATGTATCTTTTTTAAGTAACTCCAGGGCCTCTTCTCCAGTGGCGCAAATAGAAACCTTGCAATCCTCTCTTTTCAGCAAATCGTTTAAAAGATCCCTTACTGGTGCTTCATCATCAACTACTAAGACTTTATAAAGCATATGCACTCCTCTTTTAAATAAAAGGTAGCTTAATAGTAAACGTCGAACCTAGGCCAACCTGGCTTTCTAGCTCAATTGAGCCGTTATGGTTCTCAATAATGTTATGGCAAATGGATAATCCCAGCCCCTTGCCGTCATTTTTTGTCGAAAAGAATGGCATAAAAACATCTTTAAGCAGTTCCCCGGGTATGCCCTGCCCGGTATCTTTAACCTGGATAAGCGCAAAAAGGTTTCTAAAACTGCTTGTAGTAATTTTAATCACTCCGCCTTTAGGCATGGATTGATAAGCATTTATTATCAGGTTTAAGAATACCTCCTGCAGTTGATGCAGGTCTCCTTTTACCGGCCGCATATTCTTTTCAAAAATCTTTTTTATCTCCACTTTGATATCAGGCAAATTATTGTACTGGGCAAACGGCAGGATGAATTCAATAGCCTCATTTACGCCTACTGGACCGAAAGCAGGTTTTGTTTTCTGGGAAAATTTCAAGATCCTATCTACCATTCTCTGAATACGCTCCGCCTGGGAATTAATCAGATCGAGGTCTTTTTTAATTCTTTGGCTGAGCCTTTCCTTCATTAATAAAGCCGAACGGCCGGAAATAACCAAAAGTGGATTATTGATTTCGTGTGCCATTCCAGCCGAAAGAAGGCCAAGTGCTGATAATTTCTCAGCCTGAAAAGCCTGGTATTCGAGTTTTTTCCTCTCAGTTATGTCTTTTGCGATAAAAATATATCCTGAATGCTTGCCTGCCGAATCCAAAAACTTATTGGCAGTTAAAATAACCGGAATAGCTTCTCCAGCTTTAGTAATCAATGTTGTTTCCTTTTCATATTTTCCAAACAGACGTACCTGTTCTAAAATGAAATGCAGGTTGTTCCCGGAATCCTTAATATTATGCAGAATGTCTACATGTTTGAAAATAATATCCTTTTTATTCCAGCCAAGCATAATTTCTGAGCCCATGCCAAAATAAGTTATGTTGCCATTTAGATTGATTACGTATAAAGCGTAATCTTTAAGGCTGGAAAGGATATCTTTAAGCGTCTGATCAATGCTTTTGGCAGAATTGCCTGCCTCCCTGATCTTTGTGATATCGTGACCGATTAATATGCTGCCCCCGGTTTGATTATTTTCAATCATTACGGGAGTAAGGTTCCAGGAAATAATCCGCTCGTTCCTTTCGCTATCTAAAACTACGCCCTCAAAATCCTTCTCTCTCTTATGCCTCATGCATTCATCTAGGACTGCTTTAAACATATCCTGTTTAATAATATTATCATTCCCACGAAATAAAATCTTTAACCAATTAGCGCCAATAATATCTCCATGTTTAAAACCAGTAATCTTTTCGGTTTTCTTATTGCAAAAAACAATATTTTCGTTAATATCCAAATAAATTATTATTACCCCGGTATTATCCAGGATCTCATGTAATATTTCTTTGGTTTCTTTAATAACCAGCCCCATAAATTAAAAATTTGCGTAATTTTAGCGGGAGAGGGGAATCGAACCCCCATATATAGCTTGGAAGGCTATTGTTCTACCACTGAACTACTCCCGCACTACATATTAAATGGTGGGCAGGAGAGGATTCGAACCTCTGAAGCACAGGTGCAACAGATTTACAGTCTGTCCCCTTTGGCCACTTGGGTACCTGCCCGTATATAAAATTGAGCCTCCGTTCAAAAGTCGAGGCGAAATAGTTGAGCGGCCTTATTGGCCGCGAAAGTAAGCCGGCGAGAGGAATTGAACCCCCGACCCATTGTTTACAAAACAATTGCTCTACCAACTGAGCTACGCCGGCATTAGCTACTCATTTTTAACGCATCCGGGATCCGGTCAATGATATCGGAGGCGATTAGCCCCATTTGTGTTTTATCTCTTGCCGCTAAATCTCCGGCTAAGCCGTGAATATATGTTGCGTATTTAGCAGCTTTAAAACCATCTAGCCCCTGAGCCAAAAACGCCCCCACAATTCCACTAAGCACGTCTCCGCTTCCGGCAGTTGCCATCCCGGGGTTTCCTGACCGGTTTATATAAAATCCTCTTAGCCCGTCAGTTACAATACTATTATGCCCTTTTAATATAATTATACTATTATAATGTTTTGCGTACTTTTTCGCAATCAATTTCCTGTTATTTTTTATAAGATTGATGTTTATATCAAAGAGCCGTGTAATCTCCATCTGGTGGGGAGTCAAGATAAGCTGCCCCTTATGAAGGTTAAGTATTCCCGGAAAACTATTAAGAGCATTAAGCGCATCAGCATCCACAACTGTCGGCTGGCTTGTCTTACGTATAAGCTTCTTCACTAATGCATAAGTTGATCTATTTCTGCCAAGGCCAGGGCCGATAATCAAAACATCTATATTTTTAAGTAAAGCAGATATCCTGAAGAAAGCCGCCAAACTCAAAGTCCCATCTTTAGTCTCCGGTAAAGGAAGGGTAATTAGCTCCTTTGGCTTAACTTTAATCAGCCTCAGGTTGATACTCCTGGGTATACCTAATGTTACTAATCCGGCACCTGAGCGTAAAGCTGCCTCAGCGCAAAGCAAGGCAGCTCCGGAGAATCTGCTTGAGCCAGCCAAAATCAGTATATGACCGTAATCTCCTTTATGGGAATCAGCCTTCCTTTGTAACAACTGCGCTGGCAACCGCATAGGTTTTAACATGCGAGATTGAAATATATACGTTTATATGCCTGCCTCTGCCGTTTAGAAACAGGCAAACAGGCTTGCCTGTCTGGTCATTATTTATCTGAATGTCCTGCCAGGAAAGAGAATTGTCTCCTGCTGCTTTAAAAACCGCTTCTTTAGCGGCAAACCTCCCGGCTAAATGCTGATAAAAAGAATTTTTATTCTTGGCATTCTTAAGCTCATCGTCAGTAAAAATACGCCGCAGGAAATCATTTCCCCATTTTTCTACTGCCGCGCGGATGCGACGAACCTCAGTTATATCTACTCCTGTTCCGACAAATGTCATTTTATCAGGTAGCGCATCTCCTTGACCGCCTTATATAAACCTACGTATAGGGCCTTGCAAATAATAGAATAGCCAATATTAAGCTCTTCTATGCCATCAAGCGTAGCAATAGGCTTTACATTAGCATAATCAAGCCCATGCCCGGCATTGACAGCTAGGCCTTGGAGTTTTGCGTAATTTACAGCCCAGCGTATTTCGTTAAACGAGCTCTCTTTTTGCTCAAAACATTTGGCATCGCAATAGCGCCCGGTATGCAGCTCAATAATCCCTGCGCCGATTTTCCTGGCAGAATCAATTTGCCTTTTTTCAGGGTCAATAAATAAACTCACCCTGATGCCGGATTTTCTCAACCTGGAAAGGCTGGCGGAAACACTCTTTAAATTATCCGCTACGTTTAATCCCCCTTCGGTAGTCAACTCTTTTCTGCGTTCGGGCACCAATGTGGCCTGATAAGGCTTTATTTTACAGGCAATCTTTACGATCTCTGGCGTAATAGACATTTCAAGATTAAGCTTGGTCTTTATATTCTCGCGTAGACCTTTAATATCGTCATCCTGAATATGCCTGCGGTCTTCTCTTAAATGTGCCACTATACTATCTGCGCCTGCGCCTTCGCACAAAAAAGCCGCGTAAACAGGATCGGGTAGATTTCCCTGGCGCGCCTGCCGCAATGTCGCTACGTGGTCAATATTTACACCTAATTTAGGCATATTATTCTTTAGACCTTTTCCCCTTTTACATAAAACCAAAGCGTAATCGCCAGGATTAATGCGATCAGCTTCAACCAGGGGTGATTAGTAAATAAGCGCACCAAGCGGGAAAAAATATTTATCTTGTTTTTATTCATCTTTTTTTGTCCGGATTAATTCTTTTATTTTTAGCTCCAACTCCGCGCCCCCTAAATCCTTATAAAATTTCTTACGGTAAATAATGGATATATCACGCCTCTCCTCGGAAACTACAATTAGAATAGCATCGGTTTCATCGCTTAGGCTCAAAGCTGCGCGATGGCGGGTGCCAAAAACCCTGTTTAGCTCCTGGTTTATTGCAAGAGGGAAAATGCATCCTGCTGCAGCGATCCTGCCATGCTGAATAATCAGACCTCCGTCGTGAAGGGGATTGTTGGGAGTAAAAATCGCCTGCATTAAATCCGCCGAAACACGCGAATCTATAATTTCCCCGCTTTGGATATAAGGAGCCAAGGAATCATTTTTTTCGATAGCAATTAATCCGCCGAGCTTGTTCGCGGCTAAACTTTCACAAGCCTCCACAATCTCCTTAACAAAGGTATGGGGATCTTCATCTTTAAGTATATTTCTAAAGATATTGCGTTTGCCTAATTGGGCCAGCCCCTGCCTGATTTCCGGATGGAAAATAATTAATATCGCGATAACTGATATTCCAAATAATTTTTTAAGCAGCCAATCCAAAACAATAAAATCAAATTTCTGGGAAATAAAGAAAACAAACAGCAGTATAATTATTCCGCGTAAAACCTGTAAACTTCTGGTGCCTTCAAAGAAAAGTATTATGTGGTAAATAAAAAACCACAAAATAATTACTTCGATCATGGGCTTCCAGTATAAAAATAAATTAGGCATTAGCATTATTCCTTATGGCAGAGGCCATTTTCAGGGCCTGGCTTGTTTCTCTTACATCGTGCACACGCACTATATTTACCCCGCGTTCAGCAGCCATTACGCAGGCCGCCACGGTTCCGATAGACCTTTCCTGCGGAGTTGTTTTTAAAACCTTGCCAATAAACGATTTTCGGCAAGGGCCTATAAGCACAGGTTTTCCTAAGATCTTAAACTCCGACAGCCTTTTTATAATTTCCAGATTTTGTTCGGGTTTCTTGCCAAATCCGATTCCAGGATCTATGATTATTTTATTCGGCTGTATACCAGCGCATTCAGCAGATTCAATAGCATTTTTCAACCAGAAGGCAATATCCTCAATCAAAGATTTATAAACAATTTTATTTTGCATATTTTCCGGCCTGCCAAGCATATGCATAATAACTACTGCGGCCTTATATTTAGCGGCTATCTTGGCCATGCGCTTATCTCTTAGCCCGGAGATATCATTAATTATTTGTGCTCCGGATTCAAGGCAGGCCCTGGCCACTTCCGCTTTAGTGGTATCAATAGAAATAGGCGCAGATATATTTCTTGCCAGTTTCTTTATTATGGGTAAGACACGGCGTAGTTCTTCCTTGACGCTGATATTTCTTGACCCAGGCCGGCTGGATTCCCCTCCTAAATCAATTATATCTGCGCCGTCTCTTAGCATCTCTTTCGCCTTGCTTAAAGCCAGACCGGGATAATCATTGGTCTTAATACAATATAAGCCATCGCCACTGAATGAATCAGGGGTTAAATTAATAGCTCCCATAATATAAGTCTTACCTTTTAAATTTAGGAAACCTTTTCTTAGCGGAAGGATAAAATCATCCTTGGTATATTTCTTGATATTTTTATCGAGTTCATCTGCCAGTTTTTGCAGGCCGAATGGCTGAAGCCTTAATTTGCGAACAAGAGAACAAAACTGGTTATGCTGGCCAATAATAAGGCAGTCGGTTTTCTTAATCCTGCCGGTAAGCGCCCCCCGGGCTACCGCAACGTCGCCACCCAAAGAAAGCATTTCCTGTTTTAATATATTGGCGGCAATATTAGATATTGAGTTTAAGTAAATTAAAAAAGTAACGGTTTTAGGCAGCATAACCTTGATCCCATATGGATCAACGCCAATATCGCGCATAACTTTTTTTACCTCATTCTCTCCGCTAAAACTAAAAATACGCATTCTCTTCTAGATCAGGTCGCTTTTTTGTATGCCTAATATCCGTTTTACATCTTCGCCGCTTAAGACCTCTTTTTCCAAGAGTGCCTCAGAAAGAAGCTTGAGTTTATCCTGGCTGTTTCTTAACAGGTTCAGCGCTTTATCATAAGCATCATCAGTAATCTTTTTTACCTCTTCGTCAATAATCCTGGCAGTCTGTTCGCTGTAATTTCTTTCTTCCATAATATCGCGGCCCAAGAATACCAGCCCTTCTCTTCTGCCTAAAGTCATGTTACCTAATTTATCGGACATGCCAAATTGAGTAACCATACGCCTGGCCATAGCCGTAGCTACTTCTAAATCGTTTTGTGCTCCAGTAGTTACTTCATTTAAGTTTATGTCTTCCGAAGCCCTGCCTCCGAGCATCATGGTGATTTCCGCTAACAGTTCTTTCTTAGTCCAATAATGGCGGTCCTCTAATGGAGGGGTAAAAGTGTAACCCCCGGCCAATCCGCGGGGAATAATAGAAACCTTCTTTAAAGGATTAACTTCGGGCAAAAGCAGGGAAAGAAGGGCATGTCCTGATTCATGTAAAGCAGTAATCTCCTTCTCTTTTTTTGACATAATATGGCTTTTCTTTTCCGGCCCCATAAGCACCCTTTCTACCGATTTATCCAGATCAATCTCTTCTACCGCTTCTTTATTATTACGCGCCGCCATAAGCGCTGCTTCATTGCAAAGATTAGCCAGGTCAGCTCCGGAAAACCCGGGAGTCTGGCTGGCAACAGATTTTAAATCAACCGAGTCGGCAAGCTTGATTTTACGGGTATGTACCTTGAGTATCTCTTCACGCCCTTTGATATCCGGAAGGCTTACAATAATAGTCCGGTCAAATCTTCCCGGCCGCATAAGCGCAGGATCCAGGGTATCCGGACGATTAGTAGCGGCAATAAGTATTAAGCCTTGTTGGGCGTCAAAACCATCCATTTCAACCAATAACTGGTTAAGAGTTTGTTCGCGTTCATCGTTGCCGCCACCGATACCGGAAAAACGCAGGCGTCCCACCGCATCGATCTCGTCAATAAAAATTATCGCCCCCTTACCTTCAACTTTTCCGGCTTTACGGCCCTGTTCGAATAGATCCCTTACCCGGCTGGCTCCTACGCCTACAAACATTTCTACAAAATTAGACCCTGAGATACTAAAAAAGGGTACCCCTGCCTCTCCTGCTACTGCCCGGGCAATCAGCGTTTTCCCGCACCCCGGAGGACCGATTAGAAGCACTCCTTTGGGGATTTTTCCTCCCAACCTCTGAAATTTTTTAGGGTCCTTGAGAAATTCAATTACTTCCCTTAATTCTTCTTTTGCTTCATCAACCCCCGCAACATCATTAAAGGTTGCTTTTTCAGTCTCGCTTTGAATCTTAGATTTAACCTTTCCAAAACTCATAATCCTGCTGCCCAGCTGTTCTCCCCTGGCCGCCATCATCCACCAGAAAAAAATCAAGAGTAGTATCGGCCCTAAATTAAAAAGCAATGTAACCCAAAATGTACGCGCCGGCTTAACCTCAAAATTCTTCAGGTTTTGACGCATGAGATTAAGCATCTCAGGGTCATTTTCCGGAAGATTAACAAAAAATCTTGAATTATCCGTGAATTCTCCCTGTAGAATAGTTTCAGTCTTAGTGGCCTGTTTTATGCTCTCAGGATTATCTCTTATGGTGCGGAAAAACTGGCTATAGGTAATCTCTTTAGGGATTCCGGTTACAGGGATATTGCTGAGCATATTGACCAGCATGATGAATAAAAAAATAATGAGCAGCCAGCCAAAGGGAGAGCGTTTAAATAAATTATTTTTGTTCAATTTAGGTTTATTTTCTATGGGCATTTGATTCTCCAGTTTTAAAATAAGATCGCCTCTGGCGATACTGATATGTTTTTAAAGCAATTACAGACTTTTTATTATATATTTAAAAAATCGTAAAATCAAGTATTTTATGGATTTAGCGTCTATAAAATCGCAGCGCATTTCGGGTTTTCTTTACTGAGATTCCTTTGGGCAGATCAACAATTGATCCGATTGGCCGGTTGTTGAGCATGTCTTCCAGTTCTTTAATATGCTGGAAGCCTATCCTGCGCGTATCCCCCTGAATACAGGCTATGCTCTGCCTGATCTTAAGCCGTAAGATTGCAGGATGCAACCTCCTGATCCTCTTTATATTAAGCAACAGGTTATTGCCTTTTACCTTATTCCTGGCAATCTGATCCAGATATTCATAATCATAGGAAATGCTTTCTGCCAGATTAGCCAAAACTTCTGTAATATTTTTATTGTATTCTTTCTTAAGCAGCGGAATAAGATTATGCCGTATCTTATTGCGGAAGAATACATCCTCTTTATTAGTAGAATCAATACGCGGTTTTACCCCCCTGCGCTTTAAGAAACCTTCGATCTCTTTACGGCTGGTTTCTAAGAGCGGGCGGATGAAAACCATTTTCTTAATCCTGCGTTTTACAGATATTCCGGTTAATCCGGATAGCCCTGTCCCTCGCAACAGGCGCATCAATATAGTTTCCGCCTGGTCGTCAAGGTTGTGCCCCAAAGCAATCTTATCTGCCCTGATCTCCTTGGCGGTCCGAATAAAGAAATCCATCCTTGCCTGCCTGCACGCCTCTTCCAGAGAACCTTTTCTTTTTATAAACTCAGGGTTCAATCTTGTACTAGTTATAGGGATACCGAGTTTCCCGGCCCAACCTTCTACAAAAAACGCATCAGAGCCGGAGTCCTTGCGCAAACCATGGTCTATATGCGCAACATGCAAAGTTAACCCTAGTTTATTCTTCAGGCTAAAAAGCTGCAAAAGTAAAGTCAGGGAATCCGGCCCACCGGAAACCCCCATCAGGATTTTATCACCATTTTGAATCAACCTGTATTTCTTAATCGTTGCGTTGATTTCTTTCATTATAGATTTATTTTATCATAATTATTATGAAATTTATAGCCTGATTTTAATGGTCTGATTAGGCTAACAGCTTATTTAAATTGACTTTATGCCGGCAAAAGTGTAAATTAATACGATGAGCTCAAAACGGATTGTAACCCATAAAGAACGAAAAATTGTCATCGGGAATTTCATTTCACTTACTACCCTTCAAAGCATCAGCTATATCCTGCCCTTGGTTGTGCTTCCATATCTTGTCAGGGTAATCGGAATGGAGAAGTTCGGGCTGGTTGCTTTTGCTTCGAGCCTTGTGCAATATTTTATGATTTTAACGGATTATGGATTCAGTATTTCAGCAACAAAAACAATTTCGCTTATTGGTGAACACAAGCAAAAAATAAGCGAGGTGTTTTCCTCGGTAATGACAGTAAAGCTTATGTTTGCAGCAATAAGCTTTCTTATGCTTAGCGTTATTATATACATTGTCCCAAAATTCAGGGTGGATTGGCCGGTTTACATCTTAAGTTTTGGGTCGGTAATCGGCAGCACGCTGTTTCCTGTCTGGTTTTTCCAAGGAAAAGAAAAAATGAGCTACATCTCGATAGTTAATGTAACCGGAGGCTTAATCTATACGGTCTGCATCTTTATTCTTATAAAAAGCCCCAGGGACTTTCTACTGGTTCCTATCTTGAATTCGCTCCTGTCAATAATCAGCGGTCTGCTTGGCCTATATATTGTCTTTAAGAAATTCCGGGTTAAATTTATTTTACAGAAGTATGCAACCATAAAACAGGAACTCAGGACAGGATGGGATATTTTTATTTCCATACTATCGATTAATGCCTATACTACCAGCCGCGTTTTTGCAATAGGACTCTTGACCAATAATGTAATTACAGGGTATTATTCGCTGGCTGAAAAAATAGCCAACTATATCCAGACATTTCCCATGGATTCATTTACCAGGGCGGTATTTCCCCGGATCAGCAATGTCTTTGCGAAAAACAAACAACGGGCAATAGCTATAATGTACAGGATACAGGATGGCATTACCCTGGGTTTCGTAATCAGCCTGCCGATAGCCTTTTTTCTAGCCCCCTGGATTATTCAGTTGGCATGTGGAGTTGCTTATAAAGAAGTAGTCGTCACTTTAAGGCTTTTGCTTGCCGCGGTATTTTTTGTAGGAGCCAATAATTTCAAGGTTCAATTCCTGCTTGTTTGCGGGAAACAAGACCTATACGCAAAAATTCATATTACTGCCGCGCTTATCGGTTTACCGCTCATATTTATATTAATTTATCAATTTTCCTATATAGGAGCGGCATTTGCTACGGTGTTAATTGAGGCAGGGGTATTTATTACTACGTCCCTGATTCTTGAAAGACTAGCTAAAAAATTATCAGGAAAATAATGGCCCGGGGGTGGCCCTGTTCCGCTATCGCTTTGCAGGACTGCCTATCTGGACTTAAAATGGCGGAGAGTGGATTTAAACCACCGACCAAGCGGGTATGAGCCGCGTGCTCTATCAGGCTGAGCTACTCCGCCAAAATCAAATTATCAATTTAAACTACTTCCTTCTGTAAGCTTCTAGATATGAATCGCAGTATATATTCTTATTTAGAATAAGCTCTGCGGTAATTAATGTATCAATAAGCTCTTTATCTTTAGGATCAAGTATAGCAGAATCTAAGCCATATGCAACTGCCATAGTTAGAAAAGTGCGGTTAATCAGGCTTCGCAGATGGGCCCCTTGAGAAACATTGCTTAAACCCAGGGTAGTTTTTGGCCCAGGATCAGAAATAATTTTAAATTCAGCAATAGATTCTAAGATGTCCTTCATTTGCCCCTGGGCAACATTAACCGGCAAAACTATTGGATCCAAATATAAATCTTCAACAGAAAATTTCTTTTCCTGGCAATTTGCCACAATAGTTGCCGCCAATTCAAGGCGCTGATCCTTATTTTGAGGTATTCCTTTGGCGCTAATGGTAATTCCGATCAATCTAGATTTGTACTTCTTGGCCAAGGGTATGAGCGCATCCAGTTTTTCCGCATCAGCTGTAGTAGAATTAATAATCGTTTTGTTCCTGGCAACCTTTAATCCCTCTTCAATTACCGCAGGCTTACTTGAATCCAGGCAAAGCGGTTTATCAGTTACCTCTTGAATTACCTCAATTAACCAAGACATATCAACTAAGGGTTGCCTGGAGGCTGGGCCGCAATTAACATCTAAAGCATCCGCTCCACAGATAAGTTGATCCAAGGCACATTTCTGTATTTCCTTTTTGTTACGCTCTTTGATTGCCAGGCCTACGTTAGCGTACATTCCATTAATCAGCTCACCGATAATAAACATAGGATATTTCCCCTAATTTTTGTTATTTATTAAAAAGAGAATCTATATATCCGGCAACTTTTTCAACTGCAGCAGGATGACGCATAACCAAAAGGTCAGCCCCTGATTGTATAAGACTGGTAGCTGTAATTATCTCCCAAATAACACCTTGCTCGTACCCGGCCTTAGCCTCTTTTGTCCTCCACGTCTCCTGGCCTACGAAACAAATAAAAGGCGAAGCCAATGTTTTATCCCCTGATAAAGCGGCAAGCCTAGCTCTTTCCATAATAGAATAAGCATATTCAAGCCCATAGCCTAAAGCTCCAATAGTTGGATTTATTACAATCCTTTCCAGGCTTAAGCCCATGTCAGAGATTAATATGTTTAATTGTTTTGCAATATTGATATCTATTGGGCTTTCGGCAATAATATGATGTCCATCCGCTAATACGCTGGCAACTAAAGTTTTGTAATTATCTTGGACTGCGCAACCTATCAGGCAGCGTTCGTTCTTGGCCGCCTCAGAACAAGCAGGCAGGATCAGGTTATCCTTAGAATCATCGCCACTTCCTATAATTATTAACGGTACTTTTACCCTGGTTAAAAGCGCAGAAATAAAATTTGCCGCTTCCCCGGGGTCTTTATTGCCAAAATCCGGATGTGCACCCTGCATCCTTACGCAAAGTAACTGCGCCTTAAGTTCGTTTACGCATTTATCAGCCCAGGCAAAAGGGTCATTTAAAACCTTACCATAGGCTGAAGTCAAATCATCCGGCCAATCCTGCGGCGGAGTATCCCAGATTTCAAATGCAATGACAGGTCTATTGGGAATGCTGCCCTCTTTGAATAATAATGGCAAGCTGCCTTGTCCGCCGATTCTTACTATATTGGCCCGGGAACCGCCATCTTCTTTGTTTGCTCCAATAGTAAGAGCAGAAATTACACCAGCCCATTTTTCAAGCACTAGTTGTGTTTCCATATTTTTTCCCCCAGGGAATTGAGCGCCGTCAATATGGGCGCCTCATTTTTTAGGTTAAAAACTGAACCTCCGGTTAAACTTAATTCTTCAATTAATGGCTCTTGCGGCAAGCAACCAAGATATTCTAATCCGGTATCATTAATCGCCTCTTTATTTATATGTTTATTAAAACGATTTATTAAAATGAAACTTCTCTTTACTTCAAATTTTAGCTGCACTGCCAGATTATTGATTCTTTGGGCTGATTTCAATCCTATCCTTGAAGCATCCGATACAACGATAAGTATGTCGGCAAAACGGCTGGTGCGCCGGGACAGATGTTCCAATCCTGCTTCATTATCAATGATTATATAGTCATAATCCTTGATTAATTTTGACATAACAGCCCTTAAAACGTTATTTACATAACAATAACATCCGGGCCCTTCAGGCTTACCCATGCTTAAAATATCAAATCCTTCCTCCTCCTGGATCGCCGATTGCACCTGGTATTCTATAAAACGCTCCTTGGCCATCCCGGAAGGAACCATACCGGGATTTAAAGATATTTCGTCTAAAATAGCCCCAATATTACGGCCGGGTCTTAAGCCTAGGGCCTCCCCTAAATTACTGTTCGGGTCAGCGTCGATAGCTAATACTGAACCAGCTTTCTGTTCCTTAATACTACGGATAATTAAGGATGCGACGGTAGTCTTACCTGCACCTCCTTTTCCAGCCATTGCAATAATATAACCCATTAAAACCTCACGCTGGGAAATTTGGTTAAATCAGTATGCGGAAAAAATAGCGCTTGACTGTATTCATCCATATAACCCGGGTCAACAGATAATTCAAAATAAGTAATCTTGGAAGCAAGGGTATCAGCCATAGCCATAGCTTGATTTGATAAAAGAATCTGGCTGGCTCCTGCCAAGGCGCTATTGCCGATAAATACAAATTTTGAGCGTGCCAAGTCTGGCAATAACCCGATTCTAACCGCCTTATCTATATCCAGGTATGTACCAAATCCTCCTGCGATAAATATTTTATAAATATCGGTAAACGACAACCCCATATGTTTAACTAAAATTGCGCTAGCCGAATATATTGCTGCCTTTGAACGTTTTAAGTTTTCGATATCCGCTTCATTAATCACTATATCAGACAAACTGTCAGCTTCCTCTTTAAAACAAACCACAAATTCTCTGCCTGTATCTGTTTGGCGGATACGTTTGCCTACTGCTTTGATTTTACCGCCTTTATCAATTATTCCGGATTCTAACATCGAACTAAGCAAGTCAATATAACCAGAACCGCAGATTCCCCGTGGTTTTTTGTTGCCAATGGTAGAATATTTTACGGAAAAATCGGTCTTATCTATATCTATATTCTGGATCGCCCCACTGCTTGCGCGCATGCCGCTGGTAACCCCGCTTCCTTCAAAAGCCGGACCGGCAGAAGCAGCACAAGCAACCAGAAAATCTTTATTTCCCAGGACAATTTCCCCGTTTGTGCCAATATCAATAAGCATGCAAAGTTCATCTTTTTGGTATATACCGCTTGAGAGGACCCCGGCAGTAATATCTCCCCCAACATAGCTGGAAATTCCGGGGACGCATGAAAGCAGCCCCCTGGGGTTAATATTTATTCCGGCTTCGGCCGCACGTAAAACAGGCAAAAAATTAGCCGTAGGTACATAGGGTTCTTTACGGATATGCGCCGGGTCAACACTTAGAAGCAGATGAATCATAGTGGTATTCCCCGAGCAAACAATACAATTAACATCATTTAAATCAACATTATTTTCCTGAATCAACTCAAGGATCATTTGATTCATCGTGCTGCAAACTGCTTCGTGCAGTTTTTCTAGCCCGTCGCTCTGTCCGGCGTAAACTATGCGCGTAATTACATCATTACCAAAAGTAGCCTGCTGGTTATAAGTTGCTTTTGTGCCTAGTATTTTCTTTGAATTTAGATCCACCAGCTGTCCGGAAATCGTCGTCGTGCCGATATCAAAACAAAGTCCGAAATTCTTATTTGTAGTATCTCCGGATTCAACCAAAACAATCTCTACCGTATCATTACGTTTACCCAGCGTAAGAGTAACCTTCCATTCAGAATCACGCAATAACTCCCCCAGTTGGCGTATATTAAATAAACCTGTCTGTATTACAGGAAAATCCTCGTAACCGCGTAAGGCACGGTATATTCTTTCTAAATCACTTATGCTGTCATTGAGTGTTGGCGCGGGCAATTCCAGATATAACTTTGTAGCAAACGGGGAATGTTTAAAAAGCCCTTCTTCTAATTTAGGCCCAACCGGTTGTATATCCTCTGCTTCTGAGTAAAGATTGCCTAAGCGCCCCCCTAATTCCATCGGGGTAAGCCTGTCAAAATTAAGCCGTGAATTTTCCGGGATCTCCACCTCCAGATCGCTGTGAATATTAGTAAGGCAGGCAAGATATATATTATTTTTTCTTTCCACCTCACTAATTATTCCATTGGGTTGTTCGTTAACCTGGCCTTTTTTGAGGATAACTTTGCACCTTCCGCAAACCCCATCCCCACCACAAACAGAATTAATATAGACTCCGGCAGAAATTGCTGCAGAAAGGATAGTTTTATCTTTCTCGGCAAGGACTGATTTATTATCCGGCAGAAAAGTGACTTTAAATTTTTGCATAGATTAAAAAGCTGTGGCCGGCTTTCCTTCAAACAAAGCCTTAGTTTAAGTTTTTTAAAAATACTGGGATCCCTGCTGCCTCTTTGGGGCCTACGATAACTTTATACCCGGATTGCTCCTCCAGGTCACCGCTTAAAATAGCTACGTAACCCGGAATAATTAAGTTCTTATGGACCACCACATCCCTAATGGCGCATTTATCCAGTGATTTAGTGATAGATTCAGCGTTAAATTTTTCTGCGGCCCAGGCAGTAAGTACAGACATGCCTTCGGTATCCACGCTTAAAATATAAGAAGGGATCTTGCTGGCCTCTACTTCACTTAATACAGTATAATAGCTTAAAGAAAAATTAGTGGTTATTAAAACCGGAGATTCTTTGGTAGTCTTTCCCACTGGATAAAGCTTGGGCTCAATTTGTAAGGGCTTTTGTGGATCAGTATAAATATTTTGCCTTAAAGTTAAAATAGATAATACTTCCCAGGATTCAAGGCCTTTAATTAAAACAATCCCCGCATATTTAGCTATATAAGCAGCTGCCTCCATAGCCTCTTCATAGGGGTCAGTTTTATCTACAATAGCTAAACTGGGATAGCCTAAGGCGCGGTTTGATTTTTTAAGCGCCTGGCGGCGAAGCTGGGTTAAGTCCCATATCTTATCAGCAACGTTTTTTTCTCCGGTATCCAGGATCAGGTCCCGGATACCCAGGGCATTAAGTCCTTTAGTTAAATGAGCCAGTTCGTCAATATCCTGCGCAGCTGCTACCAACGGAAGTTGAAATTCTTTAGCAATAGCCGCTATCTGGCTGAAATTATCTTTTGTTGCACAGTAAAGCAATGGTCTGCGCACTGCAGCAACAGCTGCTGCTTGTTTTAAAGCATCGATATCCCCGGAGATTAGCATAACCGGAAGAACGGTATTATTCAAAACTAATTCGCTTACTTCCAGGAATCTATCTGCGCCGGTATTTTGTTTTATGGCAATCAGATTTACTTCTAACAATTGTCCTACGCGTTCAAATTTTAACTGATTTATTTTCTCAATCTGCCCTCTGATCTTACTATCAGCCAGGTTATCCTCGATAATAAAACCTAAAGCTGCCGGATTACGGAATTTCTCTTCATGCCTGAACATTACCGTTTCATTACCAAGTTCAAATTTCAGGTTATCACCGCCTAAAATTACAGGTTTAATTGGAGGCAATGCCTGTTCTTCCAGAATAGTCTTTGCCTCAGCTGAAATAAAAGGACATTTTTCAACTGCCAGCGCCTTCTTAGCCAACTGCATCGCAAAAGCAAGGCAGGTAGCTAAACCACACTTACGGCAATTTGTCTTAGGCAGTAACTTGTAAATATCCAAACCAGAAAGCGCCATAATTATCTCCTGTTACTTAAGGACAGGCTAACGTAATGCCCATTAGCGTCGTGAGTTATTAATTAAGCTGGCGAAGTAACCAGCGCCAAATCCATTGTCAATATTGACCACGGTGACTCCAGGGGAACATCCGTTTAACATAGACAAGAGTGCGGCTAAACCGGAAAAACTGGAACCGTATCCACAGCTGGTCGGAACGGCAATAACCGGCGATTTTGCCAGTCCGCTGACTAAACTGGCTAATGCCCCTTCCATACCCGCAACAACTATTATTACCCTGGCTTTTTTCAGTTTGCCAATATTGTTCATTAACCTATGGACACCTGCGACACCGACATCATACAATTTATCAACGCGGCTTCCCATCACCTGCAGGGTTTGCGCCGCCTCTTCAGCTATTGGGATGTCGCTAGTGCCGGCGGAAATTACCAAAACCCGCCCCTTGCAATGCTTCTCAGGCCTAGCTAGATAATAACCGATTTTCGCCAGGGGATTGTATTTTAAAACAGGGATAGAATCTTTTAAAAAAGAAAATGTAGCCTTGTCTAATTTAGTTAACAGCAGGTCTTCTTTTAGTTTAATTATCTTCCTGGCTATTTTCTCTAAATGCTCCTTATTCTTCCCGGGGCAATAGATTGCTTCCGCAAATCCCCTACGCTTCTTTCTATCTGTGTCAAGCTTGGCAAACCCAAGGTCACAGAAACCTTTTTTTACGGACATTTATTTTATAAACCCCGGTATACAAAAAAACCAAGAAGTATTATTAAAAACACTGCAAGAATATAGAAATCGTTAAAATAAAAAAAATCGCATATCTTATTCTGTAAGGCCCTTTCTTCTTTTGCCTGGTCTCCTGGGCGCGCATGATGATGGGTTTTTTTATATTGCTCTACCTGATCTTTTTTAAATCTTAGGTATAACCCGCCTATCTTATATGCCGGGATCACCCCTTTCTCCGCCAAATCCAAAACATCTTTCTCGAACACATCCAGCATAACCGATACATCCCTAACTGTAAGCAATTTTTCTTCAGCCATTGGTCTATTTTCCTATTTTTCCCGAGGCAACCCAGCTATCAATCGCCTTACGTTCAAACTTCCAGTTATCCCCCTCTTTATTCGCCGGCATCTTGCCTGAATTAGCCCATTCCATTATTGAATTTAATTCTACCTCCAGATACTTTGCCAGCTGTTCAGGATTAAGAAAATCATGCAGCATCGAACACTGCCCCTCCAGGACAGCACCTTCAGCTACATTAAGCCTAGCTGGATAAATATGACCTTCCACGATGGCCTGCGGCAGGAGAGTAAGCCTTTCTTTAGCAGTAATCTTTCCTTTGACCCGGCCACCGACAATTATATTATCCCCGATAATATCCGCATTAATCACAGCAGTAGACCCTATGGTAAGATTGCCCCGCGTATCAAGATTGCCTTCAAATTTACCATTAATGCGCAGATTAACCGGATCCTTAAAACTTAAGCTCCCCTGCATTGCGGCATCAACATCTAAAGTCTTTTCCTCCATTTTCTTTTTAAATGCCATGCTTACCCTCCTTGTTTTTAAGCTTAGGGTTATTTAAAAGACGGTATTCTATGAAGCGTAATGAATATAATACCAGCAAGACCAATGCCGTGGTATAAACTGCCATTCCATTAAATCCACAGCCTACTGCCAGACCAATCCCTGAAACTACCCACAAGCTTGCGGCGGTAGTCAGCCCTTTCACTCTTTCAGGCTCACGGATAATTGTCCCGGCACCCAAAAAACCAATTCCCGTAATTACCCCAGCGGCGATACGTGCCGGATCCAGGGAAACTTTGTCTTTATATATATCAAAAACATACAAAGATGTCAACATGATAAGGCAAGAACCCAGGGCCACTAAAATATGCGTGCGCAATCCAGCATCTCTACGATGCACCTGTCGTTCAAGGCCGATTAAACCGCTTAAAACTAAAGTCAATAATAAGCGTATAATCATCTGCAAATCAGTGGGCATTAACTCCTCCTTCAGTTATTTAGCTGTGTGTTTAAATAAAGGCTGGACCTTGCGCCTTGCTTATAAAGAAAATAGGCAAGTCCGCCAACCATGGCAGCGTTATCCATGCATAACCCTATCTCCGGGAAAAAACAATCAACCCCAGCATTGCCGGAGGCTGAAATAAACTTTTGACGCAAATAGCCATTTGCAGCTACCCCTCCTCCAATTAAAAGATGCTTAACCTTTTTACGTTTACAGGCCAGTAAAGATTTCCTTACCAGCACATCTGTAACGCTCTCCTGAAAAGAAGCAGCAAGATCTCCTCTTGATTTTATTTTCACCGGATTATCTTTTAAATAATATAAAACAGCGGTTTTGATCCCGCTAAAGCTAAAATCCAGCTCATCTTTTGTACCTGAGCAGGCGAATCTAATTTTATTTTTATTACCGTTCCTGGCTAGCCTTTCAATTAACGGGCCTCCAGGGTAACCTAACCCCATAATTTTAGCTACTTTATCAAAAGCCTCTCCGCAGGCATCATCTTGGGTTTGTCCCAAAACCTGGATTTTAGAAAAATCTTTAACATAAAAAAGGCTTGTGTGGCCACCGGAAACCACTAAGGCTACACAGGGAAGCTTTATGTTGCGATAAGAAAGGATGTTGGCATAAATATGGCTATACACATGGTTAACGCCTAATACTGGCTTGGCTAAACTCAATGCCAGTGCCTTAGCAAAAGATACTCCGACTAAAAGGGAGCCTGGCAGTCCGGGGCCTGTAGTGACTGCGATTAAGTCAATCTCCTCCGCCTTAATCTTAGCTGCCTTAATTGCTGCGCAGTATACCCCGGTTATACTTTCCAACTGCATGCGCGAAGCAATCTCCGGTATTACTCCCCCATATTTACTATGTATCTTTAAGCTTGATACAACTATATTAGCCAGGACCTTCCTGCCATCTTTAACTATAGCGGCCCCGGTTTCATCGCAAGATGTCTCTATTCCCAATACGATCATTTGGCTACCTCTGAAACAAAAACGAGTTTATATCCTGCCTTAATCAATTGCGGGATAGTCTCCTTCAAAGCAACAAGCGTATTCTTGCGGTCATGACCTATGCCGATAGCCTGGCCGTTTTTCTTAGCTAAATCCCTTAACTTGATTATCTGGCCTTTTATGTAACTCGGATCATCCAAATTATCTAAAAATATGTCTCTTTTGGCAAAGCGTACCTTGATTTTCCTGGCTAGTAAAGGACAGGCGGATTTAGCTGTTACAAAACTATCCAGAAAATACAACTTGCGTTTTTTCGCTTCAGACATAATTAATGCACTAACCCTGGCATCTTCGGTAATACGCGACCCCATATGATTAGATATACCTTTTACAAATAAAATCGAGGCTAAATCCCGGTCAAGAATATTGCGGATCTCCCCGTCATCCATAGATACCCTAATAGTATTTCTCTCCAATCTATATTTTTCTTTAGGCTCCATGGGTAAATGCAGTATTATTTCAAATCCGAGATTATGTAATTCTTGCGCAAGCAGCCTGGAATTATTCAGATTCGGCAAAATCGCACAAGTTAAAGGCTGTTTTATTTCTTTGGCAATCTCAAGATTATTTAAATTATACCCCCAATCATCTATTACAATAGCGATCCTGCCTTTTGCCGGGACCGCCTTACGCGTCAACCTCCTGTCAACTGAAGTCAAAATAACAGCAATAAATACAAAAAGCGACAAAATCAACGCAATAGTAATTATCAGTTTCTTTTTCATTCCCTGGATTGCTTGTAAAACTTTATGGCCGTCAGAGTATCTACGGCACGCATTATCTGCGGGTCACTTTTATAATTAAAGGCTTCTTCCGAAGATTTATTCTTTTTGTCTCCCAATTCAATTGTTTTAAATATTTCGTCGAGCTTGCCGTCTTTTTTATTTTCTATCTTGTTATCGGTATCTTCCGCTGCCTCTACCAGGATATCAGGAGTAACCCCCTTGCCATGGATTATTTTTCCGGATGGAGTAAAATAATGGCTAGTAGTCAACCGCAATGCCGAGCCATCCCCCAGAGGAATAACAGTTTGAACTGAACCCTTGCCAAAAGATTTCTTCCCAATGATTATTGCCCGTTTATAATCCTGCAAAACACCGGCTACAATTTCACTACCCGAAGCAGAACCTTCATTAATCAGGATTACCAGGGGCAAATCCAGAATTGCATTTTTACTATCAGAAAAAAATTCAAAATTCTGCTCTTGTTTCCTGCCTTTAGTATAAGCGATCATTTTGTCAGCCGGGATAAATTTTCCGGCTATCTTTACGGCAACATCCAATAAACCACCGGGGTTATTGCGCAAGTCTATGATCAAAGCGCTCATATTTTGCTTAGATAAGTTACTCAGCGCGTTATTTAGATCCTTTAAAGTATTCTCTCGAAATTCAGTCAGGCGTATATAACCTACGCCATCCTCAAGGATACGGGCTTGTTTGATATCCTTGATTTTAATAATATCTCTGGTAATCTTAAAATCTATGAGTTTTTTTGCAGAATCCCTCAATATAGTAAGGTTGACCGCCTCGCCTGGCTTGCCGCGCATCTTCTTGACGGCATCAGTAAGGGCCATTTCGCGCGTTAATTCATCATTAATTTTTACGATATGATCGTTTGCTTTTATGCCCGCCTTCCAAGCAGGAGTATCCTCAATGGGCGTAATCACAGTTAACAATCCGTCTTTAATGGTAATCTCTATTCCCAGCCCTCCGAATCTTCCTTCTGTGTCCACCTTTAACTCATTGTAGGTCTCTGGATCCATAAATTGGCTATGAGGATCAAGGGAAGCAAGCATGCCCTTCAGCGAACCATAGATCAGGTCTTTAGGTTTTGTGTCTTCAACATATTCATTATGGATAATCGCCAGGGTATCAGAGAATAACTCTACCTGACGGTATAAATCATCTTGATTTTTATTTTTATTAGCAGAAAATACCCCTCTAGCGGCTGCAAATAAAAGTACGGTTAATAAAAGACCAACCAATATATTCTTACGCATCAGTCAACCTCCGCTTTATTAACTCTCCAACAACCTTGGGATTAGCCTTACCCGCACTTTTTTTCATAACCTGCCCAACTAAAAACATAAGCGCGTTTGTCTTTCCTGCTTTAAAACTGCTTACGGATTTTTCATTTTCTAGGATAACCCCAGCAATAATCTCCTCGAGTGCAGTAGTATCGGATATCTGCAGCATATTATTTTCCTTGATTAACAGGACAGCTGGTTTTTGAGAATCAATCATCTGGGTCAATACAAGTTTGGCAGAAAGATGTGAGATTGACTGGTTCTCCACAAAACCGATCAAATTGATCAGCTCCTCTTTATCAATGTTCAGCTCGTACAAATTCAATTTCCGGGCATTGGCCTCCGACAGCAAGGGACCGATTAGCCAGTTGACCATAATCTTTTTGTCTTTTTCAGGGTATTTTTGAATGCAATCTTCGGCAAATTGCGCGTCTTTTTTAGAGTTGACTAAAATTTTGGCGTCATATTCGGATAAACCATAATCCCGCATAAAACGCTGCATTTTTTCCCGGGGCAATTCCGGTAATTGAGTTTTTATCCTGGAAACCATCTCTCGGTCAATTATAAAAACTGTCAGGTCCGGATCAGGAAAGTATCTGTAATCCTTGGCCCCTTCCTTGCTGCGCATAGAAACAGTCTCACTCTTTTCTGCATCCCAAAGCCGAGTTTCCTGTGTCATAGGCTGTCCGGCTTCAAGCAATTCAGTCTGTCGGCTCACTTCAAAAGCCAAGGCGTCTTTTACCCCTTTAAAGGAATTCATGTTTTTTAACTCTGTCTTAACCCCTAATTCTTTGGCCCCCTCAGGCCGTAGAGAAATATTGGCGTCACAACGTAAAGAACCCTTTTCCATATCACAATCAGAGACATCCAAGTAACCAATAATATTCTTTAAGCTAGTTAAATAATCAAAAGCCTCCTGAGGGCTGGATAAATCCGGCTCACTGACAATTTCAAGCAAGGGTACCCCTGTGCGGTTAAAATCCACCAGGCTTGAACTGGTTTCATGAATAAGCTTGCCTGCGTCCTCCTCTAAATGCACCCGGGTAATCCCTATACGCTTTGTTTTACCCCCGCTGGCTATATCCAAATAGCCATTACGGGATAGCGGCAGGTCAAACTGGGAAATTTGGTAATTTTTTGGTAAATCCGGATAGAAATAATTTTTGCGGTCAAACTTAGTATGTTCCTGAATTTCACACGAAAAGGCTAAAGCCAGTTTAATCGCGGAATTTAATGCCTCTTTATTGTAAACCGGAAGCGTTCCTGGAAAACCCAGGCAAACCGGGCAAACTCCGGAATTAGGTGTCTTGCCAAAATCAATGGCACAACCGCAAAATGCCTTGGTTTTAGTATTTAACTGTAAATGCACCTCTAAACCTATAACTGTCTGGTATTTCATAACCGTGGTTTAATTTTATGCCATTCCGTATTCTGTTCAAAGGCATGGGCAATTTTAAAAAGCATTTCTTCATTAAATGGCTTAGCCATAATCTGTAACCCCACAGGAAGCCCGTTCTTGGTAAATCCGCAGGGCAGGGATATCGCCGGTATTCCCGCCAGATTTACCGATATAGTATATATATCCGAAAGATACATCTTCAGGGGATCCTGTGTCCTCTCGCCTATTTTAAAAGCAGGGGTAGGTGAAGTAGGGGTGATGATACAATCAAAATTCTTAAAAACCGCATCAAAATCATTTTTTATAAGAGTGCGCACTTTTAAAGCGCGTAAATAATAAGCATCGTAATACCCATGCGACAAGGCAAAAGTCCCCAAGATTATCCTGCGTTTAGCTTCCTCCCCAAACCCTTCTGCACGGGTTTTCTTATACATATCAATAAGACTATCCGATTTAGCGCGGTAGCCGTATTGAACTCCATCAAACCTGGCTAAATTCGAACTGGCTTCTGCTGTTGCGATAATGTAATAAACCGGAACAGCATATTGAGTGTGTGGCAAGGTTACCTGGTTTGCAACCGCGCCCAGGGATTTAAGTTTATTTATCGCTTCTTCAATAACAGATTTGACCTGCGCATCCATGCCTTCTATAAAATATTCCCTAGGGATGCCGATTTTTAAACCCCTAATATCTTTACCCAGGCTATCAGTGTAATCCGGTATGTCCTTATTCGCTGAGGTAGAATCATTGGGGTCATAACCTGAGATAATCCGGGTTAATATTGCAGCATCTTCTACATCTTTGGTAATCGGGCCAATCTGGTCAAGGCTTGAAGCAAAAGCGATCAATCCAAAACGCGAAACACGGCCATAAGTAGGTTTTAACCCTACCACACCGCAAAAAGATGCAGGCTGGCGTATTGAGCCTCCTGTATCTGAACCTAATGCCCAAATCGCCTCATCACCGGCAACAGCAGCAGCTGAACCGCCAGAAGAACCGCCGGGAACACATTCTAAATTCCAGGGGTTATGCGTTGTTCCAAAATATGAGTTCTCCGTGGATGAACCAAAAGCAAATTCATCCATATTTGCCTTAAAGGGGAAAATACTGCTGCCAGCGGCTTTTAACTTATTAATAACCGTTGCATCATATGGCGGACGGAAATTGGTAAGGATTTTCGAACAGCATTCTGTATTTAATCCTTCGGTACAAATATTATCTTTGACGGTTACAGGTAAACCAAAAAACAAGCCATTAGACTGCGGGTTTAACCTGGGCCTATCCACTGATTTATACCTGGCATAAGCTTTTACCTTGGGCTCAACCTCCTGTATGCGCGCATAAATAGAATCCAATATGTCTTTAAGGGTAGCCTGGCTATTCTTAAGTTTATCCAGCAATTCGTGGGCAGTAAATTGATTTAAGACCATAATTATTCTATTATTTTCGGAACGCTGAAGAAATTCCCGTTTTTACCTGGGGCGTTTTCCAAAGCTTTATCCGGAGTCAGGCAAATATGAGGCTCGTCTTCCCGTAATACATTGCTTATGGGTAAAATATGGCTGGTGGGCTTAACAAGCCCCACATCCAGGACGCTCAGCTTATCTATAAAACCCAGTATATCATGCAATTGCCGGGATAATTTCTCTAATTCCTCGGGCTGCAACTCGATACGCGCTAAATGCGCAACATATTCAACCGTCTCTTTATCTATCATCGCTTTCTCCTGATTTTAATTAATTATGATAACATCCTTTGTTTTAAAAGTCAATGCACAGTTGCCTTATACGAATAAGTTGACAAAGCAAATAAAACCTGTAAAATACTACTAATTAACTTTACTTATTATGAATAAAAATACCTCTAAATTAAAAGTAAAATATTATTTAAACAAACAAGGCCAGTTTGTTATTGAAAATTATAATTACTCCAGGCCTTTTGCAAATTTTTTCCCCGGTATAGCAGGAAAATACGGCATCCCTATGTGGGTTTTTTATGTTAACCGCGGACAGTGCATTTCAAGTTTCGGAATCAAAGATAAGGATCAGGCTATCCTGGAGTTTTTTCCGGCGAATAAATCCTGGCAGCTTGTTTCTACCCAGGGATTCCGCACTTTTATTAAAATTAAAACTTCAAAAGCCCCCCTCTATTACGAACCATTTCATAACGGCTATCTCAACCTGAAATACCGGATAACTAACTCCCTGCGCATAGATTCAAGCCAGCTTATTATAGAAGAGGAGAATAAAACCCTGGGTATCAAAACCCGGATAGAATATTTCAATATACCTAACGATACCTATGCCGGGTTAAGCCGTATTGTGAGCATTGAGAATATCGGGAATAAACATAAATCCGTAGAATTAATAGACGGCCTGCCGCAAATCGTCCCCTTCGGAACACACAACTTCTTCTTAAAGAAACTTGGGCGCACTATTGAGGCCTGGATGAACATCGATAACCTGGAAAACGATATTCCTTTTTATAAACTTGCGGTCGATCCTGCTGACCGTCCCGAAGTAGTACATATTGACGGGGGGAATTTTTACCTTGGTTTTCATTTTAAGGGCACTAAAGCAGAAATCATCCGCCCTATCGTTGACCCCGAAGCTGTCTTCGGGGCAGTAACTGATTTCTCATATCCGGCTCAATTCCTGGCTAACTCCAAATTCCCATATCCTGCAAAACAGATGACTAAAAGTAAAACCCCCAGCGCATTACTTTTAATGAACATGGAATTAAAGCCCGGAGAACAAAAAATATTTTACTCAATCATAGGGCAGGCGCGTAATGTTAAAACTCTGAACACCTCAGTTCCCAAAATTACAAAATTCGGATACATTGAGAAGAAATCAAACGAAAACCTCGAACTTATCCGTAGGTTAAAAAATAATGTCCTGACTGAAAGCAGCTCCAAAGAATTCAATTTATACTCCGGACAAACTTATCTAGATAACATTATGCGGGGAGGATACCCCGAGATTTTTAAATCCGGGCTGGTATTTTATCTTTATTCCCGCAAGCATGGCGACCTGGAAAGAGACTACAATAAATTTCAATTGCAGCCAACCTATCTTTCCCAGGGAAACGGTAATTACCGGGATATAAATCAGAACCGGCGCAATGATTGCTGGTTTAATCCTGAGGTAAAAGATGAAAATGTAATATTCTTTATGAATCTACTGCAATCTGACGGATTTAACCCCCTGGTAGTAAAACCTGACAGCTTCCTACTTAAAGAAAACCTCAACCTGTACAAACTTCTTGAGGCAATAGCTGATAAAAACGATATTAAAGTACTCGAACCTTATTTGAGAAAACCATTCACCCCGGGGGAATTGATCTTTTTCGTTGAGGAAAACAAAATAAATCTCAATACCTCCTATGATCACTTCCTGGACATAGTCCTCTCCTCGGCCTTAAAAACGCAGGAGGCAGAACACGGAGAGGGATTCTGGACAGACCACTGGACTTATAATTTAGATTTAATTGATAGCTACCTGGGTATTTACCCTGAAAAATCCAACGAATTATTCTTTGAGAAGAAGGTTTTTGCCTTTTACGATAACACTGAAGTAGTCAGGCCTCGCAGCGAAAGATATATACTATATAATGGTAAACCCCGGCAATTGCACTGTCTCGCACTTGATAGCACAAAAAAAGAAATGCTGCGTAAACGCACAAATAACCCTCACCTTCTAAGGACTCAACACGGTATCGGAGAAATTTATTATACTACGCTTATTACCAAACTTTTATGCCTTGCGGCCAACAAGCTGTCCTCCCTGGATCCTTTTGGTATTGGCATAGAGATGGAGGCCGGAAAACCCAACTGGTTTGATTCTCTTAACGGCCTGCCCGCCCTCTTTGGCTCATCTACCTGCGAAACCTTTGAACTTAAGCGCCTGCTTCAAATGATAAAATCATCTCTGGAAAACTCTAAAGAGAATGAAATCGAGCTAGCTGAAGAAATCCTTGATTTTATCAGGCAACTCTACCTTATTTTAAACGAAGAGGGTTTTTCCTACTGGGACAAAAGCAATACCTTGAAGGAAAATTACCGCCATAATAACCAACTGGGCTTTTCTGGCAATATAGCATATATAGAAACCAAAGAATTGCTTTCTTTTATAAATTCCGCCCTGGAAAAAGTTGAAACCGGTTTGAACAAGGCATTTAACAAATCAAAGGGCGTCTATAATTCATATTTCATAAATGAAGTAGTTGAATTTGACCTAATTAAAGACCATTATATAAAACCTAAGAAATTCACGCAAATACCTGCCCCTTTATTCTTAGAGGGACAGATGCATGCATTGAGATTAAGCCGGGATGCGGCAGAAGCCTTAAGTATTTATAAAGCAACCAAAAAAAGCCTGCTTTTCGATAAAAAACTCAAGATGTACAAAGTAACGGCTGCGCTTAATAATATGCCTGAGGAAATTGGCAGATGTAGGATATTCACTCCCGGCTGGCTGGAAAACGAATCTATCTGGCTGCACATGGAATATAAATACATACTGGAAATGCTTAAAACCGGTTTAAATAAAGAATTCTACACAGAATTCAAAAATGTGCTTATACCTTTTCTTAACCCTCAAAGATACGGCCGTAGCATCCTGGAGAATTCCTCTTTCCTGGCAAGCAGTGCATTCCCGGACAAAAGCCTTCATGGTAACGGCTTTGTGGCCAGGCTTTCAGGTTCAACTGCGGAATTCTTGCAAATCTGGCTGACAATGAACACCGGAAACAACCCATTTTACCTGGACAATAAACAACTTTGCCTAGAGTTTAAACCGTCTTTACCAGGCTGGCTGTTTAACCGCAATGGGGAATATTCCTTTAATTTCCTAAGTTCAATAATAGTAACTTACCATAACCCAAAAAGAAAAGATACCTTTGGCAAAAACGGCGCAAAGATATCTAAAGTGATACTTTTTGAAGATGGCAACCCTATAAAGATAAATTCCGCAAACATCCCTTCAGTCTACGCTCAAAAAATAAGGTCTCGCCAGATTAATAAAATCGATATCTACTTGGAATAAATTAAAACTTTCTGCGGTAATAAAGGCGGATAATGTGCTGTGTATCCAAAGTAAGCATGCTGCCACCATAAGGGTCTAATGAAACTATATTACTCATAGAACTAGTATCGCCTACTCCATACTGCATACTGAACTCATCATCTTTTGACGGCCTATATCTAAACTCAAAGAAAAAATTGTGATGCCCTACCACGTTATCCGTAAGCCCATAATCTGAACTAGGCAATAAAATAATATCTTTACAGCGGGAATAAATGTATTTAAACGACATGCCAATCTTTTCGGTAGGCGTATAAGCAACTTCCATCCCCATATGATTCATATTATCGTTAATTAAGGACGCAGTTTCGTATTCATTACGCGTATAATCAAAATAGATCTCCATATTTTTCATCGGGATAACCCTTAAGCCGGCTTTAAAAACATTATAAAAATCATACGGGGCCTGTGGAAAAATACCCTGCCCATAAAGAAACGGTGCAACATAGCTATAGTAATTACCGTTTTGATAATACCGTCCATATAAAGATGTATCATCTCTCAAGATATTTTGGGGGAAGTTTCCATAGGCCAATGTATAATCGTTCGTACGTTCATATATACCATTTAAACTTAACCAATCAAAGAAATCGTAATTTAAACCAAGGGATCCGGTTTTAATCGAGGGGTCTTCCCCGTCAGGAACGGCGGAATTTGTAAAAAACTCCCCTGTCTTACCATCATAGATATACGGGTCTATGCCGCCTACAGTCTTGGGCATCCTCTGATAAATACCCAAGGCCTTAGCGGTTAATTTATCGGTTAGTTTTAAAGTCGCTTCATCACGTACTACATTTTCAACGAATTTACCGTTAACATTGTGCACGTTACGCATATCAAAAAGGTTATAGAACCTGTCTTCCAGAAAGGTTTCAATACGAAAACCCAGAGTATTCCTCCCCACATCAATGCCGTCACCAATACGGGTAGAATTAAGCTCTTCCCAATTAGCATTGGGCCCGTCTAATCCTTGAGCGTAATAATCCATAGGTTTACGAAAATGTATATGCCTTGACCAGAAAACATCCTGGCGGCTATTATGAAAATCAGAAAGCGCAGAATCAAAACCTTTATCCATGCGGCTGGCATAAAACTTACTCTTAACTAGGAATGTTTCATCTTTATCCAACGCTATTTCATCATAACCGTATTTTAAATCCATAATGCTTGCCTGAGGATAACGCGTAATAAAAGAAAAATAATACGCGTTACCGCGCGACTCTGTTTCATAAGTTGAATTGGTCATATCATAATTCGATTTGGAACTGAGGACTTCAGCCTGTACTTTCATACCATCAACAATCTCATACCCTAAATCAACACCCCCTACAAAATTCTGGCTATCTAATTCCCGGGGATCAGTTGTATAACCTAAACGTGAAGTAAAAGTACCCCCCAGCATAAAATTATCCGAAAAATGATGTTTAAGCCGGCTGGCGGTAATCAAATTATCTACTACACTATAATCCTGCCAAAGAGTTTTAGGTGTAGCTACGGTAGTATCGAAGGTTGTAGCTTCCTGCGGTTGTAAACTAAAGGAAAAACCACGCAAGGCAGTAAGATATTTTCCAGTGCTATCCTTAGAGATAAAGGAAAGCGAATCATCCCAATAACCCTTGGTAAAACTAGCTGGATTTGAAAAATCACCGCTATGATAGGCTCCAGGTACATAAGAACGCAACCACTTACTATCTTTCCACCATATTCCATGATTACTTATATTTAAGGGGTCATCAGAAGTATAAGCCTGGTCCTGATAAGCCATCGGGAAGGCGCGAAATTTAACTGTATCATTGGTATAATCCAGCCATAACTCGCGGATCGGCTGAAACTGCATATCAATATCGGATTCCGGAATACTATAACCCGAGGCGGTAGTAGCAACCACCTTGCCATCTACAACTTTTATTTCCGGGAGGTTCAGTGCGGCCCCATAGATACCGCTGTAATAAGTATGTCCCAAGGTATAACCTGTATTCGACCAATACAATAACTGGATATCGGTAGTATCCGAACCGTCCCCTACAGTCATCTTGCTACTTTTACCGGTAAAGCTCCAGGGATCTACGGTAATGTTAGTATGAAAGTTGAACCCTTCTTCGTTTTCAGTATCTAAATTGATGCTGAGCGAATCATATATAGCCGGATCGTAAGTATTAAAACCCCGATTATAGGCAGCGTTGGACAACATGCGCCAGCTGAAAAATTTTTCATTTAAATCAAAGTTGGCCCGCTTCCAAATGAAATCATTGGAAGTTACCCCAAAACTAAGCTGCATTTCACCGCTCACCCTTAATGGACCTACCTTTAAACCTTTTTTTTCATCTTTCCCCTTTGCGCTTTCTTTTGCAGGATTTTTGGAAGAATTAAAAACAGGAATCCAGGTTGGTTCTTCTGCGCTCTTTAAATTATTAAGCGCCTGATCCATTGCCTCGTCTTTTGATAAGGTAGTCCCCTTTTCTTGCACAGCCACCGGTGCCTCTTTAAGTTGCTTGTCAGATAAACCCTCCTGCTTTACAACCGCAGGCTTAAGAGGCGCAGAAGATTTAGTAGTGTCGGGCTCTTCCTTATACCGTAATTCACCGTTAAATATTTTATTTATGTAATCTTTAGCCTGCTGATTATTTGGATCGATCAAAAGAACCTTGGTAAATTCTGAAAGTGCATCATCAATCTTGCCCTGAATGTAAAAAGTTTTACCTAACTCACAAAGATAATCTGCTTCCAGGCTTTGGCTAAAGGCAGGAGTAGTGGATAAAAAAATAAGCGCTAAAAAAAATAGCGCCATAGTTTTATATATAATGTTTTGTTTGTGCATAGTTGCTAATATTATATATAAATCTATATTTATGTCAATAAAAAAACCAGGTAATTTTAAATACCTGGCTTAAACTATATTTACTTATAAATTAACCAATCTTTTCGCTTATTTTCTCATTAGCAGTAAGCTGGATACTTAAGGTATGCACAAATACAATAAGAAAAAACTTGCCTTTATTTACCGCCAATAGGCTCCCTTTAATCTTGCAGAAGAAATGCTCCCGTTTTTCCTTCGTATTCCTGTCTTTTAAAACATAAAGATACGGGGAAGGTTTTACTGCGTCGGCTTTTTCAACCTGCTTAATCATGCATGCAAAATGCCTGCGCACCACACTGTGTACGCCCTCTTTATCTGTTATTTCTGAGCTGGCGATCACCCTGCGGCTCCTGTCGGCAGATGTCAAATTCTTATACAGTAAATCACGCATATTTTCCTTTAGCTAGCTGGATTGCCAACTGGCAACCCAGCTCCCCTTCGAGGCCAGTGGGGTTTTATAGTTAATTCCACTATAATTATGCAATCAAAAAAAGCCGATTTCAATAGGAAAGGGCTCTAAAAAGAAAGCGTTTGCTTTAATTATCGACGGAGAAATTAATTCCCGGGTTTTTTAAAATACAGGCGGGGTTCTTTGCCCCGGATGATCCTAGAAAGGTTAGATCTATGGCGGATAATTACAAAAATACAAAGTATAAAACTAACAATAACTAAAATAGCAGGCAACTTAAGAAACAGTATCAAAATTGGAAAAATAATAGCAGCCATTATAGAAGCTAAAGAAACTATTCTCCAAGTCATAAAAACGATTAACCAGATCAATACCAATACGCCAATTACTACGCCTAATCCGGGTAACCTTAACGCCAAACCAAGCAATACTCCAAAGGTAGTTGCAATGCCTTTGCCGCCTTTAAATCTAAGGAAAATAGTCCAGTTATGTCCGCAGATGGAACATAACCCCATGATAATACGCAAGTTATATTCCTGTGTAAATATTTGTTTATTAACAAAATAGTCCCCCAGAAAAACAACTACTATAAAACCTTTTAGTATATCTAATAATAAAACCGTAATTCCCGGCCCCCTGCCCAAGGCACGCATGGCATTAGTTGCACCAACATTGCCAGAGCCGACCTTACGGATATCAATACCTTTGAGTATCCTTCCAAAAAGATAAGCAGTGGGTATTGATCCTAACAAATAGCTAGCTACTAATGCGGCGATTATCCAAAGCATATAATATTTTGAACCCCCTCTTTACGTAATCTACCCCTGAAACAACGGTAAAAATCACTGCAATCCACCAGACAAAAGCAGCCAGTTTATACTGCAGCAATACACAAACCACTGAAAGCATTTGAAATGTAGTGGTAAGTTTACCCCATTTAGTTGGGTGCACATCCAAAGACTGTTTAACCATATATATAACCACCGCACCTATAATGATAATTACATCCCGCGATATTACAATAAAACTGACCCAAAGCGGGAATTTTAACCCAAGCTTACTTATAGGGGACAAGAATATAAAAGCACTCATTAGCAAAAGTTTATCTCCCAGGGGATCTAAAATTAATCCTGCCTTTGACTGCAGCTTAGCTTTTCTGGCAATAAAACCATCCAGGCCATCAGAAATCACACCTAGAATAAATATAGCTAAAGCCAGGTTTTTTAAAAATCCCCTTTCGGGAGTATAGTATACCAGGCAGGCAATAAAAAATGGGACGCTTAAAATACGGAATGTTGAAATTTTATTAGCTATATTCATTTAATTACTCTTATACGACGTATTGGCCAATAAATAACCATGGCTTGGCCAAGCAGGTTTTCTTTAGGCACAAACCCCCAGTAACGGCTATCCTTGGAAGAAACAGAGTTATCTCCTAAAACAAAATAACTGTCTTTAGGAACCTTGATCTTCTGCCCTTCAGCGCCAAATTCGCCTCGGTTATAATAATAAACTTGTTTAAAAATCGGATCATCTGCAGGTTTATCATTAATATAGATTGAGCCACCTTTGATCTCTATGGTTTCTCCAGGAAGACCGACTAACCTTTTAATAAAATCCTTTTTATTATCTTCGGGGTAAACAAAAACCATTACATCGCCTCTCTTTGGCTCTCTGGCCGCAGGCAGGTAAAAATTAAGGAACGGGACTTTAACGCCATAGATAAATTTATTTACCAATATTAGATCCCCTTCTTGCAAGGTCATGCGCATTGACCCAGTGGGAATCTTAAAGGCCTGGACCACAAAAGTACGGATAACCATAGCCAGCAAAAAAGCTATAATAATAGATTCGACCCAATCGCGTAAAACGGATTTCTTTTTTAAACTCATATTTTTAATACCTCCAAAAATGCCTCTTGTGGAATTTCTACCTTTCCAAACTGTTTTAAACGTTTTTTACCCTTTTTTTGTATATCCCAAAGTTTGCGTTTGCGGGTAATATCACCTCCGGAACATTTACTCGTAGCATGTTTTCCAACCGGACGCACTTTCTCAGAAGCTAAAATCTGGCTGCCTATTGCTGCCTGTATAACTACTTCAAATAGCTGCCGGGGAATTAATTCTTTTAATTTACCCACTAAAAGATGTGCACGCGAAGTGGCCTTTTCCTTAAACATCAGGGAAGAAAATGCATCACAGACCTGGCCGTTCAACAATATATCCAGTTTCACCAATTTTGTCGGAAGGTACTCTTTAAACTCGTAATCCATGGAGCCATAACCCCGGGTAATTGATTTAATCCGGTCATAAAAATCAACGATTATTTCAGAGAGGGGGATCTGAAAAATAACTTTTACCCGGTCCTCGCTCAAGTATTCATTTGAAACAAATACCCCCCTGCGGGATTTAGTAAAATCACATACTGCTTCTATGGAATCAACCGGAACAATCATTAAAAGGCTTGCATAGGGCTCTTGTGCCTCTGCGATGTCCTGCGAAGCGCAGAGTTTAACCGGAGTATCTACTTCGATAAGCTTGCCGTCCTTGGTTTTTATGCGATAAACTACATTTGGGACGGTAAGGATGAGGTTTAAATTATATTCACGCTCAAGCCGCTCCTGGACAATCTCCATATGCAAAAGCCCTAAGAAACCGCAACGAAAACCTGTCCCAAATGACTGGGAATTTTCCGGCTCAAATACAAAAGATGCATCTGAAAGTTTTAATTTATCCATAGCATCGCGCAATTCCGGAAAGTCAGCCGGATTAACCGGATAAATACCGCAAAATACCAGGGGCTTGACCTTACGATATCCCGGCAAAGCCTCAAGACAGGGGTTTTTAGGGTCAGTAATTGTATCGCCGATAATTACCTCCCGGGGATCACGCATATTAGCGGTAAAGTAGCCAACCTCACCGCATGTCAAAGAATCTACGGCAGAATATTTCAAATCCTTAAAAACACCCAGTTCTTCAATTTTATAGGCCTTTCCTGTATGAAACATTTTTAATTGGGTTTTAGGGGAAATTTGCCCGTCTATGACTTTTACAAAAACAACTACCCCCTTAAAAGCATCAAAACGGCAATCAAAGATTAAAGCCTTAAGAGGCTTCTCAATCTCTCCGCTGGGACTTGGAACTGTTTCGATAATCCTGTCCAGGATATCAATAACCCCCTGGCCTTCTTTTGCGGAAGACAAAATAATTTCTTCTTCCTTAAAACCCAAAACGGTTTCTACCTGCGCCTTGACCCTTTGCACATCGGCAGAAATCAAATCAATTTTATTAATTACCGGGATAACATGCAGGTTATTTTCTAAAGCCAGGTAATAATTTCCTACAGTTTGTGCTTCTATTCCCTGTCCTGCATCCACTACTAATATAGCTCCTTCGCAGGCGGCCAAGGACTTTGATACTTCATAAGTAAAATCCACGTGGCCCGGGGTATCAATAAGGTTCAGGATATACTCTTTATTGAATTTTTTGGAAAAATAACTTAACCGGACCATAGACGCCTTAATAGTAATACCTCGCTCCTTCTCCAGCTCCATATCATCAAGAAGCTGATCTCCTTTATGACGGGCATCAACAGCTCCAGTTAACTCCAATATCCGGTCGGCCAAAGTAGATTTGCCGTGATCAATATGCGCGATGATAGAAAAATTCCTAAGCAATGACTTATCCATTTATTTTACATAACCCAGCATCTTATCCACAACCCCTTCTATGGAAAGTTTTGTTGTATCAATATAAATTGCATCATCTGCCTTGCGCAAAGGAGAAACCTCCCGGGTAGAATCAATCTTATCCCGGTTGGACAAATCCTTGGCAACATCATCCTCTGCGACATTTTGGTTTAATCCTTTTAATTCTTTAAAACGCCTGCTCACCCGAACCTCTGCGGATGCATCAATAAAGAATTTTTTTTCAGCATCAGGGAAAACCACTGTACCGATATCCCTTCCTTCTAGAACACAATTCCCCTTCTGCCCAAGCTCCCTTTGCATTTTTACCAATACTGACCTCACGCCTTTAATTTTAGAAACATCAGAAACGTACTGCGTAATCCGCGGACGGCGTATATCTAAAGATACATCCCTGCCATCAAGAATAATACTTAATGACCCATCCGAATTATTACGCAAATCTATACATGTCTTTAAAGCCAGCTCGTTAATCTTGCGCTCATCACCAATATCAATATTATTTTCCAGGGCCTTCAAGGTCAGGGCCCTGTACATCGCTCCGGTATCTATATAAAGAAAGCCCAATCTTTTAGCTAAAATCTTAGCTACCGTGCTTTTCCCTGCTCCGGCTGGACCATCAATAGCAACAATCATCCCAATTTCTCTCTTTTTTTCTTAGCGGCTAAAATAATACTTGTTAAAAACTTCTTATTTTTTCTTTCTAAGGCAAGCTTTAAAACGGCAAGCTTTGTTTGGAAGACAGATAGGCAAGCCAAGAGGTTTCCGCGATTGCTTAAGAACACTTCACTCCAAAGATTAGCATCCGAAGCCGAAATCCGCGTAGAATCCTTCAAGCCTGAGGAACTTAATCTTAGAAACTTCGCAGGTATGCAGCCTATCAAAGAAAAGGCAACGGCGTGCGGCAAATGACTGGTAAACGCTAAGATCTGATCATGTCTTTCCGGAGAAAGAACAACCACCTTACAACCCAGCCTGCGCCAAAGAAGGCTGACCTTATTCAAAACCTTCCTACCGGTTTTAATAGTAGGAGTAACAACGCAGATTGAACCGGCAAAAATACCACCCTGAAGATTAATAATCCCCTTTTTTTCCGAACCTGATAAAGGATGGCATCCAAGAAAATTTGGGATAACCTTGCTTATTTTATAAACGATTGCTTCCTTGGTACTGCCGACATCTATAACTATGCAATCTTTCTTTATCTTTTTCGCAATCTTAAAGGCAATCTCAATAATTGCCTCCACTGGCGTCGCCAATATTACCAAATCCGCATCTTTTACTGCATCCAAAGATGTACAGGCAGAATCAATAGCTCCGGCCTTTTTAGCCAACCTGACATTCTTCCGATGCCGGCTTAACCCAGTAACTTGAGAAACTAAATTATTTTTCTTCAAGGCCAGGCCTAAAGAACCGCCGATCAAACCCGTTCCTATAATTACAACCTTGTTAAACAATTTCATAAGATCCCTCTACCTATAGAATTAGCAACCCCCTTAAGCTCACCCATAAGGCTGGAGAATTTTTCCGGAATAAGCGATTGCTCGCCGTCAGAAACAGCCTCTTCAGGACGATTATGCACTTCAATAATCAAGCCATCGCAACCGGCGGCCACCCCTGCTTTAGCTAAAGCGGCAACCAATCCCCATTTACCCGCAGCATGAGATGGATCAACAATAATCGGCAAATGAGACAACTGCTTGGTAACCGGAACCGCGCTTATATCCAGGGTATTACGTGTAGAATCCTCGAAAGTACGTATGCCCCGTTCGCAAAGAATTACAGAAAAATTCCCCTCGCTTAAGATATATTCGGCAGACATAAGCATATCTTTAACAGTAGAAGCCATCCCGCGTTTTAAAAGCACCGGTTTCTTAGTAGCGCCTACCTCTTTTAAAAGATTGAAATTTTGCATATTACGACACCCAATTTGTAGAATATCTACATAATTAGCAACCAATTCTACATCACGGCAATCCATTACTTCGCTTACTGTAACCAAACCCAAATCATCACCTACATCCTTAAGCATCTCTAATCCTGTCTTGCCTAATCCTTGAAAACTATAAGGAGAGGTCCTGGGTTTAAAGGCCCCGCCGCGTAGTACACTGGCGCCAGCTTTCTTTACCTGCCTGCCGATTTCAAGCAAACGGTCGATATTCTCAATTGAACATGGCCCAGCCATAACCACTAAAGCCTTGCCGCCGATCTTTACCCCCTTGCCAAGCTCAATTACTGAATCCTCTTTTTTAAACTCACGTGAAACTAAACGAAAGGGGGAAAGTACGGGGATAACCTTTTCAACCCCGGGAAAAACCTCCAAAGGCGTAACGCGCAGCACATCTTCGGGCCCGATAACCCCGATAATCGTCCTCTCAGCCCCTTTAGAAACATGAGGGGTCAAACCTAAAGCCTTTACCTTATCAATAATATGTACAACCTCTGCCTCGGTAGCTTCCGGCCTTAAAACAATAATCATTGATTAATCTCCTTACTCATAAAGGCACACCCCGTGCAAATTTCGCCACCAGGCGAACACTGGCCCAATTCTTATCTGGACCAGGTGCCTCGCTAAGCGCGGGAAGTTAGCACCTTTCTTAAAACCCGGATGAATCTTTCGTTTTCTTTTTGAGAACCAATAGTTACGCGAATAAAATTCTTTAAACCATATTGCTTCATGTCGCGGACAATCACTCCGAATTTAAGCATAGCCTTGAAAACTTCCAAGCCGTCTTTTCCTGTATCAACCAAAACAAAATTCGCCACTGAGGACAAGAAACCCAACCCCATCTTGGATAGTTCTTGATAAATGAAATCTTTACCCTCTAGAACCAACCGACGCGTTTTCTTAAGAAAATCTTTATCATCTAGAGCAGCTAATCCCCCTGCCTGTGCCAGCATGTTAACGTTAAACGGCTGCCTAACTCTTTCCATATAAGAAACAAGTTCACGCTCGGCAATAGCATACCCCAAACGCAACCCTGCCAAACCGTAAGACTTAGAAAAAGTCTTAAGGACAATAATCTTCTTTTTCCTCCTCAGATAACCTACCGAATCAGGGTAATCATCTACATCAATAAAAGCGTCATATGCTTCATCAAAGATAACCACAACTGATTCAGGCAAGGCATTTAGGAAATCAGCAACTTCGTATTTAGTTACATAGGTTCCGGTTGGATTATTGGGATTAGCAATAAAGATAAGTTTTGTTTTCTTATCCACCAATTTTATCATCGCGCCTAAATCATATTTGAAATAACGTAACGGGGCTTTCTTAATTTTACGGTCATTAACCTGTGCGATAATCTCATACTCCAAGAATGTAGCATCAGAAGTAACAATATTTTCATCCGGCTCCACAAAGGTTTTAATCACTATATCGATAAGCTCATCAGAGCCATTTCCAAGAATAAAATTCTCAGGCTCAAGGGAAAAATACCTAGCCAGACGTTTCTTTAAATAAAACCCTTGAGAATCCGGATAACGGTTAATCCCGGATAGGCATTTCTTTATTGCGCTGGCGGCTTTAGGAGAAGGGCCAAACGGATTTTCATTAGAAGCCAGCTTAATAACCTCATTTAACCCCAGCTGGCGTTTAGTTTCTTCTATGGGTTTTCCCGCAACATAAGGCTTTACATTTAAAACACTGCTACGAACTAATTCCTTCACTTTAATTATTCTCCTATAGGATAAGAACCTAATATTTTTAAATATGTACACCTGCGCTCTAATTCGCTTAAAGCCTTTTTGATCTTAAGATCGTCTTGATGCCCGGAGATATCAACAAAGAAATAATATTCCCATGCCTTCTTTTTTGAAGGCCGGGATTCAATTTTTGTAAGGTTAACTCCGTATTTACGAAAAGGCAGAAGCATCTCGTACAGAGCGCCTACATGGTCTTTGATTGAAAAAAGTAACGACGTCTTATCGCAGCCGGTACGGGAAGCTACATTCTTACCGACTACCAGGAAACGCGTGATATTTTGCAAAGAGTCCTGAATGCCTGAAGCTATAACTTTTAAGCCATAGACTTTAGAGGCCAAAAGGGAAGCAATGGCCGCGCTATTTTTTTCTTTCCTTGCCAACTCAGCCGCCCGGGTGGTGCTGGATACATCCGCTAATTCGAGATTAGGCAAATTCTTTTGCAGCCAGATGCGGCATTGGCCGAAAACCTGGGGATTAGAATAAATCTTACGAATTTTATTCTTAACACAATTTGCTAACAAATTATGTGAAACATTTAAAATCACCTGTGAACAAATCTTCAGTTCCGAATCTACCAGCATATCCAAAGTATGCGTCACAGCTCCTTCAATGGAATTTTCCACAGGGACAACCCCGTAATCCGCAGCACCCCTTTCCACCTCCAGGAATACCTCAGGGATGCTCCCGCAAGCAACATAATTCATTTGCGAACCAAATCTCTTTAAAGCCGCCAGGTTGCTAAAAGACGCCTGCGGACCCAAATAGGCAACTTTTAAAAGCTTTTCTAAAGCAAGGCTTGCAGACATAATCTCCCGGTATATTGCCTCAAGCGCGCCTTTTTTTAAGGGCCCCTTATTTAAACAGGCAACTTTTCGCAAAACCTGCATCTCTCTTTCAGGCGAATAAATATTCTTACCGGTATTAATTTTCTCCTTGCCAATCTTTTTGGTTATTTCAGCACGCAAATTCAATAAGCTGATTAACCTGCGGTCAAGCATATCAATCTTATTACGCATATTGTCCAAAGTCATCATTTAAGCCTCCTGATTAGTGCTTTCGCCTTGGGGGGCATTGGGATTTAAACCGAGCGGCTCCATTTCAGGTAACGGTTCTATATTAGTTTTTTCTTCTATTTCTTTTGCCATAGCGGTAAAATCATCCATTTTAGGAAGCTCCTCCAGGGACTTTAGACCAAAATGCTCTAAAAACTGCCGGGTAGTCCCAAAGACGAACGGCCTGCCAGGAATTTTCTTTCTACCGCAGATACGGATTAAATTCTTATCCATCAGGTTTTTCATAACCCCGTCAACATTTACATTCCTCAAAGATTCTATTTCAGCCCTGGTTAGCGGCTGCTTATAGGCTATAATTGCCAAACTTTCAAGGGCTGGCTTAGATAACTTATCACTGTAACGGTATTTAAAAAGTTTCTTTAAAAATGGTGCAAAGACAGCAGCAGTAATCATCTGGTACCCTCCGGCGATCTCAACTATACGCAGGCCGCGGTTCTGTTTTTCATACTCGTCTTTTAGCTCATCAATACTTTTACGCACGACAGCTGTTTCCGGAATACCCAAGACCTTCTTTATCTGCTCAATAGTCGCGGGTTTATCCGATGCAAAAATTAAAGCTTCTATGGCCGATTTTAAATTAGTCTCTTCCATCTTTTATTTTAAACGCCTTTGTTTGTAAACAAGGTTTAATAGTTCTTCTGTGCTACTGATCCGGGTATTTGATTCTAAGACTTTCTTGATCATACTCAAGGCTTCTGTTCTTTTATATTCCAATTGCAAAAGGACATCCAGGGCTTCTTCAGATATGCCTTTTGCCGTCTCTTTTATCTGCATATCGCGGTCCCTCATCAGGCCGAATTTACCTACTTTATTTTGCAGCTTGGCAACGATCTCTTTTGCCCTCTGTTCTCCTATACCAGGAAGAGATTTAAGAAAGGCTAAATCCCCCTCATCTATTGCCCTGGCAATTAATGAAATCGGTTTATTTAGGGCCTTCAACGCAGCGCGCGGGCCAATACCTGAAACAGTAATAAAAACTTCAAAGAAATCCTTTTCAACCTGGCTCAGGAACCCGATTAGAATAGGTACGCTCTTGGACTGCTCAACCTGATAATAATGATAAGTCAATAGAGTAATTTTGCCATCTTCGCCAGAGGACTCATCAATACGTTGCATAACGCAAGCAGGGATAAAAATATCATAGCCTATCCCTCCTAAATCCAGGACTAAGTAATTTTCCCCTTTTGTCGAAATTTTTCCCGTGATCCTAGAAATCATATTCTTGATTTAATAATATAACTATGCGCTATAGCCAAAGCTAATGCGTCGGTAACATCCATATAGCGCGGCAAGGTTTTTAAACCTAAGGTATTGGCAACCATTTTCTGAACCTGGGCCTTAGAAGCCAACCCTTTACCTACAATTGCTTTTTTTATGCGTGTAGCGCTATATTCAAAGAACGGGATCCCCTTGCTAGCCGCCGCCAGGCAAATGACTCCCCTTGCCTGACCTAAAATATAAGAAGTTGTGGGGTGGCGGTAGTGTGAATATATTTTCTCAAGCACCAAGCAATGCGGATGTGTATCATCAATTAATTTAACAACCCCGCGGTAAATCCTATCTAACCGTTTTGAAGTATCTTCTTTTGCCCAAGTTTGGATTATTCCTGCTTCATGTAAAACCAAACACTCTTTTTTAATCTGGATAACGCCATAACCAGTGATAGCTAAAGCAGGATCAACCCCTAAGATGATCATTCTTCAGAAGCAACCTCATTTAAAATATCATCCGGTATATCAAAGTTAGCATAGACCTGCTGTACATCATCATGTTCTTCCAAAGACTCTACTAAAGCCAAAACCTGCTTTGCCTCATTCCCTGTTACCTTAACCGTAGAAGAGGGTATCATGGTTAATTCAGCATCCTCCCATTTAATCCCCTTATCCTGAAGCGCCTGTTTGACCTTTTCTAAATCCTGGACAGAAGTAAAAATCTCATAGACATCATCTTCATGCTTCATATCTTCCGCCCCGGCATCCAGGACGATATTCATAAGCTCATCTTCCTTGATTTTATCTTTAGCCACTGAGATATAGCCTTTTTGAGTAAACATCCAGCTTACTGAACCAGCACCGGCCATATTTCCGCCTCTTTTAGACATAATATTACGCAACTCGGCAGTAGAACGATTTTTATTATCAGTAAGTGAATCTACTAAAATCGCCACCCCTCCCGGGCCATAAGCTTCATACATTACCGCCTCATAAACTACTCCGGGAAGCTCACCGGTACCCCGCTTAATAGCCATCTTCACGTTATCCGAAGGCATATTTGCTTCTTTAGCCTTCTGCATTATTGCGCGCAGGCGAGGATTAGTATCGGGATTACCTCCGCCATCCCTTGCTACCACAACAAGCTCTTTAATAATTTTAGTAAAAGTTGCCCCTCTCTTGGCATCGGCTATGCCTTTCTTACCTTTATTCGTCTTCCATTTCGAATGACCTGACATGATTTCCTCCTTAATTTTTATCCAGAAGGATCCTGAGCGAATCAGGCCCCTTCTCTTTAGTTTAATAAATATAATAAACAGGCAGAATAAGCCGGGTTCTGTCTTGATGCGAATTTGCGCATCGATTAGTGGCCATTCCTCTCAATCAGCGCGTTACCACGCTAACTTTAGCAGTTTACCCGAGACTATCTCCCGCGAAACGCGGGAAACGCGCCGGATCAGCGCTCATCTCCTATTCTACATTGCTCCACGCAGAGATTGCCGCGTTTCACCTCGCTAGCCTTTAGGCTGCTACTCGTCTCTGTGACTCTAATCCGCATGTTTATTCAACAAGGACGGGGGTTACCCGTTGCGTTATCCTCTGGAGCCCGGACTTTCCTCCCTACTTGCATAGGGCAGCCACACTCTGCCTGTTCATTATCAAAGACTTATCCCAATCCTACCAATAGGGACTAAAAAAGACTATTTTTTAATGTTTCCTTGATTGCCCTTGTAGCCAATTTATCCGCGCAGGCATTCTTTTCCCTTGGGATATAATTAACCAGCACATTTTCAAAACCACTCAAAAGATGCACAGCCCTTCCATATAAGGTTATAAGCCCTTCATGTTTAACCTTATAAACCCTGTTTATCTGCCTGGCAAGGAGCTGGCTATCCGTATTGATTCTTAAATTCCTGGCCTTTAATAACAAGGCCTCTTCAAGCGCGTATATGAGCGCAGTGTATTCGGCTATATTATTCGTGGCCTTACCGATATAACTAGAAATTTGTTTTAGCAACTGGCCATCTTGATAGATTACAATACCGACACCGCTGTGTCCAGGATTACCTTTTGAGGCGCCATCGATATAAATCTCTAAACAGCTCATTCCGCGATGTAAAAAATACGGTTACAAACTTCACAGGTAACAATATGTTCATACATTTTAATCAGATTAATTACCTGGGGAGGCACTAGCATATGGCAACCGCCGCAGGAATTATCTACAACCGTCACTATCGCCAAACCATCACGGCTGGAAAGTATTCTTTCATACTCAGCCAGCATCTTTTGATCGATTCCCGGGGTGATTTGTTTTCTTTGTGCCTGCAGCTGATTCAATTGGTCGTCAATTTCTTTTATACGCAACTCTACATTTTTCTTCTGTTCCAGAAAAACCTTCTCATCCGCTTTTAGTTTAAGATTTTCCTGATCAATCCGCGCTTTTATTTTATCCGAATCCTCAAACGATATAAGGATCTTCTCTTCAATCAGCGAACCATCAGCTTTGGCATCGGCAATCTGCTGCAACATAGTCTGAAATTCTTTGTTGGTTTTTAAAGAATAGAGCTGACTTTGCAATTTTTTTACCGCTTCAGAGTTAGTCGCAAGCTCAAGTTCCTTATCTTTACGCTGTTTTTGAAGTTCCAAAGACTCCTTTTCAAGAAGCAGTAAACCCTGCTTTTTGGCTTCAAAAGATTCCTCCATGGCCTTTATTTCTAAAGGCTTGGTTTCTTTTTCGTTTCTTAAGGCATATATCTGGCTGTCTAGTTCCTGCAGCTTTACTAAACCAATAATCTGTGCCTTTAGATCCACCGTAGCCAAATTACCTCCTGTCATACTTAACTAAAACAGACAAAACATTACAATCAAACTTGGGCGATAGAGGACTCGAACCTCTGACATCTACAATGTGAATGTAGCGCTCTAACCAACTGAGCCAATCGCCCATAAAAAGCTTATACTGGGCCCACAGGGACTCGAACCCCGGACCAATTGATTATGAGTCAACTGCTCTAACCGACTGAGCTATGGGCCCTAAAAATAATACTATATATTACTATTTTTAGCGGGTTTTAGCAAGTTAAAAAGGGATTATTTTTCTTTCTTAATAACAGTAAGGAAATTGCTTACGATTCGGGGGTCAAACTGGGTTCCAGAGGCCTTTTTAATCATATCAATGGCTTTGGCCTTAGTAAAAGCTTTATGGTACGGCCGGTCGCTAATTAAAGCTTGATACACATCGGCAATAGCAATAATCCTGGCCCCGATGGGGATATCCTCGCCTTTTATCCCGCTGGGGTATCCTTTACCATCCCATCTTTCATGATGATAAAAAATAAACGGGATTAAGGCATGCAGAAACTGGATAGGCCGTATTATATCCGCTCCGATCTGCGGATGTTTTTTAATCTCCTCAAACTCTTTTTTATTAAGCTTGCCTTTTTTAAGCAGTATATTCTCGCTGATACCGATCTTGCCTAGATCATGCAACATAGCCGCCTGTTTAATTAATTCCACATCCTCCTGGGGCAGATTTAAACATTTGGCAATTTCTGTTGCGTAATGCACGGTATTTTCAACATGCTCGCCGGTATAATGGTCCTTTAATTCAATGGTTTTAGCAAACGCAAAGATTGACTCTGACAAACCCTGCTTTGATTTCCTGGTAAGCTTATCAATCGCTTTCTTTAAAGTTCTCACCCCGACTGGCTTGATGGTCTTGCTCTTTTTAGACAGGTTGTTCATATCTATAGTAGAATAGGCCCGGTTACCCCCCTGCTCCTTAGCTTTATTAAGTACCATATTAGCTAAATTAACCAAATCCATCCCGTTTTTTACCCTATCCTCCGGGAAAGAAACCGCAGCCAGGCTTAACTTTAACCTTACGCTATGTTTATTATTGCCAAAGTTTATAAAATTCAATGATTCTAGCAATCTCTGGGCCATGCTAAAAGCTAAATCTCTGTTCAGTCTTGGCGAAATAATTAAAAACTCCTCTCCGGAATAGCGGATAAGGGTATCATAGCGACGCACCATGCGCTTTAGCTGCCTGGAAAGCTGTTTTAAGACCAAATCCCCAAAAGCAATACCGTAAACATCATTTATGGATTTAAAATAGTCGATATCCAGCATAATTATGGCTAAACCATGGGCAAACCTGCGGGTCCGGTGAAACTCCACTTCAACAACATCCTGTAGATAACGTCGATTATAAAGTCCTGTTTGCGAATCAACAAGCGAAATACTTTTTAATTTCTCATATGATTTAAGCAATTCCTGATGAAGTTTACTTTTTTCTAATTCCGCTTTTTTATGTAAAGAAACCTCTTGTAAAAGATCCGCAGTACGCTCTTCGACAATCTCCTCCAAATGTTCGCGGTAACGCCGCAGCCCCTCCTCAATCTTGAGCCTCTCGCTTATATCAATGTTCACCTCGGCAACTAACCATTCACCGTTATCATCCTGGAAAGGTATAGTAGTTACTGAAATCGGGCGATTACCCTCTTTAACCAATACCTCCTGGCTGACTACGGTTTTTTTTGTTTTAAAAGCTTTCTCTAAGGCACAATCAGGACAAGGAGTCTTGCGGTCCATAAAATAATCAAAACAAAGCTTTCCCTCCCAGGGGCCATATGTTTTCGCCCACTCCGGGTCAATGTAACGAATACAATAATTTTCATCAATAATATCCAGCCCGGTTTTAGTCGCTCCGAGTATAAACTCAATCTGTTGGCGCAGTTTTTTAGCTTGCAGCTCCGCAGTCTCTTTTGATTTAACTTCTGATTCCAACTCTTTTGTGCGATGATCTACTAAAAGCTCCAGCTTTTCACGATATACCCGTAATTCATTTTCGTATTCTTTATTCCTGGTAACGTCGCGATTACTGGCCCTGCGCCCAAGTAATTTGCCTTCTTTGTTGTAAATAGGCACACACACATGGTTAAGCCAGCGGATCTGTCCGCTATGAGTAACTATGCGAAAATCAGTTTCTAATTTTACACATTCCCGAACCGCATCTTTTACTTTCTTGCGGAGATTTGCAATATCATCCTCGTGCACAATTTTTTCAATAAGATCAGGGTCGTTCAAGAAATCGTTTTGCGTATACCCTGTGACGCGTTCGCATGAAGGAGAAACATAAATCATCTTATTATCCGTACCCTGCCAATATTCCCAATCATATGTAAAATCAGCTATAGTGCGGAATCTTTCCTCGCTTATCTGTAATGCCTCTTCAGCATTCTTACGCTTAGTTATATCACGCGCATACTCTATTACGCCGATCAGTTTCTTAGTTTTTTCATCGAACATCGGAAAACTGTAAAGGTCAAGATAACCCAAGATATTTTTATCTTTATCATGAAAAGCAGTAATCTTATAAGAGGGTTTTAACGTCCTAATGGTTTCCTCTACCGGGCATTCATCGCAAGGCTGGTTTCTGCCATGAAAAGCAAAATAACATTTTTTTCCCACCAGAGGCATGTTGTGGGCATGCCATTTTTCTTTAGTAGGATTAACGCGTAAAACATTCATTTCGGTATCCAATACACTTAAACCATCCTGAATGCTGGAAAATACGCCATGCAGAAAACTTCCCGCATTAAGCAGTTCTTCTTCAATTTTTACGCGGTCTTTTATTTCTTTACGCAGATTCTCATTAAGGCTGGTCAACTCCGCCGTCCTGACTTTGACCCTGATTTCAAGCTCAGAACGAATATCCCTTTGTTTCTCTTCTTCTTTTTTACGCTGCGAGATATTCCTGGCTATGCCGGTTGTGCCAATCACATTACCCTGATCATCAAAAACCGGAGTTTTGACAGTTTCTATCCAGATTTCACCGTCTTCTTTATTAATCAATCTTTCTTCAATACATTTACGTTTTTTGCTTCTCATTACATCGCGGTCGTCAGAACGATAACTCTCCGCCAAATCTTTCGGCCAAAGATCAAAATCAGTCTTACCCGCAATCTCTTCGGCTTTAAAGCCGCAGGCCTTTGCAAAGGCATCATTAACTACAATAAACTTGCCATCAATATCTTTAAGCCAGGCTATATCAGGGATATTATTCAAAATAGCCTTCTGCTGAAACTCTGAATTTCGCAGTTTTATAACCGCCAGGTCAGAATTATCCTTATGATTCCGGATAAAATTGAGCTTGTTTTCTTTTCTTTGATTTTCCATATTTGGTTAATTTAATAAAAAGCAGCCATCCAAAAAGATAAGCTGCTTATAAGATGGTTTATGTATGAAAAAAGGGGTATTAATACTCCCTCTGATGCGCTAAGGTCATATCCATAAAAGTACGCAATCTACGCGAACGCGAAGGATGACGAAGTTTTTTTAAGGCCTTGGCCTCAATCTGCCTGACCCTCTCACGTGTAACCTTAAAAACATTCCCTACCTCTTCTAATGTGCGCGAGGAACCATCGGAAATACCAAAACGCAAAATCAGGATTTTCTTTTCTCTTTCCGTCAATGTACTTAAAGCGGAGTTCATTTCGTCTTTTAACATTGAACGCACAGTTTCATTAGCCGGAGAAACCGCCTTCTTATCCTGGATGAAATCACCAAAATGTGTATCCCCTTCATCTCCTATGGGCATCTGCAAAGATATGGGCTCTTGGGCAATCTTTAATATGGATTTTATTTTTCCTTGGGGAAAACGCATTTTATGCGCAATTTCCTCAGGAGTAGGTTCACGCCCATTTTTTTGCACAAAGACCCTTGAAAAACGGATTATTTTGTTTATTGTTTCAGTCATATGAACAGGTATCCTAATCGTACGGGCCTGGTCGGCAATTGAGCGTGTGATCGCCTGCCTGATCCACCAGGTAGCGTAAGTTGAGAATTTATAACCGCGTTTATATTCAAATTTCTCCACAGCGCGCATAAGGCCGATATTTCCTTCCTGGATCAAATCAAGGAAAGAGAGCCCGCGATTGGTATATTTTTTGGCTATACTTACAACCAAGCGTAAATTTGCTTCCACTAATTTCTTTTTTGTGCGGCTAAACTTAAGGTGAGCAGACCTTACCAATTTCATCTGCTCCTTAATTTTACTGTGCGGTTCAGCAATTTCTTTAAGTATCTGAGACTTACGCTCCCTGCTATCCTTTCCGGACCGCTTTATATGCTCCAATTCCCGAAGCAAGGCGTTTAATTTGCGCACCGCCGCTTCAATTACAGAAGTGGTAAAGTTAAGCTGTAAAATTAAGTTAATAATGTTGTTCTCGCTGCGCGAATGTTTGGCTTTAGCTAAAAAACGCTTGAATCTTCCAATAACGCTATTTTTCTTTATTTTAATATCTTCTTTAACCACTTCTTCCATATTGATTTTATCTTCCAGGATGTCATTAGCAACAGCCAAGACTTCATTCCTGGCAAACTTAGTAACCAGAACCACGCGTTTAAATTTATCTTCTGCTTCCTCAATTTTCTTAGCCAATTCAATTTCGTTTTCACGGCTCAAGAGGGAAATAGAACCCATCTGTTTTAAATACATCTTTACCGGGTCGTCCAGAGGCATAAAACGTTCTTCGCTTTTAAGCTGTTCAGTCAACAATTCATCCCGGGCCTGCGCCAAAGTTTGTTTATCCTGCTGCGCCCTGTTCACTGATAAACCCGCATCAGCCTCCCCCTCGACCACCTGGATATCTTCATTCCCCAGTAATTCAAAAAGATGGTCAATAGCCACAGTGCTTGAAAGATCCTCAGGCAGCAGATCATTTACTTCATCGTAGGTAAGAAACCCCTTGCGCTTACCCAGGGCAATCAACTTTTCCATATCTTTAGTAGGCTGCTCTTTCTTCTTCATCCCTATTCGCCTTTCTTTATTAAATTATGAAATTCTTTAATAAGACTGTTTAATTTTTGCTCATCACCTGAAGATTGTGCGCTTTTTATCTGTATATGCAAACGCTCTCTTTGAGATTTTAGCCTTTGCACTTTAATGCGCGCGATACAATCATTGACGGCTTTTTCCCTATCCTGCCCCAAAAGTTCCGGCATAAACATAGACTCACAAACAAGCTGGCTGGCATCATCTTCGCTAAAGTAATTCATCAAAATACTAGGCTCAATATTTTTCCCCTGAGTAAACAAATCCTGCATTACCGAAACAACCTTAGCTGTACGCGTATCAGCGAAATCAGCAGGCGAAAGCTCCTGCATAATCCTCTCGATCAACTCTTTTTCCTCAAGCATAAACTTAATTAAAAGCTTTTCTGCAGGATTAATCCCCGAGACTGATTTTTTAACGCATAAACCTTCGCCTGAACGTTCGGTTACATTTGGCTTTAGTTTATTCATCTCTTCAAGTATATAATGTTCCGGGATCTTGATTCCTTCCGAAAGCCTCTTTACGTACTCCCCCCTAAGAATAGCATTGTCAAATTTATTGATGGTTGAGAGCATTTCAGTTGCAATTTTACTTTTACCGTGCGCGTCTTTTATATCATGACGACATTTTAAAACCTCCAATTTATAGTCAAAGAGGCTTTTGGCATCCTGCAGTTTAGACTTCAAGATGTTAATGCCCTCTCTGCGGACCAGGGCATCAGGATCCATTCCTTTCGGGAGAGGAACAACTTTTACATTTAGGCCTTCTTCAATAAGCATATCCAGGCTTCTTAAGGTAGCTATTTCACCGGCAGCATCGCCATCATAAATCATTACTACATTGTGCGTGTAACGCTTAAGCAATCTAATCTGTTCCAGGGTAAGCGCGGTCCCCTGTGAAGCCACGACATTATTCAGGCCTTCCTGATATGGAATCATAAAATCCAGGTAACCTTCCACAATTACCGCAAAATCATTCTCCCTTATATAATCTTTGGATAAATTCAGACCGAAGAAATTCTTGCCTTTAATGTAAACCGGAGTCTCCGGAGAATTTATATACTTAGGCAAAGTTTTATCCATTACCCTGGCACCAAAACCAATTACGCGGCTGCGGATATCAAAAATTGGGAAAATAATACGGTTACGGAAACGGTCATAATAACCACCTGCTTCTTTTGGCAAGACCAACCCGGCCTTCTCCATCAAAGAAAGACTGATGCCTTTCGATCTTAGATAATTAATCAGGCTATCCCAGGCAGAGGGGGCCAACCCAAGATGGAACTCCTTAATCGTCCGGAGCTTGATCCCTCGGCTTAAAAGATAATCGCGCCAGGCTGATGCGGCAGCCCCATGTAGCATACTTTCATAAAATTTTGCCGCCAATTCATTAATTTTATAAAGTTGACTGGTTAAACTAAGCTGCCGGGAAATCTCCGGTTTGTCCTGTTCAGGCAAGATAACTCCGGCTTTCTTCGCCAATACTTCAACAGCCTCGGGAAACTCCATTCTCTCATGACGCATCAAGAATTTAAAAGCATTGCCTGACTCACCACAGCCAAAACAATGATAAATCTGGCGATCAGGGGAAACTGTAAAAGAAGGGGTTTTTTCATGATGGAATGGGCAATTGGCTTTAAAATTACGGCCGGCTTTCTTAAGCGGTATATACCCGGAAATGATTTCAACTATATCAACCCGGCTCAGCACATCTTCTAATATATTTTCGGGTATACGTGCAGACATCTTAGCCCCTTCTGATCCTGGTAAAACCGGAACAGGAAACCACCTGGAATTGCTGTTTTACTGATTTTTCTATGTTATCCAATAATAAATTTAACCCCAGGGTATCACTGGATATATGCCCTGCAATAACAACATTAAGATTTGCATCTTTAACCTTCTTAAGATGCTCTTCGCTTAAATGCATAGAAACCAATGTTCTTATCCCGGCCTTGTATAATCTGCCAAAAACATCTTTTGACCCCTCAGTACCCCCTGTCATTTCAAGCAAAATCTTGCCTACGGGCCTTCTTGAATTACCCAAAATGATACGCGGTCCGGTATTAAACTTATCGGCAATCTGATATTCAGGGATAGTCTTTAATATTTTAACTACATCTCCCACCAAACAAGGCGCAGTAGACTTCTGCTTAAAAAGGTTATCTAAGAACCTATATACATGATTATCAGCAGGAGTATGCATATTAATAAAAGGCATATTTAAAAGCCTGGCCGCATCCACAGGGCGGGTATGGTTTTGCGGCAACACCCTGCGTTCTACCTCCGAGATCCTTTTCTCAAGCAGGCTAACAGCTGTTTTATAGGCAAGACCGGCCTGCCTTAATAGGTCCACCTGTAGGCTCATGACCTCATGCAACCCCGCATAGGCCTTACCCTCAGGATGATGGGCAACTACCAAATCCAACCCTTCTTTTTCACGGATACGGTCAGCAAGCAAAAGCTCAGCTACCTCAATATCAATACCAACCATTATCTTTCTCACTTCTGTATTTGGCTTACCAAAAAGAATTGCCGAATCCGGAAAAGAAACAATACCCCTCTTATTTTTGCGCGGGTCAGCAGCCCGTCCAAAACTAACCGCCTGATTGTAAAAATCAATTAATTTCATTTTTTTATAGAGTTATCCCTGACTTCTGCTACGACAGAGTTGGGCTTTTCTTGGGGGGAAATTTTAGAAAAAATACTATCCCAAAACCACTTATATGTTTGAGCAGAAACTGATGAAAACCTGCTGCCTAAATAAGAATTCTTAACCGAACTACTGAGATAACTTACGCTTGAGATCAACAATATATACATCAACAAACCTACGGTAAAATAACTACGCGCCAAACCTAAAATAAGACCGCCGTATTTATTAAGCTTGGGGGCCGCCTCTAATTTCATAAAACGATAGAAGGTGCTGCGTAAAAAAACAAAAACCAAATATACTGCACCAGCCAAAATAGTAAAAATTATGAAATCCATAAACTCAAGCGGCATAATCTTAGAGATGTACCAATGCTGAACAATATCCGAAAGATAGGTGTAATAATGCGAAGCGGTATATATCGCAAATAGTATGCCAAGTAACTTAAAAAATTCTATGACAAGCCCCATTTTAACAGCAATGTAACTTATTCTAAATATTATAATTAGAATAAGTATATCCAGAAAATTAAATTGCTGAAAAACATTTATAAGCATTATATCCTCCTATTATTTAAATATTCGAAAGTATAACATATATTCAGGTGACTTGTCAAGGAAAGGGCTTTCTTTTACCTCTTAAACCAGGATATAGTACGCTCAAGCCCCTCATGCAGGCAAATATAAGGTCCCCAGGAAAGTAACTTCCTGGCTTTACTGATATCAGGCTGGCGCTGGCGGGGATCATCAACAGGAAGTTGTTTATAGGTTATCTTGCTCTTTGACTTAGTTATCTTTAAAACCAGTTTTGCTAGTTCCAGTATAGTAAATTCATCAGGATTACCTAAATTCACAGGCTCATTTGTTTTTGAAAGCATCAGACGTAGTAAACCGTCCAGTAAATCATCAATATAACAGAAACTTCGCGTCTGCCGGCCATTTCCATAAATAACTAAGGGCTTATTGTTTATAGCAGACGATATAAAATTAGGAATTACCCTGCCATCATTATGGCGCATCCTGGGGCCATAAGTATTAAAGATACGCACAATCTTCGTATCCAGATTATGCACACGATGATAGGCCATCGTAAGGGCCTCGGAAAAACGCTTGGATTCATCATAACAGCCGCGGACCCCTATAGAATTAACATTCCCCCAATAAGTTTCCTTCTGGGGATGGGCCAATGGATCACCATAAACCTCCGAAGTAGAAAACAGAAGAAATGTGGATTTCTTATTTTTGGCTAAACCTAAGGCATTATGCGTACCTAAAGAACCAACCTTTAAAGTTTGTATCGGGAAATCAAGGTAATCCTTCGGAGAAGCCAATGAAGCACAATGCAATACATAATCTATCCTGCCCGGAATATCAATATAATTTGAGACATCACGCTTATCAAAACGAAAATTCTTATGCTTGAGCAATACCTTGATATTCTCTGTTGATCCGGTGGCAAAGTTATCCAGGCATATTACAGCATAATTATTATTGAGCAGCTTTTCGCACATGTGCGAGCCGATAAAACCTGCACCTCCGGTAATTAAGACGGTTTTTTTACGCATTTTTCTTCCAATAATCAACAGTAATCCTCAACCCTTCTGCAAAATTAATCGCAGGCTTAAATCGCAGGATTTTAGCTGAAGCCCCAATATCTGCCAATGTCCTGAATACATCTCCTGGACGGCTGTCAAGTAATAGAGGCGGAATACTTTTTCCTAAAATTTTATTTATCATCTTAACTAAATCCAATATTGTAGTATCCTTGCCTCCGGCTATATTAAATACACCGTACTTTATTTTATTTGCCTTTACAGCTAAAAGATTGGCTTGCACTACATTTTGAACAAAGGTAAAATCGCGTGACTGCTTGCCGCTGCCAAAAATCGGCGGTCGATGATTATGCAACAGGCAATTGATAAACTTTGGGATGACCACCGCATATTCATCGTCAAGGGGCTGCCGAGGGCCAAAAACATTAAAATAGCGCAGGGCAACTGCGGGCAAACCATAATGCAAACTAAATATCCTGCAATAATATTCGCCCGCTAATTTACTTAGCGCGTATGGTGAGATGGGCTCAGGAATAAAACTTTCTTTTTCAGGAAAGGAATCTACCTGCCCATAAACTGAACTCGATGAAGCAAAAACAAAACGTTTAACCCTGCTATTTCTTGCCGCCTCAAGCATATTCAATGTACCATCAATGTTAACCCGGTTGTATGCCTGCGGGTCTTTCATCGACTTAGGGACACTTCTTAATGCAGCCTGATGCAGCACAAAATCCATCCCTCTTGTTGCTTTAGAGCATACGCTTGGCGAACAAATATCCCCTCTGATTAAATCAATTTCTTTTTCTAAGCCTCTAAGGTTAAAAATCCTGCCGCTTGAAAAATTATCCAACACCCGCACGTAGTGCTTTTTTCTAATCAATCCATCAACAATATGCGAACCGATAAAGCCCGCTCCTCCAGTTACTAAAAACCTGCTCATAATCGCTCTACCTTTTCTTTATGACCGCCTTTAAAAACATTCCTGGAATCAAATATTAATTTAGCATTTTTCAATAACTCCGGATAATTTACTGCCGAATGGTCGGTAGCAATCAGGATACAATCAAACTTCTTGATTTCTTTATCATTCAACACCACTGATTTTAAATCAATATCCTTCAGCTTAAGAAAAGGGATAAATGGGTCCGAATAAGCAACCTTAGCCCCATGCCTTCTTAAGCTGTTGATCACATCAACGCTTGGAGACTTGCGCAAATCTTTCACATCTTTTTTATACGTAACCCCCATAATAAGTATTCTTGAATTCTCAATCTTCTTGTTTCTCCGGCTTAGGGCATTCTTAATCCTTTTTACGATATATTCAGGCATATAATTTATTACATCTGAAGCGAGCCTGATAAAGCGCGAATGAAAACCAAAACTTTTTGCCTTCCAGTGCAAATACAGCGGGTCCTTAGGAATGCAGTGCCCGCCTACTCCGGGCCCGGGATAAAAAGGCATAAAACCAAAAGGTTTTGTGCTGGCAGCCTGGACTACTTCCCAAATATCAATCTTCATTTTATGCGCCATCATTGATAACTCATCAATTAAACCGATATTGATCAGGCGAAATGTATTCTCAAGAAGTTTTACTGTTTCGGCGCATCGCGCGCTGCTTACAGGGACTACCTTTTTAATAATAACTCCATATACTAACATCGCCAAGCTGGTGGCTTTAGGGCTTAGCCCTCCGACAACCTTAGGGATCTTCTGCACCGGAAATTTTTTATTGCCCGGGTCAATCCTTTCAGGAGAAAAGCAAAGATAGAAATCTCTATTATGCACAAAACCATGGCCTTGAAAAATCGGCAGGATCTCCTCCTCCGTTGTCCCTGGATAAGTTGTGCTTTCTAAAATCACAAGCGCACCTTTCTTTATATGCAGCGCCGCTTCTTTTACGGCGTTTTTTATGAACGAGATATCCGGCAGGTTTTTGCCCTTAAGCGGAGTAGGAACGCATATCAGGATCGCATCTGCATTTTTAATATCTGAAAAATCCGGGCTGGCTTTAAAATAACCGCCATCCAAACAGCCCCTTAATTCTTTATTGCTGATATCGCTAATATAGGAAACCTTATTTATGATAGATTTGAGCCGGTCGCGGTCAATTTCGATACCGGTTACTGAAACGCGTTTTCTGGCAAACTCTAGAGCCAGAGGAAACCCCACATATCCTAAGCCTACCACCGCTATTTTCAACCGGTTTTCTTTTATCTTTCTGTTTAAATCCAGGATAGCCCTATCCATTTCCCCTGCCCACTCCAATATAGGTAAAACCCAAAGCTTTAAGTAACTTTGGATCATATATATTTCTTGCGTCAACAACCAACAGCCGCTTAAGCGACTTCTTTAATCTGGTAAAATCCAGCTCCTTGAATTCATTCCATTCCGTGGCCACTACAAGGCAATCAGCAGAATTAGCAGCCTGATAAAGATCTTTACAGAATATGACATTTTTTAAGGTTTCCCTTGCCTTCCCCATCGCCTTGGGGTCATAAACTTTAACCCTTGCCCCTTCCTGGATTAAGGCTTTAACCAAGTCAATACTTGGGGCATTTCTCAAATCATCGGTATTAGGCTTAAAGGCAAGCCCCAATACAGCTATAGTCTTACCCTTTATAATCCATAATTCATCTTTGATTTTCTGCAAAACAAATTTCTTTTGTTCTTCGTTGGTATCTCTTACTGCCTTAAGAATTTGAAAATCATAACCTAGTTTTTCGGAGATATTTATAAAAGCCTCGAGATCCTTCGGGAAACAGGAACCGCCATAGCCTATTCCCGCATGCAGAAAATAGCGTCCGATACGGTTATCTAAACCCATACCCTGAGCAACCTCTTTTATATCCGCGCCCACCTTGTCACAAATACGGGATATAGCGTTGATAAACGAAATCTTGGTAGCTAAAAAGGCATTAGACGCATGTTTAATCAGCTCAGCTGATTTTATGTTGGTAATTAAAATGGGCCGGTTCAAAGGCCGGTACAAATCAGACATAATCTGCTTTGCCTTGGCGCTTTCTACGCCTAAAATAATGCGGTCAGGATGGATAAAATCATTTATCGCTGAGCCTTCCCTTAAAAATTCAGGGTTAGAAACCACATCAAATTTATAACCCTTTCTAATATAAGTAAAAATTGTCTTCTTTACCCAGGCGCAGGTTTCAACCGGCACAGTAGATTTCTCAACAATCAAACGGTACCCGTCAATATTCTGCGCAATGCTACGGGCAACATTCTCTATACCGGTCAAATCCGCCTCGCCGTTTCCAAACGCTGGCGTACCAACGGCAATAAAAATAACTTCGCTAGCCTTAACAGCAGCCCTGATACTTGAGGTAAATTTAAGCCTTTTGTTTTTAAGATTTAGCCTGACCATCTCCTCCAGACCAGGCTCATAAATAGGCACTATGCCATTTTTAAGAAGAGAAATTTTCTTGGCGTTATTATCAGCGCAAATAACTTTATTACCCAACTCGGCAAAACAGGCCCCTGTAACTAAGCCTACATAACCTGAACCGATAATTGAGATATTCATTTGGGCACCTTTTAGATTCTCGGGATTTTACTGCGATCCGGATTTCTTTTCAGACATTGACTGGTCAAAACCGAATTCATTTTCAGGGAAAGCCTTAAGCCTGAAGGTAAAGAATATGGTAGTGCCGGTATCCTCTTTTTTGTTTAAAGTAACATCAAGATCCCAGCAATGCAAATCCCGGGTAAAGGTATACTCTTGCTCCTGTGAACCCCGGTCAAGCGCAGATGTTTGCTTAAAGTTATAACGTTGATACATCTTAAATCTCCACTTGGGGGTTAAGCGCCAATTAAAACCAAGAGTAACCTCATTCTTTCCCTTTCTTTCATAACGCTGGCCAATACTAAATGAACGCTCTTTAGCTAAATCAAAAATCAAATCATAGCTGGCTAAAGAAAACTTGCTATAGTTTACGTTATCATGATCAGAGTGTTCATAAGTAGCATCAGCTTCAAAACGGACCCAGGAATAAGGAAGTACCTTTAATTCAAAAAGTAAATCTGAAAGCTGGCTTTCCAATTTCTTTCCGGTATTCCTGAGTATGCCATTATTATAGAAAACAACTCCATCTGAACCTGTATTAGAGCCAGATTTAGGATTAATAACATAGTCGGTAGTAACCCTGAAATCCACAAAATCCACAACCTGGCCGTTACGTTTAGTCTGCAATTTATTGGACAAACCCAAAGAAGCAGTATTGCCTCGTGTAATGGAATCAACGCTGTCAATTTGCCTGATGTTGCTTCCCGGAATAGTAGGCACATGCGTATATATATATCCAATACTAGGAGTAATAATATGGCGTAAACCGTTGATATCTAACTTGAGAAAATTAGTTTTAGCATTATAAATACGGTAAAACTTAGTGCTCATATCCGCGCCGCTATAGAAAATAGTCCTGATAATTCCGCTTTGGCCGTTTGCGCCTTTATCATAGAAAGTCTGGCGGCTGGATAGAAAAGGTTTAAATTGAATAAAACCTATTTTCATAGGCAAAGAAACCTTGTTGGTTGTGTCAAGCCGGGTTGAAGTAACATCATCAGTGGTAACCGGATCTGTAGTGGCTTTCTTGTTATAGGAGCCAAATTGAGTTGAATTCTCAAAATATAACGGGCTTTCCCCTAATTGCAAGCTCGGAAGATTATAATTTATCTCCGGCATCTTATCCAGCTGGTCAAACCAGTGATTAGTCCGTTTCTGCAGGAGAATATCTATGCTAGAGTAATTAAAAGAATGGTGAAAAAGGGCATAGCTCAATGGCTCAGTATCTTGCTCATATTCCCGGAAAAAATAATCCTGTAAAATTGTATGCTCGTTGCGATTTTCAGGAGTATTCTCATATTTCCATCTTTCATCGCTAATCTTATAGAGCTCTGCGACAACATTAGTACGTTCATCAATATCCCATTTATGGCGCCAGCGCATAAAATAACGCTGAAACTCCGTTGGCGCCCCTGCCGGCTGGCTATCGGGTTTTTCATCAGCATAGTAAAATTTGAAATCACCCCTGCCAACCAGGGTTTTTATATAGTTCAATTCAAAACCTTCCCCCCAACCCAATTTACTGCGGTAGTCAAGGAAAACCTTTGCATTTAACTTTTCAGTAAGATTATAACGCCATGCGCTCAAAAGATACGGGCCCCAATCCTTGCGCGTACCCGGCTCAACCTGCACGTGCATGATCGGCTCTTTCATTGAATAGTTAAATTGCGGCAGATAAACAAGCGGCACAGCCCCCAGATAAAGCGTGGTCTGTTTAGATTGCACTTTATCCCCGGGAAACATACTTATTTTCTTCGAAGCCAGGCGAAAATGCGGATGATCCAGGCTGCAGGTAGTAAAATAACCGCCCTTTGCCACAAATTCGCTGTCGCTTACTTTCTCAACTTTATTGGCTTTCCCAAAATAGGGATTGGCGCGAAAATCAGCGTTATAGATTATCCCGGTCTTATTCGTAAAATCATAAACTATTCTTTCTCCGGTAACCACCCCATTTCCATCTTCAAGCCGGGCATTGCCTTCTGCCAAACCTTCCTTTGACTGCATATTAACCTTTAGTTTGTTGCAGGTTAATTTTGAGCCCTTATAAATAACTTCAATATTACCAGTTGCAATAACCTCTTTATTGTCAGCAGAATACTCTACATTATCCCCATTAATAATTATAGGAGATTCCTTATTCTCCGCGGCAATTGATAAATTTACGCAAGAGAAAAGAACAAATAGCAGCATGGCAGCGGAAAAGCATACTCTATTGAAATTCAAAAGTCTATTTAGCATTATTCGTTTGAGGGATTTTCTTATAATCTTCCAGAAACCTGCTTAATCCGGTATCTGTCAAAGGATGTTTAATCAACTGTTCAATCACAGAATAGGGAATCGTGGCAATATCTGCCCCAATCAAGGCAGCATTAACTACATGCATTGGGTTGCGCACAGAGGCAACAATTATTTGGGTTTTAAAACTATAGTTTTCATAAATTTTCTTTATATCGCCTACTAAACTAATCCCCTCCTGAGCGATATCATCCAATCTGCCGATAAAAGGCGAAATATAAGTTGCCCCTGCCTTAGCTGCCAACAATGCTTGAGTGGGGGAAAAGCAAAGTGTGACATTGGTTTTAATTCCCTGTGAGGATAAAATCTTTACCGCCTTCAACCCTTCCCTTATAAGCGGGATTTTTACCACGATATTTTTAGCCAATTTAACCAGTTCATAAGCCTCATTAACCATTCCGGAAGATTCAATACTAATCACCTCGGCGCTAACCGGACCACTGACTAATGCACATATCTCTTTTAGCACCTGCTCGGGATTGCGCCCCTCTTTAGCCATAAGTGTAGGGTTAGTAGTTACCCCGTCAATAAGCCCAAGGCTGGCTGCCTCTTTTATCTCTTTAACGCTTGCCGTATCAATAAAAATTTTCATCTTATCAACCTCTCTCTTACTAAATATCCTGCCCCGATTATTCCGGCATTATTAGCCAATTTTGCCTTAAATATCCTGACCCTTTTTGCCTGCACGCTCATTGCGCGTGCAAGAATAGTATATTTAACGCTTTTAAACAAAGCATTGCCCGCACTGGATATCCCGCCGCCGATAACAATTGCATCAAGATTAAGCAAGTTCACTATTCCGCTTAAAGCTAAACCTATCTTTCCACCAACCTCATCCCAGAATTTCATAGCTTTAATATTATCACCCTGCGCCAATCGACTTACCTCTTCCAGGGTAATCTTAGAACCGAATAATTTACGCGCATCCTCTATAATTCTGGCGTTACCCACATATACCTCAAGGCAAGCCTCTGAGCCACAACCACAAACAGGACCACGCTCATTAAGAGGAATATGCCCAACTTCACCAGCGGCATTATCTCTTCCCCGATAAAGAGAATTGCCGATAATCAAACCACCCCCTACCCCCGTGCCCAAGGTCAGGCATAAGACATTACTATACCCTTTTGCCGAGCCGGACTTATGCTCCGCCAAAGCCATTAATTTAGCGTCATTATCGATAAAAACCGGTAATTTTATTATTTTCTCAAGGATATTCTTTAAACCTACTTCTTTCCATCCCGGGATATTCGGCAGAAAATGCACCACCCCCTTAGCGGTATCTACCGGCCCAGGTAAACCAATACCAACACCCAGAATAGAATTCTTGGTTAAATTTAGCTTTAAAATAAAGCTATTTATGGAATCAATTATGCCGCCAATAAGTTTTTGTTTATTATTAAAACTCTTTGTACTAAAACAACTTTTGGCTTTAATCTTTAAGGCGCTATCGAGTAAGGCGCATTTTAAGTTAGTGCCGCCTAAATCTATAGCAATAATAAAATGTTTAACCATGGGTGGTATTCTATATTAAAAACCATAATTTTTCAAGGGATAAGTTCGTGCTAGGCAGGACAGAAACAAACCTTATTCTTTCCGGTCTCCTTCGCCAGATACAGGGCCTGATCCGCCATTTCAATTAAATCACGCATATGATCAGTATTGTCCGGAAAGGTAGAAACACCGATACTTACGGTTACCCTCAATTCTTCATCATAAGCCTTGATTATCGAAGCCTCAATTGCCTGACGTATGCGCTCAGCGGCAAAACTGGCCTGCTCCTTATCAGTTTCGGCTAAAACTATGGCGAGTTCCTCTCCACCATAGCGGCCGATAAAATCTATCTGCCTGACCATATCACATATGGTCTTGGAAACCTGCCGCAGTATAGCATCGCCGACCAGATGCCCATAGCGGTCATTGAACTGTTTAAAATTATCCAGGTCAATCATAAGAAAACAAAGGTGCAGCTTATTTTTCCTGGAACGCTTAAGTTCTTCGCTAAAACGCTCAAGAAAATACCTTCGGCAATAAACCTGAGTAAGCGAATCAGTAATAGCCATCTCCTGAACCTTTTGATAAAGGTGCGCCCTTCTAAGGCCGATTAGAAGCTGCTGAGCAAGAATCCCAAATTTTTCCCTATCCGCATCCGAAATACCATCCACCGCAAGATATCCGGCAGCCTGATTCTCCTCGGTATTCAAAGGCAGTATCATATAATCTTTATATTTAATCAATTCCACGCTATCCTTGATATATTGACAGGCTCTAAAATTAATATGTTTACTTAGGTTATCGCGAAAGATAGTAAATATTTTTTCCTCGTCCAGCCCCTTGCAGATATCCTTAGTCAGCTCATAAAGCGCAAGAGTTTCTACAAAAATCTTATTCAGCCCCATATTCTCTAAATTCAAAACCTGTTTGCCTTCTTTCAGGATATTAAGCTGATTTAGCAAATCGGCGCCTTCAGCTTCCCTGCGCTTAAGGCGCCCGGATAACGTATAATATAAGAACATTATCAGGCTAACTGTTAAAATTAAGAATAATATTATGTATAGCATACCCTGTTTCTTCCTTTACGCTTAGCGTCATACATAGACTTATCAGCTTTTTGAATTAATTCATCCTCATCCTTTGTATCAAGAGGCAGACAGGCCAGTCCGATAGAAACCGTAATAGATGTGTTTTGACGGCGCAACAGAATTTTTTCCATTCCAATCCTCTGACGCAGCTCTTCTGCAATTTCCAAGGCTCTTTGCTTGTCTATCTCCGGCAACATAACCAAAAACTCCTCTCCCCCAAACCGGCATAGCAAAGGATTAAGCTGGCTTAAACTCTCTTTCAATAAAGAACTTACCTTTTTTAAAACAATATCCCCGGCAGTATGACCAAATCTATCATTATACTGTTTAAAGAAATCGATATCGATCATCATTAAAGCCAGGCGTTGATCAAGGCGCTGGCAACGCTTAGCTTCATCTTTTAACCTGCTGATAAAATACTGCTTTGTATAAAGCCCAGTCAAATCATCGTGGATAGCCAAATCCTGAGTTTTCTGAAAAAGCAAACTATTTTCCAGGGCTACCGCGCCAAGGCCTGAAACCAAAGAAAGAAAACGTAAATCATCCTGGTTAAAAGAGCCTCTCTTGTCGCTTTCCAGTCGCAATAAACCAAGCAGAGAATTATGGCTAATCAAGGGGGAGCTAATCAGTGATAAAACCGGGCGCATCTCCTGGCTGCGCACAGTATCCAGATCAAAACGAAAATCATTTTTTAAATCTTCAATAATGAGTTCGCGGGAATGCCTTAATACCCAGTAATCAAAGATATCCCCCTCCTTAGAAAGAATAACCAGGCGGCTGTCTTCTTTTATTGAGTGTATAAGGCTTAATTTCTGAGTATGGGTATCCAGCAGATAAAAAAGCGCAGATCCACAGGAATTTGAGATTAGGAAATAAACGGTAGAGCTTAATACCTTAACAACAATCTCCAGCCTTAAACTGTGATTGAGTTCCTCGATAACCTTTTTCAGGTTATCGTAACGGGTAATCCTGAATTTAAGCGCGGCGCCAAACTCCTGGGCTTTTACGCTCTCAGCATTAATAATATTAATCTGTTCTTTTATATTTTCAATCTGAGATTCAACCAAAGAATTCCTGTTGGAGAATAACTGCAACAAGTAGAAAAAACCAATGATATTGGTTAATATGAAAATAAAAAAGATGCTCAGACTGATTATTTGATGAAAAATCAGGAAATTGATTATTAGGGCGATAAGACAAGCAAGCGATAAAAGAAGACAAATCTTTTTCCGGGTAATTTTCTGCTGCATATAGCCTTCTAACTAATCCGGGAGTTAAAACTTAAACAATAGTCTCTTCGGTGTTTTTATCGAAAAAGTGGACCTTGCTCATATCGAAGACTACGTCCATCTCCTGGTTAACCTTCGGCCGGTCATGCGCGCCGACGCGGGCGATAAAGGTATGCCTGCCTGTATTAAGGTAAAGATAGACCTCTGAACCCATTGGTTCAAATACTTCACAGTTTACCCTGACAATATTCTCCGGAGGGGCCTCGGAAACAAACAATTTATCATATACATCCTCGGAACGGATGCCAAAAAGTATCTCGCTGCCGACATAACTGGCCATCTTCTTATGCATATCCTCAACCAGCTTAACCTGGATTTTACCTTCATCGAAATATAGCCTTCCCTCTTTCTTAATAATCCTTCCCTGCATAATATTCATCGGAGGAGAGCCTATGAAACTGGCGACAAACTTATTTTTCGGATGGTCATAAACATCAATAGGGTCATCTAACTGGTTAAGAATGCCATCTTTCATTACCGCAATACGATCCCCCATGGTCATAGCTTCAACCTGGTCATGAGTAACATAAATAATCGTGGTCTGCAGCCTTATGTGCAATTTATGGATTTCGGTGCGCATCTGTACGCGCATTTTGGCGTCAAGATTACTTAAAGGTTCATCAAACAGGAAAACCATGGGCTTACGCACAATTGCTCTTCCCACTGCCACGCGCTGGCGTTCCCCACCGGAAAGCTCACGGGGTTTACGATTCAATAAACGCTTAATACCCAATATATCCGCAGCCTCGCTGACCCTCTGAATAATTTCCTGTTTGGGGATATGCCTGAGCCTCAGGCCGAATGACATATTTTCAAAAACAGTCATATGCGGATAAAGGGCGTAATTCTGGAAAACCATAGCGATATCCCGGTCTTTAGCCGGCACATCATTGACCCGCTTATTACCTATATAAACATCCCCTGAGCTTATATCTTCAAGCCCGGCGATCATCCTTAAGGTAGTGGATTTACCGCAACCTGAAGGGCCTACTAAAACCATAAACTCTTTGTTTTCAATACCCAGATTAACGTTATTGACCGCCATAACATTACCCGGGAAAACCTTACACACATTCTTCAAGCTTACCTGAGCCATTTAATTACACTCCTTTTTAACTAAAATAATCAAGCAATTGGCTAAGATTATTTTTCATATTCTTACGATGCACAATCATATCAATAAGCCCGTGATCCAACAAAAACTCCGAACGCTGGAAACCAATAGGAAGCTTTTGCCTTATTGTCTGTTCAATGACCCGCGGTCCGGTAAAACCAATCAGGGCATTAGGTTCAGCCATAATTATATCTCCAACCCCGGCAAACGAAGCCATAATCCCTGCCATCGTAGGATTGGTAAGTACGGATACGTACAACAACCTTTCCTTATGATGGTAAGATAGGGCAGCGCAAGTTTTAGCCATCTGCATAAGGCTATACATCCCTTCATACATACGCGCGCCCCCTCCTGAACCGGAAACAATAACCACGGGGAGCTTATGCTTAGTGGCATATTCAATAGCCCGGGTTATTTTCTCGCCTACAACCGACCCCATAGACCCCATTATAAAACGCGAATCAGTTACAGCAATTACTGCCTGTTTACCCTCAATCTTGCCTTCACCAGAAATAACCGCATCCTTTAACCCCGTTGATTCCTGGTCCTGCTTTAATTTCTCTCTATAGGTCTTTGGGCCTTTAAAATCAAGCGGGTCAACCGCAAGCATATCTTTATCAAACTCGGAAAAGGTGTCCTTGTCAAATAATATATTTATCCTCTCATAAGCAGTCAGCCCAAAGTGATAGTTACATTTCGGACAAACCTTAAGATTCTCTTCCAGGGTCTTATTATAAAGCGTCTCTAAACATCCCTCACATTTTGTCCATAAACCATCCGGCATCTCCTTTTTCTTTACTCGCACTATTGTATATTTTGGTTTACCGAATAAGGCCATGTTGATTTAATAAACGTTAACTCTTGATCTCTTCTAATTTATTAATTACTAATCCCGAAAGTACCTTGGGATAAAAATATGTGGACTTGGGGGGCATTTTGTTCCCGCCTAAAGCAACATCAATAATCTGGCCTATTTTAACCGGATTCAAAAAGAAAGCTATCTTCAGGGGATCATCATCAACTTCTTTAATAAATTCCTCAGGATCGGGGTCATATCTTACGCCAGGAAGCTTTTCCAAGTCAAAACTTAAAATGTTTTTTAATACAAGATGGTTAAGAATAGCCACGTCCAGGGTCCTGTATTCTTTGGGCTTATCAGCGATTAGCTTATCCAGGATTTTTATATTTTTTAACCGTAGAAGATAATACTTTTTATCTTTATATAATCCCAAGAGATGCTCGGTGCATCCGGCTTTTTCCATGAGAAAGAAAAAACGGGTTTTGTCTTTAACCTGATCTACATCAAAATATTCTTTGGCATTCAAAATAAAATCCGACAAGTCTAATTCAGTTTCTAATTTAAATAAACGGTGGATAGGGGAAATTGACAGGCCCCGGGAATCCGTATTGGTAAAATAAGACAGGCAATAATTAAAATCTTCTTCTCCGGAAAATTGCGCGCCTAACTTTTCACGCATAAGGTCTCGGTAGGCACAAGAAACTTCATAACGATGATGGCCGTCTGCGATAAACATATTCTCATTATTCATGCTGGTTTCAATCGATCCCAATACTAGCGGGTCATCCAGGCGCCACAACTTATGCACTGTTTTCTCATCATCGATAACTTCAATAAATGCATTTTCACTAGAGATATACTTATGGAATATCCGCTGGATTATCCTTTTTTTATCCAGGAAAATAACAAAAATCGGGCTAAGGTTTGCCTTTACCTGTTTGAGTAGCTTAAAACGGTCCTGCTTGGCTTCCGCATGCGTATTTTCATGGCCAAAAACAGCCGATCCCTTTTCATCTCCAAGTTTAAGCAAAGAAATAAATCCCAGGCGAGTTTTTTTCTCCCCTCTGATGATATACTGTTGACTATAAAAATAAATAGCCGGCCGACAATCCTGGACAAACACTTTTTCTTTAAGCCAATCCCGGAATATCAAACCTGCCCTGCGGTATTTATCGTCAGAGGCTGTATCCTTAGATAAAAGTATATGAATAAAATTATAAGGGGAACGCTCATGGTAGGCTTCCTGGGCAAGCGGGGAGATTACATCGTATGGCGGGCAAACAACCTGATTGAAATCTTTTACTTTCTCTGGGTTATAAACTACCGCTTTAAAAGCTTTTATCTTGGACATTAAATACTCAATAGAAAAAACTGACTTAATAATATAAGGATAATTTTACCATATAAAATAATAAAAACAATAATTTTAAAGCTTTTTTATCACCTTAGTGGCCAGAGCAACCGGAACATCCTTGTTTCGCCTTAGGGCAGGAGACAGCGTTAGCGCTTTCTGAAGTTTTGGTTGCTTTCTTATAATCTGTAGCATAAAAGCCCGCCCCCTTAAAGATAAACCCTCCTGTACTACTGATTAATTTCCTGACTTTCTTTAAACATTTAGGGCATTTAGTTATTGGCTTTGCTTTTATACTCTGCAAAACTTCAAATTTATGATTACAAGACAAGCACTCATATTCATATGTAGGCATATTTTCCCCCAACTATCGGAATGATTTCTTAAACCTCTCGGTAAAATTGTCCTTAACCCCTAAGTCTTCGCCGCTAATACGGGCAAATTCTTCTATTAACTGCCTTTGTTGGCTGGATAGCCTCATCGGAATATCAATATTCACCCTCACCAGTTCATCTCCTATATCCCGGGAGTGCAAATCCGGTATTCCTTTACCTTTAAGGCGGAAAATCTTACCGCATTGCGTTCCCGCTGGTATCTTCATTGTTAACCTTCCCTCTAGGGCAGGAACTTCTACCTCAGCACCTAAAACGGCCTTGGCCAAACTGATATTGACTGATGTAATAATATCATTATTATGCCTTTCAAATACATCATGCGGCCTGACTTCAACAACTACATAAAGATCACCCCGGCTGCTTATACCGGCCTCTCCTTCCTGACGCACACGTAATTGAGATCCGGTGTCTACACCCGCAGGGATCTTAACTTTAATCTTTTTGGTAACTTTAACCTTGCCCTCTCCTCGGCAATCCGGGCAAGGAGATTGGATAACTGACCCCTCCCCTCCACAGCGCGAGCAAGTCTGGGCTAGCTGAAAGAAACCATTAGAAACAACCGTCCTGCCGGATCCTTTACACTGAGGACAGGTATTTCTTTTTGTCCCTGCCTTTGCCCCACTGCCTCCACAGCTGGTACAGGTTTCATAACGCGGCACGGTAATAATCCTCTCAAGCCCTTGCGCTGCCTCCTCTAGTGAAATATCGATGGCAATCTGCAAATCCCTGCCACGGCGCCGTCCGGACTGGGACTTTGATTGCCGGCCGCCAGAAATATCAAAACCAAGATCCCCGAATATCTCTTCAAATATGCTCCCGCCTGACCCAAAACCGCCGCCCATTTCCCTGAAAATACTGCTAAAATCAGCGCCTTTAAAGATATCTTCTTGAGCATATTTTTGGTCTATTCCTGAATGACCATATTGGTCATAAAGAGAACGTTTCTGAGTATCCGAAAGTACAGCATAGGCTTCGGACATCTCTTTAAATCTCTCTTCAGCTGCTTTCTTTTGGTCTTGCGGAACGCGGTCAGGATGAAAACGTAGCGCAAGCTCTCGATAAGCCTTTTTTATCTCATCGATGCTTGCGCTCTTTTGAATCCCCAGTATTTCGTAATAATCTCGCTTGCTAGACATATTTAATTTTGCCCCGGCTTATGAATGTACTAAAATTTGTTTAAAAATTTTAGTACATTCACCCATCGGGATAAGTTCAGCCAACAAATTTACGTTTACTTCTTTCCGTAAACTTAAGCCTCACTTATTTTTTATCGTCTTCTTCCTTAAATTCAGCGTCAATAACCTCATCGGCTTGCGCGTTTTTTTCAGGCCCCTGCTCCGCTCCTTTTGATTCATTGGGATTTTGATTGGCAGATTGCTTGTTATCCGCGGCTTGTTTAGCTGCAGTTTGCTTATATATCTCTTCTGCCAATTTATGCGAAGCAGTAGTTAATTCATCCATCCCCTTTTTAATGCGCTCAACGTTTTTATCCTTTATGGCGTTTTTTAAATCATTGGCTTTAGCTTCGATATCAGCACGCTCTGCCTGGTTTACTTTATCGCCATATTCCTTAAGCGATTTTTCAGTTGCGTAAACCAGATTATCCGCCTGGTTGATCGCTTCGATCTCCTCTTTCTTCTTTGCATCATCAGCAGCAAACTTTTCTGCGTCTTTAACCATTTTATCAATCTCTTCTTTTGACAATTTCTTAGGCGCAGTAATTTTGATCGACTGCTCTTTACCTGTACCTAAATCTTTTGCTGAAACATGTACAATACCATCGCGATCAATATCAAATTTTACTTCAATCTGCGGCACGCCACGCTGAGCTGCTGGAATACCCACCAAATCAAAACGCCCCAACTCCACATTATCATTAGCCAAGGGGCGTTCGCCTTGCAAAACGCGGATAGTAACTGCAGTTTGATTATCCGCAGCAGTTGAGAATATCTGGCTTTTTTGAGTAGGCACAGATGCGTTTCTTTCAATTAACTTAGTATTCACCCCGCCCAACGTCTCAATTCCCAACGAAAGCGGCGTAACATCCAGCAGAAGAACATCCTTAACCTCTCCGGTAATAATCGCTGCCTGAATTGCTGCGCCCAAAGCAACGCATTCCATAGGGTCCACACCGCGTTCAATTTTTTTGCCTACATAATCTTCCAGAAACTTCTGCACTACAGGCATACGTGTTGGCCCGCCAACCATAATAATACGATCAACCTCTTTCACTGTTAACTTAGCATCACTTAATGCTTGGTCCACAGGATGCTGACATCTATCTATGATCGGCCTAACCAAATCTTCCAACTTTGCACGCGTAATAGTCATCGTTAAATGCTTAGGACCCGTGGCATCGGCAGTAATAAATGGCAGGTTAATATCAGTGCTCACGGTTGAAGATAGCTCTATCTTAGCTTTTTCAGCACCTTCACGTACCCGCTGCACGGCCATTTTATCGTTCATTAAATCAATACCTGTTTCTCGTTTAAACTGGCTTACAATATACTCTAAAATCACCTTATCCATGTCCGTGCCGCCAAGCTGCGTATCGCCGCTTGTTGACTGAACATGAAATACTCCGGAAGCCATCTCCATGATTGTTACATCAAGAGTACCTCCCCCTAAATCAAATACCAGGATCTTCTGTTCTTTATCAGCTTTCTCTAAACCATAAGCCAGGCATGCTGCCGTTGGCTCATTGATAATACGTAAAACTTTTAACCCGGCAATCTCACCTGCATCCTTGGTTGCCTGACGCTGGTTATCATTAAAATATGCTGGACAGGTAATTACTACTTCTTCAACCTTGTCTCCCAGGTAAGCTTCCGAATCAGCTTTAATTTTCTGCAGAATAAAAGCTGAAATTTGCTGTGGGGTATAATCTTTACCATAGGCCTTGAATTTAAAATCCGTGCCCATCTTGCGTTTTGCGGCTTGAATAGTACCCTCGGCATTAATCGCAGCCTGACGCCTTGCCGGCTCACCAACCAAACGCTGCCCATCTTTAGTAAATGCAACATAAGAAGGAAACGCCTTGCCAGAGGCAACTCCTGCACCTTCTGCCGATGGAATGATTACCGGCCTGCCGCCTTCCATAACCGCAGCCGCTGAATTAGATGTACCCAAGTCAATACCGATTACCTTTGCCATAATTAACCTCCTATTTTTTTAGAAACTTTTACTTTGGCGGTCCTGATTACCCGCTCATACATTAAGTATCCTTTTTGTAAAACCTCAACGATCGTATTTTCCGGCAAATCCTTATTTTCTACCTGTACAAGAGCCTCGTGGTAATTCGGATCAAAAACCTTACCCTCAGCCTCAATTGGCTTAACCCCGTGCGTTTTAAGCAGCTCATAAATATGCGCCAGGATCATCTCCACGCCTTTTAAAAAAGCATTGAGGTCTTCATGCTTATCTTCGGCCAGATCTATCACACGCTCCAAATCATCCAGGACATTCAACAACTCTAAAACTATCCCCTCATTGGCATACTTAAGGAAATCCTGCTTCTCCCGCTCAAGGCGTTTGCGCATATTCTCAAAATCTGCATGGGAACGCAACAACTTATCCTGGATATCCTTGGATCTTTCCGCCGCGTCCTTAAGCTCATTGTATTCGGATTCCTTAAGCGTAACCGTATCTAGCCCCTTGCTCTCCTTAACCTCTTTAGTCTCTTTATTGTCCTTATGGTTATTGTGATCTTTCATCTCATTCATTTTTAAATTGTGCTAAGTACATCCGTTAAAACATCAGAAACATATTCTAAAACAGGAATTATATGGTTATACTCCATGCGCACCGGCCCTAAAACAGCAATCCGGCCGGACGGCTGATCCTTTAATTTATAACTAGTGACTATTAAAGAACAGCTCTCCATCTCAGGAAACCCCAATTCGCTTCCAATATAAATCTTCACCTTGCCGGAAAAATCGCGGTTAATAATACTCAGCAACCGGCCTTTATCCTCCATAAGCCTAACCAACAGCCGTATTTTATCAACATCCTTGAATTCCGGCTGATCTAATATGCGGCTAATCCCGTTATAGAAAATCTTGTCCTGCCACTCAAGAAACGAAACAATGCCAGCATAATGCGTAATCTCGGAAATCACTTCGGAAGTATTCTCCAAGGCATCATCTAACCGGCGGATCTTCTTTTTACACTCCTTGAGAATACGCTTCTTTTCTTCATCGAGAAGCTCAATCTGCTGAACAAGAAAATCCACATAATAGCGGTAGCCTTTATCAGTAGGGATCCTGCCCCCTGAGGTATATGGATGCTTTAAATATCCGGACTCATCAAGTTCAGAAAATATATTCCTTATAGTTGCCGAACTCAAATCAAACTCATCGGCAATATCTTCGGAGGCCACCGGTACTGCATTCTTGATATACCGGTTGATAGCCGAGTTTAAAATTGATTTTCTGCGGGAGCTATAATCAACATTACGCAAATCTTCGCCTCCTGTTACTGCTCTCTGAGTATTAATGCTAAAGCGTAATTTTAACACAATTTGCTGTTTTGTCAACAAAATTAGCACTTAAATATAGAGAGTGCTAATAACTGACTAAAAAAATTTCACCCCTCCTTTTCTAGAATAATTTTTACTCCATGGATATTCACGCGTTTTTTCTGCATAAGATAATGCACATACTCTAGCCTTTTTAAGTCCCGCAAAGAATATAACCGGTTTTTCCTGCCTATTCGTTTTGGACGGACCACTCCAGCTTTATCTAACTGGCGCAAGGTCCAAATAGGAATATCAACCAGTTTACAAACCACACCGATTACATAAACCGGTTCTTCAGGGCCTATCTTGAGACTGAATACTGGCATTCTTGCCCCCTCCCGCGTAATAAGCTTAACACAATATCAACCTACTGTCAAGTAAAATAATTATTTTTGTTAGATAACCTAACAGATAACCCGGATATCTTTATCTTTATTTATTTTAGTGAATAGCCCCCGGGGTATCCTAAGGTTTATAGAAATTCCCTTTTGCAAATAGTCAATTTTATCTACCTTGGCCTGGCGATAAAAGAAATCGACCAACTCCATGCGGCTATGAGGTATAATTATCTTTAAGTTTAACATAAGGCTGGAGAAATATCCTTGTATTCGCTCAATTAATGCTTCCAGATTCTCTCCCGTCCTGGCTGATAAAATAACCGCTCCGGAAAATTCATTCCTGCAAACTTCCAGCCAACTACGATCAGAAATCAAATCTATTTTGTTTAACGCCACCAGTACAGGCTTATCTTTTAGCCCCAATTCATCCAAGACACCCTGCACAGACTGATTGTGTTGATGCATACGCTGGTCAGAAGCATCTAAAACATGGATTAATAAATCCGCGTCAGAAACCTCTTCCAGCGTAGCTTTGAATGCCTCAATAAGATGATGCGGGAGCTCATGTAAAAATCCAACAGTATCAGAGATAATTATATTTTGCCCATTGGGCAACTGCAAACTCTTGGAAAGCGGATCCAGGGTAGTAAATAATTTCTCCGAAGTAGTTTGCGCAGCATCGGTAAGGCGGTTAAGTAACGTAGACTTGCCTGCACTGGTGTAGCCAACTAAAGCCACCAAAGGCAAATTATTACCTTTACGTTTTTTATGAGTGGTCAGGCGATGCGACCTGAACGACTCTAAATCATTTTTCAACTTATCTATCCTTTTTCTGACCTGGCGGCGGTCAACCTCAAGTTTAGTTTCACCGGGTCCCCGGGTACCAATCCCTCCGCCTAAGCGTGAAAGCATTACCCCTTTACCCACCAATCGTGGAAGCAAATACTGGAGCAATGCCAGCTCCACCTGCATTTTTCCTTCAGGGCTTTTGGCGCGCCGGCTAAAAATATCAAGAATCAGCTGCGTACGGTCAATCGTTTTTCTGCCGAGCGCTTCTTCCAGATTGCGCTGCTGAGTCCCGGATAGATCATGGCTGAAGATTACTGTATCCACAGCCTCTTCGCTGGCGATCACGCTAATCTCCTCAACCTTACCTTTGCCAATAAGATAATTTGCAGTAACCTTATCGCAAATACAGATTATATTCTCAACAACCTCAACACCGGCTGAAACAGCCAACTCCTCCAATTCCGAAGAGATATCTTCAATACGCCAGCGATGCTTATCTGTCTTTATTTGAATACTGACTAAGAGAGCTTTTTCCATATGCGCCTGGCAACCTCCCTATGCGTTTCTTTATCCTTAATAACAATCCACTGGATACGCTTGTCCCTCCTGAACCAAGTGAGCTGGCGCTTGGCATAGTGCCTGCTGTTACGCTGGATAAGGCGTTTAGCCTCCTTCAAAGAATACTCCCCGTTAAAATATCCCTCCAATTCACGGATCCCGATGGCACATTTGGCAGTCCTGCTTAATTTATGTTTGAGTAACCGGCTGACCTCTTTAATTAAACCAGCCCTAAACATCTTACTGACCCTTTGGTCTATTTTATTATAAAGAGCCTGCCTATCCATGTTTAAGGCAAGTATTTTAATTTCATAACCTGCACCCAAACCAACCCTGCCCTTTTGTAAAACAGATAAGGGCATCCCTGTTTTCATATAGACTTCTAAAGAACGAATAATCCTTCTGCTATCATTTGGATGGATCCTTCTGGCGGATAAAGGATCAATTTTAGCCAGTTTCTCATACAAATACCTATTTCCTTTAAGAGATAACTGTTTGTAGAGCTTTGCGCGAATTAGCTTATCTTCCGGTGCGGCGGGAAAAAGCCCGTCAATTACAATGGAATAATAAAGACCGCTTCCGCCTACAAAAAGCGGAATCTTGCCTTTTGAGAATAATTGGCTGCAAATGGACAAAGCATCTTTTCGATACCTGGATACATTGTATTCTTTGGCGGGATTAATTACTCCAAGCAAATGATGTTTTACCTTTTTCCTCTGCGCATAAGCTGGCTGAGAAGTAACGATATCCATCGAGCTATATACCTGCATGGAATCACAGGAAATAATCTCGGCATTAATCTTCTTAGCCAAATGGATTGCAATAAGAGTTTTACCTATAGCGGTAGGGCCAATAAGGAAGAAAATCTTTTTTTTGAGCATAAAATACTATGGACAGAGCTTGGTTGAAAAACCTTCACGGGAAAGCTTATTTTCTGCATCTAGAGCCTCCGCCTGTGTTTTAAACCTGCCTACTTTAACCCGGTAGCCTTCGTTGGAGCCTTCCACATAAACTGGGTACCCCATAGCCAGAAGTTTATCCTTAAAATTAATGGCATTTAGGCTTTTTACAAAGAAACCCACCTGTACTGAAAAACAGCCAATTTCATTTAAGAGTGGCCCATTGCGCGGTATGCCCCTGTTAGATCTTAATTCAAGGCTTAAAGGGAAATCTCTTTTTAGCTTCAATAAATATTCATTAAACTGTTCCTTATTCCCTTTTCTATAACCTGACTGGCTTAAACGATACAATATTCCTGCCCTTAAGCTGGTATTAGGGTTATCTTCGAGTAGTTTATTGTAAACATCTTCTGCATCCCGGAACTGCCCTTTAATTAAATAAACATCCGCTGAAGCTACGGCCGCCTGTTCCTTAAATTTACTGATAGGATTGCTTAAGATGCTCCGGAAACAGTCTTGCGCCTGCTCCAGCCTATCTTCCTTTAAATAACTCAAACCTAATAAATAATTTAATTCATCCGCACCCTGGATATTAAAGCGTCCTGCCTGAGCAAGCCCTTCAAGTATAACCCTGCGGTAGTTTCCTTGCAGAAAGTCAGCTTTTAAAGTATCCAGGTTAGCTGCCCAACCGCCGGCAGGAAGAATAAGAATTAATAAAATTATAAAGTTAACTTTAAATTTTTGCATATACAGGCTTAAACTTGTTCGAAATCCCTCTCTGTAAATCAAGAATTTTCTTATGCCGTTTTTCTTTTTCCTCTTTAGTCAAGCCGTCAGCTAACTTCATTGCTTCTGTGTTCGGCCTGGGAGAATATTTAAAAATGTAAGCGGCATTAAACCTTACCTTTTCCACCAAATCACAAGTTGCCTTAAACTCTTTATCGGTCTCAGTGGGAAATCCTACAATAATATCTGTTGTTAAAACTCCCCCCTCAACAATTTTACGATAAGAATCAATTAAAACCAAGTATTCTTTTACCGAATACCCCCTATTCATAAGCTTAAGGATCTTATCTGCACCCGACTGTATAGGCAGATGCAGCGATTTAACCAATTTGTCCAAATCACGTATAGTCTTAAAAAAATCAATATTAGCATCTTTAGGGTGAGAGGTAAAGAAGGTGAGCTTTTTCAGACCTTTTAGCGCATTAACCCGGGTCAATAGTTTTGTGAAATTAATTCCATCATCGCAATAGGCATTAACATTCTGCCCCAAGAGAGTAATCCTTGTTACCCCGCTTGCAATAGCTTTTTGAATTTCAACAAGTATGTTTTTATTTTTCCGGTGGCGTAAAGGTCCACGCACATACGGAACTACACAATAAGAACAAAAATTAGAACACCCCTCGGAAATAACCACATACGCATGATCTTTATCTTGCAGGAACCCCGTTAGATAGACCTCTTCCGGCCGCATCAGGGTATCCACCTCCCAGATCTTGCGCTCAAAGAAATCCCTGGAAGTAAACTTATTTAGAATTTCAGGGATCTTATGGATATCCTGCGGCCCAACAACAAAATCGACATTTGTATCGCGTTGGAATACGCGTTCTTTATAATTCTGTGCCATACAACCTGCTAAACCAATAATCTTTGATCCTTTATAGCTTCCAATCAGGCTCCATACCCTATCCTCGGCATGCTGGCGTACAGAACAGGTATTAAATATAATAATATCCGCCTGTAGGTCAGAAGCACAAATTTTATAACCGGCGTTCTTCAACAACCCGCAGATTACCTCGGAATCCCGCACATTCATTTGACATCCAAAATTTTTGATGAAAACCTTTTTCTTATCTTCTTTCATTTCTCCGCGATAACAAGCATTTCAAAATCTTCTGTAGTTAATTTATCTTTCCTTGAATAAGCCCCAAGCTTAGCTCCAAAAATCTCTATCTTCTTATATCCAAGCGAATGGAGCAGCCAGGTGATTTCGCTGGGGACATAACATCGTTCATTGCATTCCAATACTTTCTTATTTCCCGCATCATCTTCAAATTCAACGCGATTATGATCGCGAAAGGTCATTAAATCGAAGGATATGCTTTTACAAACCGAACCCCCTTCTTTACCCGCCGAACCATAAAATTCCTTTACCGAATGTAACAGCGGAAACAATCCGTTTAATGTGGTGAATATAAACTTCCCGTTATTTTTTAATGACCTGGTTGCAGCTTTAAGTATTTCAAAATTCATTTCATCCGTTTCCATCAAAGAAAAACCGCCCTCACAGAGCATGATTGCCAGATCGAAATCGCCTTTGAAAGGAAGGTTTCTTGCATCATGCTTCTGGAAGTCGATCTTCACTCCTTGCTCTTTTGCTTTCTCTCTGGCCCTCTTAAGCTGCGACTCGGATAGATCGATTCCCATTACTTGATACCCTCTTTTTGCCAACTCAATAGCATGGCGGCCGGTACCGCAACCGATATCCAGAATTTTTATTGATTTATCGCGGTTTATCTCCTGTTCAATAGAATCACATTCCCCAGATGTTCCATGTACATAGCACTCTTGGTCATACTTCTGTGCGTAATTATCAAATAATGACTCATACCATTGTTTCATTTTATAAAACCTCCTCAAGAATTTATGCTGCACTTTTCACCAGCTTCGGGCAAATAGTATTATATCATACCCAAGCAGTTCCCTGCAAACAACCCGATAGCCATAAAAGCGATAGTTGCAACCCCGCAGGTTTCCCCCATTCAAGGCATTCCACCACCAAACAGCGCAGAAATCATCAATGCAGTTTTTCTATTTAATTTATTTTCTTAATAAGAGAGGTTCTTGGCGTAAATATGCGCCTATTGCCCTTGACATAACATTATACCCTGCTTCGTTAAGATGAGTATGGCACATTTTCAAAAATAAGTCATTGCAATTTTCAATTTTCTTGAAAATGTTATATAAATCGATAAAAACAAAATTTGAATTTTTCTTCATAAAAGTTTTTAGCATCAAATCAATTGACCGGCTACTATGCCCCTGGTAAACATTATACGGTATGCTTTTTGATATTTTGGGCAATGGATAATTCAGGAGGATAATGGTCTTGCCCTCCTTCTGTAAACGATCTAATAAATCTGCAGAATAAGCAATCACCATGCCTTCCCTGACCCTATCCTTTTCGGAATATTGTAGGCCCTTTAAATCCAATACCAGATTTGATAATGCATTATACAAGTAACTTTTCGATAAAAATAAACCTATCCTGGAAGAATAAAAGTTTAAATAGCGATTATTCCAGGGGTTTACTACTTCATCTGCCGTTATGCCGCTTGACCCACCTAAGAAAATAATGCAATCCGGAGTTAAAACATTTATATTCATTTCAAGAAAATGAATTATTTCTTCAACTCTATAACTGGAGATCCCGGCATTGACTACCTCTATTTTCATCCCCGGCAAGCTCTTATTAAGCAAATCTCCTAAAAAAGCCGGATAACTTTTATCTTCCGGAACGCCTAAGCCAAATGTCCAGGAATCTCCAATACAGACAATCCTATACACATCATTTTGCTTCGGCAAAGTCTCTTTATTACCCCGCAATCCCAGCTTATTAAAATCATACTTCTTGTAATACGCAACCGTTTCTTTCCGGCACTCGATAAGGGCCTTAACTTTGCTATCTATCAATATTGCGGGAAATCTTAAAATTCTTAACGTCATTTCCCCCATAAATATAAATAGGGCCAAAGTAACCAAGGGAAAAATAACCTTCTTTATTTTATTCATAACTTCTCCGCTTCCCGGTCAAGGCAATCTGCCAAGCAAGGAATCCGTAAATTTTACTTATAAAATTAAACCCCGCACCAAAACGGCGCGGGGTTTAATTTTGATAGAAATGAACTGCATTATTTCTTCTTTAAATTCTCCACCAATTCAGCAACAAGCTTTCCGGCTATTTCCCTACAGCCAAGGCCAAAAGCTAAAGCCAAAGCTAAACCAAAAGAACCTAAGAAAATGGCTACGGTAAGCTCAGTAACGCGTATGCCGATATTAAGTTGTTCCAAACCTACAAACACCGTAAAAATCATAACCACTATTTCTACGACCTGCCCTAACAATTTACCTTGACTAAGCCCGGCATTATTAGCAGCAGTCTTTACAATATTCTTCAAGGCTGTGGCAGCAAACATACCAATAATCAAAATAAATATCCCAGCAATAACGTTGGGGATATAAAGGACGACCTTATTCAATAATTCAGCAGCTATAGTAAGGCCTATGGCATTAATCGCGACCATAAAAGTAACCAAAAGCCCGAGCCAATAGCAGATTACTCCAATTAAATCGGAAAGCGAATAAGTAATCCCGCCCTTATCAAGTATCTTGTCTAATTCTATCCTGCTGGAAAGCGTATCAAGTTTTATTGCTTTTAAGGTTTTACTCACAATAGCCCTAAACAATTTAGAAATCAACCAGCCAATTATCAGGATAACGATTACCAAAAGTACATTAACCATAAATTGGCTAATCTGTGTAAGCACACTTCTGGCTGGCTCAAGCAAAACGACTTGCCAACTACTCATATCTCCCTCCTTTTTTTAGTGTTATAACTTAATAACTTTAACATAACTACACAGCTATGTCAAGAATATTCCCTTCAAAAATCCAATCTCATGCCATCGTAAGCAGCAATTACTTCAATACCCAGAGCCCTGGATAATTTTTTCGCCTGGAATAGCGGGTCAGCCTTAAGCATAGTCATGCCAAAGTGGGTAAGCACAGCTTTCCTGGGCCTTATCTTACTGATAATCACCTCTGCTTCTTTCAAGCTAAGATGATCTATGCCCTGGCGCGGTTCATAAAAGACCACCGCAATAATTAGAATATCTGTCTTATAAAAATCATCTAAATCAGGAAAATACCTGGTATCCGTAATCAAACCAAAGCTTGTCTTGCCAATTTTAAACTTCAAACCGTAGGTCTGACAGGGATGAATATGGCGCATGGAAGTGGTAAAACTGAAATTCCCAACCCGGTAATCGTGATTTGCCCTAATAACCTGAATTTTCTTGGGAAAGTTGATTGCATACCTAAGAATAACTGAATCCTCGCCAATTGCATCAGAGGGACAAAAAACTACTCCCTTTTTTTTAAACCCGCCTTCGGTCATTGCCTCAATCATCACATTAATATCATTAGCATGGTCTAAATGACGATGGGTCAAGATAATGGCATCCAGTTTTCCAGGATCAAGCCTCGGCCTGCTAGAAGCACAGTGCACAATGCTTCCCGGTCCGGGATCAATCAGGATATTATTCACTCCGCAAGATACCCATAATCCACCGGAAGCACGCAGCTGCTTAATCATCACAAATCGTGCCCCTGCAGTACCCAGAAATTTAATGTAATTCGGCTTTTCTTCTTTTACTCCAGCCATTTTTTCTTAAGCTCTGCGTTGATTGCCTGCATTTTAGAATAAGAAATTTTACTTTCGTATTTTTCCCGAAGAGCTGAATCAAATGTCTTCAAACTTTCTTTGCCACAGATAAACTCCTCAACTGTAGAAACCCTGCCCCTTAAGGACCTGACAGCTGATTGTATGCCTTTATCATCCGAAACTACGATAATATTCTTAGGTTGTCCGGATTTTTCCACCAATCTTTTGATCACTTCATCCGCCTCGATCATACGCGAAAACACACAGACTAACGATTCATCTTCAGGCATCTTTTCTCCATGAGGAGGATACCCGTCAAAAACAATAATAACCCTGTTTTTTGTTCTTCCGGATAACCTGTTGAATCTGATGAAATCTGCAAGCGAACTTTGTATGTTGGAAGTTTTTCTTGCGCGGGGTCTAAACTGCGGGTGGTTGATTATGTTGTAGGCGTCGATGATGTACTGTAAGGACATAAATAATCCCTCCTATGGCCCCAGAAAAAACGATAAAAGAAAACGATAAAAGAGACATCGCTAAAGCTAGTTGTTTTATTACTCCGGCCTTGGCAAAATAAACTACATATAAACCTTCTCTTAAACCTAGGCCCCCCATGGAAACTGGAAGTAATGTGATCGCGCCGATTATGGGCAGAAAAATAAGAAAATAGATAAGGTCTATTCTTACCCCCAAAGAAAGGCCAACAAAATAAGCGCTTACAGGAAAAAGGGCCTGGATAAGCAATGACAGGGACAAGTTAGCAACAATCATCTTCTTATGATTACGAAAAACATGGATTTCCCGATGCATATCTTTAATCGCCTCTCTAATCTTACCCGCACCCGGCACAGATAAAAACCTGGTTATCCTGTTATATATAAAGCTGTTAAATAAAAGCAGGAGAACAATAATCAGCATAATAACAATTATAGCAACCGAAAAATAGACTATCTTATCTTCTATAAGCGGGCCCCCTAACATAATAGCAGGCAAAACCACAAGCACTAACCCTATATAGCCACTCAGCCGGTCCAGAAAAACCGTAGCAATAACCTGTTTAGCTTTTTGAGTATGAGAGACTAAATCCACGGCCTTGACCAAGTCACCTCCAATAGTGGAAGGAAGAAAAATACTAAAGAAAATTCCTCCGCAAAAAGCGCTGATTAGCTTTTTTAAGGGGATAATGATTCCAGCCGATTTAAGCAGCATCTTCCAACGCAAGAAACCAAGTATATTTACAAGTGGAATAAATATAAACCCGACTGCCAAGAAAATCCTATTCGCATCTTTTATATCATTCATCAAAGCGCTAAAATCAATCTTATTGAACTTAAACAAAACAAACAGTAATACAGCACTAATGACAATTCTCAACAATACCGATAGTACCTTTTTAAATTTTAACATTTTTATTTAAGCTCTTTACCGGATAATTTATGATATGCATCCAGGTATTTCCCCGTCGTCCTGGCAATTATCCCCTCAGGTAGCGCCGGCGCAGGCGAAGTCTTATTCCATTCCAATGTCTCTAAATAATCCCGCACAAATTGTTTATCAAAACTAAGCTGCGGTTGGCCTGGACGATAACCTTCAACCGGCCAGAAACGCGATGAGTCAGGAGTAAGTACCTCATCAATGATAATAATCCGATTATCATAAATTCCAAATTCAAACTTCGTATCTGCAATAATAATTCCTCTTTGCAAAGCATAATCGCTTGCCCGATTATAGATTTCCATGCTTGCTTTCTTTAATTTCCCTGCTATATCCCAACCAACCAAACCTTCAACGTAATCCTGATTGACATTCTCATCGTGCCCAACATCAGCTTTGGTTGATGGAGTAAAAATAACTTCGGGAAGCTTATCTGACTCTCTTAACCCCGCAGGCAGGTTTATTCCGCAAATTGATTGTTTCCGCTTATACTCTTTCCAGCCTGAACCGGAAAGATACCCCCTTACCACACACTCAACCGGTAAGGGCTTGGTTTTTAAAACCAACATCGAACGGCCGGCTAGATCATTTTTATACTTCTTTAATTCAGGTGGGTATTCCTCTACATCCACCGTTATCAGGTGGTTTTCAATTACATCCCTGATGAAATCAAACCAGAAAACAGATATACTGGTTAAAACCTTACCCTTACACGGTATACCGGAAGGCAAGACTACGTCAAAACAAGATATACGGTCAGTAGAGACAATCAAAAGCTTATCCCCTAAATCATAAACATCCCTCACCTTGCCTCTGCGAAAAAGCTTAAGGTCGCTAAACTCAGTTTTTAATAAGACCTCATTTCCCATGCTTTCTCAATCTCTCCATTAATGCATCATACTCATTCCAAAGTTCTTTAGGCAGATCCCTTTTAAAATCACCAAAGAATTTATTCACCCCTCTTAGCTCTTCTAGCCACTCAAGCTTCTCAACCTTAAGCAGTTTTTCTAATGCGTCTGAAGAAAGATTTAATCCGGTCATATCAATATCGAAGGGATAAGGAAGATAACCAATAGGAGTTTCCATGGCATTTACTTTATTGTTGCAACGATCTAATATCCACTCCAATATTCTTAAGTTCTCGCAAAAACCCGGCCAAAGAAACCTGCCGTGTTCATCTGTCTTAAACCAGTTAACATGAAAAATCTTTGGCGGCTTGGCCATAAGCTTACCCATATATAACCAATGCCTGAAATAATCGGCCATATTGTAGCCGCAAAAAGGCAACATAGCCATAGGGTCCCTGCGCACCTGCCCGATTTTACCAACCTGGGCCGCGGTCAATTCTGACCCCATAGTCGCTCCTACAAATACTCCATGCTGCCAATTAAATGACTCATATACCAGTGGGGCTACATGTTGGCGCCTACCGCCAAATATAATTGCCGAAATCGGCACCCCGTGATGCTGCTCTAATCTAAACGAAGCAGATGGGCAATTCGCAATAGGAGCGGTAAATCTCGCATTTGCGTGTGCGCCTTTTATTATATTCCCCTGCGCATCTTTCATATTTGGTTTCCAGGGGTTACCTTTCCAGTCTATCCCCTGGCTGGGAATTTCCCCGTCAGATCCTTCCCACCAAACTGTATTATCCGGTTTCAAAAGCACATTTGTATAAATGGTATTGCTTTTAATTGTTTCTACCATATTAGGATTTGCTTTAGAGTTCGTGCCAGGGGCAACGCCGAAGAAACCAGTCTCAGGATTTATCGCCCAAAGTGAACCGTCAGAATCAACGCGCATCCAAGAAATATCATCCCCTAATGTCCAGATGCGGTAACCTTTCTGCTTAAGCCCTTCAGGAGGAACTAGCATCGCTAGGTTTGTTTTGCCGCAGGCACTGGGAAAAGCCGCAGCTATATACTCAACATGCCCATTAGGCTCCTCAATGCCCATAATCAGCATATGTTCGGCCATCCACTTTTCTTTCCTGGCAACATAACTGGCAATACGCAGGGAAAGGCATTTCTTGCCCAAAAGTACATTGCCTCCATATCCGGAACCTACGCTCCAAATTGTATTATCTTCTGGAAAATGCAAAATTAATCTTTTATTAATATCCAACTGCGCCTTTGAATGCAGACATCTAGTAAAATCATTGTCCTTTTCCAGCTGTCTTAAAACGGCGTTACCGCAACGAGCCATAATCAACATATTCAGCACAACATAACGGGAATCGGTCAACTCTACGCCAATTTTACTAAAAGGTGAGCCTACCGGCCCCATGGAAAACGGAATTACATACATGGTTCTTGCAGCCATAGCCCCCTTAAATATAGACCTTGCCTTCTGATACGCCTTAGCCGGAGGCATCCAATTATTATTAGGGCCTACATCGTGTTTTTTCTTAGTACAGATAAAGGTCAAATGTTCAGTACGGGAAACATCGTCGTGGGCAGTGCGATGCAGGAAGCAACCTGGTAATTTTTCTTTATTCAAGCGCAACAATTCACCCGAAGCAACGCATTCTTTTTCAAGGGTCAATCTCTGCTCCTCAGACCCGTCAATCCAAACAATAGCTTTGGGCTCGCAAAGCTTACTCATTTTATTCACCCAATCAATTAATTTATTATTTGTCGTGGGGAAACATTCCATTTAATTACTCCTATTCGCAATAAATTTATATGCAGAATCAGCTGCCACTGCACCATCGCCACAGGCGTTTATCACCTGATATAAACTCTTCTTACGGCAATCGCCGCAGGCAAATATACCTTCAACTGAAGTAAACATAGAATCATCTGTGATGATAAAACCTGCATCATCCATCTGGATTTTACCTTTTAAAAATACTGTCTCCGGCTCATAACCGATATAAATAAAAACACCGTCGCAGGAAAAACTATTTTCCTTGCCAGTCAATAAATCCTTCAATTTTACCGCTTCAACTTTTTTACCCCCCATAATCTCGGTAACCAGACTGCTTAGAATAAAGTTGATCTTCTTATCCTGCTGCATTTTTTCCTGCAATATCGCAGAGGCCCTCAAATCCTGACGGCGATGGACCACGCTGACCGAACTGGCAAAACGGCTAAGATATATAGCCTCTTCGGCAACCGCATTCCCGCCGCCCACAAGCACCACCTTCTTTTCTTTATAAAAAGGCGCGTCGCAAGTAGCACAATAAGAAACCCCTCTGCCGGTAAATTCTTTTTCTCCAGGGATATTTAATTTACGCGAATGAGCACCGCTGGCAACAATAACCGCCTTGGCCGTATACGTACCGCTGGAAGCTGTAATTGCCTTATTTACACAATCTAAATCCAACACTTCATCGCTCTGGATCTTTACGCCCAAATCTCTAACCTGCTTCTCCATACGATTGATCAATTCAATAGTAGAGACTCCGCCAGGAAAGCCAGGATAATTTTCAATACCCTCGCTCATCAAGATCCTGCCGCCAGGAGCCATTTTCTCAATTAAGATCGTATCCAGCCTGCTGCGTCCGGCATAGAGAGCAGCAGTAAGCCCTGCTGGACCGGCCCCGATAATAATTAAATCATGCATTATTTAAAAACCTCGCTAAAGCTACAATTTACGGGTCTTGGCGTCTCTTTTCAATACCGCCAATTTTCTTTTAATTCTTAACTTATCTAAAAAAGATGCATAATCAACTATAAGCTTACCTTCCAAATGATCAATCTCATGCTGTAAAACACAAGCAAAGAGATCTTTGGCTTCTATTCTTACCGCGCGATTATTTTCATCAAGCGCCTCAACCCAAATCTGTTTTGATCGCTTAACTTTTACGCATGCTCCCGGGACGCTAAGACAGCCTTCCTGTATAGCCTGGCTACCCTGCCGTTTAACAATTTTAGGATTAACTAACTTATAAAGTCCTTCCCCGATATCTACGACAATTAACTGCACGCTCATCCCAACTTGCGGAGCAGCCAACCCAATCCCGGAGTGTTCATACATGGACTCGGCCATTAAAGTCAAGGTCTTTCGGTATTCAGCAGTAACCTCTTTAACTAATTTTGCCTTTTTCCTCAATACGGAATCACCGAATATATTAATCTTTAATCTGGTTTCTGGCATTTACTTTTACAATTTTTGGTTTATTTTTCTTTGTCAGCTTGTCTTCAAGAAAAACATAAGAAACAATGATTACCTGGTCTCCCGGGCAGGCTCCCCGGGCAGCCGGGCCATTCAAACAAACTACACCGCTTCCGGATTTACCTTTTATCACATATGTTTCGATACGATGTCCGTTATTAAGGTTAAATACCTCCACTTTTTCATACTCCAATATATCCGCTGCCCTGATTAGATCCGCATCAATAGTAATGCTTCCTTCATAATAGAGATTGGCATCAGTCACTGTTGCCCTGTGAATCTTGGATTTCAGCATAGTCCTCAACATTTCATCTCCTTGCCCATAAGGCCATGCCCGCGCAAACTATTATAAACGCGGGGGATTAATCAATTTATAAGTCTGGCGTGCAATCATCAGCTCTTCATTTGTAGGGATGACCATAATCTTTGGCTTTTTTTCCAAATAATTAAACAATCCCCGGCAAATATTGCCCCTGATACTTGGTTGATTCTCTCCTATCCCTGCGGTAAATATCAAAACATCCAACCCACCCAAAACTGTCAAGTAGGCGCCGATGTATTTCCTGATACGGTAAACAAATATATCTATAGCAAGCCTGGCACGCCAATTCCCTGCCTTAGCCTTTTCTTCAAGAAAACGCATATCATTGCTGATCCCGGATATCCCCCTCAAACCACTTTCTTTATTAAGAATATTTTCCATATCCCGGGCATTTATTTTATTCTTACACATAATATGGGTAACTAAAGCAGGATCAACATCCCCGCAACGAGTGCCCATAACTAAGCCCTCTAAAGGCGTAAAACCCATACTCGTATCTACAGATTTGCCCTTATTTATAGCAGTAATGCTACAACCATTGCCTAAATGGCAACTAATCAATTTTAACTTATTAAGCGGTTTGTTGAGTATCCTGCTGGCTTCTGCGGCAACATATTCGTGGCTAGTACCATGAAAACCATACTTTCTTACTTTAAGCTTCTGGTAATAGTCATATGGCAGGCCATATATATAAGCATGGACAGGAATGCTTTGATGAAACGCCGTGTCAAAAACAACAACCTGTTTTACCCCTGGCAAAAGCTTTTTACAGGCAAGTATTCCGGATAAATTAGCCGGGTTATGCAAAGGAGCAATAGCACAACATTCTTTAATTCCATTTATCACCTTTTGATTAACAACCGCTGGCTTCTTAAACTTTTCCGCGCCATGTACTACCCGATGGCCCACGGCCTCGACAGAATCAAATTTCTCTAGGATAGTTTTTAAACCGGAATAATGGTCAGCAAATTTAGACCCCTTTTCTCCTATATGCTCAAGCGCGCCTTTTAAAATCAAACGCTCTCCCGGCATATCAAAAAGCTTATACTTAATAGACGAACTTCCGCTGTTAATTACTAATATCTTCATTATTGCGCCCTTATTGCCGAAACCGCCACGCTATCAACGATATCCTGGGCAAAACAACCCCGGGATAGATCACTTGCCGGTTTGTTTAAACCTAGGAACAACGGCCCGATTGCCCGGCAACCGCTAAGCCGCTGTGAAAGTTTATAGCTGATATTGCCAGCTTCCAGATTAGGGAAAATAAGCACATTTGCTTTTCCGTTAATCGGGCTATCCGGACATTTTATCCTGGCTACTTCCGGCACGATTGCCGCATCTGCCTGTAATTCTCCATCAGCTAATATACCGGGTGATTGAGCTTTAAGCAAGGCTAGGGCCTCAGCTATTTTTTCCGCGGATTTTGTTTTAGCAGATCCCTTGGTAGAATAACTTAAAAAAGCTATGCGCGGGGTAATATCCAGTACTTTACCTGCCAATTCTGCAGCAGTTAAGGCAATACAGGATAATTGCCGGGCGTTGGGATCGGGGATAACCCCGCAATCCGCATAAATAAATGTCCCATTATCCCCGTACTGATTACCCGGAAGATCCATAATAAAACAACTTGAAGCAATAGTAAACCGCTCGTCCAAACCGATACAGCGTATACAGGCACGGGTAACATCCGCGGTAGTATGAATTGCCCCTGCAACCAGGCCATCAGCCTCGCCGTGGCGGGTCATCATCGCCGCATAATAAAGATTATCTGAAAAAAGTTTCTTTACTGTATCCAAACTGATATCCTTAGACTGGTATAATTTATAATACTCCTGAATGTAACCATCCAATTGATTTTTATCAATCATATCAGGAGTTAAAACCAACGGGTTGGCTATTTTCTCCTGTTGCACAATATGCGCAGCCTCAATAGTCCTTTTATCCCCATACTCCGGCAGGACAATTGTCATAAGCTTTCTTTTGGCAAGATTTCGAATCCGGTTAATCGCATCCATTTTAAATTCCTTTCAAGATTTTCTTAAAATCAACATTCTCCTTAATTAATTTAATTACCGTATCAATTTTATCTTTATCGCATGGGCGGATCTTCACGGTCAGGTCATGCACGCAAGTAGCCACATCATAAGTATCTGATTTGGCTAACAAAATAGGTATCCGGGCTTTAGACAAAAGGTTCATTATCGGCGGTTCGGGAGTAATACCGCCGGTTAAAATCATCCCGCTAATTTTCAACTTATTATTGCTGGCATCCCTAAAGTTACTAAGACCACAGATAATCATATCTTCCCGGTCGCCGGGAGTAATCATAAGGCTATCCTCGCTGATATAGCGCGCCGCATCGCGCGCCTCCATTGCCGCGACAATCACTTTGGCGACAGAACGCTCCAAATACTCATTCCCACAAATTACCTGAAAATCCGTTTCTTCTAAAATCTGTTCGAACGTAGGCCGTGCAAGCATGGGATTAAAAGGCAGAACACCTAAAACATCGATGCCTTTTCTTTCCAGACCTTTTCTTACCAGGCGGTTTATCTTATCAAACTTAACCGGCAAAACTTTATTTACAATTACCCCCAGGACCTTAACTCCTTCTTTTTCAAAAAGAGCTTTGTTCAAAATAATCTCATCAATCGGTCGGCCAACTCCACCGGAAGAAATAATAATTACTTTTGAGCCTAAAAGCTTGGCAACAGAAGCATTGGAATGGTCGAACACCGAACCAACCCCTGCATGCCCCGTGCCTTCAATTACCACTAATTCCTGGTTTCTAGAAATCCTGCGGAAGGAATCCTGAATTTGACCGGAAATATTTCTTCTGTCCGGCTTCATAATATATTTTTCAGTAAAACCTTTTTCCACCGCAATCGGGCTCATATCTTTGAGCCCGGATTTTATCCCACAAACCTCTTCGATGAGGATAGAATCCTCATCAATTTTTAAACCTTCTTCTTCGAGATAGCGCTGGCCAATAGGCTTGATAAAGCCTACTTTGCCGAATTTCTCCTGCAGATTTTTGATTATACCCAAAGAAACCGTAGTCTTGCCGTCATTTTGCTTAGTGGCGGCAATAAAGATTTTACGCATTAAAGGTTTTCTTCTATATTACGCTTTAAATCCAGCTTGCTAACTGCTCCGGTAATCTGGTTTAAAACCTTTCCGTTTTTAAAAAATACGATGGTAGGAATTGACATTATTCCATATTCAGTGGCCACTTTAGGATTGGCATCAACATCTATCTTGCCGATCTTCATCTTCCCTGCATATTCTTTAGCTAATTCATCGATGTGAGGCGCAATCATCTTGCATGGACCGCACCAACTAGCCCAAAAATCAACCAGGGTTGGCTGGGCAGACTCAAGCACCTCCTTTTTGAAATTAGCATCCGTAAAATGTAACGTACTCATAGCTGTAATCCTTCGCATTAAAAGGGTTAATAAATTGGTAGGTCGTAATAAATTATCACAAACGCAGTAAAATTGCAAGATTTTTTAGGGTAAAGCCATTAATCCTGTTTCTTAGACATAATCAACTTGGATTGCTCTGAATAATACCCGGATGTAAGTGAATCCAGAGAAGCAGTCAGCTCCTCCAGTTTTAACTGCTTATCAAACCTTTTATTCCTGTCTTCAATAGACAGGTTATCCAGTTCAGATTTCACCCTCAACCGCTCAAAATAAAGCTTATTTACCTGATCCAAAATATCATCGCGCAGCTCAACCATAAGCTTTGAACGTACATCAATGCTTGTCTGGTCATCATTCCAGATAAGCTCGCCTAAATTCCAACTTAAAGTTATATCCCAGTCTATACTATCTCGACCCCTCCTCAATAAATCATCTCCGCTCTGACCGATAGCGCTGGACCCGCTCTCCCAATGCCACAGATCAGTTGAGTTACGGTCTAATCCAATACTTACTTGCGGCAATATCGCTTTTTTTGCCGCCATCCTCCTCCATTGCGATATCTTATCCGGATTTACTTCAGCGTATTTTATTGCTGCCTCCTGCACATCCCTAATTTTCGGCTCATGCTTAAGATACTCCTGTACTAAAACATCTCCCAAGATACTATAAACACTTCTCTGGCTGGCTTTAAATATCCCCTTTTCGCCCGCAACATAAATATTACCTTCATTATCTAAAGTAAGATAATTCAATTCTCCTGCAGCCAAATCAAAAGATATCTCTGTCCAGCGTTCGTTTTTATAAAGGAAAACTCCTGTCTGGGTAAGGGCAAAAATCCGTGAATCAGCCAACAGGCAAAACATCTTCACGTTACGGTTTAATAAACCGTATTCAGTTAATTTTACCCAGGACCTTCCTTGATCCAAACTTTTATAAACTCCTCTTAAACTGGAAAAATATACACAATCAGCATTATTAATATCAATCCTTATAAAACCCATACCAGACAACCCTCCTGATTCATCCGGCTCTTCGGTATCAACAAATATTTGCCCATCATCTTTATTGGAATAACTTACAAAAACCCTCTCCCAGCTTTCACCCTTATCCAGAGATTTAAATATACCGCAATCAGCAGATAAATAAATAACCTTATCCTGCCTAAAGTTAAAATCAATACTAAACACAACAGCATTGCTGATATGGCCATTCTCCTTGCGCCAGCTCCGCCCGTTATCTTTACTTATAAAAAGCCCTGCCCTTGTCCCGACAAAAATAAAACATAAAGTGCCCAATACAGTGGCACATTGTTTCTCAAGGCTATTCTTGCCCAGGAAAATCCTTTCCCAATGTTCACCCAAATCTTTACTCCGATATAAACCATTATCGGTAGCCGCATAAACAATATTCCGGTCAGAACAATCAAATACCAAAGCATTGATTTTATTTAATCTGCCCCTAACAGCTAATACCCTGCGCCAACTTTCACCCGCATCATCACTCTTCAATATGTTACCGGCAATTCCTGCAAAAATAATCCTGCTATCCTGCGGATTAACCAGAAGTACCTGTGCATTGTGGTTGCCTCTGCTTATATCATCCCAGGTAAAATCTTGTGCCAGGAGAACATTCGCCATAATTATTGACCAAACCATCGTAAAACTAATAATTTTTTTATACATTTTACACCTCCTGGCATAATTGACGCTGGAGGCGTAAGAATCTAACAAAAAAAAGGCGCCCTTTATTCAAGGACGCCTTTTAACTTTTAAGCTTATGTTCTTTTAATTACCAAAGCCAGGCTTTTATCTTATCATCAGCTGCCTTCCAGGCATATTCCGGTTTCATTGCCGGCTTAGTATATGAAGGGACGGGAAAAGTAGCTGTATCATAGATTGCGGTCACTCCGCGTATAGCACTGGTGATTACCCCATTTACCACCCCAACGGTTACTCCTGCCGCAGGGTCCTGCTCCTTGGAAACTTTAGCTACTTCAGCAGGAATCTCCATCCAAAACGTAGCCATATTGATTACCCCTCGCTCAAGCTTATTAATCGCAGAGTTGCCATAAGGAATCTCATCACGGTCAATCTCTACAGGAGGCGAATTAAAGGTATATTCACCATCAGCCTCATTATCATAGCAATATCCAATTGTTAGGCCACCAAAGATTAATACGAGTACGCTTAAAACCAAAATCAGGTTTTTCATTAGTTTCCTCCTTTTTTAATCTCTTGTCTGCTTAATTGGCGTAATAACCTATCCTTAAAAGTCTCAGCTGAATCTATTTTTTCTCCGGATATCCCTGCTTCCATAGCAAAATCAATCAGCCCTCGCAAGATATCATTGTAGGAAAGTTTATGACCAGTAGAGAATAGGGCATCTTTACCCAATTTATCAAGATAATCCATTTCCTGCCGGCCTAGCATGGTGATTACTCTATGCGTAACAACTTGCCCCCCATTATCTTGCATATTTAACCACCTCCTTATTATAAATAGAAAATACAAGAAATCAAGTAAAATTTTACTATTTTAGCGGCGAATGCCAAATAATGGCATACCTTCAAATAACCTTAAGGCCTTAAGAAAATTCATATGCTTTTTATGTTGCTTCTTAGCTCTGGCCAAGGCTTTATGCAAAATTCTCTTCATCATACTCCCCCTTTCTTTAAATGGCCTATAAACAAAAAAACCCTAAAAGGCTTCTTTTAGGGTTTCCCCCTACTTGGCAACCCCGCTTTCCTCTTTTTAGAGGATCGGAAGTTTTGCGCCCCAGCATTACTGCTAGTTAGCCTTTGTCATTAGGTAAAATACCAAATTGTCAAAAATGTAAATTTACACGAAAATATAACATATTATTAACACTTTGTCAAGATAGGCCGAAAAACTTATCTCCTTTAGCCCAATTCTCACCGCTTACTTCATCAATTACCAGATAAAGGCTATCCTTAGGCTTTCCCGCTACCCTTAAAAGTGTTTCAGAAAACTCCCTGGCGATTTTCTCCTTTTGTTCTTTACTAAGTTTACCGACTAATTTTAAATTAATATAAGGCATGCGCCCCTCCGTTATTTTGAGATCAAAAATATGCCTGTTTCCGCAAACAAATTAGGTAAAAACGGGGTTTTTCTTGTCACTCCAATACAAACACCGCGCTCAATATTAATCCCTTTTATACGGCAATATCTCTTAAAATCAGATATGCTCAAAAAATGTAAATTTGGCGTCTCATACCATTGATAAGGAAGCGCTCCGGTTACCGGGGTCCTGCCCTGGAAAAACATCTGAAGCCTTGATTTGTAATGAGCAAAGTTGGGGAACCCTACGATTACCTTCTTACCTACCCGTAATGCATCAATAAGCACCTTATCCACATGCAGAATCTGCTGCAAACTTTGGTTAAGTACCACATAATCAAAAGACTTATCGCTAAATTCAGCCAGCCCGCTATCGACATCTCCGTGAAATACATTCAACCCCTTGGCTACGCATTTATAGATAGCCTGTTCATCGATTTCGATACCCTGGACACGGGCATTCTTCTCTTTTATCAAAAGGTACAAAAGATCCCCATTGCCGCAGCCCAGGTCTAAAACAGTAGAATGCGGCTTAATCAAATCCAGGATTACCCCATGGTCCAGCTGGATGTCCTTACGCGCCATAATCACCAGTCACCTCATAAGCATAAAATACTTTTTTAAGAAAATGCTTGAGCAAATGCGTTTCCTCTTCCACCTCTAAAAGAAATGCGTCATGCCCATAGGTTGAGGCAATTTCGCAGTAGGTTGTCTCAACCCCGGCAAGCTTGCAAGCCTTAACTATCTCCTTTGATTGATAGGCAGGATACAGCCAATCAGATTTAAAAGAGATAACCAGAACCTTTACTTTAATCCCACGCAAAATCTCTTCAAAACGCCTGCCTCCTGAAGCATCAAAGTTATCCATAGCCTTGGTAATGTAAAGGTAGGAATTTGCGTCAAAGCGCTTAACAAAATTATCTCCGCGGTAACGCAGGTAACCCTCTACTTCAAAATCAGCGGTAAATTTAAATGTTTCGGCAATATCTTTCTTAGCCCGGCCAAATTTTTCCGCCATAGATTTATCGCTCATATATGTAATATGGCCGATCATCCTGGCTACCGCTAAACCTTTAGATGGGGCAGTGCCTTCATAATAACTACCGGATTTCCAATGCCCATCAGCCATAATTGCCTGCCTACCTACCTCATTAAAAGCGATCTGTTGCGGCGAATGCTTAATCGTTGTGGCGATAGGTACTGCACTGCGAATATTCTGTGGATAATTAACCAACCAGGATAGGACCTGTTGCCCACCCATTGAACCGCCAACTACTGAAAGCAACTTCTCTATTCCCAGATACTCGACCAAACGTTTCTGGGCATTAACTATATCATTAATGGTGATTAACGGAAAATCCAAAGCATACGGCCTGGCAGTCTTTGGATTTATACTTGCCGGCCCAGTTGAGCCCTTACACCCACCAAGTATATTTGAACAAATCACAAAATATTTATCGGTATCAAATGCCTTTGCCGGGCCGATAAAATCGTCCCACCATCCGGGATTGTCCTTGCCTTCATGAACCCCAGCCGCATGCGCATCCCCCGAAAGGGCATGCGTTATAAGAATAGCGTTTGATTTATCCTTATTCAGAAAACCATATGTCTCATAAGCCAGATTAACCGGCCCAAACTTCTCCCCGCTCTCAAGTTTAAGCGAATCAAAAGAGAAGGTGTGCGTCTTCACAATACCCACCTTATTATTTTGAATTATTTTCTTTTCTTTGTTCATATTTTCCCTCTTGAAAAAGCCAGCTAGTCAAGTAGCGCTCTCCGGTATCAGGAAGAATAACCACAATAACCTTGCCTCTATTCTCCTTGCGTTTAGCTACTTTTAAAGCAGCCCATAATGCTGCCCCGCTTGATATACCAACCAAAATCCCATCCGATTTTGCCAATTCCCTGGCTATAGAACCGGCATCATCATTAGTTACACGGATAACCTCATCAATTATATCCCGGTTCAGAACCTCCGGGATAAATCCTGCCCCTATACCCTGAATCTTATGCGGACCTGGAGTGCCCCCGGATAAAACCGCAGAAGTGTCAGGCTCAACTGCTATTGCCTTAAAACCGGGTTTCTTTTCTTTAATTACTTCGGCAATACCTGTAATTGTCCCGCCTGTACCAACTCCCGCAACAAGAATATCAATCTTGCCGTCGGTATCTTTCCAAATCTCTTCGGCAGTAGTCTTGCGATGAATCTCAGGATTAGCTGGATTGTTAAATTGCTGCAAGATAATTGCATTAGGAGTTTCTTTGGCCAACTCCTCAGCTTTCTTTACTGCCCCCTTCATCCCTTCTACTCCAGGGGTCAAAACAAGCTGCGCGCCAAAAATCGCTAAAAGCTGCCTTCTTTCTATACTCATAGAATCAGGCATAGTCAAGATCAGCTTATAACCCTTAGCCGCAGCGACAAACGCCAAAGCCACTCCGGTGTTTCCACTTGTCGGCTCAATAATTATAGTGTTCTTCTTAAGTAAACCTCTTTTTTCTGCGTCTTCGATCATAGCTACACCTATACGATCTTTAACGCTTGAAAGAGGGTTAAATGATTCCAGTTTTACCAATACTGTAGCCGCCAGTCCTTCACTAATGCGGTTTAACTTTATTAAAGGAGTGTTGCCTACAGTTTTAGTAATATCAGAAAATATCTTAGTCATATTACCCCTTCTACGCCGCTTTTGTCAATGCTTTATCAATATCGCTAATTATATCATCTATATGTTCTATTCCAATTGACAAACGGATAAAATCTGCAGTTACACCGGTTGATAGCTGCTCTTGGATAGATAGCTGTTGATGAGTGGTAGTCGCCGGATGGATAGCCAAACTCTTGGCATCGCCAACATTTGCAAGATGCGAAATCAACTCAAGGGAATCAATAAATCTTTTTCCTGCTTCAAGGCCACCCTTAATCCCAAAACCTATAATAGCCCCTGCCCCTTTAGGCAGATATTTCTTTACCCTCTCCTTTTCCGGACTATCATCCAATCCCGGATAATTTACCCAGCTCACCTTTGGATGTTTTCTTAAGAATTCAGCCACAGCCAAGGCATTCTCAGAATGCCGAGGCAATCTTAAATGTAATGTTTCTAAGCCCTGTAAGAACAAAAATGAATTAAACGGGGACAATGCCGGCCCCAAATCCCGTAATAAACTGACCCGTGCCTTAACAATGTATGCAATGTTGCCCTGAGCTTTAAGCGACTCAATAAAATTAACCCCATGATAACTAGGATCCGGGTCAGCAATTAAAGGGAACTTGCCGTTTGTCCAATCAAATTTACCTGAATCAACAATGACTCCCCCCAAACTTGTACCATGACCGCCAATAAATTTAGTTGCTGAATAAACTACAATATCGACTCCAAAGTCAATCGGCCGTAATAAATACGGAGAAACAGTATTGTCTAATACAAACGGGATACCATTTTTATGCGCTATTTTAGAGATGCCCTCCAAATCCGCTACATTTAGCTTAGGATTACCAATTGACTCGGCATAAACCGCCTTGGTTCTAGGAGTAATGGCTTTTTGCAAAGCATCCATATCATTTGATGGCACGAAGTTAACCTTTATCCCCAGCCGGGAAAAGGTATAATGCAAAAGATTATATGTACCGCCATAGAGGTTATCCGCCGATAAAATTTCATCTCCCGCTTGAGCGATATTAAGCAAGGCAAGAGTAATCGCTGATTGACCACTGGCTACAGCCAAAGCTCCTAGCCCCCCGTCTAATAAAGCCATCCTCCTTTCAAACACATCGGTAGTTGGATTCATTAAACGCGTATATATGTTGCCGGGTTCCTTTAATCCAAAAAGATTGGCAGCATGCTCGGTGCTTTTAAACTGATAGGATGTTGTTTGATAAATAGGTACTGCTCGCGAACCTGTAACAGGATCCGGATCCTGCCCGCCATGCAAGGCCAACGTCTCTATCTTTAATTTATTATCTATCTTACTCATCTTACCTCCTCTTGCACCTTAAATTGAATAAGCAAAAACTTCTTTTTTAGCGTTAAATTGGCCAGCTAAATCGCCGAAAGTAACATTATCAATTATATCCGAAGTAACATTAGCTACCTTTTGCCAAACTCCCCTGAACAAACAACAACTCAAATCACTGCATTTGGCGTAGCCTTTTTCTACACAAGAAATGGGCTCTATCGGACCCTCGATATAACGCACTACCTGGCCTAATGTAATCTTAACCGGATCTTTGGCTAAATGATACCCGCCGACATTGCCGCGCCTGCTCTCCACAAAACCTCCCTTTTTCAAATCCAGAAGAACCTGTTCAAGAAATTTTACCGGGGCATCAATACGCTTAGCAATATCATTAATCGTAGATACCCCTGATTCATAATGAACCGCTAAATCCAGTAGTGCCTTTAGCGCATAATCACCCTTGTAAGTAATCCTCATCTTTTCTCCTTCTTGTCTACTATCCCTATAAACATAGTAGAGTATAACTGAAAAAAAATATTTGTCAAGAATTTTATTCATTATTTAAATGTTATCCAGCTCCAGTAACTGATTACGAATCTCCTGGTATTTATCAAAGTCAATCGATCTGTATATCTCTTGCGCCTTGCGCCAATGCTGCCTGGCCATGTTCTTTCTCCCCCGCTTCTTATACAACAGGCCCAAATTGTAGTTAACACTGGCAAGGTCTATACGACTGTTAATCTCTTCTGCCAGTTTAGCGGAATCCTTAAAATATGCTTCAGCCTTAGACAGATCATCAATTTCCATGTATAGCTCACCAATCATATTATAACCGCAGACTAAGTTTACCCTGTTATTTTGCCGCTGATCTATCTTTATCCCCTTAAAATAATAATCCAACGCCTTATTATACTCTTTTTCATAAAGATAAACTTCACCTAAATTAAAATAGCAATCACTTAACTCATTCTTTAAATTTAACCGTTCAAAGATTTTACGGCTTTTTTCGTAGAAATCCCTTGCCGCAACATAATCGTTTTTATTGGCAAATACCAAACCAATATCAAAATAATCACATGCCAGGTTCCTGGCGTTTTCAAAATTACGTTGATGTTCTAAATTAATCGCTATACTTTTAGTCAACAGGTCCAAGGCCTCTCCAAGATTATTCTTATCTATATGCCAAACAGCCAACTTTCTTAAAGCCACTGCTTCACTGGGCTTATCATTCACCAGCCGGCTTAATTTTATCGCCTTATTATATAACTCTTGTGCTTTAGTATATTGGCCATCCAATTGATAAAACCAGCCCAGTTTTATATAAGCCCGGATAAGATGCCTCTTATTATTTGCCCCTTCGCTTTTAAGCACATAATCAAAATAATATCTTAAGGCCTTATCTTTATTACCCAGACGCTGATAAGCATTTGCGATTATCGGATAGACCGCTAAAAAGTTTTGATCTTTTCCAATAAGCCTCTCACCTGATACTATCGCAGACTCATTATTCCCCTTACGGTATTCTGCCTGTGAATTAAGAAACAGGTAAAACTTCCCAGGGTTAAGCTTGGGCAGCCACGAAATCAAAAAAATACTACAACAGATAAAAACTGCTGCCAGTGCGGACTTAATCATAACTTTTTTATAAAAAGCAGGCGGTTTATTTTTGCGCTCTTTGCGGCGGCGTTGGAACCTAAAAAAAACAAAGCTGGGATCTCCATAAAGAAGGTAATTTACCCAATGTAAACTAGTCAGCCCGAATTGTTTTATCAACTTCAGCTTTGATAAGCGCAACGACTCACCTACGCTTACTCCGAAAATAAGCTGCGTATAAAATTCTCTGGCAAATACAAGGCTGGGATTATCTTCAATCTTACGGATTGTACCGACATAATGCCTTACTCCTGCAAACAAAAATGCGCTGGCCATGCCATAGCTTGCCCTCTGGTATTCTAAATCAATTAATCCGCTACTGGCCTGGGCAGAATGACAGGCATTAGAAAAAACTAAGGCCGGCATACTGCAGCCCTGCCCCATCTTGAGGACATCCTCCACCTTAAACAATCCGTCGCTTAAAACCCAACCGCTTCGCTGGATATTTTTTCTGTCAAATTCGCAATGACCGGCAAAATGTACGATATCATAATCACAAATATTCTTTTTAACATAGGTTTTATCTATATTAGTTGATTTAAAATCAACATATACCTTCCTGGTTTTATGGTTAAATTGATTCTTAATATTCAGGCCTTCTGCATAAGCGGATTTTAAATCTGCGTTTGGATCAGCCAAAATCAACATTTTTAAGCGCTCTGTTAAATCACGGTATTGCAACAAGGCCAAATCACCTTTGCTACGCACTAATCTTCCTAAGCTAAATTTAAGACAAAGGAAATTCACGCCGTCAAAAATTAGTTCCCAAGGCATATAAATTAACTCTTCATCCAGGGAAAGGGTTAATACGCAAGGCGGGCTATTTTTAAGCTTTTCCTTAATTGAACGGCCGAGCAGATGATCCCAGAATAACTGACCTATTTTTTGCAGGGATTTTAACTGGTTAATTTTAGATAATTCATCTTTGGCAGGACGGTTTAAGACCTCAATTAAATCTGTACTTAAATTTATTAACTCGGCAAAAGATACCGTAACTAAACTGTAGTGCCGCAAAGTAGGAGCGGATTGCACCTGATCAAATAAACCCATCTTAAGTGAATCGCCCTGATTAAATACCTCTAAGATCAACTTTTCAGGCTGGGGCATAAAGGCTAGGACCTGACTTTAAGGTCAATTACCGCGAGTAAACCCGATTTATCTGTAACTTCAACACTATAATTACCAGGCGAAATGTTTTCAAAAACGCTATTTTCCGCATCTGAAATATAAGACTCTAATTCAACTCCATCCCTTATAAGTGTAATCCGTAAATCTTTATTAATTCCCTTGCCCTGCTTATCCTTAATAGTAATAAAGAGGTTAAAAACTTTGCTGTTCTTACTTTCAACCCTGGCCAAAACTCTGACCTCTTGCAAATCTTTTAGGATACTCAGTTCTTCTTTAAACTCATTTATCTGCCGGCTACGTAAAACCGGCGCAGGGATTAACTCCTGGCCTACAAGCACATCCCCGCTTGTTTCAATAATTTCAAAAGATTTTTCTTTAAGTTTGAGAAATATTTTAAATATATTATCCTTGATATTATTGCCGATAACCTTCCTGATTTTCTCTAGCAAAGGAACGGGGATATCTTTGCTTAAATGCGGCTCTATCTTAAGCTGAGTACTTAAATACTCCGCGCATATATCACATTTAAGCAGATGTCCACGGATTGAATCCTTTTCTGGCTGAGCAAGCTTATCCTCAAGAAAACAAACCAGGATTTCCTCGCTTGGATGACCTCGATCAATAGACTGGCTGGAACCTTTCCATTCCCGGTAAATAACCCTGGCTACCCACTCAAAATGGCTAAGCATATACCCTCTCCTATACCAATAGACGTATCATTTCAGAAAATCTAACTTAAAACCTTTCTTTTTAAAACAATCCTGTAATTTCTGAAATATTCTTCCCTTTCGCATATCTACTGCTCCACGGTTAATCTTAAGATATTCCCTAATCTGCTCCAGGCTTAACCCCTGATTTAAAAATAGCTCCATAAAATACTGCTCGCCTGAATCAAGTAAATCAACGCATTCCTGAAGGGTTTTACGCCTGTCCTGATCGCTTAAGAACTCAACCGCATCTGCCGAGAGGTCCTTAAGTATATCCTTCAGGCTAAATCCCGGCTCAACCTCAACATCAATTGAAACCATTGGCTTGAGTTTACGCAAATAATCAATAGTAAAGTTGATCGTAACCTGCCTGAGCCAACTGGCTAAAGAACAACCATTTCTCCCCTGATAGGTAGCTAATTTCTTATAATTATCCTTAATTAAAGAATAAAATATTTCCTGAAAGATATCTTCAATTTGTTCTACTGCAAGATTGTAACCTTTTACGGCCAAAACGCTATAGATATAGTTATAAATCAGGCGGGAATAACGAGAAAGGAATTCATTCCAGGATTGTTTGTCCCCTTTGACGCAAGCTTGGACAAACTTCAAGTCGTCCATAGCTATAATTATATCACTAAAAAAACTTTGTCAAACAAAGAAATACGGATGGCCCCGCCTCACTAAGGAGACACCCTTAAGGTTGATAAAATAACAGGGCGTTTCTATTTTTCCGTAATTAACCTGAAAAAATATAAACGCCCCTGATCCTTACTTAAGCCTATTTTAAAAAGGAGTTCTTAATGATAAATGAAGCAAAAACAATGGAAACCATAGACATAAGCTTAATTAATATGTTTAAGCTTGGTCCGGAGGTATCCTTAAAAGGATCGCCAACAGTATCACCGACTACCGTAGCTTTATGTGCTGCTGAGCCTTTGCCGCCATGGTTGCCTTCCTCAACAAATTTCTTAGCATTATCCCAAGCGCCACCGGAGTTAGCCATCATAACCGCCAACACAAAACCACAAACAGTTGCTCCGATAAGGAGCCCGGCAACCGCATCAACGCCTATTAATAAACCTACTACTATAGGAGCAGCTATTGCCAAAAGAGACGGAGCAATCATCTCTTTTTGGGCTGCGGCAGTGGCAATGCTTACACAACGTGCATAATCTGGCTTGGTTTTACCTTCCATAAGGCCGATTATCTCCTTAAACTGCCTGCGTACCTCAACCACGATCTTGCCTGCTGCCCGGCCTACCGCACGCATAGTCATAGAGCAAAATAGAAACGGCAGCATTCCGCCTAAAAATAAACCCACCAATACCGTAGGATTCATCATATTAGCATCAATATTTCTACCAAAAAGCATAACCTGATCTTTATATGCAGCAATTAATGCTAGCGCGGTTAAGGCTGCCGAACCAATAGCAAAGCCTTTACCGGTTGCTGCGGTAGTGTTACCCAAAGAATCCAAAGCATCAGTCCTTTTTCTTACCTCGGGAGGCAATTTTGACATCTCTGCATTTCCGCCCGCATTATCCGCAACCGGACCATAAGCATCAGTAGCTAAAGTAATACCCAAAGTAGAAAGCATGCCTACCGCAGAGATTGCAATACCGTAAAGACCGGCATTAAAATTTACTGCTCCTCCTGACACAAAGAAACTGGTTAAAATTGCAACGCAAACTATAATTACCGGCAGTGCAGTAGACATCATCCCCACAGCAATACCTCCAATGATTACGGTTGCAGGGCCGGTTAAAGAAGCATCAGCAATAGAACGAGTTGGCTTAAATCCACTGGAGGTATAATATTCGGTACATAAACCAATTAATACACCGGCAATCAAACCTGCCAAAACTGACCAATAAGTACCTATATGTTCAATGCCTAAAGTATACTTAATTAAAAAAAATGAAATTACCGCAACAATAAACGAACTGGTAAATACTCCTTTGCGTAAAGCTGCCAGAAGGATTTTCTGACTTGCCTGCTCTCCGCTTTTGACAAAAAAAGTCCCAATGATTGAAGCAATAACCCCTACTGCTGCCATAACCATAGGCACGGTTACTCCGGCAACACCAAGACCGGCAGCAACACCTAAAGCGGCAGTAGCAACAATCGAACCAACATAAGACTCATAAAGATCAGCCCCCATACCCGCAACATCACCTACATTATCACCTACATTATCTGCAATAACTGCAGGGTTGCGTGGATCATCTTCGGGGATACCTGCCTCTACTTTACCAACTAAGTCTGCGCCGACATCAGCGGCTTTAGTAAAAATACCCCCGCCCACCCTGGCAAAAAGCGCCATAGAACTGGCGCCCATACCAAAACAAAGCATAGTAGAAGTAATTGCCGCGATTTTATCCGTACCTAACGGAATCGGATGGCAAGAATAATACCAATTTAAAAAATAATACCAGATGCTTAAATCTAGCAACCCTAAACCGACTACAGTAAGCCCCATTACAGCCCCGCTGGAAAAAGCCACGCGCAGGCCTGAATTTAAGTTTTTTGAAGCTGCCTGAGCTGTACGGCTAGATGATTGTGTAGCAATAGTCATGCCTATAAAACCGGATAAGCCCGAAAAGAATCCACCAGTCAGGAAAGCAAAGGGGACAAAGATAACCAAATAATTCTTCAAGGCCATGAACAGAAGAACAAAGAACACCACGATAAAAAACATGGAGACACCAAGATACTGCCTTTTTAAATAAGCATTAGCCCCAATACGCACGGCCTGAGCAATTTCCTTCATCCTGTCAGTGCCTTCATCCATCCTTAAAATACTTAAAGCCAGGTAAAAAGCAAAACTCAAGGCTAAAATCGAACCTACCGGTGCCAATAACAATAAATCAAAACCCATTTTTACTCTACTCCTTTCAAAAACATTAGTTAATTTTAACCACTTTATAATTTTTTAAAATTAAAGAATATGCTAACATAACTGTAATACTTGTCAACAAAAATTACCCAGGTTCACTTTAACTTACTTTTCTCTTCGACAACCTTTCCCTCTACATCAACCACCCTGCCATAAGGTTTGCGGCCTTCTGGGCGAAGTTGTTGACGAATTTTATGCGCAAAAACATGAATTTTAATAATGAATATAAATATAAGCGCCGCCTCAACACCCAACCAAATATAGGTTGAATTAAAGATTGCCCTACCGAATAAAAGATTAAAAATAATTAGAGACGGCAACAAACAACCGGTTTGCCCTCCCCAAATAATTTGCGGCATCAAAACTTCTCCCAATGTAACAGTTCTTTAAGCTGGCGTTTAGCTGATTGATTAAAACAATCTTTTTCTAGCGGATAGCCTAAGGCAATTAAACTAATTAATCTCATGTCCGAGGGGGCATTGAATAAAGCACATACCTGTCGGCAGTAAGGTTTTTTATCCCCGGCAACCCAACAGGAACCAATGCCTAAAGCTGTAGCTGCTAAAAGAATATTGCAGGTAGCAGCACAGCCGTCTTCAAGATAATACTTCGTGTCAGTGCAAAAAACCGCGATACAAGCAGCTGCTTGAGCCATAAATCTGCCATTGTCAGCCAATTTGGCCAATTCGATTAGTTTTTGTTTATCCGTAACCACCAAAAACTCCCAAGGTTGAACATTTCTGGCAGTAGGAGCGAATCTGGCGCAATCAAGAAGTTTCTCCAAATCCTCTTTTACGATACCCCTGTTTTGAAACGTCCTTATACTACGCCTAATACGTAATATATCCAAATTCTCCATTTTTTCTCCAATGTTCTTAAAAGATTAAATTAATTTCTTGCGGAGCTCTTCAGGAATGGCTTGCGGTTTTAAATTTTTATCAACACAAACAAGGATAGTCTTGGCTTTTACAATAATCTGTTTGTTTTGATTGTAGATTTCATGCAAGAATTCAATACGCACCCCGGTTATTATTCCTACTTGAGTCTGAATGTCCAAATCATCACCATATACCGCTGGGAATTTATAATCTATCTCCTGACGGGCAACCACAAACATAACCCCGGAATCAGCCAGTTGTTTGATAGAAGCGTTTCTTAATGCAAAATATTCCGTGCGCGCCTCTTCTAAGAAATTAAGGTAGTTAGCGTAATAAACTACGCCTCCGCAATCAGTATGGTGGTAATAAATACGTGTTTTCATATTATTTTAAATATAGCGCTAAACTAAAAATTGTCAATATATTCCCCAAGAAATCCATCACCAACAATGTATCTTAACTTCACCCGGCAGAATTTATTCCTTAATCCGGGCCTAAACGGCAACTTAACCTTAAGGTAGTTATCAGTTAAACCTTCCAGGCAGCCAGTCTCCCCTTTAACCGGACCCTCTATTAAGATTAAACCTTCTTTGCCAAGAAACTCCCGCATAAATCTATACCGGCACTCTCTGGATACCCTCTCAAGTTTAGCACAACGGACCTTAATGGTTTCCGGATCAATCGCTCCGCTAAAATTTGCGGCCTTAGTACCCGGGCGGGCGGAATAAGGAAAGATATGCGTCTTTAAAGGCAGGATATCTTTTACCATCTCAACCGTACTCTTAAAATTGGCCTCTGTTTCTCCCGAGAAACCAACCAGGCAATCTGTAGTAATAGCTATTCCCGGTATGCTACGCTTGATCCTAGAGATTAGGCTCCTGTATTTTTCTCCCGTATACTTACGGTTCATGCGCTTTAGAATGCTATCATCTCCGCTCTGGATAGGAATATGCAGATGACGGCAGAGTTTTTCGCTGCCGGCAATTCGCTTGATCAATCTAGTAGAAACGTCAGCCGCCTCGATTGAACTAAATCTTATACGGGATAATCCTTCAATCTTTTCCAACTCGTCAACAACATCAACCAGATCTTTCCTGGGATGGAAATCTTTACCATATTCCCCCAGGCAAATCCCAGTCAGGACAATCTCCTGGAACCCCCCGGCAACCAGTTTTTTTGCTTCTTGAATAACCTGTTTAAAACTCTTACTGCGTTTTTTCCCTCTTACCAGGGCCACCTTGCAGTATGTGCAAAAGTTATCACAACCATCCTGGATCTTTAAGAAAGCGCGGGTATGCTGGTTAAAACCGCTTACCCCTTCAGGAAAAAAACATTTTCGCACAATCAGGCTAACACCATTTATGCCTGCCAGAGAACTCCAGTCTTTTTCCACCAGACAACCAGTGACGATAATCTTAGCTTTTGGATTTAATTGTATGCACCTGCGGATAATATTACGGGATTTCCGGTCGGCTCCAGAGGTGACCGTACAGGTATTTATCAGGAAATAATCCGGATGGTTGATGCTGGTGTCATCAATAAAACCGTTGTTTAAAAATCTCTCCCTAATGCCTTGAGTATCATATTGGTTGGCTTTACATCCAAGGGTAAAAAACTTAATTCGCTTCATTTAACCTAATAAAACTGGCAACGGCTATGGCCGCCGTATCTACTCGCAACACCCTTTTTCCAAGAGAAACCGGCAGAAATCCTGATTTCTTCGCCAGTTCAATCTCATTAAGAGTAAAGTCCCCCTCAGGGCCGATTAAAACAATTATCTTTCTGGCCTTATTATCTGCCTGACTTAAAGCCTCTTTAAGAGTTTTACGCTCGCCCTCTAAAGTAGGTATTATCCTCAAATCAAAATCAACCGCAACAGAAAGCACTTCTTTTAATGTGCTTACCGGTTTAATCTGCACAAGCCTGCTTCTATGACTTTGCTTGGCAGCGCTTAAAGCGATCTTTTTCCAGCGCTCAAAACGCTCCAGCTTCCTTTGTTTATCCAACCTTACAATGACCCTCTCTGTTTCAAGAGGAATTATACTTTCAACCCCCAATTGCGTAAGCTTATCCACAATATCATCCATTTTAACCTTCTTAGGTATTGCGCAGGCAACTGTCAGGTTTAAACCAGTATTTGAAGGAGGCCTCTTCTCTTTTACCTCCAGCCTTGCAGATACAAGGCTAACTTCAGCCACCATGGCTGTATACTCATTCCCCTGGCTATCAAAAACTTCTACCAGTTCAAGGGGCTTGATCCTAAGCACATCCCTTAAATGATGTAACTGTTCAGGATCATTTAAAATAATACTTTTTTCTTTTGCGTCGGCTGTGTCAAATTTATCGATGAAAAAACGGTTCATTATTCCTGCTTCCCCTCGGAAAATACCTCGGCCTCAAATATATAGAGTTCAGTATCCTTATTTTTCCAGGCATTTTGAGCTAATCCGGCTTTCTGAACGCAAAGGTTATTCAAAAACTCCTCTTTGCTCCAACCTGTCTCCGTGGCTACCTGGGGAAGAAAAACCCCGCTTTGATAGCCCTTACGGACCAGCACTCCATGTTTACCCATTATTATTTTATCCGCAGAATCTACCTTCTTTAAAGGAAACAGCACGGAAATTTCTATACTTACATCTTTTAACTCCGGCAAGGAGAGCGCGCTAAACCGGGGGTCATCCATAGCCGCCTCAACTGCCATATCCCTCACGGTCAAATAAAGAGGCTGGGTTCCAGAAAGATTCCCAATGCAACCTCTTAATTCTCCATGTTTATTGAGCGTGACAAAAGCGCCCATCTCCTGCATTAACACCGGGTCAACTTCGTTAAGTTCCAATTTCTTTCCTGTCTGTAAATAGGTTTTAATCGAGTCACGTGCGATTTCAAGGAGCTTTTTTCTTTGCTGGCTATTCAACATATGGTCTCCTTCCGGATTGTAAACGGCAATACTGGCGTAACCAACGGTCCACTGGCCATTGGCACTTCCTGTTACTATCGCTGAATTAGTATAATTTAGCACCTCTACTTTATCATAACCGGCCCCCTTTGCGATGTCGAGGGCAATTACCGTTCCAAAACCGCCACATGCCTGAGCCTTTGCGTCGCGCAAAGAATAATATAGGCCCTCATAATCCATCTTTTTAATCAGCTCTAATGTCAAGGTATCTGTTTGCTCCGCCTCATTTATGTCATAACCATGGTATAAATCCGAAGATACTACCAATAAAACATCTTTGCGTCCCCCTATCGCTGCCTTGAGCAAAGAGGCGATATTCCTGCATGCATTCAACGAACAATCTCCTGCAACCAGCGGGACGATTTTAAAATCAGTAAGCACCTTCTGTAAAAACGGCAGCTGCACCTCAACCGAGTGTTCTCCGTCAAAAGCGCTCTCGCTGGCAAAAATATCTGGACTTTTACCTACCAATTTACTAGTAAATTCATCATCTATTCTTAATGGGCCAAGGCTAGTCTCAAAAGATCCCTGGGCATAAACAGCCACTCCGTTAAAAGGCTTATGATGGCTGGTCCCGAGTATAATCACGGTATTATAAAACCTGTCCTTGATAAGTTTATAGCCGTACGCAGCGGACTGTCCCGAATACCCATAACCTGCATGCGGACTAATAAGCATAAAGATATGTCCGGATATATCTTTGGTTTTGGCCTTTGCCAGAAAATCATCAATCATTTTCGACAATTCTTCTTTTTGGAGCGGATAAAACTTACCGTTAAATTCTGGCTGTTTTACGGATAAGGCAAAACAAATTGAAATAAAAAATGATAGTGCGATTATTATAAGGGTTATTTTAGACTTCATGTTAAGAAACCAGCAGGGTTTTTTAAGTGGAGCTGGGGAGAATCGAACTCCCGACCCCCTCGTTGCGAACGAGATGCTCTCCCAACTGAGCTACAGCCCCAATTATTTGTATTAATTTAACACAACTCGGATAAATTGACAATTAAAAAGGTTTAATAAGGATGAATTGAAGAATTTAAAGCCGCAAAAAAAAATAGAAATCCCCCTGTTAATCTCGGGTTAATTTGAAGTCCCACTAAAAACGACAAATAGAATTGTTGTAGCGACAATAACTGCAAATATCAAAATATGAAAGAAATATTTGTGTTTTATGATTCTTTCAAACATTATTTGACCTGTCCTCCGCACACCTTCTTGCGAATATCGCCAAATTTTCCAAAACAAATAAGCCTATCCCCTAAAATAAACTTTGTATCCGGATAAGGATTAGGAGTTATTTTACCATCTCTTTCTATCGCCAGGACTAAAATATTAAATTTAGGCAAATCAGCCTCCTCAAGATTCTTATTCAAAACAGGGCTATTTTTACAAACCTCCATCCGGGAAACACCATAGCCGCCAGTTGCTACGACAAGCTCTTCAAAAGAAACCGGCTCAATAATCTGTCTTTTAATTATATGTGCTTTTAGGATACTGGTTATTTTTGCGGCAAGCCTGGAATTAATAACAACCCTGTATATTACATAGACACCCAGGATAATAATCCCCAAATTTACCCAAGGGACCAGATAAGACGGAATAATTGAATGTACAAAAGGAATTTTATATATAGTTACCCAATCGGTTCTTAATGAATTGGCAAAGGTAGCAACTAATGTTACAAAACCGGCATGCCCCAGAATAATAAGAACAGAGGCTATTTTCCTTCTCTGGGGGTTGCTGGTAACCAATTCAGATTCGCGAGTAGTGAATCCTGTCCCTGTAAAACAAGACAATGCTTGAAATTTAGCCAGAGGCCAAGGAAGGCCGGTTATCTGAAATGCAATAGCCCCAATCCTAACAGTAATAAACGAGACTCCTATAACAATTAAGAATAATAATAAATTCATTATCGCCTGCCTTTTTTATAGTGGCTTAATTCGACATATCTTAGCATTATTGCTCGGATGAACTAGGACAGACTAGACGTGTTTTCATGGAAATCTGCGGATTCTCCGGAGTATCTGCAAGGGCAGGATTATATCTACCCGCTAAACCGACATCCACTGCCGTGCCCTGGTTGGTGATCCTGATGTAAAAACCATTACTCGGAGTTTGCGGCATAGTATTATCAGCTACAACTCCAGAAAGTATTTTGCCGTATGGAGAAGGAGATGTGAGATTCTCTGGCGTGGTAAACGGGCAGCTGCCTCCATTCGGAGTACAGGTTGCAATAAGCGTATTTGAAGAAAGGGTATAATCAATCCAACCATCATCTGCAAAATTAGACGAAGTTTGGGGGTTATGTAAATCTACGTAAACACGAAAACCGGTAGCGCCAGCGGATGACGGACCCGGATAATACTGTATAGCCCTCCTGGTAAGATTCCCATTAGCCCGCTGCACATATTTACCCATATGTTCAATAGCGTAAGAAATTTCATTCTGCACTTTAGCCCGCCTATCCGTGCTAATTACATGATGTCTGCTAAATAGTTCAATACTGAAAAAACCCAGGAGGACTAAAGACATCAAAACTATAGCTACGATCAACTCTATAAGATTTATACCGGATTCCCGATTAGGCATAAGTTTAAAAGGAAAACTCAATTTTCAACCCAACCAACTTTGGCAGTTACCCGGCGTAAATTTGTTGTTCCAGTAGGATAACTCACATTATACTCCGCCGTATAAGTAATATTATTCACTTTTCTTTCTGATGGACAAGCCGGATTCTGAGTATGACCAACAATAGAATCACAATAAGTAGTATAATTACTTCCTACTACTCTCAAGGCATTAGAAGCAGTATCCCAATTATCCTGGCGCACAGCCAATTGGAGAGGTTCAAGGAAAAGTCTACCCATTTCTCCGCCAGTCATTCGCTCCCGAGCATGCAACACATGGCGTTTTCCGGCTACAAAAACGCCAACCATCCCTGCCATCACCAGAGAAAATATTACTGTTGATATAATTACTTCAAATAATGTGGTAGAACGTTTATTGCAGATTAAGGACATGCAGTTCCCGTACAAGAGGGTTCATCACTACCAACACCAGTGAAGGTTAAAGTCCAAACCCTGCTACTGCTGGGAAGACGCGAAGCAGTCGCCTGGCTAGTACTTACCGTATAGGTCCAAGATAACGCGCTGGTAGGCAGACTAACTCTTAAATATGTATTTATATCAGCAATTACGCTGGTACTTCCGGAAGAAGGATAGTAAAAGCTTGACTCCATTTTATAAATCTTCTCTGCTGCCTGGATAAGCGCCAGATTAGCTTTAGCTTCCTTATCCAGAACCCTCTCCTTACTGGTTCCGAATCCGGGTAAGGCCAAAGCAGCCAAAATGCCGATAATAATTACTACTACTATTAGTTCTATTAAACTGAAGCTCTTTTTATTCAGCACTTTTATATTCCCTTAATAACCTGCGCTTCCTCCCCAGACACCTGCAGCAGTCAAAGTCTTGGTATACGCAACAGAGCTACCCGGAGTTTTACCTGTCCCCGTCCCGCATCTAGTGGCAGTACATGTTCCGGTAGCTGAAGCGCATGAATAAGAAAAGAAATGCGTTGTACCTGTACAATCAGATGGAGCTGATACGCCTAAACCGGCCAAGGTCGCATAAGCGCCATTTTCCATATTTTCCGCTACTTCTGCTGACCTTAAAG
>DJVP01000004.1 GCA_002441245.1 Candidatus Omnitrophica bacterium UBA6253 | reverse complement strand
TTGTCAACTATAACCTTGACGCTCTTTCTGCTTGGGGGTATAATTTAACCACTATGATTTTAGGTGTGCATGTTTCCGGCTCGGGCAAGATTTATCAGGCATTGGATACTGCTAAGGCCTTAGGCTGCGATACCATGCAGATATTCAGCCGCAGCCCGCAAGCCTGGCGTAATGGCGTTCATCTTAAGCCTGAAGATATCGCAGAGTTCAGGCTCAGGCGCAAAAAATGCAAAATCAACCCGGTTTTTATCCATATTTCTTATCTTATAAATCTGGCTTCACCCGATCCTCGTCTATATAACGGCTCTATCCAGGCCTATATAGAAGATATCCAGGAGGCGGATGAGTTAGGGGCGGATTTTATTGTTACACATATGGGAAGCCATAAAGAGACCTCTGAGGATGCGGGGATCAAAAGGCTTATCAATGCGCTAGATAAGATATTAGAGAAAACCAAAGATTCAAAGGTCGGTATATTATTAGAAAATACCTCAGGTTCTGGTTCCTGGCTGGGATACAGATTTTATCATCAGCATAAGATATTAAAAGGTTTAAAAGAAAAAAGCCGCGTAGGTTTATGCCTGGATACCGCGCACGCTTATTTAGCCGGGTATGATTTGGCGACTAAGCAGGGGCTGGATCAGATGCTTAATGAGATCGAGGAGATGGTGGGTTTAAGGTTGATTAAACTCATCCATCTTAATGACGCAGCCGGAGAATTAGGATGTCACCATGACCGGCATGACCACATAGGTAAAGGGCATATCGGTCTTGCCGGGATGAAGAGGATTATTAATCATCCTGAATTAAAGAATATCCCTATGATTTTAGAGACACCTAAAAGTACCGAAGATAGTGATAAGGAAAATCTGGCATTAGTAAGAAAGTTGAGCCGTAAATAAAATGTTTTATGATTTTAAGAAAATAGAGGAGAAATGGCAGAAGATTTGGCTTGATAGCCATGCCTTCCGCGCACAGGCGGATTCTGCGCGCAAGAAATATTATCTTCTGGAGATGTTCCCTTATCCGTCAGGTAAAATACATATGGGGCATGTACGTAATTATACTATCGGAGATGTTGCCAGTCGTTTTAAGCTTTTAGAAGGTTATAATGTAGTGCATCCGATGGGTTTTGACGCCTTTGGCCAGCCGGCGGAAAATGCCGCGATCAAAAATAAGACCAAGCCGGATGTCTGGACACATAAATGCATCAGGGAGATGGAAGTAGAATTGAAAAAGATGGGATTTTCCTATGATTGGGATAGGGAGATTTCTACCTGTGATAGCAGCTATTATAAGTGGAACCAATGGATATTCCTGAAGATGTTTGAACGCGGCTTGGCCTATAAAAAGGCCTCCGGAGTTAATTGGTGTTCCAGCTGTCAGACTACTTTAGCTAATGAAGAGGTTGTTGATGGCGGCTGCTGGAGATGCCATACAAAAGTAGAGCAGAAGGATTTAGAACAGTGGTATTTAAAGATTACCGAGTATAAGGAAAGATTACTGGAAGATTTGGGGCAATTAAAGCTTTGGCCGGAACGGGTTTTGGCCATGCAGAATAACTGGATTGGTAAGAGCAGCGGCGTGGACATATATTTTCGTCTTAAAAACAGCGATAAAATTATACCGGTGTTTACTACCCGGGTAGATACTATTTTTGGGGCAACTTATATTGTCCTGGCCCCGGAACATCCTTTGGTAAAAGAGCTAATTAGGGGTAAGCCGGAAGAAAAAGAAGTTTTAGGTTTTATTGAGAAGGTCTCTAAGGAAAGCAAGCTTGTGCGGACATCTTCTGATGTAAAGAAGGAAGGGGTATTTACCGGCAGTTTTGCGGTAAATCCTGTAAATAACGAAGAGGTGCCGGTTTGGGTTGCAGATTATGTATTGATGGAATATGGTACAGGCGCGATTATGGCTGTGCCCACGCATGACCAGAGGGATTTCCTTTTTGCCAAAGAGCATAAGCTGCCTATGCGTCTGGTGATTACCCCGAAAGACCGTGACATAAAAATAGAAGAATTAACCGAGGCTTATGAGGGAGAGGGGATCCAGGTTAATTCCGGAGAGTTTAACGGTTTGAATAATCTGGAGGCGAAAGAAAAAATCGCTGTCTGGATGGAAGAAAAGGGGATTGGGAAAATACAAACGCATTGGCGCCTGCGTGATTGGTTGATTTCCCGGCAGCGTTATTGGGGGACGCCAATCCCGATGATTTATTGCCCTAAGTGCGGTATTGTCCCTGTGCCCTATCAAGATCTACCGGTAGAATTGCCCAAGGATGCCCCTTTTACCGGAGATGGCGGCAGCCCATTGGGTAAAGTAAAAGAATTTGTTCAAGCGAATTGTCCTAAATGTGCCGGTCCGGCTAAGCGGGAGACAGATACCATGGCTACATTCTTTGACTCTTCGTGGTATTTCTTAAGGTTCTGTTCTCCCGAATGTAATACCGCTGCTTTTGATACACAGGAGGCAAAATATTGGATGCGCGTGGACCAGTATATCGGCGGGATTGAACATGCTATCCTGCATTTGTTATATTCGCGTTTCTTTACCAAATTTTTCCAGGATCTTAAGATGATCGATTTCGGAGAGCCTTTTGAGAAATTACTCACCCAGGGGATGGTGCTTAAAGACGGCGAGGTAATGTCAAAATCCAAGGGGAATATTGTGGATCCGGATTCAATGATCAAGGATTATGGTGCGGATGCATTGCGCCTGTTTATCCTGTTTGCTGCTCCTCCTGAAACAGAGCTGGAATGGGACCAGCGGGGGCTGGAGGGGGCTTTTAAGTTTCTAAACCGTGTCTGGCGGATTCAGGAAAATCTTAAAAGTAAGGCCGATGATTCCTTAGTTAGAATTATGCACAAGACGATAAAAAAGGTCAGCGATGATTTTAATGATTTTAAATTTAATACTGCCATCGCCAGCCTTATGGAGTTGACCAACGCGGTTTATCAGATGGGTGCTGATAGGGAAGTTTTTTCCCGGTTGGTTATTATGCTTAGCCCGATTACCCCGCATTTTAGCGAAGAAATTTGGCAGGAATTAGGGAATACGGAGAGTATTTTTAAGTCCTACTGGCCACAATACGATCCTGAATTATTGGTTGAGGAAAATGTGGAATTAGTGATTCAGGTTAACGGTAAGATCCGCAGCAAGATTCAGGTTCCCCGCAGTATCCCTGAGGATAAGCTTAAAGAATTAGTGCTTGAGGATGAAAAGTTAGCTGCCTGGTTGGAAGGTAGGCCCCCGAAGAAATTCATTGTTGTTCCCCAAAGGCTCGTGAATATCGTTATATAAATCTTAATAATTATTCTCCCAGTACATCTTTAATATCAAAAAGCAGGCGTTTGTAGTCTATTGGTTTTTCGACATAGACGGTGATCCCGCTTTTGGCGGCGATATGTTTATCAACTTCTTCGTGTTTTAAGGATGTGGCAATAATAGGGGTATTAATAAAATCAGGCAGTGATTTAATATCTTGAGCCACCTTAAATCCGCTTTCATCAGGCAGGACCAAGTCCAGCAGTACGCAATCTGGCTTTTCTTCTTTTAGCTTATTGATCCCTTCTTTAGCGCTGAAGGCAACCACAACTATATAACCGGCCTTAAGCAGCTCTTCCTTGCTTTTCTTGACGATATTATAATCATCATCAATAATCAGGATCTTCTTGGCCATAAGCAAAGTATACACCATAAAAACCAGGAAAACAACGTTAGATTTTAAGTCTTTTCGCGTCTGTTGCGGTAGAAAGGATTAAAAATGATTAATTTTACCCCAGAAGAAAAGAGGGTTATCCTGTTTCTGTTGATTATTGCATTTTGCGGGATAACTTTAAATAATCTGGCTAAACTAAATTACCGCGTAAAAAAATTATTTTGCCCACAAGTATATTTAGCCAGGATTGATTTGAATAAGATATCTTTGGAAGAGCTGATAAAAATCAGGTGCCTTCCGGTAAAAACCTCCCAGCGTATTATTGCATACCGCCTGCAGCATGGCAATTTTAGCAGTTTAGAGGCATTAAAAGAAATTCGGGGCATAGGTGATCAACGTTACGAAAAGCTTAAAGATATTTTCTTTGTTGAATGAAAAGATTGCCTTTTTCTTTAGCTATATTCTATTGCCTGGGGATTATCCTGGTTAGCTCAATCAAGATCAGTTTTTGGTTTGTTCTTGGTTCCGGGGTAATTACTTTTGCCGCAGCCTGTTTAAGTTTTAGGAATAACCGTATATTTATGGTTTTGGTATTTCTTTTGGCTTTTATCCTTGGAGGGCTTAACCTAAAAAATTCCTATATACGGCATAATTGCCATATTAACAATTTCGTACGCTATAAAGATAATACGATTTATAATTTAAGCGGTTTTATCGATAGCGATCCAGAGATAAAGGGTAAACATACTTTTTTTGTTTTTCGTACGCAGGGAGTCCAGGTTGATAAGCTAATGTGGCGTTGTTGCGGCAAGGTTTTGGTCAGAATGGATTTTCCGCAAGATTTAAATTATGCGGATAACTTAATATTACGGGGCATTCTTCTCCGGCCTTATGGATTTTCTCCCGGAAGCCGTTCATATCGCGATTATTTATCTCGTCAAGGTATTTATTTAGTAATGCCCATAAAAAATAGCTTGCAGATTATCCCGCAGTTGAATAAGGGCGGTTCTAGATTAATTATTTTTTCGCTCTGGTTGCGCAGTAGAATGGAACAGGTAATCAAAAGGTACCTTGCGGATTTACCGGCTGGTATCCTTTCTGCCATGGTTTTAGGCCAAAGAAGGGCAATCCCCTGGTTGGTAAATAACTATATGGTTAAATCCGGTACCGTGCATATTTTGGTAGTCAGTGGATTTAATGTAGGGATAGTTGCCTTTATTGTTAATCTCCTATTAAAAATCATGCGTGTCCGGAGAAAGCTGCGGATTATCCTGACAATAATCTGCCTGCTTATTTATTGTTTGATAACGGGAGCAAGCAATCCGGTTATCCGCGCTACGGTTATGGGGGTAGTTTTTTTATTAGCGCATCTTTTGAAAAGGGACGCTGATATATATAACTGTTTGGCCTGCGCGGCATTGTTCATACTGGGCCTTAATCCCCGCCAGCTTTTTGACGTTGGTTTTCAACTGTCTTTTTCTAGTGTCTTAGCGATCATCTATCTTTATCCAAAGATCAAATCGTTTTTATGCCTGGATAATTGTAAGGCCAAGGCGTTGAAGTTTATTTATGAGGGTTGCCTGGTTTCTCTATGTGCCTGGTTTGGTACAATGTGGATTATTGCTTATAACTTCCGTATTGTTGCGCCAGTTACTGTTTTGGCCAATATTTTGGTTGTGCCTTTGGCTACCTTGATTACCTTATGCGGTTTTAGCCTGGTTTTATGCGGATCATTTTCTACTTTTCTGGGAGGGGTTTTTAGTACAACCACTGCTATGTTGATTACCCTGCTTTTAAATATAAACTCCGCAGTAATTAAGATACCCTTCGCTTATTTCTATTTCTAAATCAAAGCTTAAGGTGTTCATCCTGTCTTGCTAAGTTCGGCAGGACTGCGCTAGATAAAAACCATAATGAGTTTGTTTTCCCTTTGACAAAAGCTTAAGGCTGTGATAATTTATAATATCATGCGGCGTATAATTTTAAGTTTATTATTCATCTTCCTTTTATCTACCCAACCGGCATATTCTTATTGGATTTGGACCCCTAAAAGCGGTAAGTGGGTTAACCCCAAGAACATGCCCAAGGATAATCCTAAGGAGCAGCTTGCTTATGCCAAGTCATTTTTTGACATTAATAAATATGAAGAGGCCAAGCGAGAGTTCCGTAAGCTGCTTAAGACTTATCCTAAGTCTGCCGAGGCCGCGGAAGGCCAGTATTATCTCGGCCTGACAGAGGAGGCCCAGGGTAAATTATATGAAGCATATCAGGCTTATCAGATGGTGATTGATAAGTATCCTTTTAGTGAGCGTATTCAGGAGGTTATTGAGCGTGAGTATAAAATTGCCGAGAGGTTTATGGCTGGAGAAAAACGGAAGGCTTTTGGTATAGACCTGCCAGTGGAAAATCCGGCTATTGAGATCTTTGGCAAGGTAGTAGAAAACTCTACTTACGGCCCGTTAGCTCCCCGGGCACAGTATAAATTAGGCCTGGTTTTAAAGGGCTTAATGCGTTATTATGAGGCTGAAGATGAGTTTAATAAAGTAGTCTCCCGTTACCCTGATAGCGAATGGGCTTCTGCGGCGAAGTTCCAGATTGCCTCTTGCCGCTCAAGCTTGTCCAAGGGGCCGGCCTATGACCAGGGCGCAGCCCAGGAGGCAAAAGAACGTTTTGAAGAGTTTGTTAAGGAACATCCTGATGCCGTGCTTTCTCTTGATGCCGAGAAGAATATTAATAATATCAGGGAGAAGGAGGCTGAAGCAAACTATAATATCGCCAAGTTTTATGAAAAGCAAAAGGCATTTAATTCAGCCAGGATTTATTATAACGATATAATAAATAATTACGCAGATAGCCCCTGGGCCAGCCAGGCTGCGGCTAGGTTGCAGATAATGGAGCGTAAAAATGAAGAATAAGATTTTATTTTTTTTATGTTTAACTAGTGTATTCTCTCTGCTATCTACTGTTCTCTCCGGTTGCGGCTATACCACCCGTTCTATGCTTTATGGGAAATACGATTCGATTTACATAACCCCATTTTTAAATAAAGTGGATGTAACCCAGGAATCCTTTTCTGCCAATAAATACCGTATTTACCGGCCTATGCTTGAGACAGATATTACTAAAAAGGTAATTAATCGGTATCTTTTTGACGGTAATCTTAAGCCGGTAAAAGAGGACCAGGCGGATTTAGTACTTAAGGGGGAATTAGTTGAATATCGCAAAGACCCTCTAAGTTATACCTCGAATACCGAGGATGTTACTGAATATCGCATTAATATCTATGTGAATTTAAGCCTGTGGGATAAAAAAGAGAACAAGCTGGTTTGGGAAGAGAAGAATTTTAACGGTAACTATTCTTATTTTACTAATTTGGATGCTAATAGTTCCAATATTAAGATCTCCGAAGGCACTGCCGTAAACAATGCAATAGAAGATCTTGCCCGTCGAATTGTCGAGCGCACAGTTGAACAATGGTAATATGGTTTATTTACTTATCGGCCAGGATCCCCAGGCCAGAGAAAGCCAGCTCAGGAAAATAAAGCAGGAATTCCTTCCAAAAGAACTCCAAGATTTTAATCTAGATACATTATACGCTAAGGAATTAACCTTAAAAATTATGCAGGAGAGATTCCTGGCTATTCCCTTAAAAAGCGCCAAAAGAATTATTGTCATCAAAGATGGTGATTTCCTGGATGAGCCAAGCCGGGATTTTCTTTTGAGCTATGCTAAAAAACCGAATAAACAATTAGTTTTGGTACTGACACTGGAACATTACGATTATAAGGATGGTTTTATTAAAAGTATATCGCCGTTTGCCAGGATTATGCGTTTTAAAGAAACAGTCAATCCGGATACATTTTCTTTAAACCGGCAGATCGAGTTAAGAAAAACAGACTATGCCCTTCGTCTTTTAAGCCAGCTTTTAAGAAATGGAGAGGCCCCTGAACGTATCTTGGGAGGTTTGCGTTATGCCTGGGAAAAACAGGGTATTCAGGGGCAAGAGGCCCGGAGAAAGCTTAAGCTTCTTCTTGGCTGTGATGTAGAGATAAAAACAGGCAAGCTAAAGCCTGCCTTTGCCTTGGAAAAATTAGTTGTTGGTTTATGCGGATTTGTTCAAACGGCACATTAAGCGTGATTTTCTGCGGTTAGCCGTTCCTGAATGGATGATATTCTTTTTCGCCGCCTTATCCAGCTGGGAAAAGACTTTAGTAATGAATGTTTTGGCTTCAGCGGAATCCTTTTTGGCAAGCAGCTCCTGGAATTTCTTTATTGCCTTCTTAAGCTGAAGCTTAACTTTAACATTACGGGTATGTTTTCTTTTGTTTACACGGTTACTTTTTAATGATGTTCTACGCCTTGGCATTTATTCTCCTTACCCAGAAGGGCATGTTAATTAACTTTACAAGTTTATATTAATAGCATAATTAATTGCTCATGTCAACAAACAAATATTCATTAGGCAGCCAGAATCAGGCAGTTGCGCGTTCGGCAACTGTTATTGGCCTGGCTACTCTTGCCTCGCGCATCCTGGGTTTTATAAGGGACGTAGTTATAGCCAGGTTATTCGGGGTTTACCTTTATGCACAGGCATTCGTCATTGCCTTTCGTATTCCTAACCTGTTCCGGGATTTTGTAGGCGAGGGGGCCTCTAACGCAGCGATTGTCCCGGTTTTAAGTGAATATAACCTTAAACGCTCAAAGGAGGAATTTTGGGAGCTGGTTAATATTCTACTTAACCTATTATTGGTTATTTTAAGCGCTATAACTATCCTGGGGATTATTTTTTCTCCATTGATCGTGCGCATGATCGCTCCTGGTTTTATTGCCTTCCCGGATAAATTAGAAGCAACTATCCGCCTGAACCGGATTATTTTCCCTTATATACTGCTTATCGGCCTGGCTGTTTATGCCATGGCCATACTAAATTCACTTAAGAACTTTACTGTTTCGGCATTGGCGCCCTGCCTTTTAAATATATCTATAATTATTTGCGCTTTACTTCTTGGGGAAGGTACCAGGGGTTTGGCAACCGGGGTTTTGTTAGGCGGGCTGTTGCAGCTTGCAGTACAGGTGCCTGTTTTATATAAAAAAGGATTCCATCCCAAACTGATTTTCAACTTTAAGCATCCCGGAGTGGTGTACATCGGAAAATTAATGTTGCCCCGGCTGGCCAGTTCCAGTATCTATCAGCTAAATAATTTCGTTGATTCTATCTTTGGTTCTTTAATAGCGATTGTCGGAGATGGAGGGGTCGCGGTGCTTTATTTTGCTTACCGGTTTATCCAGTTCCCCATAGGTATTTTCAGTAATGCCTTGGCGCAGGCGATCCTGCCTACTTTTTCTACGCAGGCATTAGAGGATGAACAGGGGGATCTTAAGGCTATGCTTTCCTGGAGCCTGCGTGCTGTTTTCTTTGCATTGCTTCCAATCAGCGCGATTTTTATGGTATTGGCCCATCCTTTAGTGTCTACGCTTTTTGGCGGCGGCAGGTTTGATTCTAATTCAAGCCTCTTGACCAGCAACGCCCTGTTTTTTTACAGCATTGGATTATGCGCCTACGGGGGTACAAAGATATTACAGTCTTGTTTTTTCGCCCTTAAGGATACGCTTACTCCAGCAAAAATAGCGTTTTTGGCTTTGGTGATGAATATTGTATTCAATTCGATTTTGATGTTTCCGCTGAAAATAGGCGGTCTGGCCTTATCCACATCCATTTCAGGGATAATTACCTTTTTGATATTATTTTTTATTCTAAACAAGCGTTTAGGAGGTTTCGGAGGGCGTAAAATATTTTCTTCTTTTCTGCGTATCTTGGCTGCTTCTTTTTGCATGGCAGCTGTCTGTTTTTTGGTAAATTGCGCCTTAAATTTCGGCTGGGCTTTGTTTTGCGGGGCATTATCCTATATTATTTTTTGTTTTCTTTTTGGCGTAGCTGAACTTAGAGAGTTTATGCATTGGCTGGCCCTTAAGAATATTAGGCAATCTATATGGAACAACCACAAAGATTAAAAGAAAAGATTCTCTCTGCCCCGGATTCTCCAGGTGTTTATTTGATGCGCGATAACCGGGGAAAGGTGCTTTATGTTGGCAAGGCCAATTCCTTAAAAAAAAGATTGCCTAATTACCTGGGCAGGGATTTAGACAGCAAAACCCTCGCCTTAATGAGCAGGGTAGTTGATGTTGAGTTTAAGCTTTCTCCTAATGAGTCCATGGCTTTATTGCTTGAGGCCAGCCTTATACATAAGTTTATGCCTAAGTATAACATATCCTTGCGCGATGATAAAAGTTTTCCGTTTGTTAAAATCTCTGGAGAAGAATTTCCGGCTATAAGTATTGCGCGTAAAAAGGATGATTCGTTTGCGCGGTATATCGGGCCCTATACCAATTCCAAGCTTTTAAAAGATGCTTTGAAAATTATCCGGCGCAGCTTTGCGTATCGTTCATGCCGGAGTCTTCCCGGTAAAAGTTGCATATATGGCAGGATTAATCTTTGCCCTGCGCCTTGTATTGGAAAAATCAGCCGCAAAGAATATATCCGGGGTATTGATAATATTATATTGATTTTAGAAGGTAAGGCCGAGTTGTTGATTTATAGATTGAACCAGATAATGCAAAATAAATCCAGGGTCAGGGACTTTGAGGCAGCAGCGAGGGTGCGCGATCAGGTTTCTACTTTAGCTGAGCTGGCCGCAGGCTTAAGCGGGGTTAACCGTAAAGGAGAGCTAGAAGATTTAAAGAGCAGGCTAGGCCTAAAGAAGATGCCGGAAAGGATTGAGGGGTTTGATATTTCAAACATTTCCGGTAAGCAGGCCGTAGGCGCAATGGTAAGTTTTTATCGCGGCAATCCGGATAAAAATAATTACCGTCGTTTCCGCATTAAAAGTTTCCGGGGGATCGATGACTATAAGATGCTGGCCGAGGTAGTGCGCCGGCGCTACAGCCGCCTTATTAAAGAAAAGGGTCCTTTGCCGGATTTATTACTTATTGATGGAGGGAAGGGGCATCTTTTAACAGCAGCCAGCCAGCTTAAAGAATTAAACCTGATCCTCCCATTGGTTAGTATAGCTAAAAAAGAGGAACGTATTTATAGCAACCAGGAAGCGTATCCGCTAAGCTTTTCTAAGGATACCCCTGCTTTAAATTTAATCCGCCGGGTGCGTGATGAGGCGCATAGGTTTGCTGTGGGTTATCATCTGCTGTTGCGCCGGAAAGAATTGATCGGAAGATGACATTGTTCGCGGCCAAGGTTTATAGGGCAGTTTTAAGCATTCCTTTGGGCCAGGTGCGCAGCTATAAATGGGTGGCGCAAAAAGCAGGCTCTAGGCGTGCGTACAGGGCAGTGGGGCAGGTTTTAAAACGCAATCCTTACCCCCTGATTATTCCCTGCCATCGTGTAATTAAAAGTGATAAGAAGATAGGCGGATATGTATTTGGTATAAAACAAAAGAAATTTTTGTTGGCGTTAGAGAAAGAGATGGTGAAATGTTTAGCTGGTTAAAGAAAGATTATCCTATCCAAAAAGCCAGGAGTTTTTTGTTTTATTTAAGCCTGTTTATATTCTTCGGCGGCCTGCCCTTTATCCTGTCATTTGCCTTAGGTTACAAATTCAACGCGCAGACCTTGAAATTTGTCAAGACAGGCTTAATTTATATAAAAACTCAGCCTGAAGGGGCAAGGATATATCTTGATGGAAAGCTCATTCCTGATAAGAGCCCGGCAAGCATACAGGAGCTCTTGCCCGGTGTTTATAAGATTACTTTATTATTGCCGAAATATTATCCCTGGAAATCCGAGGTAGACGTAGAGGCTGGTAAGGTTAGTCGTATTGACAAAGTTATCCTTTTTCCCTTAAGGCCTGACCTGCAGCAGTTAAATCAGGAAGGGTTCTCTTCTTTTCGCGTAGATATCGAAAAAGGGGCGATTTGTTATTTAGATCAGGAGAATAAGATTGTATATAGGTCTAACCTGGATGGGAGTAATTTTGAGGATATCGCAAGTTTACCTGAGAAATTTGGCCAGATCAACGGTTGGGATGTTTCTGCGGATAGGAGTAAACTGTTTGTCTTTAACGCGCATCAAATAAGCGTTATTCTTCTTGATAGCCGGGATGATTATACATATTCAGATTCTTTCGTGTATCTTGATTATCCTCAGGAGAAAATAATCAAAATATTCTGGCATTCGGATAATTACCATTTGATTGTATTGACTAATAGGCATGTTGCTGTAATTGAATCCAGGCCTCAGGCTAAACCGGTCAACCTAGTAGAATTGAGCAAAGAGCCAACGGAGGCCTCTTACGATAATAAACGCCAGGTACTTTATTTTAGCGATAGCCAGAGAAGCCCTGATGGTTTCTCCTATAATAACCTGTATAAGCTGGAGTTGAGCCCGGAGTTTTTTTTATTGGAAAGATTGATGAAGAAGAAAATAAATGAATAAGGCCAGAGTTTTAAAGCGGGTTTTTGAAATTATTCCTGGGAGTCTGTCTTGGGGGATAATCATTTTACTTATCATATTGTCGGTTAAATACCCAATAGCCAGCGCCATTGTCATTATTACTTTTGATTTTTATTGGATAATCCGTACAATTTACTTGACCACGCTTTTGATTATGGCACATCGCCAAATTTCTTGTCAAAAGGGCGAGGATTGGCTGGGGCGTTGTTTAAGCCTGGGGCAACAGAAAAATTGGTTGGATTTATATCAGTTAGTTATATTCCCGATCTACAATGAGGGGCTGGAGGTTTTGCGGCCGTCTTTGACAGCCTTGAGTATGAGTCATTATCCCAAAGAGAAGTTTATAGTAGTTATGGCTTTTGAAGAAAGAGGTTCCCGCGCGCACGATAATGCCTTAGCTTTAGAGAAGGAATTTGGGAGTAAATTCGGTGCGTATTTGTCTACCTTTCATCCTGACAACCTGCCTGGCGAGAGCCGTACTAAAGGTGCAAATGCTACTTGGGCAGCTAAGGCCGCTAAAAAGTTTATCGATGCCCGCGGGATCGGTTGCGAGCATGTTATAGTTTCTTGTTTCGATGCGGATACCTGTGTTGAGCCGGAATATTTTGGTTGTTTGAGTTATCATTTTCTAACTTCGGATAAACCGCATCAGGCAAGCTATCAGCCAATGCCGGTTTATAATAATAATATTTGGCAGGCGCCGTCCTTTGCCAGGTTAGTTGAAATTAGTAGTTCATTCTGTCAGATGATCGAGAGTATGCGCCTTGAGAAATTTGTCACATTCTCCAGCCATAGTATGAGTTTTAAGACCCTGGTTGAGGTGGATTATTGGCCAAGAAATATGATTTCAGATGACTCGGTAATTTACTGGAAGGGCTTTTTGCATTATAATGGCGATTATCGGGTGGTCCCGTTATATATTACAGTTTCTATGGATGTAGCTTATTCCAATAATATTTGGCGGACCATGGTTGTACAATATAAGCAGAAAAGAAGATGGGCCTGGGGCGTAGAGAATTTTCCTTTCGTGGCAATTGGATTCATGAAAAATAACAATATCTCTTTATTTAAGAGATTAAGGAGATTATTCCATCTTTTGGAAAGTCATGTCAGTTGGGCAATCTGGGCGGTTATTTTAGTAGTTATCGGTCCGCTTCCCATATTTTTTGGCGGGCGGCTGTTCAGCCAGATGTCTATTGCGTATAATTTGCCTAAAATTACCGGATTATTGTTTCAGTTTACCTTGTTAACCAGCTTAACCTGGATATTCTTAAGCTGGACAATCCTTCCACCGCGGCCTAGGGGGGTCAGTTGGTTTAAAAATGTGCTTTTAATCTTAGAGTGGTTTTTTGTGCCGTTTATAATATTGATTCTTGGTTCCTTCCCGGCGTTAGATGCCCAAAGCCGGCTTATGCTTGCAAAGTATATGGAATTTAATCCTACATTAAAAGGGAATAAAGTGTTATAATTAAGGACAAGTTTGCCTATAGGCAAACTTGTCCGCAGTCCCGCATGTTACGGCTGAGGGCAGCGGGAACAATGCCTTAAATTATTCTTGGAGGAAAAGATGGACATTAAGAAGTTGATGCAGGAGATGGTAGCTAGAGGCGGATCGGATTTATTTTACCGGGCCGGGGGTACGCCGCGGCTGCGCATTGACGGAAAGATTATTCCCATGGGCGATCATGTCTTAAGCGTAGAGGACGTTATGCTTGCTACCCAACAGCTGGCTAATTTCAAGCAGCTTGATATCTTCAGGAATAATATGGATGTTGATTTTGCCGTCTACCTTGAGGAGTTTGGTCGCCGTTTCCGTGTAAGTATATTTATGCAAAGGAACTGGCCGTCTATTGTCATTAGGAATGTGCGTAATCATATCTCGACGTTTGAGGAGTTGAATCTCCCTGTTGATATATTAAAGAAATTATCGCTTGAGACTCGTGGCCTGGTACTTTTAACCGGGAGTATGGGCAGCGGTAAATCCACGACCATTGCCAGTATGATGGAGTATATAAACAGCAGCTCCAAGAAGCATATTCTAACTGCTGAAGAGCCGATTGAATTCACCTTTGAAGATAAACAATCAATTATCAACCAGCGCGAACTAGGTATTGATGTTGCTTCTTATACGGTTGCCCTGCGTTCCTTTACTTTGCAGAGCCCGGATGTAATGTATATCGGTAACATCCGCGATTATGAGACTGTTTCCAGCGCTATGACCGCCGCAGAAACAGGGGTGCTGGTTTTAAGCACCTTACATACCGTTAATGCTTCTCAGAGCGTGGAAAGATTAATTAATTTTTTCCCGCCGCATCAGCATCAAGAGGCAAGGAACCAATTAGCTACATTATTAAAAGGAGTAATTTCTTTACGCTTGGTGCCTGCTAAAGATGGCGCGGGCCGTATCCCTGCTTATGAAATTATGCTTTTGACTCCTACTATAAGCCGCCTGATTCGCGAGGGAAAGATTTGGGAGATTCCTCAGTTTATCGATGATGGGGCAATATTCGGCATGCAGTCATTTAATCAGTCCTTGGTTAAGCTGGTTCAGGAGGGCAAGATTACTGAGGAGGATGCTGCACAAGCAGCGGATAGCCGCGATGAATTTATGCTGGCCTTTAGGGGGATAAAGAAATAATAGGTTAAAACAGACAAGGAGATAATTATGCTTGATGAAATCAAATCTAAGTTAGATGGCCTGGGAGTAAGGATCGATAATCTAAGAGGTTATCTTTGACGTTATAAACAAGAAACAGCAGATAGATGTTTTATCCGGCCAAATGTCCGCCGCAGATTTCTGGGATAATACGGATCGCCCCAGGAAAATAGTTAAAGAATTAAAAATCCTTAAAGCAATAGTTGAGCCCTGGGATTTAGCTTACAGAAAATACCAGGAGCTTGGAGAACTTATCCCTTTAGTCAAGGAAGGCGATAATGAGTTACTTGAGGATTTAGCGCGCAATACTGATAGCTTGCTATCAATAATAGATAAACTGGAATTCCAGGTACTCTTAGGCGGCCCCTTGGATAAAAACAGTGCGATTTTAAGTATTAACTCCGGAGCCGGCGGCACAGAATCCTGCGATTGGGCAGGCATGCTCTTTAGGATGTATAGTCGTTTTGCAGAAAACCGCGGCTATAGCGTAAAAACAATTGATTTACTTGCCGGCGAAGAGGCAGGGATTAAAAATGTTACCCTTTTAATTGAAGGGGAGTATGCTTATGGCTATTTAAAGGCAGAACGCGGGGTGCATAGATTGGTGCGCATTTCTCCTTTTGATGCCAATAAGCGCAGGCATACATCTTTTGCCTCGGTAGATGTAATTCCTGAAATAGAGGAAGAGCTGGATATCAAGCTTGAGGAAAAAGATCTGCGTATAGATGTTTACCGCGCTAAGGGCGCCGGTGGCCAAAGCGTTAATACTACTGATTCAGCGGTGAGGGTAACTTATATTCCCACTGGAATTGTTGCGCAGTGCCAGAATGAACGTTCGCAGCATCAAAATAAGCAAACTGCTTTAAAGATATTGAAAGCGCGTATCTATGAGGCGCAGCAGGAGAAAAAGGAAGCAGAGTTAAAACAGCAGGATTCGGACAAAAAGAAAATTGAATGGGGCAGCCAAATCCGCTCTTATGTGCTGCATCCTTATAATTTGGTCAAGGATCATCGTACGGATTTTGAAACTGGAGACAGCGGGAAGGTTTTAGACGGGGGGCTGGATGAATTTATTGAAGCCTTCCTTAAATTAAGCGCGAACAAACAAGGATCTCGCTAAATAGAAGCTTAAGGTGCCAGTATGCTCGGGTTGATTAAAAAGATTATTCTTAAAAATAAGCAAGATGCCATCAGGAAAAAATTCCCTGATGTAAAGATTGTCCTGCATTCCGAAATGCCCAGCCCATCGATGAATAAGATGGTTGAATTGAGCCGCCTTGTTAATCTGGTAAATTCATTTGAAGCCAGTATGAGCCAGCTTAGCGATGATCAACTGCGCGCCAAGACAGATGAGTTTAAGAAGCATCTAAGCAGTAAATCTGAGCAATTTGCGCAGGATCTAGAAGAACTGCAGCAAGCCATGCTTTCAGTGGCTATGCCTGAGGAAAAGGAGAAATTAAAAGAAAAACTTAAAGTAAGCCGAAACAGGATTTTTGCCGATATATTGCCTGAAGCTTTCGCTGTAGTCAGGGAAGCATCCAGGCGCTCAATAGGTTTAAGGCATTTTGATGTGCAGATTGCCGGCGGCATTATTCTGCATGAGGGCAGGATTGCAGAGATGTCTACCGGAGAAGGAAAGACTTTGGTTGCTACGCTAGCGGCCTATTTAAATGCTTTATTAGGCAAAGGTGTGCACGTAGTTACGGTTAATGATTATCTTGCCCGGCGTGACCGCGAATGGATGGGGCCGATTTATGAATTCTTAGGGTTATCCGTAGGCACTATCCAGCATGATATGTCAGATGAAGAAAGAAAAGTCGCTTATTCCTGTGATATAACGTATGGCACAAACAATGAGTTTGGTTTTGATTATCTGCGCGATAATATGAAATATTCTGTTACAGATCTGGTACAGAGGCCTTTTTATTATGCTATTGTAGATGAGGTGGATTCGATATTGATTGATGAGGCGCGTACGCCGTTGATTATATCAGGTCCCGCTGAGGAGTCTACCGATAAATATTATACTGCTAAGAAAATAGTCGAAGGTTTAAACGGCCGCAGGGTTACAGAAAAAGACGAAATTGACGCTAAATATAAAGGAGTGGATTTAGGCCAGGGCTTTGATTATGTGGCGGATGAAAAGGCACAGACCGTTGCCCTTACTGAAGAAGGTGAACTTAAGGCTTCCAAACTTTGGGGCATTGACAGCCTGCATACTTTAGAAACAATTGAATATCGGCATCATACTATTCAAGCTTTGCGGGCAAAAGAGTTTTTTCAGCGCGATGTAGATTATGTAGTTAAGGACGGGCAGGTAATTATCGTGGATGAATTTACCGGGCGCCTTATGCCGGGTCGACGCTGGTCAGACGGTTTGCATCAGGCTATTGAGTCCAAGGAAGGATTGAAAATTGAGCGGGAAAACCAAACTTTGGCTACGGTTACCTTCCAGAATTATTTCCGTATGTATGAAAAACTTGCCGGGATGACCGGCACTGCTTTTACCGAAGCCAATGAATTCAGGAACATATATCAGCTGGATGTAGTTGTCTTGCCGACAAATCAACCTTTGGTGCGCAAAAATTACCCCGACCGTATTTATAAGACCGAAAAAGAAAAGTTTGCCGCCGTAGTCGAAGAGATTGTTGGGCTATATGAAGCAGGCAAGCCTGTTCTGGTCGGTACAATTACTATTGACAAATCTGAAATGCTTTCTGAAATGCTTAAGCGTCGGGGAGTGCCGCATCAGGTGCTGAATGCTAAATACCATGAACTTGAGGCTGAGATTATTGCCCAGGCAGGCAGGTATAAAGGGGTAACCATTGCCACCAATATGGCCGGCCGCGGCACGGACATCCTTTTGGGGGGTAATCCTGAATATACCGCCAGAAATGTAGCTAAACAAAAACTAAACCCTGAAGACCAAAATTACCAGAGTGAATATAAAGCTATCCTTGAGCGGTATAAAACAGAGTCTGAAGTAGAGCATAAGAAAGTAGTGGAAGTAGGGGGGTTGCATGTTTTGGGCACAGAACGTCATGAAGCCAGGCGTATTGATAATCAGTTGCGCGGAAGAAGCGGCCGCCAGGGCGATCCCGGCTCTTCACGTTTTTATGTATCATTAAAAGATGACCTTATGCGTTTGTTTGGTTCAGACAGGATTATCGGATTAATGGATAAGCTGGGCTTAGAGGAAGGCCAGGTTATTGAACATCCCTGGGTTACCGGCTCCATTGAGATTGCCCAGCGCCGGGTTGAACAGCATAACTTTGAGATAAGGAAACAGCTCTTGGAGTATGATAATGTAATGAATAAACAAAGAGAGATTATCTATAGCCAGCGCCGGCAGATTCTGGAGGGTTTTTCCTTAAAAGAGAATATTGCAGGAATTATTAATAAGCTTGTTGAGGAGTATTTGCGAATTTACAATCAGCCGGATACTTCCGGGGTGGATACTGTAGGATTGAGCAGTTGCATGGCTTTAAAGTTTGGGCTGGAATTTGATGCGCAAGGCTTTATTGGTCAGGGTGAGCAGGATATCAAAGAGAAGTTATCTACGCAGCTGCTTGAAGCTTATGAAGCCAAGGAAAAAGAGATTACTCCTGAGTTAATGCGCAATTTAGAAGGTATGGTGTTCCTGCAGATTATAGATAGTAAATGGAAGGATCACCTTTATGCTATGGATAGCCTGCGAGAAGGCATCGGCCTGCGCGCCTACGGGCAGAGGGATCCCTTGATTGAATATAAGCGCGAGGCTTTTGAAATGTTTAGCCAGATGATCAGTAGTATTGAAGAAGAAGCTGCGGAGACTATATTTAAGTTACAGCCTGCCAAGCCGGATAGATTCCGGGGGGTTTTTAGCTCTTTACCTAAGGAGCTCTCTCATCCGGAGTCAGTTAAATTTCAAGCCCATCCTGGAGGAGAAAATGTCCCAGAGGAAGTGACTCCAGCAAAGCAGGCAACTGCGATTAAACCCGTGCAATCCCATCAGCCTAAGGTGGGCCGTAACGATCCTTGTCCTTGCGGTTCAGGAAAGAAATATAAGAAGTGTTGTTCAAAATGAGCCAAGTAATCCTGCCCATTTTATCTGCCAGTCTGTTATCGCTTTCTTTTGCCAGTTTTAATCTCTGGCTATTTGCCTGGGTTGGTTTTATCCCTCTATTTATTGCGCTAGAAAATAAATCTTTACGTCAAACATTTATAATCTCTTTTTTTTGCGGGGTAGTCTTCTGGAGTCTGACTATTTATTGGCTTATACATGTTACCCTTCTCGGCCAAATAGTCTTAATCTTATATCTGGCTGTTTATTTTGGGGTCTTTGGCTGCGTAGTTTATTTATCCCGCTATTTTTCCCCGGCTGCTGTACTGTTTTTTATCCCGAGCTCCTGGGTATTACTGGAATATTTGCGCAGCTATTTATTCACGGGTTTCCCTTGGGCGCAAGTAGGGTTTTCGCAATACAAAAATCTGCCGGTTATCCAGATTGCTGATGTAACCGGCTCTTGGGGGGTTTCATTTCTTGTGGTGTTGCTTAATGTCGGGTTTTATCTAGCTTTGCGTAAGCGGCTAAAAGCAAAGATTTCCTTAATTTGTGTTTGTATATTGTTTTTATCTTTGGCGTATGGCTTTTACAGATTGAGTTATAAACCTGCCCTGTGTTTTAATAAAGAGCAGCTTAAGGTTTCCGTAGTTCAGGGCAATATCCCTCAAGATTTAAAATGGGATAACCAGGCAGCAACAGGTATATTGAATAATTATATAGAGTTAACCAGGGCAGCTGCTAAGGACAACCCTGATTTGGTTATCTGGCCGGAGGCATCTGTACCGGTTATTTGGGGAGAGAATGTTGCTGATGGTCAATTTGCTCAGATTTTTTCTTTAGCCGGCCAGCTAAAGATTAATTTACTGTTAGGTGTGGTTTCGCGCTCCGGCGGGGATTATTTTAATAGCGCCCTGTTTATTAATAATCTTGGTCAGCCTGAGAGGATGTATAATAAACTTCACCTGGTTCCGTTTGGAGAATATATACCGTTTAAAAGCACCTTTCCTTTTTTACAGACCATTGCTCCTATTGGAGATATAGAACCGGGAAGAGAGTATGTTATATTCAGTCATCCTGTGGATTTTGCCGTACTCATTTGTTTTGAGGATCTTTTCCCCGAATTGTCCCGGGAATTTATAAAAAGAGGGGCAAGGTTTTTGGTAAATATCACTAATGATGCCTGGTATAAGAGGAGTAGCGCACCATACCAGCATCTGGCAGCCTCGGTTTTTAGGGCAGTCGAGAATCATGTATACCTTATTCGTTCAGCTAATACCGGGATCTCCGGGTTCATCGACCCGTTTGGCAGGTCTTTATCGATAATCCGGGACGCCTCAGGAAAGAATAGTTTCGTCAAAGGCTATAGCAGCCAAAATATTTACTTAGCACCAATAAGGCGTACAATTTATAACCGCTATGGCGACTTTTTTATCATTTTCTGCCTGGCGTTTGACAGCTGTGCTATAATATTCTTTTTAAAAAAACGGAAATGAAAAAGATCCTGGTAATTTCTTCAATCATAGTATTGATTTTTGTATTCATAGGTCTGAATTCCCTGGATAAACAGTGTTTTATCTGCCCCATTGAATACAAAGGCGATATCCTTATTCGTAACGATAATCGCGGAGATGGATTGTTTGCCTCCAGCCGTTCTGGCAGGCGGATGCACAAAGGTATAGATCTCCTGGCGGACGTGGGAGTAGCTGTTTTAGCTGCAAAAAGCGGCAGGGTGATCAGCACTAACCAAAACCAGGGAATGGGTAAGTATGTAATTATCCGCCATGCGGATAGATATATTACTATTTATGGACATCTTTCGGAGATCCTTGTGCGTAAGAATGATTACATTCGTCAAGGTCAGGTTATCGGCAGGGTAGGCAAGACTGGCAATGCCAGGCCCCGCGATATGCTTCCGCACCTGCATTTTGAAATCAGAAAAAATGGCGTTCCACAAGACCCCCTTGGATATATCTAATGTTCCAGGGGTTCCATGTGTACTACTACATCAGCTATTTCGGGGATGGCAGATTTGATCGCTTCCTCAATGTTATCGCTTATCTGGTGGGCATTGTCTATGTGCATATTGGGATTAACCTGGACATGCAGGTCAATGTAGATATCGTCAATCCTTCCGCGGCTGCGTATTTTATGGCAGGCGCGCACTCCTTTTGTTTTTAGTACAATATTCCTGATCTTTTGGTCATCCAGAAAAACCGCTGTATCGCAGAGGACATCAGAGCTCTGTTTTGCTATCTCAAAAGCGGCAAAGCCAATAAACAACGATATAAGGATAGTTATAAGCGGGTCGATTATAGGGAACCCTAATTTTATTGCAATAAGAGAAGCGATTACTGAAAAGGAGGTGAAGATATCTGCCCGTGTATGCATAGAATCAGAAATCAGGATGTCGCTTTTTAATTTTCTGCCTTTTTTATTTTCATAGTTCATTACCCATATATTAACTGCTAGGGTGATAACCATAATCGCAAAACTGCTTATGTCAACCTGGGGCAGGATGGGTTGGTGTAGTCGCGCCCACCCTTGTTTAATTAAGTTAAATGCGACAATAAAGAGCATGGCGGAAATTACCAGGGAGAATAATGTTTCATATTTTTTATGTCCGTAAGGATGGTCTTTATCTACCGGCTGGCAGGCAAAATGGATGCCCAGTAACCCGATGACATTGGAGGTCCCGTCTGAGAGCGAATGGAAACCGTCTGCGGTCATACTTGAACAACGGCTGCTTAAGCCGTAAATGATCTTGGCCAAGGCCGTCAACCAGTTTAAGGCTAGTATTACAAGCAGGATTTTTCTTATTTTTTGATAGTGTTTCTGGATATCGGCTACCATGAAAGTATTGTATAACAAGCGCAGGTTTTTGCAAATTATTTCCTCAGCGATATTTTCTCCGGAGCCCTTATCCCTAGCAGCAAAAACATCAACGTAAATCTTTTGTTCGCCGGTGATTGTCTTGACTAAAAATTAGCCGAATGATAGAATACTTTTATGCATAAATATATTCTATCAGTTATGTTGTTGTTTTTGTTGCTTGTCGGTTGTGCTAGCATAGAAAAATCTGATCTGGCTTATTGGTCAGAAATGCCTATCCTAGAGCCCTTTAAAAAAGGAGAGCGCGTATTGATTTTAGCCCCGCATCCCGATGATGAAGCAATTGCCTGCGCAGGGGTTATTCAGCAGGCGCTTAAGGCAGGCGCAAAGATTAGAATAGTTTACCTGACCAATGGAGATCATAATGAACTGGCTTTTATTGTTTATGAAAAAAGGATAACTGTGCGTCAGGGTGAGTTTGTGCATATGGGTAAAGTGCGCCAGCAAGAGTCAATTAAGGCGATGAAATACCTGGGGTTACCCGAGGAGGATTTGGTATTCTTAGGTTATCCGGATTACGGCACCTTCAATATATTCAGCCAGTATTGGCAGACTAAGAAACCATTTCGTGACCGGTTAACCCGTATATCTAGCGTGCCTTACAAAGATAATCCTTCTTATGGGGCTGAGTATTGCGGTGAAAGTATCCTGGATGATCTAAGCAGGCAGATTTTAAATTATAAACCGGATAAAATATTTGTTTCGCATCCGGCAGATGTTAATGTTGACCATAAATCTTTATATCTGTTCCTTCAGGTGGCCTTAAGTGACTTGGAAGGCAAGATCGCCAAGCCAAAAGTCTACCCATACCTTGTACACTGTGTTGGCTGGCCCAAGCCTCGGCATTACCATCCGGAGTTAGAGCTTCGTCCGCCAGATAAATTTATTGATTCAGAGATTAGCTGGTCCCGTGCGGACTTAAGTTTCGGGGAACTGGATAAGAAATATCAGTCTATACTTTTTTATAAGAGTCAGACGCAATCCAGCGCTTTTTATCTATTTTCCTTTGCCAGGGAAAATGAATTATTCGGAGATTATCCGCCCTTGGAGTTAGCTCCCCAGCAAACGTTAAAAGATAAGGTTATTTCTTATTTCGGCGCCTCAAAGATGTTTAAGGATGCTCCGGGAGTTGATACTGTAGAGGGGAAGACGATAGAGGCTGATGGACAGGTTAGCTATGCTGAAGAGGACAGTTATTTTGTCGCACGCGTAGATAAACCTAAAAAACTCAGCAATAGATTTAGCGTATTGCTTTATGTTTTCGGATACAGCAGGAATACTGCTTTTCCCGCGATGCCAAAAATACGCATTATTACCGCGGGGAAGAAACTCCGGGTATTTAACGGCCAGAAGAGAGTGGTTAACTCCGGGGTAATATTTGAATTTGGCAGGAATTATTTAGTTATAAAGATTCCACTTAAGCTTTTGGGTGAGCCAGATTATGTCTTGACTGCCCTTAAGGCTTTTCATGGCAACCTGCCTATTGACGCCGTAGGTTTCCGTAAGGTTAAAGTCAGAAAGTAAGGAGGGGGGTATGCTAGAGTTAAAAATAGTAAAAATAGATAAGCCCGATGATTTAAATTTTATTTTAGGCCAGGCTCATTTTATTAAAACAGTGGAAGATCTTTATGAATCTTTGATTAATGTCCCTAAGGCAAAATTTGGCCTGGCTTTTAGCGAGGCATCCGGTGCCTGCAAGGTACGCTGCGAAGGCAATGATACAGCGCTTAAAGAACTGGCCTGCAAGAACGCGCTTGAGCTTGCCTGCGGACATAGTTTTATTATCTTTATCAAGGATGCATATCCCATCAGTGTCTTAAATGCTATAAAGAATGTTCCTGAAGTCTGTAATATATATTGCGCTACGGCTAACCCCGCGGAAGTAATTATTGCTCAAGACCAAGGCGGAAGGGGTATATTAGGGGTAATCGATGGGTTAAGCCCTAAAGGAGCAGAAACGCCTGAGGATATTGTTTGGCGTAAGGATTTATTGCGTAAGATCGGCTATAAGCTTTAAATTATCATTTACAATTTATAGGCAGTTTGTTATAATTATCTAACTTAAAATCAAAATGGATTCTAAAAAAATACGTAAGGGCTTAAACCATTTTTTGGCCTGGCTCGGTTTAAATATATGTTCTTTGATAGTTAGAGTGATCCCTGCAAGCTATCTTTATGCCTTTGCCAGTAATATATCTGTTTTGGCATATTTGTTTGCGAAAAAACACAGGAATATCGCCTTAGACAGTTTACATATTGCTTTTGGCAAAGAGAAATCCTCCCGAGAGATTCAACAGATAGCCAAAGATTGTTTTGCTAATATAGCCAAAAGTGCGGTGGAGTTGATGTTCTTTTTTGATAAACCCCACCTTTTGGAGAAGAGGGTTGAGCTTTCTGGCAGGGAGCATTTGGATAAAGCTTTAGCTAAAGGCAAAGGAGTGATTTTAGTCAGCGCGCATTTTGGTAATTTCCCTCTTCTTTTAGGCAGGCTGGCGGTAGGTGGGTATAAGGCAGGGGGGATCATGAAGCCGATGCATGATGCTAAGATGGAAGAGATCTTCCGTAAAAAAAGAGAGAAGTATGGAGTGCGGACGATCTATAGCCAACCGCGCAACGCATGCGTGAATAATACTATCCAGGTTTTGCGCAACAATGAGCTTGTTTTTATTCCTATAGACCAGAATTTTGGTTCCGGTGGCGTATTTGTGGATTTCTTCGGTCAGAAAGCAGCTACGGCTACAGGGCCAGTGGTTTTGGCTCAGCGCACTGGGGCAGCCTTGATTCCTTGCTTTATTATCCGTCAGCCAAGTGACCGGCACATAGCAATCTTTGAACCGGAGATGGAACCGGATACAGGCTTGAGTGCGCAGGAAACAGTTTTGGTAAATATACAAAAGCTTACTTCTATTGTTGAGGCTTATATACGCAAGTATCCTGCGGAGTGGGGTTGGATTCACCGCAGATGGAAAAGTAAACCCAGTTAAAGGAGGTGTTTAAATGGCAGGAGAAGAGAAAAAGTGTTGTGATGCAAAGAAGACGCTGTCTACGCTTTTTAAGGTTGTTTTAGGTCTTGCTTTTTTAGTCTTAGGAGGTTTGGCAATTTTAAAATGGTGGAAAGCGCTTCTTTTGATTGTTAAGGGCGGTATTGGATTGTTTCTGATTTTGGCTGGCGTGATTACTTTAGCTATAGCTAAGGAATAAATAGAGAATGGGGAGAGTGGCGGGGCCGGGAATATTTTTCAGAAAATAAAATATATCCGGCCCCATTTACCCCTATCATTATTTTTATAGGAGAGCATATGGAGTCAACTTTAAGCAGGGAAGTCATTATTAATAAAAGAATTCTCCGGTTTTTAGCCGTGGCAGTTTTTATAACTTTAATTACCTTATCCGCCTTTGTGCGCATACCCTTACCTTTGACTCCTGTGCCGCTTACGCTACAGACATTATTTGTTTTGCTTTCAGGTGCGTTATTAGGTAGAAGATTGGGTGTATTTGCGCAGGTTGGATACTTGGTTTTGGGATTGACTGGTTTTCAGGTGTTTACTGGCTTGGGCAGCGGGTCCCTGTATCTTTTTGGGCCTACCGGAGGCTATATTGTTGGGTTCGTTTTAGCATCTTTTTTTACCGGTAGCTTATTTTCGGAAGGTAAGCCTAATAGGCGGAATACGTTGTTAAAGTTTTTATGTGCAGATTTTATAATCTTGTTTAGCGGGATGCTTTGGCTTAAAGTCGCTCTGTCCTGTTCATTTAGCCAGGCATTTTTGCTTGCTTTCTTGCCTTTTGTGCCAGGTGACCTGTTAAAGGTTATGTTCGCAACAGTTGTTTTTGATAAAATACATTCGCGAATCAAGGCATCTCTTTATTAATCAATATGCTGCAAAAAAACTTACTTTAATCAATGAAAAGCTTGGTTCTTAAGCTATGCTCCCTGCTTTCTCTTTCCCTCTGCCTTGGATTTTACGCCAGGTCTTCCGGAATGAATACGCATCAGGCATTATCTATAAGTATATTTTCCGCCTCAATCCTCGGAACCCTTTTCTTTTGGGATTTTCGTCTTAGTTTTGCATTTATCGGCACCTCCGTATTATTGATGACTAAAACCATTGACTTAGAGCATGTTATTGAATTTTCTTCGCTTGAGGTAATCCTTTTCCTTATAGGCATGATGGTGATTATTGGGTTGCTTAAAGATTCCGGAGTTTTTGCCTGGATTGTCAGCCTTATTTTACGTATCCCCAAATTAACCGGCAAGAAGTTTGTCATTATCGTCGGACTCATGTCAGCTTTACTTGCCTGTACTATCGATGAAGTAACTTCAATTATTTTTATGGTTGTTGCGGTATTAGAGATTTGTGATTATTTTGAAGTTAACCCTGTGCCTTTTGTCATAATTTCAGTTTTGGCTACAAACATAGGGTCTTCGGCTACAGTGTTAGGCAACCCCATAGGTATACTTATTGCTTCAAAATCCGGACTAAGCTTTGAAGACTTTATAGTTAAGGCCTTTCCTTTGGCTGCACTGTGTTTACTAGTTACTGTTTTTATTCTCTTGTTTTGGTATAGAAAACCGATCAGGTTCCTCAATGAACAAATGCAGAGGTTGGGGGCTAATGAGATACTGGTTAGGCTGATCTCTGTGCCTCCGGAAAAAACCCTAAGATTAAGTTTGGGGATATTTGCAACTATGCTGGTTTTTATATCCCTACACCGGCGCATGGAAATAGTCTTGGGCCTGCCTGCGAATACTGTCTTGCTGGTTGTGCCGCTTATAGCCAGCGGCCTGATAATGATCTGGAAACATAATAAGGCCAGAAAGTATATCGAAAAAGATGTGGAATGGTGGACGCTGCTTTTCTTTTTGCTTTTATTCGTCCAGGCGGGCACGTTAAAATACACCGGAGCAACTGAGTTTATTGCCAAGCATATGCTGGCAGCATGCGGCAATAGCTTGGATTTCTTGATTTCTGCTATTCTTTGGATAGGCGCGATAGGTTCTAGTGTTTTAGATAATGTAGTTTTAGTGGCAGCTTTTATTCCTGTGGTACAGGGGTTCCATAATTTGAACATAAATCTGCAACCATTATGGTGGGCTTTGCTTTTTGGCGGGTGCCTGGGAGGGAATATAACTCTTATTGGGTCTACGGCTAATATTGTAGCCATAGGTATCGTTGAGAAAGAAAAGCGTGTTAAGATAACTTTCCTCAATTGGTTTTGGGTAGGCTTAAGCGTGGGCTTGTCTACTACATTTATTGTAATGATAGCGTTGATTTTTCTGCCCTTTTACAGATAACTTGACAAATTAAGAAATCTGTGTTAATTTAATCCCTAATAAAGGAGGGGGTAAGATGGATTTAAGGAAAATTATAGCTGTTTTTGTGTTTGCTGCCTTAATTGCGCTAACTACTCTTATTGCCTTTGCTGCTGAAGAAGTTGCGGTTGGCGTTGAAAATCCTGCTGCTAGTGCTGTAGAATCCGTAGCCGCTGTTTCTGCTCCCCAGGCTCCTTCGCAGAATGAGAATGATACGCAATGGATTTGGGGAGAGGTGACCAGCTTAGACAGCGCAGGAAAGATAGTTACCTTAAAATACCTTGATTATGAAACAGACCAGGAGAAGGATATTATTTTAACTGTTGATGAAAAGACTACCTTTGAGAATATTGGAAGTTTTGATGAAATAAAGGTTAAGGATACCTTGAGCATAGATTATGTTGTTGGTTCAGACGGTAAGAATGTCGCCAAGAATATTGGCCGTGAGAGTCCGGATTCTTCTGCCGCTGTTCCTGCGCAGGCTGTTGAAGATACTAAGCAGGATAATGTCCAGGCTTCTCCGGAAGAACCAGTAGCCAGCCCAGATGCAGCTGTTGAGCAGGCGCTTTCTCCGGAAGGTGCAACATCAGATTCTGTTACTCAAAAATAGGAATATACTTTAAACATTAAATATTACTTTAAATAGGCAGGGCTTCTAAACCCTGCCTATGTTTTCATTATGCAGAATATTGAATTGATTATTTTTGATCTGGATGGAACTTTAATAAATGCCTATGCAGCCATATGCAGCAGTTTTAATTACGTAATGCGTAAGCTGGGCTTAAAACCTAAAAGCTCAAGACTTATCCGTAGCTTGGTAGGATGGGGAGATGCGAATTTACTTAAACCATATGTTCCCGGACATGATTTAAAGCGATCTTTGCGCCTATACCGCAGTCATCATAAGATTAGTCTGCTTAAACAATCGCATCTTTATCCGCATGTCAGGATGCTTTTACGCAAACTTAAATCCCGGGGCTGCAAGTTAGCAGTAGCAAGCAACCGGCCAAGCAGGTTTTCCTTTATTTTATTAAGACACCTGCGTATAATTAATTTCTTTGATTATGTGCTTTGCGCTGATAAATTAAAACGCGGCAAGCCGGATCCTGAAATATTGAATAAAATAATCAAAAGGTTTGCTCTTAATAAATCGAAAGTTTTATATGTAGGGGATATGGCTATTGATGCGCAAGCCGGAAGGCGCGCAATGGTCAAGACAATAATCGTAACCAGCGGTTCAAGCAGTATAGCTGAAATCAAAAGAGAACATCCGTTTAAGATAATCTCTAGGGTTAGCCAGCTTGCAGGTAAGTGTTGCAATTAGGTTTCCCTTGACAGCCAGGCTAATCAGTAATATATTAAAAACAAACATGAAAAAAAGTTCTAAGTTATTCGGTTGTTTGATTTTGTCGCTATTTATCGTAGGATGCTCCTCAATAAAAATGCAGTCTGGGAGCAATAAATATCTGGCAGATGAGCCTTTGGAAGGATACTCCGGCCCCAAAGCCAAAATAGCAGTTAGCGATTTTGAATTAAAGACCTCCGGGATTAATACGGATGTTAGCCAGGCAATAAAAGAATATTTCGTCAGTATTTTAAGCAATACCAAGCGTTTTATAATGGTTTCTCCTTCGGATACGGATTTGATTATTAGTATAGGGATTATAGAGTTTGTTCCGGAGAATTCAGGCGGTAAATCAGGAGTAGCAGGTGGGGGAAGTGCCGCCAGCAGTTTTATGGGAGGCTTATTAGGAACTCCTTTAAACAAGGCAACTATGCAGCTGAGCCTGCGTATTGTTGACCGCGCTACTTCAAATGTAATCAGTAGCCGGGATATTCGAAGCCAGGCAGTGGAAAACCCCAGGAATAAAATTAATACTCCCCACGATAAGTTTTTTAAGACAGGGTTAAGTGAATATGCCGGCACGCCCATGGGGAAGGTTATTTATGAATGTCTGCTTGAAGCAGCGCGTTATATCGTTTTAAATGTACCGCAAACTTATTACAAGGACTAAATATGGGAAAAAGAAAACGTAGAGGAAAACTTAACTGGCGTTCTAAGAAAGCCAATAAAGGCAGAAAGCCCTGTTTAGGCTAATTCCCTATATATGGTTTTATTCTGGATCCTGGCCAGCACAACCTTAGTCAGCCTTATATCCTTGGTGGGTATTTTTACCCTTTCCATTAAGGGTAACCTGCTGCATAAAATCCTTTTTTGCCTGATTGGTTTCTCCGCAGGCGCGCTCATCGGAGGCGCCTTTTTGCATATCCTACCGGAATGCCTGGAAAACAATAAAAGCGAGGCGGTATTCTCTTATCTTATTCTTGGCATCATAATCTTTTTCCTTATGGAAAGATATCTGCATTGGCGGCATTGTCATGAGGAAGGCGGCTGTAAGATACATGCCTTTACCTATCTGAATCTTGTGGGAGATGGGTTCCATAATTTTATTGATGGCATGGTTATTGCCGCAAGTTTTATGGTTTCTTTGAAGCTGGGCCTGATTACTACCCTGGCAATCGTATTGCATGAGATTCCTCAGGAGTTAGGCGATTTTGCTGTATTGGTATATGGCGGATTTACCAAAAAAAAGGCCCTTTTATTTAATTTTGCCTCGGCGCTTATGGCTGTACTCGGAGCGGTGATCGGTTATTTTGTAGCTGACCTGGTTAAGAATTTTACGAACTTTATATTGCCGTTTACTGCCGGAGGTTTTATTTATATTGCCACCAGCGACCTTATCCCGGAACTGCATAAAGAAAATGACCTTAAGCGTTCAACCGCAGCTTTTATCGCATTCTTGTTAGGGATAATATTTATGGCATTAGCAAAGAACTTCTTACCAGAATAATCAAATCATTTAATTATTCAATATGAAGATAAGGGCATTGGCATTAATTTCTGGAGGCCTGGATAGTTTATTGGCGGCAAGGCTGATAAAGGAGCAAGGCGTCGAGGTTATTGGAGTGCACTTTAAGATTCCGTTCTGTAAGCTTGATATCAGGAATAGCTTTGTTGGTATAGGGATAAAACTGCTCGAGTTTGATTTAGGAGCTGAATTTCTCTCCCTTATAAAAAATCCCCGGTATGGTTTTGGTTCTAATATGAATCCGTGCATTGATTGCAAGATACTTATGTTTTCCAGGGCCAAGGAGTTGCTGCAGGAATTAAAGGCGGATTTTATTATTACCGGAGAAGTGTTAGGTCAGCGGCCGATGTCTCAAAATAAACAAGCCCTAAGGCTGATTAAGTTAAGGAGCGGGCTCGATGATTTATTATTGCGTCCTTTATCCGCGCAGTTCTTTAATCCCAGCTTGCCGGAAAGGGAAGGCTGGGTTAAACGGGATAAACTGCTTAATTTTAACGGACGCATACGTACTCCGCAGATGCGAATGGCGAAGAAATTAGGCATAAGCGGGTATTCCAATCCTGCAGGCGGCTGTTTATTGACTGACCCCTGTTTTTCTAAAAGATTAAAGGAGTTGCTTTGCCATGAAGAATTAAACCTGGATAATCTGGAGCTTTTAAAAGTAGGCAGGCATTTTCGATTAGGGCAAAAGTCCAGGCTGGTTGTCGGCAGGGATAAAGACGAGAACATATTGCTAATGCAGTTGGCCAAGCCAGGAGATTGCCTGTTTTTCCCCCAAAGGGATTTAGCCGGCCCGACTTCTTTAGCCAGAGGCTTAATCAACGATGAGCTTATTTATCTATTTTCTCAAATAACCTCTGCGTATTCTGATACCCTTGGTTTAAGAAATATGGAAGTTTTCTACCGGAATATTCCTGGAGTTGAGGATAAAGTGCATAAGATTGCCTGTTTACCAAAAAGCAGGTTCGCGCACTTGTTAATATGAAAAGCAGATGAAGGAAGCTTTACTTTATACCACCTTAGAATCATTAAAGGTGCGTTGCCAGCTTTGCAGCCACAACTGCCTGATTCAGGAAGGTAAGTTTGGTTTTTGCGGAGTAAGGCAGAACATCAAAGGGGTTTTATATACTCATAGTTATGGCAAGCTGGTTGCCGTTAATATAGATCCCGTTGAAAAGAAACCGTTATATCATTTCTTGCCCGGCAGCCTTGCTTTTTCTATCGCTAGCGCAGGGTGCAATTTTCGTTGCGGATTTTGTCAGAATTGGCAGATTTCTCAGTTTGATCCCGTTAGCCAGCAGCCAGGAGAAGATTTTAGCGCGCAGCAAGTTGTTAGATTAGCCAAGGAGAATAACTGTAAAAGCATAGCCTATACTTATACTGAACCTACAGTCTATTTTGAGTTTGCTTTAGAAACGGCAAGGCTTGCAAAAGAAGCGGGTTTATATAACATATTTGTAAGCAATGGCTATATGTCTGCCGGGGCGATTGATTTGCTTAAACCCTACCTGGATGCGGCTAATATTGATTTAAAGTTTTTTAAAGACAATTCTTATCAAAAGATTTGCTCTGCCCATCTTAAGCCTGTACTTGATTCGATCTTGCGGTTAAGGGATGCCGGTATCTGGATTGAGGTTACTACTTTGGTAATTCCTGGCGAGAATGATACCTTAGATGAGCTTTCTGGAATTGCAAGGTTTATTGCTAGCGTAAACAGGGATATCCCATGGCATGTTTCCCGGTTCCATGCGGATTATAAATTTTACGCTTATCGTGATACTCCTGAGGAAACTATTAGATTAGCCTGTGATTTAGGCAATGCCGCAGGGCTGCATTATATTTATGCCGGCAATGTCAACTCCTGGGGGCTGGATACTTTCTGTCCTGCATGTAAGAAAGTACTTATTAAAAGAAAAGGGTTTAGAATAAGCGAAATTAGCCTGGCTAATAACAGGTGTGTATTTTGTCAGGCAAATTTGGCCGGGGTTTTTAATTCAGCATAAATCAGGATTAGTTTCCGAGTTTAAAATGTGTATTGACAGTTATAGGGCTTAGCGGTAAAATAACAAATAAATTTGGCTCACCATAAGATTACCCCTATTTAGGCAATAGGGGTAATATTTTACCTTATATATGCTAGATAAAAACAGTCAATTTAATACTAAAAAGTGCATTGTATTCTTTGATTTTGATAATACTATCGCTACTTGCGATGTCTTTGATAACATGCTTTTGCTTTTTTCACGGGATGACCGTTGGGTAGAATTGGAAAAAAGATGGAAAAGCGGCAGGATTGGCTCAAAGACCTGCATGGAGGGGCAACTCAGGGGCATGGATTTGAATAAGAAATCTTTAGACGCTTATCTGCCTAAGATAAAGCTTGACCCTTATTTTAAAACACTCTATAAATTCCTGCAGTCCAAGAAAGTAAAAACTGTAGTTTTAAGTGATAACTTTGATTATATACTTAACCGGATTTTAAAGATTAACGGGGTAAAGAAGCTAAAGGTTTTGGCTAATAAATTAAGTTTCCCCCGGGATAAAGTTGTTACGGATTACCCCTTTAAGAATAAAGATTGCCAGATTTGCGCGCATTGCAAGACGAAAAACCTTTTGGCAAATTCGCCAAAAGGCTCTACAATAATCTACGTCGGGGATGGTTCTTCAGATATCTGTCCTGCTAAACATGCCCAGCTGGTTTTCGCAAAGGATAATTTACTCAGGTATTTTAAGGATAATAAACTGGATCATGCGGTTTTTCATAATTTAAAAGAAGTGTTTAACCAATTAAAAAGGAAATTAACATGAGCCAAAAGCAACTGACTAAGCCGAACAAGAATGAAAAAGTTTTTACCCATGACCAATTGTTGGATCTGGAGGCAAAATACTGCTCTTGGGGTGATACAGTGCATTATGCCGAGAAATTAAATGTATTTAAAAGCTCTAAGGGGAGTTATCTTTATGACCGGGAAGGTGTAGAATTCTTGGATTTACAGATGTGGTATTCGGCAGCTAATTTTGGGTATAAGAACAAACGCTTAAACGCCGCATTAAAAAAACAAGTTGATACCTTACCGCAGCTTGCCTGTCAGTACCTGCATGAAGAGAAGATTCAGCTTGCCGCAAAATTAGCGCAGAAAAATGAACGTACCTTTGAGGAAAAAGGCAGGATTCATTTCAATGTTGGAGGTTCAAGCGCCCTGGAAGATTCCTTGAAATTAGTACGCAACCATTCTGGAAGAAGCCTGGTATTTGCTTTTATGGGCGGTTATCATGGAAGGACTTTGGCGGCATCAGCGATAACTTCAAGTTTCAGGTACAGGGAAAGATTTGGCCATTTTGGGGACAGGGCAATGTTTGTTCCCTACCCGTATTGTTTCAGGTGTCCGTATGATAAGAAAAAGGATTTTTGTGATCTATACTGCCTGAAGCAGTTTGAGAAACTTTTTGAAACCGAGTACCATTCAGTAGTGAATAAAAAGAACAATAGATGTGAATTTGTCGCTTTCTATGCGGAGGCTGTCCAGGGTACAGGTGGCTATATTGTCCCTCCACAGGATTATTTCTCAGGGTTAAAAGAAATACTTGATCATTATGGCATACTTTTTATTGATGATGAAATACAAATGGGATTTTTCCGTACGGGTAAGTTCTGGGCGATTGAGCATTTTAATATTACCCCTGATATAATTGTATTCGGCAAGGCCCTTACCAATGGCTTAAATCCTATTTCAGGGGTTTGGGCTAAAGAAAAACTTATCTCTCCGGATGCCTTTCCTCCGGGTTCAACCCACGCAACATTTTCAAGCAATCCCTTAGGCACGGCTGCTGGCCTTGAGGTAATGAAATTAATTGAAGAATCTGATTTTTCTACCTCTGTGAATAAAAAGGGGCAGTATTTTATCTCGCAACTTAAGAAGCTGCAGAAAAAGTACCCGCAGATAGGAGATGTGGATGGGCTTGGCCTGGCTTTAAGAATAGAGATGTGCGGTAAAGACGGTTATACCCCGGATAAAGAATTAACCGATAAGATCGTAAATATAGGGTTGAGTGGATCTTTAAGCGCCGGAGGAAAGAGGCGGGGTTTAATCCTTGATGTCGGCGGTTACTATAAAAATGTATTTACCATTGCCCCGTCATTTTATATTACTGAGAAAGAGATTGATTTAGGTATTGATCTTTTTGAAGAGGCATTAAATAGGGCGCTTAAGAAATCATAGAATTCTTGCTTGCCGTAAAAGGCAGGAGCTGAAAATTCCTGCATGCTGAACAAGTTTATTCGTATCTTAAATTTCGATAATAGCGTTATTCAACAACCTGGGCTTTTCTGCCAATATCAGGTCAAGGTTGTTGATTTTACAGGCCTGGCTGCTTCAACCAGGCTTTTTATGTCAGGTGAGGTACGCAGAAAAATAGCCCGCCGTCTTAATCCTCAAGAAAAAGATTGCCCCACCTTTTTAGGCTCAGGTGATTTTCATCATATAAGTGAAGTGTTAACAGCTCAGCTTGATGAGCGGGTATGTTTGATTGTATTTGATTTTCATCCTGATTGGGACAGCCTGCCTCCGCGTTTTGGCTGCGGATCATGGGTTAATCAGGCCATCAAGAATAAGAATATTTCTAAATGCATCCTTATTGGCATGGGGTCTGATGATTTGTCAGGGCTTGCGTTACAGACAGGTTCTTTAAGTGCTTTAGCTGATGGCCGCCTGGAAATTTATCCCTTTAGGCATAAGCCCAGCCGGGTTTATTTTAGGCACGTACCAGAAAATGACTCAATCGTTACCAGAAAAAGTTTTCTCTCAAACAGGATTATATGGCACGAGTTGGAAGGGGAAGATTTAGCCAAATTTACCTTAAATTTAATCGGGCGTCTTCCTACCAGGAAGGTTTATATTTCGATAGACAAGGATTGCCTGAAAAGAGATTTTGCGTTTACTAACTGGGAGGAAGGATATTTAAGCCTGGGACAACTTTTAACTATGATCAGGATTATGCGAAACAATTTAGATATAATCGGCTTGGATATAGTAGGAGATTATTCGTCTCCGGTAATCCCGAATAAACTAAAATCTCTACTTTCAAGGCTGGACCATCCCAGAGAGCTTGCAGTAGCTGGTTGTCCTAAAGACTTGATCATCAGGGTCAACGAACAGACTAATCTAAGGATTCTTCAAGAGATATTCCCTTAAACCTTGTATTTCTCAAAAAAAGCCACGGTTTTTTCTGCGACCTTATCCCTTTCCTGATCTGCCGTAATAATGTGGTAAGAATTCTCAAAGAAAATTATTTCCTTTTCCTTAGAGCCAACTCGATTATAAATGCAATATGAATTTTTTGGGCTGGTTACGTCATCTTCTCTGGCTTGCAATATTTGTATCGGCGTTCTTATATCTTTAAGTATAGAAATTACTTTTTTTGCCAGGAGTGAATTTTGGTACATGCAAGATACCGGGATTACGGGATAGCCGTAAAGATGCACCTTGTTATAATCAAAAAGATCAGCGTCCTTATAGAAATTCTCAACCTTGGAACGCAGCCGCTCGTTTTTCAGTCCGTAAGGGTGCTCCTCTTTAAAATAAAGCCAGTATTTAAACGGTGTTTTGTAAATCAGTGGAAGAAAAATCCTGGATTTGGGGTTTCCCCAGCCATCATAGAACAGGGTAGGCGAGAAACAATTTAGCGCCTTTACTTTTCCAGGAAACTCATGTGTCAGCAATATCCCGATTAAGGCGCCAAAAGAGAGCCCCGCCACAAATATATTCTCGTATTCATGGGAGTATTTAATAAATTCGGTACGTACAGAATTATAAAGCTCTTGCCAAGTTGTTTTCTTCAGGCATGAGATAGATTTATTATGATTTAGTAAGAGGGGCACAGCTACAGAAAACCCCTGTTTATTTAAACGCTGAGCAATAGCCCCCATCTCCTTAGCTGTGCCTGTAAGCCCGTGGATCAGGAAGCAGAGGTTTTTATTTCCCGGGAGAAAAAAGCCTGTATCAGCTATATTATTGATTTCGCGTTTATCTTCTTTAAATGAAAGAACAATCATTTTATCTCCTGGATTATTTTTAATTTATTGACTATTTTTTTTAAATCGGGTTCTTTCAGGAAGCTGCTCGTGCTTAAGGTGATGGTTTGTTTTGCCAGCTTACGGGAATTTTCGCAATTTACTTCAGGGACAATCCCCCTTAAATAATCATAATCCGTAATTGCCTGTAAATACACCTGGGATACCCCTAATCCTGAATTCCTAAATATTCTTAGGGCAGTGTTTCTTTTTTCGCATGTATCAAAAATAATAGTAAGGTAGGGATAGCTTGCCTTTGTTTGTGTAAATTCCGTAATAGGTTTGATCCCGGGAATATCTTTGAGCTGTTTTAAATAAAATTCAATCTTTACCCTTTGTTTATCTATTTCCCTGCTTAAATAAGGAAAATTAATGTGGCCTATATATTCTCTGAAGGCAGAAATCTTATGGATTGGAAAATTTAGTTCAAAATATTCCCCCATAGCTTTGATAGGGTTATTGCGCATCCGCCAGAAGATCTGCGGCAATCTAAATGCAAACCAGAATAAGGCTGGCCGGTAAAAAATGGTATAAGCAAACAGCTCGGCTATTTTTAAATACTCGGAAGAAATATCCGGATGCATGATTTCTTTTGCGGTATCTTCTAATATCTGGGTATATTTGGCCTGGTTAGTTATTGCCAGGCCGCCTTCATAAATAGTCAGCCCTTTCCCGCGGCAGAGACTGAAAAAAGAAAACTCTCCGATTGAGCCTGCTTTTTTATTTCGATATTCTGCCCCTAAGCTTTGGGCGCAATCTTCAATAACAAAAATATCATTTTCTTCGGCTATTTTCTTGATACCATCTAACCCTAAGGGGATTCCGGCCAGGTGTACGGCCAAAATTGCCACGGTGTCTTTATCTCTAGCGCAGACTTTGCGTAATTCATTTATATCAAAATCAAAGTTGTCCTGATTTATATCGCAAAGGTTTATTTTAAGGCCGGCTCTTTTTATCGCTAAGGGGATAAGGGGGCAGACGAAAGCAGGGATAATTACTGTTTTCTTATCTGAGAGTTTCTTAATGCTCTCCAGGATCAAGTAGAATGCTGCGGTTCCGGAATAGGTAAGCAAGGCAGAGGGGGCATTTAAATATTTCTTAAAGTCTTCTTCCAGTGGCCCGTTAGGCGATCTTTTAAAAAAAGAGGGGAGTAAACTTTTAAATTTAATCGGCCAGCCTGCGGTTGGCGGAATTTCTTTGATTAGGCTCAAATTTAGTTTCCTTTTTTCTCACACACTTGTCTATTCTATGCTAAAATAGACAGAAATTCAAGATAACTCTCTAACTCTTAACCTGTGCCTAAAATTACCTGTAAGATATACGAGAATATTAATAAGATTGATAAAAAAGACTGGGAGGCTGTTTTTGGTGATATCCCTGAGAGTTATCCATTTTATAAGGCCTTGGGTAATTCCGAGCTTGCTGAGTTTGTTTTTTATTACCTGACTATTTATCGCGATAATGAAATTGTGCTGATTGCCCCATTGTTTAGCGCGGATTTTAACTTAGATATTGCTGCTGAAGGGTTGTTTTTGAGAGTTGTTAAGTTAATACGTAAGGCTTTTCCGCGTTTTCTGGTTTTTAAAACATTATTCTGCGGATCCCCTTTTGGGGAGCATGGAGTACTGGGGGTTAAAGAGGATTTTCGTCTTGATCCCGGGTTTATCCGGCATCTTTTAACGGGCATAAAAGATTTTGCACTTAAGATTAACGCCCCTTTGGTTATTTTTAAGGATTTCCTGCAAGAGAGCACATCATTTCTGGATGTTTTGAAGCACAAAGGATTTACCAAAGTGGAAAGTTTTCCTACTGTACTTGTTGACCTGAATTTCTCTTCTTTTGAGGAGTATCTTAAAAGCCTGGGTAGTTCAACCCGCAAGAGCTTAAACAAGAAACTGAGGCAGGCCTATGCACGGGGCAATATTGAGGTTAAGTTGGTTCAGGAGGTTAGCAGCCAGATCGATCAAATAATTAAGCTTTATGAAAGCACTTACCATAATGGCTCGACCAAGTTTGAGCGTTTGACCAGGAAGTTTTTTTTGCAGGTCTCAGATGATTTGCGCGAGCATACACGTTTCTTCCTTTATTATGTAGATGGTTCTTTGGCTGCCTTTAACCTTTGTTTTATTTACAAAGATTTACTCATTGATAAATTTATCGGTTTCAATTATGATGTATCTAATCGTTTTAACCTGTATTTTGTCAGTTGGGCGTATAATATTAAGTGGTGCATAAGCAACTCTTTACGTTATTATCACCCCGGGCAGACAGATTATGAACCGAAGATCAGGCTGGGTGGTAAAATTATCCCGCTTTATGCCTATTTAAGGCATCGGAATGTTTTCTTTAATTCCTTGCTTAAATTATTGGCGGTCGTGTTAAAACCTGATAATTTTGATGAGGATATCAGGAAATAAGTCCTATGTTTAAAAAGAAGGTCACCTTAAAAATACTGTTGTTGCTTATTGTCAGCGACATATTGGAAACAGCAATACATTTTTTCTTTAAGAAAGGCGCGTTAGCAGAATCTGAGTTTTCGGTAGCAGATTTTTCTAGCGCGCTGGTTTTTCTCAAGGCGGTTTTCTCTTCTCCATTTTTATGGGCCGGGCTCTTAACAGTGATCGTGGTATTTATCATCTGGTCTACGGTCCTCTCCAGGATAGATTTAAGTGTAGCTGTGCCCATCGCTAGCTTTAGCTATATCCTTGTTCCGGTGGTCTCGGTTATTTTTCTGCATGAACATATCTCAGTTTTAAGGTGGATAGGGATATTGCTTATCCTTATGGGGGTTATTTTTGTCTCCTTGAGCAGTAAAGAAAGGACCGCGCAGGGCAAATGAGAGAAGGATTGCTGATTGTTCTTTTTATGATTGCTTTAACCAGCCTGTGCGATACGGTAAATCAGCTTTTTTTAAAGTCCGCAATAGACTCTTTGAATTTTTCCCCCCAGTTTAATTTTATTAAGATATTTAAGTTTATCTTTCAGCTGTTAATTAAACCCCGGCTTTGGCTGAGTTTTGTATTTAGCGTTATATCCTTATGCATTTGGCTGCTGGTACTTTCTAAGGCGGATCTTAATTTTGCCTTTTCTGCTGACAGTATGCATTATATATTCATTGCTTTGGCATCCAGGTTTGTCCTAAAAGAAAAATTTAGTTATTTGCGTTGGCTGGGCACCGGGTTAATCGTTATGGGGATAGTGTTTGTAAGTTTAAGTTAGAGGGGCAATAACAGCGGGGCTGGAATTAAGGTGGAACCTAAAACCATAGCTTTATCAATTTTTATTATTTCTTATATACTATTTGTGATTCTTCCCCAAAAGCGCACAATAGTTGCTTTAGGCGGCAGTGCGCTGCTTATTTTAACCCAGGCGGTTTCTTGTAGGGACGCATTTCTGTCGGTTAACTGGAATGTTATGGGTATATTTGTCGGTACTTTAATTATTGCCGATGTGTTTATGCAGAGCCGGGTCCCCGCTTATATTGCAGAGATAATTGTTGATAAGGCCAAGAATACTGTCTGGGCAATTTTATTTATCTGTATCCTTACTGGTTTTATCTCCGCTTTTGTAGAGAATGTAGCTACGGTATTAATTGTCGCTCCGATTGCCCTGGCATTAGCTAAAAAACTTAAAATCAACCCTACTAATATGATGATTGCTATTGCTGTTTCCAGTAATCTGCAGGGTGCAGCTACGCTAATCGGGGATCCGCCAAGTATGCTTTTGGGTGGTTTCGCCAAGATGAATTTTGGGGAGTTCTTTTTTTATAAAGGCAAACCCAGTATATTCTTTGCCGTAGAGCTGGGGGCCCTAGTTTCTTTTTTTGTGCTTTATTTTATATTTAGCAATCATAAAGAAAAAACGCAGCTTGTCCCGGTTGAAAAGGTAAAGTCGTGGGTCCCTACGATTCTGCTGGTAGGCTTGATTGCCCTGTTGGCTATATCCTCATTTCTTGATACAGGTTTTAATTATATGGCCGGCCAGATTTGTATGATTTTCGGTATTATCGCCTTGTTGTGGGAAAAATCTGCAAATGGACGTTCAATAATTTCCGGGATTAGAGGGCTTGATTGGGAGACGACTTTTTTTCTTGCCGGTATCTTTATTATTGTAGGGGCCCTTTCACTAACCGGATGGATTGAAATATTGGCTGATTATTTGGCCGGGTTTGTTGGGGTTAATATATTCCTGGGATACACTGCGATAGTATTTATTTCGGTTATCCTCTCTGCGTTTATCGATAACGTCCCTTTCCTGGCTGCCATGTTGCCTGTAGCCTTGATTATGTCTGAGAAGTTGCAGGTCAACCCGCCCTTGTTCCTTTTTGGCCTGCTTGTTGGCACTAGCCTTGGTGGCAATATTACTCCCATAGGCGCCTCGGCTAATATTGTCGCCTGCGGCCTGCTTAAAAAAGAAGGTTATCCGGTTAAGTTTAATGAATTCTTAAAGATTGGCATTCCTTTTACCTTTGCCGCTGTAGCTGCTGCATATTTATTTGTTTGGTTTATTTGGAGCTAGCTATGCTCAAAATTAAATCGTTTTCAATCAAAACAAAGCTGATTGTATTCTTAGCGGGGTTTGCGGTATTTTTGTCAGTAAGGGATAAAGATGCTGCTTTCTTATTTGCAACAGCTATTGCACTTATCAGTGCGCTTATTATAGATATAGCCTTTTATTATGTTAAGAATAGAAAATTTTCTGTATCTGAAAGCTCAGCCATATCAGCTTTAATTATAGGATTTGTCCTTGCCAGTGATAATCCATGGTGGATTATCAGCCTAGCTTCTTTATTTGCAATTTCTTCAAAATATTTAATCCGTTTTAATAAAAAACATGTTTTTAATCCCGCGGCATTTGGGATATTCTTAAGCATCTTTTTATTTGGGGCCACTACTCAATGGAAGGGAACGTTTATTTGGTATATCATTATGCCTGCAGGCCTGTATTTTAGCTATAAGATTCGTAAGCTAGAATTGATTACAGGTTACTTGATAACAGCGTTGGGCTTATTTGGGATTCAGGCTGCGTTAAACAAAGTATCATTTATAAACATATTTGGTTATCTTAGCTATTTTTATATATTTATAATGTTGATTGAACCGAAAACAACTCCTGTAAAATCTTTAGCTAAAATTATTTTTGGAATTGGGGCGGCTGGATTAATCTTTATTTTTATACAAATAGGGTTTAACTTTGATTCTGAGTTAGTTGCGCTTTTAATTTTAAATCTTTTTGTGCCTATATTAAATAGCATACCAGAAAGGAGAAGGTGATGAAAAACAGAGTTTTGTTTATATTGTTGTTTATTTGTTTAGTTTGGATAAGTCTTGCATATGCGCATCCGCCTCAGGATATCCTGATTTCTTATGATCCTGCAACAAAGATGCTAAGCGCGGTTATTGTGCATAATACAAGCAATCCGCTAAACCATTATATCCGCCAGGTAGATGTTGCTTTAAATGGCAAAGAGATAATCCAGCAGAAGATCTCAAAACAGGATAATAACGAATCCCAGCAGGTAGCTTATTTTATCCCCGATGCTAAGTTTGGAGATAGGCTTTCTGTGGAAGGTTATTGTAGCATTAGCGGCAAGCTGGAAAAAGAAATAACCGTAGAATAATTTCTAAAATACCCTCTGGCTTGCCATGACGGCAGAGGGCTTAAATAAAATCCAGAAGGAGAAAAATATTTTACTTGACAAATGATACTATTGTGGTATCATTTATCGTAAATAGAAGGGGGTGATCTAGATGGGGGTATCAATTAGGTATATGCTTAGGCCGGTAGCTCACTGTAAAGAGGGTTGCGGTAGGTTGTCCCGGGCATGACGTTAAACTGCCCGCCTATACTTAACAATTTCTAAGGACCTTATGAAACTTATAACTAGAAATACTGATTATGCTTTACGGGCACTTTGTTATATTTCAAAACATAAAACTGTTGTAACAGTAGATGAGCTTGTCGAAAAGCTTGGTGTCCCGCATTCTTTCATGCGTAAGATTCTGCAGCAGTTAAATAAGAAAGAAATCCTGAGCTCATTTAAAGGCCAGGGTGGCGGATTCAAATTGAAGATTCCTCCCGCAAGAATTTATGTAATTGGGATAATGCGTATTTTTCAGGGGCAGATAGAGTTGAGTAGTTGTTTTTTAAAAAAGGATGTTTGCCCTAATAAAGGTAAATGTGCATTAAGAAAGAAGTTGCGTTTGATTGAAAAGAATATGTTTATGCGGCTTAAAAGGATAACCATAGCTTCTTTGGTGTAAGGGGGTGCATAATGTTTTGTTATCAATGTGAGCAAACGATGGGTGGAACAGGCTGTACAAAGCTTGGCCTTTGCGGTAAAAATGAAGACATTCAAAGCCTGCAAGATACCCTTTTATATGGCTTAAAAGGTATTGCTGCTTATGCTTATCATGCCCGGCAGCTAGGAGCTCATGACGAAGAGACAGATGCCTTTATGCAGGAAGCCCTTTTTAAGACCATAACCAATGTTAGTTTCGATCTAAGTCAATATCTGGAATTAGTGTTAAAATGTGGAGCCGTTAATTTAAAGACTATGGAGATGCTGGATAGGGCGCATACCCAGAGATTTGGCAATCCAGTGCCTACCGCTGTTGAAACCGGCACCAGGTCCGGCCCGGGTATTTTAATTACCGGCCATGATCTGCTTGATCTTTATGAGTTACTTAAACAGGCAGAAGGTACAGGAGTAAACATTTATACGCATAGTGAAATGCTTCCTGCGCATGGATACCCGGAGTTAAAGAAATTTAAGCATTTGATGGGTAACTTTGGCGGGGCCTGGCAGGAGCAAAAAAAAGAATTTAATGCATTTAGCGGAGCATTGTTAGCAACTACTAATTGTGTATTAATTCCGCCGGAAGGCACCTATTTGGATAGATTGTTTACCATAGGAATTACCGGTGTATCCGGGGCAACGCATCTGAAGGGCCGGGATTTTAAACCTTTGATTGAAAAAGCCAAATCCTTGCCAGCTTTGCCTGATGCCCCCGGTAAAAAGATTTGGACTGGTTTTGGCCACGCAGCGATTTTAGGGTTAGCGGATAAGATTGTGGGTTTGGTTAAGGCCGGCAAGATCAAGCATTTTTTCTTAATCGGAGGCTGCGACGGAGCAAAGCCCGGGCGCAATTACTATACTGAGTTTGCTGAACAACTACCCGGGGATTGTGTGATTCTTACGCTTGCCTGCGGCAAGTACCGTTTTAACAAGCTAGAGTTCGGGGAGATTGAAGGAATACCTAGATTAATTGATCTTGGTCAGTGCAATAATGCATATTCTGCAATTCAGGTTGCTGTGGGATTGGCTAAGGCGTTTAATTGTACGGTGAACCAACTTCCATTAACCATGGTTTTATCATGGTTTGAGCAGAAAGCAGTTGCCATCTTGCTTACTTTGTTGTATCTTAATATCAAAGGCATATATATAGGGCCAACCCCGCCTGCCTTTATAAGCAAGAATGTTTTCGGCATCCTGCAGAAGAAATTTGACTTACATCTTATTAGCACACCCAATGAAGACTTAAAAAGAATATTAAAAAAATAAACAGGAGGGTTATTATGGCGGATATCAAGGATTTATTACAAAGCGCTGATTGGAAGACCGAGAAACATGTTCCGGTTATCGAAGGGCCGGATAAGATAAATAAAGGCCAAATGTTGCAGATAGAAGTCAGTGTTGGTAAGCAGATAGCGCATCCTAATACTACCGAACACCATATTAAGTCTATAGAAATATATTTTTTGGCAACGGGGGAGAAATTCCCTTATCAGGTGGCGCGTTTTGAGTTTAATACTCATGGTGAATCTATCCAGGGGCCAAATACCAGTACCGTATTTTCAGAGCCTAAAATATCCACATATTTAAAGACGGATAAAAGTGGTTCAATTATGGCTATTGCCTATTGTAACATCCACGGCATTTGGAAAAGTGAAAAGGAAATTAAGGTAGGATAAAAGGAGGGGTTCATATGGACAAGAAATTACAAAAGGCGTTTAATGATCAAATTAAGAATGAACTTTACTCTGCTTACATTTACTTGGCTATGGCCGCATATTTTGAGGCAGAAAGCTTGCCTGGGTTTGCGCATTGGATGAAGATGCAATATAAGGAAGAAGTGTCCCATGCGATGAAATTATTTGAGTTTTTAAATGACCGCGGCATTAGGGTTTTACTGCAGGCGATAGCCCAGCCTACCCTGGAATATACTTCTGCCTTGGAGGTTTTTGAAGAAACGCTCAAGCATGAGAAGGAAGTAACCAGCTTGATTAATGAATTATATGAGTTGGCAAAACAAGTCAATGATAATGCCTCCAGTGTATTTTTGCAGTGGTTTATCGGTGAGCAGGTGGAGGAAGAGAAAAACGCCATGCAAATAATCGAGACTTTAAAAATAGCCAAGCCAGAAGGCCCGGCACTGATTATGCTAGACCGGGAACTGGCAAAAAGAGAATAGCTGTATTTAACAAAAGGAGGAAAATATGTTTGTACCAAGGGATTATTCTATTATGGCGATTATACCGATTTCGCTTTTTTTAACTGCCAGCTTTTTTGTTCTTTTTGCTTTGCGCAAGGTAGCGGAAAAATGGCTTAAGGTTCTTGGTTATTTAGCAGCTAGTTTACTTTTACTGTCAGCCTTGATTATTTTTTTAGGCGCAGTCTGTAGTTATCCCAGGGATTTTAGCGGGATGAGATGCCCAATGTCTAAGAGGATGGAGAAACGCGGAATGATGCAAATGATGCATCAAAAAAATATGCCGGATATGGCTATGCCGGAAAATAAATTACCTACTAAGGAATAATCGTAAAGTAATTTAACCGGAGAGAAAAATGAATAAATACAAATGTTTAGTCTGTGGTTATATCTATGATCCTAAAGCGGGAGATCCGGATAACGGCATTGCTGCCGGAACGAGTTTTGAAGATCTGCCGGATACTTGGGTATGCCCTGAATGTGGCGTAGGTAAGGACCAGTTTGAGAAAATAATTTAAAGGAGATCTGTGGCTAGGGCTGTTACTTTTAAGGGAACCCGTATGACTTTAATCGGTAAGCCTGTTAAAGAATGCAGGCGTGCACCCGATTTTAAGTTAACTTCCCAGGATTTAAAAGAAGTCAGGTTGTCGGATTTTGACGGTAAGATAAAGATAATTAATTTCTTCCCTTCGCTAGATACCCCGGTTTGTGATCTGCAAGTTAAAGAGTTTAATAAAAAGGCTGCCGGGCTTAGCCCTGATGTTGTGGTAATCGGGATAAGCAAGGATTTACCTTTTGCCCAGGCCAGGTTTTGCTCAATAAATGAAATAAAAAATGAGATAGTACTCTCTGATTATAAATTCTCATCCTTTGGTTTAAATTACGGGTTCCTGGTTAAAGAGCTTAATCTTTTGGCCAGAGGTACGCTAATTATTGATAAAAGCCAGTGCATCAGGTATATCCAGCTGGTTGATGAAATTACTCATTCAGTAGACTTCGGTAAAGTCTTTGATAAGCTTCAGGATGTGCTTAAGGGGTGCAGCTTTAAATAATATGCCCGTAGAAAAAGACTTCAAAATAAAAGAGATTATCCAGCGTAATTACAATGTTAAAAGTTTTCGCTTGGAAATTACTGATTGGCTGGATTTTAAGGCTGGCCAATTCCTGATGGTTACGCTCCAGGGTAACCCTAAACTAAAAAGATATCTTTCGATTTCCAGTTCTCCTACTGAGAAATGTTATTTAGAATTTACCAAAAAATTGACCCAGAGTGATTTTTCTGCGGCCTTGGGTAATTTAAAGGCCGCAGATACAGTGAGTGTTAAATACCCCTTTGGTGAATTTATTTTGGACGAAGCTAATCCTAAGGTTGCTTTCTTGTCTGGGGGGATAGGTATAACTCCCATAAGAAGTATCTGCAAGTACGTAGTTGATAAGAATACAGGTACGGATATTGTGTTGCTTTATTCCAATCGTTCTATACGGGATATAGTTTTTAAGGACGACTTCTCCGCTATGTCAAGAAACTATCCGCTCTTAAGGGTAGCGCATGTACTATGTGAAGCCGAGAAGGGGTTTAAATGCACAGTAGGGCAGATTAACGCCAGTGTAATAAAAGGTGAAATTCCTGATTATCAAGAGAGAAAATTCTATCTCTGTGGCCCTCCGCAAATGGTTGAGGCAATGCGTAAGATATTGTCTGATGAGCTAGGTTTAGGTGTTGAGAAAATAGTTACGGAAAATTTTCAAGGTTATTAATAACCAGTTTTTATAATGAATCGCGCGGGTGAGCCTTTGTGGGCTAACAGCCGGTCTAAGAGGAAGTGGCCGGAGTACCCTTTGCGGGCAAGGAGGAAGCTGTGGCTGCCGTAAAAATCTTACCTGGCATATATTCGGTAGGGGTCTTGGATTGGAACGTACGTAACTTCCACGGGCATACATATACCACACAGAGAGGCTCTACCTATAATTCTTATCTTATTGTAGACGAGAAAATAGCGCTTGTAGATACTGTCTATGGGCCGTTTGCGCAGGAGCTGATTGAGAATATTAAGGAGATTATCCCCCTGGAGAAAATAGATTATATTATTGCCAATCATGTTGAAACCGACCACTCCGGGGCATTGCCTAGCCTTATGCAGCTTTGCCCCAGGGCCAAAGTTTTAGGGACTCTTAAGTGCAAAGAGGGGCTCTATAAGCATTATTATGGAACTTGGGATTTTCAAATAGTTAAAACTGGGGATAAGCTAAAGTTGGGCAGGCGCACACTTACCTTTTTTGAGGCTCCGATGATACATTGGCCGGATAGCATGTTTACGTATTGCCCGGAGGATGCCCTGCTTATGCCCAATGATGCTTTTGGGCAGCATTATGCAACATCTGAGCGTTTTGATGACCAGGTCGACCAATGCAGTTTGATGGACGAGGCAGAGAAATATTACGCTAATATCCTTTGGCCGCTTGGTCCAGTAATCTTAAGGAAGATTGAAGAGGTCCAGGAATTAAGTATTCCCATCAAAATGATTGCACCCAGCCATGGAGTTATCTGGCGTAAAGATCCGGGTAGGATAATAAGCTCTTATATTTCTTGGGCAAAAGGCCAAACTAAGAAAAAAGTCGTAATTGCCTATGAAACTATGTGGGGGGCAACCGAGAAGATGGCCAGGCAAATTGCTGAAGGGGTAACCGCCGCGGGCATAGAAGTTAAGTTTTATAATATTGCTGAAAGTGATCGTACTGAAATAATTACACGCATGCTTACTTCCCAGGGGTTTTTATTCGGCTCATCTACTCATGACAATGATATGCTGCCTAATATCGCCGCATTCTTAGAAATAGTCAAAGGCCTTAAGCCTAAAGGCAGGCAGATTGGTTTTTTTGGTTCTTATGGCTGGGCTGGAGGCGCGGTACAAGAGATGCAAGAAGTACTAAAAAACAGCGGGGCTGATATCAGTATTCCCGGGGTATCTGTTAAATATGCCCCGGATAAGGAAGAATTAAAAGCTTGTTTTGAATTCGGTAATCAATTTGCTAAACTTTTAAGGTAAAATGAAGCAGATCCCGGCAGCAGTCATTGATTTTTTACGCACCCAGGGCTTCGTAATAGTCTCATCAATAGACAAAAATGGGTTTCCCCATGCTTCTTGCAAAGATATAGTTAAGATTGATTCCAGTGGAAAGATTTATTTGGTGGATGCTTATTCCGGGGAAACCGCCGAGAATATAAAGCATAATCCTCAGATAAATATCAGTGCTGTTGATGAGCATAAATTTATGGGCTATTGTTTTAAAGGAAGAGCCGTACTTATCTCTGGAGGTGAAATCAGCCAAGAGTTTATCAAATCCTGGGAAGCCAATATTACCTCGCGCCTGGCTAAAAGACTGCTGCATAATTTAGCTCAAAACAAAGCCCGCGCTCACCACCCCGAAGCCAGCCTGCCTAGCCCCAAGCATCTTATCATTGTTACAGTAGAAAAAATAGTCGATCTTACCCCTTATTATTTGAGAAAGGAGTGATGTTATGGTTAAAACAGTAAAAGTTTACAGTACTCCGACTTGTCCATGGTGTATCCGGGCCAAACAATTCTTAAAAGAGAATAATATTGATTTTCAGGATATTGATGTTTCCAGTGATCAGCAGGCAGTGGATGAGTTAATGCAAAAAACCGGGCAGATGGGTGTGCCGGTCCTGGATATTGAAGGCGAAATTATTGTAGGTTTTGACAGGGAGAAAATAAAAAGCATACTTGGGGTCTAAGGTGGAATAGGCAGGGACTGTAAATACAAGAAAACACAATATGCAGATTTATGATTTGATTATTATAGGAGCCGGTCCTGCGGGGATAACTGCCAGTGTTTATTCAGCCAGAAAGAAAATTAATTTTCTGGTAATCAGCCTGGATATCGGAGGCCAGGCTGCCTGGAGCGGGGATATTGAAAACTACACTGGCTATCAATTTATTACCGGGCCGGAGCTGGCTCAGAAATTTCAAGAGCATATGCGCAAGTATGACACTGTGCTTAAGGAAAATGAAGAGGTGTTAGAGCTTAAGAAGTCTGCAGGAGGGTTTTTAATTAAGACCAATAAAGCAGATTATCAATCCAGAAGCGTAATCATTGCTTCGGGCAAGAAATCGAAAGAGCTTGGGGTTCCGGGTGAAAAGGAGTTTAAGAATCGCGGCCTGACTTATTGCGCTACTTGTGATGGCCCATTATTTAGCGCTAAGACTGTAGCTGTTGTAGGCGGCGGAAACTCTGCGTTGGATGCGGCTTTACAACTGGTTAAAATTGCCAGGCAGGTATATATTGTAAATAATACTTCGGCTTTAGGCGGGGATGCGATTATGCGCCAGAAGATTGAAGTGTCCGGCAATGTTACTATTTTTAATAACTCTCAAATTATCTCCGTGGCAGGTGACAAATTCGTCAGGGGGATTAAAATTAAGGATAATGGCGAGCTAAAAGATTTAGCCGTGGAGGGAGTGTTCGTAGAGATCGGGCTTGTCCCTAATTCTGCATTCGCTGGGGAAGTAGAAAAGAACAGCAAGGGTGAGGTAAAGATAAATTTACGCAACGAAACCAATATTCCCGGGGTCTTTGCCGCAGGGGATGTTACGGATGTGCCGGAAAAACAAATTATTATTGCCGCTGGGGAAGGTTCAAAGGCCGCATTAAGCGTTTTCAGGTACCTTGCAATAAATAAATTCTAGGTTAAAAATGGCCAAAAATACCAAATTTGTGGAACTAAAGAATATCTTTACTATTTTGCATAGCAAGCGCGGATGTATGTGGGATAAGAAGCAGACGCATAAAAGCCTGATTAAGGATTTAAGGGAAGAGGTGGATGAGTTTGTTGCAGCGGTCAGAATGAATAATTACCGGCATATGCAGGAAGAATTAGGGGATATTCTTTTGCATGTAATGTTTAATGCCCAGATTGCCCAGAAAGATAAAAAGTTTGATATTGAGAAAGTGATCGCAGGTTTAATAGATAAGCTTAAACGCAGGCACCCGCACGTTTTCGGCAAGATTAAGGTCAACTCTACCCGTCAGATTATTGCCAACTGGAATAAGATAAAGGAGAAGGAGAAGGGCGTATCAGCCGGGACAAAATATAAATAAGTTGTAGGTAATTTTTACAGTGGTACAATTAGTTGAATGTATTAAGACGGTGGGGCATTTAACAAAGGAGAATAGAGATGAGGGAAAGAATAGAAAAAGCTTTAGATAAGGTCAGGCCGATGCTTGCAGCAGATGGAGGAAATGTTGAATTGGTTGATGTGACCAGTGACGGGATAGTAAAGTTAAAACTAAAAGGTAGTTGCGGCTGCTGTCCGATGAGTTCAATGACTCTGAAAATGGGGATTGAAAAGATCTTAAAGCAGGAAGTGCCGGAAATAAAAGAAGTTGTAGCTTTGTAGAAAAGACAGCAATGGGCCTTAGTTATAAATTTGTTTGTCTTAAGCGTAAAATACGCGGATATAAGTCATGCGTGGTTGCTTTTTCCGGAGGGCAAGATAGCGCGTTTTTACTTAAAGTTTGTTCGCTTGTTTTGCCAAAAGAAAACATCCTGGCAGTGACCGCAGTTTCTGCCACCTACCCTAAAGGTGAATTGCGTAAGGCAAAAATATTGGCTAAAGATATAGGCGTAAGGCTCAGGGTAATTAAGACCGCGGAATTAGATAATAAAAAGTTTTCGGCTAATCCTGTTAATCGCTGTTATTTCTGCAAGAAGGAGTTGTTTTCAAAATTAATTGCTATCGCCCACAGGAATAATTTTAATTTTGTTTTAGACGCCAGCAATACTTCGGATAAAAAAGATTACCGCCCAGGAGAAGCCGCAAAGAAAGAACTTAAGGTAAAATCTCCCCTGCTTGAATCAGGTTTTAGCAAAGGAGACATCCGTAAGTTAAGTAAAGGATTAGGCCTATCCAGTTGGGATAAGCCTCCTTTAGCTTGTCTTGCTTCGCGTATACCTTATGGGATTAAAATTACTGCTGGCCTGCTCAGGCGCATTGATCAGGCAGAGGCTTATTTAATCGGACTGGGGTTTAAACAGGTTAGGTTGCGCCATCATAATGGGTTTTGCCGGATAGAGGTTGAGGAAAAATATATCAATCGCCTATTGCGTAATCGTCAAGAGATAGTTGATAAACTAAAGGATTTAGGCTATAACTATATTACTGTTGATTTAGAGGGGTATCGTACTGGCAGTTTAAACGAGGCTATAAAATAATGAAAAAAATATATTTTGATTATGCAGCAACCACGCCAACGGATCCGGAAGTTTTAGGTGCAATGGAGCCGTATTTTTTTGAAAAATCCGGGAATGCCTCAAGCCTGCATGCTTATGGACAGGAGGCCAAAAAAGCGATTGAGGATAGCCGGGAGGTGCTCGCTGAGTTTATCGGCGCCAAGCCCGAAGAGATTGTTTTTACTTCCGGAGGCACAGAGTCGGATAATTATGCGCTTTTAGGTTCTGCTTATGCGCTGGAGAAAAAGGGTAACCATATTATCACTTCCGCTATTGAACATCATGCTATTATTGAGCCACTTAGATTTCTTGAAAAGAAAGGTTTCAAGGTTACCTATCTTAAGGTGGATGGAGATGGTCTGGTTTCTTTGCAAGAGTTGAGGGATGCAATTACTGATAAGACTATCCTGGTCAGTATAATGCAGGCCAATAATGAGATTGGTACGCTTGAGCCTATAGCTGAATTGGGCAAAATTGTCAGAGAAAAAGGAATCTACTTCCATACCGACGCGGTGCAGACTATAGGTCATATACCGGTAAATGTCGGTGAGCTTAATGTCGACCTTATGTCGCTTTCCGCCCATAAGTTTTATGGGCCAAAAGGAGTAGGCGCTCTATATATCCGAAAAGGTAGTCGTCTGGAGACGTTTATGCGCGGGGGCGACCAGGAAAGAGGCAGGCGCGGTTCTACTTATAATACTACCGGGATAGTTGGATTAGGCAAGGCAATCCAGCTTTGCCAAAAGAACATGAATAATGAAATTAAATTTCAGAGCGCTTTACGGGATAAATTAATCAAAGAGATCCCCGCCCGCATTCCGGAGGTAAGACTTAATGGCCACCCTTCCAAGCGGCTGCCGAATAATGTTAATTTCTCCATTAAATATATTGAAGGGGAATCCATACTTTTGAATCTGGATTTGTTCGGTATTGCCTGCTCAACCGGCTCAGCCTGTACCTCAAGTTCTTTAGAGCCTTCGCATGTTTTATTAGCTATCGGCTTAGACCATGAGACTGCCCATGGTTCGCTTAGAATTACCCTTGGCCGCTTTAACCGTGAAAGCGATATTGATTATTTCTTAGAAAAATTACCTTTGGTCGTGCAAAAGCTGCGCGCCATGAGCCCACTTTATGAAAAAGATTGAACTTCCCAGGCTCGGGAAAATCCATCCGGATTTCTTTAATAAACATATATATCATAAATTAGGCAAGCCTGACCCGTCTCTTTTAGTTAAGCCGCAGAACGGCGTGGATTTTGGCGTGGTGGATCTGGGAGAGCAGGTGATGGTTTTGTCCACAGACCCGTTTTTTATCGCTAAAGAATTAGGCATAGAAAAAGCTGCCTGGTTTGCAGTGCATATTATTGCCAGTGATGTTGCCGTGAGCGGTATTGCTCCGAAGTACTTGGCAATTGATCTTAATCTTCCGCCGCAGATTACTGAAGAGGAGCTGGTAAGGCTCTGGAAGGCCGTGCATAATGAATGCAAAAGATTATGCATCAGCGTAGTTACCGGACATACCGCCCGTTATGCCGGCTGTAACTATCCTATGGTAGGCGGAGCAACCATGTTTGGGCTGGGTAAGAAAAAAGAACTTATTAACCCGGCTGTTAAAGCAGGAGATGTGATTATTATTTCTAAGGGGCCGGCCATTGAAGCCACCGGTTTATTATCCGCTTACTTTCCGGAGTTTATCCAAGCCAAATATGGGGCTTCTTTTTTGAAGCGCGCTCAAAATATTTTTTATCAGATGTCTACAGTAAAAGATGCCTCCATAGCTGCTTCTGTAGGCGGCTTAACAGCTATGCATGATGCTACTGAGTGCGGAATATGGGGTGGTCTTTTTGAGATCGCTCAGCATAGCCGTGTAGGCATGTGCATTGATTTAGATAAAATAATCCTACAGGAAGAAGTGCGCTTGGTTTGTTCTTGTTTTGATATTGACCCATATAAGTCTATAAGTGAAGGCACGTTATTGGCTATGGCAAACAAGAAAAAAGCTAAATTTATTGTTTCTGCTTTGGAAGAAAATGGTATTCCTGCCAGCATCGTTGGCGAGGTAACTGAACAACGCAAGGGTATGCGTGTATTTAGCGGGAATAAGAGCCATGAACTTAAACATCCCAGGGTTGACCCATTTTGGGGTAAATTTGAAGAGTATCTTAAGAAAAGAAAATGAAATCCTGCATTTGTTTTAATTTATAAAAGGTGCCTGGTTTGGATGGATAAGGAAAGAAGGTGCTGGTTGAAAGAAAAAATCATTGAGTATCTTAAAAAAGAACATGAGTATATCTCAGGAGATGAAATAGCCTCGCGTCTGGGGATCAGCAGGCAAGGGTTATGGAAACATATCCAGGATCTAAAGGACTCAGGTTATGATATTGTAGCAGTGCCGCATTTAGGCTACCGGCTTGAATCTAGTCCTGACCGGCTTTTTGCTTTAGAGATAGCCTACAGCCTTAATACCAAGTTTATCGCTAAGAAAATCCATTATTTTGATTATCTGTCTTCAACCATGGATATGGCGATGCAATTGGGAATACAGGGAGCGTCCAATGGAACGCTGGTTTTGGCCGAATCTCAGACTAAGGGCCGCGGCAGATTGGGCAGAAGCTGGTTTTCTCCCAAATACAAAGGTATTTATTTTTCTTTGATATTAAGACCGAATATCCCGCCATCCGCCTCTCCTATGCTGACACTTTTGGCCGCGGTGAGTATCTGCGAAGCGGTAAAAAAAATTGTTAGTTTGGATGCGCAGATTAAATGGCCGAATGACGTGTTTATCTGCAATAAGAAAATTGCCGGCATTCTTACCGAAATGAACGCTGAGGTAGATAAGGTTAATTTTGTGGTCATCGGTATTGGTTTAAACGTCAACAATGATAAAAAATCTTTAATTGCCCAGGCTACTTCTTTAAAAGAACAGGCAGGCCAGTCAATAAGCCGCATTCTTCTATTGCAGGAACTTTTGCGCAGGATAGAAAACAATTATTCTATTCTTGAGGATAAAGGTGTGCAGGCAATAATCGATAAATGGCGAAGTTTCACCCTCACCCTGGGCAGGCGTGTCAAGGTGTATTGCCAGGATAAACACGTTGAAGGGGCGGCCGTAGACATTGATCAGGATGGAGCCTTGCTTATCCGTAAAGACTCAGGGCTCATGCAGAAGGTTTTCTCTGGAGACGTTATACACTGCCGCTAACTGTAAACCACAAATATATTATTGGTTGACAATTAACCCGCACAACCTATAATAATTTCATGCTTAAAATAAACTTGCGGGGGTTTCTTATCGTCATTTTTTTTATTCTGCCAAAGTTAGCATTTTCCTTCGAAGACAATAATCATAAGCTAGGCAGTGCTGATCTGTCCTCCATTTGGCAAGGCCAGGATTTAGAGCCAATAGTCATCAGCAAACAAAAACAGTTCCTTCTAAGTATCTATTCTACTGAGCCTGGCAAAGACCAGAGTTTTAATTACCAGTCCAGTTTAGAGAATTTAAGTAATCTGCCAGTAGATTTACAGAGTCGTGCCTTGGAGAGCGGCATACAGACGGATTTCTCTTTGCGCGGTTCAACCTTCCAGCAGGTTTTAATCCTGCTCAACGGGCAGCGGATTAATGATCCGCAGACCGGCCATTATAATTCGGATATCCCCTTTACTAAAGAAGATATCGGGAAAATAGAGCTTATCCCCGGGGCCAGTTCTTCTTTGTTTGGCCCGGATGCCATTGGCGGGGCAATAAATTTTGCGTTAAGCACCCCTGAGGAGAAAAAGATTGTCTGGGAAAATGCAGCAGGCAACAATCGTAACGGTTATGGGTTATTTAGTTTGAGCGATAGGCTTGGAAAACTAGGTTTCAGGGTTTCTGTTGAGGACGCGCAGTCAAAGGGGTTCCGGGAAGACACGGATTACAGTAAATTTACTACTTCATTAAGCACTAATTATGAACTCATGCAGGGGGCATGGGAAAACAACTTTGGCTATCAGGAGAAGAATTATGGCGCATATGATTTTTATACCCCGGGCCTGGGCTATCCTTCCAGGGAAGAGACTAAAACCTACCTGTTAAGCAGCGGTCTTAATTTAAACCGTGATGGTTTATTGATTAAACCGAATTTTCTATGGCGTAGGCATTATGATAAGTTTACTTTGGACAAAACTCAGTTGCGTTCAACAAGCGTTAATCAGCATCGTACGGACATGCTTACCCCCAGTATTTATCTGCAAAAGGAGGTAGGTTTATTGGGGAAACTTGGTTTTGGGGCAGAGTGGGGGCAGGAGAGGATCGCATCTACAAATCTTGGCAGTCATGTTCGTGACCACAAAAGCATGCTTTTGGATAACAGTGTGGGGCTTGGCGAGAAGTGGGAAATAGGCTCTTCTTTACGCTGGGATGATTTCTCTGATTTCGGAAAAGTTTATACTGGTTCTTTAAACGCCAAGTTTAGGCTTACGTTTGAGTCAGCATTGAATTTTGGCATTTCAAGAAGTATGCGCGTGCCGTCTTTTACTGAGCTTTATTACAGTGATTCCACTACAATAGGCAATGATAATTTATCTTCCGAGAAAACGTGGAGTTACGAAGCGGGTTTTGAATATAAGCAAGAAGGATTATTTAGCAATATATCCTTTTTTATGCGTCAGGAGAAAGAGATGATTGATTGGGTTAGGGTTGACTCAACCCAAAAATGGCAGGCAAGGAATTTTACCCGGGACGATGTTTTTGGGGTTGAGTATGTTTTGCGCAAGAAATTTAACAGACTGTTCAGCCTGGATGCCAGCTATACTTATACAGGCAAGAGTATAGATAGCCAGGGGTATCTGTATAAATATGGCCCGAATTACGCACAGCATTTAGCGAATACAGTATTAAGCCTGGATCTTCCTTTTGGCCGTCAGGAGGTTGGGGTTAGTTACAAAAAACGTCCGGCTCGCAGGGGATGGTTGCTGATGAATTCCGGATTTAATTATAATTTAAGCCGTAATGCCAAGGTTTTCTTTCTTGCTGAGAATATCTTGAATGTAGAGTATCAGGATATTGCGGGAATCCCCCAGCCCGGCAGGTATATTGAGGCAGGGCTGAGGTTCCAGTGGTAAAAATATTTGTTTTAAATAAACAATAGTGTATAATAACTTAATTTATTAACTAAAAAAAAGAGGTCCTTATGTTTATTCATGTTGTTTTGTTTGAGGTAAAGCCTAAAGAGGTAGCTAAATACCGTAAAGATAGCTTGATGTGGGCAACTCATACCAAAAAAGCCAGGGGTTTTCTGGCGTATAAGACCATGAAACGTTATGGGTTTATAAATCAATATGCCTCGGTATACCAATGGGTAGAGAAAACCGATCATGAGCGGTTTATGAATAAATATCACGATTGGTTAGTAGGTAAATCTAAGGCCAAGGTTAAGGTCTTGGGTTATTATGATCTTAAGTGTATAGATAGCTTAAGATAAGAAAGTAAAGTGTTTGTCCTGCTCCGTAAACTCGGTATGCTCTTGCGACTAGGGGTGAGTATCCCCGCTATATAAAAGCTTAAGGTGTCTAAGCCCGCCAGATTAAAGCCTGGTGGCTCAATTTCTTGTTGACAAGCCGAAAGTTTTATATATAATTTGTTCTATAGCAGATAAGGGGTAGGAATCTTTAGCCGTAAGGAGAGAGAATAACACGCCTTACGGTTTTTTGTTTCTATTCTTAATGCTGCTATAATTTTGTGGAAAGGAGGAAGCAAATAAAATGGCAAAAGGTAAAGTAAAGTGGTTTTCCAATCAAAAAGGCTATGGATTTATTACTCCTGAGAATGGTGTTGATGTATTCGTACATCATACCGCGATTCAGGGTGATGGCTATAAGACTTTAGAGGAGGGCCAGGAGGTTGAATTTGACATCGAAAAAGGTCCTAAAGGTGAACAGGCTACTAAAGTAGTGAAGTTATAACCTATCAGGAATGGAAAAAGGCCCGGCACAAAATGCTGGGCCTTTTTTGTTAAAATTTAAAGCCATAGTAGTACAAAATAAAACCAGGTAGGCTATATGAATAAACGAGTATTTGTGGCAATGAGTGGCGGGGTTGATTCTTCGGTAGCTGCTGCTCTTTTAAAAGAGCAGGGCTATGAGGTAATCGGCCTGACTATGTGTTTTAATCTGGCAGAAAGCAATGGCAAAAAGCCCAGCTGTTGCGGATTAACCGGGATTGAAGATGCCCAGCGGGTAGCGCAGAAGTTAGGGGTTAGGCATTATGTCGTAAATTTAAATAAAGATTTCTCTCGTAAAGTAATCCAAAATTTCTGCCGGGAATATATTTCTGGCAGGACTCCCAATCCTTGCGTAAGGTGCAATCAGTTTATAAAATTCGGTATTTTATTCAAAAAAGCAGTTATCTTAGGGGCTAAATTCTTAGCTACCGGACATTACGCTAAGATTGTTAAATCAAGGCAAGGATATTTACTTAAGAAAGCCAAAGACCTTAGAAAAGATCAATCCTATTTTTTGTATCGTTTAAACCGGCAGCAACTCGGGAAAATTATTTTTCCCTTAGGCAATTATACCAAACTTCAGGTAAGGAGCATGGCTTGTGATTTTAAGCTTAATGTTGCAGAAAAACAGGATAGCCAGGAGATTTGCTTTTTACCCGATGGGGAATATGGCGATTTGATTAGAGCCAAAGGTTTAACCTGCGTTAAACCGGGATACCTGATTGATCAAAATGGCAATATCATTGGCAAACATAAAGGTATCCCATTTTACACTATAGGCCAGCGTCAGGGATTAGGTATTGCCAAGGGTTATCCTGTGTATGTAACAAAGATTAATGCGAAAAATAATCAAATTACCGTGGGCAACCGTGATGATGCATGTAAAAGTGAATTTCTGGTCAAAGAGGTCAATTTTTTAAGTAAGCCTTTTAAAAAGAAGGTTGAGATTAATGTGAAGATACGCTATAATCATAAAGAATCGCCTGCAGTAGCCTGTCCGGTTAATGACGGTTTAAGAATTTGTTTTAGGCAGCCGCAGTTTGCTATAACCCCCGGTCAATCCGCAGTCTTTTATCAAAAAGATACTGTTTTAGGCGGGGGCATAATCGAGAAAGTGTTAGATTAGGATGATCAAAGAAGATAAAGAGCTGGCTAGAAAAATCAAGGAGTTAAAAAAGAAACGCAATGCCATAATTTTAGCACATAACTATCAACTTCCTGAAGTGCAGGATATCGCGGATTTTCGTGGAGATTCCCTGGAGCTTTCGCGTATTGCCGCCAAAACCGATGCCGAGGTAATTGTGTTTTGCGGAGTATATTTTATGGCTGAGACCGCTTCGATTCTTTCTCCTGATAAGAAGGTAATTATGCCGGATATTTCGGCTGGCTGCCCTATGGCCAATATGATGAATTCCGGCGATTTAAGGAAACTTAAACAAATTCACCCTCAGGCAGTAGCTGTGGGCTATGTAAATACTTCAGCCGAAGTCAAGGCAGAATTGGATTATTGCTGTACTTCAACTAACGCCATAGCCGTAGTCAATGCGCTTAAGGATAAAAAAGAAATTATATTTGTCCCGGATAAATACCTGGCTGATTATGTATCTAAGAAAAGCGGAAGGAAGCTTATAGCTTGGCATGGTTTTTGCCCCACGCATGTAAAAATACTCCCGGAGGATTTGAAAAAAGAGAAAAGATTTCATCCTAAGGCTAAGGTTATGGTGCACCCGGAATGTTTATCTAGCGTAGTTGCTTTGGCGGATGTTGTGCTTTCTACCAGCCAGATGGGTAAATACGCTAAGGAGAGCCCGGCCAAAGAATTTATCGTGGGTACGGAGTCTGGCCTGGTTTATCGGTTAAAACAGGATAACCCGGATAAAGAGTTCTATCCTGCCAGTGAACGTGCGGTATGCCCTAATATGAAGCGCACCACTCAGGAAAAAGTTCTCTGGGCTCTAGAAGAACTTAAGGATGAGGTCAAAGTTTCTGATGCTATAAGGAAAAAAGCGCGCCTGGCTATAGAACGTATGCTGGCTATTGTTTAGATGAATATTCCGATCGTCTATGAAGATGATTGGCTGCTAATCGTTAATAAACCTGCTGGTTTATTAAGTGTCCCGACCCCCAAGAAAGAATTGCGTACTTTGACAAGTATTTTAAATCAGGATGCAGCAGAAAGAGGGATAAAATATAATCTGTATCCTTGTCATCGTCTGGACCGGGAGACAAGCGGGCTTATAATTTACGCCAAAGGCAAAAGCATAGAGAAGAAAATGATGGATGCCTTTCGCGACAGGCGGGTAGTCAAGAAGTACATTGCCTTTGTGCATGGTAAACTAGCACATCCGGAGGGAAAGATTGCCTTTGAAATTGAAGGCAGGCCCGCCCTTACTAAATATAAACTGGTCCAGGAAAAAAGCAATTATAGCGTGATGGAGGTTTGTCCGGTAACTGGCAGGACTAACCAGATCCGAATTCATTTTAAAGGCATCCAGCATCCCCTGGTAGGGGAAGATAAATTTGCTTTTCGTAAGGATTTTGTTTTGCGGTTCAAGCGCGTTTGCTTAGAGGCCAAAGAGCTGCATTTTAGGCATCCGGTAACTGGTAAGGATTTGGATATCAGCATTGAATTAGCGCAGGATCTTAAGGATTTTTTATGCAGTCATGATTAAGTATATATTTTTAGGCATAGTGCAGGGGCTGACTGAATTCTTGCCAGTAAGTTCTTCCGGGCACTTGGTTATTATACAAAAGATCATGGGGCTTGGTGCTAACCAGGTAGCTATATCCGTTATCATGCACCTGGGAACAGTGTTGGCGGTAATCATCTTTTTCCGCAAGGATATCTTAAATTTGTTAAAAAACCCAAGGCTTTTTGGTTTAGCTTGTGTAGTCGTAATAATTACAGGGGTAATTGGCGTATCGGCTAAAGATTTCTTTGAAGGTTTGTTTAGCTCGGCCAAGGCAGTGGGAATAGCCTGGTTATTTACTGGTTTAATTCTTATTTCTACCAGGAGACTTACGCGGTTAGATAGAGATAAGCTTAAGTTAAAAGATGCGCTTATTTTAGGGATGGCTCAAGGTTTGGCGATCATTCCAGGTGTTTCTCGTTCAGGCATAACTATATCCGCATTATTTTATAGGAAAATTGAGCGAAGAATAGCCTTTGCCTTTTCGTTTCTGGTTTCTATACCGGTAATATTGGGCGTTGCGGTTTTAGAGGCGAGAAAGTTGGAGGCAGTTCCAAGAGGCGATATTAAAAACTTAGCTGTTGGATTTATCTGTAGTTTTTTATCCGGGTTGTTTGCACTTTTGTTCTTGAGGTCGATTATAAATAAATCCAAGTTTTATTATTTCGGATATTATTGTTTATTTATGGCAACATTAACATTATTATTTATAAAATGAGTATAGTTGTTCTGGGTACAGTGGCTCTGGATAGCGTAAGGACACCCTTTGGGAAACGTAATGAGCTTTTAGGCGGTTCAGCTGCGCATTTTTCCATGGCTGCCCGGCTTTTTACGCAAGTTCATTTAGTAGCGATAGTGGGAAATGATTTTCCGCTGGAGCATGTCTCTTTTCTAAAGCGTAAAGGGCTGGATATAAGCTCTCTTATCGTAGATCAAGGAAAAACATTCAGATGGCAGGGGGAGTACAGGGGGGATTTAAATACTGCCCTTACATTGAATACCGAATTAGGGGTGCTCTCGGTATTTAAACCGCGTATTTCTCAAGAGCAGGGCATGATAAAGAATATATTTCTGGCAAATGTTGATCCGGATATTCAGGGGTATCTTTTACGTAAGATGCGTAGTCCGCAATTAGTCGGTTTAGATAGCATGAACTATTGGATTGACAATAAACGTAAAGAGCTAATCAAATTGCTTAAGCATATAGATATCTATGTGGCCAATGACCAGGAGGCGCGTTCGTTGAGCGGAGAAAATAATATAATTAAGGCGGCAAAGGCACTTAAAGGTTACGGTGCCAGGATGGTATTGATTAAAAAAGGCGAAAACGGGGTTTTGTTTTATAGCGATAAATTTATTTTTTCCCTTCCTGCCTATCCGGTTGAAAAGGTAATCGATCCTACAGGCGCAGGCGATACATTTGCCGGGGGATTCATGGGGTATCTGGCCAGGGCAGGTAAAATCAGCCCATTGATTTTAAAAAAAGCGCTGGCTTACGGTACGGTAGCCGCATCTTTTAATATTGAGGACTTTGGGTTAAACAGGACCAGCAGGCTTAAGCCGCAGGATTTAAGAAGGCGTTTGGAAAAATTCAAGGGTGGTTTCTTGTTTTAATCTTTTGACCCAGTGTTGTAATAAAGAAAAAGGGGGATGGCTATGTTAGAAGAAAAGATCTTCAATGATTATAGGGAGGCTATGAAAACCAGGGATACTTTAAAGAGTTCGGTTTTAAGCTTCCTGCGCGCGGATATGCTTAATCAGGCAACTGCCAAAAAAAAGAATAAACTTGATGACCCGGAGATTGTTGTTGTGATAAAAAAACAGATCAAACAGCGTCAGGATTCTATTGAGCAGTTTACTAAAGGTAGCCGGCCTGAGATGGCAGAAAAAGAGAAAAAAGAATTAGAGATACTCAAGGTTTATTTACCCCCGGAGTTATCAGTTGAACAGATTAAGGTTTTAATTGAAGAGGCGATTATTTCAACTGGCTCAAGCGGCATAAAAGATATGGGTCGCCTGATGAAAGAACTGACTGTAAAGATCGCCGGAGGTTCAGATGGGAAAGTGGTCAGTGATTTGGTCAGGCAGAGGTTAAGCACTCCTTCCTAAAAGCAGGGTCCGAGTATGTTTTCTTCGCTAAAAGTAAAACACTTCCGTATTTACTGGATGGGTATGTTTGTATCCTTGATAGGCACTAGCATGCAATTTGTGGCCCAGAGCTGGCTGGTGTTTCAGTTGACCAACTCCGCGTTTCTTTTAGGGGTGGTCGGTTTCTTAGGCGCAATCCCGATATTCTTGTTCTCTTTATTCGGGGGGGTTTTGGCAGACAGGGTAAATAAAAGGAATATCCTGATTTTCACTCAAATAGTTTTTATGTTTCTGGCTTTTTTATTGGCAACCTTAACCCAATTTAAACTTATTAATCCAGCTCAGATCATGTTTATTGCTTTGCTCAATGGGGTAATCATGGCATTTGATGCCCCAGCCAGGCAGTCAATAATAGTAGAATTAGTTGGTAAGGAGCACCTCTTTAACGCCATTACTTTAAATTCGGTAGCCTTCAATTCCTCACGGATTATAGGCCCGGCAATTGCAGGAGTATTGATATCTGTAATCGGGATGAGCGGTTGTTTTTATCTAAATGGGGTAAGTTTTCTGGCGGTTATAGCTGCGCTCTTTTGGATTAAACAGGGTAGAGGCTTAATCCAAAATAATAACTCTGCGTTTAAGGATATTAAGGAGGGGCTGGTTTTTATCAGGTCTCATCGTTCCATCCTGGGCTTGGTAAGCATGGTGGCAGTGATGAGCCTTTTTGGTATTTCTTATGTCATACTTATGCCGGTTTTTGCCAGCGATGTACTTCATGTAGGAGTGAGGGGGCTGGGGGTATTAATGTCAAGCATAGGCCTGGGAGCTTTAATCGGCTCTTTAATTTTAGCCCGGCTGGGAGATTTTAAATATAAAGGTAAATTTTTGATCTGGTCGGTATTTTTATTCTCGCTCCTGCTGATTAATTTCTCTTTATCTAAAAACTATATATGGTCCGTTGTTTCTTTGATTTCTTTAGGGGGCATAAGTATCCCTACGACTGCTGTAATTAATACCCTGCTTCAGGTTAAGGTGCCGGATGAATTCCGCGGCAGGGTAATGAGCCTTTTTATGATTACCTTTGCCGGAATCATGCCGTTTGGGAGCTTGATTTCCGGAAGCCTGGCGCAGGCAATAGGAATTTCAGCGGCGTTATTTCTATGCGGTTTAATATGTTTTATATTGTTTATGTCGATCAGTTTATTATTCCCGGGCCTGAAGGATTTGTAAAAGGATTAAGCTGGATAAAGTCTATAAGATGCTTGATTTATTTTTATATTTTGCTAAAATTAAGTTCAGCAAGGAGGTGAAAATAATTCCGGTATCTTAAAGGCAGAAAACGTCATAATATTTAATAAATTCTAGAGAGGAGAGAGTGAATGAAAAGGTTTTTGAGTTTTATGTTAGTAGCATTAATGTTTGCGACTTTATCGGGTTGTGCTAAGAAACAGGAAGCGGAAGACTTGCAGCAGATTACTTTGGAGTCTTTAGGCGCGCCTAGCGGTACGGTTCAGAGTACGCCACAGGATATTAATTTGCCGGCTGTTGCAGCCCCTGCAGTTGTCCCGGCAAAGGAGTTGATGCCTTTACCTCCCCAAGGTCCTTATAAACCGACAGATGTTGAGATTCAGACTGCTTTAAAGAATGCAGGTTTTTACTCTGGCAATATCGATGGCAAGATCGGGCCAAAGAGCAAGAAAGCAATTGAAGATTTCCAGAGCGCAAACGGCCTGAAAGTTGATGGAAAAGTTGGCGCCAAGACGTGGGAAGTGTTAGGCAGATATTTAAGCGTTGCATTGAATTCAGATAAGAGATAACTAGAAAATTGTCATACTCTAAGGAAAGAATCCCAGCAGAAATTGTTGGGATTCTTTTTTTACGGTGCTATAATATAAGCCAATATGAATAGATTCCCTCTCAATTTTCTTTGGGGTGCTTCGACGTCAGCGCACCAGGTTGAAGGTGGCAATATCCATAATGATTGGTGGCTTGCTGAACAGGGCGGTGTTTTAAAAGAAGCTTCAAACCAAGCCTGCCGGCATTATGAACTTTATGCGGAAGATTTTGCCATAGCTAAAGAGCTAGGGCATAATTGCCACCGTTTTTCAATAGAATGGAGCCGTATTGAGCCGCAAGAGGGAGTATTTCAGGATTCCGAGATTGAACATTACCATAAGGTTATCGCTGAACTTAAAAAGCTGGGGATTGAACCCGTAGTTACCCTGCATCATTTTACTAATCCTGTATGGTTCAGCCAGAAAGGCGGTTGGACTAAACTTAAGCTTCAAAGGTATTTCTTGCGTTTTGTAGAAAAAATAGTTAAAGAATTCTCCAGTGAAATAAAATTCTGGATAACTATTAACGAACCGTTAGTCTACTCTTCGCATTCTTATCTTTTAGGTGTTTGGCCTCCCAGGGGGCGTTCTTTATTTAAAGCTGCCAAGGTTACCCTCAACCTAGCTCAGGCGCATATCCAGGCCTATTCGCTTATACATAGAATTTATAAGGATAAGGGGTTAGATGCGCCTATGGTAAGTATCGCGGCTAATTTACAGGCATTTGAACTTTGTCGCCCAACGTTGAAGAACAGGCTGGCTGTGTACCTGCGGAATAAATTATATAACCTTTATTTTATCGAAATACTCTTGCGTAAGAAAACCCTGGATTATATCGGGATAAATTATTATGGCAGAAACCTTGCAGATGTGGAAAGCTGGGGGATAAAACATTTATTGCTGGATACCTGTAAATATAATCATCACCCTTTGCGTAAGAATTCTTTAGGCTGGGATATCTATCCGCAAGGCCTTTACAAGCTCCTCCTTTCTCTCAAAAAATATCACCGGCCTATTTTAATTACTGAAAACGGAATATGTACTGAAGACGATGATTTAAAATGGGATTATATCCGTGAACATCTTGAGCAGTTGCATAAATCCATGGAAGAAGGCGTCAATGTTTTAGGATATATTTATTGGTCTTTGATTGATAACTTTGAGTGGGATAAAGGATTTGGCCCGCGTTTTGGGCTGGTCCACGTGGATTATAAGGATCAAAAACGCACAATCAGGGCAAGCGCAAGGAAGCTTTCGGAAGTTTCTAAAAGCGGTTTAATTTAGCATGAATTCCAAAGACAAAGAGTTTATTATTAAAGAGCTGCCATTTTTTGCCGGGCTTAGCAAGGAAGAGCTGGCTATAGTAAAGGCAAGGGCCCAACTTGTTGAATATCGCAAAGGGCAGGTCATCTATGAAGAAAAATCAGGCCCCAGCGCATTTTATTGCATCATCTCCGGAAGGGTGCAGATTTATACTAATGATAAATGCGGCCAGCGCCTAATCCTGGAATATCTGCATAGGGGCAAATATTTTGGTATTATTTCTTTGCTTACTAATGAGGCACATTCGGTAACTAGCCTGGCAATAAATGATTGTGTAATCTTAGTAATCAAGAAGGATGATTTTGATTCTGTGCTCAAGAGTATTCCCCGGTTGGCTATTGATTTAAGCCGCACATTAAGCCGCAGGCTTAAACGCAAAGACATCCATCAGAAAAGAATATTTGAAAGTACGGTTGTTTCTGTGTTTAGCTCTTATTCCCAGGCAGGTAAGACCGTCTATGCCTTAAATCTTGCATTAAGCCTTAGCCGCGAAACGCACAAATCGGTAATCATTCTGGATATCCTTGCCCAGGATAAAATACATACTCTCCCCGCTAAGCTAGAATTAACTCAACCCCGCATATTTAATTTATCTTCTGCCGAGGAGATATATAGGCTGCCAAAAGATTATATTTTGGAGAGTAAATTTGGAATAAACCTGTTTTGTTTTTATTATCAGGAAAATAATGACGCCTGCCTTAAAAGGTTGATTGAATTATTAAGCCTGTTAGTTAATGATTATCATTATATTCTTTTGGACCTGCCTGCAGCCATGGATCGTTCAATTATCAGCATGCTTAATCAGTCAGACCTTATTCATATATTAAGCAGCCCGGATCCATTTGATTTAAAGCGCACCAGTAATCTTATTAACCGGCTAAAAACCGATTTCAATTTTGACCCCCAGAAAATAAAAACTATTATTAATGAATATAAATTAGCTAAGATTGATTACGGCGAACAGCTTGATATCTTGGGCCAGGAAATTTTTGCGACTGTCCCTAAAATAAAATTTGATTCCGGAGAACGCCTGGTTATTGATGATCCGGATTGTGAATATTCTAAGGCAATCAGGAGAATCGCCCGGCAGCTTGGCGATTGCCTGGTGGGGTTAGTTTTAGGAGTTGGGGTAGGCTATGGGTTTTGCCATATAGGGGTATTAAAGGTTATTGAAGAAGAAGAAATTCCTATTGATATTATTGCTGGCTCCAGCATCGGCTCGCTTATCGCCAGTCTTTGGGCTATCGGCAAGAGTAGCCAGGAGATTCTGGAGATTACCCGGGAATTCAGGGAGCCTAAGCATATCTGGGGCCTGATTGATATAACTTTCCCGCGTTTTGGTTTTATTAAAGGCAATAAGCTGCACCGTTTCTTAAAAAAACATTTGGGGGATAAAACATTTTATGATGTCAAGCTTCCTTTGAAGATAATCGCCAGCGATGTGCGCAGGAAAGAACCGAGGATCTTGGATAAAGGATTATTGGTTGATGCCATAATGGCCAGTTGCTCTATGCCGGGTGTTTTCGCCCCCTTCAAGTTTAAGGAGGAGGTGCTTTTTGACGGAGGTGTAACTAATCCTTTGCCCACTGAATCTTTAATGCAGATAGGGGTAAAGAAGATCATTGCCGTAAATGTTACTCCTTCTCGCGAGGATATCTTGAGGCAGTTAGTAAAGCTTAAAGAAGGTATTCTTCCTGAGCATGCAGCTTCTGCTCGGGTAAATAACCCGCTTGGTTGGCTTGGAAGGCTAAAGAATATTTTTAAGTTTAATATCGTAGATATTATTTTTAGCAGCGTTGAAGTCCTGCAGTCAGAAGTAGCTAGGCGTGAAGGTGAGTTAGCCGATATTGTTTTACATCCGGATACCACAGGCTTGTTTTGGCTGGAGCTGCATCGGGCTGATGAATTCGCCCGGCGCGGAGAGATTGAGGCAAGAAATAATCTGGATAAAATTTGGCAGCTGGTCAACGAATAAATAAATTATACGTTTTATAGGGGAAAAGTCCTGATTCGCTTGCGCTCATTAGGACCTTTCTGGACAAAAGATCAAGGAGGGGTTATGAAAAGGAGCATGAGGTATGTTTTAGTTACTATTTGTTTCCTGTTATCTGCTATTTTATTTGGATGCGCGACAATTAAAGAAGCAGCTAAAGGTTTTGCCGGAGTCTCAACCAAAATCTTGGAAGAAAAACGCAAGGAGGCTATTAAAGAATCTTTTGCCATAGACTATAGCAGTTGTTATGCAAAAGTTAAGGATATCCTGAGAGAAAAAGATAAAGAATCTCCTGTATATGCAGAGGATGCTCAAAAGAAAATGATTGGGGTCTATTTCTCGGAAACAGATACCACTCCTGTAGGGGTATTCTTTACTGAGGAGGCAAAAGGCAGTACTATGGTTGAGATATCCAGCCCCAGCACTTACGCTAAAGAGTATATTGCCAACAGGGTTTTTTCCGGTATCAATGCATTAGTTAAGCCAAGAGAGGATAAAAAAGCCAATGTTAAATAAGGAATTAGCAATTAATGATTTAATTAAAGAATGTCACCGGGTCGCTAAATCTAAGGGCTGGTGGCTGGATAGCCGCAATGACGGCGAGTTAATCGCGCTTATGCATTCGGAATTATCCGAGGCATTAGAGGCAATGCGTAATCATGGCAAAAAAGAGGAGCTTGCCGAGGAGTTGGCAGATTGTTGTATCCGCATATTTGATTATTGCGGTTCGCGAAAGATAGATCTTGAGAAGGCGTTATTAAAAAAGATAGCCTATAATAAGACCCGTCCATACCGGCACGGAAAGAAGTTCTAATCAGTTAACCAGGAGGAGTAATGCCATACGATAGCAGTTTAGATGCGCAGATATTCAGCCGTTTTTGGGAAAATGACAGCGGTAAGATTGTTGTCAGCGTATATTCGTACAATAACGGGCCGCGTAAAATACAGATTGTAAGAGAGGTAAAGGATAGAAACGGTGAATATGCCTTTGCTAAATTAGGCAGATTGACTAAAGATGAGGCGGAGGGGGTTATGCCATTAATCCAGGAAGCCCTGAAGAATATGTAATAAGTAAAATTTATGGCTCAGTCAAGGAAAAGAGATAATTGGGGCTCGCGACTGGGAATTATTATGGCTGTGGCAGGATCTGCCATTGGTTTGGGTAATTTCTTGCGCTTTCCGGCAAAGGCTGCAGCAAATGGCGGGGGTGCATTTATGATCCCCTATTTTATTTCCCTGCTTCTTTTAGGTATTCCCCTTATGTGGATTGAATGGACACTTGGCCGTTATGGCGGAGGCTTCGGCCATGGGACTGCCCCCGGGATCTTCCACAGCCTTTGGCAGAAAAACCGCTTTATTAAATATTTCGGAGTAATCGGAATATTCGGACCCCTGATAATCTTCGTCTATTATTTGTTTATTGAATCATGGACACTGGCTTACAGTTTTTTTGCCCTGACAGGCAAATATACTGTTCTTATGGATCAAGGTTCTCTGCGTAGCTTTTTGGCTGGTTTCCAGGGATTGGAGAAAAACCAGTATTTTAGCGGTATAGGAACAGCGTATATATTTTTCTTAATTACTTTTCTGCTGAATACCTGGGTAATTTATCACGGAATAAAAGGCGGGATAGAGAAACTTTGTAAATTAGCAATTCCGCTTTTATTTGTTTTTGGGCTAGTGCTTATAATCAGGGTTATGACTTTAGGCACTCCGGATTTAAGTAAACCCGGTTGGAATGTTTTAGCAGGATTCGGTTTCTTATGGAATCCCGATTTTTCCGCACTTAAGTCCGCCAAGGTTTGGCTTGAGGCAGCAGGCCAGATATTTTTTACCTTAAGTGTGGGCATTGGAGTGATCCTTACTTATGCCAGTTATCTAAAAAAAGCCGATGATGTTGTACTCTCAGGGCTTGCTGCTGCTTCTACTAATGAAATTGCCGAAGTTATATTCGGGGCAAGTATAATTATACCAGCTGCATTTGTATTCTTTGGCCCGGTAGATATAAAATCTATTGCCCAATCAGGAGTTTTTAATTTAAGTTTTGTAACTATGCCGTTAGTTTTAAATAAGCTTCCAATGCCTTCCATATTCGGATTCTTATGGTTTTTTTTATTATTTCTGTCTGGGATAACTTCTTCGATTTCCTTGGCACAGCCGGCGGTGGCATTCCTGGAGGATGAATTTAACATCAACCGTAAGCGCGCGGTTAGCATATTCGGCATAGTTTCTTTTATATTATGCCAACCGGCAATATTCTTTCTTGGCCGCGGGGTAGTTAATGAACTGGATTTCTGGGGAGGTACATTTTTCCTGGTAGTCTTTGCCGCAATCGAGACGGTGCTTTTTGTCTGGGTTTTTGGCATGGATAAAGCCTGGGATGAGATACATCAGGGTGCGGATATGGCCGTACCTAAAGTTTATAAGTTTATTATTAAATATATTACGCCGTTATTCTTATTTATAATCCTGGGGGTGTGGTTTATCCAGGAGTGGCTGCCGGTAATCATAATGAAGAATGTTTCTGTCTCGGATAAACCTTTTATTTTTGGTACGCGTTTAGGCCTACTGCTTATATTTATAATCCTGGTAATTTTGGTAAAGGTTGCCTGGCAGCGAAAGAGATTACAGCAAGATTAACAAAAATGAGCTTAGCCGGATGGATATTTATAATTCTTTCCTGGGTGCTGATTGTCGGCATGGTTACCATTTGTTTTATCAGGGGTCTCTCTAAGAAGAAGGCAAGATGAAGAAAAGTTTATCTGTTGCCATGGTTTTGTTTATTTTGCCGGTTGTTTGCGGGTGCGTTCCCTTAATTATTGGTGCAGCTGCAGGAGGGTTGGGCGCTTATGCTGTGAGCAAGGATACGGTCCAAGGGGACAGTGATAATGACTTTGATTCGCTTTGGGAATCGGCGATAAATGTTTCCAAGCAGTATGGGGTAATTCAGCAGGAGAATATTTCTACCGGTTATATTGAATTAACTGTAGATTCCAGTAAGATTTGGATACGCCTCATCCGTTTAACACAGGCTACTACTCGAATTAGAATATCTGCGCGTAGATACCATTTTCCTAACATGGAATTGGCCCAGGATATTTTCGTTAAGATTATCACTGGGGTAAAATAGGCTATTCTTATCCTTGCTTTTGCTATCGTTCGATCAGGGATTTCGCTGGACCAAAGCCCGAGGTGTTCAATTTTCCCCTTTTCTTTTTAAGAAAATTGTGTACAATATATAAAATAGTTAACTTTAAGCCGAGATAGCTCAGTGGTAGAGCGCGGCCCTGAAAAGGCCGGCGTGGGGGGTCCGATTCCCTCTCTCGGCATTTTAATAAAAAAGACCGGATCTAATAGATCCGGTCTTTTTCCTCTTCTATACGTAAACTTATATCTTTTTTACGTTAGTCGCCTGGTCACCTTTGGGGCCCTGTGTAACCTCAAATTCGACTTCATCGCCCTCTGCTAAAGATTTATAGCCTTCTCCTGTGATAGCGCTGAAATGCACAAATACATCTTTGCCATCTTCGGAAGTAACAAAGCCGTAACCTTTCTGATTGGAAAACCATTTTACTTTGCCTTTTGCCATTTTCTAATTCTCACCTCCTCCATAGATAAAAAAATCCGCAAAGCATGGTTATTATTTGTTGCTGCTTTGCGGTTTGTACTTGAAACTCAACAATTTCTTTACTTCTCCTATACACTTAATTTACATATTAAATATACCATGAATTGTCTGTTTGTCAACCTTTTTTATAAAGTTTAAGCGGGCAATTGACTATTGTCTAGGAATTGGTATAATGTTGGACAAATTGCCGATGTAGCTCAGTTGGTAGAGCAGGACTTTCGTAAAGTCAAGGTCGGTGGTTCGATTCCACTCATCGGCTTAAATTTATATACCTATGGCTAGGTTTCGCGAAGTTTTAAAGAATCGTAATTTCTTTCTATTATGGATTGGGCAGATTATTTCCCAATTGGGGGATAGGCTTGGTCAGATGGCCCTGATTGCTTTTGTCTATCTGCGCGCCCCCGGCTCTACCCTGCAGATGGCCAAGATCCTTTCTTTTACTATAATCCCAGTGTTTATTGTTGGCCCCTTGGCTGGAGTTTATGTGGACCGTTGGGATAGGCGTAGGACAATGTTCGCCTGCGACTTCCTGCGTAGCCTATTAGTTTTGGCTATTCCCCTGTTCTTGTTTTATTCAAAAAGCTTAGCTCCGGTTTATCTGATTATTTTTACCGCTTTTTCAATCGGCAGGTTTTTTGTCCCGGCCAAACTTTCAATTATACCCGATTTGGTGGATAAGAAAGACCTGCTTATCGCCAATTCTCTGGTTAATACAACCGGAATGATTGCCGCAACCCTGGGATTTGGGATAAGCGGGGTGCTTGTGGAATGGCTGGGAGCTAAAAGCGGCTTTTATCTTAACTCGCTAACCTTTTTAATCTCAGGGATGTTTATTTTCTTGATTTCCAAGAAATTTGTTGTAGTGATGGATTTTAAAAAGATAAGCCAGGAGATTATAGAGGTAATCAGGAAATCGGTCTTTCAGGAGATTAAGGAGGGCGTGTTTTATTTTATCCAGAAAAAAGACATCCGTTTTACTGCCGGAATTATCTTTGCGCTTTGGTCGGCATTAGGCGCTGTTTATGTGGTAATCATTGTTTTTGTGCAAAATACCTTGCATTCAACAACCAAAGATCTGGGGCTTTTGGTTATGTTTTTGGGTATCGGTTTATTCCTGGGATCTTTAGTCTACGGCAGGTTTGGACAGCGTATTGCTCATTATAAAGTGATTTTTATCTCCTTGATTTTAAGCGGGATAATGCTTGTTATTTTTGCTTTAGGAATATATAATTATCCCAATTTTGCCATGGCTGCGTTGCTGGCCTTATGTCTTGGCTTAACTGTCGCCCCCATTATGATTGCCTCCAATACTATTATTCATAGTGTCAGTGATAACGATATGCTAGGCAAGATTTTCAGCTCCTTTGAAATAGTAATGCACCTGGGTTTTCTTATATTCATGTTTATCAGCAGTATGTTGGCGGAAAGATTTTCTCATTTGTTGATATTGGTTATTGTGGGCGGGTTATTGAGCCTGTTGGGGTTGATAAATTTGTTCTTTAACCGAAAGGCGGCATGGTTAAATTAACGGAGAATAAACATTACTCTGAAAATAAGGCGATTGAGAAATTCCCGGTTCCTTCCAAGGTTTATCTTCCTTTGATCCAGCATCTGGGTAAGATTTGTAATCCTGAGGTAAAAGTCGGCGATACGGTTAAGCTTGGGCAGAGGATTGCCAGTATGCAGGCCAATGTTTATGCGCCTATCCATGCCTCAATATCCGGAGTAGTCAGCGCAATACGGGATTGGCCGCATCCTGTTTTAGGCAGGGCAAAAGCCATTGTTTTGGAAAATAACGGCGAACTTGATGAAGCAGTGTTTGGTTTAAGGAGTCGCCAGGAGATAAATAAACTTACTCCTGCCGATATCAGGAAGATTGTTTTAGACGCAGGAATTGTAGGTATGGGGGGGGCAAGTTTTCCCACCCATATAAAACTTAATCCTCCCAAGCAGTTGAATACCTTGATTATTAACGGCGCGGAATGTGAACCATATCTTACTGCTGATAGCCGGTTAATGGTTGAAAAAACAGCTGAGATTGTAGAGGGGGTTAGATTGATTGCCGCTTGTTTGGGGATAAAAGAGGTTTATATCGGCATAGAAGATAATAAGCCCGAGGCAATAAAGGCATTCTCCGGTTTTGCCGGGATTGAGGTTAAGGTTTTAAAGTCAGATTATCCGCAGGGGGGGGAGAAACAGTTAATCCAGAATATTTTAGGAAAGCAGATTCCCCGCGGAAAGTTGCCTTTTGATCTTGGTGTCCTGGTACAGAATGTAGCTACCGTGTATGCAGTTTATGAGGCGGTGTTTAAGGGTAAGCCTCTGATTGAAAGGCTGGTTACGGTTACCGGCAGCTGCCTGGAAAACCCTAAAAATCTTCTTGTGCGTTTAGGTACCCCGATAAAGAATTTAATTGATTTTTGCGGCCCGCTTAAAGAGGAGCCGGCGAAGATTATTATAGGCGGTCCGATGATGGGTATTGCCCAATATACAGATGAAGTCCCTATAATAAAATCGAGCGGCGGGTTGTTGCTTATGAATGCAAAAGAAGCTAAGCCTTTAGAAGAGGGTCCCTGCATACGCTGCGCTGCTTGTGTGCGCGGCTGTCCTGTAGGGCTTATGCCTTGCCAGATTAATTTAGCCTCGGAGAGGTCTCTTTGGTCATTAACTAAAGAGTATGGGGCCGGCGATTGTATTGAATGCGGCATATGTAACTACGTTTGTCCTGCACACCGCATGCTGTTGCAGACGATTAAAAGAGCAAAACTTGAGGGATTAAGATAAAATGAGAGAAATCACCCGTTACGGTTTCACCTTGGCGTTAATTTGCGTAATTGCCGCAGGGTTATTAGCCGGGGTCAATTCACTTACTCGTTCCAAGATAGCAGCTCAGGCGCTGGCAGAGGAGCAGATGGCGCTTAAAGAGGTAATGCCTAAGGCCGAAAAGTTTGCCGAGGTAAAATCAGCCCAGCAGGTACTGTATTATAAGGCTTTGGATGGCCAGGATAAATTAATAGGGTTTGTTTTTAAGGCCAGCGGTAAGGGGTATTCTAGCGTAATTGAAACCTTAGTCGGTATTTTTCTTGATGATAGAATAAGCGCTGTAAAAGTCATATCCTTAAATGAAACCCCCGGTTTGGGTATGCGTGTTACAGAAAACAGTTTTACCGGGCAGTTTAGCAACCGGGACGCTCTGGATTTATCGGGAGTGCAGGCAATTTCCGGGGCAACGATTTCCAGCCGGGCAGTAATGGATTCAATAGTTAAAAAAACACAAGAGATAAGAGAGTTGACAAAAAATGAGAAATAATCTTATAGTTTCCGGTTCTCCGCATATTCATAAGCAGGAATCTATTCCCCGGATTATGTGGACTGTAGTAATCAGCCTTATTCCCGCTGGAGTCGCTGGAGTGATTATATTCGGTTTAGATGCGCTTTGGGTTACTTTGGTCGCGCTTGTAGCCGCAGTTCTAACTGAGATAATATTTGAAGTTTTGACTAAAAAGAAGATTACGGTTATGGATGGCTCAGCGGTAATTACCGGAATATTGCTGGCATATAATCTTCCTTCCGGCGTGCCTTTGTGGCTGCCGATAGTTGGCGCGGTATTTTCTATAGCTATCGGCAAACAGGTTTTTGGCGGATTAGGGCAGAATATTTTTAACCCTGCGCTTATCGGCAGGGTATTTCTTATGGCTTCCTGGCCGAAATATATGACTACCTTTGTTAAACCGCTTAGTTATGACACAATAGCTTCTGCAACTCCCCTGGCAGCGCTTAAAGAAGGAAAAATCCTGGAGCATATTTCTTATTTGGATTTATTTTTGGGTAAGCGCGGCGGCTGTATTGGCGAAGTTTGCATTTTAGCGTTATTAATCGGAGCGGCAATCCTGTTGTATAAAGGGTATATCTCCTGGCATATACCCGCAACCTATATTTTTACCACAGCGGTATTTACTTATATATTTGGAGCTAAGCAGCTATTTCACGGAGATTGGTTGTTTCATATATTAAGCGGGGGCCTGATCCTGGGCGCATTTTTTATGGCTACTGATTATGTGGCTACGCCTTTGACTGCTAAGGGCCAGCTTATTTTTGGTGTAGGCTGCGGTCTACTTACGGCAATTATCCGGATTTGGGGAGGGTATCCTGAAGGGGTTTCATATGCCATATTAATGATGAATGCGGCAACGCCTTTTATTGACCGCTATACCAAGAACAGGATTTACGGAACAAGTTAAAGGATGAGAGACCTTATTAAAGAATTTACTAAAGGCATAATAAAAGAAAATCCTACGTTTGTTTTAGCTTTAGGGTTATGTCCGACCCTGGCAGTTTCTGTGTCGGTGGCTAATGCTATTGGAATGGGGGTAGCAGCAACTTTTGTGCTTTTGGGTTCAAGTGTCATTATCTCTTTGGTCAAAAATTTCATTCCTAATAAAATACGCATACCTTGTTTTATTGTCATCATAGCTACTTTTGTTACCATAATTGAATTGTGTTTAAAAGCTTATAGCCCGGTGCTGGACCGGGCTTTAGGTATTTATGTACCGCTGATAGTTGTTAATTGTATAGTTTTGGGTCGTGCCGAAGCCTTTGCCTGTAAGAATAATTTCATTAGCTCGTTCTTTGATGGTTTGGGTATGGGGGTCGGTTTTACCTTGGCGCTTATACTTATTTCAGCAATAAGGGAGTTTTTGGGCTCTGGCCAGATATTAGGGCACACTTTGATAAAAGGGTTTGAGCCGGTTTTTGTTTTTGGCATGCCTTCGGGGGCGCTATTGGTAATCGGCCTGTTGCTGGGTTTATTTAATCTCATAAAAAGCAGGAAAGCATGAATATTCAAGAGTTCTTGAGCATATTTATTTCTTCTGTATTTATCTATAATGTTATATTATCGCGTTTTTTAGGGTTATGCCCTTTTGTGGCTATTTCCAAAGATACAAAACAGGCATTTGCCATGAGTGCGGCGGTAACTTTTGTCATTACTGCTGCTTCCATTGTAACCTGGCTTATCTATCAGTTCCTTCTGCTTCCTTTTCACCTGGCGTATCTGCGTACCCTTTCATTTGTCCTGGTAATTGCTGCTCTTGTGCAGTTGATTGAAATGGTAATTAGAAAGACCAGTCCTGTTTTATACCGGGCCTTCGGCATTTATCTTACCTTAATTACTACAAATTGCGCTGTATTAGGTGCGGCAGTATTGAATATCGACATGTTTTTTGTGAACGGCAAGGCGGTTCCGGGAAGTTTTTATTATTCGGTTTTTCAAGGTTTTTGCATGGGGCTGGGGTATACTTTGGCCATGCTTATAATGTCTGGAATAAGAGAGAGGCTTGAGCTTTGCAATGTACCAAGTGCGTTAAAGAATTTCCCTCTTGCATTCATTATTGCCTCAATATTAAGTCTGAGTTTTATGGGTTTTAGCGGATTTAAATTCTGATGGAAATCTTATTTGCTGTAATAATACTGGGTTCATTAGGGCTTATCTTTGGCATAGGTTTAGCCATCGCTTCTAAGAAATTTAATGTTCAAGTTGATCCAAAATTAGAACAAGTGCAGCATTTACTTCCCGGGGCAAATTGCGGGGCATGTGGAAATCCCGGCTGTTTTGGTTTTGCCGAAAGCCTGCTTGAAGGTAAGGGTACTGTGGAAAGCTGCCGGGTTTGCAGCGAGGAGATCAAGGAAAAGATTGCCGGTATTATGGGAATGTCTTTGGAGAAGCAAGCTAAGAAGATAGCCACTTTGCATTGTAATGGCGGTTTAAAAGTCAAAGATAGATATGTTTATAACGGGATTAATGATTGTGCTGCTGCTAAATTAGTTTTAGGGGGGCAGAAGACATGTGTTTTTTCCTGCCTTGGTTTTGGCACCTGCCAAAAGGCATGTCCATTTGGGGCAATTACCATGTCAGGGGAGGGTTTACCGGTAGTGGATAAGGTTAAATGCCGTTCCTGTAATAAATGTGTATTGGCTTGTCCAAAAAAGTTATTTTCGCTTGTATCCGTATCTAATAGCGTCTATGTTGCATGCAGCTCTCACGATTCAGGCAGGGATGTAAAGGCAGCCTGTCCGGTCGGCTGTATTGCCTGTAAATTATGTGAGAAGACATGTAGGTTTGACGCAATACACGTGATAGATAATCTGGCGGTAATTGATTACCATAAATGCACTTCTTGCAAAGAGTGTGTTGCGGTTTGTCCTGCTAAGACTATAAGGGTAAGAGAATGAATCTAGCCATATTTGCCTCAGGCAACGGAAGTAACTTTTCGGCGATTGTCAAAGCAGTAAAACAAGGTAAGGTCAGGGTCAGTTCGCTGATTTTGGTTTGTGATAATCCAGGGGCCTTTGTGCTTAAACGTGCGCAAAAAACAGGAGTGCAGATTATTTTGGTCAGCCGTAGGGATTTTCTCAGCCGTAAAGATTTTGAGGCGGCAATAATCCAGAGGCTGAAGATTTACAAAATAGATTTAATCGCCTTGGCCGGGTTTATGCGCATGCTCAGCCCGGCTTTTGTTAAAAAGTACCGTAACCGCATTTTAAATATCCATCCTTCATTGCTCCCAGCTTTTAAAGGGGCCCACGCCATAAAAGATGCGTTTGAGAAGAAAATACCCTTTACCGGAGTAACAGTGCATTTTGTCGACGATAAAATGGACCATGGCCCAGTTATTTTACAGGAACGCCTAGAGATTAAAAACAGGGAAAGTCTTGCCTCACTTGAAAAAAGAATCCATGCCTTGGAACATAAGCTTTATCCCCAGGCAATTAAATTATTTTACAGTGGTAAGATAAAATCGGGTAAGCGTTAAAAAAGCTTTATTCCTTGGGACCGGAAAAGATGGCTGCTTGGTTAAGGATAGTTTTTGTTTTGGTATCTAAATTGGTCATCTCTACAAGTGCAAAGTCCTTGAATGCGTAAGTATTCAAGGTAAGGGAAACTATTTTTAATACTTCGCGGTCAATGTCTACATTCTTTTCTACCTCTGGTTTCTGGAATTTCATTCTTATGCGGCCCCGGATTTGATCGGTCAAAAACTCCTCCAGAGTTATATCGTGGTAAACCAAATGCCTGCCTTCCTTGTCTCCAATGATCTGCGCGGAAACGCTTGTATCTTGAACAATACGATGTTGATACTCGGTTTGGGAGATAAAGCCATAGGAAATTTTCTTTAAGTCCAAGCAATGAAAAACCTGCCTTAATTCAAAGCCATTTACGATATCCGCGGTAACAATACAAAAAAACAGAGGGCTATTTTTACTCTCTTTGTTATCCATGCTGAAAAGCACCCTGCGGATAACCTGTAATACATTGAAAATCTTAGTGTTGACGGATTTATCTAATATCATGTCCTGTTCTTTCTCTGTTTCCGGGAGAGGCTTGATAAGATAGTTAACTCTCAGGACTCTTTCGTCAAACTGGTTCCTCCTGTCTTCAACCAAAAACCTTTCGATGTATTTCTCCGGTTTTGCGGGTTTAGTGACTATATTTTCAAGCGGCATATACACCCAAAAGGTGCGTCCTTCAAGATTGGTTATGATATCAAGATGGTATTCCCTTTTGCATATATCTTTTACTGCCCTGGAGAGATCTTCTTTTAAGAATGAGGGTGCGGTAGATGATGTGCAGGCGGATAAAAATAAAATAAAAGGAATAAGTTTAAGGGCGGCTTTTACCAAACTCTTTGAAGACAGCTTCAATTTCATCATAATTAAGTTCACCTTTTGCTACCAGCTCTTTGGCTAAGCGATCCATAAGGGGCTCTTCTTTTTTAAGCAAAGCGGTTACTTCGACAAGGCAGGTATTTAATATATCCTGTACATCAGCGTCAAGCCTGGACTTAATATCTTCGGATATTTTATCCACAATCTCCCAGTTGCCTATAAGTCCGCTTTTACCCATGCCGCAGACCCAGACCATATTATGGGCATGATGCATGGCGCTGGAGAAGTCTCCGTATACTCCGGAGGTTGTCGCATTATACTTGATTTTTTCGGCAGCGTAGGAGCCCAGGCTAATTTTTATTTTACTGAGCAATTCATTGGAATCTTCAATAAAAGTATCTTCTCTTTCAGGAATCCAGGTTGCTCCGCCAGTAGGGCCGCGGGGGGTGATAGTAATTTTGAAAACATCTTTAGAAGGGGCAAGTAAATAGGTGGTGATGGCATGTCCGCTTTCATGATAGGCGGTTTGCCATTTTTCCTTTTCGCTTAACTTAATTCTGCGTTTTATGCCCAGCGCGATCCTTTCCCGCGCCTCGTCAATCTCTTTCATTGAAATTAATGAGTTTTGATTGCGTACAGTTATCAGGGCTGCCTCGCGCACTATATTGGCAATATCTGCAGGACTTTGTCCTACGGTGATGCGGGCCAGGCGGTCAATTTTTACATCATGCGCATCATATTTTACGTTTTTTAGGTAATAGGAAAAAAGTTTACCGCGGTCTTCAAGATTTGGTTTGTCTACTATGATCTTGCGGTCAAACCTCCCCGGCCTAAGCAGGGCTTGGTCAAGGTAAGCTTCGGGTGCGTTAGTCGCTCCGATTAAAATAATATTATAGTCCTTATCTTTTAAACCGTCCAACTCAACCAGTAATTGGTTTAAGGTAGTATTATGTTCGGTGGTTCCTCCGAACCCGCGGTCCATGGAGCGTTGTGCGCCTATTGCATCAATTTCATCAATGAAAATTATACAACCGCCTTCCAGCTCTGCTAGCTGTTGTGCCTTTTTAAACAAAGAGCGTACTCTCCCAGCTCCCACACCGACAAACATCTCTACGAATTCCGAGCCTGACATGGAGATAAAAGGAAGCTTGGTTTCCGTGGCGATAGCTTTAGCCAGGTAAGTCTTGCCGCATCCCGGAGGTCCAAGCATGAGGATGCCTTTTAGGATTTTACCTCCGATACGCTGCAGGCTCACGCGATCGGTTATCAATTTAACTACTTCCAGGGCCTCTTCTTTAGCCTCGTCCATTCCTATAACATCGCTCCAGGTAACGCCTACATCTCCTCCGGCGATAGATTTTTTACTGGTTTGTGAAAATGATGATGCCCCGCGTTTGAAATAGAGCCAGTACATTAAATACGTGTACACAAAACCGAAGATGAGTGCCATAATGATCTGCAGGTATAGTTGCAGTGGGATCATGGCTAGTTGTGATTGTCTTAGGTAAGATTCGGATTCATTCCAGGCGCGCAGGCCGATAGTAATAAGAAAGATCAGGGATATGGCTAGGGCGGTTAGGAAAACAAAGAGAAGGGCTTTTAACCAATGCAGCTTTATATAGAATCTGACTTTCTTCCAGTTCATAGTTTCTCTAGCCTTTCGTTGACCAGGTATGTAAAATACGACATATAAAAAATAACATATCTGGTATCTTAAGTCAAACCTTTTCTTGGTGCGGAGCCGGCCTTAATACTCCATAACTCTTGACTTGATAATTTTTGCGTGTATAATTATGAAGTTGTCTAAACTGTTTAAAGTTGGTAGCCGCTGATTGGCACCCAGCGCTAAAAAGGAATTGCGTTGATATGCGCTAGGTAGCGCAAATTGCGCAGGTGTGCCCTTGTGGGCAAGGAGAATAAAAATGGCAAAAATCAAGAAAGTTTTAGCGCGCGAGATTTTGGATTCACGCGGAAACCCTACGGTTGAAGTGGACTGTATTTTGGCTAATGGCATATTAGGCCGTGCTGCGGTTCCTTCGGGAGCTTCTACCGGTGATAATGAGGCCTTGGAGTTAAGAGATGGCGATAAGCAGCGTTATATGGGCAAAGGTGTATTAAGGGCAGTGGACAATGTTAATATGGCAATTAATGCCAAAATAAAAGGCTTATCCGCTGATTTTAAGAAAATAGACAGCATATTGATTAAATTAGACGATACGGAGTTTAAGTCTAATTTGGGCGCTAACGCCATACTTGGCGTATCTATGGCCGTTGCTAAGGCCGCGGCTTTAACCAAGAAACAGCCGCTTTATAGATTTCTAGGAGGAGAAAAAGCCAATATCCTGCCTATTCCTTTAATGAATATTTTAAACGGCGGAATGCATGCGGATAACAACCTGGATATCCAGGAATTCATGATTATGCCTATCGGTGGGAAAAACTTTTCAGAGTCCCTGCGTGCGGCAGATGAGGTATTTCATAATTTAAAGTCTATTCTAAAATCCAGGAAACTTTCTACGTCAGTTGGGGATGAGGGAGGTTTTGCCCCGAGCCTTAATTCTAATGAAGAGGCCTTAAGCTTGATTATCCAAGCGATTGAAAAAGCAGGCTATGTTCCGGGTAAGGATATCTCTCTGGCTTTGGATTGCGCTGCCAGTTCTTTTTGTAAAGATGGCAAGTATACCTTTGAAGGTTCGGAGAAGACAGCGATGGATCTAATAGCTATTTACGAGAGATGGCTTTCCCGTTATCCTATTCTATCCATTGAAGATGGCCTTTCTGAGCATGACTGGAGCGGTTGGGTTCAGATGACTCAAAAGTTAGGCGGTAAAATCCAGCTAGTAGGAGATGATATTTTTGTTACCAATCCTAAGATATTCAAAAAAGGGATTGCAGAAAATATTGCTAATGCTATACTGATTAAAGTCAACCAAATTGGCTCGCTCTCAGAGACCTTTGAGGCTATTGCTATTGCCAAAAAAAGTAAATATAATTCCGTAATTTCGCACCGCTCAGGGGAAACAGAAGATACTACTATTGCGCATCTGGCGGTGGCTAGCGGCGTAGGCCAGATCAAAACCGGTTCTTTATCCCGCACCGACAGGATCTGTAAATATAATGAGCTTTTGAGGATTGAAGAGGAATTAGGCAAAAAGGCAGTTTATGCGGGGACATCCTGGAAAAAGTAGATGCTCTCTACGTTAAGAAAGGCCTTTTGGCTTTTTGGTTTTACGGTTTTGCTTTTAATTTTATTCCTGCCGGGTTATATAAAACTGCAGGGGTTAAGAGCGAAAAACCGTCAATTAGAAGATAGTTTCCGTAAGATGGCTGTTGAAAATTATCTTTTACAGCAAGAACTTAAGCGGATTGAGAATGATCCGGTTTATCAGGAGAAGATGGCTCGAGATAAGATGGGAGTAGTCAGAAAAGGCGAGATCCCGGTTAAGATTTTCTCTGATAAGAAAAGATAGATTTATCCTTGCTAATTTTACTCCCAAGGATTTCATTGGGTAAACATATTGTGCTCAATTTCGCGGGGTGGNNCATAACCTTGAGGTCATGCGTTCAAATCGCATCCCCGCAACCATTCATAAGTGAAGCGAGAGTCATTTGTTCTAGATGATTCTTGCTTTTTTGTTTATGATAAAATCATCCAAATATTTTATTCAAAGTACCATTTTTCTATTCCTCCTATATACCTATAGTTGTTCTATCGTAAGAAAAATAAATTTAACAGTAACTGATTTAGGAAGGCATCTAAAAAACGGGGAATTATTCATCCACAATTTTAGTATCCCCGCTGGCAATCTTTATTCCTATACCTGCCCGGATTATCCTTTTATAAATCACCATTGGGGAAGCGGCGTAATTTTCTACCTGATAAAAACGTTTTCCGGGTTTAACGGCCTTTCCATTTTTATTATTTTGATAAGCATTGCCACCTTGTTTTTGTTCTTTCATGTAGCGTGGAAATATTCCAGTTTTGAAATAGCTGCCCTGGTAGCGGTTATCGCAATTCCGACTATGGCCAGCAGATTCCGTATTCGCCCTGAAGTTTTTAGCTATTTTTTCTGCGCCCTATTCTTCTGGATTCTTTATAATTGGAAAAATAAAAGGATAAAACATAATTTTCTTATTTTGTTGCCCATCCTGGAAATCTTATGGGGCAATCTGCATATTTATTTCTTTATCGGCATAATACTTATCGGTATTTTCCTGCTTGATTGCTTAATCGCCTTCTTTATTCATAAAAGCAAAGAAACGCGGGTATTTCTGAAGCAGATATCGGTTGTGTTTATATTTTCAATCATAGCTACATTATTAAACCCGGCTACTGTCAAGGGGGCTCTTTACCCATTTAAAATATTGGTAAATTTCGGGATAGATACGTTTGATCTCCAGTCAGTTTACCAATTAAGAAAAGTCATTGCGATGACGCAATTTGATTTTCCGCCCTTGTTCTATTTTTCATTGATCTTTAACTTATTTTTGCTGAGCTGGGTGTTTGTATTGATAAAATTAATAAAGCGTAAGGCGCCTTTTCCTTTTATAAGGCTTGCATTGAGTATAATTTTTAGTTTTATGGCATTAACGGCAGTGCGTAACTTTGCGATATTCGGTTATTTCGCCTTGCCCATAATAGCGATTAACCTGCGTAGTTGTATTAAGAAGGATATCGATAATCTTTTAGGTTATCTTATTGTCTTTTTGCTGGTTATTTTGATTTTCTTTTGTTTATTTTTGGCAAAACCGCAATTCTGGCCAGATAAAAGGACTTTTGGTATTGGTTTAGAAAAAGGCACGACAGATGCAATTAATTTATTTCAAAATGAAAAGATACAAGGGCCAGTCTTCAATAATTTTGATACCGGAGGTTATTTAACATATTATTTATACCCTCAACAGCGGGTCTTTATTGATAATCGGCCTGAGGCCTATCCCCTTGATTTAAAGAATACCTATCTTGCTTGTCAGAAAGATGATACACAGTGGGAGAGGTTAAGAAGTGCATATAATTTTAATGTTATATTCTTTTCCCCGCATGTTAATACCCCGTGGGGGCAAAGTTTCCTGCTCCGCCGCCTGCTTGATCCATTGTGGGCTCCGGTGTATGTCGATGACTATTTTATCATTTTCTTAAGAAGAAAAGGTCCTAACCAAGGCACTATCGAAAAATATGAACTTCCCAAAGATATATTCTTCCCGGATAAATAAGAAATCAAGATATAAAGCTTCCCTTACGTTTAAAATGCGGATTGCTGTATGCAGGGCAGCGGCATAATGTAATTTGTTGATAAAAAGGTTGACTTGAATTTTAAAAGTTAGATAATGTATTTTAATAGGGCTTGATTCTGCAGGTGGGCATAGGACAGGGAATATAAAAATGGAAAATAATTTTATGTGTAATGCCCCGTGGGGCAGCCATATGTGCATGTTTTATAAAGCCAAGGACGAGTTGATTAATGCCCTGGTCCCATATTTTAAAGCAGGATTAGAGAATAATGAGTTTTGTGTATGGTCCTTGCCTGATTTACTTGAAGCCGAAGCAGCCAAATCAAGCTTGAGTAAAGAGGTAGGGAACCTTGATTTATATATTAATAAAGGGCAAATTGAAATCAGGAATTATCAGGACTATTACATCAAGGAAGGGGTTTTTAGCGCTTTTAATATGATTGACTGGTGGCTTAAAAGGGAAAAAGAAGTGTTGGGCCAAAGATTTTCCGGGATTCGTGTTGCAGGAGACGGCACTGATCTATTCAACGCTGATGCCTTTAAAATGGATTTATATGAAAAAGAAATCAATAAAAATATTGAGCAAATTAAAATGAAGGCTGTCTGTACGTATTCTCTGGATAGAATTGATACACTTAACATCCTGAATATTATATCGTATCATCAATCTACTATCGTCAACAGGAATTCAAGATGGGAGGTCTTTAAGCCATCGGAGATTAATAGCCAGTTTGTTTGAGATGCCCGATAGAAAACCATCTAAATCCATGATGTAAAGGAAAATATCCTTATTAGACAGGGTGGTAGTTTCAGGGTAATATAATTAGGCTAGGGAGCGAGGCAGAATGCAAGAGAGAAGAAAATATACAAGGGTTCCTGAAAGCCTGCAGGTAGCTTACGAGATTATACCCGCAGAGACAATAAAGGAGTATCTAACAAAGGATATCAGCCAGGGGGGGATAAGGTTTTTAACCCATGAGTTTATCCCTAAGGATAGCCGCTTAAGGATCAGGATTACTTTTCCCATGACTTTGTTCAGCTTTGAGGCTTTGGTTAAATGTATGTGGGTTCGGGAGTTATCTTACAGCGATGATTTCGAGGTTGGCGTAGAGTTTATAGATTTACCATCAGAAATACTGGAGTATCTCGTAAACTATATAAAAGCCTCCTTAAATATCAAGAAAAAAGAGCCAAGCAGTTAGAGGGTGGCACCTTTGAGCTAAGGAAACTTTATTCTTGAGCGGTTTTGCCAACGAAAGTATCAATTATTTGCATGACTGGCATCTTGTCCTGCCCAATTTCAATATTGACTTATTTAATAGCTGTAGCAGTTGGTTTAACTATGCTTTTGCGGCCCGGAGCAGTTATTGAGTTTCAAAGAAGATTCTATGAAAAGATCAACTGGCGTATTGAGCCAATCTCAATGCCTAAAGAAATACGTAATACTAAATTGATGGGTTTGTTCTTGGTTCTCGCAGCCCCCCTGGGAATAATTTATATTATAAGCCTGAGTTAATCTTTGATGGGTCCTATTTCTTGGCTATCTAATTAATCTAGCCGAAAGAGAGGTAATCCTTGAAGCTGATGGTTGATAAGGAGGGTAGATATATTGAAGTGGAAATTTAAAAGGATTGCTGTTGGCCTGTTTAGGTTAAATAATTCTCCGCAGGAGATTGCCCTTGGGGTCGCCATAGGGGTTTTTATAGGTATCTTACCGGTTTATGGACTGCATACCGTCTTGGTAGTTATTGCCGCTATTCTAGTCCGTCCGGCAAATAAGATTGCGATCTTTTTGGGAACCAGTATTTCCTTGCCTCCGACAATCCCTCCCATAACCTGGGCTGGTTATGAAATTGGCAGGTGTATTTTAAATGGAAAATTTGAACCTTTAAGCTGGTCGGTATTTAAAGATATAACATTCCAGAAGATTTGCAGTTATTACCAACCGCTTTTTTTAGGCAGTGTAGTCCTGGGGATTATTTGTGCAGCAATCTCTTATTTTCTCGTCTTTTCCATGGCAAAGAGAATTAACCTTAGGAGAAAACGTGTCCAGAGAGTTTAACGTAAATATCAGGAAGTTTGAAAATAAGGACAGGGGCCAGCTTAGATCGATCAGCCATGATACTGCCTTTATGGGGCAGCCGGCTTCTTTATTTTTTGAAAACAGGGAAGTTATCTGCGATGCCCTTAACTCGTATTTTACTGATTATGAGCCGGAATCCTGTTTTATTGCGGAAGTTGACTCCAAAGTTATAGGTTATTTGATCGGAGCGAAAAGCAAAATCGTTGCGGAGAGAGTCTTTAAAGACAAGATAATGCTTCGTTTATTTTGGAAGGCGGTAAAAAGCGGAGTTTTTATTAAGAAAAAAAATATTGCTTTTATTTTTAGTTGCTTTAAAGCTTTCCTTAAGGGTGGCCTTGACGCTCCTGATTTTACAAAAGAATATCCGGCTACCTTCCATATCAATATAAGCAAAGAATACCGCGGTCAAAGTGTCGGTACGGCTTTGATAAAGGTTTATTTAAATTATCTCAAGCAAAGCTTGGTCCCCGGAGTGCATTTGGCAACAATCTCGCAAGCCGGAGCAGATTTTTTCTCTAGGCAATCATTCCGGCTGCTCTATGAAGGGAAAAGGTCGTATTTTAGACATGTTTTACATAAAGATGTGCCGCTTTTTATCTTCGGCAAGAAATTAGTAACCCCAGAGAGTTTTGCTTGAATATGTCTTATGCTTATGTTAATTTAATCTCCTATGGAAAAGCTTTGGCCCTTGCGCATAGCGCGGGATTCCGTTAGACAAAAACTTAAGGTGCCCCCAAGTTTCTTATGAATAAAACTTTATATAACTTTACGGATAATTCAGGAAGTTTTTATTCTGGATGCGCAGATAAGATTAAAAGCCTTTATTTCCCTTTAGGCAACGAGATTATTATGTCTTCTATTTCTCCCGATCTGCACGGAGACATTAAAAGCGGGCAGAGTTCTTTTCTCTTGAGCCCGGTCTCGCGCATTGACTTGGTCAATCTGCGTTCTTCGCGCAACCTTTGGATTTATATCAATCCGCATAAAATCTGGTCAGCTACCGGTGTCTCCAAAGATTCCAGACAGATAAGCCAGGATAAATTTAGATTAGATGCCGGATTACTTTGGCATAAAATAACCCGTCAGAATAAAGCAATAGGAATTAACTCTGAGATCCTTTCTTTCGTGCCGGCCGCGGGGGAACCGGTTGAGATAATGCAGATCAGGCTTACCAATATTTCCCATAAACCAATAAGTTTTATTCCCACAGCTGCTATTCCCATGTATAGCCGCTCCGCCAATAATATACGCGATCATCGCCATGTAACTAGTTTGCTGCAGCGCGTTATTCTGCATAAGTTTGGAGTAATCTCTAAGCCGACATTATCCTTTGATGAATCCGGGCACCATCAGAATGAAGATAATTATTTTGTACTAGGCTGGGATGAAAAATTTTCTCCTGCGCAGAGAGTTTATCCGACCCAGGAGTTTTTTTGCGGGGAGTCAGGCGACCTGGAGAAGCCGGAGGCGGTATTTAAAAATCTCCCTGCACAATTGAATAATATCCAGGGCCGGGAGGTTATGGGAGGTTTAAGTTTTGGCAGGGTTTCTCTTAAACCCAGGCAGTCAAGGGTATATACGGTGATTATGGGGATAACTAAAGATCAAAGGGAAATCAAAAAGTTAATTTCTAAATTTAATCATCCGGATAAGGTCTCGCTTGCTTTGCAAAAAACTGAAACATTCTGGAAAAGATTGAGCCAGGGGGTGGGTATTACAACGCAGGATGGGGATTTTGATAACTGGCTGCGCTGGGTAAATATTCAGCCGGCATTAAGAAGGATTTTTGGCTGCTCATTCCTCCCGGATTTTGATTATGGAAAAGGCGGACGCGGATGGCGCGACCTGTGGCAGGATTGTCTAGGTTTGATCATCAGCGGCCCTGAAAAGGCCAGAAAGTTTCTGGTTAATAACTTCTGTGGAGTCAAGATTGACGGCTCCAATGCCACTATTATCGGTAAGGCCTCCGGAGAATTTATCGCAGACCGCAATAACATCAGCCGGGTATGGATGGATCATGGTATTTGGCCGCTTTTAACCCTGGATTTATATATTAACGAAACCGGTGACTTGGATGTTTTGTTTGAGCGGGCAACTTATTTCTATAACCATGAAATAAAACGCACCAGGGGCATTGATTATAGCTGGAATGCCGATTACGGCAATAAACTGAAAACTAAGCGGGGGAAGGTTTATTCAGGGTCGGTTCTGGAACATCTTATAGTTCAGACCCTGGTACAGTTTTTTAATGTCGGTAGCCACAACCATATCCGCCTTGAAGGGGCTGATTGGAATGATGGTTTGGACATGGCAAGAGAAGACGGCGAAAGCGTGGCCTTTAGTGCCATGTATGCGCAAAACCTGGAGACGCTCGCCGGGCTTTTAATTAAGGCGGGGAAAAATAACAGGATAGAGGTAGCTGAAGAGGTTGCGATTTTATTCACAAAGATTAATTATGGAAGTATTTCTTCTAAACATAAGATTTTAGATAAGTATCTTAAGGTTTCTGTAGCCGTGTCCGGGAAGAAAATTCCCCTGGATGCCGTGAGGATAGCCGGGGACCTTAGGGCAAAATCAGCCTGGATGAAACAACATATACGCTCGAGCGAATGGCTTAAGGAAGGATTTTTCAACGGTTATTATGATAACCGTAAAAAACGTTTAGAAGGCAAAAAAGGCAATAATATGCAAATGACCCTGACTGCCCAGGTCTTTGCCATAATGGCCGGTATCCCCCTGACCTGGCAGATGCGTAAAATCTTGCAAAGCGTAAATAAATATTTATTTGATAAACAAACCGGCAGCATACGCCTTAATACCGATTTTAAACAAGAGCAGCTTAATTTGGGCAGGGCTTTTTCTTTTTCTTATGGGGAGAAAGAGAATGGGTCAATTTTTAGCCATATGGCAGTGATGTTTAGCTATGCGTTATATAAACAAGGTTATGTTCAGGATGCCTGGAAAATCCTGGATTCGCTTTATAAAATGGCAGTGGATACTGCCAAAAGTAAGATTTACCCTTGCCTGCCGGAATACTTTAACCTGCAAGGCCGGGGGATGTATTCTTATCTGACCGGTTCAGCCAGCTGGTTTATATTGACCATGCTTAATCAGGTTTTTGGGGTCAGGGGGCAGGATGGCGATTTAGTGATTGAACCAAAATTAAGCGTGGAACATTTTCGCAAGAGTAGTACTGTATGTATAGAGCGTATGTTTGCCGGAAAAAAGATAAAAATAAGTTTCTCAAATCCAGGTAAACTTGCTTATGGCAGGTATAATATTACCAAGGTTTTGCTTAATTCAGAGAATTTGCCTGTTGATAAATCCCGCTATCTAATCATTACCCGCGAAGTAATTTCCGGCCTACCGAAAACAAAGTTGAATTCTATCGAGATTCATCTGCGTTAATCAGTGTATTTTTGTGCAGACAAAGAGCTGGTTGAATCCAAGCATAAAGGTTTTATAGGCCTTGATCCGGAAAAGTCCTTTCAGCAGGCCCTGCATAGAATTTAGGTCATAATATCTTTGGTGCGGTCCTTCTGTTATTTCGTAATGGGGATCATATATTTTTATGAGCCATTTTCCCGATGACTTCGGGGTGGTGATAATTAATTTACCATCATTCTTGATTATGCGGTGGCATTCTTTAATAATCTTTTCCGGATATTCCAGGTGTTCTATGGAGGCCAGCATCGTTATGCAATCAACGCTGTTGTCTTTCGCTTCGATCGTATCAAGGAGGCGCTGGCCGGTTTGCTGGTCAAGACCTATGCGTATCCGGCAAGGGGATTTTCTTAATAAATACTTTTCGGCCCCGCAGCCGATATCAATATGGACTTCTGTATGGGGGATATAAGCTAATGCTTTACGCGTCCTTAGTTCTCTGGTAAGCCAGGTGAAGGGGTTTAATAATTTCTTATGATTGCCCATAATCCCTTGAAGTCGTTTTTGAGTTCAGCATAATTTAAGCGGCGTAATCTTTTTGCAATATAAGCGGGCCTTAAGTAGAATGATCGGGTGGCGTTTTTTACTAAGGCCGACAATTCTTTAACAGGCATTTTTGTGGCATTGAGCCGGAGTTGTTCATATGCGAAAGAATCAGGTTTGCCGTCAATGAACCAGCCGTTATTCAAGGCCTCATCATATAGAAATGAGCCGGGAAATGCGGTAAGGTATGCACAATTAAGGTAATCCGGATCCAGCCTTTTTACAAATTCCAAAGTTTCTCGAGCGGCTTCTTTGGTTTCGTTGGGTGAGCCAAAAATAATATTTAAGGTTACTTGGATCCCCGCTTTTTTTGTTATCTGGATGGCTTTGGCTGCCTGTTCTAATGTAAAATCTTTTTTAAGGTTGTTTAAAGTTTCCTGGTTGCCGGACTCCAGGCCAAAGGTAATCATCCTGCAACCGGCCTGTTTCATTAGCAAGGCAATTCTTTCATCGATCATGTCTACCCGTCCGTTACAGGACCAGATAAGGTTAAAGTCCTTTTCGTTTAAAAGCCTGCAAAGTTCGATTACATTGTTTCTGTCGATCAAAAAGTCGCTGTCTTTAAAAAGAATTTCCTTGATTTTAAATTCTCCGACCAGCCTTTCGATCTCTAAGACTGTTTTTTGCGGAGATTGCACCCTGTAGGTTTTTCCGAACATTTTCTGTACCCCGCAAAAAATACAGTTAAAAGGACATCCCCGGCTGCGGATAAAAGTGACATAAGGTGCATGCGTTGAGACCATGCTGCTGTAACGCGAGATAGGCAGCAGGCCATAGGCAGGCAAGGGCAAAGTATCGAGGGTTGGCATTAATTTTCTTGCCGGGTTAACCATTATCCGGCCGTTCCTTCTGAATACCAGCCCTTTGATCAAACTGTAATCTTTATCTTTTGATCCATATGCCCTAAGCCATTCGATAAAGGTGATTTCTCCTTCCCCCACTACTACCGCATCAAAATTATCATCTTTTATTACGTCAAGCGGTTGGGCGGTAGGGTGGTATCCTCCTGCGATAACAGCAACGCCGGGAGAGATTGCTTTAACAAATCCGGCAGTGTAGTGTGCGCTGTCTGATAAGATGCTGGTGAAGCTTATTCCTATTACGTCGGGCTGAAAATCCCGCATGAGCATGCGCAATGATTGAAAAGGGTTTTTTTCAACATTAGCGTCAAATACCCGTACATTATGTCCTTCTTCCAGGCTGACGGCGCTGATAAAGGCTATTCCCAAGGGAGGGTATTTCAATCCTTTTTGGATTTTAAGATTGACATTTGACGGCGGATGAATAAATAATATTTTCATAGCTTACTAATAGTTCAGAAAAGCTCCCGCCATATTAATTTGTTTGATCAATTGAGGCAGGCTTTTAATTTTAGCTAGTTTACGCATCATGAATTTCGGCCGGAGATAGAATCTTTTATTTACCTCTTTTATAATTTGATCGATCCTTTCTTCCGGCAGTTCCCTTGAAGACAGGGAAGGGGCGGTATTGGTAATTTCTCCCGCAAGAAACCTTTCCCAATAATCCGCCGAAATAAGTTTCTGGGTAACTGCCCAGTCAAAAAGTTCGCTTCCGGGTATAAGTATTGCTTTGCTGAATACCGCAAAGTCCGGTTCAATTACAAATGCCAGCTCAATCGTTTTTTGAATAGTCTTTTCAGTTTCTCCGGGGCATCCGAACATGAAATAACCGAATATTTCAATTCCTGCCTCTTTAACCATGCGGCTGCATTCCAGGGATTGCATTACGGTAATCCCTTTTTTCAGGGTCTTTAATATTATGTCGTCGCCTGACTCGAATCCAAAGCGTATGCGGTAACAGCCGGCCCTTTTCATTATTTTAAGAAGTTCGCGGTCAATCAGATCTACCCGGCTACGGCACTCCCAGATAATCTTAAGGTTATTTTCAAGGATTAGATTGCAGAATTCAATAGTGCGTAAACGGTCTGTGATAAATTCATCATCAAAAAACATGATTTCTTTTATGCCATAACGGTTTTTTAATTCCTGCATTTCATCTACAATCCTGCGGTTTGAAAAAGAACGCCATCTATTTCCCATGCGATTGCGCCTATCGCAATAAATACAATTGTAAGGACAACCCCGGCTGGTGACCATAGTTGCGCAGGCTCGTTCTCTTGAGAGCACATCAGAATAACGATTAAGCTTTACCAGCTCTCTGGCGGGATTCGGGATAGAATCCAGCATTTCAATTAATGGCCTTTTCCCGTTTAAAAATAACTTTCGGCCCTGCCGATAGATAATCCCGGGTATTTTGCTTGTATCGCCTTTGGAGTTAAGTGTTTGCAGGAGCTCGGCAGTTGTTTTTTCCCCTTCACCGATGACCCCGTAATCAAACACACTGTGTTCCATCGCAGGTTCAGGTGCCGAGGTAATTGCCGCTCCGCCGGCGATCACGCATATAGAAGGCAGGGCATCCTTTGCCAACTTTGCGATTTCATTGGCTTGATGAAACGACCATGTCATTACATGAATGCATAAGACATCCGGTTTAAAAGAGGCCAGGGATAGTATAATCTTGTTTTGAGGATTGGGTTCAGTGTCAATATCAATTAATTCGATGTGGTGGCCTTCTTGTTTTAATACTGCAGCGATGTAGAGCAAGCCAAGGGAAGGATATGTCCCCCGGGCCTTTTCAATCTTATCGTTATAATGTTTTATCCGTTGCCGGTTGAGGCTTGGGTTGATGAGCAGGATATTCATATGGGCAGTTTTACTTAGCGTTTTGTCCCTATTATATCAGCAAGCATTCCGAACAGCAGGATTTGGATGCCTCCAATTACCAGGATTGAAATAGTGGCGTCGCCAAAGAATCCTTCGCCGGCCAGCATGATTTTTATTCCTAGCGTAACTCCCGCAGCGATTAAAAGGACCCCTAATGGGAGAAAGATCTTTAACGGATTGGCGTAATAGAAGAAGCGAATTATGGTCGGCATTACTTTGATAGGGTAACGCCAGGAAATAAATGATTTTCCTGACTTGCGTTTATAAAATACAACGGGAATTTCCATGATGCGCATGTGTTTGCTGTTTGCATCCATGATCAGCTGTTGTGTTTCATTGTAATCTGAGATCATTTCAAAATCCTTCAGGTAGCGTTTACTGAACGCCATAAGTCCTGTTTGGGCATCGGTAACTTTAAGACCGGTAAGTTTGCTGACCAGATAGCTGAAAAAACGGTTGCCCATTGAGCGATAAAAGGGCATGGTATATTTTAACCCGCCGTTAAAGCGGCTGCCGAAGACACAATCTGCCTTATCTTCAAGTATGGGCTGTATAAGTTTGTCAATATCATCGGGGTCATGCTGGAAATCGGCGTCAATTTTAACCGCCACATCCGCGCCCATTTCATAGGCCCTTTGTAAACCAATGCGCGTAGCGGCACCTAACCCCCGGTTTTTAATATGTGAAATTATCCTGCTTACTCCGGACTCTTTTGCAACTTTTGCAGTGTTGTCAGAAGATCCGTCATCCACTACAATAATCTCAACCCAATAGTTTTTATTCTGGACAACGTAATTATCCTGTATTTTTTTAATAACGGTTGCTATGGATGCCTCTTCATTATGCGCCGGTATTATAATTATTACATAGGGGTATTTTTCTAAAGTCATATAGGCCTCCTGCTTAGTTTGCGCAATACCTTGTCTATCGAGTTAATCATATAATTTAACTCTTTACTGGTCAGGCCGGGATACATTGGCAAGGTTACAATAGAATGGGCAACGCGTTCAGTCACTGATAAATCGTGGATCGAGCGTTTATATTTCTGCGCATAGTATTGTTGTAAATGTACAGGCGGAGTAAAATGCACTGAAGCCATAACCCCTTTTTTCCTTAAGCCCAAAACAAAATCTCTCCTTGCGACCTTCTTGACCTTGATCGTGTACATCTGATAGACATGCCGGCATTCTTTTGACTCCACGGGAAGGTCTATTTCATCAAATTTCAACTTTCTATTTAAGTAATCAGCGTGTTCTCTGCGCCGTGCATTCATGGCATCAAGTTTCTTTAGTTGCTCAACGCCAATGGCCGCCAGTATGCTGCTCATTCTAAAATTGTATCCTGGGTAATTTGCTTCTCTGTGCCAGGGATCTTGAGCATGCTGCCGGTCATAAGTGTTTTTTGTAATGCCGTGGCCGGAAAGCGCCTTTATTTTATCCGCGAGCGTATCGTTATTCGTAGTAAGCATTCCACCTTCACCAGTAGTGATATTTTTTGTTGGAAAAAACGAAAAACATCCGGTAGAGAAGCTACCGGTTTTTTGTTTCTTATAAGTACCGCCAATGGTTTCTGCGGAATCTTCAATGATTTTTAAATTGTATTGATCGGCAAGTTTAATAATTTTATCCATGGTGCATGCCTGTCCAGCGTAATGCACGACCATGATTGCCTGGGTGCGGGGAGTAATTCTATGGGCAATATCAACCGGGTCAATATTGCAGGTGTCGTATTCTATATCTGCAAATACCGGTGTTGCCCCGGCCCTTACTACAGCGTTTGCAGATGCAACAAAAGTAAAGCTGGGTAGAATAACTTCACCGGTGATGCCTGAAGCTTCTATTGCCATCTGCAGTGCCGCGGTACAGGAATTCAATGTCAGGGCTCTTTTTACTCCGATATACTTTGCAAATTCCTCTTCAAATTTTGCGTTCATCGGTCCGGCAGTAAGCCATCCCGATTTTAATACATTGTTAATTGCCCGCGATTCTTTTGCATCGAGGTAAGTTTTACAAAGCTGGATTTTCATTCGGCGTTAGAGTAAGTCTTTGTTAAAACCGTTTTCCAGGATAAAATCAATATACTCATTAATTCCCTTTTCTATATCATAAACTGGCTCATACCCCAGGATTTTCTTGGCCTTTGTGTTATCCAGGGCGCCTCTTTTTGGCCTGCGCTCATCAGAAGGCTTTATTTGAATACTGAGTCCGGGGATCCTTTTCTTAATGGTCTCTGCGAATTCTTTGATGCTTTTGCCTTCTCCCCTGGTTATATTAAATGTTTCATTCTTGGCATTATCGGAAAGGGCAGCCAACACAAATCCATGGGCAGTGTCTTTGACATAGGTGAAATCAATTCTTTCCTTGCCCCCATCATGCAAGGTAAGCGGTTCTCCGGAAAGGGCAGCATTAATAAGGATTTGAGTGACCCTGCGGTTAGCATCAGTTGGGCCGTACACTGCGGAGGGTCTGATAATGGTGTATTCCATGCCGAATTTCTTACCAAAAGCAGTGGTTAAAATTTCTCCCGAAAGTTTTGTCCCTCCATAAATGTCTATAGGACGGCTAGGGTGGTTTTCATCAGCTGGTTCATAATCGAAATCGCCGTAAATAAAACTGGATGAAGTAAAAATAAGCCTTTTAACTGAAGGCGCTTGCCGCAGGCATTCAAGAATAGTCACTGTGCCGTTGAGGTTGATCTGGATCGCTTCTTCGGAAAACTGGTTTGATGCTTTGTGAATGGGGATGGCAGCCAGATGTATAACCAGGTCAGGCGAGGTTTCTTTAAGGGCTTTAGCCAGGCATCCCCTGTTGCGTATATCCCCTCGTATCAGGCAGGTCTTGTTCTTTAAGTCATTTAATCGGTATTTCAGGTATGTCGCGTATGAGCTTTCCAGTGGTGGGATATAGTTTAAGAATGCGTCATATAGGATGACTTCAACATTATGCCCAAGGAGCTCTTTGGCGATATGATAACCTAGGAAACCGGCTCCGCCGGTGATTAGAATTTTCTTTACCATTATTAATTTATACCCTGCAGCATGAATTTATCCATTTTAGGGTGCGGACATGTATTCAATTTTTATTATATTATAAATAAATAACGTATGCAAAGTATTTTAGCCTCAGATTTATTCTTACAATTGTTTATTTATGATATAATTAAGTCGGATAAATTAAGATGAAAAACTTAAGGGATCGCAAATTTCTTTTAATACAATTTTCAGCGCTGCTTCTGTTTTTTCTGGGGATAGCCGTCTATTACAATATTCTGAAAAGCCCTTTTCAGTTTGACGATATCAAGTTTATCGTTGAGAACCGCAGTATAAGAGGTCTTTCTAATCCGCTTTTAATATGGGAATTCCTGCCTACCCGATTTGTGGATTTTTTTTCCTTAGCCGTAAATTATCATTTTGCTAAATTGGATGTTTTTAGCTACCATTTATTTAATCTATTCCTGCATCTGATGGTATCCATGCTGGTTTTTTGGTTTGCCTGGCTTATTTTTTCTACTCCAATTATGAAGAAAGAAAGGCTCGCGCAGTATAAAGGAGAAATTGCCTTATTTATCAGCCTATTTTTTTTAGTTCATCCCATACAGACAGAATCAGTTACTTATGTACATCAACGTTCAACTTGCCTTGCCGGAATGTTTTATTTATCTTCTCTTTGCCTATATGTAACTGCCAGATTATGGGGCATAGACGGGAAGTTGCACATCCAAAGGCGCATCTTATATATTTTAGCCTATATGCTTGCACTGGCAGGTATGTTTACCAGGGAGAATACCATTACCTTGCCTTTAGCCGTACTCTTATTTGAATTTTATTTTTTTAGAGTAAACAAGCAAATAAGATGGCTTCCGGCGGCCCCTTTTTTAATAACCTTGCCGGTTATCCCGATTACCATGTTTTTGTCTAAGCCTATCACTTTGTTACATATTCAGAAATTGGCTGATTCCCCCGTAAAAGGCTGGTATTATTTTCTAACACAACTAAATGTAAAGATTACCTATTTAAGGCTGTTCTTTTTTCCTCTAAAGCAAAATTTTGATTATGACTATCCGGTATCCAGGGGCCTGTTTGAGTTGCCAACTTTGATCAGCCTGATCGTTTTAATCCTGATCCTGGTTATCGCCGTAAGGATATTCCGTAAATACAAGATATTATCTTTTGCCGTTTTTTGGTTTTTTCTGACATTATTGCCGGAGTCAAGTTTTATCCCCCAGCCTGATGTTATATCTGAGCACAGGCTTTATCTACCGGCAGTTGGTTTTTGCGTTTTTTCCGTTTGTGCTATGTATTATATGTTTGTTGCAAAAAACAGAAAACTTTTGGCGGTTTTGTTGAGTGCTATCGTGGTCATTTTTTCCGTTTTAACATTCAGGAGAAATATCGTCTGGAAGGATGAAATTTCTTTATGGAATGATACAATCGGGAAATCTCCCGATAAAGCGCGCCCGTACAATGAGCGTGGCAATGCTTATGCCGATAGGGGTAGTTATGCCAAGGCTATTGCGGATTTTAATAAGGCCGTCGAGATTGATGCAAAGGTACCTTTTAATATTAAGAACCCTTTGCATTCATATTCTATTCGCGCAAGGATCTATTATAACCGCGCAAATACATATCAGAAAATGGGGGATTTTGAGCAGGCCTTATCCGACTATAGCCGCTCTATTGAGATAAACAACAAAAATGCAGGCTCATACAATAACCGGGCGATTATTTATGCGAAAAAAAATGAATACGATCAGGCTGTTTCGGACCTTAGCCAGGCAATAAAAATTGACCCTAACTTTATCCTGGCATATTCCAACCGGGCAGCGCTATACATGGAGAGGCATAAATACCCGGAAGCAATTTCTGATTTTTCTAAGGCCATACAAATTGACCCCAATTTTATCGAGGCATATTATGGCAGGGCAGTGGCTTATCTCAATATGGATAATCTTCAGCAGGCAAGTCTGGATTTTGAGAAAGTGAAGCGGCTTGAGGGTAAACCAGGGGGGCGAAAATAAGGCCGTGAATGCAGTGGTGGCAAGCTAAAAGGTATGAATATTTCTTCTTTACAAGGTGTTAGAATGTAGATATAATAAACAATCTTAACAGCAGCTTTTTTAAGAAAAGGAAAATTTATTATGAAAAACAAGGTATTAAAATTCGGTTTACCTAAAGGCAGCCTTCAGGAGTCTACCTTTAAGATGCTTAAAAAGGCCGGTTTTAACGTTAGCCTTTCCAGTTCGCGTTCATATTTCCCGTCTGTAGATGATTCAGAGATTCAGGCTGTTTTATTGCGGGCGCAGGAGATGTCGCGTTATGTTCAGGACGGCGCGCTTGACTGCGGAATTACTGGCAATGATTGGATCCTGGAGAATAATTCCGATGTGGTTAGAGTTACGGATTTAACTTATGCCAAACAGGGTTTGAATAAAGTAAGATGGGTTTTGGCAGTGCCGGAAGGCTCCGGGATTAAAAACGTAAAGGATTTAAATGGTAAGCGTGTGGCTACGGAGCTGGTAAATGTAACTAAGAATTATTTTAAGAAAAATAAAGTTAAGGTAGAGGTAGAGTTTAGCTGGGGGGCAACGGAAGTCAAGGTCAGCGGCGGCCTGGTTGATGCAATAGTGGAGTTGACTGAGACGGGTAGTTCCTTGCGGGCAAATAAATTAGTTGAGATTGCTACTCTCTGTGAATCTACCACTCAGCTAATCGCCAATAAAAATGCTTATAAAGACAGCTGGAAAAGGGTCAAGATGGAGCAGGTTGCTTTGCTTTTGCAGGGGGCAATTGCCGCAGAAGAAAAAGTTGGCTTAAAGATGAACGTAAGAAAAGAGAACCTCAAGGCAGTTATAGCCAGGCTTCCTGCATTAAAGAAGCCTACTATTTCCGGGTTAAGCGATGACGGCTGGTTTGCCATTGAGACGATTATTGACGAGAAGATTGTTCGTGTGCTTATCCCTGTATTAAAGCAAGCTGGTGCTCAAGGGATTATTGAATATCCATTGAATAAGGTTATTTTGTAATTAAAGGAGAGGTATCATGCCTTGTGGAAAGAAAAGAAAAAGACAGAAGATTAAAACCCATAAGCGTAAAAAGATGCGTCGTCGTCTTCGCCACTTGAAGAAGAGGGCTTGGGGTGGTAAAGGTTAAGCCCCTCTTTTTAGCGTCGAAAGGATTTTTTCGGGCCTAAAGGCTTCTGGATAATTTTAGAAGGGTATTCTTGAGGTTACAATACATTAACAGCATAGCCTGCCTTTGTCTTCTATCGGTTTTGGCCGTTCCAACTGCCCAGGCCTTAGATGCAGGCAAATTAGAAGGCAATCAGAGTTTAAGCCACTATATCACTGCCGTTTATTGCGAAGATATTGGTGATATAGATAAGGCTATTCAGGAATACCGGAAGGCGCTGGAAAATGACGAACAGAGTTCTTTATTGCATCTAAACCTGGCTTCTGCTTTCATTAAAAAGAATGATTTCCCCTCGGCGATACTTGAGCTAAGAAAGTCTATTGATCTTGCCCCTGATACCGTAGAGCCGCATGCGATATTAGCGTTGGTTTACACAACGCAGAATGAAACGGATTTGGCTACGCAGGAATATGCGTTTGCGCTTAAAAACGCCGCTAAGCTTGAGCCTGAGAATATTGAAATTTACAAAAACTTAGCCGCAATTTATTTACAGCAGCGTAAATTAAAAGAGGCCGAGGGTATTTTAAAATTGATTGTGGGGTTGGCCCCGTTTGACGAACAGGCGCATTTTTATCTTGGCAGTATATACTATGATCTGGAAGATTACGCTGCCACAGAAAAAGAGTTTAAAGCCGCAATAAAATTAAAACCCGATTATCATGAAGCCTTGAATTTTCTGGGTTATTTTTACCTGGAGCAGGATAGAAATATTGATAAAGCCGGCGGCCTGATTAAAAAGGCTTTAAGTTTTGATCCGGAAAATGGCGCTTATGTTGATAGTTTGGGGTGGTTTTATTTTAAGAAAGGTAAATTTAAAGAGGCGTTAAGCTATTTGGAAAAAGCAGCGTCTTTCTTAAGCGACCCGGTTATATATGAACATCTGGGGGATGTTTTTATGAAGCTAGGAGATCGGGATAATGCAAGGCTGAATTGGGAGAAATCCCTGAAATTAGATTCTACCCAAGAGAAGGTAAAAGAAAAATTGCTTCAAGTTTGCCAATAATGGAAAATAAACAATTATCAGTAAAAGAATTAGAGGTTAAGGCCAAAGAGGCCAGGCGTTTAATTATCGAGATGTTGGCTAAGGCCGGCTCAGGGCATCCTGGAGGAAGCCTTTCTGCAACAGATTTAGTTGTCGCGCTGTACTTTAATATCCTGCGTTTTAATCCGAAAGACCCGCAATGGCCGGACAGGGATCGTTTCCATATGTCTAAGGGGCATTGCTGCCCGCTTTGGTATGCGGTATTAGCGCAAACAGGTTATTTCCCAAAAGAAGAATTAATGACCTTGAGACAATTAGGTTCAAATTTACAGGGGCATCCGGCTCGCATGACTGCCGGTGTTGAATCAGCTTCCGGTTCGCTTGGCCAAGGGCTTTCTATTGGTTTAGGGATGAGCTTGGCTGCAAAAATGGATAAAAAAGATTACCGGGTTTATGTTTTATTAGGGGATGGAGAGTCTCAAGAGGGTAATATCTGGGAAGCAGCCATGGCCTGCAGTCATTTTTCCTGCGATAATCTTTGCGCTATCCTGGATTTTAATGGCTGTCAGATTGACGGTAAATGCGAAGATATAATGGGGATAGAGCCATTAGCTGCTAAATGGCAGGCATTTGGTTGGCATGTAATAGAGATTGACGGACATGATATGCGACAAATTTTATCCGCTTATGAACAGGCTAAAACAGTAAAATCCAAGCCCACAATAATTATTGGCCGTACTATAAAAGGCAAAGGGGTCTCATTTATGGAAGGTGTAATAGGTTTTCACGGCAAGGCCCCTACTAAAGAAGAAGCAGAAAAGGCCTTAAGGGAGTTATTATAATGTCGGAACAGCTTTATCAAAGGGATGTTTACGGGCAGGCATTAGTGAAACTTGGCGCATTAGATAAAAATATTGTTGTTTTGGATGCCGACCTTTCCAGTTCTACCCGGACAAATCTTTTTGCTAAAGAATTCCCGGATAGATTTTTTAATTTTGGCGTAGCGGAACAGAATATGATGGCTACTGCTGCAGGATTAGCCAGCTGTGGAAAGACTGTTTTTCTCTCTACCTTTGCTGTTTTTGCCGCAGGCCGTGCATGGGATCAGATACGGGTTTCCATAGGTTATAATAATTTCAATGTTAAGATTGTAGCTACGCATGCCGGTATTACCGTTGGCCCGGATGGCGCAAGCCACCAGGCCCTAGAGGATATTGCACTGATGCGCGTGCTTGCTAATATGAATATTATTGTTCCCTGCGACGGCCCTCAGACAGCTGATGCGATTGTTGCCGCAGCAAACACCCCAGGGCCTTTTTATATCCGCTTAGGCCGCTCAAAATTTCCTACTATCGAGAATAAGAATGAATTTAAATTCGGTAAAGCCCAGGTAATCTCCGAGGGGGACGATGTAACTATTATTGCCTGCGGGATAATGGTTTCTGAGGCGCTCTTAGCAGTAAAGAGTTTGGCACAAAAAGGGATCAAGGCGCGCCTGATCAATATGCATACTATCTGGCCGCTTGATAATGAAACGATTCTTATGGCCGCTAAAGAAACTAAGTTTTTCGTTGTATGCGAAGAACATAATGTTATTGGAGGATTGGCTTCTAGTGTAGGCGAAGTAGTCGCCGAGAATTATCCTAAGAAAGTTATCCACCTTGGTATTCATAACCGCTTTGGTCAATCAGGCCAGCCGGCAGATCTCTTGAAAGAATATAATCTTACCAGCCTGGATATAGAAAAAGCGGTTTTATCCAATATCTCCTAAAGTTTTAATATAAGTTCATGAAACATTTTAACTCGCCGTTGGTTATTAAGTCTTTTTCCAAGCTAAATCTTTATTTACGGGTTTTAGGTAAACGCAAGGATAATTTCCATAACCTGGATACTTTGTTTGTGCGCATTGATCTGGCCGATACGATCATTCTTAAAGGTCGTAAAGATAGCTTGATTAAGATTAAATGCGATAGCCGTCATGTGCCTAAGAATAAAACTAATCTTTGTTTCCGCGCCGCAGATTTATTAAGGCTAAAGTTCGGGATACAAACCGGACTGGATATAGAGATTAAAAAGCACATCCCTGTTGGCGCAGGTCTTGGCGGAGGTTCTTCTGATGCCGCCAGCGTCCTTTTGGGGCTGAATAAGTACTGGAATCTGAATTTGTCAAATACAGGGCTGGCAACTTTAGCATCTCAGCTGGGCAGTGATGTTGCTTTTTTTATTCATGATGTAAAATTTGCTTTAGGCAGCCAGCGGGGGGATAAAATTAAGGCATTAACTTCTTTAAAGAAGGTTAAGCTTTATTTTATCCTGGTTTATCCAGGCATTAAGGTTTCCACTCCCCTGATTTATAAAGAATTTGACCTTCGCCTATCCGGCCTAAAGGTAAATCGGAGTTCCCGCAGGGATATTTCCGAGTTGACAAGGTCCTCGCGCGATGCTAAAATATTTCTTTCTGAATTGCTTAAAAATGGCTGCCGCTTTGATACAAAATGCCTTTTTAATGATTTAGAAGCTGTTACCAGCAGTCTTTATCCTGTAGTTGACAAGGTTAAAGAATCGCTTTTGGCGATGGGGTTAGAAAGAGTAATGATGTCTGGCAGCGGGCCTGCGGTATTTGCGGTCTGCAATTGTCAGGCACAGGCTCAAGATTTAAGCAATAAGTTACGCAGGGAACATAAATCTTGGCAGGTTTTCTTAAGTTCTGCGATTTAGCCAGCGGCAGGCAGGGAGGTAAATGATGGAGATAACGGAAGTTAGGGTAGTATTAAAGGATTCTCCGGATAAGAAATTAAAAGCATATGCTACGGTTACTTTTGACAATGTCTTTGTGGTAAGGAATATTAAGGTTATTGAGGGGACAACAGGACTGTTTATTGCTATGCCTTCTCGTAAAGTAAAACATCCCTGCCCGAAATGTTCTTTTAAGAATGAATTGCGTAGTAAATATTGCAACCAATGTGCCGCTGCCTTACCGGTTGAAGCTATCCCGCAGCGCATGGAAGAGCCGGTAAACAGTCAATCCGAGCACAAGGATATAGCCCATCCTATAACGCAGCAGTTTAGGGAGTATCTACAGAAAAGAGTCCTTGAGGCCTACGACCAAGAGAAAAATAGGATTAAAGCATAGGTCCTTTGCCCGGTAGTGTAATGGTAGCACATCAGAATTTGGGTCTGACTGTCAAGGTTCGAATCCTTGCCGGGCAATAAAATTTATTGTAAGCAGGTTCTTTGCCGTTAAATATGGTAAAAATATGAAAAATAATATCGCGGTAATAATCTTGGCAGCGGGAAAGAGTACGCGCATGAAATCCGAAACGCCTAAGGTGCTGCATAATCTTTGCGGCAGGCCAATGTTGGGTTATGTTTTGGATCTAGTGTCTTCCTTAAAGCCCAGTCAGGTAGTTGCAGTTTTAGGGTTTAAACAGGAGTTGGTGCGTAAGATCATACCCAGCGGGGTTAGGATATCCATTCAGGAGAAATTGATAGGTACCGCGGATGCAGTTAAAGCCGGACTCAAGGCCCTGAAAGGATTTAATGGTACCGTGCTTGTTCTTTATGGAGACAATCCGCTATTAAAGAAAGAAACGCTCAATAAACTTTTAGATTACCATATAAAAAATAATGTTGACGCAACGCTGTTAACGGCGCAATTAAAAAAGCCTTCCGGGTATGGCAGGATTATACGCGATAAATACTTTAGTATATGCGGTATAGTCGAGGAAAAAGATGCCGATGAGGTGCAGAAAGATATTAAAGAGATTAATACCGGAATTATGGTGTTTAAAAAAGAAACCCTGGCCGGTAACTTAAGATATATCCGCAGTAATAATCGTAAGAAAGAGTATTATCTAACCGATTTAATAGGTATTTTGGCCAATAAGAATTATCTAGTGGATGGGGTAAGGGTTGAAGACCCTCGGGAAGCACTGGGGATTAATACCCGGGCCGAACTAGCTAAAGCCAACTCCCTTATGCAGGCAAGGATTAGTGAAAAATTAATGCAGGATGGCGTATCTATTATTGATCCGGCATCTACCTTTATCAACTTTGGCACGATAATTGGCATAGATACGGTGATTTATCCCTTTACAGTAATCGAAAGGGGTGTTAAAATTGGAAAACGTTGTTCAGTAGGGCCTTTTGCCCACCTGCGTGAAGGTGTCGAGCTAAAAGACGATGTGACGGCTGGTAACTTTATTGAAATGGTGCGCGCCAAGATTGGCGCCAAGACATTCGTCAAACACTTCTCTTACATCGGAGATAGCTCTGTCGGTTCCTGCGTAAATATTGGAGCAGGTACAGTTACGGCTAATTTCGATGGCCTTAGAAAAAATAATACAGTTATTAGGGATAAGGCTAATATTGGTTCAGATACTGTAATTGTCGCTCCGGTAAAAATCGGTAAGCATGCGGTTACTGGCGCGGGTTCAGTGATTACTAAGAATATCCCGGATAATACGATTGTTATAGGTGTTCCGGCGAGAATTTTAAGGAAAAAGGGGCGGTAGACATGGATAAATTAGCTGTTTTTAGCGGTAATGCAAATCTTGTATTAGCCAAAGATATCTGCAGGGATTTAAAAGTAAAACTACAGGATGCCTTAGTTGGCAGATTTAGTGAAGGCGAGATCCGGGTAAAGATTAATGAGAATGTACGCGGCAAAGATGTTTTTATAGTACAGCCAACATGCCCGCCGTCGAATGACAACCTTATGGAACTGTTGATTATGATTGATGCGCTTCGCCGCGCATCTGCCCATAGGATTACCGCGGTTATCCCGTATTTTGGTTATGCGCGTCAGGACAGGAAAGATCAGCCGCGTGTGCCTATTACGGCTAAATTAGTAGCTAATCTTTTGACTACTGCCGGGGCTAACCGGATTTTAACCATGGATTTACATGCCGGGCAGATTCAGGGGTTCTTTGATATCCCCGTGGATCATCTTTTCTCTGTCGGTGTATTCGTGGATTATTTTTCTAAAATGAACATCAGGGATTTGGTTGTTGTTTCTCCCGATGTCGGCAGCATTAAAATGGCCAGGGCTTATGCTAAAAGAGTTTCTGCAGGCCTGGCTATAATTGATAAGCGCCGGGTTTCGCCAGAGAAGGCCGAAGCTATGCATATTATGGGAGAGGTAGAGGATAAGAATGTAATTATTATTGATGATATGGTTGCTACGGGCAGTTCTTTGATTGAAGCGGTAGAGGCTTTGAAGAAATCCAAGGCCAAGGCTATTTATGCGGCGATTAGCCATGGTATTTTATCGGGCCCGGCAATTCAGCGCATTGATCAATGCGCAGGGTTAGAGAAGCTGCTTATCTCAGACAGCGTGCCTTTATCCACGGATAAGCAGCATGAAAAGATTCAGGTGCTTTCAGTGTCCAGTCTTTTGGCCGAAGCAATAAAAAGAATACATAACGAGGAGTCGGTCAGCTGTTTATTCGATTAAATGACAGATGCTACTTAATAAAGAAAGGTAAATAAAATGGAAGAGATATTTTTAGAAGCAGAATTAAGGGAGGAAAAAGGAAGCGCCAAGGCCAGGGACTTAAGGAATAAAGGTTATTTGCCGTCAGTGGTTTATTTTCACGGTAAAGATGCTTTATCGGTAAAGTTTCCTAAGGGCGCGCTTTTAAAACTGGTGCATCAGCATCACTTGGAAAGCGTTATTATAAATCTCAAGATTAAGGATGATAAAAAGGCTAAGGGCCGCCCTTGTTTGGTTAAAGAAATCCAGTATGACCCGGTGAGCGAGGACATTATACACGTTGATTTTAACGAGATTTCCCTGACTGAAGCCATTAAGGTCAATGTTTCTATAGAAGCCAAGGGGGAGGCTATAGGCGTTAAACAGGAGGGTGGATCTTTAGAGCATATACTTTGGGAGGTAGAAGTAGAGTGTTTACCCACAAATATCCCTAAGAATATTGAAGTGGATGTGACCGCGCTTAAAATGGGCCAGGCCATTCATGTTAAGGACATAGTTTTTCCCGAGGGAGTTAAGCCTTTAAATGATCCTGAAGCGATTGTCTTGCATGTCGCTGCTCCAATGAAGGAAGAGGCGCCGGCGGAAGCAGTTGAAGGAGAGGCTAAGGCTGAGCCAGAGGTAATCAAGGAGAAGAAGGAGATTCCTGCTGAAGGCGCTGCAGCGGTTGATGAATCTAAGGGGAAAGAAAAAGAGAAGAAGTAAAGAGTTGAGTAAAAAGAGGGCTAATAGGATAGAGGGTGTTGGGTGAAGCTGATTGTAGGATTAGGAAATCCCGGGTTAGTTTATGGGGGCTCTCGGCATAATATTGGTTTTATGGTGGTTAAATCCCTGGCCCGTTCTTTAAAGATTGTTTTTAAAAGAGATAGTTCAGTCTCGGCTTTAATCGGTAAAACAAATTGCGGTCGGTATAATTTGGTGCTAGCTCTTCCCCAGACTTTTATGAATTTAAGCGGGATAGCAGTTAGGGCTTTGCTTAAGAAATATAAGGTAAGCCCGCAAGAGCTTTTGGTGGTTTGTGATGATTTGGATTTAGAGTTGGGGAGAGTTAAGATCCGGCCGCATGGCTCAAGCGGCGGGCAGCGGGGAATGGCTTCTATAATTGAGCATTTAGGAACGCAAGAATTTAACCGGCTGCGCATCGGTATTGGCCGTCCGAAGGATCCGGCAGATGCCGCACGGTACGTTTTGGCAGGGTTTTTACGTAAAGAAAAAGCAATTGTTGAAGAAGCAAAAGAAGATGCCGTTCGCTGTTGTTTGAGTTGGGTAGAAAAAGGCATAATTATGACTATGGACAGTTTTAACACAAGGAGCAGAAATGAATAAGTATGAAGCAATGTTGATTGTTAAGCCGGACTTATCCGATGAAGATAAGAAAACGTTATTTAAACAGATTGATGATGCAGTAATTAAGAATAACGGTCAGATTTCCCAATCGGCGGTATGGGCAGAAAGGCGCAAATTGTATTTTCCTATTAATAAATTCCAGGAAGGTATATATTATTTGGTAGCCTTTGCCGCTCCGCCGCAAGCGATCAAAGAGATGCGTAATATTTATAAACTTAATGAAAATATCCTCAGGGTTTTATTTACCCGTATGGATATTTAAAGCAGCTTTTCCGGCAGTGGTTTGATTTGAAGATTAAGGAGGGTTGATATGGCTAGTTATAATAAAGTATTATTGATGGGTAATCTTACAAAGGATCCAGAATTGCGCTATACCCCGCAGGGCACTGCTGTAGTTAATCTGCGCCTGGCGGTAAATCGTAAATACCGCACTAAGGAGCAGGAATTAAAAGAAGAAGTTTGTTTTATAACAGCGGTGGTCTGGAATAAGCAGGCAGAGACATGCAATCAGTATTTACATAAAGGCAGCGGCGTATTTGTTGAGGGAAGATTGCAGTCGCGTTCCTGGGAGGATAATACCGGAGCCAAGCGTTCAGTAATTGAAGTCAGGGCCGAGCGCGTGCAATTTATGGGTGCTCCCGGCCAGGGTAAGGTACAACAAGGCCAAGCCAGTCAAACACACGCAGAGGTATTAGTTGATGAGCCGAGCAGTGAATCAGCCTGGTTGTCAGAAGGCGGCGATGATGCCCAGCTTTCTGAAGAAGGGATAAATTAATATTTATGTTTGGCAGTGCGTGGAAAATCTAAAATAAATAGAATAAAAAAGAGCATAGGGGGTATGTATGAAAGTTAAGACCAGGGGTTTTGGCAAGGACAAAAAGATTATCAAGAAAAAAAAGGATCTGCTTGGTCCGGTGAGAAAAAGATTCTGCCGGTTCTGCGCGGATAAATTAGGTAGCATTGATTATAAGGATATTAAAAGGCTTGAAGTTTTTATTACAGAGAAAGGCAAAATTGTCTCCAGCCGTTTTTCCGGCAATTGCGCCAAACACCAAAGAAGGATAAGGGAATTGATTAATAAGGCCAGGTTTCTTTCCCTGCTTCCTTATACCCGCTAAATAATATGGAAGTAATTTTAATCAAGGATGTAGAGAAAGTCGGCAAGGCAGGCTCGGTGGCAAAGGTTAAGGAAGGGTTTGCCAGGAATTTTCTTTTCCCGCATAATTTAGCAAAGATAGCTACTCCGGAAGGGCTTAAACAGCTAGACAAGGAGAAGCAGGCGAGGTTAGCGCAATATGCTAAAGTTAAAGAGGAGTCAGAAGAAACCAAGAAGAAACTAAGCGCGCTTTCTTTAACTATTTCCGCTTTGACCCAAGGAGAGGAAAAGTTATATGGCAGTATCAGCAACCATGATATAGCCGCCGCTTTAAGAGACGAGGGTTTCCTTATAGATAAAAATACTATTGAATTGGCTGAACCAATAAAATCTTTAGGGATTTATGAATTGCCCGTGAAGTTGCATCCAGAGGTAACTGCAATGATCAAGCTATGGGTAGTAAAGAAATAATATGCCACAAGACTTAAACCTAGATAAGCTTCCTCCGCAAAATCTTGACGCCGAGATGGCCGTATTAGGATCAATGCTTCTTGATGAAGAAGCAGTTTCTGTTGCCGTTGAGAAATTAGACGCAGGATGTTTTTATAAGGATACCCACAGGAAGATTTTTCAGACAATAAGTGATCTTTATAATGCCAATAAGGCTGTAGATTTGATCACTCTTGCTGATGCCTTAAGGAAGGATAACTCTCTCGATGGAATAGGCGGGGCAAGCTATCTTACCTCTTTGGCTAATGCCGTTCCTACCGCCGCCAATATTAACCATTATGCCGGCATTGTCCGTGAAAAATATATCTTAAGGACTCTAATAAATAATTCTACTAAGATTATTACTGTTTGCCATGAGAGTGAAGGTAATATCGCTGAGGTTGTGGATACTGCCGAGAGGCTTATTTTTGAGGTCAGCGACCGCAGAAACCAGGGTTCTTATCTGCACCTTAAGGAAATTGTAAAGGATTCAATTGAAACCATTGACAGGCTTTATCAGAATAAGGCGCACGTTACCGGTATCCCGACGGGATATATAGATTTTGATATTAAGACGGCGGGCTTACAGCCTTCGGATTTAATTATTGTTGCAGGCCGCCCCTCAATGGGAAAAAGCGCTTTTGCCTTGGGGATTGCCGAATACGCCGGAGTAATTGAAAAGGTGCCTACTGCGATTTTTAGTCTAGAGATGTCCAAAGAACAGTTAGTACAGAGAATGCTTTGTTCACATGCGCGAGTTGATGCGCATAAAGTAAGGACCGGGTATTTAGCTACCAGCGATTGGCCGCGCCTGACTGCGGCTGCTGGAAAACTTTCCGAGGCCCCTATATTTATTGACGATACCCCGGCGATTTCCGTAATGGAATTGCGTGCCAGGGCCAGGCGACTAAAGTCACATCATGGTATAAAGCTAATTATCCTAGATTATATGCAGTTAATGCGTGGATCGGCTATGAATATGGAAAGCAGGCAGCAGGAGATCTCTGAAATTTCACGGTCGCTTAAAGCTTTAGCAAGAGAATTAAGCGTTCCGGTTATTGCTATAAGCCAGCTATCCCGTGCAGTTGAATCGCGCACAGACCACAGGCCGCAGCTTTCGGATTTAAGGGAGTCCGGGGCAATTGAGCAGGATGCCGATGTAGTCGTGCTGATTTTAAGGGAGGAGTATTATACCCCTTCTCCTGATAACCAGGGCGTAGCGGAAGCTATTATCGCCAAGCAGCGTAATGGCCCGGTAGGGTCTTTAAAATTAGCCTTTATTAAGGAATTTACCAGGTTTGACAACTTATCCAGGGTGGATAGTTCATCGGAATGAGTTATCCGGCATCCGCTTACGATAAACCAGATAATATATTTGATTTAAACAGCCTATTCTTATATAATAACCATAAATGCGTAAATTAATTTTAATATCTTTAACCGTTTTTCTCCTTTTTGTTGCTTTATCTTTTGCCTTCGCTGAGGAAAATTCACAGGGCCAGCCTCAACAGAACACTGTTGTTCCTTCTGAAGCTGCGCCTCCAGCAAAGAATGTCACCGCAATAGAAGTCAAAGGCAATAAATCTATTAGCACCAATGTAATTGTTTCTAAGATGAAGACGCGTATTGGAAGCCCCTATCAGGAGAATATCATCAGTGACGATTTAAAAAGGCTTTACCTGCTGGGATTCTTCAGCGATGTTAAAATAGACACTGAAGACTATAAGGATGGATTAAAAGTTATTCTCAATGTTGTGGAAAGGCCGATTATAGATAAGATAAGTTTTACAGGGATAAACCGTATTACGATGAAAGAAGAAAAACTGAAGCAGCAATTGAAATCGCTTCAGGGCCAGTATCTGGATTACCCCAGTTTGACTGAGGATGTGCGTACCTTAAAGAAGATGTATGAAAAGATAGGTTACAGTCAGGCCGACGTTACTTATAAAGTTGATCTTAATACTGAAACAAATAAGGCTAAGATAAATTTCAATGTCGTAGAAGGCCAGAAGGTCCGCATCAAAGATATTATTATCCAGGGAAATACCTCTTTTCCTTCCGGCCGCATTTTAAAATTGCTAAAAACTAAGCGCGCCTGGTTTTTTAACGCCGGCGTATTAAAGGATGAAGTGCTGGTGGAAGATATGGAGCGTGTTAAATCATTCTACCAGCGAGAGGGGTTTACTGATGTAGCGGTAAGTTATGAGGTTAATCCCGATGCCAAAAAAGCGTATTTGTTATATATTACAATTAAGATCACCGAGGGCAAAAAATATCTTGTAGGTTCGGTTCTTGTGCAGGGGTATAAAGATATTACTGAAAAGGCTATCCTTAGCCGTTTGAGCGAATGCGTGCCGGGGAAGGTTTTCAGCGCGGATGCGATGAAAAAAGATGTTATCAGTATACAGGGTTTATATTTTGACCGGGGGTATATATCTGCGCAGGTCCAGGAGTCAACTATAGTTAATCCGGATACCGGGCGCGTAGATATAACCTATTCAATCATTGAAAACCAGATAGTTTATGTGGATAAGATTAAGGTCCGCGGAAATATTAAAACTAAAGATGTGGTTATCCGCAGGGAAATGAGGCTGCATCCCGGAGATAAATTTGACGGAGAAAAGTTGCGTCGTAGTAAAGAAAGGCTGACAAATTTAGGATTCTTTGAAGAGGTAAGTTATGATACCGAGGATACTCAGGTTCCAGATAAGAAGAACCTGGTGGTTGATGTTAAGGAAAGCAAGACCGGCGCTTTCAGTTTTGGCGGCGGATATAGCACGGTTGATCAGTTTGTTGGTTTTGTAGAGATTGAACAGAAGAACTTTGACTGGAGAAACTGGCCGTATTTTACAGGTGCCGGACAGAATTTAAAGCTGCGCGCCTCCATCGGCAATTTAAGCAACGGTTTTGAACTGAGTTTTACCGACCCCTGGATATTTGATTATCCGGTTTCTTTCGGTTTTGATTTGTACCGGCGTACACATGATAGGGATACTGATACAGGTTATGGTTATGATGAACAGGTTACCGGAGGAGACTTGCGTTTAGGTAAAGAGATATCTGAGTATCTAAGAGGGGATATTATGTATCGCCTGGATCAGATAAAAATCAGCAATCCTACGAGTGATGATAGCGACTTAAATGATGAGGTAGGCACGAATCTGATCAGTGTTATTTCTCCTGGCCTCACCTATGACTCCAGGGATAATGTTTTTGATACCAGAAAAGGTAATTTATTAACCGCTTCTTTTGATTTTGCAGGTGGCCCGTTAGGAGGGGATAAAAATTACACAAAGTTTTTTGCCAGGGCATCGCATTATTTCCCGATGCCCAAAGGCGCTGTGCTTGAAGTCCGGGGTAGGATAGGTTTAGCAGAGCCATATGGTGATACAGAAAAGGTCCCTATTTATGAAAGATTTTTTGCCGGCGGCGCTTATACTATCAGAGGTTACGAGGAAAGAAAGGTTGGCCCGGTTAGCAGCAGCAGTGATCACGACCCTTTAGGTGGCGCATCCATGGCAATAGGTAATATCGAATATACGTATCCTTTGTTTAGTTTCTTAAAAGTCGCAGCTTTCTATGATGTGGGTAATGTCTGGGAAAAGATAGGGGACATATTTTCGAATAAAGATGCTAATGGCGTAGCTAATAGTGGTGGTCTTAAGTCCAGCGTAGGTTTAGGTCTGCGTATTAAAACACCGATTGGCCCGATAATGCTGGATTATGGTATACCTTTTGATAAAGAGCCTGGTGAGAGTGATAAGAAAAGCGGGCAATTCCATTTTAGCGCCAGTCATGGATTCTAAATTTAGCAGACAGCATGTAGTATATAGAATAAAGGTTTTAGTTGTTTAATTTTAATAAAAACTTTAAAAGGAGGAAACAGAGATGAGAAAGACTGCAGTAGTCTTAGGCGGAATGGTTATTGGTTTGGTACTATTGACGGGAAGCGCTCAGGCTGCGGATAAATTTGGTTATATTGATTTGAGCCGCACCTTTAGCGAATACAACAAAACCAAGGGGTATGATAAGGTTTTAAGCGATAAAGAAAAGGCTTATACCGACGAACGCGATAAAAAAGTAGCTGAGCTTAAAGCCCTTCAGGACAAGTTTAATTTACTTAACGATAAAGAAAGAGAAGCGAAAAAAGGGGAACTTGAAACCAAGATGAAGGCCTTCCAGGATTCTGACCGAAAGATGCAGGAAGATCTGCGTAAAGAGCAGGACGTGAAGATGAAGGAGATACTTAAGGACATTGAAGATGCGGTGAAGAAATACTCGGAAAAAGAAGGCTACACCATGATTTTTAATGACCGGGTGCTGGTATATCAGAATAAGTCCCTGGAAATTACAAATAAGATTATTGAGGCTTTAAACAAGGCCAGTAAGTAGGTTAATATTTATAATGTTGCATAAAACCTTAAACGAAATAGCCAAACTGATTGACGGTAAGGTTATCGGTAACGGAGATACCTTAATTACGGGTATTTCAGGCATCAAAGAAGCTACGGAAGGAGATATTACCTTTCTGGCTAATCCTAAATACAGCCCGCTCATGGAGAAGACGGCTGCTGCTGCGATTATTACTTCAACTGACGCGCAAAAAACCGAAAAGCCCGTTATTTTAACCGAGAACCCTTCCCTGGCATTTGCCAAGATTATCTCTATGTTTATGCCCGATAATATAGTGCATCCACAGGGGATAGATTATACTGTGGTTATGGGCAAGAACGTAACCCTGGGCAAAGATGTGGCTATCGGGCCTTATGTGGTTATTGGAGATAATGTATCCATAGGAGAAAACACCATAATTTACGCGGGTTGCTTTATCGGCCACCACAGCAAAATTGGAAGCCAGACATTAATTTATCCGCATGTCTCAATACGCGAGCGCATAAGTATCGGCAGCCGTGTAATTATACATTCCGGTACCGTGATCGGGTCAGATGGTTTTGGGTTTGTTACAATTAAAGGCTCGCATCATAAGATTCCTCAGATAGGTATTGTTGAGGTGCAGGATGATGTGGAGATCGGGGCTAATGTTACGATCGACCGGGCGCGTTTTGATAAAACCGTTATCGGTAGCGGCACTAAGATCGATAACCTGGTACAGATTGGTCACAATGTAAATATTGGGGAGAATGCTTTAATTGTTGCCCAGGCGGGTGTAGCCGGCAGCACGATTGTCGGTAATAATGTAGTTTTAGGCGGGCAGTGTGGCTTATCCGGCCACATTACTCTTGGCGATAACGCTATTGTGACGGCTCAATCCGGAGTGGCTAAATCTGTCCCGGCGGATACAATGGTTTCGGGCTATCCGGCCAGGCCATTTATGACTACCCAAAGAGTAAATGCCAGCCTGCAGAATTTGCCCAAGTTATTTGGTTTAGTAAAAGAGTTGAAGAAAAAGGTTGAAGAACTGGAAGCCAAGTTGAATAAAAAATAATGGAAAAACAAAAAACAATTGCCAGCCAGGTTTCGCTTTCGGGTGCCGGTATACATACGGGGAATAAGGTAAATATAACATTTAAGCCCGCCCAGGTTTCTTCCGGGGTGTCTTTTATCCGTACGGATATTACCGGAGCCCCGAGAATACAGGCTAATGTGCAATCATTTCTTGCGGCCAAATTCAGCCGCCGCAGTTCAATCGGCAATAATGAGGTAGAGGTGCAGACGATCGAGCATCTTATGGCCGCCTTATCCAGCCTGGGGATAGATAACATTGATGTAGAGATAGATAATAATGAACTCCCCGGTCTGGATGGGAGCTCAATTAAGTTTGTAGAGGCTCTTGAACAGGCTGGGATAGTTGAACAAGAGCAGGAAAAATATATCCATGTAATTAAGGAGCCCATATGCATTGAAGACGGGTCTTCTTCTATTACGGTTGTGCCGTCAAAAGAATTTAAAATTTCCTATACCTTAAATTATGATCATCCCTTGTTAGAAGCACAATTCTTAGAGATATGCGTTAATGCGAAATCATTTAAAACTGAGATTGCCCCGGCTCGGACTTTTTGCCTTGAGAGCGAAGCTTCTGAGTTGCAAAATCAGGGTTTAGGTTTAGGCGCCAGTTATGAGAATACCCTGGTTGTAGGCAAAACAGGAGTAATTAAGAATAGTTTGAGATTCAAAGATGAGTTTGTCAGGCATAAGATACTTGATTTAATCGGGGATCTTTGCCTGTCTGCCTGCCCTATCCGTGGGCATGTGATCGCATTAAGAAGCGGGCATTCTTTAAACTTAAAGATTGCCCAAAAGATTTATGAACAGAAGATAAAAGCACAAGGAGATAGTACTATGGAAGGGGTTTTAGACGTTAATGAGATTATGAAGATTATCCCGCATCGTGAGCCGTTTTTGTTTGTGGACCGGGTAACCCATTTAGAAAAAGGCAAACGCGCAGTCGGCGTTAAGAATGTAACTATAAACGATTATTTCTTCAGAGGGCATTTTCCGGGCCGTCCGGTCATGCCGGGGGTAATTATTGTTGAAGCTATGGCACAGGTAGGCGGGGTAATGATGCTGGCCTCCGAGGAAAATAGAGGAAAGCTGGCTTTTTTCCTATCTATTAATAATGTGAAATTCCGTAAACCAGTAGTCCCCGGAGACCAGTTAGTGCTTGAGGTTGAGGCAATAAAGGTAAAATCAAAGACTGGCCAGGTTCGCGGCAGGGCATTAGTAGATGGCAAGGTAGTAGCGGAAGCAGATTTTGTATGTGCCTTGGTGAGTAATTAATATGCAAATACATCCCAGCGCGATAGTTTCCTCAAAAGCAAAACTTGAATCGGGAGTAATTGTTGGTCCGTATAGCATAATTGGCGATAATATAAATATTGGCGCCGATACGGTAATTGGCGCTCATTGCGTAATTGAAGGCAATACTACTATTGGTAAGGGCTGTGAAATATTTACCGGCGCGGTAATAGGTAGCCGTCCGCAGGATCTTAAATTTAAAGGAGAGGATGTTTTTCTGGAGATAGGCAATAATAATATTATTCGCGAGTATTGCACGCTTAATCCTGGTACAGGCCAAGGGGGCAAGACTACTGTCGGGGATAATAATTTATTAATGGCCTATTCTCATGTTGCCCATGATTGCTGGGTTGGCAATGGCTGTATATTGGCTAATAATAGTACTTTGGCTGGCCATGTTAGCATTGAAGATAGGGCAGTTGTAGGCGGGATAGTTGCTATACATCAGTTTGTCAGGGTTGGCATGCTTTCTATCATTGGAGGCTGCTCCAAAGTGGTTCAAGATATACCCCCGTTTTCTACATGCGATGGGCATCCTGCCCGTGTCTATGGTTTAAACCTTATCGGCCTGAGGCGCAAAGGAGTTTCCCGCGAATCAATCAAACAAATTGACCAGGCGTTCAAATTAATATTTAATTCCGGGTTATCCGTAAAACATGCTATTCTAAAAGTTGAAAAAGAATTGGTTAAGACCGAAGAAATAACTTATCTGCTTAATTTTATCAAAAGTTCAGAGCGCGGCCTGACCCGTTCCTGCCGCTAAAATACATATGGAAAAGATTGGTTTGATTGCCGGAAACAGGAAGCTTCCCCTGCTTTTTGCTGCAAGCGCTAAGAAAAAAGGATATACTGTTGTTGCTATCGCCATAAAAGGCGATACCTCGCCCAAGTTAAAGAAACTGGTTGATAGAATTCATTGGTTAAGCCTTGCTGATTTCCATAAAATATTCGCTATATTTAAATCTGAAGGGGTTAAGAATGTGGTCATGGCTGGGCAGGTAAGCCCGGCTAGGTTATTCAGCAAAGAAATTAATAAAAGCGAAGAGTTGAAACAAATATTAGCTAGCCTGAAAGACAAAAAGGCGGATACTTTATTTAGCGCCGTAGCGAAAAGATTAGAAATATCCGGATTTATTCTTTTGGATTCCACTACTTTTATTGAAGAGCATCTGCCTAAAAAGGGAACGCTTACGAGACTGCAGCCGGATTTTGATACCTGGGAGGACATTTACTTTGGTTTAAATTTGGCTAAGGCCGTGGCTGATTTGGATATCGGCCAGACAGTTGCGGTAAAAAGTAAAGCCATAGTAGCGGTCGAGGCTTTTGAAGGAACAGATAACTTAATTCGCCGTGCAGGTAAAATCGGCCATGGCAAGATTGTTATTATAAAAGTAAGCAAGCCAAAGCAGGACATGCGTTTTGATGTCCCTGTTATTGGGCTAAATACCGTAAAGAATCTGGTTAAGGCAAGGGCCAGATGCCTTGCTTTTGAGGCAGGCAAAACACTTTTTATAGACAAAGAAGCAAGTCTTAAGCTTGCCGATAAGAAAGGTATTTCGATAGTTGCAATGTAGAGGGGCGGGTTTTCTCAAGATACCCCGGGTATCCGTAAGTCAAACGCTCATAAACTTCTTGACATCAGCTGGTTGTAGTGTGAAAATAAACATATACAAAGGAGGTAACTATGCCACGTTCAGCCGGAACAAAATTAACAGAATTTAAGTTATATGCCCCTGGAGCCAAAAAGGTTGTGCTTGCGGGAAGCTTTAATAAATGGGATACCAGTAAATTACTCGCCAAGAAGGACAGTAAGGGCAATTGGTTGGTAAAGACCGGGCTTAAACCGGGAAGGCACGAATATAAATTTATAGTAGATGGGGCATGGATAAATGACCCCCGCTGTACATCTTGTGTGGCCAATTCACTTGGAACGCATAATTGTGTTGTTGAAGTAAAATAATCTAACTTTTAATGGTTATCAAGTAAACTTTAGGGCGCTGCTTAGTGAGTAGCGCCCTAATTTTTGCTCGTTAAATAAAAGATTAGGCTGTTTTTCTGCTTCGTAAACTCGGCAGAATTTCGCTAAATAGAAACTTAAGGTGCTCAACTCATGAAATATATTTATGGACCGATAAAATCACGCAGATTGGGGCTTTCTTTAGGTTTAAGCCTTAGTTTGAATAAAATATGCAATTTAGATTGTATTTATTGCCAATGGGGCAGGACCCCGGTGATTGTTTCCGAGAGGAAAGAATATGCCAGGCTTGATGAGATTACCCTTGAATTGAAATCCTGGCTGCAAAATAATCCTCAAGAGGCTAAAGAATTACGTTTTGTCACTCTTTCCGGGCTGGGGGAACCGACATTAAATACCTGCATCGGTGAACTGATTGATCAGGCAAGAAAGATTACCGGTGCTAGCGTAGCTGTTATTACCAACTCTACTCTTTTAGGCGACCCCTTGGTGCGCAAGTCCATCTTAGGGGCAGATCTGATTGTTCCTTCTTTAGATACGGTGGATCCGGAAGTATTTAAGCGGATTGATCGCCCCTTTGCTGGTATAAAATTAGACGAGATTATAAATGGTTTAGTTGCCTTAAGAAAAGAGTTCTTGGGTAAGATTTGGCTTGAGGTAATGCTTGTTTCTGGCATAAATGACGATATCCGGCATATTAAGGAATTACACAGGTCTATCCAGCATATAAATCCGGATAAGATTCAGCTTAACTCTCCGGTGCGCTCAACCGCAGAAAAGAACGTTCTTCCCGTTGAAAAAGTTAAGTTGGAAAAGATTAAAAAGATCCTGGGAAATAAAGCAGAGATAATCTAGATCCTTGCGCCTGTAGCTCAACTGGATAGAGCGCTAGCCTTCGGAGCTAGGCGTTGCAGGTTCGACTCCTGCCAGGCGCACTAAGATCCGCATATGGCAAATTTCAACAAAATAACTTATGCCTTAATTATTTTTGTTCTTTTATTCATAGGTGTAAGCCGCGCACAGCTTACGGATTCCGGAATAGGAGAAAAGAAATTTATTTATTTTAAGAATAATTCTTTTCTTGTGGAAGTGGCAGCAACTAAACAACAGCAGGAAAAAGGGTTGATGTTTGTCCGGAGCCTGCCTACCAATTCAGGCATGCTCTTTGTTTATGCCGATGAAACTCCCAGATCTTTTTATATGAAAAATACATATATACCTTTAGATTTAATCTGGATGGACAGGGAAAAGAAAGTTGTTTTTATAAAGAAAGACGCTAAACCGGCAACCCTGGATGGCTATGAGACTATTTGTCCTCAGGAGGAAGCTATGTATGTGTTAGAATTGAATGCCGGTAGTTCAGATAGGATCGGGTTGAGAATAGGAGACAAGTTGCAGTTCTAGTATTTTAAAGCGAAAGTGGTATAATCTATAGAAAGGGGGGGAGAGATGAAAAAAACTATTATTCTTCTGTGTTTAGTGTTAGCCGGCTGCGCCACGGTCCCAAGTGAAAATAAGATTCCGTCTCAGGCTTCCAAAGTAGAATCAACCGTCACTATTGACCAGAAAGAATTAGATAACATTATTAATGTATTTAGCCAAGCTATTAAAACTAACCCTAATTACGCAGGCGCATATTATAATAGAGCGGTTGCTTATTATTATAAGAATAACTATGATAAAAGCTGGGAGGATATACATAAGGCGCAGGAGTTGGGGTTTGGAAATGATTCCATGCTTACAGGTTTAGTCAATAGGCTAAAGAAGGCTACAGGCAGGGAAAAGTAATCTTGTTGTTAAAACAAGATAAGGGGTTATAGGTTCCCTCTCGTTAAGATTCAGGAGGAAAAGGCATGGCGAAGTTTCTTAAATTTTGGCTTCCTGTTACTGCCTGGGCAGTTTTTATATTCTACCTTTCGAGTATCCCTGATTTAAAGTCAAGTTTCGAGTTTGATTTTATTTTAAGAAAAATATCCCACGTTGTGGAATATTTTATTCTTGCTTGGCTTTTGTATCGAGCATTTGCAGGCTCATTCGACAATATTAATATCCCGCGCCTTTTTATTTATCCAACTGCCATATCTTTTCTCTATGCCATATCCGATGAGCTGCATCAATCGTTTGTCCCGAGCAGAAACTGTTCTATACTGGATCTCCTGATTGATGCTATGGGCATACTTATTTTCTATATTATTAATATTTTCGTATTCCGCAGAAAAAGAAGAATTTTAATTTAAGCAAATGCCTGGTTATCTTTGTCCCCATTGCAAGAAAATAATTTATGATGATGAAGCCATCTTATGCCTTTATTGCGGAGAAAGCCTTGGCCGCGGCGTAGGTTTTATGGGAAGGCTAAGGTACCCTAAGCATTCAATAATCACCGTAGTTTTAATAATCGGGGTGCTGCTGAGTTTTATAATATTAATCATTCAATAGCCGGTATCCCCGCCAAGTTACAGAAAACTTCCGGAGAAGCCATAAACTAACCAAAAAATAGTTGATTTTAGGTTATAATGGCGGGATAATAAAATGAATTTGTGGTTGTTTACCAGTTAAATGCTAAAGGAGAAACTCATGAAAAAGAAAATAATATTATTATTAAGTGTAGTTGTCGCAGGTTTAATTATTGGGTTATTCCTGGCTAAGGTAAAGGGATATAGGCCGTCTAAATCATATTATCCGGATGGCCAGCTGCGAGAACTGGGGATGATTAAGGATGGCAAGCTTAATGGGGTATTTAAATCATATTATCCAAGCGGACATCTAAAATTACAATGGACATATAAAGATGGCAAGAAAGAAGGCACAGCTAAATTCTATTTTGAAAGCGGGAAGCTGCAGGCGAAAGTAAACTATAAGAATGATGAGTCAGACGGAGTGTCTAAATTCTATTTTGAAAACGGGAAGCTGCAGGCGGAAATGACTTACAAGGCTGGCAAGTTAGACGGGGTATCTAAAACATATCGCCCTTCAGGGGAAATCATATATACTGATACTTATGAGAATGGCGAAATGAAGATTCGAAAACAACTTAATGATAAAAATGATATGGGGGTTAAGTAAAATAACAAGATTTTAGTTTTGAATAATTATTATACTCTAGCTTAGGGTAAGGCTGGGCTTAATCGTTCAGCCTTTTTTGTTTGTAAGGTTTACCGTTAGATCCACCCGTTTCCTGCTTTGGCTACCCTAAAAGAGCTTATGTTTTATTTTAATTTGCTGTATAATATCATTCAAACATAAGAAATCGTGTATCTTTTAATCTTATATTCAGGAGGATGATATGAAAAGGTATTTTTGTTTATTTGCTATTTTAGCTTTTCTGTTTGTTATTTGCGGTTGTCAGTCCAATAAAACAAGGGTAGCTGAAGGGGCAGGTATTGGTGGGGTCATGGGGGCAGTAGCAGGGGGAATTATCGGTTATCAGAGTGGTCATCCCTTGCAAGGTGTTGCTATAGGAGGTGCAGTAGGCGCAGGCACCGGAGCAGTAGTGGGAGCGCAAATTAATAAACCAACCCAGGTTGTTAAACCTGAATCCTCTGTACAGCTTACTATGCAGCAGATAGTTGACCTGACTAAGCAGGGCGTATCAAGCGATGAAATTATAGCTAAAATCAAAGCTGCAAATCCCAAGTATTCTTTGACCGCAGATGACATCAACTATCTAAATAAACAGGGTGTAAGCCAGCGAGTTATTGAAACAATGCAGTCCTATAAGTGAAAATCAGGTTCTTTCTAATACCCTGTTATCATGATTATTCAAGCTGCCTGCAGTATTTACCTGCCAGGTATAACCTCAAGGAGATTTAGAGAAGGGTAGATTAGGCAGCTATAGTTGGTTGTGGATAAATAGATTGCAGAGTGGTAGAACTCGTTTTTTTTACGGTTGACTTACCAGTGGATTTAGAATATAATACTCAACAAACACAGACGAGTTTTAGGGCCATTAGCTCAATTGGCAGAGCAGGACACTCTTAATGTCAAGGTCGGTGGTTCGACTCCACCATGGCCCATTTAAATTACAGGGGTTTTTATGAAATCCCGGATAATCCCTCCATATCTTAGTTCATTATTTATTCCTCTTTTTACATGCAATGAATAAAATAACAAAAATAAAACAATCTAAAGATTTAGGGGTTAAGGAATTGCAGGATAATTATCAGTTGCTTAGAGATCTGATGGATTTTATCCCGGATGTTATCTACTTTAAGGATAAGAAAGGCAGGTTCATTATGGTAAACCAGGCTCATGCTAAAGGCCTGGGGGTAAAACCTGAAGCATTGATAGGAAAAACAGATTTTGATCTTTTTTCAAGAAACCGGGCCAGAAAAATGATCCAGGATGATATGCACGTTATGGATACCGGTAAGCCAATCATTGACAAGGTAGAAAGGGCTACTCGTCCGGACGGAATAGATAATTATGTTTCAACAACCAAGATACCGCGTTATAACGATAAAGGAAAAGTTGTCGGTTTAATCGGAATTACCAGGGATATTACCCGGCGTATGCAATTTGAGCGGTTGAGAAAAGATAAGTTAAGCATCGAAAGGAAGCTGGAGGCATTGGAAGAACTCAGTGCCATGAAGTCTGAGTTTATTTCTACTGTTTCTCATGAATTGCGTACTCCATTAGCAGTGATCAAAGGGTTAGTATCGGCTGTTTTTAATGAGGTAGTCGGCCAAATCAACCGTAAGCAGAAAGAAGTGCTTCAGAAAACATTAGATAATACTGAACGCTTAAAAAAGATTATTGATGATTTGTTGGATATATCGCGAATTGAAAGAAATACCCTCAAACTTCACTATTCTTTGGTGGATATCGTTGATCTCATGAAAGATTCGGAAGGATTTTTTATGAAATTGGCCGAAGAAAAGGATATTTATTTGAAATATGTTTATCCTGATGAGCCGGTCAATGTTTTTATTGATGCTGACAGGATAAGGCAGGTTATCTCTAACCTTATCAGTAATGCTATTAAATTTACCATGGATGGCGGGAGGATAAAAGTAGAGGTAAAGATCCTGGAAGCAAAAGTCAGGATAGGAGTTATAGATACCGGTATAGGTATTTCTAAAGCAGACCTGCCCTCGATATTTAACAAATTCACCCAGGTTTCAAAGCTTTCAGGAGCGGAAAACAAAGGAGTAGGATTAGGGCTTTCTATATCTAAGAAGCTGGTTGAGAGGCACAAGGGGGAGATTTGGGCTGAATCTAAAGCTGGAGTGGGAAGCAGGTTTTATTTTACCTTGCGCCGTTTTTATACTCTTGATATGCTGGGTAAGGGCATAAGAGATAAAGTGGGCAGGCTGATGAAGAACGGGATATCTATGCATTTTGTTAGCCTGTTGATCTTGAATTGCAGTGAATTCAGGAAAAGGATGCAGATCGGTTCGGAATCATTATTTAAAGATTTACATGCTATTCTTGATTTGGTCCTTAAGAACGCTAAATATGGAAATTCAGATAAACAAGTAATGTCCGTAATAAACCCCAGGGCAGGTAAATTCAGCATAATTCTTCCCGGGGCCTCAAGCAAACAGGCAGCCGATATTTCCAGTTTGCTCAAATATAGGATTAGGCAGTACTTCGCTAACAACAAAGTCGAAGATGTTTTTATAACTATAGGTTCGTTGTCTTATTCCCAGAAGGTCTTTTCGCATGATAACGGGTTTTCTCCTTCGCGGTTTTCCATTAAAGAAATATATATAGGTTCGGAGATGCGCCGTTTTAAAAGGATGTCTTTTAAAACAAATATCAAACTTTTTCTGCCTGAGGAAAAAGTTGAATTATCCGAGTCCGTAGATGTATCTGAGGGAGGTATTTGCCTGGTAATTAAACATCTTTTAAAGACAGATTCACAATTAAAGATAAGTTTTGTTTTTCCGGAAAACAGGGAATTTGTTATTGTAGCAAAGGTGCGTGTGGCCTGGATAAGAAAAATCGAGCTTCTCTTTGGGGAGGATGCCAATAAGTATAAAGTGGGCCTGGAGTTTGTAAATTTAGAGAATAGGTATAAAAGAGTTATTTGCAGAAGATTGATGAATAAATCTCAAGGAGCTTAGGATATGGCAAAAAAACGAATATTGCTTATAGAGGATGAGACCGATATGGTATATGCATTGACTATCCATTTGGAGGCAATTAATTGTGAAGTCTTAAGTGCCACCGACGGGCAAACAGGCTTGGATATGGCGCGTAAAGAAAAACCCGACTTGATTATATTGGATTTAATGCTTCCCAAGATGGACGGTTATAAGATTTGCAGGATGCTGAAGTTTGATGAGCGCTATAAGATGATCCCGATAATTATGTTTACCGCCCGGGCACAGGACCAGGATAAGAAACTGGGAGAAGAGGTAGGCGCGGATGCTTATGTCACCAAGCCTTTTGATTCTAAAGAGCTTTTAGATAAGATAAGCGCGTTGCTCAAGAAATAATGCCTATTGTTTTATTTTAGATATACGTGAGAAAAATCCCCTACCAGTTTATAGAACATACCGCAGATATCGGCATCAGGATCAAATCATTTTCCCTGGCAGGTTTATTCAAAAAAGCAGGAATTGCTATATCCGGCCTTTCATTGCAGAGAGGAAATCAAAAATACCGTGAAAAACATAAGATTATAATCAGGCAAAAGGCGTCTAATGTCGAGGAGCTTTTCATTAACTGGTTGAATGAGCTATTGTCAGTATCCGCTGTAGAATCATTGGCCTTTGAAAATATTCAAATAAATCGGATCAATGAGTATTTTGTGGATGCGATTGCCATAGGGAGTGATATAAGAAATTATAAAATCAACACTGAAATCAAGGCTGCTACTTACCATCAGCTAAAGGTTAAGAAAAACGGCCTAATCTGGCAGGCAGAGGTAATCTTTGACGTATGAAAGAGATTTCTGGTATCCCATTAGATAAAATTGATGATTATCGCTGGAGTATCCCCCGGAGCTATAAGCCGGGAATGCGCGTTCCCGGCTTAATTTATGCTGACGAGAAGCTATTAAAAGATATTTATCAGGATAAAGCCATGGAGCAGGTAGCTAATGTGGCTTTCTTGCCGGGGATAGTGAATAATTCTTTGGCTATGCCTGATATTCACTGGGGCTATGGTTTTCCTATAGGGGGAGTGGCGGCTACAGATATTGAAGAGGAAGGGGTAATTTCTCCGGGGGGAGTGGGGTTTGATATAAATTGTGGGGTAAGATTATTAAAAACTGATTTGGAGTATGATGATGTTAAGGATAAGATTAAAGATTTGATTTATCGTTTGTTTTCTGATATTCCTTCTGGAGTCGGCTCTGAAGGATGCATAAAGGTGAGCCCGGAAGAAGAGAGAGAAATATTATTAAAAGGCGCTCGCTGGGCGGTGGAAAAAGGGTTCGGGACAGATGACGACCTTGAATATACTGAAGAAAATGGAGCTATGCCCGGAGCAGACCCGCAGGCAGTATCTGAGCGTGCCATGCAGCGCGGAAAAACGCAGTCAGGCACATTAGGTTCAGGAAATCATTTTCTAGAAGTTCAAATTATTGATCAGCTTTATGATCAAGAGGCCTGTAAGGTTCTGGGGCTTAATTTAGGCCAGGTGATGGTAGAGATTCACTCTGGCTCAAGAGGCTTAGGTTATCAGGTTTGCGAGGATTATTCTCGCAGCATGGCCGCAAGCCTGGCAAAATACAATATAAGCGTGCCTGACCGGCAACTTGCCTGTGCTCCGCTTACTTCTGTTGAGGCTAAGGCGTATCTTTCGGCGATGAAATGCGCGGCAAATTATGCCTGGTGTAACCGGCAGTGTTTGATGCATTTAACCCGCCAGGTATTTGAAAAGATTTTTGGTTCTTCTTGGCAGGAATTGGGAATGTTTTTAATTTATGATGTTGCTCACAATATTGCCAAGATTGAAAAACATAAAGTTGGCGGCAAGGAAAAGAATCTCTGTGTGCATCGCAAAGGCGCAACCCGGGCCTTTGGCCCTAACCACCCGGTATTGCCTGAGAAGTACAAGAAAATCGGCCAGCCGGTAATTATTCCTGGGGATATGGGTAGGAATTCGTATCTTTTGGCCGGGACGGAAAAAGCAATGCAGGAGACATTCGGCAGCGCCTGTCATGGCGCCGGCCGTCTGAAATCACGCACCGCAGCCGCCAGGTCTATTAAGCCAGATATATTATTGAAAGAATTAGAATCTAAAGGTATAATAGTTAAAGCCTCCGGACGTAATACGTTGGTAGAGGAGGCGCCTTCGGTTTATAAAGATGTAAATGATGTGGTAGATGTAATGCATAATGCGGGGATTTCCAAGCGCGTCTGCAGAATGCGGCCGATAGGAACAGTTAAGGGGTAAAATGTTAGATATAAAGTTCGTTCGGGAAAATCAGGATTTAGTTAAACAGGCAATGAAAAACCGGGCCTTAAGGGTGGATATTGAGAACCTTATTAAGATTGATGATAATCGCCGTAAAGCCTTAAGCGAGTTTGAGGAATTAGCGGCTAAACGCAATAAAGCCAATGATGAAATAAGTGCCCTTTTAAAGGAAAAGAAAGACGCCAAGGCTAAAATATCCTCAATGAAGGATATTTCAAAGCGTATCGGAGAGCTTGAGCCGGAAATAAAAGAACGGGAAACAGAATTAAATAAGTTGCTTTTAAGTATCCCTAATCTGCCGCATGCCTCCTTGCCGGTAGGGGATGCTTCTTGCAATAAGGTTGTGCGTAGCTGGGGGGACCCGAGAAAATTTGATTTTAAGCCGCTTAACCATATTGAACTTTGCCAGAATTTAGATATCGTAGATTTTAACCGGGCTACCAAGATTACCGGTTCTAATTTTATTCTTTTTAAGGGTTGGGGTGCAAAGCTTGAGCGTGCCTTAATTAATTTTATGCTTGATTTGCATACCGATAAACATGGTTATACTGAAATATTTCCGCCGTTTCTGGTTAATCGCGCCTCTATGCTTGGCACTGGGCAGCTTCCCAAGCTGGAAGAGGATATGTATAAACTTAAGGATGATGATCTTTTCTTGATTCCTACCGCAGAAGTACCGGTTACTAATATCTTTCGTGATGAAATATTAGAAGAGGATAAGTTGCCTATTTATTATACTGCTTATACAGCTTGCTTTAGGAGAGAGGCAGGTTCGTATGGTAAGGATACCAAAGGTTTAATTCGCGTGCACGAATTCGATAAAGTGGAAATGGTTAAATTTGTTAATCCGGAAGATTCTTATGGCGAGTTGGAGAAGCTGGTAGCTAACGCTGAAGAGGTGTTGCAGCTTTTGGAATTGCCTTATCGGGTAGTAATGCTTTCTACGCAAGATATAAGTTTTTCTGCCAGCAAATGCTATGATCTTGAGGCTTATACCGCAGGCGTAGATAAATGGCTTGAGGTATCCAGCTGTAGTAATTTTGAAAGTTTTCAGGCTCGTCGGGCAAATATAAGGATGCGCCGCAAAGAAAGCAAGAAAGTAGATTTTGTACACACTTTGAACGGTTCGGGTATCGCTTTAGCGCGCACGGTGGTAGCGATACTGGAGAATTATCAACAGGAGGACGGTTCGGTTTTGATCCCTAAAGCCCTGCAACCGTATTTAAATGGCCAAGAAAGAATTACCCGATAAGAAATTGCTTAAAGATAGCCCTTTGCCCAAAGATGCTTCCGGCATCTCCGGGGATTTCTCCAGCAAGATATCCGGTTTATCCAGCAAGGCATTTGGAATAATCAAATTTATTTTAGGTATAGTTCTTTTGCCATTTGTTTTCTCGACTGCCGTATCTTTTTTAAATGAGTTTGGCCTGGTAAGTAAAGATTTACAGGCAATATTCTGGAGTGGGACAATTAGTTTCTTGGTGATTTATCTGTTTATTTGGGAACCGGTGCTAATTTACAATAAAGGCCATAAGTTGTTAGAAATTATATTTAGTTTCTTTAGGCCCATGGTTAATGTAGCGCCTTTTCTTCTGCCTGTATATGTGATCTTGGCGTTTATTATTTACGGGTTGTTCTCGTTAGCAATTAAATCCAGTTGGTTAATTGAGTATACGCTTTTTTTGGTTGGTTTTACTGCTATTCTACACTTGGTGTTTTCAGCTAAAACCATTCGTACCAAGAAGGGTGATTTTCTAAAAGGAAATTACATATTTGGGTTTTCCTTTATTTTTATCCTGAACCTTGCTTTGCTTGCCATAGGCTTTAGCCTGATTTTTAAGGAGTTTTCATTTGTTAATTTCTGCAATATTTCTTTTGGCTTAGCCAGTAAAATATTTTACGCTGTTTTTAAACAGCTCTTCGTGTTTTAATTTCTTGGTGGGGTGGCTGAGTGGTCGATAGCGGCGGTCTTGAAAACCGTTGTGGGCGTAAGTCCACCCAGAGTTCGAATCTCTGCCCCACCGTTTAAGTCTTCCGGCGAAGATCTGTTGGTTTTGGAGAGTTGGCAGAGCTGGTTGAATGCGGCGGTCTCGAAAACCGTTGTCGTCGTAAGATGACCGGAGGTTCGAATCCTCCACTCTCCGCCAGTATGATTGTTCTTTGGAGTTTATAAAATATAGATTTGGAGAGGTGGCAGAGTGGTCGAATGCGCACGCCTGGAGAGCGTGTGACCCGCAAGGGTTCCAGGGTTCGAATCCCTGCCTCTCCGTTTTGATTTTTAAGTAGAAACGGTAAATAGACGAGAAACGCCTTAACTTGTTAGAAAATGACAGGTTAGGGCGTTTTTTGTTTTCTTGGTATTCTTGGGATTTACGATGTTTTTGGTTTGATTTGTTACGATTCTGTTACAGTAGGAGAAAAGATGCCATATATACCAGACAGCATATTTAAAGACGGAGCCTGGGAAACTTTGACTGCGGTAGAAGCCAAGGTTTACGTCACCTTATGCCAACACTACAACAGAAAAGAACGCATAGCGTTCCCCAGCATGCTGCGGATCTCAAAGATTTGCGGTTGTTCCAAGCGCCATGTAGTCAGAGTTATTGAGTTATTATGTCAGAAAGGCCTCATTGTAAAGTGTAAAAAAGACAATCCTTATGGCAGGAGTTTTAATTACTATAAGCTGCCGGATTTCCTGCTTTATGAGCTTGAACAATTACAAAAAAATCCTGCTAAAAACGCGGGTGACATCATGTCACTTGCAGGAGACATAATGTCACTTCTTGGTGACATTAGAGGCAAGCGAGAGGTGCCATCAAGTCACCCGAACTATATTATTAACCACATTACTAATATTGTTAATTCTTTCAATTCAAAAGAACCCAAGACGATAGGCTCTGTATCAATAGATGATCCTCAAAAGTATCGCGAGATACTCGGTCAGAGGTTGCCTGAATACTGGAAAGAAAATGATCTTCAAAAAAGAGAAAATGCAAGATTTTGAAAGGGTTAAAAAGCAGCAATTTTTCCGAAAGAGCTAAAAACATAATTAATAATGACATACGAATTATTCTTTTTGTATTATTTTTATCTAAGCCCTTATAGTCAATCAGCTTGCGGTTAGCCGTCGCTTCGTTCCGTAAACAATCCTGCCGACGGCTACCGCACGCTCGCTGCCAAGAAAAATTACCCAAAAGGGTTAAACTGGATAAAAACA
>DJVP01000010.1 GCA_002441245.1 Candidatus Omnitrophica bacterium UBA6253 | reverse complement strand
CGATTGCTTCTTCAAAATCACCTTTCCGGGAATAGGCTTTACCCAAACCAACATAAGCAAGGGCATTTTTATCATCCAGGGAAATAGCCTTATCAAAAGAGGCGATTGCTTCTTCAATTTGCCCTTTGTTTAGCTCACTATAAGCAAGATGCAATTCTATACTTGCCTCCATGACATTTTGCTCATCTGCGCTGCAAACACTGGAATTACTGCAAACAAGATAAATCCCGGCCAGAAATAAATAGGCTGCTGATTTTAATAGCAATTTCTTAATCATATCCACTCCTTTCCGCCGCGCTTTTGGCTTTCTTCCTTTATAAAATATCTGCAACAAGCAGTTACATGTTTCCTTTTTTAAATTATAACACATTCATACGCGCACACTCAAAGTTTTATTCTTTTATCTTACTTTTCTCAAACTCCATAAAACCGGAATTCCGTATCGCCTCAAAAATATAATATGCCATGCGCCGATATCCTTCCCTATTCAAGTGGAAATCTATGAATGTATCATAAAATACAAGGTGATAACGCTTGCGGTCATCCCCCTTACTCCATATCTCTCGAAACAAATGTTCATGATCGATAAACATGATTTTTCGCTCATGCGCAATATTTCTTAAAATCAGATTTACCATCCTAGTATGCCTTGCGGTTGAGCCATCACGCGGAGGATAATTATGAAGTATCGCTTTGACATGCGCCTTTTCCATGATATCCAGCATCTCATTGACGTCATCGACAATCCAATCATAAATTTCTTTTTTCTTAAGTTCCTTCAGGTTATAGAAGATATGCGCGTTGCTTTCTATATTGCATCGCTTGATATAATCAGAGATTATTCCCTGTACTTTTGCATCATGCACATTCTCATTGATCCAACGCAAGAAACAATAACAACGGTTCTCTTCATCTTTACGGAAATACGGATCGGCCTCTATTCCCCGGATATACCATTGCGCCGCCCTGGGATAGTCCTTCTGCATCATAAAGATTTCTCCCAATAATGAATAATTTGTCACATTTTCAGGGGCCAACGCTACTGCATCTTCTAATGTTTTAACGGCATTATCAGCCTGTTTTTGATCAATAGAAACCGGTTCAGTTTTCTCAGGAAACAAAACACGCCACATATTTTTAGTCCACTGCACCACCTCGTCATAATGCGCCGGTACTTTATATTCTACCTGCTCATCTTTTTCATGCGCTTCTTTTCGGGTGTTATTCTTTAAGAAATCCCCTAATATCATGCCGGCAAGCCTGAAAACGCGAAATTCATGAAACAAGGTATTGTATACATCCCCCCATAAAAATAAGGAATATTTCCCGCTCTTTCGCTTTAAGTAATCTGAATATTTATATCTATTCCAGAGATTGGGAGTTCCGGTAGTAAGAATAGCATAATCCGGGGCATATTTATCAATATAAGCAGGAAGCTTGGATAAAATTTCTGATGAATTCGCATTGGCATGCCCCTCATTAATGACGATAAAATTCATCCCCTGATAATAGCTATTAAGCATTTTCTCCAAATGCACCGGATAATTATCTTCCGGAGTCGGACCTCCTGAGGTTAATGAATTCCCCAGGCATAAAATCTTAATAGCCCTGTCTTCTCTGCCTGGCGAAACGAAAACTTTTCTTCCAGAACTAACCTGCGTATAAACGTACCCGATAATACGCAAGCTGGCCTCCATCAACAATAACGCAAATATTAACCCCAATACCACTACTTTTATCCGCTTAAGCATAATGCGCATCTTCTTTTGACAAAACAATATTTTCAAGGACAAGAAAATCAATTCCTGTATTTTCGAATAATGCGCATGCTTCATGCGGAGTATTCACAATAGGCTCTCCCCGCACATTTAACGAAGTATTTAGAAGCATCGGCACCCCGGATAATCTATCGAAAGCCGATATTAATTTCCATAAAAACGGGTTAGTTTCTTCTCGTATTGTCTGCACGCGGGCCGTGCCGTCGACATGTACCGCCGAGGGAATACACTCTTTTTTATCTTCCCTGACCCGTGGAGCAAGCAGCATAAACGGTGAAACATCCCTGAGATGGAAAAACTCGTCTTTTCTTGCCTCCAATACTACAGGAGCAAACGGGCGAAACCATTCCCTGCCTTTTATATTCTTATTGAGGATATCTTTCATCTCGGCGCAGGCCGGATTCGCAAGGATAGAACGATTTCCCAAAGCGCGAGGGCCAAATTCCATGCGCCCCCGGAAAATCCCGACAATTTTATTCCGCATTAATTGCTCCACAATAAAAGGTATTAATAGATCATCCGGAAGCTGCCGGTATTTCAACCCTTTATTTATAACCGCCCGCCGGATACGTTCCTCTGAAAACGATGGACCATAATATGCATGAGACATAACTTGCCTGCGGCTATTATGGCAAAAAGCAGTATCGATATAAAGCGCAACACCCAGCGCCCCGCCGCTATCTCCGGCAGCAGGTTGAATAAATACATGTTCAAACGGCGTCTGCTCTAAAATCTTATGGTTAGCGACACAATTCAGGAATACGCCTCCGGCAAGGCAAAGGTTTTTAAAGCGGGTCTGCTCATATGCCCTCCTGGCTATTCTTATCAGGATATCTTCAACACATTGCTGTAAGCTTGCAGCAATATCATAATGCCGTTGCTCAAGAGGGGAATTATATATCCGCGGGGGCCCCAAAAGTTTTTCCATCTCTCTGCTATGCATCCGTTTACCGCGATTAAGCGTAAGATAGCGAGAGTTGATTTTAAAACTTCCATCGGCATGCATCTTTACCATTTTTCTGAAGGCATCTGCATAAACAGGCTTGCCGTATCCGGCTAATGCCATTACCTTTCCTTCACCGGAAAAGATACGAAAACCAAGGTATGCCGTAATAGCCGCATACAAAAACCCGAGTGAATGGGGATAGCAAAGCTCTTCGTTTATTTTTATGGCAGTACCGCATCCTTGCCCGACCGTTAGGGTTGCCTGCTCGCCAACCCCATCAGCCGTAATAATAGCAGCTTCTTCAAAAGGAGAAACCAGAAATGCGCTTGCGGCATGAGAAAGATGGTGTTTGATAAACAAGGTTTTTCCCGTATACCCAAGATCTTTTTCCAGGCTCAGGGGGAGAATCAGGCGATTCTCAAGCCATTGCGGCATTGAATACAGAAAGTTAGGCAGGCTGAAAGGATAAGCGCGTACATGATTAATGACCACCCGGGAAAATTTTAAGAATGGCCTTTCATAAAAACCTATATAATCGACATCTTTTACGGTTATCTGCGCTTCCTGCAAACAATAGTTAATTGATTCGATGGGGAATTTCTGCGAATATTTTTCCCGGTTAAAACGTTCCTCTTGTACCGCAGCGGCAATCTTCCCATTCTGTATTAAGCATGCCGCTGAACTATGATCAAAACATGATATCCCCAGTATATTCATAGATAAAATCGCTATATCTTACTACACCCCTGCGTAAATAAAAGCGATAACAACACTGGGGCCGACATAATAAACAAAAAAAGCAATAATCGCTAAAAGAAAAAAGAGGGGTGCAAAAAAATAATACCTATGCTGCTTAATAAGAACGAGCATTTCGCAAAAAATATATTTCACTTTACGGAACAAAAATAAGAACTCATTCATAACAATCACCGCCATTAACTTTGCTGATACCAATCGTTGCCAGCCGGCGAATACCCTTTCGCGCGGATCCACGTGCTATCTTGCCCTTCTTCCGGTTCCTTTAAAACAAACGGTAAAAAAATAATCGCTGCTATGCGTGCAAACCCAAAACCGGCGACATATAGAAAAAACAAAAGTATGCGTGCACAAGCCCTCTGAATAATAAGCAAACAATGTGCAATTAATTTCCACATAAGACATTACCTCTTCTTATAACGCAACATCCTGGCATCCCAATCTTGCAAGCACCTCCTGCATAACCGATGCAGTCTTATCGTCGTTTATATCCAGCTTCAGTTTTTGCAGCGCCTCATCCCGGGTCATCAAACCACAGCGTATGAGCTTACTCATTTCAACATGAAAATGCGTAAAGCCGCAATACCGTAATGACATATACGATGAAACTACGTTTAAAGTGCAATTCGCCGAGCCGCGAGGGTAGCTAAAATCAAGCGGCCTCCAGCCAAGTTCCTCTTTTATAACAGCTACATATTCATCATTATCATATGGTAAAAACCAATGCGGGGAAACAATCACCGCTTTTTTCGCAATCTTGTACTTCTTTTTAACCTCCTCCATATTCCTAGGAAACTGCGCATATTCCGGATACGCCTGCCGCATTCTATCGATAAAGGGACCTATGCCCTTGCAGAGTACATCAAAACCGGCACCTTCATTTCTCACATACTTATCCGATTTTACCATCTGGCCGATAGTCCATCCGGCAACAATAAGCGGTAAATTATAGCTTTCCGCAATGCCATAAGTAAGTTGCATATACCACAAAGAGCACAATGTGCAAAAAGGAAAGTTGGCCTTATGCCTAACCGCATCGCTATACATTTTTTTCATAAAATCAGATTTCATGTACAACCAATCGACGCCAAGGACATTTACAGCCTTTTCCACATTATCAAGCGCTGCCTTTTGCTCAAACCCATTGTCAAAAGTAAATACCAACGGATTAAGCCCGTATCTTTTACGGACGTAATACAAGCTTGCCGTGCTGTCTTTGCCTCCGCTACACATAAGCAGGCAATCATATTTTGATTTTCCCCTGAACTTATCAAAAATCTTGACCAGCTCACTTTCAACAATGCGTTGTTTATGCGGAAAGGCATCGCTGCTATTCTGCCGGCAAAGGCTACATACTCCATCATGGTCAAGAACAATGGATGATTTTATTTCCGGAAGAACACATTTTTTACAAAGCATGGCGGGCCTGTCTTTTAATCTGTATTTTTATATTTTTAGTTTATCATATACGTTAAAGTTATCAATGATAAAGCGCTTGAAATGCTTATTTTAAAGTACCCCGGTATTAAAATACGTTTCGCTTAAATACCTAACCAATATTTTTATTTTATAAATTATGAAAAGTTTAAAAGGTTGCAAAATACACTGCAAGGGAAGGATTCGGAGAGGCTGGGATTCGAACCCAGGGACCCAGTTGCCCAGGTCAACTCATTAGCAGTGAGTTGCTTTCGACCACTCAGCCACCTCTCCAATAGTTAAGAGTTTTTTCTTTTTTTTCTGAAGAAATCCTTCAATAAAGAACTGCTCTCAGTTTCAAGAATTCCCCGGATTACTTTTATGCGGTGATTTAATTTTTTATGGTTTACGATATTAATAACTGAACCGCAGGCTCCGGTTTTAGGGTCGTTTGCGCCAAAATATAAATTCTTTATGCGCGCCAGAACCATCGCTCCTGCGCACATGCTGCACGGCTCAATTGTAACATACAGGCTAGCCTCGTTCAACCACTTTGTATCCAGATAATTTGCCGCACAGGTAATAGCTATCATTTCAGCATGAGCAGTAGGATCCTTCAGGCGCTCAATCTGATTATGGCCGCGGGCGATAATTCTGCCATTATGGACAATTACCGCGCCTACCGGCACTTCATCTTCATCAAATGCCTTTTGCGCCTCTTTTAATGCCTCCGACATGTAAAACTTTTCTATTTTCTGCATATTAATTGCGCCCAGCTGGGGTCGAACCAGCAACAACCAGCTCCGTAGGCTGGTGCTCTATCCAGTTGAGCTATGGGCGCAAAGGTTATAACTATTTATATTGTCAACAGTTACATCAATAAAGAAACGCCTCGACTTTTCAAAGTATACCTTAAATTGTAGAGGTAAAGATTAATAATATCAGATTTATTGCAAGCTGTAAAGAAAGAAGTTCCTGTAGATTGATAGCCTTAAAGGGCGAATTCTTTTAATATAATTTATTTCCCCTTCTGCCTATAGGATCAAAACCAAATAATTTCTCTAATCGATGAGGGATTTTCTCAGAAAGAATTGATAAACTTGCGGCGGCTAAAGATAACTTCTCTGCAAAAAGAGCGCAACTTTTCTTATGCGGGACAGCAGGATCGCCATTAAAAAAATAGTTTACGTTAAGGCAAGAACCTGTTGAACGGCAGAGGCTGAATAAATCACAGTCTCTCTGGCAATATTCAAAACGATTATTTATCTTTTTAATAAACGCTTGGAATTTCCTGTTTTCAATACCTCTCTCCACATCACCTAATTCAAATTCATCAACTCCCAAAAATGAAGTACACGGATAAATCTTGCCGTTAATACCGACCGCAATCTGCCCTTTGGCTGCGGGGCATCCACCTGAAACTTCATGGTTATAATACAACCTTTGCATTAATTTAAAAAAACGGTTAAAAAACGTTTTACTGTAATTTAAATTACCCGCTACAACATCATTGATATAGCGCAATGCTAATTTTTCATACGTTTTACATAAAAGCTTATAGCTGTTTTTTGTACTAAAGAAACTTGTTTCTTTCCCGGGAGGAAATCTATGGCAGGCATCTTCACTCTCAAAAAGTTCGATCCGCTCAAACCCTAAACTCCTTAAATTCTCATACAATTTAACCATATCAGGGAAAAATGGAGTTACCGTAGTGCGGCCGACTAGCCTTTTCATTACATCCCTAGGCATTCTTTTAAGGTTTGATAAGATTATATCAAAGCTCCCTTTTTGACTGATAAGCGGCCGGTTATTATCATGCACAACTTTAGGGCCATCAATACTAACAGCAATTTGTACTCCTTTTCCGATTAATTCTTCAGCTACATCAGGAGTTAGTAATGTCCCATTTGTCGCTAATAAGAAATGGAAATTAATGCCCCATTTTGGCTGATTCTCCCTGCAATAGTCAACTGTTGCCCTGAGTGTTCTAAGGTTCATTAAAGGCTCCCCGCCGTAAAAATCAACCACCAGATCCCTATCTTTACCTCGCGCCCCGACTAAAATATCCACCGCCTTTAAGGCAGTTTCAACTGGCATATATTCATCTTTGGCATTATTGCTGAATTCCCCTTTTTTCTTCCCCAGAAATCTCCGGTTGGAGTATTTTCCATGGTCATTCCAGCAATAAACACAGCGGAGATTACAATTTGACGTCAAATTAAGTGTTAAATCAGTAAGGCAGGCAGCAGTGCTTCTATCGGGAGTATATGATATCTTTTTTTCAGGTACGGGAAAAAGTCTTGTTATTTCGAGCGGAATATGAAGTTTTTTAGCTAACACTGATATGTCTTGCCTGGAAGAAGAACCCGAAGAAATAGAAATACGCCTGCTCCATTCTTTCAATAAATCATAGGTTGCTGGAGCCAGCTCGTAAAAATCCCCCGTAGATGTAGAGATACCTATATACCGGCCTAATTTATGGAATAAAATGACTGGCGTAATTGTCTTAATAGTAATCAACCTTTAGAAAATACGAAATCTTACCACAAAACCCTGCCAGATCGGCAGTAACGGGAGAGTTTTTTCTTCGCCTTAGTAGTTTTATTTACTTTTTTCGCTTTAGCTTTTTTATTCATTTTCTTTGCTTTCATTGCCCCTCCTATTTTATAATATTATCCTATAATACCTAGAAAATTGCAAGCAATTAAAAGAATAAACTTATGCGGTTGCTAAGAAATCTTCCAAATAAGATGCTTATACTGATCAAGCATACGGTAGGTGTTAAACTGCGCCGCAACACAAATGCATTCGATCATCATGTCTATCCATGCTGAAGAGATATCCGCCTTACCGTGCTGGTTAGTTTTATAATACAAACTTACAAGCCCCCCCAGGGTACTGTACAACTCTTCAGAATCTTCATTCATATGCAAATCAAATTCGTTGCCTACGCTGCCTTCATTATTCTTATATCCAAAAAATGCACCGATCGGTCTGTCTGCCGCTTCTGCCACCCAGCCGTCAACCGTACTCATCTGCAAAACTCCGTTTAAAATCGCCTTCATTCCGCTTGTACCGGAAGCCTCAAAAGGAGGCAAAGGATTGTTCAGCCAAACATCAACGCTAGAAGTAAGCAATTTACCTAATGATATATCGTAATTTTCCAGGAATATGATCTTTAGCTTATCATAATCTTCATTCAAACTATCTATCTTATCCAACATCTCATTTATATAAGTAAAACCTAAATTATCATTGGGGTGCGCCTTGCCGGCCAATATAATCTGCAAAGGGCCGATTTCTTCTGCGATACGCATTAGCCTGCCAATGTCATGCAGGATAAGACTTGGCCTTTTATATGCAGCCACCCTTCTGGCCCAGCAAATCGTAAAGATATCTTTATCCAGCTTCCATTTATCCAGGAATTTACACAGGTCATCCTTATTAGACTGATGGGCCTGCCATAACTGCGCGCGAAAATCAAAATCCGTCTTAAGATCTGCTGTCTTTGATAAAACCATTGGGTTGCTTTTAAAATCAGGGAAGGCCGCGGGGAAATGCTCAAAAAGATCTTTAAATTTCTGCGACATCCAGGTATAAGGATGAACTCCATTAGTTACATACTGTATCTGATCTTTATATTTGGGAAACTGGATATGCATTACTTTTTGGTGGTTATGGGAAACCGCGTTAGTCGCCGAAGAAATATTCATGGAAAGCAATGTAAGATTAATCAACCCGGCCCGTTCCTTGCCAAACCTGTCAATAATATCAGTATCTTCTTTCTTGAGTACCCTGTTTAAATCCTCCATAGAGAACCTGTCGTGGCCGGCCTCCACAGGGGTATGACACGTATAAACAAATTTCTCTTTAAGTTTATCCACTTCATCATTTGCCAATCCTCTTGCCTTAGCAACAAAAGCAAATACCGCATGCCCCTCATTAAGATGATACGTGTTAATATTGTATCCTAACTCATCTAAGGCGCTTATCCCGCCAAACCCGAGTATTACCCTTTGAAGCAACTTTAATAATACATTATCGCTGCGATAAAGTTGATCAGTTAAATTCTTGGCTTGCGCACTGTTAGACTCGATATTTGAATCCAATAGGATCAGTGGTACAGCAGCATTATGTTTATAACTGTATATATAATACTTCCAAAGCCGAAGATGTACATCCTCCTGTTTAAGGGAAATCTTAATTCTGTTTTTTAGGGGGATTAAACCCGGGTAGGTATACGGGTCCCAATGCATCTTCTCCGGGGCCTGTCCATATTTAAACCAAAATTTCTGCCTGAAATAACCGGAATTCCAAAGTATGCCTATACCTGTTGCCGGGAGCTTATAATCAGCCATTGTCTTTACCGTATCCCCGGCTAAAACACCCAGGCCGCCGCTGTAAATAGGCAAATCTATAATATTGTCTGGATGAAGGATAAAAAAATAATCCGCCACGCGAAAATTGGAAAAAACAGCGTTTTCCGGAAGTTTATTACTGGCGTTTAATGTAAGCTGGCTGGAGAATTTATTATAACAACTTGTAGCAAGGCCGTATTCCATAGAAAAATAGGCGATGCCACGCTCTTCGGATGAACGCATGCGTTTTTCCGCCTCAATAATACTCTCCAAAGGCATGCCAAAGTAACTATCATCTTTTATATCCTTGGCATAATGACCGTCATAATCATCTACCTGGACTAATGAATAAAATTCATCAACAAGGTTATTCTTTTTCATAATTTTACCTATTTCCACCTAAAATGCAGATAAATTCTTCCCCAGCCCTTATCGGTCTTTTCTAATCTCGAGTAAAGCCGGCGGATTTCTTTTTTGTTTAGAAAATTAAGGATGCGCTTTTTTACGCTATCGGCGGCAGTCCCATAAGCAATCTCAACTATACTGGCGCGGCCATCCACTGCCTTTTGAATGATGCCGGACATCTTCTCTTCCATATCAGGGATCACCGGAAAAAGATTAAGCTTTAATTTCATTTCTTATGCCTGAGAAAACCCTCTCTCCTTGCTCGAAACTTTTGGGGGCTGCCGCTGCTTTTACGCCAAGGCTTAACCCCGCCTTCAGCTTTCTTCCATGGTTTTGATTGGCTGCTTTCAATTTTCTCGCCCGGTTTAAGTTCCTCTTGAAATTTCTGAGAAAAGCTGGACCATCTTGGTTTTTTGCGCCAGCGCATAGGATTAGCTTTATATTTACGCTCAGGAACAGGAGCGGTAATCCCGACAGCTATGCGTTTTTTAACGTAACTGATTGAACGCCTTCCCTCCCTATACCTTCCTGTCCTCTTAAAAGAAGGTTCTTGCAGGCTACCAGCCATAACATGCGATTGAGGTTTATCTTTTTTATCGGCACGTTCACTTTTCGGCTTCTTAGATAAAGCGGCCATAACATTAATCGGCCTGCCTAATATATCTTTGCCATGCAAAGCAGCAATCGCAGCTAAAGCCTCTTGCTCATCCGGCATCTCAACGAACCCGAATCCCCTCGATTTCTTGCCTTTTTTCTCCATTACAATGGCTACATTGGAAACCGTACCAAATCCCGTAAAGGCCTTATATACATCATCTTCCTTGGCAGAAAATGCTAAATTACCTACAAATATATTCATTCAATCTCCCGCAATCTCATGATGTTTTGCTAACCACGGAATTTAATCTGTTATCTACAATATCATAAGTCCTTATCCATCACAAGCTTTTTAAGCTCCTGCTGCTTTGAATGCTTAATCTCAGTAAATAAATGAATGAAAGCAGGTATTGTTTTACCCCAGCCTTGCTGCCTCCTTTTTTACGTTCAGCAAAGATATAAGGCACTTCGGCTATTTTCTTATAAGTCCCTTTCGCCAAAACCTCCAGGAGGATTTTATATCCCAGCGGATTTAAAACTTTTTCCCCTATAACTTCTTTGCGTAAAATAAAAAATCCTGACATAGGGTCACTTACCTGCGCAACTAATTTTGGCAGAAGAAGAACGCTGATAAGGGTAGCTGACCATGAAACAAACCTTCTCCAGGCGCTACGCCTTAAAGCCATGGAACCTTTTATATTGCGGCTGGCGATCACAATATCAATTAAAGCATCTTCGTTTAGCTTATTTAATAAAAGCGGAATTGTTTCAGGAGGTTGCTGCAAGTCTCCGTCCATAACCCCCAAGATATCCCCTTTGGCATTTTTCCATCCCGCAATAACCGCCGTTGCCAGCCCTCTCCTATCTACCCTATGGATCACTTTTATTCTTTTGTCTTTTTCAGCGATTGTCTGAGCAATCTTCCAAGTTTGATCGGGGCTATTATCATCAACTACAATAACTTCAAAATCAATATTTTCCTTAGACAGCACCCCCGCCAACAAACTGCATAAGCTTTCAATATTAGCTGCTTCATTATACGTGGGGATAACTAAAGTAAACTTCTGGCTGGTTTTATTCATAGGATTAAATAACCGAAAAATTGGCGCAATTTCAATATGGCCACTTCCAATTGCGGATTTCCGGCATATCTTCGCCATACGAAGTAATGTACTGCTTATGCTCAATCAGTTTATTATGCAGCCAATCTTTAACATGTGCAGCCTGATTTTGCAATTGAGGCAAGCGGTCAATTACGTCATCTGTCAGATTAAAACGGTCAAGTTCATTCAATACCGTCATATCAAATGGAGTGGTAGTTGTCCCCTCTTCTTTATAACCCCGCACATGCACATTTTTGTGGTTGGTCCTGCGGTAGAGAAGCCTATGGATAAGCCAGGGATAACCATGAAAAGCAAAAATAACAGGCTTATTCACAGTAAAGAGGCTATCAAAATCTTTATCAGAAAGGCCATGGGGATGCTCGCTCTGTGGCTGTAGAGTCATCAAATCAACAACATTTATAACCCGCACTTTCAGATCAGGAAATTTTTGCCTTAAGATATCCACCGCTGCCAAGGTCTCCAGCGTAGGCACATCCCCGGCGCAGGCCATAACCACATCCGGTTCGCCGTCATAATCATTGCTTGCCCAATCCCAGATGCCAATACCCTTGGTGCAATGTTGGATGGCCGCATCCATATCCAAATACTGCAGGCTGGGATGCTTACCGGCAATAATTACATTTACATAATGACGGCTACGCAGGCAGTGATCAGTCACGGAGAGTAAGGTGTTTGTATCCGGAGGCAGGTAAATACGGATAATCTCCGCCTTCTTATTAACGACATGGTCTATAAAACCTGGATCCTGATGAGAAGATCCATTATGGTCCTGTCGCCAAACATGAGAAGTTAAAAGATAGTTGAGCGAAGCGATAGGGCGGCGCCAGGGTATGCGCCGCGAAGTCTTTAACCATTTTGCATGTTGATTAAACATCGAATCCACGATGTGGATAAATGCTTCATAACATGAAAAGAACCCATGCCGGCCGGTAAGAAGATACCCTTCCAGCCAACCTTGACAGGTGTGTTCACTCAAAATCTCCATCACCCTGCCGTTTACAGCAAGATGATCATCTTCAGGCAAAATCTTTGCCATCCAGGAACGGTTAGTAACATCCAATATAGCGCTGAGCCGGTTTGAAGTCGTTTCATCCGGGCCAAATACCCGGAAGTTTTTAGTTTTCTGGTTTATCTTCATAACATCACGCAATAAATATCCCATAACGCGCGTTGGCTCTGATTCAACAGTGCCGGGTTTATCAACGCTTACGGCGTATTTACGGAAATCGGGCAACCTTAAATCACGTAATAATAACCCTCCATTAGCATGAGGATTATCACTCATGCGAAGACTTCCTTTTGGCGCAAGCCCTGTAAGCGCAGGAATTAAACGGCCATGCTTATCAAAAAGCTCCTCAGGTTTATAGCTTTTCATCCACTGTTCAAGGGCGCGTATATGCCCTGGTTTTTCTGCCATTTCCGAAAATGGCACCTGGTGCGAACGCCAATAACCTTCTGTTTTCAAACCGTCAATACTTTTCGGACCGGTCCAACCCTTGGGAGTATTCAAAACAATCATCGGCCATCTTGGGCGGGCAACTGACTTTTTGCTATTGCGCGCCTCAGCCTGGATAGACTTAATTTCCTTTATGACTGTTTCCAGTGTCTTTGCCATAAGTTGGTGCATTTTCTCAGGGCGAGAGCCCTCAACAAAATATGGTTTATAGCCGGATCCTATAAAGAATTGTTTAAGTTCATTTTTACTGATACGCGCCAACACCGTAGGATTTGATATCTTATAACCATTCAGATGCAAAATCGGCAGCACCGCGCCATCGCTTTGGGGGTTAAGGAATTTATTGGAATGCCAAGCAGTCGCTAAAGGCCCGGTTTCCGCTTCCCCATCGCCAACCACACAAGCTGCAATCAAATCAGGGTTATCAAATACCGCTCCGAAAGCATGCGAAAGTGAATAACCTAATTCACCCCCCTCATGCATAGAACCAGGAGTTTCCGCGCCGACATGGCTGGGGATCCCCCCAGGGAATGAAAACTGTTTAAAAAGTTTCCCCATGCCTTCTTCATCTTGTGAAATATCAGGATAATACTCGCTATATGCACCCTCCAGATAAGCATTGGCGACCAATCCTGGCCCCCCATGCCCGGGTCCGGTTATATATATAATATTTAAATCATATTTTTTTATCAACCGGTTAAGATGTACATAAATGAAATTTAAACCCGGCGTCGTACCCCAATGCCCCAGAAGGCGCGGCTTAATATGTTTAAGTACCAAAGGGGCCTTTAACAATGGATTATCAAGAAGATAAATCTGGCCTACAGAAAGGTAATTTGCGGCACGCCAGTAAGCGTCAATTTTCTTTAATTCATCAACAGGCATCTTTTTTGGATTAACGCGTCTCATATATTCCTCCTTCTTAGCCTAATATACCTGCTTATTAATCTATAAGAATTTAAATACGGGGGTAATGATATATTTTAAATTATTTTCTATTCTATGGCAGCAGATTCTTGACTGATTCCCATGGCTGCTTTTTGTTCAACTATTCTTTGTGCGCGCTCTTGTTGAAGCTGGGCCTTTCTAAATAAAGCTACCTGGCTCCTGGCTTCCGCCGCTGCTTTCTGATCAGCTATTTTCTTTTCGCTTTCCTGGCGTTCTTTAATGAGCCTCTGCTCACTTTCTTTTTGAACCCTGGCTTTTCTATCCAAAGCAACCTGGCTTTTGATTCCGGCAAGTGATTCCTGGTCGGCAACATCTTGTTTACGCTGTTCTTTAATCCGGGATTCCCTGTCTAGAGCTTCCTGCTTTTTATACCCTGCTATTGCTTTTTGGTCGGCTATTTCTAACTCGCGCTGTTCTTGAAGCTGGGCCTTTCTATCTAAAGCTACTCTTCTCTTTGACTCTGCGGCTTCCTCCTGTGTGATCTTTTTTTGCGCGCGCTCTTGTTCTTGCTTAACAAGCTTTTCTTCGCGCTCTTGTTGAAGCTGGGCCTTTTTATCTAAGGCAACTTGCCTTCTAGTACCCTTAAGTACTCTTTGATCGGCAATATTTTGCTCGCGCTCTTTTTGAAGCTGGGCTTTTTTAACTAAGGCGGCCTGTTTTTTAAGCTCTGCTATTGCTTTTTGGTCAGCTCTTTCTAACTCGCGCTGTTCTTGAAGTTGTACTTTCCTATCTAAACCGGACTTTCTTTTAGACTCTAAGGCCTTTTTCCCTTTGGTTTCTTGTTGTTTCTCAATAATATTTTGCTCGCGCTCTTTTTGAAGCTGGGCCTTTCTATCCAAGGCAGCCTGTTTCTGCGCAATCTTCCTTTGCTCACGTCCTTGCTGCTGCCTCACAAGTTTTTCTTCACTCTCTTTTTGAAGCTGGGCTTTTTTAACTAAGGCGGCCTGTTTTTTAAGTTCAATGGCCGCTTCTTTATCAGCTGTTTCTTTTTCGATTTCTTTTTGAAGTTGTGCTCTTTTAACTAAGGCGGCCTGTTTTTTAGCCTCTGAAAAAGACTGTTTTTCAGCGCGCCTTAGTTCACGCTCTTGTTGAAGCTGGGCTTTTTTAACAGCCGCGTTTTCTTGCTTTGCCTTAAAATCACTTTTACTATTATCATATGTTTTGGCAGATTTTTCTTCACGCTCTTGTTGAAGCTGCGCTTTTCTATCTAAGGCAGCCTGGTTTTTAAGTTCAGCAGCTGCTTCTTTATCAGCTATTATACTATCACGCTCTTTTTGAAGCTGGGCCTTTCTATCCAAGGCAGCCTGGTTTTTAAGTTCAATGGCCGCTTCTTTATCAGCTGCTTCTTTTTCGATTTCTTTTTGAAGTTGTGCTCTTTTAACTAAGGCGGCCTGTTTTTTATCAGCTGCGGCTATTCTTTGGGCAATTATTTTTTGCGCTCGTTCTTGCCTAAGCCGGGATTCTTTATCTAGGGCAATTTGTTTGTTTGCTTCAGCAAGCGCTTTTTGTGCAGCAATCTTTTGATCTTGTTTCTGCCTAGACAGTATTTCTTGAATTACTGAATCTTCCTGTTTGGCTTCTAGGGCAATCTTTTCCTGTCTAGTAAAGCTCTCTTGAGCCATAGCAACAGATAAAGTAGCCGCAAAAAAGATAAAACATAAACTAAGGAAAAGAGTTAAAATCCTGGTGGTAAACAGAGCATTACTTAACGTGGATTTTTGAGAAAGAATCTTGAATCTTATTTCTAACCCTTCTGTTTTTAGCATCTTAGGATTAGGGGGAAACAAAAGTTTCTTCATGAATACTGCTTTTTTAACACAAAAAATGCTTGTTGTCAAGGTCTTTGGATAACCCCCTGTCTTTAACAAGGAATAAAGTTGCAAGTTAATAAAAAATAGTGCATACTTTATTAGGAATAGGTAATTTAAAATTAGGCGCTAAGCTACTGACAAAGGCAAACTAGCAGCAATGCTGGGACGCAAAGCTTCCAGTCCCTATGGGATAGTGGGGCCACCAAAGAGCGTTCAGAAAACCCTAGAGTAACCTGCCTTTCTAGGGGTTTTTGTGACCCCGCTTTATCCTTTTAAGCACGGGAGAAGCTCATCCGCCCTGGCATGCACTGCCAGGGTTTTTATGATGAGGCTCTTATGTTCAAAAGGCAGCGGGTTATAAGCATAGTTTTACTCTCCGCTTTAACAATAATATTAAAAGCTGAACCCTTATCAGCAGGATACCTATTTGCTCCTGAGCCGTTATTATCTAAATTGCAATTTCAATATGCGGATGCTCAATTGTGGGGATATTTAAGGTTGGGCTTAGCATATCTGGAAAGCCCTAAGCCATCCTCTCCTCCTGAGGCTATACCGCCTACATATATACATCCTGATTCGCGGGGCTTCGGAACATACGGCTTAAGCCCTGAAGCTTACGAAGATGTCCAAAAGTTATACCACTCCTTCAAGGATTATAATTGGCAGGATATTTTATATTCTCCGCAATTATATGAACTGGCCAATCAGGCATTTGCTGATTTATTACTTAAAAATCTCCAGGATTATATCCCTAAAGGCGCTACACAAGAACAAATATTTGATATTATACACAGGGCCTGGAATCTCGGTTTAACGGGATTTAAGAATGGTAGAGAGACTGTTGCATCAAGGATCAGAAGGGCTGAAGAATTCAAATTATTATTCCCTAGCTACCGCCTGTTAGCAAAAAAGGTTATTGCGCCGGATAAAAAAAGTGAATAAGTTAACATTTAATAATACCGATTCTCAAAACACCACTTGCAGCTATCCATCCTATTAACACTATGCACATTTTCCCGGAATAGACGATAGGAAACATTATTCCATATCTCTTCAAAACTGTCCTTATGCAGGTTGCCAAAAACAAACGGCTCAAATATCAGGCAATCACACGGACCGATATCGCCATTATAATAGATAAAAAGATTAGACCATGGACGCCGGCATTTTTTTTGAACTTTAATCCCCAAGGATTCCTCCAGGGCAAGAATACCCAGGCTAGCCTGGAATGAAACTTCTATATTAAATTCTTTGGCAATTTTCAAAGCCTGGACTACCTGCTTAAGGACCTGTTCCTTATAAAAAACTAGACTGTTCTTATCCCCGGGCATTGTTCTCACAGGATTAAGCCTTATGCGCCTGATGCCTATTTCTCCGGCAATCCTGACTATACCGGGCAATTCCAGAAGATTCATTTTTTGGACCGTGACAACCAGGCTTAAGTTCGATATTGGCTTACCATAGTTCTTCAGACATAAAACCAAGTGCCTTAAATTATGGATTACGTTATTAAACTTTGCTCCTCTTCTGATAAACTCATAGGTTTTTTTAGTCGCCCCATCGAATGAAACCGCAAGCCAGAAATTACTTTTTACCAATTTTTCCCACATTTGCTCATCAAGGATACTAAGATTGGTAAATATTCCAAACTTGCAATCATACCGTAAAACATAATCTACGATTTCCGTCCAGTTATTCAAAATGGTGCTCTCCCCAAAACCACGCAAATCAACGCATTCCGCATAAGGGAAAAATATATCCGCGGCTTTTTTAAACAACTCAAACGACATATCCAATTCATTCCTATAGGAGTTATTTTTTCTAAAACACATCCTGCAATAACAATTACAATTCCTTGTAAGCTCAATAAATATATTGGTAGGAAAAGAGCTTAGCCTTACTTTATTGCTTTCAAATTCTTCCGTATTTATAAGTTTATTTGATTCTTTGTCAATCATCGCCGGTTTGATTATACCTAATTCATACTTGCTGGTTATTTTTCATGAAATGATTTTTAATGGAATCCTTGGTTCCTTTCATAAAATCAAAGAGGGTAAAATTCTTCCAAATATATAACCTTGCGGTAAGTTTTATCAACGGCATAATATTTGAACCACACACATATGCCCTGAATACGCGCATATAATATCTAACTGTGTTTTTGGATACCGTGGGTTGATCTAGGATAGTGTCCTCCAGCCAATGAGATGCCTTTCGCCTGCTTATCAAATTATTTTCTTTGCATAGATTATATAAATCCGTACCGGGATAGGGGCGAAAATAACTTAAGGCGATGAAATCTGGCCGTACTTCTTGATTCAATTTCACCGTTTTCCTAATCAGCTCTTCTGTTTCAAAGGGTAATCCTAACATATTGAAAGAGAGGGCCTTGATCCCATATTTCTTAGCAAGCTGAAACGTCTTAACTATATCGTTATTCGTGATCCCTTTTCTTAAGATTACGTTCCGGAGATACTCATCTCCGCTCTCAATCCCAACTCTTATAAGACGGCAATTGGCATTCTTAAGCAGGCTGATCGATTCTTCATCAATCTGGTCTGCCCGCGCATTACAAAAAAATGGATACCTTATAGCCTTTGAATATTTGGAACTAAATTCCCGCAACCAATTCTTATCTACCACAAAAGAATCATCTTCAAAGGCCACATAGCCGCCAAACTTATACCTCTTGATTACGGAGTCAATTTCAGCCAATAGATTATCAACGCTTCTTAACCGTACATAGTTTTCTTTGCCAAGTTTATAGATTTTCCGGAAAGAAGGAGTATTGCAATTTGTACAGGAGTAAAGGCAACCCCTGCTACCCATAAATTGCATCCCCACAAACCACGCTTTATTAATTTCGGGGATATCGAATACCTCCCTATCGGGAAACGGAAGCGAATCCAAATTTATTACCAGGGGGCGCAAATCATTTTTTATTATCTCATCACCTTCTCTGAACCAGAAATTGCTTATATGGCGATAATCCTTGCCCTTCTCCAGGCATTCGACGAGCTCCAGCAACGGATATTCCCCTTCCCCTAAACAAATGCCTAGTAATCCTTCAATAGCAATAGATTCCTGAGGCAGGTATGTCGCATGGACGCCACCAAGAACGATGGGGAGCTGAAAATTATTTTTAATATAACTGATAATCTGCCGGCTTAGCCCTATTTGATCGCTTGTTGATGACATGGCGATAAGATCTGGGGAAAATGTTTTAATCTTTTGCTTTATCTTTTGCCTATCGTAATTATTTAAAGTCAATAAATCAGTTTTGTGCCGATGCTGTTTCAGGATTGCTGATAGATACCCGATACCAAGGTTAAATAATACCTTTCCAAATATCGGGATACGCGGGATAGGAAAAATGAACAATATTTTCATCTCTTAGGATCCCGTAAAGTTTGTGATGCAATATTGAATCCGTTCATTTTTAAATGTTAGCTTTGAATAAAATATTCTTTAATGTCTTAAGTTCATCGCTATCAAACCCGTGAATCATATACAAGATTACTAAATACAATAAAGGGGCTATTAATAATGATGCGGAAAATGGCAGGCCCGACAGATAGACGATCGTGCCCGTTACAAGAGCACCTATAAGAGGTTTTACCATGAGCCTGAAGATATTGACAAAGTATACTCTTACCGATGGGATAAAACAAACCAACAAGGCGCTGACAGCATAAGATATAAAACTGGCCACTCCCGAACCAAAAAAATCATATTTAGGGATTAAAATGAAATTCAGGAAGATATTTAACGTTGCCGCTATAGCCGTACAGAAAACTGCCACCCACAGCTGATTTATTGCAACTATAATCATATAATTCACTATCCCGATAAAAATGAAAAGCTCTACCCAGATCAAAACAACAAGCACGTAAGAGGATGCTGAAAACTGGCCCCCATAAAAAAGCTGAATAATTGGTTTTGAGAAAATAGTAAAGAATGAGGCGATAAACATAATTATGAGTATTAAATATTTATAACTTAATTGATAAATCTTGGTAAAAATTTCTTTGGAGGTATGGAAATACCTGCTTAGAAGCGGCAACAGGGAAACACTTAAAGCTAATGGAATCATATTAAAACATTCCACCAACCTGACAGCTGCCATATAAGAACCGACGCTGCCCGGGCCTTTCATTTTAAAAAGCATAATCTGGTCGGCCCGCTGGCTAATTGCCACGAATGCCGCAACAGGCAATAAAAACCAAGACTCCTTAAGGATATCTTTACAGATGGCAAAGACCGATATAAAGCTCAGCTTAATAAACCGGCGGGAGAAATAACGCAAGAGTAATAACCTGGTTAAATTCGTTATTATTATGCTTATAACAAAGAAAATAACCCCGCTTTTTAAGAAAATTCCGCATAAGATTGAAAAAACCAGCAATATGTCAACGATAAAGTTAATTGTAACATAATAGACCATTGCCAGCTTAACACGAAACACCACTTCATAAGAGTTAGTAAAAGAAAACAATATAAAATTAATTAAAGTCAAATAGACCAATACGGATGTATCCAAAAGGCATTTCGAGCTCCACAGAAATATACTAATTGAACAGGCGGCTATAAATGAAATAATGAGCCTTAAGATAACGGCATTGCCTAAGAATACCCCAGCCCTTTGCTCATCCTTGGCGACATCCCGCACAATAATTGGTTTTAACCAAAGATCTTCAATAATAGCAAAAAAAACCAAAAACGACATGGCAAAAGAAAAAATACCATAATTTACCTTGCCTAGGTAGCGCGCAAGCAAAAAAGCACTTAGAAAGATAAATACCCGCCCCAGTATATTACCCGCTAAAACAAAACTGCTGTTTTTTAAGATTATTTTGGCAATCTGCAATCTTAACCTCTAAAAATTATTTTCCTATGGAACGATAAATATCCCGCAAATCCCCCCACAGAATCACTGATATCCCTCAAAAGGCTCAGCAAAGAAAAAATAAGGCTTTTTCTAAAACTGAGCTTGTTTTTATGATAATTTTTCCATAAATTAATAGGTAGCCTGGCATAAGAAAAAAATGATTTCAGATACATATAGAATATATCGTTTTTCTTTTTTGCCCCCTGCAGATAGAATATCGCTGAACCTCTGCCATATTTAAAAAAGGTCATAAGCAGTTCCCTCAAAGTCTGCTTATGCAAATGGTAGATAACTGCTTCGGGGTTAAATTTCAACGAATATCCCGCCTGTTTTAACCGAAAAGAGATATCCAAATCTTCCCCGCCAAGCGGGATTGCTTCATTAAACCACCCAGCTATATCAAGATATTCTTTCCTAAAAGAGGAGTTAGCGCCTACCAAATACTTAACAATATCCCCCTGCATAATCGGTTTTTCCATCACGCCGATATACGAACAATATTCGCTAATTATGGACTTGGTAACAATTGCCTTTATCAAACCTCCTACTCCGGCTATGCCAGGATTATCGTAGCCCTTAACCATCTCTTGCAGCCAATTACCAGAAGCTACGCAGTCGTCATCTATAAAAATAATTAATGAACCGCTGGAATTCCTGATACCCGTATTCCTTGCTCCCGCAGGCCCTTTATTTTGTTGATAGAAATATTTCAAATTCCGGTTAGCGCCCTTCCGGTATGTCTCTACCATCTCTCTTGTCCCATCCTTTGAGCCATCATCTACAACAATAATCTCAAACTTATTTGCGGGGTAAGATTGCCTAAACAGAGAATCTAAAAGGTTTCTTAACAACTTTTCCCTATTATAGGTGGGCACCACAACTGTTACAAAAGGAACGTCATTCATTTTTTTCGGCTCAAAATGTTTCACTCAAGGAGAAAATTTGAATTTATAATTTATGTAATAGCAAAGGTCAAGCCAACAATAATAAAACAGTAATAGTATATCCAGGAATAACAAGGATCGCCTCCCGGCCTTAATATCCTGCTGAAAAAGAAACCTGTTTAAATCATAATTACTTTTTGCTTTCAACAATAACTGTTTCAAGGTATCCGGCTTTTTATAATGGTGAAAAGCCCAATGCCAGTATGTTTTTAAAGCGCTCCCTATAGTATCCCTGCGCAGATGTTCAATGCATGCCTCCGGAGAATATATTATTTTAAACCCATTGCTCATCAAGCGTTTAGAAATATCTATATCTTCATAATTACTGACATATGTTTCGCTATAAAGCCCTACTTGAAGAATAGCGCTTCTTTTATAGACATTATTGCTACCTGCTAAATAACCGGGGTTTTCTATAAGCCGATCCCCCCAGGACTGACTCATATGGATTGCCCTCCATCTATCTGCCAGACAAAGATTATGTTTCTCAATTAGTTTTCCTCCTACCCCTGCCACGTCGGTACCGGAAAAATATTTCATTAATTTCTCCAGCCAATCTGGCCTGGCCTTGCAATCCGCATCAAGCGAGGCAACAAATTCATTTCGAGCCACGCAGAAAGCGGTATTCCTCGCTAAAAACAAGCCCTTGTTTCTTGCGTGATTTATAATTTTAACCGGAAACCGTGAACAGATCCCCACTGTATTATCGGTAGAACCATCATTAATAATTAATACCTCATCGATAGGATAGCTTTGCATAAAAATGCTTTCCAGGCATTCCTTAATGTAAGCCTCCGCATTAAAACATGGGACATAAAGGCTAACCTTAATCATTTTTTGTTAATTTAAAAAGTTGTTCATAACTATCCGCAATATTATCCCAACTGTACTCTCTTTTAACCCACTCCACAGCCTTCTTTCCGTATGCCTCCCTTACTAAGGGATTATTGATAAGATATTCGAGCTTATCCTTTAAACTATTGTCTTTAGTTTCTTCGCTATAACTACATCCTGCCTCACCTATTGTTTCCAGGTTTTGCTGGATTTCATTAACTAATATGCAATTACCTAAAGCCATTTGCTCAAGTAATACCGGACGGGTACCTCCTGATTTTGACGGTAAAACAAATATAGAGGCATGGCTGCTTAACTGCCTATATCTGTCACCGAAAAGATAGCCGGTAAAGATAATATTTTTATTCTCAAAAGATTTAAGAAACCGGATATATCTCTTGCTATACGGGGCGTCTCCCACAATAACAAGTTTTAAATCGGTTTTAAGCTTAAGGTAAGACTCAATTAAATAATGGGCGCCATTCTCCGGGACAAGCCTTCCTACAAACAGGATATATTTCCCCTTTTCTATGCCGGAAAGGTTTAAGAATTTATCATTCTGGGTGCCCATTCCTGGAGTCTGCTCTATGTTTACCCCATAAGGTATATATACCGTCTGCTTATTATACTTCCTAATATAATATTCCTGAATTGTTTTTGAATCCGTAATAATAATATTCGCGAGAATAGTAGCTAAATATTCACTTGTTTTCAGGTAAAGCTTGGCGATTTTCCCCCATTTTTCTCTTTGCCAGTCTAAACCATCGACATTTAAAATAGTTTTACAACCAAAAATACGGGGGATAAAAGAAAGCGGGCTATTGCCAACTCCACAGATATAGACCATATCATATTTATTAAATATTGCGTGGAGCATACTTAAAAATGTATGGGATATTGTGTCAAGATGCTTATTTTGTATAGCCGGCAACCTAATCAAACGCATACCTCTATAAGTTTTTTCTATATATTTTACCCAATTGCTCCTGTTATAAACAGTAACGCAGTGGCCTTTTTCTGCTAACCGAGAGCCAAATTCTTCCACAAAAGTCTCAAAACCGCCATAATTGGCCGGGACTCCCCTTATCCCCATAAATGCTATCTTCATTTTTTATTATATTTATTTACCTGATTATAAACTTCCAATGTCTTTTTTGCAGTCTCAAGCCAGCTGAATTTTTTTGCCTGCTTTATCCCCTGGAGGCTCATTTCATTATAAAGTATTTCGTTTTCCAATATTTCTGCTATTCTTCGCGCCGCTAACTCTGTTTGGTTCGGGTCGACCATAGCCGCTGCATCAGCAAGAACCTCAGAAAATACAGGTATATCTGAAACTATCACCGGAATTCCACAAGCCATTGCCTCTAAAGGAGGAAGACCGAATCCTTCGTAAAATGAAAAGGATGCGAATAATCTTGAAGAATTATATACTGCAGGCAAGTCTTCTTCCGGGATATAGCCTGTTAATATTATGTCGCCTTCAATACCTAAAGCCTTGGACAATTTGTGAATCTTATCGAAATAATGAACGCTATCCCCTGCCAACACCAGCTTTTCTTTCCGCTTTGTAATTACCTTGAATCTACTAAAGATACGTAAAAGCCCCTCTATATTCTTCCGGGCATCCATTCTCCCCACATAAAGGATAAAATCCTCCGGTAAATTATACTTATTTTTCATCTCTCTGGTTAAGTTTAAGTCTTCAATTGGCCTGAAAATATCACTTACCCCATTATAAATCACGGTTATTCTCTCTTCCGCCAAATCATACACCGAGAGTATCTGGCTCTTTGTAAACTCAGAAACAGCGATAATGCGCTTTGCTTTTTTTATGGCCAGAGCGACAAACTTAAGCTTGATGGACTCTATCGGAGAAAACCACCGGGGAAAGAAATTAAAAGATATGTCATGAACTGTAACAACAAATTTAGATGAAAGAATTAGCGGAGGGAAATATTGCAGATGGAACAGGTCCACCTTATTTTCAACCAACTCAAGAGGCAACCGGAAAAATACCCTGCCCCAGCGATTACCGCAATTTACCAATTCTGCGTGAAAATTATTATTTTCAAATAAATTACCCACCAGTATACATTTTTTTGTAACATATAGCCTATATTTATTTTCTCCATCGATCCTGGCTAGGCTTCTTATCAAATTATCTGTATAAGTCTCATTTCCGGTTTGTTTACCCCCTAAGAAATGAGCATCGATCCCTATGTTCATAATTTAAATTTAATTTTTATAAATGTGAAGACATACGCCGCGCTTACGATCATTCTGAAAAAATGGTTTAAATCCCAGGTTACCAGTAACCTGACTGGACAAACCACACAGGCAACTGACCTAAAAATAAAAATACTGAAACTAGGCTCTCTTTTTGCCCAGGTTTTTCCCTCAAGATAGCTTCTTTGAATCAAATATAATATTCTTAACCTTCCAAGAGGAACATGATGATATACAACCATCCCGCTGCTTGTTGTCATTACAAAACCAGCGCCTAATGCTTTCCTCAGCCTATAATTATCTTCTCCATATTGCTGGCATTCGCCTTCACTTATTGTAACATCGCTTCCAAACTCCTCCATATTCTTAAATACATGTCTCTTAAATGCAATATTGCTGCCCAAAGGGAAAAAATCATGGTCCTGTTTTGAGCTTAAACCAACAAGCCAATTTAAGGAACTCCTCCACCACCAGGGGAATTCTACGCCCGGAGCTGATAGCACAACTCCACCTGAAATATCATGGGTTAACAAAGATTCCTTAATACTGCTTAACCAGCCTTTTGACACAACACAATCATCATCGGTAAAGGCAATTATATTACCAGTAGCCAATCTAATTCCCCGGTTTTTACAATCCGCTAATGTGAGCTTTGTAAGGTTAGTAATCAATTTGGCCTTTTCGCCAAATTCATCTTTGATAAAACCGGATGTCCCATCGCTGGAGAAATTATCGACAATAATAATCTCAACTTTCTCCCCATAATCCTGATTTAATAGGCTATCCAGACATTCCTTCAATAAAAACTTCCGGTTATAAGTAACAATAATAACGCTTATCATTATTTTGATCTACTTAAAGAATAAATAATCTTTTTTACTCCATTCTTAGATTATTTTAAGCATATAAAAAACAGAATCTAATAATATTCTAGCGCAGCTTCTTAAGCGGCTGATAAGATTTATATTCATTGCACATCCCCAGCAACAGTAACATTTATGCGTAACGATAGCATCTCTAATATGGCGACTACGATCACAGCGCAAAAGGCGCATGATATCATATTGGAAATCCCTAAGATTGCCAATTGCGCCGGATTGGGGGAATTCACAAGGAAATACCTGGCCATTTTGCTTAAGTACTACAAATCTTCTGGCGGCAGTACAATCTACCATCGCGGTTTTCCGCTTCATTGCTCGATTAATCACATATTGCGATCTTCGTAAAGTACAATAGGCATATGCATCCCAGAAACTAAGAAAGCGCCTTTGTTGCTTGCTTTTTAGGCACATCCAGGCCTCTTTATCTTCGGGTAATAATGGATTTTCTATTGGCCAACCATTTTTCTGTATGACCGGCGTAAGATAGTAATTATCGAAAAAAAATAGATCTTTTTCTAAAAAAGCAACTAAATCCGGCATATTTCCTTTCAGCGAATCGCTTATTACCGTAATTGAAGCTAGCCTTAAATTACTGAAAGAATGCCTTAATTTCTTAAGCCTTCCGCATGTCTCTTTCAGATGCATAAAGCTTAAAGGAAGCCTTTTTGTATTATCATGCACGTCCTGAGTCCCATTGATAGAAATTTGTATTTGCAAGAATAGGTCCCGGTTTTCATGAAGGATGCGGCTGACTTTATCCTCAATCTCATCACTAAAATATCCATTAGTGGGAATGGTTACAAAACGCGTATGAGACCTAGTATAAAAAGAGCGTATAATTTGATCAAGGTCATTACGCATGAAAGGTTCCCCTCCGCTTATTAATACATGCGCAAGACTTTGCATATGCGAGGCTATCCTGCCTATTTCGTCTATTGTTAATTCGGCATTTTCTTCCATCTTTGCGGCATCAGGAAGCCTTTCACGCAGACAAAAGGTACAGGCCGCGTTACATCTTGCTGTTACAAAGAAAACAAGATAAGATAATCTATGTGGAAGTATTAGATTCTGCAGATACTGTAAGACGAATGAGTTTCCCATAGTTAATTAAATAATAACCCACTCCACTTGTGACACCTGCCAACCAACAGACATTACGCATAAGCAAACACGGCAGACGCATAAATAGAAATCCGAATTTATTTCTCCATCCTGCTTTCTTTAAAGAAAAAACACTTCGAAAAATGCTTAATTCCGAGTAAAGAAAAATCAGGAATACAGACAAAACAATAAGGGGCGACCTTTTTATTAAACCGTAAACCAAAATGGCCATTACGGCTAAGTTCAAAATAATATAAGGATATTTAAGATAAGCAGCCTTTCTTAAATCGCGGTTATAAAGAAGAAAAATTACTGCATGGCTCCATCCATCTATGAATCTTTTTCGAAAATACTGCCGCCATGTTTCGTGGTAATGATGATACACTTCCATACCCTCAACCCGCAGAAGTTTGTATTTTTTCTTCATTTCTAGCCCCAAAAGCGTATCTTCTCCTGCGGCCAGGGGCCCAAATACAAAAGAAGACTTTAAATTTATACTAAGCAGGGCATCTTTCCAAAATGCGCAGCAACCACCTACTATGTCCTTGGTTTCAGCAGCGGTTTTACGGGAATAACATGCACTAATATCAACTATTTCATAAAATGCCACAAAATTATCTGTATTACAGGGGATATACCTTCCCGCCACCCCTCCGATATCTTTATGTAAATTGGTGCATATAATTCCAAACCAGTCCGGCTTGATATAACAATCGCTGTCCAAAAATGCTACCACATCCCCTCTAGCAGCCTGTACGCCGGTATATCTGGCGTATCCAGCGCCCATTCTTGTCTTTTGCCGAATTACCTGCACAGAAGGAAATTCTCTTACCAGTGCCCCTATATCATACACAGACCAGTCATCCACAACAATTACCTCTTGCGGTTGAGGATGCGCAGCTTGGATGGAACGAAGACAAAGTTCCAGATGTTTATAGTCATTATAAACAGGGATAATTACGGATATCTGCATAAATAAACCAGGCAATATTTCGTTTTAATAATCTAAGTTATTAAATTTATTATATCACATAAATAACGGGCTTATACATATAACTTAACAATACAGGCGGGGTATCTGGTTGAAAAAGTGGGGCTTGCGTCAAGACCTTTTGCTAAAATATCTCTTAATTCATTATCTCTAAAATTACTCTTATTAATAACCGCGATGGGAAACTTCTTAATTTATGGGCTGGCTTATTATCAAGGATCGATTAAACTGCTTATTTACTTTGAAATGGAATTTAACTCTTTCAGTTTCTTAACAAAGCTTTCTTTATCTTTAGCGTTTGGTATTCTTTTTATAGCCTCGCTGCACACCCTTCTAACTTGCTCATTATCAGCCTGGGCTTCATAATCTTTCATCAAATAATAGTAATTTAAACCAAGTATATAGTAGCCGCGGGCATTTAATCTCTTTCCCCTTAAATCATCTATAACCGCTTTTGCTTCTTTAGCCGATTCTGCGTAACGTTTCAAATTATACAGGGTTTGAGATATGTCCATCTTAACCACATCAATTACGCCAATTTCTTTAGCAGGCATGTTTAAGATTTGAGAATTATCTATAGTAAATGGCTCCAGAGAAGCCTTGGGATATTTTTCCAAGAATGCCCTTGACTCCTGAAGGTATTTCGCTGGGGAGCTTATCTGGAACAGGGTCAAAATATAAGCAGCATCATCCGCGTACACACTCACAGGATAATCAATGGTAAACAGTTTCAATCGTATTACCAGCTCCATCTCTTTATCGGAAACAACAGGCGAAGGCTTATCCATTAATTCTTCTGGCTTGGAGAAAAAGGAATTAATTTCTGCCACTATCGCCTTGAATTCTCCTTCATCCCTACCTTGCTCTGCATAACATAAACAAATACTTAGAAAAAACGCTGCAAAAATACTGAACGCAACAACAGTCATTTTCCTGTTCACCTATTCCTCCTGCAGATTTGTTTTTCTAATTACTTCAAGATGCCTGATTTATTTTCAAGAATTAACCCATAGAAGCAACTTTTTCTTCGGCTTCAATCAATCTGGAAGAAACAAATTTATCTATGGCCTCTTTTTCCATAAAGCCCAAGAGCACTGAGTCAATATTAACAATGGGCAAATAATCAACGTTATATTTATTAATGATCTCCTCCGCTTCCAATAAAGAAGAAGCCGGGGATATCTTCCTGGTTATTACGGATTCCATGATATCGTGAGCAATGACAAGATTCCCCATCTCGCTATGAGCGAATGACCTTCTTATGCTCTCAATCGTAATAACCCCTTTTAGCTTTTTTTCTTTGTCCACCACAGGATAAGTATGATAATTACTTTGGCTAAAAATATTCAAAATATCCTTTAACGGCATGTTTTCGTATACATAAGGCGGGTTTTTATCTATTATATGGCTAACATTTGTTTTACGCAATACATCCTCTTCTGTTATATTTAATCCTACTTCCTGGGCTTTTGTAACTGCATATTTAACACAAGGAGGTCCTAAAAGCTGGACTACGAATGTAGTAAGAGTCACGATAACAATTATAGAATTTCCTATCGGCCCCGGAAATACTTGAGACGCCAGGATTGAAAGTCCGATAGCCACACCCGCCTGGCTAAAAAGGCAATACGGCAAGTACCGGATAACGGTCTTAGGCGCACCGGAACCTTTTGCCCCTAAATAAGCTCCGGCCATCTTACCCGAAGTCCTTCCTACAAGATAAAATACGGCTATAATAATGGCGCTGGCGGTCGTGACATGTAAGTCGAATTTTGCACCCACAAGGACAAAAAATAATACATAAAATGGGGTTGCAAAACTTGAGATAAGTTTAAAGATTTCCTTACTTAAACGAACCTCTCTATTTATTAAAACAGCTCCCATTGTCATGACTGCCAGAAGCATATCTACCTTCATTATCAATGCCGACCCTAAGGCAAAAAGTATGCTGCAGACGGAAAAAACCAGGATTTTATCTCTTTCCGCATATTTTCTAAGAATTTTGATAAGGGCCACGCTAAATATCAATCCAATCATAATACCCATTCCAATTTCATAAATGGGCCTGCTGATTGCGAAAAAAACCGATGAATGAGCTCCCAACATCACAGGAGCAATACTACTTGCTATGGCAAATAAAATCAGCGCCAAACCGTCATCTAAAGCCACTATCCCCAATACTGTAGTAGTTAACGGTCCGCGGGTCTTATACTCCCAAAGAACATCGGTAGTGGCAGCAGGAGCCGTGGCAGAAGCAATAGCCCCTAGCAATAAACCGAGCGCCCAATAATTAACGCTATTTCCAAAAAGAAGGCTTCCTAGCGCCCCCACAAGGATAAAAACCGCCAAAAAAGCAACTACCCCTTCAGATAATAATATTACCAAAAACTGCTTTCCATAACGGCGAAAAACTTCGTTTTTAAGCTCTCCTCCAATCATAAAACCTATAAGACCTAACGCAAAATAATTAAAAGGCACCAAGACTTCGATTATGTCTTTGTCAATAATATTCAATCCAGACCGTCCCAGCAGAATACCTGCGATGATATAACCGACAACCTGCGGTATTCGTAATCTTTGGAATAACCTTGCGCCCATTATTCCAACAAACAGAATCAGGCCAAGCAAAAATAGCGCATTCAGGTGGACATTTGATATTTTATTAACAGTATCGGTTATTTGATCAAACATATTCTTCCTTTAGAGATAACCTTGCAAAGGTAATTTAGTTTAATTATTAAACTGGTTAAATTTGCTTGTGATATTATGTTGCGAAATGTTAGGGATTTAAGAAGGAAAGGCAGGGGGACTGCCAAGCATATCCCCTTAACACTCGTAGATACAATATATTATAAACCTAAGGCCTTTATAGTCAATAGATTAAGCTACCTGATGCAGATATCCGTTCGCGCCTTCTCAGCTAATGACAGCCGTGCTGGGCACAGGCATTCTGAATAGCTATTTCTTCAAGCTCCCCCTTAACAAACTGGCTAATAATATCTGCAACTGTACCTGGGATAGCCCGATAAACCTTGATCCCGCCCTCATTAAGCTTTTGAACCGCCCGGGCGCCCATTCCGCCAGTAACCACAGCGTCAATCTTCTTGCCTATTAACGCATTCATTGGTTGGCACATTCCATGCGAATGATGTTGATCAGTGTTATTAATGGCCTCGATGGAATCTTTCTCAATATCCATTATAGTAAAATATGGCGCACTACCGAAATGCTCATAAACCTTTGCACTCCTGCCTTCATTTGATTCTGTTGGAATACATATCTTCATCTTGATGCTCCTTTCTTTGCTATAATAATAGTTTGGCATACATCCCTATAAACCTTAACAACCAATCTTTTTCTTTCTAAATATCCCCTTACATCCAGCAATGACATTTTAGATACTGGATGATGGCGGCCATCTAATGCATGTACCTTTTCCATAATCCGTTCGCCTCGCCTGTTCAAATCAGCAATAATAAGTTTGTTTTTTACCACCCTTACCATTTCATTTAAACATTTAATCGGGTTTCCAGCATGATGAATGAAATTGACCGAAACAACATATTCAAAAGAATTGTCCTGATATTGCAATTTCTCTGCATCCATGATTCTAAGCGATACAGATTTGTCAAGCTTGAGGCGTTTAAGATTTCCCCTGGCTATCTTTTGCGCTTTTCCATCTAAATCAATTGTAACTATCCTCAAACCTTTCTTTGCCAATTCAACCGTCATATGGCCTTTTCCTGTGCCAACCTCAAGGATTCTTCCTGTTGAAACTCTAGCTTTTGCAATAATTAACCTTCTGCCCCTGGGAATATCATATCCGTATCTCTTAAACAGTTTAAGCCTGTCCTGATCCTGCCTTACTAAATTATCCATTTAATCTATCCTTTTAACTGCCCCGCCTTCAATCTTTAATGCCTTGGCATTTAGAAGGACATCAGCTATCTTTTTGTGGGCTGAATTTATAATATTGCCGAATGTCTGCCGGGAAATATCCATTTTCTTGGCAGCATCTTCTTGATACAGCCCTCCCCAATCCGCAAGCCTGACAGCCTCTAGCTCATCCAGGGTAAGATTTACCTCCTTCAACATATCCAAAGGAATACCACGGGGTTTAAAGTAGGTTGTGTCGGGTTTACACCTTATTCTTCTACAGCGGCATGGCCTCGGCATAAACTCCTTTTAGTTATTGGCATATGCTAATAATATAATGTAAAAAATTACTTTTGTCAACAACAATTACCAAGCAATTCTTCAAGGTATTTTATTTAGGAATTGAGATGAATCCGCAAGTGACATTATGCCGCAAAATAACAGAAATCATACAGTTTTACCAGATATTTTACTTACGTTTTCCCTGCCTCTTGGATTAACTATATAAAACATTTAAGGCCATTTCAAGGTTACAATCATTTTCTAACATTTTTCTTAATACACGCCAAAAGCTCTCCTACGGTTACTGTCTTTGCTAAAAGCGAATACCCCCTGGTAAAATTTGACTGAGAGCTGGCCTCCTCTTCTCTTACTAGTGAAGTCAAAAATACAATAGGGGTATCTTTGATATTTGTATCGCTCCTTATCAGGGAAACAACATCAGCGCCATCCATCCCCGGCATTATTATATCGAGCAATATCAAATCCGGTTTTATCTCTTTAGCTAATCTAATTCCATCATCACCATTTATTGCTATATGCACCTCAAACTCACCTGTCTGTTCTATATTCTTCTTAGCCAACTTACAAAAATTCTCCTCATCATCAATAATCACCACTCTCTTTTTATCCATTTGCTCCTCCCTTTTAACTTTAAATTCTTAAAGTAATAATTACCCTGGTTCCTTTTTTCACCTGGCTTTCTACCTCCATTATACCCTTATGCATAATAATAATATTCCGGCTTACAGATAAACCAAGGCCAGTCCCTTTGCCTGGGCTTTTTGTAGTAAAGAAAGGGTCAAAGATTCTTTTCAGATTTTCCTCAGAAATCCCCACTCCTGTATCCTCAATTTCAATAACAATAACCTTCTCCCCGACCTTAAAAGAACTTTCCGGGATATTATCTACACTATTTCTTGCTTCCTCCAGATGCTTAATAAAGGTACGAATAGTAAGTTTTCCTGCCCCGGGCATTGCATGAATTGCATTTATGAACAGATTAATAAATACCTGCGTTAGTTTATTCTTGTCTACCAAAACCTTCGGCAAACCTTCTTTAATTTCCCTGACTACTTCGATGTTCTTTAATTCTGTTTTTACCAGATTTAAAGAACTCTCCAATATGGGGCCAATGTATTCTGGATGCAATTCTAGCTTCGCAGCCTTGGAGAAATCCAAAAGCGAAATTACAATCTTATCTGCCCTTTGCGCGCTTTCCCTAACCATAGATAAAGTCTCCCGGTGCTCTTTTGCCTCCGGAGGTATTATTTGTTCCAAATAAGCAACCCCCTGTATTATAATTCCTAGAGGATTTCTCATCTCATGGGCTACGCCGCTGGCCAATTGGCCGATAGCCTTGAGTTTCTCCGATTGGATTAACTTATCCTGCATTTCTTTCAATTCATCGTAGGCCATTTTTAATTCTACTGCTCTCTTAGAAGCCTGCTCGTACAGCCGGACGTTCTGCAGGGCAATCACACCCATGCGAACAATATTCATAACTACTGACACTTCTCGCTGCGTAAAAGGTCCGGCTGTTTTCTTGTCGCAGACGTGCAATACACCTAAAACTTCATCCTTAAATATAAGTGGCGCGCTGATAAATGCTTTTTGTAAATACTCTTCTTTTTTCAGTTTACTCAGATACGGTTCTTGCGTCAAATCCGACACCACCAATACTTCTCTGTTGTGTATTACAAACCCCGATATGCTATCCTTGCCTAATGTCAAAGATTCCTGGCTGCGATTGTGCTCCCACCCGATTGCCCAAGCCAACGTAAACTTTTCTGAGTTTTTATCCCACATAAGAAGCACGGTACGCTCAATTGGTAAGAAATTGTGCGCAGCCTCGGCAATACATTGTATTACATTCTGAAAAGCAAATGTCGAAAGCAGCCTTTCATTGAATTTAAACAGAAAATTTAATTCTGCTTCATACCATATCTTATCCTCTAAATATGATGAATTCTGCGGCGGGCTGGCAACTTGTTGCGGGAATTCCTGTGGAAAGGATGTTTTCTTTCGTTGATACGCAATGACTATCTTATAGCCAAGCACCAAACCAATCAAAGTGCCTATGATAATAAACATAATAATCATAATAATAAAACTAACGGGGGAGGCAAGAAGTCTACCAAGAATATTTCCCTAACTCTCGTCGTTACAAGATATTATATATCTAACATCTTCATTGTCAATGGATTAAGCAATCCGGATGCCTAGTGTTGTTTCTGTATAAAATGGGTACATTTTAGGGACAAAGAGAAAGGGCTGAACGGTTAAGTCCCTTTTATTAAAAGTGATAGCGCTAAGGGATTACAGTTGTTGGAGGTCTCTATAATTCTTTAAAAAAACGGTTGTTTAAAAATGTTTTGGGTTGCCGGATTCACCAAAAACAATAAATTCGACATTCCTGCTTTTGCTTGACATCAAGATCAAAAGATTTTAATTATTCATACTTTTACTATATATAATACAACCTAAAGCATAATCATCTAATTATCAAAGACGCTATATAATAAATATGCTATAATTTGAATATGAGTTTCTTGGGAGTTTTATCAGCTTTAGTTTCAGCTATATCTTGGGCTGCAGTAACAATCATTTACTGCCACCTCCTCAAAAAGATTTCTTCATTAAACTTAAATCTCTATCGCAGTATATTGGCATGCATTTACTTCCTTATACCCATTATCGCAATTGGCTGGACAGCAACCAATCTAAAAGATACAACATTACTATTACTTAGTGGTATATTAGGCATCGCTATCGCAGACACTTTTTATTTTTTAGCGTTACGTCATCTTGGTCCACGCTTAACAACCATATCTATAAGCTTTGTCCCTGTCGCTACTGCTTTAACCTCTTTCATTTTTTTAAACGAAAGGATTCATCCTGCTGCATGCATCGGGATTATTTTTACTTCTATCGGCATAGGCTGGGTTCTATGGGAGCGTAATAGTAATTTATTGCCAATTGCAATTAATAAATTTGCAGGACTGCAATACGCTATCTTATCAATAATAGCCATGACAGCCGCCATATTGCTCGCTAAATTAGGCGTATCATCAACGCCGGCTATTCAAGGAGCATTTTTGCGAACGGTAGGAGCAGTAAGCGCACTTCTTGTTTATAATCTTTCCCGAAAAAGAAATTTCTTAATATTTTGGAGAGAATTAACTAATCCGGAATTATTCAAAGCCTTATGCATAATGGCACTTATCACTACTTTTGGCGGTTTTTATTTATCATTATACGCCATTAAACATTTACCAGCTTCTATTGCCAGTACTCTTAATTCAACAACGCCCTTGTTCGTTCTTCCGTTTACGATATGGTTCTTTAAAGAAAGAATTTCACGCAGAGCTGTGTTTGGCGCATTGATCACGGTTATAGGAATCGCCCTCATTCTATGTTGATACCATATTTTTTTATAATCCATTTTGGAAAACCTTGCTTAAAAACAAAACTGATTACTGGCCTTTTCATTGCGTTTTTATTTTTATATTTTCACACGACATTAGCCCAAACGGGTCAGGAGATTGCATCGCCATTTTCGAGCATGCTTGTTGAACGGCAAAAAGAACGCGTTGCATTCTCCAGCGTAAAAGACCTCATTGATGCAATCGGACTCCAGCCTCAAATGACCGTATTGGACATAGGGACTGGTTCCGGTCAATTTGCGTTTGCCTTCAGCAATTATATGAAGGGAAAGGGCTACATCTTCGCAACAGATATAGAAAAAGAAAAAATTGAATTCATAAAACGGTATATCAAGAATAACAACATTAAAAATATCTTCCCAGTTCTTGTGCGTTCAAAAGGAGTCGACCCATTTTATATTAAACATCAGTATGACATTATATTTCTAGCCCATACAAAATATTACATTAGTAATAGAGTAGAATATTATCAAATTCTAAGAAAACAGCTTACAGACAATGGTATTTTTGTCATCCTAGGGTATAAATATTGCGATAATTTTTCTGCCATAGATATTACAAATCCACTTGGCTGTGATACTATCTTACGCTCACTTCCGCCATCGAGCCCTTTCCATAATTACTTTTATGAAGAAAAAACAAATCCAATAAAACAATCAAGCTCCATAAATAATAATGGAACACAAACAAAGCTGGCAAAAACTCTGAATGCTATGCTTAATGATTTATCTTTTTTTTCTCAGTTTTTTGATGCTCAAGGTAAAATAAATACTGACCTTACGCTGCTTCCCGAAGAAAAACAATTTCTGTATTGGGTTTTTCGTTTTCTAAAAGAAGACCAGATTCTGGATAATTACAATCGACCTAAACTCACTACATCCAAATCTTATCTAAAACATAGATTTTTAATAAGGACAATCAATAAAATTCTGATTGTTCAGCAATTTCGCCAGTTTTTGTACAACGGAAGGGCACCATATTTGCCTGGCGCTAAGCTTGAATTACAAATGGAACCCGAAAAGAATGAAATGAAACAAGCGGGTTTTCGTCTCAAGGCTGAGTACGATTTTATACCCTTTGAGATATTACTTATATTTGATAAAATACAGCAGTAAACCAAGACTAATATTAATTATTTGGGACAATTAAAATAAATTCATACTATTAAAAGAGGTTCTATAAACATGCATTGTAAAGATACAATCTACCGAAAAAAAATGAGTTTTATTAAGGACTTTGTTTTCGACGAGAAAGTAGTAGGCATATTCGAAGATATGATTCAACGTAGCGTCCCAGGATATCCTTCGATATTGCAGATGATCCGTGTCTTCACAAGTATATACTACCAGGCAAATACAGTATGTTATGATCTAGGTTGCTCTTTGGGAGCTTCAGCATTAATGATAAGCCAAGCTACAAAAAACGACAATAAAAGAATCATTGCAGTCGATTATTCGCCCGCAATGATTAACGCTTGCCATCAAAAAACATTAAATAATCTTTTACCAAAAAATATTGACTTTATTTGCTCAGATATCCGCGATATTAAAATTAAGAATGCTTCAATTGTAGTGCTTAATTTTACATTGCAGTTTATAGATATTAGGTACCGCGATATGGTTATTAAAAATATTTACAACGGGATGGTTCCTAATGGCATCCTTATACTTTCAGAAAAAATAATATTCTCGAATTCCAAAGAAAATAATTTTCAAATGTCTGTTCACCATCAGTTTAAGAAAATTAACGATTACAGTAAACTGGAAATTGAACAAAAAAAATTAGCTATTAAAGATACACTTATCCCTGAAACTTTCAAACAACATCATAACCGTCTTCAAAAAAATGGATTCCAGCGAATTTATAAGTGGTTCCAATGTGCAAATTTTATTTCTATTATTGCTTTTAAATGAAAGGCGATCTCTTTATTTGGATCCAAACCCCTCGAGGAACTTAATGTAAGATAAAACTACAATTAATTGTTGTATCGTCAGCAGCTTTTTCCCTGTATTAAATCAGCTTAACCTAATCGAAGAGACAGAAAGAACTAAACCCGCCTTTTCCAAACGCCATTGTAGCAAGAGATTACGACAACACAACTCATTTGGTATGCAGAAATCGTACAATTTCCTCAGGCCGCTTACGCTTAAACCAACTCCCTGGACCTGGATGAATAAGCAACTAAGATTTCTCCGGCAATAACGGTCACCAGCACTCCGATAATGACCGGCAAAGCAACCCTCATAAAGTCATGCCCCGGCTGTATAATCAAAACCAATAACGTTATTAAAATAAATATCTCTGCCATAACCGCAAGAAGTATTGCAAACCAATCCGCACCTGGCACTCGATAAGAAGACCCTTTAATGTTTTTATTCTTGATTCTTAGGATAATAAAGCTTGGAAAAAGCATTAAATATGAAAATAGTCCGACAATAAGGCTGAAAGAAACCACATGCCAGAATAGCTCTCCTGCATTTTTGGCGATAAACCCATAAATAATAATCACAACGGTAGAAATTAGTCCTGATACAATCGAAGCGCCAATCGGCGCCATGTTCTTAGTCATCTTTCCTAATATTTTGGGCAATTCCCCGTTGTTAGCGGCTTCGGCAACTGTCCGGTTCTCTCCTAAATTCCACGTGACGATCTCCGCAAACAGAGTAGCTGAAATAAGAAGGCCTAGAATCACAGTAATAACCTGCTGCATCCAGTGGCCGCTAAATGTAATTGTAAATATTTGAAGTATCCCGCTGGCAACATTTATTTCGGAAACAGGGATAACGACCCAAACCGCAAAAGTTGTAATCAAATACAATGACGCTATCGCAATAGCAGATAAGATAACTGCTTTTGGGATATCTCTTGCGGGATTTTTCATTTCACCGGAAGCTGCGGATATGAGCTCGCAACCTTCCAGGTTGTATATAATTATCGGAATAAATGCGATAGCCGCATTGAAATTGGGCATTATATTCCCCAGATTAATCTCATTGGCAAAGCGTCCATTCTTTAAAAAATATATTACTGCTGTAGCGAGCACTCCTATTATAACTATAAGCCTTATAACCGTACCAAAGTTAGGCACCCATTTTGAGATCCTAAGCGGACATAAATTAATCCCGACCGCTATCCATATCATTATAACCCCTATTAATATTTGCACCCAAAGGCTCATATTCGGAAAGAACATGTGCCCAATGATTTCCGCAATCGCAATATATATTGCAGGTACCCACAGTGGTAAAGAAACCCAGTAATACCAAATGCTTCGAGCTGCCCATTTTTTTCCTAATCCTTTTTTAATCCAGATATAAATACCGCCTTGCTCAGGATAAACAGAGCCTAATTCTGCGGCGATCAAACCAAAAGGAAGAAAATAACCGACAATGCATATTACCCACCAGGATATCGCCGAAGGACCGATAGCAGCGGAAGTTGCTATGGCTTCTACGCCAAAAATCGCGCAAAACGAAAAAAAGATAAGATCCCAAAATCCCAGCACTTTTTTTCTTTCCATTAACTCCTACCCTTCAATAATCTGAATTCCACCCTATCCCCACTTTTTATCCATCTTATATAAGACAAAACCCACAGCAAAATATTTTATCACTGAGGGCCGAAATACACTATTTTAAATTTGCCTTCTAGGTATAGTCTCAAATTGGGCACATAATCATACCATATATTTTATCACTCCACAACTAGCTGCAAGATAAGGGGTTGTAGAGATATGTAATCTAATTCGGAGAGGCAGGGATATAAACCCCTCCAACTTGATTATAGACGGTGAAACGCTTCCTGTCAATGACAGCGTAACGAATAACGTAACAATTCAAAGAGCTATTTGTCTAACTGCTGCAATTTGCTTATGGATTTATGCAGGTTTGTGTTAAATAAATGGACATACTTCTGGGTTGTTTCTACATCGGTATGCCTCATAAGATCCCTGACTGCATAAGCGCCTACCCCTGTATTGACCAAATGGCTGCAAAAAGTATGCCTGATGTCATGTATCCTTGCGGATATTTTCATCTTGCTTAAGATATCCTTAAAAACCTTCTGAATTGTCTTATCCCTGTATCTTTGCGGTGTTTTAAGGCCGTGCCAGCTCTTATTCTCTTTATCAATAAACACGTATTCGTTGGCCTTAGGGATTGATTTAAGCAGCTTAATAAGGTTATCGTGCATAGGGATAAGCTGGACACCTCGCTCTCCTTTGGGCTTAGTAACCCGGATAAATTTATTATCCCAGTCAATATCCACCCATTTTAAGTTAAAAACTTCTCCCAGCCTTAAGCCGGTATGGAATTCCGTATAGAAGAATGGGGAATAATACTTAAACCGCTTATGGCAAATCTTAAAGAACTCCTGGTATTCTTTCTGGTTAAAGACCCTTATCGGCTTCCTATCCCTTGTTTCTAATTTCTCGATGCCTTTGGCAGGGTTACTGCTGATATACTTCTCTCCCATAGCCCAATAGAGCATTGCTTTTAAAACAATTAAGTAATTATTACAGGTCCAAGCCTTCTTGCTTCGTTCCCTCAGATAAGTTATGTACTCTTCCAATAGGCTCTTGGTTATCTGCCTTAACCTAGCAACCTCTCTTTTGCCAGCCCACTCAACGAATTGCTTTGTAATCGATTTATACGAACGTAATGTATGGTATCCTTTGCGGGTTTTTATGTAGGTTATATTTATCAATAAAGACAGAAAGAGGAATATCGCTCTCCTCTTTTATCCCCTCCCGTATTTGCAAGGCTTCAGTTATTCTCTGCTTAAGGATATCGTTAGCCTGGGTTTTGGAATCGGTATAAGTGCTTTCGTACTTACGCTGGCCGTTAGCCGCGTAATACCATACCCACCAAACAGGGCTATCTTTCCTCTGGTATAGATTACCAAGCTTTCTTCTGGCCATGTACCCCGCCTACTTCGATGAATTTATCAAGCTCTGATATACTAAGTAACTGCCTGCCGCATACTTTATAATGCGGCAGTATTCCCTTATGGATGTAATAATAAAGCGTTCCTTCCGGGATGCTAGAATACTCTGACGCCTGCTTAACCTTGATATATTTCTTTGTCATCTGTGCTACTCCCTCTTTTGAATAACTTTGTTTTCTTTAATTATTGAATTTTTGCTTAAAAAAATAAACTTTTATAGGTTCATTTTTTCTAGGGCTTTTCTTTTACCCCTGCTATTTAATATACCACATATAATGATAATGTCAAGAACATTATCATTATATATTTAAAAAAATATCCCTTCTATCTTCGCTTATTGAGCCATTGATTAAGTTTTTGAATATAGTCCATACTATAAACCTTTACCATCCGCTTATAATGAGAATCAAGATATTTTATAAATTCTGGCTTAAATCTTGCGTTTACAACATTTCCTAACGTCTGTGTCTCGTTATAATTTTTTTTAGCTTTCTCCACTTCTTCCAATAAAATCTTAGAATAAAGGTTTAAAGCTCTTTCTAAGGATACTGACATGAGCATGCTAAATGGCAGCCCAGTCCGGTCGTAAGCTATTTCTTTAATCCACCTTTCCCTATATTTCTCCATTATTTTACTATAGGTCATTATAAATTCTATTGGGATCCCTCCCATTGTCAGAATGGCAAACCCTTCTTGCCTACTAAATATTTTCTTTATCTCATTATGATTTAGGCAAAAAAGCCCGCCCATATGCTTAACTATTAAGAATAACGCTTCGATAAGGACCGGATCATAGTATTTTTCTTTACTACCGTGAATTTTAATGGGCCTCGGAAATATGCCCAAGTTAATATAATGCCTCATTCCCCGGTAACTTATGTTAATACCCGCCTCTTTAAGAACCCTGGGGATGTCTTGTATTTTTACGTAAATTGGTAATCTTTTTTCTTTTTCCATAATGATAATGTTATTATTATTGTTAATATATCATATACTACCCGATTGTCAATTATTTATTTAGAATCGCCCGGGAATTTAAAACTCTCTAGCTTTCGATCTCCATCGTGTACCTTAAAATCTTAAGCCCTTATAGTCAATCAGCTTGCGGTTAGCCGTCGCTTCGTTCCGTAAACAATCCTGCCGACGGCTACCGCACGCTCGCTGCCAAGAAAAATTACCCAAAAGGGTTAAACTGGATAAAAACAAGAGCAGGAGTAGAGAAGAGGATAAATTGATGCAAAAAGGCAGGATAAGTAAGGAAGAACGGCTTCGCAAAATCAACCGCCATTATCAGCCTTTCCAAAAACTCGGACCGCTCTATAATTTTTGCCTCTTCAGCCGTCCCCACTTAAACTCCGGAAACGACACGTAATTTTATATACGGATAGCTAGATTTCTAACTTTAGGTTTTTTTGTTACCCATACACAAGTAAAATATAAAATACCGACTTGCTTAGAATTTAAAATAGACCTAACCTCTTCATCAGAATGCCCTGGATCAACAGGTATCCAAGTAGCAGTACTCTCTTTATGACGCAAAAACGTTTCTATCTCCGTAAGTCCACCCCCGTTTACTCCTACAAATTTTACTTCTGTTTCCCCCGAATAAGAATCTCTATGCGCAGCGGGATCAGGTCTTAGCTCCTTGTATTTAAAATAAGGATTGCAGATAGCAATACTACAACCTGTAAAATTTCTGAATTCAATATTGATTAACGAAGTATAATTCTGCCCCCCTTGCCTTTTACTATAAGACGTAAATATATTCAACATAGGAACTCGCCTTTTTCTAATGAAATAAACTGAACCTATCACTAAACCCGCAATAACGAGAAAAAAATTTAACATCTCCCACAAACCTAAACTATTCAGAAAGACTAAATTATTAATAACCGTCTTAATCATTTTACTTCTCCAATTTAATGGAACCAAAGAATGCTTCTATAGTTTTCGCTTCCTCGGCCATCCCGCCTTAAACCCCAGAAGCGTCCCCTAGTTTTATTTACTAAATTAATAAGGTTTTTCATATGCTTTTATTTACAAAACGGAGTTAAGTCTTCTTTTCTATTTCCAAATAATTGTTCCTCATAGTTATCTACGATCAATTTATACTCAGCCTAGAATAAGGCCAAAGTTTTTTAGACCAGATATTAAACCATAGTAGTTGTTCTACCTGATCAAAAGACGGTAATTTATAACCCCTACTAGTAATAAATATCATTTAATCAACCATTATATTGAAACCATAAAAATAAAACTGCCTATCATCCTTATCTTCTTACTTTTTCCTGGGCCAGCTCCCCATATTAGAACCGGCTAGACTCCGCGTCTCCTTCGTCCCTTTCTGCCAATCTTGACGAACAATCTTTCTTACAACCCTTGTTGATGGTGCTTTCTTCGCCATAATCTTTATTCCCTCCGACACTTCTTGGAATCTTCAGTAATTCTGGGGACATAATACTTATCTATCAATTAAGTAATGTGTCCCCGGAATTAATGCCTTATGCAGGCTTCATTGAATTTAGCAAACTCAACAGAAATATTCCGGTATTTCCTCCTATAATTAATACCAAGCCAATAAAAAGCCACCTGCGCTGGGGGATAACATCTTGAGCCAGGCAAACCAATGACTTATATATAGACAGTTCGGAATCAGTAAGATTCGGATTGCCGGGATCAGGAATGTTGTATTGCTTATTTTTTAACTTAAAAACGGCTGGAGTAGAGCTTATTACTGCACCGCCCCTCATTTCTACTGTCTTCTCTGTGTAAAACTTCACTGTTCTCTTTAAAGCGCTATTCAGAGTTATGATGGTCCCTAAAGTAGTCCATATAAACATTATGGTAAGATATCCATGGTCTGCCACGGTCCCCTCCTTTTACTATTGCCATTTAATATCCTGCAAAAGCTGATCAAGAAAAGTTTCTATGCTTTTCAGAGAGAACATGCAGTATTCCTTTTTGGGCAGAATTGGTATATGATTGTGATAGGTATCAAGGTCGAGCTCTATGTTCTCATGCACAAAATAATCGGGTTTATCAGTGATGTATCTCTTTAATGCTTCTCCTTTATCTCCTTTAGGAATGTTTCCCTCGTTATGAACAAGGGCATTCCGGATATACTGAAGCGTCTTTACGTCCTGCCATGCCTGAGAACTAAAAAGCGAATCGCTACAACCAGCTATTTTATTCAAATAAACTTTTGCGCGGTCTATGCTTGTGCCATTAACGTCTTCTAGCTTAATCTTTATTCCCGTGCCTTCCTTAATCTTGCCGATATTCCTGCAAATGCCATTCATTGCACTTTCAAGAAAGCTAAAAATCGCTACAAGGAAAGAGATGTTCAGCATGCGACCGTATTCGCTGTACTGATAAAACTCGTCCTCGGAAAAAGCTTCAAACTCCTGCTTTTCCTCTTCTGACATAGCATTAACTATTTTCTCGTATCTTTTAGCAGACTTCTTTTCTGACTCTTTTATACTTTCTTGCATGAAAGAGAAGAAGTCTTTGAATTCGTTTATGTTGATTTTGAACCATTCCTTAAGAACCGCGGCATGATAAACGCTCATTCTGCCTCCCTAAAAATTAAAATAGAAACAAGATTATTCCTGTTGTCCTTTTAGAATTGGAATTCTGGGGATAAGATTCTGGAATTCTAGGGACATAATACTTATCTATCAATTAAGTAATGTGTCCCTGGAATTCTTAGGCAGAATATTTGCTTCACTATGAAGTCTATTTCTTTTTCCCATGCCCCGCCTTTTTTAAGTTCCTTCTGCTCTTATCACTTCTGTTTCATCAGTTAAAGTCTTTAACTCTAAACTTTTTATCTCATTTCTGAATAAAGATAACCCCATTTTAGAGAGCTGGCTTATATCACTCAATCTTAATCTCCTCGTCACAATTAGGACATTTAAGAATTCCATTCGTCTTATCCACCCATGCTACTTTCTCATCTCCTTTTATAACCCTACCGCAATGAGGACATTCAATAGTTTTATCCGGCTCATCAGGAAACATTAATTCGTAGAAAACCATGAAATCAAAAAAGTCTGGATCCGGCATAAAATATAACCTTAATCTACCTTAGCTGGCTACCACCCAATTAACTTCCAAATAATTTTGATATAAACCCTGATTTTCCTTTTGAAAACTCTATGTCTGAAGCTAACTTTCCAAGCAAATCTGTCAAACATTTTTCAAAATCACCTGAAATGTCAGGTGCGCCACTTATGGCATGCGCTACTTCATGAAGTAACGTCCCAGCATAATCATTTATAGATCGTAATTGCGAGCGCTTAATAATAATCCTTCCGGTATCTCTCTCCCATATTCCCGATGCCTCAATCAACGAATAACTTTCCAGTCTCATCGTCTCAGAAATCTTAATTTCTTTAACATTTATAGGCCTTCCACCAATAAGTTTAAGGATTATATCGGTTTTATCAAAAATATCCTTTTCGATAAGAGTAAGATCACCTACACCTATAAACTTAAAATCAAAACTACTATTCCACTTTTCCTTAAATTGATTTACTTCCATAATAGGATTTCCCGAAATGTCAGTTTGACCACTTATCTTTTCTCTAACATTATCGGGAACAGCAACTATCTTATACCCATCGTCTTTTGCTTTCTCAACCACATCGGGCGCATTTGTCAACTCATTAGGTGTCAAAAAAATAACTTTTTCTGATTCATTCAATAATTTAACGGCTTGAACTGAAACATCTGTCCACTTGACTTCATCGTGCATCTTTCCAGTTTCGTATTCTTTCAGATCTTCGACTAACTTCTTAGCTACTTCTTTTTCCTGGCTCGCAAGCAATATCGCCTTTATCCTATCTGAATAGGCTGCCCTTCCTACGTTTGTCCTTTCCCTGTTGAGCGCCTTTTTTATTGCTTTTGTTATTGATGTTATATTAAATGAGAAAAGAAAACCTTCTTCCTCTGCCGCCATTACACCATTTATATATATTTTAGATATTTGTCCTTTTTTTTCTAAAATTTGCCCATACTGAGTAGTATCGAGAATATTTTCTCCAGAAAATTTGAGAAATAAATTTTTTGCTTTATCAATATCATCATTTGCGCATCCTTCCAAAATAAATTCTGTTCCCACAGAATTCGAATCAACAGGATCAGATACATATGCATGTAACGTTATTATATCTTCAAACTCATGTTTCTGAGACATCCCGAAAGAGATATCACCATGTTGAGACTTAATATTAACTCTTACGCCCTTCCGATCAAATGTTGCTAGTGCGTCTTTTAATCCAACCCCGAATTTTCCGATAAGGTGAGGATCTGTAAGCTTTTCTTCGTTTTCATTTTGAGTCAAGTGTTCATATTTTAGGCCACGGCCAAAATCCCGAATATGCCAGTATCCTTTTAGATCCTGAAAAATTTCTATCTCTTTGGTATTAGTAAGAGCTTGTTCATCCAATGCGTTCGCTATTATTTCTCGTATCGCGTGAAAAACTTCCCAATCTTCTAAAACCTTTTCAATATTAAGATCGAACTTTTTCATTTTTCAAGACCTGCATTTTAAAGCAACTGCCTTAGTTTTCAAAAGTTATGAGCGTCCCCGTTTTTCCGGTAGGAACTAAAAATAATATTTTATTTTAAGTCTTCGTCAGCCTGTATTTTTCCTTCTGTTTCATCAGTTAAAGACTTTAACTCAAGACTCTTTATCTCCGGTAAAGACGCGCCGATTATCCCCTGCATATCTCCATACATCCTGGCCGTACTAATAACTACTTTTTTAATCTGCTGCTCACGCTTACCCCAAAGTTTCTCCATGGCTGCTTTTTCTTTGGCTAAATCTGAATGCATAGTTACAAATGCCTCTACAATAGCTTCTACCTTTTGCTTAAATTCTGTACCAGAAAGATAGTTATATATTGCTTCCATTTTTTCCGCTTTCCCGACCGCTGACTGTTTAGCTATGGCAACTTCTATAAGATTTGCGCGCA
>DJVP01000008.1 GCA_002441245.1 Candidatus Omnitrophica bacterium UBA6253 | reverse complement strand
ACGCCGTTCCTGAAGAACCAGTAACCGCCGTCAACTAAGTTGTTGGTATCTTTAGAGAATAAGACGCTGTTGATTAAGGTGGTTAAGCTGGCAACAGTCAAGTTATCCAGGTCAACCCCGTAGATGGACCTAAAGAGGGTTTTCTTGCTGGCCGTAAAATTCGCGATGGTAATAACCGCCTCATATATAATAAAGGTAAGCTCTGTATCTCTTGCCACTCCATTCTCGTCATACAGTAACCCTACATCTGTCCTGCCAAAAACCATTAATTCATCCAGGCTCAATTCAGGCAGGGTGATTGAATATAACCTGGATAGGATCTTCTCATTTATCCCGCTCTTGTAAGAGCTGGAATTAAATCTGTTGATGAATTCAACAACCTTGCCATAAAAAGCCAGGGCATTGGCGGAGTTTCTGGCAATACCTCTTTCATCATAAAGAAGGCCGTATCTCTCAGAGAAAAACCGCTCTATTTCAGCCCTATCCACGCCATTAGAAAGATTAATACCAAAGAGGCTCATGATATTTGAATTAATCTGGTCCCTATAAGCGCTGTTTGCCCAGCTATTTTCAAAACTGATAATATTGTTGAAACCTGCAATAAAGTTTGTTACTCCCTGCCAGCTCGGGCTGCCAATAGCGTCAAAAAGCGCAGCCATATAAAGAGTGGACTGCCAGCTAAGCTGCTGGACCTGCTGGCCGAAAGCGGTAGCAAATAAATTCTGGGCCTCAACTGAGGCATTATTAAGGGCGTAGGATAATTCCTGGACCTTGGTATCTAAATCTATGATATATGCCGATACATTTCCGCCGTAGTATCTAGTTACATCAGCTGCCCTGCCGCCTACATAATTCAAAGCCGTGGTGTTAGAACCGTACTGGGTTACCCAATCCTGATAACTTGTTACTCCGAATAATTCCAGGAAAGGAGATTGCTGTACCAGCTGGTATTCAATAGTCCCCGGCTGGAATGGATCCGTGCTCCCCCCTGCATCCTGATGCTTATCCTTATTTTCTTTCCCCACCTCTTCTTTAATGGAGTTTTTGGTAACATCCGGGAGGGTTATATCCGCCGGCTTTTTATTTTCAATCCATCTCTCAAAAGACCGCTCCAGTATAGTATTGTTACTATGTTTGACTCCCCAGAGAGCGCTGATTTCATGAACCAACAGTTGCGCCAACTTGACATTGTTACGCTCAGTCAAGTATCCGGCATAAGGAATGTAAATTGTGTCGGTTCCGTTATTGGCTTTTTCATTGACTAATCCGGTAGCTACGAATTTGTAGGAACTAATCTTTGCCAAGTATTTATTCGCATCAGCAACCCCGGATTGATTCAGGGCGATCTTCAGGAAGACCTTGGCATCGCCAAGCGCATTCTCTAACATCTTCTTATTTTCTCCCTGCACTGCGCCTAAAATATCTTTTCCTCTAAGATAATTATCCAGCACCGCGTTATCCTTCAGGAATGTGCGGAAATTATTCTTATCAAGAAATGCCACCCTAAGTTTGGCTATTACATCTTTAGCGCCTTCCTGCTCAAGCTCGCGCGCCCTCTTCGCCCAGTAATTTAACATCCTGAAATCCCTGCTGCTCTGGGCAAAATCCAACTCTACTTCAGCATACCTTGCGGCTTCTTCTACCTGGAAAATATAGGGCAGAAGCTCTTTAAATGATCCATCATAGTTAAATGACACATACTGCATGTAAATAAGGTATTTATAATAAGGCTTAGCCTGATAAGCCTTCATCAACTCCCAGGCCTTCTGCAGGTTTTCATTCTGTGTTTCGTATTTAATCAAAGAGCTCAAATCTATTGCCGCTTCAAGGCTGCCGACTACCTTTTCAATATCCAGTATCTTGCTCAAACGGTTCTCAGGATAATTCTGAATGCGCTTCTTGAACATCGCCTCATGAATGAGCTTTGCCCGGGCTAACGCCTCTTCCCTGGATGCGCCTCTCTGCATTAAAACCAGGGTATTCTTTAAAATCTGGATGTCGTCTTTGGCCTCGCCGCCATTTTTCTCAATTGAAATAAGCCAGAAGTTTAACGCCTCCAGGCCTTCGTCTCCGGACAAGTCAAGTTTTTTACCCTTATTTTCGAATTCATAAAGCTTGGCAACTGCCTCTATTAACCCGCCCTGCAGTTTGGCGATAAACTCTTCGGCGTTGCGGGTATTTTCGGATAATGAATTAAAGAACCTGATCGCCCGGACATCATTTTCATTCGCGGGATTAAACCCTTTTCCTAAGAATACCCCTACTTCTTTCTTGATCCTGACATAACGGGAAAGGGTCTTTTTAGCGTAATCATCCCCGTGCTCCTTAATCAGGCCTGCGAAATAAACTAACTCCCATAAATCCAAGGACCGGCTGATATCCAGCGCTGCCTTGGCATTTCCGTTATAAATATAATCCCTGATCTTAGAGCCATTCTCCGTAGTCAGCTCTTTAGCCCTGATCATATATTCCATTAACTCCGAGAATTTACCGGGGAATAATTTAACATTCTCTTTGTCGAATGCCTCTTTAATAGCCAGGAATTCTTTTACCTGCTGTTGAGTTACCTTAGCCCCTAATTTCTCCAGGTCTTGGGCCATCTGCTCAACACTGCCCTTACTGAATAATCCCAAGATCGCGCCTTTAAGGGATATTTCATTATCTTTAGCCAGAAGCGCCCTTCTTAAGGCGCCTCTAAATTCACCTAATGCCGTATTAGGTTCGGCAAAAAGGATATTCCCTTGTGGCTTGTAAGATTCTATGCCCATGCCGGAATATTGTTTTGCACCTACAAGGCGGTCAAACAACTTGAAAGGATTAACCCTTACGCCGAAAGAGTAGTTATTATCTTCATACGCGGTTGTCCTTAAGGAAACGCTTGAGGTCCCCACATCAATGGATGCGCCAAAGTTGCTGTTAGAATCCATTAAGCCGCTGGCGTCAAAATGATACCCATTAGCCCGGTCAAACCTCGTTCCTGCCTGTAAGGTAGTATTTTCTCCGGTGGAATTAATATTGGCATACGGCCTGACTGAACCGTTATTATTCTGGGTGGAAAATAAGACTACGGGTTTATTCTCTTTAATATCCCATCCTAATTTTGCGTTAAAATAATCCACCCCTAATAAACCACGGCCCTGGATAGTAGTATACGGTATTACGCTGTTATCCTGGTATATTACCCCTAATCCTGCGGCCAGTTGCCCCACAGAAGAATGCTTAAGCTGTTCAAAATTAATCCTGATGGAATTCTCCTGATAATTATAATCTGAACGGAACCTTACCTCCCATTCCTTTGACCTCTGGTTCCAGTCAAAGCTTACTGCCTGTTGGCTGGCGAATAAGGCAACGCTTCCCCTGGTTTGTTTAGTCTGGAACAATTTCCTTGCCCCTGCCATTACCTGCGCCTTGCCTTTTTCATCCAATTCCACCCCGATAGTCAAGTTAACCCCGTTTTGGGTATGAGTAAAAGCGACCACTACCCTGTCCCCTTCATTAGCCCTGATATAAGTCGCCTGAAGGTTTTGAGCGGTGGAACCAAACCTGCCTAAATTAAGGGTGATCCGCTGTTCAGCCGGATCTTCAAATGTTCCGCTCACCGCCTTGGAATTCAAAATCCAGTTATAAATCACATCCATTTTAACCGTGCCATCCTGCCAATCATCCAAACCTAAACGGTAATACTTAACCCCGGAATAGGTATGCCCTCTGTCCGGGCTGGTAATTTCATCATATGCCGTTGGCGGATTAGTAACGCTGATTATGGTATCTTTATCTTCGTATATCCTATTCTGGCGAAGCGTCTGGTCATAGTATTGCTCAGGAGTAACATACTTATATACGGTCTGCCCCTTATCATTAAGGGCTACCCGGATCAGTACTTTACCGGACTGAGCCAGCTCCACATCATCTCCCGGCCTCTTATGCTCTTCAATCTTCCTGACCTGGCTATCCATTATCTTCAATATATTCTCCGCGGCCTTAACCTTTCTATTTTCATGGTCCTGATCAGGGAGTACATTAGATAAAAGATTGGAGAACAGAAGTATAACGCTGACTACAAGATTGGTTGATATCGAAAAACGGGTGTCTTTAGTATTGGTGCGCAAGAAGGATAAATAGGTAAACTCCGCCTCAAGCAATGACTGGGTATAGGCACGCAGGTATTTATCTCTAAGAGCCAGGAGCCCGATGAATGCTTTCTCGTTTTTATCCTTAACTGCCTGCTCAATGGCCTTTTGAATCTGGATAAGGTTATAAGGCAGCTTGGATATCGCGCCGTCCTTATTTAAAATACTCTTGATTTCCTTCAACGCTGCTTGCTCTTTATCGCTCAAACCCATTTCTTCCTGCCCGGCAACGCTGAATATATCTCCGGCAAGGATGGACATGGTATTAAAATAGTTGCGCATAAACTGCTGATAAACCTCTGATTTTGCTTCCTTAGACTTGAAGTATTCCAGTATGCCGAAGGCCAGGTTAAAGATTGAAGCCTTAACCTGGGTATTCTTGGAAGGAGATACTACGGAAAGAACCGAATTTAATGCTTTAAGCTGCTCTGTTTCGCTGGCCCTGGTTTTAGCAAGATAGGCTTCTACTTCCGGAGGAGAGGTCTTTAATAATTCCTGCCAATCCATAATACCCTGGCGCTGGTAAACTTTAGATATGAACATAAGTGACTTTTGCTCTCTTTCCCTCTCATCGGGCTCCAGATAATCTTTGTTCTTTTCAAAATGATTAAGCAGCTCATCCGGAGTCGGAACAGCAGCCTTTTCTTTCTTAGCGTTGTCCCTGGAATTAGCCTTAGGCTCTTTTCCGGTGAGCATCCAGATGCCTAATCTATCCTTTTCCTGGCGATAAGCGCTGGCCTTTTCCTGGCGAATGTTTTCTGCCTGTTTGTAGAGGCTTTCGACTTCATCAGCCCAGGCCTTTAAGGATTTACCTTGTATTGTCTGTTCATTTAAAATAATACTGATCTTGCTTAAATCAGCGATCTTGGCTACCAGATAAACCCTTATTTGCTCCCTCTCCAAAGTAATGGTCTTAGGATCATTAAGTCGCGCCATAAGGCCATCAAACTTCTTATCAGGGCCGAATAAGCTATTAGCCTCTTTATCAAACTCGGCTTGAGCCTTTTTCTGGGCCTGATCCAGCTTTTCAGCAGAGCTCAGTATCTGTTCAAGGCGCTCTTTTTCTTCCTTAAGAGATTCTATCTCTTGCTTCACCTTGGCGGCATCAGCATCTTTTTTCTCTTGAAGCTCAGCTTCTTTTTGGGCTATTGCCCTCTCTGTCTTTGCGATGAGCAGCTGTTTAATAGAAGCCAGCTCTTTCTCATTCTTAGCTATCTCTGCCTTCATATAAGCTGACCTGCTCTCTAAATCATTCTTTTTATTCTCTTCGCCTTCCGCAAGCTTTATCTGATTAGCTATTTTGACCTCTTCAGTCAAAAGTACTGCCTGGCGAAAGCGCACATAATTAATCCTCAAACCAACAAGTTTATCCTGAACCTTCTGCAGCTCTTCTTTCTTAACAGTATCCTTTAATTTCCGTTCCAAATAATCATTGATATCGGTTAAAGAAACATTGGTCTTTTCCGCCAGGAACATAGCGGTGTTGAAGATCTCCTGCGGCTTGGATTCTCTTGTATTGTCACGTACCGCTTCCCACAACTCTTTGCCAAAAGTATCGGATCTCTCTACTGATCCGGAAAGTTCAGGCTGGTTGCTACGGGCCCTATCCAGTATCTCTTTAATCTCCATATCCTTATTCACAGAATAGAGGGTGAATTCGGGTTTTTCTTCCCTGCCGATATTTTCCATCCTCTGCATTATCTTTTCTTTAGTAACTATGGATACATCCTGGGCATAAACCTCTGCCTTGGGCTGCGGTTTCTCCTGTTTTGCCTGGCCTTTCTTTTTATCCGAAGAATTCAACAGCTCTATTATCTTTTGAGGATTTAACTCCGCCAAAACCCTTAAGCGCTGCTCGGCAGTGATCATTCCATAAAATGCCTCATATCTTTTCAGGGTAGGAATATTGGTATCTTCATAAACACCCTGGAAATACTTCTTGGCGTTTTCCAATTCCTCTTTCTGCTCTTTTAACTGCGCGGTAAACTCCCGGCCCTTTATCTTTATCCTGATATTATCCAGGCCCCTGGCGCTGTCCCAAAGAACAGCGCTGGCCATAAATCCGATAGTAAAATTGCCGTCAGTAAGGTTGAGGCCGATATTAAAGAACAATGAAGAGAAGAAATCCTTGAGTTTTTCTTCTTTAATGCCGTATTTTCCGCCGTTCTGCTTAAGGTAATCCAGGCTTGCCTTCCAGATATTCTCAAAATCCTGCATCATAACCGCTCTTGCCTCTTCATCAGTGATATCCAGCTTCACGGCATAACCAAAATGCTTGCGGTGGTTTTCCTGGGCTAACTCCAGATTACGCTTTGCCTGCAGGTAAGCAAAAGGCTTCTCGCCCATTTCTCTGGCTGACTGGTTATAATCTTTAATCGCAGCCAATACCCTGTACCTGATTACCTGCTTATCCTGTAATGCCTGCTTCATTATCGCCTCAAATTTATTTTGCAGCCTTAACAGGTCCTCCAAAGGAACATCCTTTCTTCCGCTGAATAACCTGCCTAAATCCTCAAAGAACTCTTTTATCTGGCCGCCGAAGTTTATCCCGCCGGAGATCTGGTCATTGTCAAAGCCCGCGGTAATAGTCAAGCTGCTCACTGAAGCATTATTCTTATTAGGGATGCTGACCTTGTCTAATTCTTCGGTTATGCTGATCTTTACCGGCTGCATAGGAGCGGCGTCTTTCAAATCCAATTTAGCCTGCTGATTGTAAATCCCGGGCAATAGTATTATTGTGATTACTTCATAGATATCCGACTGCTGCATCCGGTTAATGAAAACATTCTCCTGCAGCCAGCTGCTTAGGGCCTCGTAATTCTGCAGCGCTTCTTCAGGAACGGTAATAGCAAGGCCCAAATTACGGATTAGCTTCTCCACCAGTGTCCTGGCGATCTTCTGGTTATCTTTTTCAGCAACAGCGGGATTCTTCTCTACCTGTTCGGTTTCAATCACCTTAAGGGCTTGCTCGATTTCGCGGATAGTCAGGTATATCCTGCGCAACTCAACCAAATCATTCTTATAGGCCACAGGATTATTTGCCAAATAGGCAAATATCTTATCTAAATCTGTACTGATTAAGCTGCCTTCCCTGGCCCTTACTATTGCCTGTTGAAGATCAGTATCAGTCAGGGCCGTCCTCTCCGCATCAATCCTCTCCAGATTAGCCTTGTTAAGCCTTATCTTCAGGCCGATTACCTTTATCTCTTCGGCGTTCTTGGCTTTTTTCCTCTGATACTCCAGCTTTTCTATTTCAATAAGCAATGCCTTCTTTTGCTCCAAGTAGTTGATTTCTACCCTGATCTTTGTTTCTTCCAGGCGCAGCTTCTCTTCTTCCTTCTTTTGCTCCTCGGTCATCTGTTTGGCTGTAATCCCCTCAACCCTGGTAACCTGGATATCCTGGCGGCGGTAGAAGTTAAAGAACATCCTTAAAGCTCCGGATAATTCCTTATACTGTTTGGACAACGATTCATATATATTGGCCAATAAAGGATTATTGGCCTGTTTTGATAAAACCATATTAAGCGCTGCGTCTTCATTTGCTTTTAGGCTATAGGTTAAAGGATTAATTAAGGCGCTGTCTTTTAACCCGGCAACATCATCATAAAAACCTCTGGTAATGCCGCTAACAGGCAGATATTTTTGGTCGATTGAGGAGTATTTTTCCAAATATCCCCTTAGGCTGGCATAAACCTCTACGCCCAAGCGGATCTTTACCCATTCTAAGCGGGCATTCAATATCTCTGCAACTTTTCCTGAAGAAATACCTTCGCCAGCCTTTACGGCAGACATGATCTTCTCAACATACAGCTCAGTTTCTTCATTCTGCGGTATATTGCCTTTGACTACGCTGGCATTATTCGGCCCGGCATTATAAGAAGCCAATACCAGCTGCAGGATATCATTGTCTGATTTATTCGGGAACCTTGAGCGATTAATGCCAACCATCTGGTCAAGATAGGCAACCCCGCCCTTAATATTATTCTCGATTTCGAATATTGAACGCTCGTCCATCTTGCCGTTATTCCTTAATTCATTGGCGGTTGCCGGCATAAGCTGCATTAAACCCATGGCGCCTTTTTTACTGATAGCCAGGGAATCAAATGCGCTCTCATGCTTAATAAGGGCGAATACAAATCTCCTGAAAGCTTCATATCCGGTAAAAGCACTCTTGTTCTTAAAGTTTTTCCAGTTCTCTGCGATATACTTATCTAAATCCTGGGTGGATATACCCTTGATGTTCTCAATAACAACTTCAGCCCGGACCATATCCCTGAGTAATAACATCTTGAATATCTCTTTAAATACTTCCCCCTGGGCCTTATCTGTATCAATAGCCCGGAAGTTAAAGATATTCTCAATCGTTGTTTTCAAGGAGAGCATTTCCTCTAAAGAAGCCTTGGCCAGGTACTCCTTCATCATTCTTAATACATCTTTCTCAACCGCGTATTTGCTTTGAGAGGCTGCGGTTAACCCAGGCTTGATCTCAGCCTCCTTCTGCGCTGCGATTTTATCATACCCGTCTTTGAGCAACCTGCGGTATATGGTTTTTTCTTCTTCAGTAATCTCTTTGCTCTTATATTTTGCCTCTAATACCTTGACGAGCTCTTCCATATATTTCTCGAAATCACCCTTTATGATCAAATCTACCAGAGGCTTAGCCATGAACTCTTCGCCATTCTTACCTTCTTTTTTATCTGAATTCCTTTCAGTTACCGCCTTTACTAAATCATATAACTCCTTGACCTTGGCGAATCTGGCCTTGTTATCCTGCTCATTTATAATTACAGTGGTTAACTGTTTAGCCTGCTCCTGCTCAACCGCAGTTACCTTGCCTTTGGTGAGCGATAAATCTAATAAACCGGCATTCTTGCCGGCAGGCATTTCAGGCCCGTATACCAGCAGCTTGATTAAGCCTGATAAAAGTTCAGACTCTTTCTGAAGAGCTTCTTTTTCTTCAAACGTTCCCTCTTTATTAGCCCCCTTAACCGCTAATTCTTTATCGAGAGTTAAAATCAAGTCGTCAATCTTCATTTCTTTGCTCTTATCCGCCTTCTTCTGCCTATTCTGAAGCTCCTTAATCTGCTCATCAATTTTAACTGTTGCTTCATCCTTGAATAAAACCTTATTATCAAATTCCTTCCTGGCTCTTTCCAGGGCTTTTATCTCTTCAGCAATTATTTTAGCGGCTATATCCCTGCTTATAGTTTCCACCTTGATAATCTCGGAGAAATTATCAACAAAGGCCTGCTTCAATATACCGGAATAAGACCCTAAAGCTGTCCTCTCAAGCTCTAAGCCTGCTTTTATCTTCTCTTCTTCTTTAGCTTCAATTTTCCTGCTCTCTGCTTCTTTGCAGGCGATTATCGCGGCAATGTTATTTTTGTTTTCTTCAAGAGCTTTGTCCTTCTGCGCAGCGAAAACTATATCCTTACTATCAATCTTAACCGCAAGCTTATAAGAAGCTTCGGCATAATCTACTGCTATTTTCTCGGTTTCTTTGTCTAAGCCTAATTTAGCGATATCAGCAACACTCAAGTTATTAATTAATAATGAACTCAACACAGCCTGAGTCCCCTTTAAAACAACTACCTCTCTGGAAAGGGCCTCTTTATGTAATCTTTCCTGTTTTTTATCACCAGAGAAGAATTCCTCAACGCTTCGAATAACCCAATTAATAAATCCTTCCTCCTTCTTCAAATTCTCAAGATTATATGCCTGTTTAACGGTAAAAACATATAATTCCCTTTTGGCCTTGGCTTTATCTAATTCAGCCTTAGCGTCCAGTTCTTTTTTCTTATCTCCTCCGAGAAGATCCCTATGTTCCTTTTCTGATATCTCTATCCCCTTATTAATCTTCTCCAAGGCCTTGGCCTTATCTACCATATTCTTCACTAAATCGCGAACGTTATCCGCCTTAAAGGTTTCCTGCAGTCTCTTGATATTCTTTTTATCCAGGTCTACCTTACCTAAGCCTAAATACTCGGTAACTTCATTTAGTGCCTGCTTGACTTCTTTATCCTTCAGGGTCTTCTCAATATCCTCTTGTTCCTTAATCTTAGTAAAGGCCTTTTGCAATCTCACTTCTTTAGTTGCAGCTTCTTCCTCTTTTACCGCATTCTTAAGTATCTCGCCTAACTGCTCTTTGGTTACCTTTTCCGGTTGCGTTTTCTCCGTCTTAGGCAGAGCAGTGATTTCTTTTTTCGCTTTTTCAGGAATCTCAATCTCGCCGTTCTTAAGAATATCGTCAATGTTCTTGGCAGTAAATCCTTTCTTTTCTAGATCGGCGCGATGCTCTTCAATAGCGTGATCCAATTCGCTATTTTTCTTGATGCTATCAATCCACCCATTAAAGTCCAAGCCCGAAGGGATTAAAACATTAGACTTAATGTTGCCTTGAGCGTCCTTTTCTTCCTTAGCAATATCAATGCCCTTCTCATCCTTCAAGTATAGTTTTAAACCCTCAAAAGCATCATTTGCTTCTTTAGCCAAATCCCCATTGTTATCCTTGTTATCCAGAACCAGATAAACTATATAAGGCCGTTCTTTAGATACAGGGAGCTTCTTCGCTAAGAGATCTCTGACAAACTTAGGAGCATATTCTACTTTATTGAAGGCTTCTTTAATTTTCCCGTCTTTACCAACTAAAACCACTTTTTCCCCGGTATCTATGACGGCGCCAGTTTTATTGTAAGGATTAACCCCGGCAACAACTGCCGATACGCCCATTTTTCTGGCTTCCCCAATCAGCTCATTCAAGTCTTTGGCGTCCTTGATCTGGCCCTTGATTCCGGCATCCAGCTTGACCTTGTCCAATACTTCCGAACCAATCTGCTTGTGGATCTTCTTCCACTCCTCTGCCTTGGAATTGGAAGGCATCTTCAATAACCCCTCTAACTTAGCTACAACATCTTTGGATAATGTTAATTTCCCGCTATTTACCAATTTTAAAGTCTGCTTAATTTCTGCAGTATAAGGATAATTTCTCTCCTCCTGCATCTTTGAATAATCAGCAAAAGACATCTTGCGCTTGTTTTCCTTCTCCCACTTCTCAACCTCTTGGTTCTTTTCTCCGGAATTACCCTGCAACTTAATGTAATTTTGGGCATCATCCAGTGTGCCAGAACCCATAAATTTAGCCCATATCCAGTTAGAAACTATCTCCTGGCCAGGCTGAATTTCTACCCCAAAAGCATTGGCAATCCCATTCTCTATATGCTGAGCAATAGATATTACGCCATCATTGCCTTCATACATTTCAGCTACCACCCCTAAAGGACCGCCGGCATAATGCCCAAGTATCCTGATGCTTCCGATTTCCATACCAATTATTGATAATGTCCAGCTTCCTTTTATATAAACTAAATCCTGGCCATCCTGATGTTGAGCCAGCATATTTAAAACAGAATTCTTCATTCCTAATTTATCCAAGATGAGTTTCTTCGGCAGCATATAAATAATCAATCCTGCTAAAGGATGTATAATTACTAAGGCCCTATACGAAACAAACCACGCCAAGGATATTACGCTTATAATAAACGGCCAGATCCGGGATTTGGAATTAATGTTCAGCTCTTTAGCTAATCTTGCTTCAATATAAGGGTTAAGGGTAAAATCTAAAAGCCCATCTTTAAAAGGCCCTCTTAACTCTTCGGTCTTACCCTCTGCTATCCTTCTTAACAAATCCTGATCATAGCTTATTTTATTCTCCTTATCCCCTATCTTTATTCCTGGGTATTTCTTATATAACACAACACTCTTAAGCATTATTCTATGCTCGGATATTTCTTTTCTTGCCCTTAAGAATGTTTCTAGCAGGAATATCTTCAACAATTCCAGCCATTTAATCGGAAAGCCCATTGCATCCTGGCCGGATATAAACGACTTCTCAAATAAATACTCCATTCCTGCTTTAACATAATTTAAAGCATTGCCGACTAAAGGTATATCTTTTCCTAATCCTAATGGATGCTCAAGGCCAATCATTGTGGCTAAAGGAAAGGCAATCATAGAAGAAAGCACTAAAAGCAAGGCCCTGCCTACCAGAAATCCCCATACGCCCATTAAATAAGGCGCATGCAACTTTGCTGCCAGGTAACCAAGTTTTACCCTATGCTTTATCACTACATATTTGCTCGGAGAATCTAAGGCAGTAAGAATATTCTCTAAATTCGTAAGCCCGAATTCCAATTCATATGCCTTAGTTTCAGAACCAGATAAAGCCGCGGCCTTAATTTTATTGGCTTTTTCAGCCATTAATACATTTACTTCTGTCCTGTCATTAAAGAATCCCCAGAACACATTGCCTAAATATTGTAAGATATAGAACGGAAGGAATAAAATAGAGGTATAAAATATAATTTCAGCGATGGCATTAGGATAATCTTTTTTGAGATCTGCCCTCTTATTTGTTATCTTAAGTTTGAAATTCTCAAGCACATGAGCAATAATATAGTTATGGTTTGGCTGAGGCTGTGGTTCGTTTTCAAGGCCTAATTTCGGCTGTTTCAAAGAATTCTTCTTAAAATGCAGGTCTAACAAAGCTAAAACAATATACCTTAAATCTTTCAGTGTTCTTCCTTCCAGTATTTTATTTACATGCTCCTTATCTCCCGCGGGGAAAAAGATCAAGGCCATTTTAATAACCTCACCCTTTACAAACCCACTAAAACCAAAACTGAGTTTACCGTCTTTTTTGTCTATAAAAATGTGCTTCAAATACGGGAGAATGAATAATCCTAATACACCTGCAAATAATATTGCGGTCTTAACAAAGTTCGCATTTTCCTGTGAAACTTTGTAAATTGCAAGCATATCTAAATGCATGGCTAAAAGACTAACAAAGGAGAAAAGTAAAGAGGTCATAAATAAAGCGAGTAAATTAATAGCGGCAAAATTATAGAGCTTATTTAAAGCTTTTATCTCTTTATTATAGAAACGAAACAGCAGGATATTTATTGACTTGGCAATTACGCCAAGGACTAATATAGCAGCCGGAACCACTAAGCTAACCCCGCAGAAAGTAAACGTGTTTATGAAAGGTATGATTTTAGCTAAGCCATCCATGGCTATGAGTAAGCCCATCAATGTAATGCCGCCAAATACACCACAGGAGAATTTCTGAGTTTTGTTTCTTGAGAATATTAATCTGAAGGTATCCCTCAGCGAAGAAACAACCATATAAAACATTGTTATGGCAGCACCAAACAGAATATGGCCTGAAGCTACAATGGTGTTCATTAAACCCGGTACCAAGAATAAAGCTGCTACAGCTGCCAGCGTCAAACCCCACCGTAAAGCCAACTGAGTTTTATTAATCGGTAAATCAACCGGACTAGATGTAGATTTATAAGCCTCTATAACCACAACATTTTCCTTTGTTTCCTTTTCATATGCTACTGATACACCGGCAGGAGTGTAACTTGCGCTTCTTAATGCCTTGATAAACGGTGTAGACTCTAAGCCTTTAAGATCAATCTTTGCTTTATGCGATAACGCTCGAGCCAAATGATCGTGTAAGATCCTGTTATAGCCTTCCGCTGCCTTGATGCCTACAGCTTTTACTTTCTCTAAAATAAAGGCGATGCGGTGGTCTGAAGGAACAAGCTTAGCGGCTGCTATAAGGGTATTTAGCTCTTCTATCCTGTTTACCGCCAGCCTGTGATTCCCAGGCGTAACTTCAAATACAGCTTTTAGAACGTGGGTTAATATACCCTGCCCTTGATCGGCTGCATCATAAATTTCAACATTTTCAAGCACTATATTAGCTGAACCTAATACGCTCAACCTTACACTGCCTAAGATTCTCTCTTCAGAGGCTTCTTCCTTTAAATAAATATATACTTCTAAAGCCCACCCTTCTCCTGCCTTCGCGGCAGAAGTATTTAATTTATATTCACGGTTACCCCTGCCGTTTACAATAGCTCCATCCAGCCTGTCCTTAATCCGCTTGGCTGCCGCCTCAATCGGGCTGGAGGCGTTCTTGATATTAAATTCCAGGTACATTGATATTGCCTCAAACCCCGCATCTCCAAATAAAACTACAGCCTCCTTCTCGGCATCCTTGATTTTCTTTGCGGAAGTTAAGTTGAAGGCGGACAAGGCGGGGCGCTGCTGTTTATCTGACTGGCTTAATGCAACCAATGAAAACGGCTTAACATTTTCCTTAGCAAAAGTAGTTAAATCTAACAGGGTGACCTCTTCTTTTTCTTCTTGGGTCTGCGCAGCTACAGCAATATGATAATATTTATTCTCATTATAGTAGGCAAGCGCGGCAATATTACGTGGTGCAAACTTAAGGGCCATAAAGATATAGCCAAGTAAAGCGTTAGCAGGGCAGGCATACATATTTTGTCCGGGAATTTTTGATAGATCAAATTCCGGGTAAAGCGATGAAATAAGCATCCTCAATATAGGCAAATGCCTGCCGTCTCTGGCAAGAAAACTCACTGCCTCTGATACCCACTGTAAATACGCTGCATTATCTTTAAATAACCCATCCGGATAATAGTTTCTTTCACCTCTTAACATCACCCTGTCAAAGCTATTGACCACTGATTCCTGGTTAATCCCTAACGCGGCTAATACCTCTGTTAATTTATGCTTAAAATCAGGAGCAACTGCCGGGCTGGAGGTTACTCCGGCAGGCCTTACGTAATTACCGCCAAAATCTTCTTTAAATCCAAGCTTCTTATAGAAATTGACCGCTGCCTGGCTCAAAGGATCAGTAACAATGTCCTTATTAGGATTCTCGCTGACAATTAAATTCATAACCTCTGTGCCTATCCCCTGGCCCCTCATGCCCGGGGCAACAATAAACGACTTTATAGATATATAATTGCTTGCAAAGTATAAAATAAACCCGGCTAATTCACCGGCCTTTTCTATCTTACGAAGTATGCCGGGATTAGTTAATTGCCAAACTGTATCCTGGAAGAGAAATTCAAATTTATTGCTTGCCGCCCAATTCTTTAGCGCCGCGCGTAACTCCTCTGCTCCGGAATTCTTAAGGGAGATCGGGCTGGAGGAAACCACCTCTATTCTCCAATTCGTTGCGTCCTTAGAGATTAACCTGACCTTGCCTGAATCATTAACCTGCTTAACCAGCCTCGCGACCTCATCCTGGGATATACCGGCATACAGCGCTAACTCTCTGCTATTAATTACGCCAGAGGTCTGTTCGCTCCTTAAAACCAGCCATTTCAAAACCGTAGTAACCGCGGCGCCCACAGGGCTAGAGGAAGATTGAGCCAACGCTAATAATTCCGCAACTTTCTTAGTAAATACGCCAATATTATACGGCTTGCTGACATTCTTTATGCGTTGAGTTTCAGTTACTATCTCTGTGCCGCTCATAAATATAATCGGCAATTCAGGATTAATCTTGAGCAATTCCCCGATTAAAACCGTACCGCACATCTCAGGCATACGATTATCCGTCACCACTAAGTCAAACTTTCCTGCCTTAAATTTCTCTAAACCTTCTTTTCCATTTACCGCTTCTTCTACCTTATAACCTGCCATCTCAAGAACCATCCTGACTAAATCACGCTGCATCTCTTCGTCATCTACAATCAAAATTTGCGCTGCAACCGGGCTGGAAGTACCATTCCTGGCTTCAGTCAGTAACTGATACGCGCCTTTCGCCATCACCTTTACGCATCCGGCTTCGCTTCCAATGCCATGCTGGCTGTTAATAACCCCTAAAACTTCTTCAAACTTAGCGCGCCCTATCACCTTCTCATCTAAATTGACCAGCGCCTGAATCGCGAACATCTTAACATGGAACCATTCCTTGCCTTCCCTGCTGGTTAAATTATACCTGCTCGCTTCCTCCTGCTCACGGATTAAAGCAAGCAGTTCTTCCACGAAGATATTCGCTAAATTGTAATCTCTTATATTATTAATTGCGCGGGTACGGATTAACCTGTTGTCAGAATTCAAATCCCTTCTTAAATTATTAATGCGTGGATCTTCGGATTTTGTAACCGGGCTGGAAGTACCGGTTAAGTCATTTTTCTCAATTAGCCTATATAAGGCCGCAACAAGCTCAGCATAAACCGCGGCCTGCGCCCGGCTGGAATCAATTCCTGTTTTTTCTTTATATTCTTTAGCATCGAAAGGAGGCTGTAATAAACCCTCTTTCATCCTGCGCCAGTCTGCGGTATAGCCTGCGGCCACCTTCTTCATAAACTCATAACGGTCGCCTGATCCCTGGATCTTTTCTGCCTCATCAACCAAGAACTTCAAATATGCCGCAACGCACATTACATTGAATTGATCATTATTCTTTATTTCCTCAGCGAGCTTGTAGCTGCTATACGCCGCGTACTTTTTATCAATCCTTCCATTGCTTATAAGGAACCTGACTGTTTCAGGCCTTACCTGGCCCCAGCCGCCTGAAGTCTTCGACCGGACAAAAATAGTAAAATCTGCGGCGCGCTTCAATGGGTTCATATCAAGCCTTTCGGCTGTCAGGATAGCCGCAAGCAGATTAGGATCTATGCTATGAGCATTGGCTTCTTTTATTACCAGGCTCCTGTTCATCTTTAGCTTCTCTAACGGCTCCACCAGGCTTGAAATCAATCCGAACTCCAACCCATCGGAAAACTCGATATTGTCAAACAAGCGGAAGAACTCCCTTGCAAACTCTCTTATGCTCCTGTCTTGTTTTGTATGTGCCTGCATAACATCAAAAGTCTTAAGGGCTATTTTGTCCTGGCTGGATATATAGCTAACATACTTGTAACCCATAAAGAACAACAACAGGGCAATAACCGCTATTCCCAATACTTGTACAACTTTAACGAATACACTCGCTTCAGTTTTATAAGCATACCTATAATTACGTCTAGCCCCGGAGCGAAGATAATTCTTATTGGCATAGTCTCTGACGGGGCTAGAAGAGGCAAGGATCTCCTCATTAATTGTGTTCTGCGTTAATTCTATAGACTGGAACGCCAAAACCTCTTGCTTCAGTAATCTTGATACGGACAAGCTCGCATTTAACGCCGAGGAGCTCTTCCCAACTGTCAGCGCGGCCGTTACGGGCATAAACCGTACCGGTAACATCATTAACGAGGAATATCCTGAGATGCCCGCTGCTGTTTTCACGCGCGGCTGCAAAGGTAGTGTGGTCCTTAGAGAAGTCAACGATGTGGTCAATCCTGATCTCATCAATCTTGATAGGGCACATAGTGCACCTCCTATGATTGTTGTAAGGGCGGTAACAAGAAGGGTCAATCCCCGGAGGAGGGTTCTTGCACCGCCCTTAACAACATTAGCCGCAAACGACTCTCCTGCCACGGAAAGAGAATGCGGCTGGTTTAAATTTAATGGATTATTTGAATTGAAGGTTCTGGATAATGCGGAATTGTGCAGCTTAGCTACGAAGGCTGCGTAAGGCGGGGCGCGCACAGGATGTACGCCAAGTTTAGCCTGGTCGGCCTTACCTATATTAAATGTATAAAGACGGCCCTTTAATTCGGTTTCGTAGCTAAGACGTTTTTCGTATTCATTAATTCCACTATTGCTGCTTCTCTCATTTCCTGTAACCGTCTTATATTGTACTGATTCTCCAACTCTGCGATTGCTTCTTTCATTTCCTGAATTTTCTGTATGATTACCATTTGTTCCTCCTTTGGTTATTCCCACACGTTTAACTGACCCCGCGTTAAACTTGACAGGAGAATAAACCGGAGGAGCCTTGATGCTAATGGCAGTACCGATACCTTCAGATTTTCTCTTCAACAGCTCTACATGCGCTTCTCTTTCAGCTTCAACAGGCGAAGAAACTTCCAAATTCTTTAATGCTGCTACCAGGCCTTGCTGAGCAAATCTGTTATTAGCGGCTTTAATCACAAAAGTAAAATCTACTACGGCATTGGCCACGTTAACAGGAAGCGTAGTTGTAAACGGAATTCCATCCTTATGCGCACTGCCATTAATAAATGAAGCAACCTGCTTTAAGGATGCGATAGCTCCCAAGACCTTTTCCGATACGACATGTAATACCTTACCTAATACTTTTGCTAAAGCCAGTTTAGCTTCCTGATATATATTGCCTGCTTTAACAATCTCTTTAACAATCTTCGACTCTGCCTGATGAACTTCGCGGTTATTTACGCTCACTTCTTTATCAACAGCACCAATTACATTGACAGCTTCTTTTTCTGCCTGAACAGTTGTTGCATCCTGAACAGCTAATGACCCTGCATTTTGATCATTAGATTGGCTGGATACTAAAGCCTCAGCGTCAGCATCAAATACCGACCTTGCCCCAGCAGGGACTCTCGGAGCAAGAATTCTGTTTGCCTGCGGGAATACCTTTGCAAAAGAATTTGCGATATTTTCCTGGGTTGCTTCGTCATTATCTGCTGAGCTGCCGCTAATTAAAATTACTCCATGCTCTGAGATTTCCTCTTCAGAAGAGATAATCTCCAAGCGGCTTCCGCGTTCGTCAACTACGATTAAGTCTTCCGGCCGATCATTAGTAAATTGTTGCAGCCTGAATGCCAGGTCATAAACTCTCTGCCCTAAATCTCGGGCAAGATCCAATAAGTTAGAGAATGTGCCATTCCGATCAGCTCTTTCAGAAGAATAAAACACTACATCGAGTTTCTTAACTGGAGAGCTTGCCGGTTGGACATTCCCGGGAAGAAGATTTATATTTTCTTTTATTAATTTGCTTACGGAAGCTAATATAGTACGGATATTGGCTAATAAATCAAAATTAACTGCTGTTTTCTCTGGCTCCGCGCTTACTGCCTCAACTGCTTCGGTCGTACCCTTGGTATTTACCGCGGCTAATTCCGCTCTAATGGATTGCTCTTCTTTTAATGCCTCAATAAAGGAATCAGTCTCATTTAACAAGATGAACGCGGTGGCTAACTGTATCATAGAGGAATAAGGAAGCCCAAATCTATACGCAATTAAGCGTGCGGCGCGGAAATAACGGCCATGAAGATCCAAGCCACGGGTCTTAATAGCCTTGAGCAGTTTATCCAGAATAACAACCATATAATCTTCTTCTTCACGGCGGGCTAAATTATCCATTATCGGAGAACGGATAAAACGGTTAAGTAGCCTTACTGCGGCTTCTTGCTCCTCTGTAAGGCTATCTAAAGTAGTAGAGGTGTTGTTACCTGCGGCGGAAACCAGGCCTAAAACTGTTTCGCTCTGGCTATAAACTTCCTGGGATGATTTCTGGATAGAAGCATCGGTTATGGATGAATTAGTTAAAGTTGAAGGATATGCCTGTTCTCCAGCCGGAGGAGCCCTGGATTCAGGCTGAACATTCTGAGCTGACAAAGGATCTGTGCTACCTATATATAAAGTCGAACTTCTAGAAAGCCTGTTATCCAGATAGTCATCATCATCAACTAGGCCATTTATTCCAGAACCTGCTCCGGCAGGGCTTGAGCCACCCTGGCCAGCTCCTGCTGCACCAGAACCTGTTCCACCCTGCGCTCCGCCAGATGAGCCGCCATTTGAAGAGCCGCTGCCAGTTGAACCAGTACCACCAACATTCTTAATTTCTTTCTGCTCTTCATCGCTTAATAAATTATCCTTTAATTCTGCCTCTTTAACCACGCTTTCCTGCACAATAAATACATATTCACCATTAATCTTTGCTATCTTATCCAAAACAATCTTACCATACCCGGTAGAATTACCCTGTCCGTTATCTTCAACATAAAGGATCTCTCCTGTTTCAGCATCATAGCTCATTACCTGTAAAACGTGGTATTGATTATTATCAAGAGGAGCTAAAATACTAATCCTGCCGGCATACTTGTTGAGTATATCAACAGCCATAGTTTCATTTGCCTTTATAGCAGCTAATTTCTCATCCCTTAAAGCATCAGCTTTCTTCTGGTTTCCTTCTTTTTCATACTTAGCAATAAATTCATCATAAACCTGGTTAATAATCTGTAAGCCGGTATAGAGATCCTTAACTACGTATGGGCCAAACTCTACGCCTGCTTCAATACGAAGACGACGGTCAGATTCCTCTCTAACCTCTTTGTCGGTAATCGCACCAATCAAGCAATCTTCTGCCCCGGTGCGCTTACGTGCATCGGTTGCTTTTAAATCTGCTTCCTGCGCTAATTTAGCTATCGGAGCTATTTTAGCATCAATAATACCGCCTATCTTAGTTTCAATTATACGCTCTACATCCGCCGCAGTTAAGCCGCCTTCCTGAACCTTAAACTCACTTACCCTGCCCAGTTCAGTAATAAGCTCAGCAGCTCTCCTTAAACCTCTATCCAATAATGTCTCTACATCCTCAATGTCCATACTGCTTAATTCTGTATCGGATAAATTAGCGGCATTAAACCACTTTCCTAACCTGGAATCTGAATAGTCTTCTAATTGCTCTTTTAAACGGTCAGATACGGAAACCTTTATCTGCTGGCTGGACATGTCATAATTGTCTTTTTCAGGAACATCAAGCCCGCGCTTTTGCTGATTACGATATAGCTTTTGAGCCTGTAAGCGGGTCAAAAGATGGAATATCTCTTCAACAGTTAAAACCTTCTTTGCGGAGCGGCCATTACTAAGGAAGGCGGATAAACGGCCAAATAACGTCCTGCCATTACCATTTGTTTCTACTGGGCTTGAGGAAACAGATACAGACCTCGGGAAGGTCGGAACCGATGCATTTTCTGCATCAATTTCGTTTGAGATAACTGAATCAGCTGCTACATCAGCAGCCTGCGGAACAATGCTGCGTACGGCCTTGACAGCCGTATTAGCTTTATTTCCGGATACGTCTTTCGTATCCTGCCTTCTTTCTCCATTTCTGGAGGTTGCACTCTGGGCATATGTGATTCTGCTGATTATTCTGGCAATCTTATTACCTATACTATTGCCAGGCATAACCCTGGAATCAGTGCTGCGTACGGCCTTGACAGCCGCATTACCTATATTACTGGATGCACCTTCTGCACCCTGCCCTCTTTCTTCGTTTCCGAAGGTTGCACTCTGGGCATCTGCCTTTACTACACTACTTGATACAACTACTAATATACCTGATTTGCCTCTCGCATTTATTTCGCGACCAATCTTTGAGAGAGAGATTGTCGTGTTAACAGCAGGCGGGCCATGGGCAGTTACTGTTCCATCTATAATCGGGACTTGCGCCCTTATATTACCTAAATTAACCCTGCCTGTAGCAAGCACAGGGACAGCTAAGTCAATAGGGCTACTGGCGACGGCTGTCGTCATACTTAGGCCTCCAATAACCGCTCCTAAGGCACCGCCATTAACGCCGGGAACAGGTATTTGCCCGGGAACCAGCGGAAGCGCAGGAGATTGCCCGCGTACGGGCTCGCCTTGCCTGTCTTCTCCAGGCAACTGAATAGGAGAAGATGAGCCGCTTGGGCCTTTTAGATACTCTTCTATCACACCATTTAATTCCTGTAAGAATGAATTCTCTTCAAAACCGGCAACGGGCTTAACGCGCATACGGAATATTTCAGCTGCCAATTCATCTGTATTTACGCTGCCAAACGGTATTGGATTATATTTATTCATGAATTCATATGAACCGCCATAAACGCCGTTTTTGCCTCCAAAAACAATCATAAACTTGCGGCCTGCGCTATCAACGCCGGTAGTTGCCTCATCAACTCCGTATTTCTTCTCTATAGCCTTTAATGCCTCGCCTAACTGGCCGTTAGAGTTAAGTTTATTATATACAAGATGCCCAACTTCATGGCTTATAAAGCCTGTTAAATCTTTGTTCAACTGCCAATTGCCATCATACAATTTTACCTGGCTGCCTTCTAATTGCCCGGCAGTAAACTGGAGGCCATGGCCCTTAATGCTGACGAACTCAAGGCCTGCTCTCCTGGCTAACTGCAAGAACAACGGAGCCCTATCATTAATCTCTTTTAACGACTTAACAATAGCAGTCGAATCTTCAGCACTAAAGCCAGCTATCTTAATCCCTTTGAACTGCTTAACATTGATACTCTTGGCCTCAGCTACAACACCCTGCTTAGCAGGCTGGTAGCTTTGCGCTATTGTTAAAGAAGGCGCGGCTAAAGATAACCCCATAGCCAATAAAGGTAGCACCATAAATCTGGCTATTGCCTTAATGGGTGAAGAAGAGTTGCCTGGGGCCTTGCCTATGCCTTGGCCGCCAATCGTATTAACGCTTGACGCACCTAAGAAAGCCTTCAGGGCATTAACGATTATCTCGCTTCTTTGTTCATGAACCACCGGTGAAGAGGCGCCCATACGAACCTTCATGTATTCCTGGATAACAGGGATCTTGCTTAAATAATTCTTAAACATATCCACATAGTTCCCTTTACTAAGATCAAAGTTACCATAACCGTCTGCCTGCTGCGCATATTCAAAAGCCGGAGTATTTAAATCACCTAAATCAAGCCAATTGCCTCTAATCCCCATAGAGTTAATCTTGGCGCCATTCTCCACATGCCCAAACCATATCCTGCCAAGTGAATCACGGAATATCGAATACTTATGAAGCCCGTTCTTTGAGGGGAAGACTTCAACAGTAATATCACCATATGTATTAGTATTGGTCGTATAGGTTGTAAGCAGGCGGCTATAATCAGGAGCGTCTTCAGGATTATCAAAGCCTACCTGGTGAGGAGAGACTTTTTCTTCAGAACCTCTCTTATTACGGAGTCCGGTATGGAAATTGCCGGGAACCTCTATTTTCGCGCGCCCCATAAAGCCAACATATGTTCCGCCTTCAATTTTCTGCCGTGCTGTGCCGGCAAACACAAGATCCCTGATAGCAGAATCTTCAATATTGATAAGTTTTTCCTGCTCTTTTACTTTCGCGAGTGCTTCCTGTACCTGGTATGGAACTCCTAAGCTGTCTTCCCCGAACCCTTTATCATAGTGGACGATCTCCTTGAGTTCCTCGTTATATGTATAATTCGGCAGATACCTGAATTCCACCGCGGAATTACTTCTATAATAGGTCCTGGCAACAAATCTATCCCCTTCGCGCAAGAACGCTAACACTGCAATACGGCCACCTCCAAGGTCATAAGGAGCGGATAAATAATAAGTTACATCTTCCACCTCAACCTTGTACTTGGGAGTCAAGCCGTTTGCATCAATAATCCCTGTTGTTAAGCTCTGGCCTTCAATAGGAGACCCATGTATGTCGGCGATAGAAAGTACTTCTACCGCTTCTTGATTATCAACCTTTTTGATCTCCAGCTGCTCTACTGGAACTAAAACGGCTGGTGTTTCTGCGGCCTGCTGCTTAATGCGTTCGAACCTGGCATTCAGGGCATTACTGATACTGTTTCTTATGCCCTTTACTAAGTTAACCAATCTATCCACAGGATGGAACGAAGTAACATAATTCTTGGCCTTGATTAAGCTGGCAGCAAGAGCGGCTATAGCCTTATTTAATTTAGATGAACTGGAAGATAGAGTTTCTTCGACAACAGGAGAAGGAGCCGGCTCTTCTACTTTAGTCGGTTCTACCTTAGGAATCTCGATTTCAGGAGGCTCTACTTCGGGAATAGATGCTCCGCTATTTACTCCAACTCCACCTGCTGTACCACCAACGCCATCACCTAAACCAGGGGTTCCGCCACCTACATTACCAAATCCACCGGCATTGCCAATATTCCTAAGCCTCCCCAGATTTATATATAAATGATTACCTAAATTACTACGCTTGTTCCCGGCAATCTTGTCTACAAGCGATTCATTACCTTCCTGTCCGATTGCAATACCCGTATTAACAGGACTGCCTGTTTGCGCGGTAAGTTCTGATGCTATCAAATCAGCAATAACATGGGTTGCTTCATGGGCTAATACATCATTAAGAAGCTCCTTGCTGATTTCTCCTGTTTCAAGGTCAATGAAGCGCGAATTCACCCAGATCTGGCGGCTCCCCTGTTTAGTTTCGCCAAATCCCATATGATCCAATTCTTCCGGTAAAGCTATGCGAATCTGCACCTTATTTGCCCAGTCGCCTTTATTAGCGCCTAATACCTGTTCAATAGTTAAGGCCCTAAGCTTAGTTTGGGCTTCAGTAGATAATCCAAGCTGCTGGGCATTCTTAAGCAAGCTCTTCTTGGTTTCTTCAAATAATGCCGGCAATCTTACTGCGACAGCTTTCTGGCTGGCAGCGGTAAAGCTTTGCGCACGCGCATCAATATTCTTAATGCCAATTACCTGTCCATTAGCATCAAGCTCAAAGATCTCACCGAGTGTTTTTTGCGATAAAATAAACGGATCAATGGCGTGCTGCGAGATACCTTGAGCGCGATAATCCATAGTATCAAACCTTTGGCCCCAGTTTGTCCCTGCCCAGAACCTGATCATTGGAGCTAAGGCCGCTTCAGCTCTTAACCTGAACTGCGTATTTAAAGACTGCCTGGCATGGTTATTAATATCAAACGCATTAACGATTGCGCCTACTGCGGTATGCGGTAATCGACGAGTCAAAAGATCTATTGGTAATCCTAACGCCTGCGCCAAATCACCGGCTCTTTGTCCAATTTCTGTGAAAGTCAGACGGTTGACTTGGCTTGTAGTAAGCCAGGAGTTCAGGTTAATTAAAGGAGCTGTAATAATGCCGCCGGAGACATGCCTTAATCTGGTCATAAAATCAAGGGCCCTATCCGCAGCAAACTGCCTGTTAGAACGTTTATCAAAAGCATGCTCCACAACCGCCTCTAATAACTCGGGGTTGGCCAAGACAGCAGGGTTAAGCGATAGCGTGAGCCCGCCATCAGCATTAACATCCCACTCAAATTGTAAATCTCCTGCAAAAGGCATAAAGTTAACCTGCAGGCCGCGCAAATCGCTATCTTTGCCTAAAACTTTCTTAACCGCAGCATTAACTACATTCTCAACTCCGGTAGTCAATGCCGGGTTAAGGCCGACAATATTACTGCTATCTATCCGAACATTGCCTTTAACAAATGGAGCCAGCAATTGTTCTCCGCGGGTAACCATTGCACTGTGAGTATTAAAATAGGTATCAAAAGCATTAATAGTAGCCTTGGAGGCGGACAGCCTTTCTGTTGAATATGTTCCCGCATCCTGCTTAAGCCGCGCTACCCATATTGCCTGCGCATCATCCGGATTAGCTGTTGTTTGTATGGCTGATAAATCAACTACGGTGATATTACCCTGATCATCCAGGCCTAAGTTATCCAGCATGTTACCGGAAGTTGCAGGAGACCACTGATACCCCTGCGCTGAAAGATCCTGGCCAAGCTGGGCCAGCTTTTCAAGAAGCGTGTTCATTTCTGCGAGTTTGCCGGCAGCATGCAACTTCATCATTTCTTCTGCTACGGTAGTAACCCTGGCCTGTGTAATAATTAGATTATTCCCTGATCTGGTAACAGCTCCTGCAACTGATAAACCATTTAAACCCCTGCGATAACGATCTTCTATCTTTATCCTGGCCCTATCCCGCGCATCCTCAGGCAAAGATGAGAGATCAAATACTTTTACTACGCTATTTTCACTAACAAATACACGGGCATTACGTCCTTTATAATCCTTGCTTATTCCAGCTGAGAAATCTGCCCCTAAAATATCCTGGCTTACTCCGGCCTCAGCCAATAAGGTCGATAGCTCCTGAAGATTAGCCTGATTCTGACGGAAATCCGCCACTAATAAGCTGCGTAAATTACCCCTCGAGCTAACGAGTTTCTTGTTAAAGGACTTTATCTGTTTATGCTGGGCTTTAAGCGCCATTAAATGAAAATCATACTGCATTTGCAAGGCTTCATCTGAGAGCTTCTTGACATTCTCAGCGGTAAACCCAAAAGTATCCACCAAAGCCGTCCGGTATGCCGGCAAGTTGCCTTTTGCAGCCTTGAGAGAATCCAATTTCTTTACTATCTCGCGCAAACCAGCCTCTGCGGTAAGGCGTTTTTCCTGAGTCACCTGCTGCTTAATTTGCGCGCCCAGGCCAAACCCTAATAAGGCCTGCACAGCTACCAGGGCCTTTTGTGTACCAGAAGTTATATCAGCGCCAAACTTGTGCAATTGATTTTCATATGCCAGCTTCTTTGCCGCTTTGTCTATTTTTCCCTCTGCGGTAAATGAACCAAAAACCCTGCCGGAGCGGTGTAAATCGGATTCCATTAACCAATCATTGGTTGCAATCATCTGGGAATGTAAGTTATAAAAACGTTCTGAGGCATCCAGAGTATTTAACCTTAAGGTATCCAATCTCTGATTATTTAAGTTCTGGCTTGGCACAGTAGCGATAGTTGAATTGGTATTGACAAAGTTAAATAAGTTAGAAACAGGGGCTGTTGCCTGTGCGGGGAATATTACTTGAGCGCGGTACTGCTGGTGCGCCTGGCGTACGCCTGCATCAAAATTCGTATCATAAGCACGTCTTTCCTGGATAAACGGCATCAGGTTCTGCGCGGAAACAGTTACAGTATTCTGCTGGTTATTTGAATCGGTAAAGATAATCTTTCCTGGCTGCTGTTGATCAACCAGTAACGGAACTGCATCTGCACTAATTGCCTGCGCCAAGGTATAACGTGCGGCATCCCGGTTAATACTGGGAGCGATATTGCCGACAGAATTTCCGGTCACCGCAGTTGCGCCTTCGGCAATCTGGGCAAGCTCTAAAGCAGAAATCTGTCCGGCCACTAATTGCTGCTGAAATGTTTCTGCCTGCGCACGTATCTGCAACGGCTGCGCCCATTCTGCCTCATTTTCGACCTTAAATTCATATAAGCCTACAGGCAGAAATCCATTGCCAGTGGTTACATGAATGCGCACTGAAGAACCTTCCGGTAATTGCGATAATCTCTGGAGCGCCTGAGCGGAATTGCCATTTTTAAAATCCTGATTTATTGCATCGATTTCGGCGCCGTTTGAAACACTGCTCTCAGGAGCGACCATTAAGGTAGCGCCCTGCGAAATCATGACATTTATTACCCTGGTATTCATTGCGCTAATACTCAGAGCGCCTGAACGTTCATTTGATTCCTGAAGATTCTCAAATAATTGCTGTTGAAACGCGTACCTTTTTGTATCGGTTGGGCTGGCGGGTTCAAACCCGCTCTGTTTAAGAGGCATTTTAAAGAAAGTATCAAATACGTTTTCACGGACCTGCTCTTCCATGATGATACTTTCAATTCTTCCAATCGTCCCATGAATTACATTGCCTAGTTTGCTATCGGTTTTAAACCAGGTCAGGCTATCACCCATGCCTTTTTTGCCCATTCCTTCACCCATAAAAGCCTGCATATCCCCAACTACGGGTATACGGCGTAGCCCTACCTCAAGGAAAGGCTTGATAAAATACAGGGAAGGCCCAAACCAAAGAGCTACCTTTGCGCCTTCATTAGCAGAATTAGCCCTTAATTGCCACATAAAAGCGCTATTCCAACCTGTCTCGCCTCTCTCAACAACTCCTGAATAATATTTTCTGGAATCCTCTAACTTATCAATCTCATCCTTATTAGAAGAGGCGGCTTTTTGAACCTCAATCTGTTTTACCATCATCTCAGCCTGAACCTGGGTAAACGATTTATTCTGAAAATCAGCTTCCGTGCCGCAGCCAAGCTGGATATATTGCTGTTTTACATCATCCAGGTTAAATGTGGATTTCAATAAGTTGTTAAAAGAAGTGTCGCTTAAGGAATGCACCAGGTTTTGTAAATCAGGCATAGCCGCCATACCTATAGCAATAGAAGGTATGGTTGGTAAAGCGGTTTTAGCTATATCATATGCGAGAACTCCGGGCCCTGCTGTTTTAATAACAAGCTTGCCATTAACAGTCTCAAAAGTTGTCTCTCCTTTTAACAAATTGTAGGCGCGCCCCAATTGTGCCAGGCCGGGTTTTATTCCAGGCCCAAGCAATGCTGTAGCCATCAAAGCAACAACAATATGCTTCTTTTCAAAGCCTACTACTGGTAATTTATCCGGTCCCAATACTGCATAAGTAGAAATCCCTCCCCATACAGCACCCCTGCTCAACCCTACTTTTGCAACAGGGTTAGAATATAAAAATCTTGAGAAAGCGGAAGCAGTTAACTCTGTGCGCACTGGTTTACCAGCTTCATTCAATTTCAAAATCCTGCCATTTTTAGCTATGATATTATCAGTCCAGATTGGCTTTACCAGGCTTTTAAAAGATTGTTTATACCCACCCATTCCTAATGCCAATGCCGCAATTGAGGCAACTATCAAACTTGTTTTTGTGTTTTCAGAAATGCTCTTTGAATTCATCAGCCATGCCAGCGCTCCTGCTGACCCCAATACGCTGGCGTTAGAGGCTACTCCTGACCAATCCCATGTCCCCTTGGCCCAAGATGCCTTCCTAAGGAAAGCGTCTGGAGCGCCATTTACCTTCATCCTGTACCAGGCTGCGCTTAAACCGCTGCTTCCGCCGCGCTTTCCTTCAAGCCCTAAACCAACATGTATTAAAGCAATTGTCCTTAAAGTAGTGCTGGCAACGGTTCTCCATGCATTATATTCTTTTGGCAGGGGAACATTTTCTACTAACAAAGAAAGGCCGACGGCTGTCACAGGAACTGTACCCTTCAAATTAAGTCCCCACTTATAACCGCCTAACTTGCCATCAACAGTTAACCTCTCGAATTTACCAGCTGGATTAACCCGATTAACAAGCGTCTTCCAGAATGCCGGTGCCTGCCCGGACTCAATAGGGTTAACCTTTGCAGCATCCATATTAGAACTTATTTTTGCCATTAAGGTCAATGTAGCAGGGACTAATGCGCTTGCCCACAAATTAGCTTGATAACCGTCGCGGGCAAAAGTATTACCGGCGGATGCGCCGGCTAAAGAAGACAAACCGGTAATTGCCGGATAAGAGGCATACTCTGAAGTAAGCCAGCTGGCTTTTCCTGTTGAAGCTAATTTTGACCTGCCGTAAGCAAGGGCGCTGCCAGCCAGGAATGCCGTAGCAAATACTATCGCTCCTCTGGTAAGGCTATAGCTGCTGTCTTTTTTATCGCTAAAGAAGTTGGAAATGCTATGGTTTGCATAATCAATAAAGGTGGCCATTCCTCCGGATACCCCGCCAATGGCAAGAGAAGAAGTAATCGGTGACTTTGCTAATGCTGACTTACTTATTATAGACTTTACCTGCGGGACGACGGCCTTAGCATACACACCAAAACCTATTGAGCTGGACCATAAGGAATCTGTCTGGCCGGATAAGCTATTAAAAATGGAGCTCCAGGATTGTGAACCTGCTAAAGATTTTACCGCAGAAGTAGCGATAGTAAAACCTACCTGCCCAAGATACATTTTAGGCGCTATATCAACCGCGGACGCAAAGAAACTATTAGAGGCTTTTAAATCATCTATTAAACCGTTTATCCTGCCTGTTTGGGAAAGGCTTCCTGTCTTCGGTAAAGATACCCCCTTAAGGCCTGCAAAACCGCCTGCGAAATTACCAGCTAATTCAAAACCATCCATCATGGTGAACTTGCTATTGCCGCTGGTATCACTGTTTAAAATGCTGGCTAAATGAATAATGGACATAACCGGCTCATGCGGCCTGAGCGTAAATTGCATTAAATAGCTTCCGCTTCTTGCCTGCAGGAATGATTGTGCCGCGGAAACGCCAAACCAGCCCATTGAAGAGATAACCCCGCTGCCAAAACTTGAAACCCATGCACCTTTTTCAGCGGCCTGATTTTTATATACCCGGGAAATCCAGCCAGGCGCAGCATCCGGATTGTCATAATAGCTGCCTATTGCCCTGACAATACCACGATAAGGAGCAGCTACGGTTCCTGTAATGTTACTGGCCACGCCAATATACTGATGCAATGGTATTATCGTATCGGCTATGCCAACAGCCGAAGAAACTCCCATAATCGTCATGGCAGTCTTTGACGCGAAAACATATTGCCCCATCCCTGCAGTAGCAAAAATGCCCAAACGTCCTGCCGGGCTCATATATTCACCACTATATAATATGCTGCCGGTATTAACCACATTCTCGGTTATAATCCCTATTGTAGGAGCGGTTTTTGCATAACCTAAAACTTTAGCAGTCATTATCTCTGCTCTTGTCGCGTTCGCAGCTACCGTACCTACAGTAATCACTTTTGCCCACGAAGCCAGGCCGGCAGTAACCAAATTAACCGCAAAATCACCCAGAAGGATATTTGAGCTTATGTTCTGGCCAGTAATACCATTGTAAATTAACGCATTGCCGGTAGTAATTGCCGCAGCGCTTCCTACAATACCTAAAGTTGTCAAACCGGCAGCTGCCATTCCACCGCCAGGAGCCGACCCAACACCTGTAACAGCCACCACGGTGCCACCTACAACTAAACCTACGCCACCGCCTACTTTAGCCGTGGAACCCCATGTAATCGCATCATCGACAAAAGCAACCGGGGCTAAATTTGTTTTAGACATGTACTCGCGCACAGCAGGTTCACGATACAATTCTCCAAGGGCAATACGCTGAATTCTCTTATATACCGCTGCGTACTCAGGAGAGCTGCTATCCATGGTATTAAGGCCGGCTTGAACAGCCAGGCTGTTAACCCGGCTTATATATTTTGTTTCAATGGCATCTCCAAACACATTGGCGAGGCGGTCTTGAGAAATCTGTCCGGTTCCGGTACTTCTTAAAGCTATTTCCAGGTCTCTTTTTAAATCACTTGAATTGCTAAAGTGTCCAAAAGTAACCCCTGAATACATATCTCTGTTGCCGTAACGGAAGTATGTGTTTTCTTGCACATCATCAGCTGCTTCATAATTCTTGGCGTTATACTCTTCAAAACCATTCATTACCTTGCCATCAGCGGCAACAAAGAGCTCTTTTCCATTAGGCAAGTTAAAAGACATTCTATCAACTTGTGACTGCTCAAATATAACCTCTTTTGCAGCTACTGTCTGGGTGCCTATAGAGCTATCTTTACTTTGAAAAATGAATTTAATCTCCCCGGAAGGAGTTACCACTTTTTGCATGTTGCCGATTACATTATCGTTTTCCTTAACCTGAGTGGTCTTAGCAACAACATTACCCATAATCTCCCCGCCCTGGTCGTTATAGACCCTGGTCCTGCCAAAAGCTTCCTGCTTTACGGTAATATGACCTCCACTCTCAAGATCAATGACTTTTACTGCGTATTTTGGCGCATACCGGCCGCCATCATATTTAAGGGCTGCCAGTTCGGTAAGCACTTCGTAAGGGTTGCCTTTCTCATCATACCCCCTGGTTACATACCCTACGTCTTTTATAAGGAAGGTTTCCTCTACCACCGCTTTTTTGTTCATGATTAAAGACAGGGCGTTGGCGTCAACTTTAACAGCGGACATTTCGGTTTCATGGCGGCGGGCAGTCCCCCTATCCTCCATCTTCAACTCGCTATTAATCTTGGAAGCCAAATCATATAAATCTTTAGCTCCGGTAGCAGTTAAGCCGATTAATGCAACACGTGCATAGGTTAAATCAACCGCCCTGCGATCCCTCTCCTCCCTGATACTATCATCCCTGTTAACAGCGACTGCTCCCCATATACCAGCCCAGATTCCTTGATCCGGCATGTCGCCATTGCGCGCCAACTCATTGCGCCATTTTGTTTCCTGGGATACAAACGCAGATTCGAGGTCTTTTACCCTGCGCGTTAATTGAGTAGTTTTTTGCGGATCAGAGGATTCCAAAAGCCCCAATGCTTCTTTTGCTTTTGCTATTTTTCTTGCCGCCAGATCTACTTCTGTTTTATCCGCTGAAGAAGCTACAAGACTGCGCTGTTCATTTTCCAATACAGAAATATCTCGTCTAAGGCGTTCCTTGACCTGTTCCCTTACTGTAGAAGGCCCGCCATTTTTCTTGTATTCTTCAACAATTGCCGCCAGCTGTTTATAACCATTCTGCGCATCTTTATCTAAACTATAACCCGCGGGTATAAGATTTTGAGTGCGTAGCTGCTCCATAAGATTCTTGTTCTGCTGCCTGGTAGCTTCCTTACTGGCCTTATTTAATGCATCAATAGCATTAACATAATCACCTTCATTAAACGCCTTTCTTGCCCGGCCGAAAATATTCCTTGCCTTATCAAAATCAGCCCCGGAGGCTTCGGATTTCTCAAAAAATCCAGCAAGCTCCTGCATCGAAGCCCTGATTTTGTCTATTTCAAAGAAAACAATACCCTTGTCGGTTAAAGCCCCAACCTGCTTTTTGCCCGTTTCATCAAAAACACTTATCCCCGCTGATTTGCCTGCCTTAAGCGTGAAGGTTCTTCCGTCTTCGGTAGTTATCTTTGCCTCATTCTGGAAGCCTTTACCTATAATATAAAATTTACTCTGGGCACCCTTGATAAGGAACCCGTCATTAACCTGCATTTTAATCCCGTATTCTCTATCGCCAAATTTAATCTTCTCGAATTTCTGCTCAACTTTTCTATTTTTGCCTTGCTGCAATGTTCCCAGCAGCGTTACATCTTTATCGCCAATTGCAATATCTTTTCTTTCAAAGTTAATTTTGGAAGTAACACGGTCAATAATAGGAACCAGCTTGCCGTCGCGTTTTTCTTCTCCGATATGGAATGTTGCGAATACGTCTTTTTCTTTCCCTTTATAACTAAGTGTTTCACCCCAGACAACAGAGGTATCTTTTTGCAAGGTAATGGTGTTACCGATGAAACCGGCCATTGACTGCGCCTGCCAAACCTGGACTCCATTTATTTCTGTTACGCCTAATAACATCTGCAGGTTTGTCCCTTTGCCTAATTCTATTACAGCATCGCTATGGGTTTTAATCACGTTCAAGTCAGTCAAAGGCGCGCGAGTGGGAATAGCTGATTCATTGGCCTGAGTTGTTGAAGTAGCGGCTCCGGAAGAAGTGGGAGTGGGAGCTAAGTTCCTATTATGAAAAATAGTATCGTCTGTTCCTCGGGTAACCCGGGCAATCACGCCCATTTCAGGAGCAAGCGAGGGGCTCTTAATATTAAAGAAAACCGAGTCTATCGGTGTTTTATTCATGTTGTTAAGGTAGGTGCTGCTCAAGGTCCCCTCGCCTTGCAATAAAGCCAGGGGATACAGACTAAATGTATTGCTATTTTTCTCTGCGTTATAGGTTATCTGATTAAAAGTGAAGAGCTTAACGTTAACTACGCCCTCCCCCCCCGAGACGCCTGCTGCCTTTGCCTCAATAGACGTGGCTTTAGTCGGCATTACTAACGCCGGCTGTTCAAGATTTTTCTGCTGATAGATAATATCTGAAACATAATTTCCTTCATTATTCCTTTTATAATTTATGGTCCCCTGAACATTAAATAACAAGTTGTCCCCGATAGGAACCCCTGCTTTTACCAAATCATTCAAATCAGCCTCATCAATCTTCATAACAAGCGGAGAATTCGTTCCTATCTGCCTGATGGCTTCGCGATCAGCAGAATTCTTAAAGAAGTTAACATTATACTCACCCGGCTTTATTCTTTGTATTTCAACGATATAATTAGTTAATTTATTTTCTTTGACTGCTTTCTCAAATTTGGCAGGAAGTTGCGCGGTAAGAAAATTCGAGAACTTTGCCTTATCTGCTTCATGCAAAGAAGTCGCTCTCCATTTGCCATCTTGATCCTGGCCAAGCTCTATTTGCAGGGTTGAACCAGGCATTATCATGGCATTATCAACCTTGAATGTTTCGGTTTGCTTATCAAAGCTGCCATTAGTCTGAATAAAGGTGCTTGTTAATTCCCCGCTTATAGGCGTCTCGGCGGGTTCTTTCTCCTTTGCAAGTAAATCCAACTCGTCCTTAACCTTTATTGAATCTTGATAGTTATAGGCGAAATAACCAAAAGGTGATTTTTGCGTTAGGCCGTTGAACCCGAATAATGAGCTTTGTGCGCCCTCGCCAAAAAAGTTATATTTATAATCCAGAATATTCGGTTTATTCACTTTTGCTTCCTGCGAATTCGCGGCTGAGAAAAAGCTGTTGACTCCAATGCCATTTTGAACATTAAGTAAAATTCCAAATCTTGAACGGTCTGCTTGCTTGTAGAAATAAAGTGAATCTGCTTTCTCAGGTAAAAGAGAAACTCCGCCACTAATCGTGGCAACGGTTAATAAATTGGTAAGAGGATGAATATTCCATTTATTACTATTATCTAAAGACTGCCACATTTCTATTTTTGCACTTTCAATTTGATGAGAAAGGGTGCCATTAATTTTTACATTATTTAACTCAAGGGGGGAGCTGTTTACCATGAGGCCGTTTGTAAGAAATCCGGTAGGACTGTTAACATGAGAAACCTTTTTATCCTGCGCTACTATTTCACTGAATCCGGCGCCGCGGTAATCTCTCCACGGGGCCAAAGCCTGTTTAAATTCTGCTAACTCTGCTCTACTAATTGTTGCTGTATTTTCTGCAACAAGTTTATTATCTGCTCCAGCTTTTCCAAAAGACAAAGTAATATTATTATCTCGTGTAGTAGTAATGGTAATCTTCCCTTCATGATTACCGGCAATCAAAGGCTGTATTTTAGCAGTCAACGCAGGGCTCAAAACAGCGGTATTTAAGTCCAGGGTAACCTTAGATCCGGGAGCGCCGGCAAGGCCTAAAAAGCTCGCCCGGCCATTACTATCTTGCCCTAAATAATCAACTTCAAAAACCCCTTTATAGAGCTTGCCGTATGCTTTATCCTCTATACCGGGAATCGGTACTGATATCGCGTATACATCCGTATTAGTGAGCGCGCGGTTTTTCTCAGGAAGAGGAGAAGAATTAGACTCTCTCTGAGTTTCATAATAATAAATACCCTCTCCCGGCTTATCAATATTAGTAATTAATCTATACCCTTCATCCTTATTAAACACTATGCCATCTATCTTTGTTTTTAGGTTCTCTTGTTGCGGAGCCTTGCTTAACAACTCGCCATCTTCAAATATCTTCTTACCAAACAACTTGAGCTTCAAAGTAAAATCTACTTCGGTATCGCTCTTGGCGCCGCTAGCCAATTCAGACATGTTCCCGCGAACTCTCTCATAAGCTTGACCAGTAATAATCTTTGCTACTATATACGAATTATTTATTAATCCAAGGCTGTTTTCCACTGTGCTATAATGGAAGGAATCCGCCAGGTGCTGGCCATAGACAACAGCAAAGCCGCCATTTGCCGAATTCGCTGCTCTTTGGCCAAAATTTACTATCTGCGTAACATAGTTATTATAAGTAATTACATCGGACATTTTATCCTTAGCGCCCCAGCCAAAATTCAGCGCTTTGTTAGTACCTTGCTGAATATATCCCCCAAAACCCGGCCTCTCTTTTAACTCGCCTGTTTTTTCATCTGAATTATAATAAAATGAATCCCCGTGAATAAGAGTATCGGTGAGTGCCCGGCCTGCTGCGCTTACCCACATAGTTGCATTTGAAGCAGTAACCGGGTCTATTCCGTAATTATTCACAAGCTTATTTCTTAACATTGCCACACCAACGGAAACCCCACCCTGCAAAAGACCTTGACCAAGCATGGTATACCACTTGTCTTTACTGCTATAGCTGGTTGTACCTAAAATCTCATATCCGGCTCCCAGGCCGGAATAATATATTTCATATTTGCCCATCTCATCGCCAATATAATCATCCAGGTCAGTATCTTTTAACCCTCGGGACTCCCCTTCTTTCTTAACCTTATCATACTTCATAGAACGAAAACCTTCTTCTAATAGGATAGCCCCTGATTTTACGGTAATATATTTCATAATGTCACCGTAGCTTGTACCTTGTTCAAATTTATATTCTCTATTTGCATATTCTTTTAATTTATCGCTTCCTTCTGCATAGCCTAGGAACTCTTTTCCATCCGGAGATGTTTTTCCAGCCTCAGTTAAGTGCGACTTCAGCCCTTTTTCCATATAAGGCCTCTTCTCCATATCATCAATGATATTAACAAAAGCACCCACTGCTGTTCCTCCAACAAAACCTAGGGCTGCAGAACGTAAGCGGTCTTTCGTCTCATCGCCGCCGTACATATAACCAGCGAGTGCACCGCTAACTCCACCCATTACGGAAAAATCATATTTCTTGATCAACAGCCCTGAAGTAGCGCCTAATCCAAATCCGGCCAAAGCAGATATTGCACGTTCTGAACCATCTGAACCAGTAAAAGCCCCCATAGCTGCTCCTGCAACCCCTCCGATAAGCATAGGCATGGCATTATTTTTAATAGTATCCAGTACAACAGCGCGATTACTCACCAAATACCCTGCGCCTGCACCTACGCCAGCACCAATCAAGGCACCGGCAACACGATTATTAGAGTAAAGAGCTGCTCCTAAGGCAGCTCCACCAACACCTGAGAAAATTGTTGTCCGATTGTTTTTCCAAAAATCACCCAAGTTAAAAGGAGCTTTAGATTTGGTTAAAGATGAGCTGTCAATACCAAATGCCCCGGGAACTAAGCTTTTGCTTGCCTGCATCATAAGCAACCCTGCAGCCAAAGAACCTATCTGCGCAGTGGCATTCGTTCGCGTATCATTCTTATCATATAAAGACAGGTAGACTCTGGTAGCAGTAGCCTGGCTAATAGCAGTAGTCACACCCCCAAGAAATGCATTACCAAGTGCCCCGCCAGTCCAATTAGAAAGTTTAAGTGAAGGTTTACCGCTCATTGCCCCTATCGAGGTAGTTAGGCCTGCTGCAAAACCGCCTAGAGCAGAACCGACTAAAGCAGCCTTATCTGAGGACCAATTATTCTCCATAGCCACACCCTGAACATAGCTTTGAACCGCGTAGCTTACAGCCATGGATTTAACACCACTCACTATACTTGATCCAAAATTATCATATAATTTACTAGGGATATTCTTCCAACCGCCAGAGAGCGAACTACTAACCATATTCATGCCAAGATTAACAAGGATACTCGTAGTCATATTCTTGGACCATTTTGACCAATTCACGCTGTTGGAGTACCGGCCAGGGTTTCTGCCGCTGCCCAAAACAGCCTTGGCTTGACTAACGCTTATCTCCAAATCCACTGACATCGGCTTGCTAATTAAAGCATAACCAGTAAACTCATTTAAGAACTTCTCTTTAGGCAAAAACTCTTCTGTATGGTTATCGCTAAAATAAACCTTGTCTTGACTGATATGGGTTACTAAAACATAGTGGTCGCCATTAACATGCGCAATAAATGGAGTCAGATCTATTTTCTTATCCAGGTTATTTAAGTCTAATTTCACAGAATAAAGCCTTTGGCCAAAAAACTCAGAGGTTTTAGAAAGGGCGTACAATGAAGTTTTAATAACTTCGGGGTTGCCTTCCGGCTTAACTACATCATTTAAGATGTCTATTGTCAAAGCCAGTATAGCAATATCTTGTTCAGTTACTTTCAAGCCGGTATAATTTAAATAATCATATAAGGCCTTAGAGCCACAGGGCCGGCCTTTTAACCATTGGAAGATTTCATCAATCTTCTGATTGGACATTTCTAGAGGCTTATCTAAACCTATGGTCAGATTGGACGATATTTTGATTGCGGTTATTGGTTTATTTGCTATATCTTTAAGAATATTACGGATGGCTAGAGCAGTATCGATACCAGAAAGATCTTTTAAATAGCTGGGAGCTATACTACCTGTTACCGGCTTATTCCAAAGTATACGCCAGTCATATTCTACTGCCTGAGCTACCTGTTCTGGCAAGAAGACCGCTACAACAATAAAAGCAACCACGCGGATCCAAGCCTTAAAGCTAGATTTAAATTCTGGCTTGGTTTCTGGTTGCTCAAATTGGCCTTCTGTCTGTTTCTGAAGTTTATCCATCTTTTACCTAATAGTGTTAGATAAAAAATAAATCTTTCCCCTTACCCCAATACTTTTTATTAACCTTATTACTTTCACTTTCTTCATAAGTTAATAAACGCTTTTTAAAATTACTTACTAAGTATTGAAATAAAATCGAGTTGTCAATTCCAACTCTCGTCGCTATTGGCAACCCGGCTATCCCTGGGACTTCTTCTTGACTTAAGGACCCGTGGCTTTGTGTCCTTAGATTACTCTAAGTTTACCTTTTCAACCTTTTCAATTTACACCAAAGTATAACACCTAGATCGTCGCTGTCAAGTATAAAATATGCTATTTTTGGTAACGCTTTCTTTTCCTGAAAACGGCCAAAAATAAGACTCAAGATTGGGGGTTAAAATTGGCGAGAATTTAAGTCAAATCTATTTAAGATACCAGATCCTAGGGAGCTTTAATTAAATTAACAAGCCTGGATACAGGAACATAAAGTATAATTAACAATTCAGCCCCATCTAATCGTTTTTATTTGACAGCCTTTAGGTTAATATAAGATAATTAGAACTGATTGGACAATTATATATGTAGAGTGGACATTAATAAAGCTGGTTATATACAGATTGGACAAATAATAGGGACGGTTATCTCATTCTTATCATTCAAAATGGCATAAAGTTACAACAAGGTTAGAATTGATACTTCCATTAATATAATAATATTCGAGAAAAATCGGTAGTATATAATTATGTAATTAACAAGATGCAATTCTAAGAAAATATACTTGATTAAAACCAGATATTTATATATGATCCAAGAACATCACCATAGAACAGGAAGAAGGATGCAGTGCGCTTCCTAAGTGCTCTATATTTCACAATAAATCAAAGGCAAAACGCGACCCCCCCATCCATTGTTAAGACTACACAATGTTACAACATCATTTCTGCGCGGATTATTTCTCTATAAATGACAGATCTTTTAAGAGGATCTTCATCTAAAAACAGAAATAGAGGATTGTCATCTATAAGCACGTCTTTCGTTCCAAAAGCATAATGGCAATAGCTTGAAAAATTATACTCTTCTGGAAAATCTACTAATTTGGCTCTTACCGGGTTAAGCTCTATATATTTTCCACATTGAGCTAAATATCCCTCATCATCTGCTATCCTGCTCTTAAATCTATCTTGCCAAAGGTGGCCTATGTACTTATGTCGCTTCTTATAATAATATACATATTTCCCATTTACTCTTTACATAAAATGCGAAAGGTTACTTCCCTCCTCAACCCCAACCAAAAGGTGTGGATGATTAGGCATCAAACAATAATGATAAATCTTTACCCCTTCTTCTTTCTTCAATTTAACAAGACAATGGTAATAATATTCATAGTCATTTTCCTTTATGAACACCTTCCTCTTATTATTTCCTCTGCATATTACATGCAACGCTCCATGCTGCGGAATTAATCTTGACTCCCTGGCATAATAAAATCTCTTTTGCTTTTACTACAATTGACGCAGCAAGGAGAATAATCTAACTAAAGTATTTTAATATTATTATAACTTACTGGGGTGTAATGAATAAAAGAAGAAGGAACCGTCCCTTACTTAAGGCCGGTAAGGCCACCCTGCATAAACTGAAGCAGGATTGGACCTCCAATTACAATACCAATCACAGGCATAATGAAAAATATAAGAGGAAGGAGTATTTTGATAGGAGCTTGCAAGGCAATCCTTTGCCCGCGATGGAACCTTTGAGCACGGGCATCTTCAGAGATTATAGTAAAGGCTTCTGCAACCGGAGTTCCCATACGGTCTGCCTGAATAATTGTTTGAACAAATGAGGTCATTTCTGGGATATCCAGCCTACGAGACATATCCTTTAAAGCCTGAATACGCGGTTTTCCCCACTTTATCTCTTCAACTACAAATGCCAGCTCTTCAGTCATCGCTGTACCTGGAGTCTTATCAATCACCCATCTAACCGCGCTTACAAAGTCCAGCCCTGCCTCAATGCAAAGTCCTAGCAAGTCCACTGTTTCCGGAAGCCGGCGCGAAATCAGGTTTTTACGCTTGGCAAGCTTTTGCTTTAAATAAATTTCAGGGGCAATATATCCTATCCCTAAGGAAATAAAGATAAAGATGGGGTCGATTTTGCCGGTAGCAATAACGCTTAAAAATACAAAGATAAACATAATGATTATCTTTAAATTAAAAAATGCAACCGGAGAAATATTAACATGGGCTGCATCAATCTTATTCTTTATTTTTACTAATAGCCCGGTTCTTTCAAGGATATCACGCGTAGGAAGAAGTTTAGATAAATCAAAAAACGGCTTATTAGCTTTTTCAATAAAATTATCCTGCTTCAACCGCATAGCTGAAACTCGCCAGGAAGAGGCCATTGCCCAGGCGATTAAAACAACCGCGGAAATAATCAAAAGGTAAATCAAAATATCCATATTTATATTTTAATTATACTAAACATCCTGATAAGAAACATTCCACAAACCTGCAATATCACCGCCCCCACCAAAAGCATCCTGCCCAAATCATTATTCATCATAATATCAAAATGGTGCTTATTAACTGAAAGGACCCAGGCAACAAATATAATCGGCAAAAACGACATAATATACCCTTGCATTCTCCCCTGCAAAGTAAGTGTTTTTATGTTTTCTTTTAGTTTGTGATTATCCCTTATAGTCACACTTAGGCGGCTAAAAACCTTGGTCAACTCCCCGCCTGTTTCACGGGCAACTAAGAGCGCGTTAACCACCAAGCCAAGTTCCTCAAGATTCATCCTTTTATTCAGCCGGACAAGGCTCTCCTCTAAAGAAATACCCATTTTATTTTCCCTTACCACCAAACCTAGCTCCTGGCTAATTGGCGCAGGCATCTCTTCCACCAATACTTCAATCCCCTGTAATAAGCTTAAGCCGCCTTTTAAACAGCTAGTAAGCATGTTAATAGAATCCAAAAGCTGGTCGTTGAATTTCTGGACTCTGCGTTTAAAACGCATCTTAAGAATTAAGCTTGGCGTAGCCAGGCCGATAAGCGCGCCAAAAATCATAAAAAACGGTGAACGTAAAAAGATGAGCCCGCTAAGCCCAAAGAAAATGGGAAGGATATAATAAAGCATGGCAATCCTCTTAGGGCTCTTATCATAAAACATCTTATCCATTTCTTTAGCAACTAAAACCTCCTGCTTTTGCTGCCAGGATTGTATCTTTTGCATGAAAAAAGGCAGGATGCTCAAAGATAACAAAATAATTGAACACAAAATCACAATACTAAGCAATAAAACCATATTTATTATTTTAAATTATTGGTGTTAATATTGACATTACTATGCGCCAAGACAGTCTGCATTTGCCTTCTGCAATGCTTCAGCAGCAGCCGCTGCTTCTTCTCCCGCCTGTGCAGCTATTTGTGTCTTTTCAATTGCTATTCCTTCTAATTCACGGGCTTTTGCCTGTTTCTGCTGAGAGATTGCCTCCTTCTCAACAGCTATTCCTTCTTTCTCTGTAGCTACACCTTCTTTTATCGTAGCCTCCTCTGCTAAACTTTCAGCCTCATCACAGATAGCTTCACAACCTCCCCAAACCCCAAAACCCCATTCCCCATATTTACAATCATTACATTCTGACTGTTTAGCATTAGCTGCTTGGCGGGCAGCAGTAGCTTCCTCTCGAGCCTGGATTGCTTCTTCTTTAGCGATACGAGCCGCTTCTTTTGCTGCTTCCTCTTCTTCTTCCGCTTTGATTGCTGCTGAATTGGCATCGCCTGCCTCTTGAGATAAATTCGAGAAAATCTCTTGCTTGTTTAACGCCTCCTGTAATAAAGAATTCAAATAGTCCGGATCACACTCGGGATTATCAACAGGAGGAGGAGTAGGCACATCAATCTGCCCGCTGCCGGGCAAAACCGGGAATACAAACGGAGCAACACCGCCAGAAGTAGAAAGAGAGCCAAACTGCCTGCCTTCGCCAAAGGTATCAGCAGATTCTTTATAGGAAGCCTGCAATCTCTGCCGGATTTTAGGTATCATAACTGAAAAGGCCCCAATTAAAATAATGATAAATATTATGTAGGCCATTGTTGACTGGGATAATTTATTATTTTGATGTCTTATCTTCATAGATAATACTAGCTATAGAGGCCTCTTTATTTGTCGGATTATTCATTACTTGCACAAAACAACTGTTTCCTTTTTGATTAGCAAAAAACATCCCATGCGCGCTTCCAAGAAGATTACGCATCGCTGCCTGTTGCTCCGGAGTAATTTTCGTCTGCTGTTGCCCCGGCGTAACCTTAGACATAATGTCTTCAAGGTTATTTTCTTTCTCTAATTGCCAGCCATATCGTGGCATTTGATTGCGATAGAAATCAAGCACAACACTAATAGGTTCTTCGATAGAATACGCTACCGATCTTGACCCACCTGATTTTAAACGTGTTGAATTCATGCAACGTGCCCCAGAATACACAGGAACAGAAGGAATAGGCTCGCAACTAACCCCTGCGCTATAAGAGCTATCCTTGCCAAGGAGAGTTTTCATGGGAGCGGTACTAACCATAAAACTGGTTTTACCAGCCTGGGTTGAAGGCACAACCACAATAACTAATTCTTCTGCTTTACTAAAAACAAGGTTTTGCTCGCCATTCATAAATAATCTATAACCCCGCCCGGGCATCTCTCTAAGATAATAATTAAGCAACTCCTGTTTACTGGCCTTTGTTTCATAAGAAGCTATTTTTCTTTCTTCTCCGTTGCCGGCAACTGCTACATCATCCCTTATAAGTTTTGCTCCCCAGGGAATTGGTACTTCGGCAAAAACCGTTTCAGATAAAAACAGGACAAAAGAAATAATAAAAAATAGTCTTAAGCAGAAGGCTTTTTGCTTCATCATAACTTCCTTTCCTTTCTTTTCTTTTAACTATCAAATATTATATCAAAAATTTGGTATAATATCAAAATTTTGATTCGGAGGAAATATGGTCCCATCCTTAACTATCCCGGATGCTGATTGCTTATGAACCGGCCAATCCGTAGTATATATGCCATAATTTACACTTGACGGATTAGTAGTCCTCGTAACTTCTACCTGAAGAGGGTGTTCCTTCCTTTGCTCCCAGACAAAACAAGGTATATCCTCGGGAGAAGTAAGAACTAATGAAGCCGCAAGGGCTGCAGCAATTAACACCATAGTAGCACCAAAAGTATAATATGCCCCTAAAGGACATGCCCAACAACAAGCACAATAAGCCCAACTGCAGCTAAAACAAGTTGTCCAATAGGATGCTGCCCACATAGTACAAATCGCAGCAACGACAACCAAACAAGCAGAAAGGACTACCATCAATACTGCAATTGAGTAACACATAATAATAATCATATCGGCTGTATATACTCCCCACGTTATAAGAGGCCCCAAAATACCCGTGGACTGTTGGCTTAAATAATCAATAATCTCTCCGGATTCACTAGCTACCTCGCCGAATCTTACCAAGCGAAAAGGCACCTTTTGCACGGGAGTAACCGTTACCTCAATCTTATTATTTATAATATGCTCGGTACGAGAATCATTCCAATCAAAATCTATAGTGCTGGTGCCATAATTCATATCTGCTTTATTTTTTGCCGGAAGCACACGCATAAACTCATCAAATTTTGTCTCAATTAATGAATAACACCAGGCATCCGAACAACCGGATTTAGAAAATGGCACCTTGGGTTCGTCTACGCCAACGTTTGAGAAAGCGTATTGACGGGCAGAATCCCGGCTATTTTTAGGAAGCTTATCGTTTATTTCATCAATCATCTTTTTAATTGAATTACCTACCTTGGTGGCGCCTTCAATCATAAGCGCCATAGTCGCAGAGGTCAGACATAGCGTCAATACCGCAAGATCAAGGTCTACTCCGGCCTCCCAGTTATAAGCGATAAGAACATCATAGGCGACAATAATAGTTTTCACAAAATCTATGATCCAGGCAACTAATAAAAGCTGTATCATAAGAGTAAAACCAGCAAAATTCAGGACCATCTGATCATTAATATTGGCCATAGAATTAAGCATGATGCAGGCGGATGAGCCTCCGGCAAGCACTCCTGACTGAGCAGCATTCTTAACTTTGTTATCCTGGATTTTAGTCTTTCCTAAATTTACCACAAGGAAGGCGGCAATAACGAAGATAACCAGGGCCAGGGTCAAAACAGCAATAATCTGCCCCTTTTTACCTGTGCGCATTTTATGAAAAAGTATATTCATACACTAATCTCCCTATTGATTCGCGCTCTTTAAGATAGCCATCGCCCCTAATATAAATAGTACCAGCATAGTCAAAGCAAGCACTGCTTCTAAAATTACCTGTGCTTTTTGCCGAAAGATTCCTATATTATTATCTTTAATTCCAGGTCTCACTTTGTCCTCCACTTAAATCTACAGTAACTTCTTTTTCCCCGAGGTTCTCAAATGTATGGCTGGCCAAAGGCAAGGTTGGATCAGGTACAGTTACATCATAACGACGCGAAATTTTACGATTAACCTTATGTCCTACGAGTACTGAGCGGATACTTGAATTTGCATCTTGAGTTTCATTATAATTAATGCTCTTGTCTTCCTCAGTTTCTATATCATACACCTGCGGGGTTATCTCTTTGACATATTTCTTGCCGGCAAGCGAAGAACCATCATGAACCTCATCGCAAACTCGCCATCCCCATTCCCCCATTTGTTCATCTTGAGCTTCAAGTTTATCTCTCTCTGCTTCTGACTCTTCAATCTTATCCAAGGCTTCATACATGCGTTCAGAAAGATATAAGAAACAAACTAAACGGATTGAGAAATCAAGGAAACTTCCCCATTCTGCCCACCAGCTACCGGTATCTTCTAAATTAAAGAGCCCCTGGGCCATAGTAGAAAGCAACGGGTATACTGCGCAGAAATAATCAGCAGTAGAAAGCTTTAAGCCGTCTTCCGGATCTTCGGTACCGCCCGGACGGTCATAGTATAGCTTTTTCGCTTCTTCTCCGCTACTAATATCAGTAGAATTGTAATAATTATACTCTAAATTTGGCGGGTCTTCTGCGTTTGAGTAATACACTGAAGCGGAGCTGGCAGCAGTGCGACGCTGCCCCCCCTGGAAGATCCGGGTTGCCTGACGGTCAGCATTAAGGCTATAACTTACAATCGCGCCGGAGCATTCAAAGGTCTCTCCGTCTATATCTTTTTCAGTGAATTTATGATTATAGGCTTTAATTTTTGCCTGGTCAAAGACATCTTCATCAGCCAGTTTTTGTTCGCGCAAATTCCTTTGATAGCTCAGTGCCGCCAGCAAAACCATAAGCATAATACCTAAAAATAACGCCAATTCTAATAATGCCTGAGCTTTTCTACCCCATACCAACTCTTTATTCCTCCACAGTAGTTGACTCATAATTGGTTTTGGTTGTATCAGAACCTTGGTTCGTATAAGTACCTAAATGTTCTTTTTCGGTAGAACTTCCAGATCGCGTTATTCCGGTTTGAGAAGTCGTATCATTAGGCTCATACTGTTTAGAACTAATCTGGTTAGCCAAATCCCGCAGCCTGCCCTGTACGCCACGCTTCATATAAGCCTGCATAGCAATAAAAGCTGTAGTCACCAAGGCCAATAATATAACATACTCCTGAAGTGTCTGCCCTCTTTTTTTTATAAACATATTTTCTTTTCCTAAAAATTAACAGGAAATCTTTATCCTCTCGCTCAGTCCTATGAAGCAACCTTAGGGACATACTCCTGTTTAATCTCTTCAAGCCGGGCATTAACTGCCCGCTTAAAATATGTCTGCATAGCTACAACCGCAGCTGCAACCACGCTGATAATTATCACATATTCAATTATACTTTGCGCCTTGTTTCTCACTTTACCGCCTATATGATTTTATTCAAACCGCTTATTAAGATACTCCGTTAGCTGCCGTCAATATAACTTTTAAGCGCGCTTTGCAATTGCCCGCCACCGGAAGAGGCAGCAATCAGCGTAACCCCTACCATCGCAGTCAGTACCCCAAACAAAATAACATACTCAAGTATAGACTGTGCCTTCTTTCGTTCTATCCTCATTGCAAAGCCTTTCATTAATGCTAATCGCAGCTCTTATTATTCCGCGCTTAACGCACTAACTGTTTCACTACCTGTCCGGATCTGCTGATTCTTTGAGATAGTCGTCGTGGAAACTCCGCCTGGGCTCACAACCTCATTCTGCTGCATGTCAGTAGTAGTAGTATATTCCGAAGTGGTATTACCAGCAGAATATTGTTCACCAATCTGATCAGTAGATTCCCTCAATTTACCCTGAAACCCACGTTTCATATAGATGCCCATAGCAATCAACGCCGCAACCACAAAACCGAGTAAAATAACATATTCCAAAGTACTTTGCCCTCGAGAACTACGCCTAAACATAGCTTTCACCTCCTTAAAAAGTAACTTAATCGTAAATACTGTCTTAAATCTTACTCAACTGCACTTATATTTTGCGTTCCGGTCCTGTTGGCCTCATCTTCATTAATAGTTCTTGTAACTCCACCACCAGTAGTAGTAGCAGCAGTGGTTGATTCTTTACGGGTATTAGTCATGTCGGACGATAAATAATACGGTTCATACTGACTGGTGGATAACATTGTCGCTGCCGGATCATTATAATCTACCGCATCTTTGACTTTCGCCTGCAGGCTGCGTTTTACATAAATCTGCATGGCTACTGCCGCAGCGATAACTAAGCCGATAACGATTGCGTATTCTGCCGTGCTTTGCCCTTTTCGCATTAACCTCAACATTTCATTCACCTCCTTAGAAGTTTACTTCGTTCACCTTATCCTGCATCTTATTACCCAGCGTATCATAAGTGCCGGTCAATTTTGGTTTCAATGCCGCAGCGACCGCGATAATCGCCCCTACTACAGCTGCTAAAATAATTACGTACTCCAACGTGCTTTGCCCCTTGCAAAATCTCCTCATTTTCTCACCTCCTAAAATTATTTATTCCAACAATAATTTAATTCTTTTTGCGTTTGTTGAGACCCCACATTGATTAAACGCATTATATATACAGACATCGCCATTAAAGCCGCAGCGACGATAGTAATCAGCATGGCGTATTCAATAACGCTTTGCCCTTTTCTAAATCTAGGATTTTTCATTGCATCCTCCGGAACAGTTAGAAAATACTCCTAAAAATAGAAAAAGCCCTTTTGCGCAAGGGCTAACAAAGACACAGCCATCATATCAAATAATATAAAAAATCTGACGAAACTCTGCCTAAAAAGAAATTTCTTATGCATCCGTGGCGTATGCATGCTGTTTCTCTCTCCTCCCTACAGACTATGTCCTCTCTTAATCACACTTAAATATAACATTATAAAATGGGCTAATCAAGCTAATTTAGGGCTTATTTGAAACCGCTTTCAAAACAAACTCGTTGCCCGTCATCAGTATGTATATCCCTTTCATTAAGCCTTCGGCATATATATTCCAAGTCTTTTGCATAGGCATAATCATTAATAACACTAAAAAGGTACTGTATCTTGTCCTTACCTTGAATTATTTGTGCCTTTTGGCTGTAAAAACGTTCCCTGTTTAGTTTAAATTCTGTTTTTTCATATCCAGGCGGCATAAAATGCCATCTCAAATAAGCATCCAAAGCCTCGGAGTAACCTGAGAAAATAGACTTTAAATCAATTGGTTCACTCTTACCTATTGGCAGCTCTTCATATGCAAAGACTTGTTGAGATTCCCCCGTGCAACTGAATAATTCAATTTTACGGTTAAAATCATGGAGACCTTCATCAAGGTTTGGCCAACGGCAAAGATAATCATTGGCCAGGGAAACCAGGTCCCTGGACCCATCGGTACTCAAAACTACCAGCCGTATCTTCTCGGCCAAACTTAATTTTATAGCACATCCCCTTAGTGAAAACGATTGCATGTTTGTTGGCTGCACAAGCTCAATTTCAATCTCTGCCAAATAAAATTCTTTATTCATGCAATCAACAAACTGCGAACTGAATTCACCGATTCTTTTTACTTTTCGGTAAGCGGTAAATTGCCAGGGCCATAACGCAAACAGGAGATTATGATTTCCTTCTGGGTTTAAAGCAATATTTTCTAATTCATCAAGTTTATTGCCGTATAAAATAAGATTGTCTGCCGTTTCATGTTTTGAATTAAAATTAACCAACAGTGTAAAGAATTCTTTTGTGGGGATGTCATAGCCGGGAGCCATAAATAAGACTAAATTTCCATCCTTAAAGAAATACCGGTTTATGCAATCCTTTACGCTGGTGACTGTCGCAGAAAAATCATGGGGCATATAAGGAGTAGGCCATACCGTATGCATCTGTGCATCAAGATAAACTACGCTTCCGTCGATAAAATGCATCTTGATCCCCCGGCTCTGGGTAAATATGTTTGCCAAAAGGCGCGATAAATCAAGCTTCATGGTTTTTAACTCTTGGAGTTGGGTAAAATAACCCGATAACTTATCAGTGCTTATTTCATTGCGTGTTATAGCGCTTAAGGCGCCCGGCTCATTGCCCACAATATCCTGGAATATCAAAGTTTGAGTTAATGCCTCAACTTCTTCTTTAGGGTAACCTAACCTTCTCTGGATAGCTTCACTTAATTGAACGCTTCCTTTTATCAAATGGTCAATTGCTTTTAATAATACTGCTCCTGTACATTCCTTGGGTAACGATGATCCGGCATGAAACTCAACACTAGCCTCCTCTTTGGCAATCTGGGAGGCATTAAATGCTTTTTTTCTTCTTTTCTCTTCCTCCTCCGATAGCCGCGCCCAACGTTCATGCTCTGCTTTTAATTCCGCTTCCCTGGCCAGTTTTTCCTGCTCTTCCCTCAACCTAGTTTCTTCTTTAAGCTTAAGCATGGCTAATTCTTCACGCCTTAAGTCTTCTTCCTCTTGTATCTTCTGCAGCCTCAACTGCTCCTCCTGCATTCTCTCCTCTTCAATCTTGCGTAAAGCCTCTTGTTCTTTAAGCTCAGCATCGGCTTTTGCCTTGATGAGTTTTTCTGCTTCGTTTTTTCTCTCAGCTTCTTCTTTAGCAAACCTTTCTTCTTCTGCCTTCCTTTGCGCCTCTTCTTCCTGGGCCAATCTTTCCGGCTCCCCTGTAGACTTAGCCTCCTCTTTAAGCTTAAGCCTAGCTAATTCTTCACGCCTTAAGTCTTCTTCCTCTTGTATCTTCTGCAGCCTCAGCAAATCCTCTTCAATCGCATCATTCTCGGATTTTTTTTCCTGAGCCTCTCGGGTCAACCTTTCCTGCTCAAGCCGTTCATGCTCCTTCTCCAATAATTTTTCTGCCCAGCCCTCTGCTTCCTGTATACGTTGTTCTTCTGTAATTTCGCCCTTTGCCTTTTCCTGAATCTCAGGCCCCTCTTCCAAAGTGTTTTTCTGAAACTCCTCGTTAGACGCATTAGTCTTAATACTTTCAATAACCGGCAAAGCCGGCATATTAAACTTCTTTTTCTTTGGTTTTTGACGCCTGCCCACAGGCATACTCAAATTGTTTTGTTTAAAAATAGTATTTATACTTGATTTAGAAACTTTAACTTGGAATTTTTCCAGCAACATAGTAGTTAAGCTGCGGCAGCTTAAATGCGGATTGGCTTGTTTATTATCAAGAATAAATTGAATTATTTCTGGTTTTAATTTATGGACTACACCCACAAGACCTCCAGATTGGACATTTATTAAGGCAAATATAGCGCCTTTTTAACAATTTGTCAAGTTAAGTGGGAAATTATTAAGCAGGGTTAATCTAAAAACTGGAGTGAGTCGCCATCTTGAGTTTGAGTGGATTTTAATTTACCAGATGGTAATTCCACAACCTTTTTCGAATTCCAATACATTTTACTGAACTTAAAAGGATCAAGCTGGCCTAAAGCCTTAACTACCTTATTATTACTATCCACAAACAAAACATCAATTGAAAAACGCATAAATAAGGTATGCACGCAATTACACGGCTTGATTATCAGGGCCTGCCCATCCAAGAAACTTTTATCACCCAATAACCCCTTTAGCCTCTTGAAAGGAGTATTTGCAAAAACAATATCTTTCGCCAAAACAGTGCCCCTGGTTTGATTGATTAAGCGCATTATTTTTTATGGTTTGGTGGGCTTAAAAATGTCGTCGGAGATTTTGACGCCGCGAATCCTGACTTCCTCAAGAAAAGAAGGCAAATGGCCAGTGGCGGTAAAATACCCCTGGACCTTCCCGTTGGCATCTATTCCAGTTTGTTTAAAGATAAATATGTCATTTAAATTTATATGTAATTCGTCTTTCATCCCGGAAACCTCGGAAATAGCCGTAATCTTACGCGATCCGTCACAAAGCCTGGCAGTGTGGACGATTATATCAACCGCAGAAGAAATCATTTCACGGATAACCCTTACAGGAAGTTCTATGCCGGACATAAGAATCATCGAATCCAACCGCGATAAAACATCAAAGGTTGAATTAGCATGAATCGTTGTCATTGATCCATCATGTCCGGTATTCATTGCCTGAAGCATATCCAAAGATTCGGTGCCGCGGCATTCACCGACGATAATCCTATCCGGACGCATACGCAGGGTATTGCGAAAAAGGTCTCTTATGGTAACGGCGCCCTTGCCTTCAATATTAGGCGGACGGGACTCAAGCCTGACCCAATGTTGTTGACTTAATTTTAACTCCGCCGCATCTTCTAGGGTAACAATACGTTCATCATTAGGGATATTTTCTGAAAGGGCATTAAGTACAGTGGTTTTTCCTGAACCAGTACCTCCAGAAACAATCATGTTCTTACGGCAAAAAACACAAGCCCTGATAAAGTCCGCCATTTCCAAAGTAAGCGCTCCGAAATTAACCAAATCGACAGTCTTATATCTTTCCTTGCGGAATTTCCTGATTGTAAGAGTGGGGCCAGTTAAAGAAAGCGGGGAAATAATCGCATTTACACGCGAGCCATCGGCAAGTCGTGCATCAACCATGGGCACTGATTCATCAATACGCCTTCCTATGGGAGCGATAATACGTTCAATAATCGTCCTGACCTGATCATTAGAAATAAATTTCTTACTGGTCATTTCAATCTTGCCAAAGCGTTCAACAAAAATCTCATTTTTATTATTCACCATAATGTCAGTGATGTCTGGATCAGCCAAAAGATCTTCCAGGGCACCTAGCCCCAAGGCCTCATCCAGGATTTCCTTGATAAGCTTCTTTCTTATTTCCTGGGAAGGGATAAAACTTCCCGCCTCCTCAACCAAAAGATTTGACACGGTTAACTCTGCCCTATCCCTTAATTCTTTGGTCTTTTTATGGTCACTAAAAACCTTCAGATCCAACCTCTTGATATTCATGCCCTCAATCAACCGGGTATGTATCCTGCGCTTAAGAATTAAAATCTCATCCCTGTCTTCGGCAGCGTCGGGCTCGATCACCGACTCTTCTAAATCCTGGCCTGCCCAGAACTGCCCGGATTTCTCCTGGGCTGATTCTTTAATCTTAATCTGATCAAGGTTCCTTCTTTCTATAAAAAGCTCCTTGTCTTCAATAAGTGTGTGCGCAAGACTAGTAACAGCTAAAGAGATCTTAGAGCGGGGGGAATCGATAACTATGGGTACCCCCTGGTTAACTGCCTGATTAACCAATCTACCTTCGGAAGGGACCTTTGCAATAATATCTACCGGCAAGCTGACACGGATCTCCTGCCAGCTTATACTTGAAGCTGATTCCGCCCGGTTGAGCACAAGCTTGATCATGCTTAAAGGAAAATGCAAGAACTGCAAAGTGTCTAACGCCCATTTTGTCTGGTATACGGATAGCACGTCAGGGGTAACCACCAGAAGAATCAGATTGGCCTGGTTTAATACAGAAAGGAATACATCGCTGAAGCTTTTGCCTACATCAACAATAATATAGTCATAATCTTTATCAAAAAGGTTAAATACTTCTGCAAGTTTATCCGGATAAAGATATCCGGATTGTTGCGGCTTCAATAATCCGGCTAGGAAATCTATGTTAGTAATTTTAGTTTTAATAATAAAATCTGTTTTTTTGGTTAACTGTGGCTGCTTTCTTAAAAAACTCATTAAATCCGCCATACATTTCTGGGGATTAATGCCAAGCATGTGCGCCATATCTCCGACTACTTGCGTATCTAAGTCTATCGCACAAACTTTCTTGCCTTCTTTAGCCAGAGTCACGGCCAAATTAACCGCAATTAAACTCTTGCCTACGCCGCCTTTTGTGCTGAATATAGCTATTACCTTGGCCATTTTATTCCAGTTGATAGATTATCGGGACATCCACCCAAAGTTGAGCTTCTTTTATTGCAGGAGGAAACGGAGGATAGGGGACAATCTTCTGCGCTATCCTTATCGCGTTATCGTCGAGCAAACGATATTTGGAAGGCTCTTTTATTTTTGAATCCAACAGGTCTCCCTGCGCAGAAAGCTTGAGGCTTAATTTTACCGTACCCTGAAAACCTGCTTCTTTAGCTGCTATAGGATAAGTAAGGTTCTCAAGAATCTTCCTTTGAATAATCCTAGCGTACCTTACAACAGGATCCTTTATATCATCATCATTAAGCGTAGGCGTACCGGAAATTGACGGTCTTAATTCTTTCGATGGCATTTTTTGCTCAATTACGCGAGGAGTAAGAGTAATAAATAGCTCTGTATCATCGGCCTTAGATAAATCGGAATTCCACCCCTGAGAAGTAGTCCTCTGTCTAAAAAACAGGCCTAATACCGGAACATCTGAAAGCCAGGGAACCCTTTTTAATTCTTCAGTAGATTTTTTCTTAATCAAGCCTCCGAGGGCCATTGTTTGCCCATTGTCAAGGAAAAGCTCGGTTGTAGCTGTACGCTTTGTCATTTTATATGCAAGTGCGTAAGTCGTACTCACCACATCCCCAACCTCGCTGACAGTAACATCAAGATTAAGATGAATACGTCCAGAATCTTCAATTGCCGGCCTGACATTTAAAATAATTCCATATTCCTTATATTCTACAGAGCCTCCGGTAGTTGCGCCCACAGAAGTCGAACCGCTCGTACCAGGTGTAACTGAACCGCTTAAAACAGGAACCTCTCCTCCGACGACAAGTTTGGCTTCCTTGCCGCTCTGACAGGAAACCCTGGGCCTAGAAAGAATTCGCGCCTTACCATCTCTAATCAAGGCATCCAGTTTAAGGGTAAAAGCATCCCTGGTTACGTTAACAACATGAAATAGTTTACCCCAAGTTGTCCCGCCAGTAGAAATACCAGGAGAGCCGACTTCGGTTAAATTCAGTGAACTTGGCCAGGTAAAACCAAGCGTATCCTGAGACCCCCTGTTAACTTCAATTACCTGTACATCAATCTCTATAACTGTTTCCTCTTCTTTTACTACTATTAAATCAATAGTTTTATCTTTAAGCGCCCCTAAGGCAGTAGCAATACGCTCCCTATCTGCCGCACGCTTAACCATGCCTAAAAGCGCAACCTTACCCTCTTCATCTTCGGCGCTAGTATGTACATCCGGTAAATTTAGCTTCTTTAACATATGGTCTATGCGGCGTTTAAGCTCAGAGGTATCTTCCGCAAATACCATTAAGCGATAAGCCTGCTCGCCAAAATTATCCCAAACAATAAGCGTAGTATTTCCTGCCGCCTTAGGAACGACCGTAAGTTCGTTTTTTCCAATATTAGCTACATCGGCAATCGAAGGATTACCAACTGCTACCCGCTTTGGAGAACTTACCGAGATAATCTTGGTTTGCCCCATATAAAGCCTTACCTCTTCTTCAACGCCATCTGCAACATACCCCTTAAAAGGCAGAAAAGTTATAAATGTAATAATAAATAATAGGCCAAAAAATAACTTTCTCATTTTTCTCCTTGGCTTTGGCTATCAAAAGACCACGTCGCAGCCTTCTAGCCTGTTTTATTTTGACAGAGTTCCCCTTTTATTATTGTGACAGAGAAACTTTTTCCTTCTTCAACCCTCGAAATACCTCTACATATTCAGTAGCAGTATCAACCACTGGGGCCTCTTTAACCTCAACGGGTTTCTGTTGAGGCATAATATATTGAAATAAAGTCTCCCAGCTGGCCGGGACAACCTGTTCAACACTGGCATCTGCTGGAGAACGCAGGGTCAGGCGCATCTTACCTTGTTCTTGGACAAAAGCAATAAGATTTGCTTCTTGCGGCCCCAAAGCAAGAGTAATCAATCCAGAAGAAGAAGTTTCTTTTTCATCATAGCGGCTTCCTGTTTTACCAACAGAACCTGTATTCTGGCCTACGGCTAAAACTAAAACATTCTGAAACAAGGGAACCACAGCCACCTGGCTTGATATCTGCCCATCCGACCCCTGTATAGGAACTTGCAACGTAGCAATCACATCCACATAATCTCCAGGCATGACCATGCCAGATACAGAAGCAATACTGTCCACGGCAATAGAAATCGCCCTCTTACCCGCAGGAGTATTTCCTGCCAAACTGCTTCCTGCGCTTTCTCTCCGCCCTTTAGAGAGCTTAGACAGGCTTATCTGTTCACCTTTAGAAATTGGAGCCAAACTAATCATTCCCAAAACCCTATCTATAGAGGTAGCTACCTGAGGCTGAATAAATTGATTAGGCACAATTGAACTATCAATCATCGAAGATTCAATAACTGAACCACTGGGTATATCATGTTTGGCTACCAAAACCACACTCTGATTGGCCTGCATTTTAACAAGCGATTTCTTTGCCCGGGCCTCAGCCTCCTGCTTCTGTTGATCTAAATATATCTTAGTCATTAGAATTGCTACTATGCCCAGAACTACTCCGCTTATTAAAATAAGCTTTTGCTTTTCTATGGCCATTATTTTATCTCCCCTTCATAAATATCTATTTTGGCGTCGCGGGAAAGTTTCCCGATCATCTCTTCAATAACCTGCTGCTGTTTTAAAAAGATAAGCCCTTTTTTAATATCATCCCACATTTCGGATAAAGGTTTTTGCTTGCCTCCGCGCTTACCTTCTAATTTAATTATGCTGTATCCATCGGGAGTCTTAAAGATACTGCTTATTTTACCAACTTCCAAAGAATCAGAAAAAGCCACGGAATCAAACTGCGGAGATTTTTCTCCTAGCTTAATAAACCCTAAGTCACCGCCATTCTTAGCGCTGGATGATTTAGAATTAGTCCTGGCAAGAGTAGCAAAATCCCCTCCCTGTAAAAGTTGAATCAATATATCCCTTGCATCCTGCTCATTAGAAGAAACTATCTCCATAACCTGGCGCTCTTCCGGTTCTTTCAGTTGTTCTTTATAAGTATTATAATAATCTTCAATCTCCTTGGAGGACACATCGACTTTTTGCGAAACCTGTTTGACTAATTCCATAACTAAAAGTTGCATCTTGGTCTTGTCCAGCGCCATTAAAACATCTTCATTCCTGTCCAAACCTTTGTCCAGCGCATTTTGATAGAGCAGTGTTCTACGCACTACTTCATTTTTTAAATAATTAACCTTTTGTTCCCTGGTAGTAATCTTTAATTCAGGCCTGTCGTCGGGGACATTGGCATTGTAAATCTCAACTTCCTGGTTAAAATCCTCTAATCCAATGGGAATATTATTCACCTTTGCAACGATGGGGCCCTTAACCTGCGGGACAACCGGAACGGTTTTTGTTTCCATTATCTCTGCTTTCTTAGAAACAGAGAGTTTTATTTTATCACATCCAAGGGCTCCTATAAAAATTACCCCTAAAATAATACAAGAAATAAAATTCAGCCTCATGTTTAACCTCCTTGAGAATTCAAACTTAAAGCTCAAATTTTCTTATCCAACCGCCTTGATTTCGTTTATGATCTTAACCAAAAGATCGGCTATTTTTGCAGTAAGAAATAAAAAGAAAAAAACAAAAACATAAAAAGCCAGGATAACAGCCCCCATCCAACGTGGATTCCCCGGCACTGCGCCTAAAAGCAAAGAAACTCCGCCTAAAAGCCCCAGGAATAAAAAAATCCAGGCAGCTACCTTAACCACTGCGCTGGAAACCTTTAAGAAACCTAAATGTTCACGCATCCAGTCCTCCTTCTTATTAGCTTATTAGTTTAGATTTTATTATAAAGCTGCGCAAAATGCAAGCAATATTTATTAAACATGCCACTTACACCTGCCTACCTGAGATAAAAACACAAAGTTCCTAGACCAACAACCCTGCAGCTACGCTATGAAACTCTGCTGATAGCTTAATAGCCCCAACCGGATTTGAACCGGTGTTTACAGGCTGAGAACCTGACGTCCTGGGCCAGGCTAGACGATGGGGCCAAAAAAAATACGCAAAGTTATTTTACTATATAAGTGCCTTTAGTCAACAATTATATTGACCCTCCCATATTTACATTATATACTGACTGGCATGAATATTAGTTTGGGCTTTAGTGAAAATAAGGACCATATCCAGGCCACCAATGAAGCAGTTGGGCAGGCTATGGTCGGTCTGGGAAAAACACGCGGGGATTTAGCTATTATATTTACCACGATAGAATTCGCGCATCCACTGGTTTTAAAAATCGCAAACAATTTATTGGGTGGTATCCCAATATTGGGCTGCAGTAGTTTAGGGATCATAACGAATAAGGGGATATTTAAACATGGTTTTGCCATCCTGCTGATTAGCTTAAGTAAACAGATATTCTTGAATCTTGCCCTGGTTAAAGAAGTAAACAAGAAAACACCTATTACTGCTGGGAGGGAATTAGGGGAAAAATTATTATACGGTTGCAAAGATGTGCGCAGGAACTTGAGTTTAATTTTCTCAGACGGACTGATATCAGACGGAACAAGTTTAATTAACGGGCTCCAGGAAAATCTAGGCAGGAGCTTCCCTTTAATCGGCGCCTCTGCATCAGATAATCATGCCTATGCAAAAACCTTTCAGTACTTCAATAAAGATGTACTTACGGATTCATGTTGCGGGTTGCTTTTCGGCGGTAAAATGAATTTCGGGTTCGGGATTAAACACGGATGGAAGGCTTTAGGAAAAATACGCTACGTTACTAAGGCTGATGGGAATATTATTAAAGAAATCAACGGCGAACCGGCAGTAAAACTCTATGAAGATTATTTTGCTAAAGACGCCTTAGAGCTGGCTAAAGAACTACGACGTATATCTATCTTTTATCCAATAGGTATTTATCTACAGGGAGAAAAAGAATATCTCCTGCGCAACATTATCTCCATAAAAGATGATGGCTCACTGGTTACCCAGGGGGATATTCCCCAGGATAGTCCAATCCGGTTAATGATCGGCACTAAAGATTCTTGCCTTGCCGCGGCAGTGACCTCCTGCGAAGAAGCAAAAAAGAACCTCGGGGCGCAAAAAACAAAATTCGTAATGATTTTCGATTCTGCTTCAAGATTTACGCTTTTAGGCAGACAATGCTCGAGGGAACTTGACATAATTAAAGCAGTGTTCGGAGAAAATACCCCTTTAATTGGAATCTATACTTACGGTGAACAGGCCCCGCTTAAATCCATAAGTTATCTTGGCCGGGCTTATTTCCATAATCAAAGCATAAATGTTCTAGCTCTAGGAGGACAATAGAATGTTAAGTTTTATCTTTATTAGCTTTTGTTTAATTGTGGCCGGCCTCGGGATATTCTTGCTTTCTAAAGTACAAAGGCTGAAAGAAAAAGATAAACAGATATCGGCGTTAAAAACTTCTCTCGAGGAAATGGATGAGCAGGCAAAATTAATCATGCGCACGGACATGGAATTAAATAAAACTCAGGAAGAACTGGACAAGAAAATCTCCGGACTTGATATCCTGCAAAAGCTATCCCGTGATATCAGCACTACCCTGGAAGAAAAACAGATCTTCAAAAAAATAAGCAATGAATACCTTGAAGAGCTAGGATTTGAAAAGTCCCTTGCCTTTTTATGGAACGATTTAAAACGAGAATTTCATCCATGTTTAAATCTCGGATATGGGGATGTTGAATCCGAAAAAATAAAAATTACCGTTAACGCCGATAAAGATTATTACCTGGATTTAATCCACAGCGGTAAAACTGCATCATCCGTATTTGTTCCCAACAATTTCTTAACAAAAGATAAGATTTATCAGTTATTCCAGGTGCGTTCATTTATTATTTGCCCCATATTGGCCCAGGAAGGAGACCAAGGTTTTATCTTCGTAGGCACCCAAAATATTGAAACCTGCATCACGGAGGGTGAACAAGAACTTATTACTATACTGGCTAATCAAATTGGCCAGACTTTAGATAATGCCCGGCTTTTTGAGAAAACCTGGAGGTCTCAACAAGAACTGGAAATAAAAGTTGAGGAAAGGACCAGCCAGTTGACTCAAGCGCTGGAAGAAGTAGGTAAAATAAGCAAGCGCAAAAGCGACTTTATTTCCAGCGTCTCCCACGAACTGAGAACCCCTCTTACTTCAATCAAAGGTTATGCTGCCATTCTACTTGCCGGCAAGCTGGGGTCCGTACCAGATGAGATAAGAAGCCGGCTTGAAAAGATCAATCGCCATAGCGATGAGTTGGTGCATATGGTAAACGATCTGCTGGATATTTCCCGCATTGAGTCAGGTAAAGTAAATATGAATATGGAAAGCCTGGAGCTAAAGTACATCTCCGATAAAGTAGCTGACCTGCTTTCTGAACAGATGAAAACAAAAAATATCACCTTTAGCAGCAATATACCTGATGACTGCCAGAAAATACTGGCTGACCGCAGCCAGATTGAAAGGGTCTTTATTAATTTAGTTGGTAACGCACTAAAATTTACGCCTGAAAAGGGTAAAATCAGTATAAACGCCCACCGCTCAGGCAGGGTAATTCAGGTAGATATTACCGACACCGGCTTCGGCATTCCCGAAGATGCACAAGAAAAGATATTTGAAGAGTTTTTCCGGGTGGAAAATACTATTAACCAGGAGGTAAAAGGCACCGGACTGGGGCTTACTTTAGTCAAACATATTATCGAGGCACATCAGGGAAGAATATGGGTAAAAAGTAAGATTAGCGAAGGTTCAACTTTCAGTTTTACCCTCAATGCTGCTTAAATAAAATTATGAATATAAGAATACTTATTGCTGACGACGATCCGGATATAAGAGACGTGCTCAAAATTACTCTTACCGAAGAAAATTACGAAACTACTGAAGCAAGAAACGGCCAGGAAGCCCTGGAAATAATCCGGTCAAAACCGCTTGACCTGGTTCTTTTAGATTATAAAATGCCGAAAATGGACGGATTGCAAGTTTGTGATTTAATTAAAAAGGATTTGCTGTTAGCCCATCTCCCCATAATTATGGTCACGGGTAAAGGCGAAATTAGCGATAAAATTGACGGCATTGACTCAGGGGCTGACGATTACATTGTCAAGCCTTTCGAACCTAAGGAGCTGCTGGCCAGGATACGCATGGTATTAAGGAGAACCAAAAGGGACCTTGAAGCAAACCCCCTGACTCGCCTGCCCGGAAATATAGCTATACTTAACGAACTTTCAAATTGCATAGAAAGCAAGAAACCTTACGCAGTTTGTTATGTTGACCTTGATAAATTCAAAGCCTATAATGATAAATATGGATTTGAACACGGGGATGATGTAATTCGCGAAACCGCGCGCATATTGCTTGGCGCTACCAAAGAATACGGCAATCCGCAGGATTTTGTGGGCCATATCGGAGGGGATGATTTCGTAGTTATAACTACTCCTGATTTAGCAGATAAAATTTGCGAAAAGATTATCCATGATTTTGATAAAATTTCACCGTCATTCTATAGCCAAGAGGACAGAGAGAACGGTTTTATTGTCGGATACGACCGGCAAAATCAAATCCATAAAATACGCCTACTTTCAGTATCTATAGGTATAGTAACAAATGAAACACGCGATATTACACATGTAGCTCAGGTCGGTGAAATTGGCGCGGAGTTAAAAAAACTGGCTAAGGGTGCAGAAAAAAGCAACTACATCAAAGACAAACGTCAAAACAAATCTTAATAATCAAATTACATAATGAAACACGGAGAGGGTAAAAAATAACCCAAAAATTATTTCTTTACTCTTATTCAAGGCTTTTGTATCCGCTATTATTATAACGGTTAGCTTCAACCGATTCACCTGGATAATATTCAGGGCTTTCCTTAAAGGCTACCTTTAATTCAATATTAGAATCATGGTTCTTTATTTTATTAATAACATCCAGGTCAACGCTTCCTCCTAATTTTTCTATCCCCTGGATATCATCTAACGCTTTATCGAACTCTTTTCTCGATAAGTATATTTGCGCCCTGTTACGATAAAGGATTTGTTTCAAATAACCAAACTTTGAGGACATTGGACCAGGGATTGCCTCAATACCCTTAGAATAGACTGCAAGGGCTTTATCTAAATCACCTTTATATTCATATGCCATCCCCCTATTAATGCAGGCAGACTGGATTGTCTCCGGAGCATTAATATTAATTACTTGATCATAATCAGCTAATTCCTTTTCTAAGTCATCTTTTGCCCCATATGCTCTCCCCCTAGAATAATAAGCCTTATCCGAACGGGGATCAAGTTTTATCGCCTTGCTGAATTCAATTATAGCTTCATCAAAATTTTGCTGGCTCATATAATTTTCACCTTTTTGATAAGCTGAATCAGCGGTCTCCTGGATATCGACCTTTTTATTTGGAATAGTAGCCGACTGGATATCGACCTTATCAACACTCTGAATCTCATCTAAGAAATATGTCAGTGGCACACCCTGGAAGTCTATTTTTATATATTTATCGGTTTTCTCAATTAGCTTCCCTTCAACAATCTCTCCAGATTTAAGAACAATGGTTTCCGCAAAAGCTGATACTGAAAACTGTAAGCATATTACTAATATCAAGGAAATCAATTTATGTTTATCCATTTTCCCTCCTTCACTCAATTTAACGCTTCCATCCCAGAATGGCAGGGTAAAACAAAAGTCACCATAATATTTTATCACAAATCTCTAAATTGCAAGTAATTTAGTTAGTAAATTTATACCTATAATAAGAGCTGCTATGGTCTGCGCTAGTCCGCGGAGGGCAAATACCCTTGATTTTACTTATAATTAATTACCTATCTGAAAATCAAAGCTGTTAAGTGGGGTATCTTTAAATAAACTAGCGGCTTTCTCATAATAAACATTATATTCTTTTAGAAAAACATGCGGGTATCCTGCTCCGCGGCTATCTTTGCTGCAATCGTTAAATATATAAAAATACAAACCCACACCGGTCAATAAATAATCACGTATAGTTTTTTCAAAGCTATTTAAAAAATTGATGCTCTTTCTTATATTGCCGGAGAAAAAATAGGTTACGGTAGTACCAACACCCATATAATAATACCTGAGATAGCTGGAATTTAAATCGGGAGGCAGTCTTAAAGAATCGTAAAAATGGTCCTTCCTGGCAATCTTATCTCCAACAGAAAAACCATAGAAAAGATATGTTAAATAACGGTATTCTTCTGGCAGAATATTAGCTAAATCATCTATCTTTATATCGAGGCGGCTAAATTGTTCATTCCACCTTTCTGCCAATAACTGTTCGATAACCCCGGCGTAGAAATAATCGCGCTGCGGAGCAGGGATATGTAATTGATTACATTCTGCGATAAAATCAACAATCTTGAAATTATCTTTATGCACATTTCTCATTCTTTCCTGATAATAATTATCAACTCTCGCCTTGCCAATACCTCTCCAAAAACTACCTAAAATATCAGCTGGCATACTAATATTTTTGAGTAATCCAAGTTTTTCATTAAAAACCATTTCTCTGGAAAATCTATCTCCTAAGGCGAATCCATATCCTTCAACAGCATTACGAACAGCACACCCAGATTTTACCCTCCTTATAAATTTTTCGGCCTTAGCCCAATCTATATCATATTTGTCAGCTGCCACCTTGCCGACTAAATCATAGTAAATAGCAGTAGTGCCTAAGTATTTATTCTTAAAATCCAGGGAATAAAATAAACCTGAGTTTCCTACAAACCCAATAATAGTGGCCGTAGCCAGCATCACAAGGCCGGCGAACCTGCATAAAGGATTCCTGGCCGAAAATAATCCATCGATAAACAAGGCAATACTTATAAAGATATAGGGAAAAATAATCAAGCCATATTTATAATCCATAATAGGATTTCCGCTATTCTTGAATTTAATATTGCTGATAGAATAGACTAATATGTACATAATAATGAAAGTGCCAATAAACAGGTATTTAGAATAAGCTGGACATTTATCCTGAAAGTTAATTTTAGACTTCAATTGATAAGAAAGAATTAGCTTTTTTATAATTAAGAAAAGGATAAAGAATAGCGAAATTAAAAATATCGAATAATATATTATGTTAAAAATATTTCCCGAAACAATCGAGAAATGATCAAAGATAAACATCTTGCGCATATTTTTAATGGATTCAAATAGAACCGAGGGAAATTCTTTCAAAGCATGATTGGAAACCCCGGAAAAGTTGGTGGCAACAAATTCTAAACCGGAAAAGTTATTCCTGAAATTGTAGCTCAACCACGGAGTACACCCCAGCATTAACCCAGAAATATAAAAAATAAATTCTTTTTTTAAAAAAACCTTCCTTTTTATCGTAATCCAGATAAACAAACACGTTAGAATCGAAATGGCATTTGTATACAGGTAAGAAAAACTAATTCCACTTAATAACCCCAATATGGAATAATTTAAAACCGATCTTTTATTATAAAGCGTATTTAAGAATACGAAGAAAACTAAAATGGTAAAAACTACCGATTCGCTATGTGAGCCGTTAAATATCAATGAACGCACCATCAATAACGGAGGAGGCAAAATATAAAGCACGCAGCTGATAACCGCCACCCTTCTATTAAAATATTTTTCGCAAAGAATATAAAGAAAGACCAGTCCTATTAAACCAATTATAATAGCGGCGGTCACCAGGGCAATTTGCTTAAAACCGAATAATATAAAAAATGGCAAGGCAAGATAAGCCGCCATAACATGACCGCCGACATACGGAATACGCTGATAATCCCAAACCGAAGAAATCCATCCCTCGAGAATCCCCTTAGCAATTGTTCCTACATAAGGCTCTTCTCCTTGCCGGATCAGGATTTCTGAACACGATATTATCATTATCCGTATAAAGATAAAAAATAATATAAGCAGCGATAAAATAACCAGCTTATTTTTCTGGGTAGATGTTATGGCCATAATTAATTTTTACTCATAAAATACTGCTTACAATAGTTTATTGCTATCTCTGGTAAATACCTGACATTGTATAGAACATTGGGCAGGGCATTACAACCATGGTAACAATAACATCTTTTCTTATGAATTCTTTCCTTTATTTTTCTAGAGTTTGCCGAAAACAATATTTTTCTCAGATCGTAGCCTTCTTTTCGTAAATTCCCAAACCCCTCCTCTAAGAGCTCACAAGGATAAACATCACCGTTAGGGTAAATAACTATATTGGTTTTACCAGCATAGCATGGAGTTATATACCTATCCTGCATCAATGTTTTTAACGCCAGGTCCTTGGCTGTTACTTTAGCAGCAGATAATAATCTGGATAAAACAGATTGCCTGAAGCATTTGGATAGAATATCTTTCTTTATTTCACTCCAAAGATTATTATATTCCCTAATATTCCCTACCCTTAGGCCTTGCTCCCTGGTATTGCCCCTGACTAAAGAAAGATTAAAATAGTCCGGTTTGATAGTTTTCTTTATATACTGATAATCGCTTGCAGCCTTATTTTCATTAAGGGCTGAGAAAGTATAAATAACAGAAAGCAATAAATCCGGATAATGCATTTTAAGTTGCTTTATAACTTTTGTGGCAGCAATCGCCTTAGCAAACATACCATCTTTTCCCCTTATCCTATCATGGTCTTCGCCTATACCATCAAGAGAAATATTAACATTTAACTCTAATCCCGGGCATTCCCTTAAGATCCCCTCAACCCCTTTCTCTATATTTTCTACAAAGTAACCGTTAGTTGCTATCGTTAATTTCTTCAGACAATTCTTCCTGTAAAAGATTTTTACAATCTCAGGGATATCGTCTCTAAGGAACGGCTCTCCGCCAGTTATCAATAAAAACAGAAAATTATCCATATTGCTGGATAACTTATTAATTTCATCACAGCTTAAGTCTTTTTCGCTAGAATTTAAACTTTGCCAATAAAAACAATGCCGGCAGGATGAATTACACTTATTAGTAACAAATAGTGTCAGATATTCAGGGAACATGCCTCTTTTATCTACCAGATTGAAACATTGTTTGATATATTGCATCATTCTATAAACCTATATTTAAGAAACCTGAACAGCCCCGAAATTATCCCTAAGGAAGAAAAAAAACAGTTCAGGTAATGGAATAAAACCGCTTTAACTGCAAAAATTGAACCATTTTTCCGTAAACAGAAGAAAACAAACTGTCCGCTGCACAATAAATATACCAATAGGATAAACAAGGCAACAAATAATATCCGGGGAAAGAATATCGAGCTTATTAAACTTAAAGCTGATAATAAAGCTGCCAGTATAGCAGCTATCTTCATTTTTGAATGTTCTGTCTTATCCGGGTTAACTTTAAAGAGATCACCGGACTTTAATAAAGTATAGATTTTATCGGATGATTTTGTGAACATCTTATTTATAACCGTCAACGGGCTAAGGTTTCTCTTGTGCCATATCTTAATCCCCTGATCCAAATAGATCTTCTTATGAAGCTTATATAACTTCAACCCAAAATTACCGTCCTCAACGCTAGCCCCCATAATCTCTTCATCAAATCCTCCTGCCAAATCAAAATCTTTTCTCCTTACCGCAAAACAATGACCTATTATTGTAGCAAGATATTTTTCCCTAATCGTTATGGTATTATAATGAAAATACAGATTCTGATATTGGCTAGCAAAATTTACAAAACCACACCTATCTATGCAGGCTGTCTGAACCGCGGATATTTCAGGATCTTTTCTAAATATAGAAGCTATTAATTCCAGTGTATCTTCAAAAACCAATACATCGGAATCAATAAAACAAAGTAATTCGCCTTTTGAAGCTAGCGCGCCGGCATTCCTGGCTCTGGCTGCCCCTGAATGTTTATCTAATTTTATTATTTTGCAATATTGCTCTACATCTTTGAAATAATCGATTTTAGAATTATCGTCAACCAAGATGATCTCATGCGGTTTATATCTAGAACAGGCTATTGCCAATACGCATTCTCTAATATTGCGTGGGTGATAAGCCGGTATTATTGCAGATATTGTCATATATTAATTAGAATTGTTTTGTCAATACAAAAGAGCCGGATTGACCGGAATCATGCGGGCAATCACGGCAGATATCAATTGAATTTATATCATGCTTTATCTGCCTGCGGAACTTAATACACCGGCTATTGTTCCATATTTGGCTTATATCTTCTTCAAGTATATTGCCCATTTTCTCGGTACAGAAATAATCCGAACAACAGGGCAGGACCCAGCCATCTGAGTTGATAACCAGGGACTGCCAAGGGGCAAAACAAAAACCTTTGCGGATAGATCCAGGTTTTTTATAGCAATCCAGGAGATAATTATTATTTAGAGGCATAAATTCATCCAGCGGTCCGGAACCTAAAAGCGCACTGAATTTTTTTAAAGAGGCCCTATCCACTCCCCAGGAATAAGCCATAAGTAAAAAATCATCAACCTGATGTTCGTTTTCTCTCATCACAATAAATTGTAACTCTATAACAGGAAATTTAAGTTTGTTTTCTTTTATTAATTTACACGCCTGTACTATATTATTCTTTATCTCTGATAATTTCACAGCGCCTCTATACTTTTGGTAAATATCATCGGTAACTGCATCTACGCAAACAATCAGGTATTTTAAGCCGGCGCTGAATAGCCCTAAGCTTCTTTCCTTACTAAGCAGATTACCATTGGTGCTTAAAACAGTGATTATCCCTTTTTTTGAACAATACTCTATCATCCTGTCCAAATTAGGATTTAGCAGTGGTTCACCATAATTCCATAGCACTACGAAGATTAGATAGTCTCCGATTTTATCAATAACCTTTGTAAAATTGTCATAGGACATATCGGACTCTACTCTATTTGTCTTATACAGCGACCTCCAGCACATCTTACAGCTCAGATTACACCGGGAGCTTGGTTCAAATACCATATATAACGGCATATGCGAAACCTTGTCTTTTTTTAAAATACATCCAAGGAGGAAACGGAAAATGTTTGCAGATATTTTTGGCCTGCATAGCCGGATAAATATAGTAAAAAGGATCCAGCGTAAACCCCATAAATCACCCCATTTCAAAGGCCGGTTAAAACTTATCTTCCATGGATTCATACTTTAAAGATATTCCAATATTATAATTATTTTATTTTTCAATATAACTCAACCTGGTTGCTGAAATAAACTCCCGTAAAAAAAACATTATATTCTCCGGATTCCTGATAAAACGCAATAAAATTTTCCAAATTATCTTTGGCGAAAAATAAAATCTTATATAAAATATCCTCCGTAAACGCGCAACTTCTTTAGCACTTAAAGAAAATGGCGCATAACTGATATTGAATGGAAATAAAGAAACACGGATATGGTCTCTTAGCTTATTAAAGATATCAGTAGCAGGCATTGGCCGTAGTTCATTCAGACAGATAAAATCGGAATCAATCTCCAGGGATAATTTTAGGCTCTTTCTGATATCATCGAGTGTTTCTATTGGCGCACCTAAAACAAACCAGGAAACAATATCAATGCCTGCCTCTTTTATTAACCGGCATTGTCTCTTTATTATATCAACGGAATAGCCTTTTTTATAATAATCGAGGATCTTCTGGGACCCGCTTTCTATACCAAGGAATATAGCCTTGCACCCCGCCCGTGCCATATAAGCCAACATTTCTTTGTCAAAAGTATCAACCCGGCTTAAACAGGTCCAGGCAATATCTATTTTATTTTCAATTATCCCCTTGCATATGCTAATGAGATTATTTCTATCCGCGGTAAAATTATCATCCATAAATCTAACATTGTTGATACCAAGATCATAAACAATATGTTTCAACTCACGAACAACATTATCCGCTGCCCTCCGGCGAAAAACATGCCCATAGGAATCGACACAAAAAACACATCTATGCGGGCATCCCCGGGAAGTAATTACGCTTGTCATGGGCCCCTTCAAAAATGGATCAGAATAAGAATTATTCCTCAATAATTTTCTATTGGGAAAGGGCAGGCAGTTTAAATCAAGCTTCTCAAGCCTAGCTTCATTTAAAATTGGTACTGTGCCCTGGTTTAAGGCCAAACCTTTTATTTTTCTTATGTCCTTATTATCCAGAATTATAGCATCATACAGCTCTTTGAATGTTATTTCCGGTTCCCCCATAATTATATAGTCTACTAGAGGAAACGCCTTAAAAATATCCCTGAAATATAAAGTCGGCAAATAACCAAAGCTTATTACCCGGCAATCTTTATTTAGGCTTTCCTTGATTTTAGATATGGTTTTTAAATCTTCTTCCAAGGATTCAAAACCCGGCATAAAAACTATAATCCTTACGCGATACTTTTTTAATCTGTCTATTATTTCCCTAAGCGTTAGCCTATCGGCTATTGCATCTGTAAAAATAATCTCTAGGCTGCCCTTTTCGTTTATTAGCGAAGCTAGATATAATAATTCTAAGGGCGGGAATATGTTACCACAACGCCTTGGAGAACATCGTAATTTTCTTTGAATGGCATATTTATAAGGAGGGTTTAAAAAAACAATCGCTTCCTGAATCATTTTCCTTTTATCCTCTTAAATTTTTATTAAAGTACCGTCCAGGCCACGCCTTTGATTATTATGGCCCCTAATTTACACAGTAATAACCTTTCTTAAATCTTGAATAAAACGAGAACAGTTCAGGTATAGCAGATATAACCTTTGACAGTTTATATTTAGATCTTCCTTTCTGCCTCATAGCATGGCGTACTTTTATTTCCGTAATCCTGGTTGCCCCGCGGCTCTTAACAATAAGGATAATATAACGATGGTCGTTAGCTAATAGTCGCAGGTTCTTGACAAATCTCCTCTTGACTGCAGTAAAATTACTAGCCGCATCCTTTATCTTGATATTTAAAATAGTACTTATTAAAAAACTAAGGAACCTAGAAGATAATTTTAAAATCACCCCATCCTGCCTTGCTATTCTTGCCCCATTGACAAAATCAAATCCTTCATCCATCTTATTTAGAAAAAGGGGTAAATCTTCCGGAAAAACCTGTAAATCCGCATCCATAGTAATAATTATATCTCCGGCAGCCGACAGAAAACCCGAGCTTAAAGCTGCTGCCTGGCCTCTTCGTTCATCATGAATTAACAACTTGATACTGCTATTTTTCTTTAATAAGTTCTCTAACAATTCCCTGCTGCCATCATTGCTGCCATCATCAACAAAAATTAATTCAGCATTGTTATTCTTAAATAAATCAGGCAACGAAGAAAAAACCCGTTCAATTAGCTCTTTTAAATTGCCTTTTTCATTGCAGGCGGGGCAAATTATGCTTAACTTCATATTTTAAAATAATAAATGCTTAATTGCACGCTTATCGTTAAATTGGAATCTCTTTTATAAATTCCTGCTTTTATTTACAGAGTTAACATGTTTTATTTTCTTAAATCAGCTAAAGACGTAATCTCATTATATAAAGCCTCAGATATAATCTTATGGCCTTCGGGGTTAGGATGCACTGGATCATATGGCAGATTAAATAAGTTCTTGTCTTTGCCTTCCACTCTAAAAATTCTATCAGCGTCTATCAAAGGGACGCTATATTCGCAGGATACTTCCTCCATAATCTTATGATAACCTGCTCCGTCTTGGGCACATTCAATTACTTGATAATCTTTTGCTTTCTTAAAAAGAATTAGCGCTTCATGATAATCATGCATTTTCTCATATTTAACTGCCTGGTCGTAATAAAAGGCGCTAATGATTTTTCCGTCTTTCAAGATGTCATTTTCGCTATCTGTTAAATGAGGCAGCGAAAGATTGATGGGCATTTTAATAAAAATGAGTTTAATATTATTGGCCCTGGCTATATTTATTATTTTAACAAGATTCTCCCTATAGTCATCCCTGGATACACGGACCCTAGCTAAATTATATTGTTTTTTAAATATACTGGCGCCCAATTTTTCATTATTGTCTATGAATTTAGAAATAATCTTTTTCATAAAGACAAGGGATCTGATGTTGGGGATAGTGTTGTTTATTGCTATCTCAAAAGGATTATTTAAAATTAATTCTTTATCGCTGACTCCTTTATTGCCGTAAAATCTATACCTGTCAATATCGTTTAAAACATAAGAAACTGTAATCAAATCCGGGGAAAACCCTAATAAATATTCCTCTAACAGAATGTTGCCTTGATATGAACTATAGCCAATCTGCCCAGCATTAATAACTTCGATATCCTTAGCTGGAAATATTTCTTTAAGTTTTTGTTCAACAAGAAACGGATATGTATTTTGAAAATTAACACCCCAACCAAATGTCGGAGAAGCGCCAAGGCATATTATACGGTAAGACTGTTTACTCTTGCCGGCAGAGATACCCTCGCCCCTGAATCCCAATGAATTAGTAGAGACATTTACCCCTTGAAACTTTATGTTTAAATGCGGCCTTTGTCTCCAGAAAAGGACTTGATCTTCCTCAACAACCTGTAGAATAGCGTCTAATGTGCCCAGCTTGTTATTTGGCAATATTAAATAAGCTGTAATTTCCATGGCAATTATAAATAATAAAACAATAATCGTAGATTTATTAATTCGCATTTTATAAAAGGTGTAAAATTATGGCTATATACCTATCAAAACCCTAAAAGCTCTTAAAAGACGCCTGATATCTTCGAATGATTTTATTGAACATATATGCCTTAACACCATAGGAAAATTAAGGTAGCATTTCAGGTAAGCTTCTTTTCTTTTTTTTATTATTAAGCCTTCCGTCAGCCCATAGGGGATAAAACAAGGCTTTTCGCTTCCAAAGGTAAAACTGTCAAAGTTATCAGTAGCCAATCTACCATATCTATGCAGATTGTCCCACAATTTTGTCCCCGGATAGGGAACCATGGTCATGAAAACTGGATAATGACAATATATCTTCCTGGCAAAATTTATACTCTCATTAATAGCTTCTACTGTTTCCCCTGGATTGCCTATAATAAAGTTCGGATGAATCATCAGACCAATATCTCTGCACCAATCACACACCTGCTCTGCTTCTTCCAAGGCAAACTTTCTTTCCATTGTATCAATAATCCCCTGATTGCCGCTATCCACCCCGAACATCACCAGCCAACAGCCAGAATCTTTTAAAACCTTGAGCATTTCTTTATCTACTAAGCCAACTTTTATATTACAGACCCAACACAATCTGTCCTTTCTTTTTGCCAGTTCCTTACAAATCGCAAAAGTCCTGCCCCTGTCTACAGTAAAAATATCATCGACAAACGTGATATCCCTGATTTTATACTTATTAATTAATTCATCGACTTCTTCCATAACATAACCTATGCTATGCATGCGAAATTTTATTCTTTGTGCCGAATTGTGGCAATATATACAACTAAAAGGGCATCCCCGCGATGTTAAAACTATAGTAGAAGGCAGGCGCTTGAAAGTAGCAATTGTAGATCTATAGGTATGTAAAGGCGGCAGCAGATGTCTAGCCGGAAAGGGAATAGAATCAATATCCACGATTGGGTCTCGCGGTGGATTTATCTTTACGGTATTATTATCTTTATAGACAATCCCCCTTATCCACGGGGATCTCTCCGAAATAAACTGGCCTAAATTACCTTGCTCCAGGCCCTCAACTATTTCTAGACAGGTTCCTTCTCCTTCACCGATAACGATAATATCCAGTTTTGAATTTTTGACTTCTTCAGCCGGATTATATAAAAAATGCGGACCCCCCGCAATTACCAGAATATCCGATGATAAATCTTTTATCTCTGAAGCTAAAAGCTTGACCGTATTAATATTCGGGGTGCATGTATGCAGACCAACGATATCAGGGGAATAAGCAGAGATCATCTTGGATATCCCGGAGATATCCAGTTTTAATTTTGCCGCATCAATAATTTTTACGTCCTTGCCATGTTTTAAAAGATACGCAGCAATATATCCTAAGGACAAAGGCGCGTGGTCGGCGCCAGCGCCTGCAAATTTTCCATATATAGACTCAGTAGTAAACGGAGGATTGATTAAGAGGGTTTTTATCTGCCTGCCCATACCTTTAAGATTGTCCAGTATCTAATTTATTATTAAATATTAACTCTCTAAACAAATATGATTGTAAGATCCGGGAAAAAGCATTCAAAAGGTTTCTTAGATACACCAGCTTGTGCTTAGCCCTTAAAATCCCACGCAAGATCCTCCTGGGATTCAAATAAAAATCCTGCTGGGCCTTTAATATAATGTTGTTTAATTTTGCCGCCGGCATATTGACGCCTGGCCGAGCTAAAGAATAGAAATGCAGATCATTATGGCCATGGCTTATTTTTTCTTCATCCTTTCCTTTTTTATCGTCAAGTCCGCTATCCAGAAAATTGGTGTATTTAAAGAAATAGGCATTATCTAAATTTGACCCCAAAGCAAATTTGACTGTTTTCATCATGTTTTCGCAACTTTCATTGGGAAAACCCAAAATGAAGTAACCGGCGGTAATTATTCCCGCGTCCATGGTTTTATTAATTATGTCATTTGCGTAGGTAAGATTGAGCTCCTTATTTATAATTTGCTGCATGCCTGCTTCAGCAGTTTCAATCCCATAATTTATCTTGTAAGTTCCCGCCCTCTTTAAACTAGAGATCATTTCCTCCGTCATCATATCAATCCTTAAGCCATTAGGAAATGCCAGGCTGAAATCTATCCCGGAATTTATAATCAATGAACAAATCCGGTTTACCCTCTCGCTGTTAAAATTAAATACATCATCAATGATATGAATTTCTTTAATCCCGTATTTTCTATACAGAAACAACATCTCTGAAAATACGTTTTCCGGCGAACGAGTCCTAAAACCCCTGCCAAAAATATTTCTACTATTACAAAATGCGCAATTAAACGGACAGCCCCTAGAAGTTAATACGGGAGCGTAAAGCTTTTCCTTTCCTGCCCCGTTCCAATTAGCGCATCTGGCATATTCTTTTAAATCAATTAACCCCCAGGCATCGGGTAGAATATCCAGGCTATCCAAATCAGCGACATATTCTGCCCTTTGCGTACAAGAAATACTATTATTATTGCGGCAGACAATACCTTTTATGCTTGATATATCCTTCTTATTTTCTAACCCGCGCAACAACTCAATTATCGTATTTTCGCCTTCGCCAATCACTCCATAATCAATATTATTGTCATGCAATATGCCTTCCTTCACTAAGCTAGCATGGGGACCGCCCACTAAAACAATAATTTCTTTTTTAATTGCCTTTGCTTGCTGAGCTATTTCCTGCATAATGTCAGCTTCGCAAGTTAAAACACTCATTCCTAGAATATAAGGATCATAAGATTTAATCTGGCATATAATATCATCTACGGTAAAATTATTCAGACCCAAATTAATAATTTTTACTTCATATGTATCAGCAAAATTCTTTAGGATAGCCGTAGCTATGTATAGCAGGCCAATGGGCGGTATTGGTCCGCCAGCATTCAGATGCTTATGAGTCCTAATTAATAAGATTTTCTTTTTCATCAAAACAAAGCATAAATTGCTGGTAATACAGATTGATTACCGGTGAGATTAACAAATAAGCTAAGCACAGCGAGAACGAAAAGAATGGGCAATAAAAACCATTTTTTGTTGTTCTTGATCAAAACAAATAATAACATTAATAAATCTTTATTTGATTTAAAACGCGTCTTACCCATAATCATTCCCCCTGCCTTAAACTACTAGATCTCTTAACCCACAGATGCCTAACGATTAATCAGTTCTTTTGCGGCATTATATATGTTCTCAGCCATTACTCTATAGCCGGCGGGTGTACAATGATCATCCCCTATCAAATATACATTTCTCCCATTCTTTATCATCAATTCATTAAAAATTGCATAATTGTCGATAAATAACAGGTTATTCCTTGCCGCAGCTTCCCGCAGTATATTATTGACTATAACGTAAGAAGACGGGTAATTCTGGATTATTATATCAATATCCATTGCCTTGCATATCTTAATCATTTTTTCCAGGTTACTTTTTAGTTTTTCAATTAAGTATTCATCGGATTCCTGCAGGTCTTTGAACCTTTTGTAGTATTTTAGAAATACTTTGTTTTGTTTAAGCTCCGGCCGGCTTAAAGTCATATTATCAAAACTATCAATCACATACTGGCTATCATATTTCCCCTGGAAATCATATGCCCATGCCAAAGCATAAAAACTACCAATCCCGCGGATATAATATTCCGGTTCAAGAGGCCAGTTCCTGATAGACTCCAGAGCCAATTCCATAACTTTTTCGTAGTTTTTCTGATAATAATATCTCTCCAGGTCAGCACAAACGCTCTTAAAGTTTTCATTCCTTATTTTTGGACTATGTATAGAAGATAACGCCTCCCCATTCTCCTTGATCTCCCAAGATAATTTCCTATAGATTAAATTTAATTTTATAATTTTAGCTATTTTATATACCCTCGACTCTAAAACCATATCTCTTAAATTAAAATATACAGATTTGCCTGTTAAACCACCGCCACCCCTGCCCTCTTCGTAATCCGGCTCATATATAAGCCTACTATCCAGTTCTTCATTGCCTATAAGGTTAAATTTGTCGCTTGACCCCACCAAAAGGATGATTATTTTAGGTGTGAATTTCTTTATATTGCTTAAAAAATCCCTGAGAACCTGGTTTGAATTATATTCACAATGGCCCTTGTTTATTATCCTTACGCCCGCACCTTTGTTCTTTAGCCGTATTAATTTCATAAGCTGATATGGATAGCAATCTTTTTCTTTAACATTACCGCCAAAAGTAAAAGAATCCCCTAAGCATAATATAGTTTTTGTGCCATTGGAATTTAGGCTATTTTCTTTAACAGACCATTCTATATTATTCGAGCCAAAAATATCTCCACGGTCCAAGGCAGACATGCTTCTTTTCATAGAATAAAGATAGCCTGCAGACCTTAAGCAAATCTCCAGCAAAAGAATTACGAAAATTAAGCCAATAAATAAAATGCCTATTTTCTTCAATATAAAAATTAATCTATTGACCACGCTTCCTCCCCCGATAATCCAACCGCTAATTAATATATTTTAGCGTGCAGGATCAGAGTTTATTCCTTTTGATATCATAGCATACTCCTTAAGAGTGATAAACTGATAATCTAAGCTAATCATCTTAAGTATTTTATTAACAAACCCCTCCCGGAGACGGATATCTTTATTGAGATGCCATCCGCAAAGCCGGCAAGACAAGTGCTGCCCCTGGTAATCATCAAAACAGGCTAGCTCACTATCATGCATAACAAAATTCAGGAATTTTCTCTTTCTCCTTATAAGGCGATAAAATAATTCAGTGATTCTATACCCGCCGGTAAGCAGCAAATAATTCATAAATGGAATTGATAGCCATGGGACTAATGTGATGGGTATCTCAAGTATCCCGCTATTATTATTCGAACTGGTAAATATATTCTTTTTATCCGGGAAATATGGCTCGCCTGGAGCCCTTAGGGAACTTATGCCCTGGCTTGGAGCTGGAATATTGCCCTTAGCAAATAATCCTTTATATAGTAATTTCGCTAAATTATACGCAATAGATGAATTAAGGGAAGAATCGTAAATATATCCCATTCCTTCCAGTGCGTTTAAGATTGTATTGTTAATAGTGCACCCGGGCATACGGAAACCATACAATTTATCCCCTGTAATATCAGAAAGGATTTTCCCGGAAAGAGAAATATCCTCAATAATCTCATTTTTATTTAATTTCACTAAATCCCTTCGATGGGCCAGGCTATGGTTAGCAATTTCATGCCCCCTGCTGGCAATATCACGGATTACCCTCTTATTGCTATGGATTAGCCCATCTTTTCCAATAATAAAAAAGGTGGCTTTTATTCCAAGCCCTTGAAGTATATCTAAAATTCTTGGCAAGCTCTTATTATAAGCAAGGCGGCGTATCTTCTCCGAGTCATTTTTAGACAAGTTCCCGGTAGAAAAATCTTCGCCAAGCGTATCGATATCTATGGTAATTGAAACATAGTTCTTAATGCTGTTTTTCATTTAGTTTCACAACCTAGAATCTGAATTTATTTAATTGCAATCTGGCTAATGCCAACAGGCCTCTCCAGGACTGATAAAAATTACCCCAGGAACGGATATTTTTTAATCTCTGTAATATATATTTAGGCCGGAAATAAAAACTACGGAAACATTTTTTTTGTAACAAAACCAAACGTTTTTCGCTAATTTGACACAAAGAAATAACAGGCGGGGCATTTGATAATAAATTTATGTAATTATCCCAATTCAATTTACTTATATCAAGCTGCCCTGTAGAAATAAATCTATCAAAGAAAACAGATCCGGGCAAAGGGGAAAAAATACAAAAAATAGCAAAATCAGGGTTAATCTTCTTAACAAACCTCAAGGTTTCTTCTATTGTCTCCTCGTTTTCCTGCGGCGTACCCAAGATAAAGCTGCAAAAGGAAAGTATTCTGTTTTTTCTACAGGCAGAAATTGCATCGCTTATATTTAACAAAGTGGTATTTTTATTAATTGAATCAAGGATCAACTGAGAACCTGACTCTGCGCCAAAAAGTATCAGTCTGCATCCAGCCGTATAAAGCTCTTTAGCTAAATCGTCGGAAATCTGGTTAACCCGGCTGCTGCAACTCCAGATTATATCAATTTTTTCTTCCTTGATCAGCCGGCAAAACTCTAAAGCACGCCCCCTATCCAATAAAAACGAGTCATCCCATATCAACAATTCCCCAATCTTATAATCTGCTACCAAATGTTTTATTTCGGCAATTACATTTTGCACTGAACGGAACCTTATCTTGCCCTTGAATATGCTGTTATGGCTGCAAAAGAAACATTTATAAACACACCCCCTGCTGGTAATTACCGCGCCGCATGGTTTATCAGTAAGCCTCCTCTGGGCAGGCAGGCTATATTTATTCATATTTAAAAGATGGTAAGCAGGAAAAGGCAGGTTATCTATATTAACAATTAATTCCCTTTCCGGAGTTTCAATTAACTTGTCAGCCCCCCTGAACACTAAACCATTTATTTTACTCAAATCTTCATTTTTATTTAATGCCCGTAATAAATTTAGGGTTGTTTCTTCTCCTTCCCCCTTAACCACTATATCTACTGCCTCATTTTTGAGAACCTCACCTGGCAATGCTGATGCGTGCACCCCGCCCATAATCACTTTGATATCCCGGTTTATCTCCTTAACTATATTAGCCATATAGACAGCATTATTATATGAAGATGTACAAACGCTGAAGCCCGCATAAAGAGGGTCAACTTTCTTAATATAGGCCCGGAATTCTGTTTCATTCAGCCTCTCTATGCTATTATCAAGTATTTTAACCGAAAAGTTATTTTTCTCTAAATAGCTCGCAATATACCCTGCGCCTAATGGTGGCGTAATCCCGGATGCCCCAGACAATATATCCGCTGTCCCGGGCTGATGAGGGATAATTAATAAAATGTCTATTCCTTGGCCCATGCTGCTACCCCTAAATAAATGTTTTTTATATAAACCAATTGCCTGTTTTATAAAATTCCAATACAGCGGGAACAGGCAGGAAAATAATGGTACCGCTGCAGATCTTTCCTGAACTCCCTCATCTTAGCACCATTCCACAACTCAAAAAAAGATTTATCTTTTATATTACCACAGTTCAACGGCAGGCATCTGCTGAATATAATCATTTCGCCATCAGCGTTAATCTGGGCGCTCCCCCAAGGGATAAAACACGTTGTGCGGGTCACAATAATCCGGTGATTATGATAATAATCCCTTAAGCCCTTTCTGCCAAGAGAAGGTGAAAAGATTATGTCCCCCTTGCATAAGGGGATATAACTCCTTTTTATTTTCTTAACCTGTTCATATAAAACGTCAGTATCCACTGCCAGAGGATCAACCTTGCTGATATTAGCAGGATAAGATATGTATTTATCCCCGAATTTTGCGTTATGCTCTTCGCTTAATTCTTTGGTAATAAAATTCATATGGCTGATAAGAATCCTTTTAAAACCAAAACCGTATATTGACTTAATAAAATCTTCAAGGCAAAAATAATTATAGTTGGAGGTAACAAAATAACAGTTTAAGACTGGCAATCTTAAACCCGTTGATTTCTTAAGATCGTTAATTTTTACTAGCCCTTTTCTTATCAATTCAAACGCGCCTTTAACCCCGCGGATAGAATCATGAATATCGGGAGGGCCATCAAGGGAAACCCATAGATTACGCACCCTTCCGTAAACTATTTCCTCTGTCTTATTTTCTAACAACAGACCGTTAGTGAGCAGATCAACATTCATCCCTTTATCAGAAATATACCTGCACACCCTGCCGATATCTTTATAAAGCAGCGGCTCTACACAACACACATGGACTGTCGGCTTAAAAACGGAAACTTCGTCAATTATCTTTTTAATAAGCTCAAAAGATAAATCTGCCTTCTCTTCTTTTGCGATATTCCTATAAAAACTGCCGTTGATATCATCCTGCCCGATATCGCACATCTTGCATTTTAAGTTACAGCTTGAATTAACCGAGAGATATAAATTCAAAGGAGGCAAACTATAGCCATTCCTTAAAAAATACATCGGCAGGCTTTGACAGATAAGGCGCAGGATTGAAGAATCCCTGCCGCTTGGCCGGCTGTTTAAAGTCTTCAGGGTGTAATAAAGTTCTTTTATCATATTTTAAGGTACAATCTTTCTGTAAACATCCTCCTGTTCCGAAGCAACTCCTTTAATAAAAACCTTGCGGGAATTCCAGAAATATCCAAAGGCCTGGGTTAAAGGTATTTTATGAAAAATTACATCCGTCCAATAACTCAATAATATGAGCGGTGCAGATAAACAATTAGCAGGAATAGAGAGTATTTTCTTGGCAAAAGGCAAAAGCAGGGGGAATTTAACCAACAGGTTAGCTGCCCAAAGCATATTCTTGATTTTATCGTGGTCTTTATAAAGGTCTTTGGATTTATAAGTAAACTCCCCTACTTCTTCGGACGACCCGTTTTTCAATAGAGATTTTGCCAATTTTGTATTTTTGAAGATTTTGAGTATACTCGCCCTGACTCCCCAGGGTTTCAATGAATTGGCAAAATATATGCTCTCAACTGCATTTTCAAGATTTTCATTTGGCAGGCAGAATAACATGCTGGTTACAAATCTTATTTTGTGTTTGTGAAGCAGGCGCGATGTTTCGATAAAATCAACATTTTTGAATTTTTTATTCAAAACGTTGAAGCGTATATCTTCTAATCCGCTTTCCAGACCAAAGGTTACCCCACTACACCCTGCATCCTTCATGCCGCCTATCATTTCCTCGTCAATCCCCACAACAGAAATATTACAGGTAAATGGCAAGCTGATATTTTTTTATAACTTACCAGGAAATTCATCACCCAATCTTTGTCCGCATTAAATGTATCATCGGAAAAATGAAGTATCTTGATTGGGTATCTAGAAATAACAGATTTTATCTCGGCAATTATATATTCAGCACTGTGCCGGCGGACTAACTCCCCTTTGCCCTTATATATCTCTTTAAAGTTAGGCGCAAAACAGTAAAAACAATCATAAGGGCAGCCGCGCATAGTAACAAATCTCTTTAAAACAAAATTGCGCAAAAACGGATATTTGTCATAATATAATGCCCTGTCCGGGAATGGATACCTATCTAAATCGGATTCCAAGTTACAAAGCTCATTATTTACCCATCCGTTTTTTTTCTTTATCCTAAGATTCGCTATATCATCAAACTCTTTGCGCTCATCGATCCGGTTCATAAGTTCTAATAGCGGCTCCTCCCCCTCTCCGATACAAATAATATCGACGTAGCCGCCTTCTGAAATTTCATCCGACATCAAAGTGCAATGCGGACCACCCCAGATAATTTTATGATGGGTTGTCTCTTTAATTATCTTGGATACGTGCCGGAAGGCAGATACCTGCGGGGTCATAACTGAAAAACCTATAATGTCACAAGCAGCCCCCTGGATAAATCTTAAAAGGTCACCTATTCTTTTATATTCCGATAACAAAGCGATATCCACCTGGTGGCTCCTGGTTTTTAAATAAGCGCTTAGACACATAATGCCCAGGCTTTCATTAAGATAGTTATCGCTGATGAATAATATTTTTGCCATGGATGCCCCTAATAAATACCCAAATAACAAAACATTTTTTTGTATATATAAAAGAGGTGATATTTTAAATAAGTAAACAGGCCGAAATAATGGAATGGGCAACGCTTACCCTCTAAAATAACCTTCAGGTAACTCATAAATATGATTACCGGAAAAAGTAAATTTACCGATGGCATAAACCTGTAGATACGGGATCTGATTAAGCGATCCATGATTGTTTTGGGTATAACCCCGCTTAATAATATAAGATTGCCGATACGCGCGGCATCCTTACAATAAGTGCTTCCTGATATGGCATAGGGGGAATAATCTTTGCTTTCGTTTATCTTTGCAACTTCATCTTCTGTTATAAACAATTTATTCCTGGCTATCTCGACTATTCTTGTCCCGGGGTAATAACGTAACCAGTAAATTGCCGGCAAATCGGCTTTATAAGAATTACAGAATGACAAGGTTGCAATAAGATCGCTTTCTGCCTCATTAGGTAAACCTAATATAATATTAGAATAAACAAATATTTTTGTCCCCCTTAAAGCTCTCAATGCATCGATTATTTGCTGGTTAGGACCCGGCCTATTCAATATATTAACCCTGGTAATTTCATTGGCAGTCTGGATTCCTATATTCAATGCCGCACAACCGGAATCCGAAAGCAGATTAACTATTTTCTTATCTATATCCCTGGGGTGAACGCAGCAGAAATAAGGAAGGGCGACATTTTCTTTATACAAACCTAAGAATTCAATAAGCCATTTTTTATCGGAAGTAAAAACTTCATCATAAAACGTTACTTTTTTAATTTTATATTTGTCTATTGCCCATTTTAATTCTTCTATTACATTAACCGGGCTTCTCCTCCTATAATAAATATTGCCGCCATAAATCTTATGAATCGTACTATTCCAGCAATAACTACAGCTATTCGCACATCCCCGGCTACCCATGATCATGTAGCTATCCTTAACCAGCATCTTACACTGATCATAAAATAAATCCTTATCCGGAAACGGCAACGCATCTAAATCTGCTATTGGCTTACGCACCGGGTTGATATAGATATTCCCGCCGTTATAGCCGCCTATATTTTGAATATTGGTTACATTCTGTTTTCTATCAAGGGCATTTACTAAATCCAAGAAAGCATGTTCTCCTTCGCCAATGACTATGTAATCGGCCACCCTGTCATTTAAAACATACTCCGGTACAGCTGTAGGGTGGATACCTCCAAATACAATGGTAGCATTGATTTTGGATTTAATCTGTTTTGATATTTCTAAAATCCAGCCGTAGTTATCCGAAATTACAGAAAAGGCTACCATATCAGGCCTATCCTTTTCAATTTTTCTCAATATATAATTTTTGAAATTAAATATCCTGGATAAGCAGTTTTTGTCCAAGAAGAAATTGTGGAATAATGCGGGATCAAAAATCAGGCTGGTTTTATGTCCGTTTTTTCTTAAAATCGAGGAAAGGTATTCTATGGCCAGGCTTTCATAATGGCTATGGACAAAACAAATATGCATGATTATACTTTGCCCTTATTTAACAATTTCGATGGGAAATAAACTGTTCTTTTCTTCCGGGATATATCTTTTACGAAACTCTTTATTCAATATAAGACAATTTCTATCCGGAAAGTTAAATATCTCATGGTCCCACATTTCATTTAATATTACCCGTAAAGGCCGTCTTCTAATATTGCCGAAGGATAAAGGCAGGAACGCACAGGGCTGAACTTCACCATAAGGTGAAATATAAAATGTCGACTTAGTAAATATCCCGCAATTTTTGGGCGCGGGGATCCCTTTAAAATACGCTATTCTATGGTTTATGTCTCTTGTTAAACACTGCTCCTGTCCACTGCTTAACAAGGAACTTGTATGGCAAGAAAAACTGCCTACCGGCCTTGGCGGGATAATCCTTACCGCTAAAACCTTAAGCTCTCCGGCTAAAGCCATCATGCCATTAATATCGTCAGGATTATTTCTCTCGGATGTGATATAAGTAGAAATCAAGCATGGTACTTTATTTCTTAAGCAATAAGATATTCCCCTTATGGCTTTTTTAAAACAGCCTCCCAGGTTTCTCAACTTGTCATGAATTTCTGGCTTATGACTATCTATGCTCACGGCTACGCATGAAATACCTTCGGCCTTCAGCTCCACAGCCTTTTCTTCGTCTAAAAGTTGACCGTTAGTTTCCAGGACAGTCACAAATTTATTACGGGCATATTTTATTATCTGGAAGATATCCTTTCTTAATAAAGCCTCTCCCCCGCTTAAATTTATGCGCGGCACCCCAAGGCTTTTAATTTCATCTAAAAGTTTTTTAATTTCTGCTAAAGTCAATTCTCCTCTAGTATCTTTCTTGTATAAAGATGCCGAGCAATGAACGCATTGACACTGGCATAAATAGGTAAGGCCAATTACTGCGGAAGAAGGAGAATATAAACGCAAAATATCGTTTTTTATCACGTTGATTATAATTCTGGGATATAAAGACAGAGGCGATACCGATAAAAAGATCTTTAACATTAGGAATTGATGCTCTATGTAACTTTTAAGCCTCATATGCGGAAATTGGTAGGTTATTTTTCTCGGTTATTTTAGAAAAGTACCTGTCCCGGAATACTTTATTGTTGATTAAACAGCCCTCGCACTTTATATTGCTTGTCGGATGAGCCCACATTTTTTTTACAATGCTGCTGAGATCGTGATGCCTTATATTGCCAAAGGATAACGGTACGGCAGGGCAGAGCTGTATATCTCCGAATGGAGATATATAAAAAAAGTTCTTATCTAAACTTGAGCATCTCTTTGATGAGTTTCGCAGCATTGACAAGGCATCCTCTATGTAGACGAACAAAGGATCAAGTAACTTCCTGACCTCCTCTTCTTCCTGCAAAGAAAGTTTCTCTTCCATGCTCCCAAGCCATTTACCAGAAATAATAGGCAAAAGGATTTTAACTCCGGAGGCGCCAAGTGACCGGGAAAGGCTGATTAACTTCTTCATATCACCGTTAGCTATAGCCCTTTTCGAGGCATAAGTCGATACTAGACAGGGAATGCCTGCTGCTACGCAAAGCTTAATACCGCTGATTGCCCGCTCAAAACATCCGGGCACCCCTCTTAGCTTATCATGAATATCCGGGTCAGGACTATCCAAACTTATATTCACATTCGCTATTTTGGCCAATTTTAACTTCTTAACAACCTCAGGGGTTAAGGCTAAACCATTAGTATCTATCGAAACGCGCATTCTAAGCGAACCGGCATAATTCAATAATTCAAACAGGTCTTCCCTCAACAAAGGCTCCCCTCCAAAAAACGTAATCTTGAATATCCATAATTTGGATAATGCATTAATGGCATTCTTGATTTCCCGGGTAGTCAATTCCTCATCCGGTTTGCTTTTATATGCCCCTACCGAACAATGCACGCAGTTGCATTGGCATCTGTATGTAATAGCAAAAACCGCTGAGACGGGAATATTTTTTTGCAAAATACGTTTTAAAAATATATACCTGGTTATTTTTAAATAATCGTGCCAAGTAAGCCCTTTACCGAATATCCTAGCGGCAAATATCCATTGTTTTAGCTGTTTATCAGGCCTCATTTAACATTCCTTAGTTTGCTGAAAAGCCCTATCATCTCCTCAAATTGTATCACAAATTCGTTAAAACTTTTTATTTTCATCATACGTTTTAAAAGGTATCTTGGCCGCATATAGAATTTTCTCACGGCTAAATTCCTCAAATGGACCAGTCTCTTGTCTATTTGCCCGCTATTGCCGCTGGGGTCAAGGCTCGCACCGCAGGGGCTAAACTTGCATTCTTTTATCAGCTTTTCCCTTACCAGAGAACCAACCAGGATAGAAAATATATTAAAAGACGCATAATCTAAATCGAGTTTTTTGGCAATATTAATAATGCGCTGACAAGATTCATTGGCTTGGTTAAGGCCGATAATAAAATCTCCACAAACCTGCATGCCTAGATCATGGCAAATATTGCAAAACTCTATTATTTTTGCTTCAGGCACATCCCTATTGAACTCCTGGCGCAACATATCAAAATCACCATCATCTATGCCAGTAATTAATGTGTGACACCCTGCCTTTTTCATTAAACTTAAGAACTCTTTATCTAATAATAACGGATTTGCATAACAAGACCACTTAATACCCAATTTTATTTTTATAATACCCTCTGCAAGCGCAAAGGCATTCTTCTTTGGGAACCCAAAACTGGGGTCAGTAAAAAAAATGTTTTTTATGCCTAAGCTTGTCGCTAATTTCAACTCTTCGAGAACCTCTGTATAATCCCTGTACGATACCGGAATCTTTGCCCATGAGCAATAAGCACACTGAAAAGGGCATCCGAATTGAGTAGTAACCGCGCTATACAAATATGATTTTGCAAACGGGAAACGATACCGCTTATTTAAAAATAAGGAATGCCTCGGGATACCGATAGAGACCTTCTTTAGCGAAACCTTGTCATTAGATCCGCCGGAATCACCGGGAGATCCGTCTTTAAGTATCAAGTTTTTCGAATTAGTCGTACCATTTTTTATATATGAGCACAGATCTACATCCAGAGAATTCAAAATCAAACCATCGGCATACTCCAAAACCTGCTTCCTGAAATATTTCTCCAGCAGGATATTGCCGATTACCAGTAATTTTAGACCCGGAAATCTTGATTTGAGCTTTTTAAGAAAAATCAGGTCTTCATTAAATAAAATACTAGAGATAGCAGCTACACATAAACCTGGGTGCGAAATGCCTATTTCATCAAAAACATAATCAGCTTCATAATTATTTATACTGCAATCTATTAATCTAAGTTTGTATTCTGCGGGTATCTGGGCGCTCAGATTAATAAAATCATGAGGCTGCCAGATATATTTAGCCTTTGAAACAAAAGCACATACCATGCTCCTGTAAAGATTAGCTGGCCCCGGAGGGTTTATAAAAATAACCGGCGAAGATACAAACATTATATAGCTAATTTACTGTTCATATTTAAAAGCACGTACTCATTACCAATCCAGATAATACTTATTTTCATTTCTTCTTTTTGCCTCAACTTTATTAAATTATTGAAATCCTCTCTTTTCATCAAGCAGATATCTTCTTTGTGGCTGTTAAACAACTCAAGGATCAACGGGAGATTTTCATTAATCTTCTCTTTGGGCATACCTATCTTATTCAAATAATAGTAATCACTCCAACGCTCTTTTAACTCTGGAGTTAACCTAGAGGCACCTCCCAAAAGAGCGATATTATATAAAATAAGTTTTTTGCCTGGCGCTATAGCCTTCTCATTATTTATCAGGCTCCCAATAGTATCCATTTCTGATTTATTTTGAGAATTATTAACTAAATAGATAATATTAACAAGGGAAACTACAAAAAAAAGCGCAGCTGATATTTGCACAAAAATATATTTATTAGCGAACTTCATATTTAATCTTTTAAAACTTATCTGCATCAGGAATATAACAACAGTTAAACAAAAAATCCAGAATATGGGGTTGCTGACATTGTATCGCAGGCTGCCTGATATCAAACCGCTTTCCATCCAAGGGACAGGATTATACCCAACCTGATGTAACTGCAATGGCTGAGTTACTATGAGCATTGCAATAAACCATGAGGATAAAAGAAATGAAATAGCAGTATTTTTACGAAAACCCCAAACAAAATCATAAATAAATTTACCTACCACTATTGCCAAAGCGGGACATAGAATATTTATCCACCATGACCTGGTAAATATCGTAATTGCCATAATCATTATGATTGTCGGCAGTATCCAGGAAAAAATTAATTTGTCTGCCGGAGGGTATTCTTTTGTTTTGAATAAACGTATAAATAAAAACACAAAGGAAGGTATAAGCATAATACTCCAGGGGAACAATCCGAATTTTAGCACATTCCAAAGTATTAAAGGATTATAATGATCGGAGGCGGCTAAATCAAATTTATCCAATGAAATAAATTCCTGCAGGAACCCCAAGCCGAATATCTTTATCCGGGCAATATTGGATACAATAAAATTGAAATAAAAATTAAAATAATTCAGATACTGCTTACTTATTAACAGATATGCTATCCAAGGGCTTATAGTTACTATTAATAACAATAGCCATATCCCCCATTGTTTCAAACCAAAGAATCTCCTATCCAAAGACTGAAATAATAAAATAATAAACAAGCCTAATATAAAAATTAAACCAAAGGTTATAGATAAGCCTAAAAGCCCCAGAGGAATTGCTGATAAGTAAAAAAACTTCACATCTTGGCGGCTTCTCCATATTAAAAATATGAAAGTTAACATAAAGAAAACAGGTATCGCATACCCATCCGCAGACCTGATACCCCGGTTAAAAATAAATTGATAGCTTGTGACAAGTATAAACGCGCAGAATAAGGCAACGGTTTTATTTCTGTATATAGATTTTGCAAATATAAAAGTTAGTAAAATAGTTAGGAAGCCAAAGAATGCCGGGAAGAATCTCGCTGAAGACTCCGATTCGCCGAATATTTTAAATGATAAGTTAGTTAAAAAAACCGGCAGGGGATCGTAAAGGCGAGCAAAGGTTGCGCTACCGGCCGGATTGGCTAAATTTATGTTTTCTGAAAAATCTTTGCTTAATTGAACAAGATAAGCCTCATTCAAATCATAAAAACTGGAAACCCCTAACTTCCAAAAGCAAATATACAGGCTGAACAAAACCAACAGGATTAAACAAGTTTTATATAGAAATTTGTATTTATAAACCATCTCTCAACCCTATGCCTATTAAATTGCCCTGCTGTAGAATTAAATCTAGCTTTGAGAAATTGAAAAGATTGCATAAAATATCTACAAACAAAGAGTATCTTTTTTTCAATAAATACTTCATCCGCGATTTATTTCCGAGAATTGAATTCTGAGAAACAAAAACGGGCCTGAATCCCGAACTCCTTAATAATATGCTGAGCGTATTTTTAGTAAAAAGGCTGACATGCAACGGGTGAGTGGGATAACCAAAATAAAAATCCAATTTTCTTCTTACCCATCCTTTTAACTGCAGAAGATCTTCATTAGGAATCTCTATATATAAAATACCTCCATTCCTGAGATGCTGCCTGACATTTTTAATATAGCCAACCGGGTCTGGTATATGCTCCAGGACATCAACCATTAGAATAAGATCAAAATAATCTTTATCAATGCGGGCTTCTTCAAAATAGGTATTTTTTATATTGCTTTCTAGATAAGGAAAATTCCGGATAGATGCATTATAAAGAGAGACCGATGGCTCAATACCCAGATATTCAGCCTGTCTACCCTTAAGCATGTTACCAAGAACCCCTAATCCTGAACCAATTTCAAGTATCCTCATCCCCTTTATATCACGGTTAATATGCCCCTGTATTATACGCATCCTCTCATTCTCAATTGCAGTTTTAAGCTCAATTGCTGCCTGTTCTAAGCTATAGAATGTTTCGCTGCATTTATCTCCCGAGGCAGGCAGGTGTAACGCATCCTGAAACATCATTTTGCAATTGATGCATTTATAAACAGTCATATCCTTCACAAAAATATATTCCTTTGTTTGCGAAATCCCGCACAATGGGCATTTAATATTTAAAAGATTAATTTTATGCATACCTGGCGGCCCGATAATATTTCATTGCATCAGAGTTTAAATAATTTTCTACAGAAGAAAATATACCGCGACATGGTCGAGTCCGTGAATAAATCAAACCTTGCCTTATTTAAATACTTAAATAATAAAATTACCCAAATTGGTTTTAGGGACGGAAAAAACCGGTATAATCTTTTATTCAGGATAACTCGGCGAATACCCTCCGGCAACAAAGGGAAGATCGCAAATAAAAAGTGAAACTTAGCAAGTTCCTTCCTGTAAGTGTCCCCCCCGGTAGCGATACCGCGGGGCTTGATGTCAAGTTCCGGCTTCTGCGGACCGCTATTTTTCAGTATAGCGGGATTAAAAATCTTATCTGCTATCGCAGTCCGAGGGTAATACCTTAGCCAAAAAATTTCTATATGGTTCGGCATATTTAAATTATAAAATTTTGCCATTTCGAGTAAATCTTGCTCGGACTCTCCCGGTAAGCCTAAAATATTATCACAGGTCAGATAGATTTTATTTTTCTTGGCGATTTTGATGGTTTGCTCAATTTCCTGGTTAGTATACCATCGATTCAATAAATTTCTTCTCGTATTTTCATTTAAAGTCTGCACGCCTATTTGAAGCTTATAGCATCCGCCCTCCTCAAGAAGGCCGGCTGTTTGTTCGTCTATAAACAAGGGTGATGAATAACAGGCAAATGGCAAATTTATATTTTTTTTATATAAATCAACGAATTCCCGCAACCATATCTTGTCGGTCGTAAATACTTCATCGCAAAAATGAACATAGGTTGGTTTATATTTCTTAATTGCCCGGCCCAACTCTTCTATCACATTGCCTACGCTCCTGCGCCGAAGATACCTACCTTTGTCACGATAGATTTCTCTCAACAGGCTGTTGGAACAATATGTACAAGAATGAGGACACCCTCTTGAGGTAGCAATAAGATAACCTCGGGAGAAAAATTTATATTCTTTATAATACAGGTCTTTATCCGGAAATGGCAAGCTGTCTAAATTTTCAATCAACGGCCTGACTTCATTAGGAATAACCACTCCTTCTTTCTTAGACCATATATTTTTTATACGGCAGCCATTATCCATCTGCATTTTATTGGCTAACTCCACGATCGCTTCATCGCCTTCGCCGACACAAATATAATCTATTAAATCGTTATTGATTACCAAGTCAGGAACTGAGGTAGGATGTATGCCGCCTGCTATAATCGGAATATCAAAATTAGCCTTAATTTTTCCGGCAATATCCAGCATCCACTTGAAATTATCCGATACGCAGGAAAAACAAATGAGATCCGGATTAATACGTGCAATCCTTTTAAGTATTGTTTTTGTATAATTCAGGAGAGAAGACAGGAAACGTATCCTGATGCTTCCGCATTCGTTAAAAAGAACTGGATCAAAAATCAAAAAGGCTTGATGACCATTTTTAATTAATGCCGATGATAGGTATTCGATTCCCAGATTTTCATATCCGGGATATATGAAAAGTATTTTCATTTTAATGATCGTTATTGATTAAATCGTTGACTGTATTTTTAGAGCTATCTACGCACTCTTTCAGGTCATAATAAGAATGGGTGCCATTTCTGCCGGCTAAATAAAGATTGTTGAAATATGATAAAAATTCAGTAACTTTATTTAAATTATCGCTATATCCCAGGTATAAAAGTGGGTAGGCAAAAGGCAGGCGCATTACAAGTGCATTGCTTAGCTCATTTTTAGTAACTATGGAATTTTGGGCTAGCGAATCAATAACCATATCAACAAGTTCGCTGTCTTGCTTATTCCAAAGACTATCATTAAAATTACAGAATAATTCTACGCACAAAGAAGTCTTATCCTGCTCAACCATTCCAAGACTCCAGTTCTTAGGCTCGCTAAGCCTGGCAAATGGGACATCGGCCTGCGGGAAATAGACCCAATGTTCATTTAAAATACTTTTTTTGTTAAAAGTCATAAATACTAATACCAGGTCTCTGTAACGTATGGTATTTCTTAAATCAAGCACGGAAGGTTTTTTGCAAGGTGGCAAATAATCCAAAAGAGGAATAAGCGGTATAGTTGAAACAATATTCTTAAAATATAAATGCTTTTCTTCCTCGCCTTGAGTAAATCTCAAATACTTAAGCTTATTTTGATGATGCTCTATTTTATTAATTTTAGCGTTAAACAGGATGCTTGCTTTACCGGATAGCCTATCCACCAGCCCATCACAAATTTTACCTATGCCATTTTTAGTATAATAAAACGTACGGGAGTTTTCCTTGTTATTGCGCATTTCTTTAAATAAGTTTTTTACTAAGCTGATTTTATTAATTTTCCCGATCCTTTGTTCTGCCCAGTCCGCAGAAATAAGATTAGCCGGTAAGCCCCAGACTTTCTTGGTGTAATCCCTAAAATATAAATTATGGATAACTTTCCCCACTCGTGAAACCAACCATTCCTCTAAACTGGGTCCGTTTTTAGCTGTATTTACAAAAAATCCAAGCAGAAAACCAAGTATATCTGATTTCTTATAAGAAAACAGCCCTAAGATACTGGGTGGGTACCTTAATAGCTTCCCGTCAAAAAATATACTGCTCTTGCGGTCATGGCGAATTAAAATATCACTGCTGCCGCCAAGAATATACTTGATATATTCAGAATATTCCTTATCATTAAGATAAAGGCAATGCCCCCCCAAATCAAATCTAAAACCATCAAAATCTATTGTCCTGCTTAACCCACCCGGCAGGGATTCCTTTTCCAGCAGGATAACATCATACCCTTTTCTGGTCAGTAAATCCGCAATTACTAAGCCTGTAAAACCAGCGCCAAGGATAACGGTATGCGTATCAATCTTAAACATCTATCCCCTAATTTTCATCAGTCTATTTTTTAATAAAATAATATAATTTGTTCCTGTTAAATATTCTATCGTCCATTTGTTCATAGTTATTATTCTTCAAATATTCAATCAGCCAATCATCTTTATTGAACTTAATCACCCACACCCTGTTTAATTTACCACCAACATCTTCAATATGGAATTTCTCCATTCTGTTGACGTATGGATGCAAGGTATTGTATTCCAGCCTGAAAAATTCATTACTCGCCAGGTCGTAATCAATAACTAACCCCCGGTTGCATGCACCTTCCAATGCTGCATCATTTGCTGCAATCGGCACATAATATCTCAGCGGAAAGACATTGCCTTTCCAGGTATGCAAAATTATATCGCCGCTCTTGTAATTCGAGGCCAGATAATTAACCAAAGGCCTGATATCAGTTTTCTCGCTGATTCCGAAACGCTCGTTAATGCCCAATGAGTCGGGATACAGATTATTATAATAATTTTTCAAAGCCATTATATTGATGCCTATAATTGCAGCTAATAAAAAAACCAAAAGCTTCCCTTTGATTTTGCTCAAGCCAATAGCTGCGCCCAATATATATATAATTGCCCCCGGGAAAAAATACCTGTCAACATAACAGGCTTTGATTTGAGAAATCATAAATAACAGCAATAACGGTACCAAGAAACACATTGCTAATATCCTGGCTTCCGCTTTTGCTCTATACTTGAAAATACCAAAGCAAAAAAGGAAGAAATATACAATGGCTGCGATTTTCCCAGTCAATGAACTATAATCGAGATTATAACCAATACTCATATTTTTAAGTGTATTGAAAACATGGACTGGGCGAACCTTTTCCAACCATATAGGATATTCAACGATACGAAAATTATCCAGATTGCATAATAAGAACAATTTTAGGTTATTGGCAATGATGATCCAGACTGGCAATGTTAAAGCTAAAATCAAAACATGGGCCAGAATTAAGCGCGAAATGAGCCTCCTATATCTTTTAAGGCCTATAAGTAAATATACAACCATGGCGCAAGTTAAAGTAATGGTTACAAAATGAGCGTAAATATTTGCAATGCTAGAAATTATATATATGCAAAGGTAAGACGTTTTTCTCTGATTTAAATATTTTATAAAACTATATATTGCAACCAGGGAAATAAATCCTATTGCCGCATATGGCCTTAATTCTTGCGCGTAATAGATGTGGAACGGGGATATCGCGATCAAAGCTACTGCAATGCAGGCTGCCTTTTCGGAAAAATACTTTTTGCCAATTTTATATACTAAAATTATGCTAAGTAACGAGAAAATCAGGGAAGAAAACCTTAGATTCCTTTCTGAGTCTCCGGCAATCTTTTTCCAGTAATAAATGAAACCATGATCATATAATTTTAAAAAATCGTGGTTTTTAACCGTAAAACCAGCGTCAAAAAACTTATCAAGCGGAGCAATACTAAATATTGACCGGTTATCTACGAGATGGCTGGCTTCATCATAGGAAAAACTAAAAGAATCCATGCAGTACAAACGCAGGAATAAAGCTATTATTAGGACAACGGTTAAATATAATATTTTTATGCTGACTTTTTCCTTCGTTAAAAATAATAAGTAATTATCCATAAACTTCATAATTTCAATATGTTACGCCTAATTAATTGTTAATATTTACGCTATAACTTCCACCATTATACAAACATACCTTGCGATCAAACTGTATAAATAGTATCTACTATTATAAGCTATCGCTTCAGAATTATCGAGAAGTTTCTTGATAATTTCAAGTTTGCATGAAGAAATTGATACAGCTTGATTTGTAATGGTAAGTATTTTATAATACCAATGAAACGTTTATCATAATGCAAGCTACGGAGAAAATTTGGTACGCTTCTTTAGAAAATCACTTGCCTTTCTTATCTGCACTATTGGCGTAATCTTACCCTGGCGTGCGCGTATTATTTTCAGCGAGATTCTCGGCTGGATGACACAATTCATTTATCTAAATTATATAATCATCCTGAAATTCATAATCAATGAGTTAAAAGAAACAAGAACAGAAAAACAAAAATAAGATGAATAAAGAAACCGCTCTCCTATACTCCGGAGGCACAGACTCAACACTCACTGCCTGCCTCGCGGCAAAACAATTCGATAAAGTACACTTAATTACTTACCGCCGTTTCGGACTTTTTTCTATTACCAACCCACTGATCAATGTCAAAAAACTTAAAGACAAATTTGGCGAAGATAAATTTACACATACGACGATTTCGATAGATAAATTATTTAAAAAGGTATCTTATGAGAATTTCCTGGCTAATTTGATAAAATACCGCCTCTCACTTCTTTCTACTTGCGGCTTATGCAAATTAACAATGCACATCCGCACCATCATTTATTGCCTGCGCAACAATATAACTTATGCCTGTGACGGAGCAAACCAGGGAATGTACTTTTTCCCCGATCAAATGGATGGTGTAATAAATGAGACTAAGAAAATGTATTTAAATTTTGGAATCAATTATTTTAATCCTGTATTCGAGTTTGAGGGACCGCAGGATATTGACTTCTCAGACAGACTGCATCTCGAAAGGCTTCCTGTATTTCAAAGTGAAGAAAACAATCTTCATGCTGCTGGGTGGAAGGAAAAAACAACCGGATATAAACTTTATTCGCTCGGCCTGATGCCATCAGAGAACGTCAAAGGTTCAAAACTAGACCGGCAGATGCAACCTCGTTGTTTTCAATTCATACTTTTTAACATTTGGTTACACTGGTATTACCTTAATAGCCATACTTATGAAGAATATAAAGAATTATCATTAATTTTCTTTAAAGATAAGATTGCAACTTTTACAAAGCTTATTGCTGAATATTTAGAAAAAGGCAAAAAGGGCAGATTGTCTAACTTGCTAGAAGACTGAGGACTAAACCGCGTTTTAAAACAAGTTAACCTTAGCTGCCCTTCAATCTCAAAATTTAATCATCAACCGCGGTAATTCTTAAAATACGCTTAATTAATCTACTTCCTGATTTAATCATAATCTGAGCTATTTTAAAAAAAAGGAAAAAACCGCCAAAAATCATCTCTCCTATATTTAAAGTATTTAATTTCATCCATCGTATTATAATCCGCGGACGGACATAATAGCTGAACATCCCCAAAGCCTGCATCTTGAATAATTTTTCCTGGGTCATACCCTGGGGAATAAATGGCAAGTTACGTTTACCTAAAATCCACCCATTCCAACTTGTAAAATCATCAAAACCGCAACGGGGATTAATTTTATCCTTATATTTATCATAAAGTTCTGTACCCGGGTACGGGATAACAATATTAAACTTAGCAAAATCGCAATCCAGCTTCTTGGAGAATGCAATTGTATCTTTACAGCTTTCCACTGTTTCTCCCGGCATACCTAACATAAAAAAACCTAAAGTTAATATTTTCTCATTTTTTATAATACCCATCGTTTTAATCGCCTGCTCAATCCTTGTCCTTTTATTCATAGAATCAAGGATCTTTTGATTCCCGGATTCAAATCCAAACATTATTAAATACAACCCTGACTCTTTCATTTTTTTAAGTAAATCCGGGCGGATTCCATCGGAACGAAGTTCAGTAAACCATTTAATTTTCTTATGCAAACCACGGGATACGATGCCATCACAAAATAACTCAGCACCTTCGTCTGAATGAGGGAAAAAACTGTCGCAAAAAACAAAATTCCTGATTTTGTTTTTTTCATAGACGAACTCAATTTCATCAATTACGCTACCAATGTTCCGGCGGCGAAAACTTTTATGAATCTTACCCTGGGCGCAAAAAATACATGAATAACAGCACCCCCGGGACGCGCGTATAGGAACCGCCGGCTCATTTAAACCAAGCATTGGGGACCTCTTATAATAGTTCCAATCCAACAAATCCCATGACGGATAAGGCAAAGAATCAAGGTCCGCTATATCAGTCCGGTCTTCATTGTGGTGTATACATCCATGGTTAAAATAGCTTATGCCACGGATAGAAGATATATCTTGATTTTTATCAACGGCAGAAACAATTTCGGCTGTTGCAAGCTCGCCCTCGCCGCGGACAATAATATCGGCAATACGCTCATTTAAAATATCCTCGGCAAATATTGTTGCGTGTAAATTTCCGAGTATGATTTTAATATGAGGATAAATTGACCTGATCTTAGAAGATAGGGTTTTAATATTATTAATGCAGGGGGTCAAACAAGAAAAACCAATTATATCCGGCCGGATAGTATGTATCGATTTTATTAGTGCAGAATTAGTCATTTTGTAGGCATACTGGTCTATTATATAAACTTGGTGATGCTGTTGCTCAAGTACAGCACCTATATAGCATAGGCCCATCGGCGGCACGGGAGCCATTAAGCGCTGATAGCAGTAGGCGAGCTGATATTCGTCGGATATCGGATTGATTAATAAAATCTTCATAATTACACGAAAAGGCTAATTCAGATGCGAGCGTATAAATAATCCGCGCTGACCAGTTTATTTACAACATTTTTACAATATGCACATTCATCGCATAAACCAAGGCACTTTCCTTCGACAAAATAACCAATAAATTTATCTAAAGCTGAGTTGTTAATAAAGATCCTCTCAGGTGTGTGGCGCAAAAAAACAGGGATCAACTCCGCCAGGTTACCCGGATATAATCTTTTAGAATAAGCATCAATAATTCTCAATATATCTTTACTCCCAATACCGGAATCAAGTAATTGCAAACTATCAATACCTATTTCTTCATAATAATGAATGTCCTCCGGGCGTATCCATTGGGCTGAAATAATTTCAAATCCTGCATCCCGCTGGTCCTGTTGGCTTGCACAATGAATGCCTACATTATCCCGACGCTCCCTATCTTTTATGTGTGACAGTAAATTAGCATTAAATCCATAATCGATACAATTACTAGGGCAGCATTGATTAGCGGTTAATTGTAAATTGCATTTTACAGCATTACGAATTTCTTTTAATAACTGGAAATTGCGGTTAATTTTATAAGATGCGAGGGTAATTGTATCTGCGCCTAAATCCTCCCAGCGCTTTGCGCGCACGGCGTTATCCACTTCGGCAACCAAAGAGATTTCAACAAGCAATTTCGGATATTGCCTTTTAATTAACTCAACAAGGTACGGCATAGCAACTGATACTGAGTCAACGCCAAAGGACAATAATCTATCCAATAGATTTCTAATCCGCTTTTGGCCTGCGCGGGTCCATTCCGCATTATCGAGACAGGAGACATCTATGATATACCTAAAAGTTTTTTCCTGCTTATGTATTTTCTTTATATAGTCGCTAATGCCCTTTTTTGATAATTTAAAACCCAAATCATGTAAAAGGCTACCACTGCCGATAAAATCACCGCCTATTTTTCCATAAACGCAGCCGATATTGCTATCCGAGAAGGCCGACAACAGATCATCTTGCCAATTAGTAGGGACGGTTAGGGTAATTTTAGCAATAGCCATCGAACAGTGATCCGTTTATGAGACTATTTAAGAATGTTTCGCTATTTTTGATTCTTTCTTTAAGATACTCTTGCTTAATGACTATCGCCTTTTGCGTGACTTTTTTACAATATTCGCATTGCGCGCCGCAAATTAAATTACACTTTTCAAACCAGAAATACTCTAAAAACCCGTCCAAACTTCTATTATCAATATATATCCCATCTTCTTTAAAAATATTACGCACCTGGGATAACTTCAAGATGTTGACATGTTGCGGCCGGAAGAAATATCTAAAATGGCGAGCTACCTTCTTGAAATCAACCAACTTCTTTTCTGTGCCCGGGAACAAATCCAATAAATTCCCGTCATAACGCCTGTCTTTATATGCCTTAAATATCTGCTGAATTTTTCCCGATTCCATTTCCCTTCCCACCAATTTAAGCCAATGGATACCGATTTCTTCGTAATAATGGACATCCTCTGGTCGTATCCATGGACTTTTTATAAATTCCTCCGGATTCCTAAAGCGTATATAGTTACATTTCAAAGTGTAATAATCGATTAAATATCCTTTCAGCCGATGACCTGATTGAGAACTATGCGCGTTTAAATTACCATGGCAGTGATAGGCATGGCAGCCTAACAAGCATTTCAAATTAGCAATTAGCTGTAAATCACATCTTGTCTTCCCTTTAATCTTACGGAGCAAGGCAAAATTCCTGTTCAGATCTAAAACAGAAAGCGTAATTTTATCAACCCCTATTTCATCCCAATGTTTTATCTGAAATTCATTATTAATATTTTCCTGGACAGAAACATAGATATCCAATCCCGGGGCATATTTCCGTACTAAATTCACCATGGAGGAAGAGGAAACTGTGACTGCGTCAACCCCAGCCGAAACCAGCCAATTCAACAACCTCTTAATTTTGTTTCCATGTGATTCAAGATACCGGGAATTACCTAGGCAGGTTGCGTTTAACAGATAATTAAACCGGAACCCCTTCTGATGCGCAATATTAATATGCCTCCTGGCTGTCTTCTCAGAAACAAAAGGCAAAAGCGCCGAAGCCCTGCCGCCGCCGATAACATCATTATTTAACTTCCCGTATAATTCTGAACCTTCCGCAGGCATTAATCCGTCGATTAATTCGTCTTGCCAATTTGTCGGTACTGAATATTTCATTCTTTATTATAGTTCACCCTTAACAATATCATTAATCAGGCCTTTATATGCCTTCAACATTCTATCGATATAATCTTTATCGTAACGGACAGCTTCTTGCGCAACTTTATTACAGTAACCGCACTCCGAACAATCCAAATAGTCGCAATCCCTTGACTTCAAGCCGGAAAGGAAACCGCCAAGTTTAATATTATCGATATAGATATCTATGCCTTCTATTGTTTTGTATAATTTTAATATATTAAAAATGTTATTCTCATACGGATGAAGGCAATATTTTATTTTAAGTAAAATGCTGGTTAAGTTCTTTGGTGATTTTCCGTGAAAAGCTGGCAGCAAATCCAATAAGTTTCCGTGGTGTTTTCTTTCATAATAACTTTTCGTAATTGCAATTATCGTTGCAGCGGAACATCTCCGGTCAATTAATTTTATTCCGTCAATACCCTCTGCTTCATAAATGCCGATATCTTCAGGCCTGATCCATTGTGAACGTATAAAATTCACCGGGTCAAGCAACCTTAAATATCTGCAGCAAATTACGCAATAATCAACTGCAAAACCCGGTTTGTGAAAATATGATTCCTGTGAGCCATGAGAGGCTGATAATGCATGAGACTGGAGAAGATGGCAGTGATGCAAGCAACCTGTATTGGCGATTAAGCGTAATTTCGCAGAAATTTTGCTCCTAATTGCCTTTAATAATTTAAAATTCCTGTTCACTGACGTATCAAGCAGGGTTATTTCATCCGCTCCAATATCCTGCCAATATTTTGCTTTCTGATATGAATCGACCTGCGCATATGTCGATACGCATACCTTAAAATCCGGATAGTTATCTTTGATTACTTGCAGTAAATAGGGAATAGCGACCGTGACTTTCTTTACTCCGTTTAAATCCAGCCAATTGAGCAATTTTTTGATTCTTCTCCTGCCTGTACGCGTAAATTCCCTGGACGATAAACAAGGCGCATTAAGGATATAATTAAAACCTATCCCGGCATCGTTTAATTTCTTTATATGTTTTAAGAAATTTACTCTGCCTACATTCGGCAGCCCGGAAGCAAATCTCCCTCCCCCTATAAAATCAACCGCTAATTTACCATAAACCTCTTTAATACCCATGGCCTTAAATGCATCTACTAAAACATCATCAAAATTAGTCGGTGGAATTAATTCCATATTTTCAGTTCCCTTCTTTAGCGCAGGGGGTTAACAATAAGAAATCAATTAATATTTCATTTGATCCGCTAGGGAGAAATTCTAAAACATGCCTGCCTTTTATTAAATATACGGGGCTTGAATAAATAAAAGACCAGGTATCCGCCCCTGCAACCGCAATACTTATCTGCCGCCTGTCCGATTCCCCGCTGATCGATATATTTAAATTATTATTTACTGTCGAAAACACTGAACCGCCCAATTTATAATATCCCGCTTGAGGGATGTAGGTCTCTAGAAAAAAATCGCTTTTGTCTTTACCCACCCTGATTGAATCTGAGGCATACTGCGGATAATAATCAACTATTTCCCGGATTTTATCACCAGCCCCGGAGGATATAAACCATGGTAAATCCATCCCTGGACCTGATTCTTCTACCGGGATAAGAAAAAACTTATCAATTGAAATCTTCCCTTCCATTGAAGTTTTGCCATTACCCCAAATTGTTTTAAACGCATCTGCCCAAAAACGGATAATCAGCTTTCCTTTAGGTAATTCCCAGTATGGCTCTTGGGTCAAAGAAACCATAAACCATCTTCCAGGAGAATCTTTATCGAGATACCATATATTCTCTATTCGGTGAGAACCATTATATAAAATTCCCCCATCGCTTAAAACCTCTACATAAATACAGGGAATCGCTTTCCTGTAATTATGATGTACATACAAAAATAGTTGATATTTCCCGGGGTTTTCAATATATATTTGAACTTCAGATTTAATTGATGGACTGTTAGTAAAAGAAACCTCTCTGCTTGTAATTACCCCCTTACCCCATTTCCCTTTCGAACTGCTGGCATCAACAACTAATATAGGGCTGGAGTATGCTGGGATTAACAATAAATTAAATAGGAAGACACTAAAACAAACTATGCTAAAAATTGTTTTCTTATCCATATCAGGGTAATTCCGGGTATACGTTATCATCAGAGCATTCCCAATTCATTTTTACATCATCCAGTTGCTCCCCTAAAATCAGTATCTTGGAACTATCTAAATTACCCAACCCTTGCTCAGAGGCCATCCTAATATGATTAATATACCAGGGCGTTCCTAAATTTTGGTCAGCGGGCAGCGGATTCCAGTTTTTTGTAATCATGCGGGTTGCCGTGGCATCTGTCGCTACCGGGTCTCTACCTGCGATTACCAAGGCGCCTCCTATTCTTTTGCTCACATCCACGGCTTTCCCGCCTAAGAATAAAGAAGCCCCTCTTCCTTCCATGCCGAATCCTGCACTGACTACCACCAGATCCGGACTCACAGCCTTATTAATATCTACAAGCACCTGATGTAACCCTGCCTGATGAAGTTTATATCTTGGTTCGCCGTATAAGACAGAAGGCATAATCCCCATAAAATTCTTCATCCCCAGACTCACCGGTGACGGCTTGTGATGTGTTTTTAATGAAGGTATAGAGATAACTACATCCGCCTCGGCCACCAAGTTAGGAATAGCCAGGAATTTTAGTTTTGTTTTTGATGGAAAATACCTGAAATGTGTTGTATATTCCATAAGATTGATCAAAAATATCTTCTTCCCGTATTTTTTATTTAAAAGGTCTATCAAATGTTTAACCTGGGCACCCTCCTTACCCTCCTTACCTCCAAAATTAATCTTAACCGGACGTTCAACCCACTCGCCTATCACAACCTCTTTTGCTCCTGCCTTTATGCATTCTTCAGCCACCGAAGCCACTACCTCAGGATGGGCTATTTCCCCGGCAGCAACCGGATCATGCCCATCCAGACCTCCGGATACATAATTCGGTTTTATAAATACTTTATCGCCTTTCTTAACTATAGTACCCATCCCTCCCAAAAGATTAATAGCTTTCCTGGTAATAGAATATAAATCGTTGCCTTTGACTATTGCTACCTGAGAAGTAATGACCTTCTTCTCTGCGGGGATAATTGAACCTGTTTTTTTATCCAGTGACAGCAAAATTGAACTGTATTTATTCTCTTCAAGCGGCAAGTTGTTAGCTTCAGTCTTATCCTTAGGGGACCTCAAGATAAGCAACATTGCAATCAATATGTTGATTACTTTTCTAAATACTCTCATCAATCATACCATTTAGGCTTCTTCATATACATAAAACCAGTGATGCCCTTATATTTTTTCTTCCCGATAATTATACCCCATATTTCCAGAGACATCACCTTAAGGGTATTAATAAAAAACCACCAATATAATCCACGCTTATGTTTATGCGAAGAGAATAAACCCCGGATCAGCCAATGCGGGCGATAAAGTACGTAACGTTTATTAAGCTCGATATTTAATTTGGCGAATTCGGACCGGGATATCCCGGTTTCCGAAGTTAATATCGGAGTGCTCCAATCATATTTTGAGAAATCATTTTCATCTATAAATCCACTCTTCTTTGTTTCTTGATAAAGATATGTTCCCGGTACAGGAGCCACGGGATGAAAAGCCGGATAATCAATATCAATATCAACGGCATATTTTACTAAATCCAACATTGATTTTCGGGTATCAAAAGGAAGGCAGGTGACAAAGGTCCCCTGCCTGAAAACATGAGGATACTTTTTTTTGAAAATCATAAATATTTCCTTGGTTAATTCACTGGTATAACCCGACTTCCTGATTTTTCTTAAATCTTCAGAACAACATCTTTCTATGCCGATTAAAGGATGGATCAAGCCTGCCTTCACCATTTTCTCCAATATGCCTAAACGTTCATCCCGCAAGGCAAAATCCGCGCGGATAAATGCCCACCAATATAAATCCTTATAACTCCTCCTTAAAAGACCTTCACAGAAAGCGTCAGTCCAAACAGGATCAACATTAAAAGTAGGGTCAGCCCAAATAATATAACGCCGGTTATATTTTTTATAGACTATATCAACCTCCTCAAGCGTCCTTTCAACGCTTTTGGTCCTGTATCTGGGAGTTACGTCTAATTCATCCCTATCAATATCCGCCTTATTATGCTTACCCCAAAATGTCCATAAAGAACAGAAACTACACCTGTCGATGCAGCCGCGTGAATGTTCAAGCGTAACGCTCTGGGGCCAAAGATAACCAAAAGGAGAATATTTACCCATCGGCATAAGATCGTAAGCTGGTAAGGGCAATTTATCTAAATCTTTAATTAACGGCCGGCAAGGAGTTTTGACTATAACCCCATTTTTCTTATAAGAAATTCCTTTTACCGTCGATAAATCGCCTCCTGTCTTAAGCGTATTGATTAATTCAACTATAGTCTCCTCCCCTTCAAACCTAGCAATAACATCTATCGCATATCTACCTAGGCTATATTCCAGCATCCAGGAGAAAAAATGACCGCCGGCAATAGTTAATATTCCCGGATTAATCTCCTTTGCCAGCTCAAATAACTTGCCTGCCTCATGCTGATAAAGGGCTTCTTCCCCGGCGCCTACAATATCCGGCTTCTCTTCTCTTAAGATATTTCCTAAACTCTTCCAGCCTATTTTAAGCGGCGGACAATCTATTATCTTTATTTCAATCCCGGGGAAAGAGTTACGTACGGCAGCGGCAATACAAGGCAAGCCTAGAGGCAAGAGAAAATTATCCGATTCATTAATAAAAGGCCACATATAGCGCGGCGGCCTAACTAGCAGTATCTTATTTATTTCCATTATTAACTACGTTTAAAATAAAGAACGTCATTGAGTGCCCTTAGGGCATAAGGGTTGGTTATTAATATATACAGGAAACGCGGAAGATCGTAAAATATAAAAGACAAAATAATCCTGCGCGGAAAATCATTTTTTAGTAAGGTAAAATAACGATTGCGCAAACTAAGATATTGCCTGATATTTTCAGGAGTATGAGAGCTATCACCATGATGATAACATACGGCACCGGGGCAAAATGAAGCCTTTACCCCTCTTTTCTGCGCTCTCCAGGATAAATCAACATCTTCAAATAGAAAGAAAAAACGTTCGTCGAAATATCCATTCGCACCCCTGATAGCCTCAAGCATATCTCTCTTATATGCAGCCGCCGCAGAGCAAACTCCAAAAATATATTTTTGTTTGTTGAATTTTGTTGAGTTTATTTTATTCTTACCGATATCGTGAAATCTGCGCAAAAAGGACACGTATATTCCCATTGAGAAAATAGTGTTTTTATGCACATTCATTATTTTCGGTTGAATCATACCTACCGTATTAGAGGCATGTTTAATAATTTTTACAATTTCACACAAAAAATTATTCGTAAGTATTATATCACAATCTAAAGTGACAATCCATTCTCCGTGTGCAGCTTCAATACCCTGGTTTCTGCCCTTACAGGCACCAAGGTTATTTTTATTTTTAATTAAAATTACCTGGGGATAATTTTCTCTAACCAGACCTGCTGTTTCATCTTTTGAACCGTTATCCACCACTATTATCTCAACCCCCTGATAATTCTGTCCATAGACAGAATCCAGGCACGGCTTTATGTAACTTGCGCTATTGTAAGTCAAAATCACTACTGAAATCTTAATCATTAAATATAATCGAGTATCGACTTAAGTCTACAGCCTAAAACTTTAAGCGAATATCCCGTTTCAACTTCCTTTCTTGCCTTATATCCCAAATCATTCCTTAACCTTACGCCATCTATCAAAAGCTTCATATAATATACAAAATCTTCCTTGTTTGACGCCAGGAATCCGGTTTTACCATCCTTAATGATCAACTCAGCCTCCCCCATTTTGCTGGCAACTACCGGTTTAGCCAAAGCCATATATTCAAAAAGCTTAGTGGGACTTTTCGCCTGGTTAAATTTGCTGTCCTGGATCAAAGGCAAAAGCCCTATATCCATATGGCTCAAGTAATCAGGCATCTTATCCGGATGAATCCAGCTGCTTATGGCTATACGATCTGCACAAAATAGGCTTTTTGCTTGTTCAAAGATATCTTTAAAATATGAACCTGAGCCGGCCAGATACAAAAATATGTTCTCATGTTGTTTGGCTAAAACAGAAAAGCAATCCAAGATAAATCGCACATTTTCATACATTTCTCTATGATATATTGTCCCTACCCAGGAAAACCTGACCGCTGAATCATTGTGGATATCTGGCTGGGGCTTAAAAAGATCAGTATCAACTCCAGTCGGCAGATAATAAATTTTGCGGGAAAATTTACCAAAATATTCCTTAAGAAACATGCTCGCCGTTGTGCAAACATTGGCATAACCACAGATACCGCGGGTAAGAAATTCCATTTTTGAACTGGGATAAAGGCCAAAATAGTAAACGGGGTCCTCCCGGATATTCCAGTCATCACAATCAAATATAATCTTATTCCTCCTGAACAAAGAAACAAATACAGGAGCCAAAGAGTGATAATTGAGCCGTTGTATGAAAAATACAGAGCCCTTCTCTTGGGCCAGTTTCTTTATTGCTGAGATATTAAGGTAAATTTTCTTCCTGAAGGGCATTTGGCTTTCTTCTTCCCCGTATTTCGCCGCAAGATGGTCGCCGAATGAGAATACTTGCGTATCCAGGCCGAGTTTTTTTAATTCGCAGGCAAAATTATAGCACCTTACTCTGGCTCCAGAAAGATGATACCCTTCTCGCGTTATAAATATAATTCTTTTATTTTTAGAATTAGCCATTTATCTTTAATTTCCAAAGCCATGCTTTTTACGATGTTTTATAAAATAAAAATGGCACCTTGTGTGACTATTTAAAAGAAATAATTCCAGAAAAAATGTTTTGTTTATCCAAAGGCTGGCTTTTTGTTTTTACATAAAATCCGATGCCCCTTAAATCATTTCTCCATTTAACGAAAGGCAGAACATCCGAATAATTGTCAGCAGAAAACATTATCTTTGGAAGAGTCTTTTCTTTTGAGCTATACAAGATAACTGATTTTGTTCTTGAATCAAGCAGCCTAATTTCTTCAAAAACATGTATATTCCTTGAACCAAATTCTTTTTTTCCCAAAAAACTCTCCCATTCCGTATATCTTGGTGTTAAAAATAGGGTTAAATATAAATTATCAATTTTATTTTTAAGCAATGTATCAATACTTACTTTCCAGTCTATCTTTCGGCTATTCTCAAGGCTAAGTTCCCACTTCATCAACAAAGGCAAATCTTCAGCTTTGGCATAAATTATCAGACTCTTATGGCTTACGAATTCGCTGCTCCACTGAAAATAAGGATTGGAATAATGCTTTCCTTCTAACGTAAACGAAACCTCTAAACCAACATTGCTTGTTATCTCTTTGCCATGATAAACTATCCTTACAATGCCATCTTTGAAAAAAACTTCTAAATTATTTTTGACAATTCTGGAATAGTTTTGATTTTTCTTCTTATACAATAAAAGTGAGTCCCCATTAGTAAAATTGAATTCCTTTATCAATTTAAACTTGCCAATATTTCTTTCAAAGAACAGGCTTGATTCCTCTAATCTCTTTTTTATAAAAAGTGGTGCACCCTGATTGCGCCGCCCCCTTGTAACAACTACATAATCCGCCCTTAATATATTATATACCTCTAATGTCTGATCCTTATATTTCTCTTCTTCGCTAAGAGGAACATAATTAATAGCGATAGGCAATTTTCTGACAAAAGCCTCATATATAAACGGTTGATAAATCCGAACGTTACTACCCATAAAAAATACATTAATTTTGTTTTGCAAGTTATTTGAGTTTTCTAATATCTCATTAAGCAATTCTTTGTTTTTATCCTCTATCCTTGCAGGATAAGAAAAAGTATCTACTCCGCTCCTAAACCCCATATCTAAATCTCTTTTAAACACCATAATGGGCAAAGACCTATTATGCCCTAGCGGGATTTTCATTTGAATTTGTTTAGGCAAAAAATCAATTCTGTAAGATATGGCAAAATACTGGAAGCAGCCTAAGCCAACAACCAAGGTTATAAACATTCGCCTTAATTTTACGCTTTGTAATGTCATAATTCCGGCACTAGAAATCAAGGCTAAAACCGGCAAAACCGGCATGAAATACCTGCTTTGATCGGGATAGTAAAATAAAAAGGCTAATAAAAATACCGGAAAACCTAACCAGGCAAATAAGATCCCCCTGTGTTTATTATTGGCAAAGATTCCGAAGGAAAACAAAATAAACAGCATAGGCGAAACAGAATTATTAAAACAATCCCTCAGGAAAAAGAATAGATAATCCTTGCCCACCGTTAGATAATTCTGCAGAATATAAATAAAAGAAATTCTGGGATAAAAATTAATCGTATAAAACCAAGAACAACTATAGATACGATTAGCTACCTCCCAGAATTTCAGTCCATAAAATCTAAAGGAGATTAAAACTATAATAAAAAGTACCAAGGCCATGTTTCGCCATGTCTGTTTAAAGCCATTTTTCCTCAAGAGTTTGTAAATAATTATAGCCAGTGGACCTAAGATAAAAATGGCAAAATTGAATTTTATCAGTAAACCAAGGCCGGAGATAACAGCAAAAAGGCAAGAGTACTTTCTACTAGTAAAACCTTCGGTTTTTAAAAGCAGGAAAACGCTTAAAACAACCATAGAAGTCAAGGGAAGGTCTAGCATGTACGTTCTCATATGGTTAAATACCAAAGGATACATAGATACCAAAAATGCTGATAAAAGACCCGTCCTTTTATCAAAAAGAGTCTTTCCAACTCCATAGATAGAAAGCACAAGGATAGACAGGAAAATTGAGCTGCTTATTATGACTGCCGAGTCTTGAGTTAAGCCAAAGATAAAATAGAAAGGAGCAGTTAAATATCCAACTAGAATCCCATGCCACCTAAAAGCAAAATAATTATTGGAAATTTCGGCCAAGGACGGAAAAATGCGTTCTCTTAAGAAGTCAAAAACTCTCAAGCTGAATAAAAAGTGCCAATGAGCATCATCCAAAAGATATGTTTGATCTAAATGAAGCCAGATAAGGTTATTTATAAAATGAAACAAAATAATCGCCACTAAAGAATATATACCCCAGTTAATTTTCCCTCTGCAATCTTTTTCTAATCTTTTATTCATTGTTATTTAATATTCGTTGAATATATTAAAGGCGATAATTTTTATTTTTGACAACTCTGTTTTCGTAGGCCTTCAAGAGGTTGCTGGCAGTTACCTCCCAATTATATTTTTCTTCCGCACGCTTGCGGGCTGATTTCTGAATTTTATCTTTGAACTCGGAATCGGATAATACCCTGATAACTCCCGATGCCAAAGATTCGACATCTCCGGGGGCCACTAAAACTCCCGAATCCTGCAGCATCTCCGGAACCTCCCCTACTTTGCTAGCAACAATTGCTTTTCCGGAAGCCAAATATTCGACTATCTTAAGAGGGCTCTTACACGAAGTAACTTCGTTTTCCTCAAAACAGGCAACGCATATATCTGCGGCAGCAACATACTGCGGAACAAGTTCATGAGAAACGGCTCCGGTAAAGATTATGTCCCTGCTTAAATCCAAATTGTTTGTCATTTTCTTCAGATCATTAGCCATATACCCATCGCCCACTATCATAAAAGATAAATTCTGATGATAATCGCTTATTAGCTTTTTAGCAGTTCGGATAAAAAGTTCAACATACTGTCCACCGTGGAGTTGACCAAGATACAAAATAAGCGGTCTTGTAATGCCGAATTTCTCCTTAACAGCCAAACCGGAAACCAGAGGATTGAACTGCTTAAGATCCGCACCCACATGGGCATCAAAAATCATATCGCCGCGCCTGATAATCTTATTGCATTCTATTTTTAACCGCCGGCTTGCCACGGAAACAGTATCAGCTACTAGCGGAATGGTATTTTCCAAAATAGAGAGAAATTTACGGATAACATTCCTCAGTAAGCTTGGATAGGTAGAAACTTCATATATTTTAACTTCCCAATCATCCCAATCATAATGCAAATGCTTACCCCTAAAAAGAGCGGCTAACATTGCAGGGATAGCAGCATGGTAAAAACATTTCTGTAAATGTACGATATCCACCCGGGCTGCCAGGCGCCACAACACCAAAATATTGGAAATCAAAATATGGGGACCGTGTTTCCTTGGTAAAGGGATAAGACGTATATTTTTAGATAATCGCCAGGCCTTTTGGCGGTTCCATTCTAAAGGGAAATATGCCAGTTCCACTGTATGCCCTTTTTTCTCAAACTCTTTGGCAAAATAAACTATGCGTACCGCCCAGGGTTCGGCAAGCGAATAGATGTCGTGCGGATGCACCATGAGTATTTTCATATCAACCCCCGGGGAAAATAATGATCTTTTTTAATTTCTTAAGAAGATACAGACACGAATCCATGATCAGTGACAGCAAAAAAAGGCAAAAGACAAGAAAAAACTTTATCGGGGTGCGCATAGATATAAATTAGTAGTATTTATATAAATCGTATTTTTTCAATTCATTCATTGTTTTGATAATTGTCTGGTGGTTATCGCAGTGATCACAATGTTCATCGTATAGCAGCTGCCCATTAGCAAACCGCGCGAATTTATTATCCTTGAGATATTTAGCCTGCCTTCTCCATCGCCAGTATTCAGTTGAATTCCATACATCCTTAAATGATCTTTTGTCCAGGTATCCGACGGTGCGCAAATGGCAGCAAAAACTCATATCATATTTAGCGGGGATAAGATTGAAATACCAACCGATTGTGCAACCATGGCTTAAAAAGAAATCTTTCGACCAGGCGCCGGTCTTTTCATCATAATGGTCAAGCTGAAATTCAAAATTGTTGACAAGCTCAATGTTATTTTTTTCAAGTATCCGTGAGATTTCCGGGACCTGTTTTTTGATTATTTCTATTTCATGGGGTTTTAATTGCAGGAATTTGTTCATAACATCAAGTCTGATCAGGTAAAAACGCACCGCATCCGGAGCAATATGGGCATCCATTTTGGCCATTTCTATCAATTCGTGATAATTAAGAGTATGAATAACATGGCTGACAATCAGTCGAGGTTGACTGTTTCCGGATTTTCTCCTAAGCTCCATAAACCTCTTTAAATTATCGCGCACTTTATAAAAAGTATCTCCGGGCTGAACTGTGGAGATTTTGGCATAAGTTTCAGCGCTGCCGGCAGGAAAACTACAGTAAATCTCATTGACCCCTAATTCTATCACCTCCTTTGATTTTTCCTCATCGAGCAAGATCCCGTTCGTAAAAAATAATACCCCCAATTTCTTGCTGCGCGCGTATCTGAGCATAGGCATGAATTTATCATACATTAGCGGTTCACCATCGCCCTGGAGGATAATTCCATCAGTCATCATTCCAGAGGCATCATCAATTATCTTTTTAAAAAGCTCAAAATCAAATTTACGCTCGAGGAATTCCTCCGGATGTTTTACTCCGGGAGTATGAACCCAGCAATGCTGGCATTTTGTATTACAACGGTGGAACGGATCAAAAACAATTGTTTGCGGACCGATAAAAACCTGCTCGCTAATTATTCCTAAAAGCCTTAGCAGATTCCTTTCCCTGCCGGGGTCTACCTTAGCATGCAGGCTTACTGTATTAAGAATATCCATTAATTGGTTGTCATAAAACGATATTTCTATTTTTTTGTTATCTATTTGCTTTTTAATACTTTCAATATATCTAAAAACATTTTCTGCTAGGTCTTTTACCGGAAAAAGCTTAAGCTCAATTGAAGAAAGGTCTATTTTTTCCCCTAAAAGAAACATAAGGAATTCAGCCATTTTATTCAGCCGCGCAAAATTATACCTTGAAAGACCGATGGTTATCTTGACCTCTCGACCTTTAACCGCAAGCTTTTTTATCTGCGCGATAATCTTTGCAAAATCTTCCTCTGTTCCCGCTATCCTATTATGCAACTCTTCAAAATCGCCAAATAAATTAAAATTGTTTACTGAAAGTTTTGGGTTTTTTTCTGTTATCGGCGCCTTTGGGGCAAAAACCATATTATATTTTAAAAAAGCCCGCAGGTAACGATTGGCTTTAAATGGGCTAGCAAATAACTGCCTCATACTCTTCAGGGAGGAGCTTCTTAGCTCAATTGAAAAAATATTTAGTTTTCTTAATAAAAATCTTACCCTGTAACTATTCATAATTATTTATGACCTCCCGCAATCTTGATTTATACGCTCCCCAACAAATTACGTTTTTATCCATTAACGTGTTACCAGTAGTATTCTTTATACTTTTTATAATAATCTATCGTCTCGCCAAGACCTTTTCTTAACGCAACCCTGGGTTTCCAACCTAAGGTTCTCTTAATTTTTTTATTGTTACTAACGTAATCTCCTACCTCGGTCATCTTGTATTCTTCGGGAAAAGGCACGTGTTTAATTCTCCCGCGGCCGCACAACTCGATAACCAATTTTGCCACATCAATAATGCTTATAGGCGCATCGCTTCCTAAATTAAAACTCTGCCCATCAGAATTGTTATTTACAGCAGAGATTAAAAATGCGCTGGTCACATCATCTATGTAATTGAAATCCCTGACCTGCGCACCTTTCCCAAAGATTTTTATATCCCTGCCATCCATTGCTAATCGTATAAATAAATTCAAGAACCCCTGAGTGTTGTTTTTCATTTGCATCCCTGGCCCATAGGTATTAGTCAGCCTAAGCGAAACCGTCCTTAACCCATAGTTTCTGTGATACAATAAATAATATGATTCTGCCGCCATCTTATTGATCCCGTTGATATCAACTGGTTTCATAGGGTGGCTTTCGTCTACCGGTAAATACACGGATTTTCCATATTCCCCCCTAGTTCCAGAAAAAACTATTTTTGCTTTAGGGTTATATTTTTTGCAAGCCTCAAGCAATGAAAGTTGTGCCCGGCAATTGTTCTCCAGGTCCCAAAACGGATTATCCAGGCTGCTGACATGGCTAACTTGCCCTGCCAAACTAAAAATAAAATCCTGATTCTTTACCAGATTATTTATAAGAAGTTGCTCCCTTATATCTTTGATTACTATTTTACACTTGCCTCTAAGACCTTTTATATTAAAATTATTGCCTCCACACGAAGGAAACATGGAGTCTATAATCAAAACGTTGGCTTTTAACCTTACTAATTCACGCGCTAGGTTGCTTCCGATAAACCCCATTCCTCCTGCAATTAATACTTTTTTGCCAGCAAATAAATTATTGGCCATTTATTATCCTGATTAATAGCTTAAAAGGCACATTCTGCATATTTTAAATAGGGCTGAATTGCCCCTTCCATACCAGCTAAGTTATTTCGGGCAATTTTATCCTGCCCCTAGCTATAATATAAACAAAATTATTCATTTATATATCAGAAACTTTAAGAAATCGCTTATCAAACCGAAAATTTTCCTGACGTTAAAAAACTGAGAATGGCCGTATTGCCGTGGAAAGTGACTGATCAAAACTTCTTTGGCCTTCACCCCGTTCCTAGTCAGCTTGACGATCATTTCTGCCGGAGCAAAACCGCTATTTGAATTTATGGTAATTCGATCAATGGTTTCTTTTTTGATTAACCTGAAATCGCAATTAGTATATACCAGTGTTTTACCAAAACAGGTATCAATTAAAAATTGATACGCCTTTCCAAAAATAATCCTGTATGCTGGATCTTTTCTTTTTATTATACACCCATTTATAAAAATAAAATCTTCTGTATAAGGTAATAGCTTAGTTATTTCTTTTATATCATATTGCCCGTCTCCATCGGTATAGAACACCCATTCCTTGGTTGCTGCCTTAAACCCGGTTCTTAATGCTGCCCCATAATCTCTGTTGTTTCCATGTTGTATGAGTTTTATCATTTTATAGGTTTTAGCAAGGCCCCTAATTATTTCAGCCGTAGTATCCCTGCTGCCGTCGTCAACAATAATTATTTCATAGTCAATCCTTAGGGGGTGCAAAACATAAATGGCATCTAAAATAACTCTCCCTATCGTCTTTTCGTCATTATATGCTGGTATAAATACAGAAATTTCATTTACCATAAGACTCATGATCCCCTGCTTAAAGATAACCCGAGAAAGAAAGTAATTCCATCCCAATATCTTTTTATGTCTTCAAGACTATTAATCTTTCTAATATGCTTGTAAAAGAAGCCTGAGCGAAGATAAAATCTTTTGTAAGCATTTATTACCATTCCTGAAAGCTCTTCTTTATTCTTGTATCCGGACGGTATATAGGCTATCCTTGGAATATACCTTGAATGCCGCACTTCATCCGAATAAGGACTTTCTACAATCTCCCCTCTTTCCCGGCATTGATCATATAGTTCAGTCCCCGGAAAAGGATGTGTTGGTATAAAAGCGGCATAAGTACAATCGAGATCTATAGCAAATTCTATTGTTTTTTCTGCCTTTTTTGGAGTCTCCCCGGGTAACCCCAGCATGAATGTGCCTACAACCTCCAATCCTACGCTGTTGGCTAAACTGGCTGCGCGCCTGCTTTGCTCTAAAGTAATCCCCTTCTTAATATTATCAAGAAGGTCCTGATTCCCTGATTCAAATCCAAAAGCGATACTAAAACAACCTGTTTCTTTTGCCTCTTCTAAAATATCAAGCTCAACCGCATCTGACCTGCCGCGGAAAGACCATGAAATCAGAATTCTTTCTTTTTTCAATAACCTAAGAAAGCTTGTTATCCATTTTTTGTCTGATAACAGGCTATCATCATAAAATATGAACTCTTTGACTCCGAAATTCTTAACCAGGTAGCGTATCTCATCTATAGTTTTCTCGGCGCTTTGGATTCTATATTGTTTTTTTAAAATACCGGAACGATAACAAAATGTACACTGGGCATAAGTGCAGCCCCTGGAAACAACCATGCTTGTCGATGGCAAACGTTTATTTTCAAAAGGCTCGGGGGCATAAGATGCTAAATTATAAAGATGGCGGGCAGGAAAAGGCAACGTATCCAAATCAACCACCTGGCAGTCTTTCGAGGTTTTTAAGACTCCCCCATTGTCGTTCCGGAAATAAATTCCTTTTACGTCTTTTAATGCGCCGCCTTTTTCTAAACAGTGGATTATATCAAGCATAATATATTCACCTTCGCCGGCAACCAAGACATCGATCTCCTTACATCTTTCCATTGTTTCCTGGGGGAAACAACTTGGATGCGCCCCTCCAACGATAACCGGGATATCTTTAAAATATTTCTTTATTTCGCTTATTATTTTATATGCATCATCCTCCTGGGGCGTTAAAAAAGAGACTCCCAGGGCATCAGGCCCGTAACTTCTTACCCCAGAGATAACCTTGCCTACGTCATAACCCATCCCCTGAGAATCTATTATCTTAACCATATGCCCATCTTGAATCAAGACTGCAGCAAGGTAACCAATACCCAAGGGGGGCAGGAAACCCCGCCTAATACGGTTTGTCCAAATCTGACTGCTATTGTTTTTAAAAATGGGAGGTGTAATTAAAAGTATTTTCATTAGCCTACTTGCCCTCGATATAAATCAAAATGATAAAATTATACCAAAACGCGAAGAGATTATTAAATTTTAGCCCCGTAAATCTCACATTCTCCCCATGGCAAGCTTACCACTTTCAATTTCTCAAAACTATCAATATTCGCAGTAAACTTCTTAATCACTCTGGAAATGACTGTCCCAGGCAATAACTCTGTTTTAAACTTAACAACATAATCCGCCCCCAATACTATGTGCTGGATATCCTCCTCAGAAAATAAGCCTTTCAAATCAAAATCATCCGATTGGAAACTAATCATCGTCAGATAAAGATTGTGCATATAAATTTTATCTTCAATCTCATTATTAACCGGTGAGCCGGAATATCCCAAATATAATACTCTGACAATATTACTAGTATTGCCGGGAGAAAAATCCCTGCCCCGCCTGAGATATTTTATATTACTATTTATAAGTTCCCATTTAAATCTATTGTTAAAATTTCTACGCGTTTTCAATTCAGCTAAAATCTGGCCCGTTTTCCAATCATCATTGTTCATCCACAATAATCCCCGAGATAAAAAAATTTCATTAAAATAAGAGCGCACACTATTCCTGTTTGGCGCAAGCATTGAAGCATAAGGCTGCTTATCTACCAGGGGATGATATGAAATGAAAAAATATTGCCCTATAGTAAAGAGCAGTAATACTGATAGGATATACCTATAGACCTTGAATTTTATTAATTTTTCCAAACCCGAGGAGGTAACAAGTGCAATAGGTGTACATAAAGGAATTATCAGGCGGCCATACTGCTTTAACCCAAAACTGGAAAGAATAATTAAGGAAATTATAAACCAGGATAAGAGAAAATAAATCTTCGTTTTGTTACTCCGGGAAAAAAGAACAGTTAATAAGCCTATTAAAAATAAAAAAGAAAGAAACCAATTTAATTGCATGCTAAATAGTACTCGAAGATAATATAAAAATGTAGGAATAATTTTGGAAAGGCTTGGCAGGGTTGACCACATCTTCTGATAATTGAAGTATCTAATAAGACCATCCAGCGAAACCCAGGGGTAAAGAAAAAGCCAGAAAGAAATAACCGAAAGGAGGATATTAATTATAACCTGTTTTGCTGGAATCTTTACTAAATTAATTCTTTGTTGATATAAAGATGCCAGACCCTTAAGAACATAAAAAAGCACCGGGATAAAAATGTAGATCAGAAAACGCGGCCTTAATAATACCCCTAAACCAGAAGCTAAACCTAAAAATATAGAATATTTCCGGTCATTAAATCCGTCTGATTTAATCAATAAATATACACATAGCGTTGCCACGGACAATATTGGAAAGGTGAGCATGTAAATCCTGGAAAAACCAAACACTGAAGGATAAAAAGAAATGACAAAAGCCGCCAGGAGCCCGACGGTATTGTTAAATAAGACCCTGCCGAGACCAAATATGCTCAATATTAATACCAGAAAAAAAATCTGATTCGAAATGACTGCGACATCATGCTGAGTTCCTATAAGAAAATAGAAGGGCGCAGCCACCAAGCCAAACAGTTGCCCGTTTAACGGCATATTTTTAAGAATAAGCAGTATGCTCCGCAGATTAAAAGATCCAATAGCATCCAAGATTAACCTCGAATAACGACAACTTTGTACATAAAGCCCTAAAGAATCGCCAATAAGAGGAGTGGTATCTTTAGAGATAATCACGATATTATTTATGGCGTGGAATAAAAAAAGCAGCGATAATGTTAGATAGGAAATGTTTATCCTGGATTTTAAAAAACCTAATAAACCTTTAGGGGCCGGCATTTTATCCTGCGAATAATTAACCCGATTTTTCCGTTTAATTTTATCTTTAATTAGTTTTATAATCATTCCAGTAAAATAGGTAGGAGGCTTAATCTTCAAAGAAACAATTGACCAGTTGAGGGCAGTTTGTCTTACAGGTTTTAATCGACTCCCTGATATCAGCCGCTTTTTTAGAAAACCAGAGATCACCTATTTTTTCAACGCGTACATTTCCAATAGCCCCTTTTTCAGCGCATAGCGACACATTACCCCAAGGATCGACTTTAAGCATTCCATCTCCCATCCTGCATTGCCTGTGTTTCTTTACAAAATCATTGGGGTCCGTAAAATAAGTCTTAAAAGCTTTTAGCTGAGCTACTGAATTACCAATATCAACACCATCCTCTTTAAATTTTACAAGAGTGTCTATAACCTCAAATAACCTTGTTTTCTCATTTGGCCAGAGAAAACTATATTCTGATTCTAAATGCCAGTTGCCCGGCAAACTCAAACATAATGGCTGCGCAATAGCCATAAAATAAATAGATATGTTTCTGTTATGCGCCCATTTGACCAAATCTAAAATTCCTCCCAGATTAGGCCCCATAATAATGGTTTGTACGCCTAATTTTTTAAGGTTTCCGGGATAATTCCTGAAATACTCAAAAGCCTCCATTACCTTCTTACAGGCACCTTTTAAACCTCTGATGTTATCATGTACGCCCTGATCTAAGCTATCCAACGACATAGAAACCATGCTCAATCCTGAATCAGCCATGGCAGAAGCTATAGACGTATCAATTAAGAAACCATTAGTAGTCATTGAAACAGAGCCAAAACCACTCTTAACGCCAAAGCGCACTAAATCCAAAACATCTTCTTTAAGCAAAGGCTCCCCTCCTGTTATATTTATAGGGGTGGCGGTATCGATAAATTCTTTTAGCTCAACAATAAATTTTTTCCAATCTGCGATAGACATCTCCTCGGCAGTCCGGGTATTCTTCCACATATGGCACATCTTACATTTTAATATGCAACTATACAAAACCTCTATTGAACAAAATACCGGCTTCCTGATATCCATTATTTATTTTCCCGTCTCTTTGCGGAACAATTTACCATTATCAGGCAGCATCTCTGACAAACCCCTAACCGCATCATTATAATTATAAATAAACTCTTCTCTAAATTTGTGATTTAGCTGAAATGCCTTCTCGTATTCCTGCGTTGCAGTCTTATAGTCCTCTAATTTTAAAGAGTTATATGCAACTCCTATATGCAAATCAGGACTATCGGGTCTTTTTTCTAAAGCCTTTTTAAAATGTTCCACGGCTTGCCGGTAATCACCCTGCTTCTGACAATTAAAACCCTTGCGGCTTTGATAATCAACAAAATCTTTCTCAGTCGTAGAACAACCTGACTCAGAGTTGCCGGCTTCCTGAAAAACACAAATAAAATTGATTAATGCCGAGCGGGAACTCTCTGAACCATATTTAGCCACTGTCTCCCGTATTTTATCCGCTTCCTTTGAATGCCATTTTTCTTTCAAGGTCTCAGGATCATTAATGCTACCCAAGCGGTATCCGCTCAGATAAAGCTCTCCGGTAGGCTCCATCTCTATAACAAAATCCCTTATGCTGTATGGCGTCGAATAAATAAATTCTATAGGGTTTTTATAATATTCTTTGAAGGCCTCAAGCTGCGAAACCGGATTAACAATATGGCTGCCATTCTTCTTCATGTTAATCACTTCATCTATCACCTCATGTACTTTTTTAGCATCATCAGGCCAAATATCTTTATACTCATCCCTATTAAACCAATTTTCTGTCCCGGAAGGAAGAATTGAATTTAATAAAGCAGCAAAGGCAACATTGCTTACAAACTTGTTTTTATCAACCCATTTAACAAGCTCGATTATTCCATCGAGATTTTTCTTCATAAAAAGCGTAAGGATATCCACAACCGGGGCCCTGCTTGAAAGCTTATGTTTTTCCAATAGGCGCAGGGCTTCAAAAGTATGCTGCGTAACGTCCGGTTTGCCCCTATAGAAATTGTGGATTTTACTATCAATGCTATCCAACGAAATTCCCAGCACCCGCAGAGAGGAATTCATAATCTGTTTTGCCTTTTTATCATCTATTAAATAGGCGTTTGTGGAAATAATAGACGTAAACCCACTCTCCTCAATCACTTCTATTAAATCAAATATCCAATCTTCCATCAGCGGCTCTCCGCCCATAATATTGATTTCCATGGGGTACTCTACAAAATCAGCCAGGCTTTCAATGTATTTCTTAAAATATTTAAATTTATCACCCGGGCCATCCACCTGGTTTTTCCAGTTCAAACACATCTTGCACGGTAATACACAACTCCTATTTATTAAGGCACAGCTGTAGCGTGGCCAGCTGGGGTCAAATGGCTTGGCTTCTTTTAAGGCTCTCAGGTTTTTCATTTTTATTCCTTCTGCGGACATTAATTTATTTAATTATTTTGCTTTCTTCGTTTTCAAAAAAACAATTAATCATCAATTTACAGTTTTTCTGGCAACTGGAGATTTGTTCCCTTGCCTTGCGGGCCTTTTCTGAAACCCAAATAGCACCTATCTTATCAACCATGATATTTCCTATCGGAGGCAAGGAAAAACAAAGAAACACATCTCCATTAGGCAACACACTAAAGGCATTATGTCCAAGATTGCATTTTATTTTTTTTATGAACTTCCGGGGATCACTGAAATAATTCTTAAAGGCGTTGAATTGACCCGGGGGATTGGCGATTTTATATCCCTGCTTCTGGAGGGCAATCAGCTTATCAAGCACTTTATGCACCGCAGTTGTATCGGGCCAGAGAAATCTTACCTCTTCCCTTTGATGCCAGGAATCATCCTCGGCCATAGCGAACGGCTGCATTACTGATTGAAAGTATACAAAACTTAAGCGCGGATTTTTATTTACCCACTCGGCGATAGCAATAATATCTTCCAGGTTTGTTCCGTTGATTATAGTACTGATAAAAATATCTTTTGGAGCAGATGTATCCTGAAAATAGCTAATTGCATCCATGACTTTTTTAAAGGTACCGGGCACACCCCTTAAGAAATCATGCCTTTGCCCATGCAGGCTTTCCAGCGAAAAACCAATAGCATTAAGACCTGAAGCAATTATCCCATCAGCCATCTCACGGTCGATTAAACATCCATTAGTGGTCATGGTAGTAGGAAATCCATGGCTACTGGCACAACTGATTAAATCCAGTATCCCCTTTTTAAGCAGTGGTTCTCCGCCGACAAACTGAATTTGCGTATTTTTACCCGAAAGCTCCTTAAGTGCGCTTAAGAATTCAATATATGTTTTAAAAGGGATGGTCTCATCATCTTTTCTATGTTTCCAGATGTGACACATTTTACAACGCAAAAAGCAGTTTTCTGTGACAATAAGATCACAATGCTGTATGGTGGCGCTTTTTTCATTCATAGAGGTTCTCGGTTAAATTTTCATGCTTTAAAAAAACAGTTTACGAGAGTGTTGCATACCTTGCTACAGGCACGCATATCCTGCCGCATTTTCTCTACTTGCGGGTTATCCAGTAAAAGAGTAATGTCGTTTACGTAAATATTACCCACAGAATCCATAAAACAACATATCCTTACTTCACCAGACGGGTCAATGCTTACAACATAATCACCCAGCTGGCAGCGCGCCATTTGCCTGCGCTTGCGCGGCTGGTGAAAATAACTTCTGAATAATTCAAATTGAGCTACTGGATTTGCGATTGGATAACCTTTGGCTTTTAAAGCAATAATCTGGTCAATAATTTTATCCACCCGCTTTGAATCGCACGGCCATAAAAAAGAAAACTCACTATTCTCCTGCCAGTCATTATCGATAGTCGCAAAAAAGGGAGTGGTCACCGCCATAAATGATATGGCATCAAACCTGCCATCATCCTTAATAAATTCTATAGTATCAACGAGCTCTTCTAAATTCTTTCCTGAGATCACCGTCTGAGCACAGACAGAAACCTTACCCTTGTGGACTTTCAGGTATCCAGCTGCCTGCAATACTTTTTCATATGCGCCGGGCACCCCCCTTAAGAAATCATGGGTTTCCTTATTAACGCTATCTAATGAAAGCTGGATATTCTTTAAACCCGCACCTGCCAATTCCCCAGCCTTGGCTTGATCAATTAAAACGCCATTAGAAGCCATCCCCACCTTAAAACCCTTAAGGCTGAATTGGCGGATAATTTCAACAATATCTGAATGCAATAATGGTTCGCCGCCACTTAAAACAACCTCTTTTTCCCCATTCATAACTGAGAGAAGCCCGCAAGCTAAATGCTCCAGCGTATCCTTATCAAGGCCCTTATCATCTTCCTTGACCTTCCACATATTACACATGCGGCAGCGAAGGCAGCATCTCCTGAACAATTCAATCGAACAAATCCGCGGCCTATACATCTTCCTCCTCAAAATAACAATTGATCAAAAGATTGCAGTTCTGGCTACAGCGGTTTATTTTGTCCCTCACCAGGCGCGCTTTTTCTGAGCCCCAGATATTTGACAGTGAATCTTGAAAAACATTACCTATGCTTTCGTATAAATGGCACAAAAAAACATCCCCCATTTGATTGACCTCCATAACTTCCTTGCCGAGATTACAGGTATTTTTCCTGGCAAAGTGAAGCGGGTCAAGAAAATAGTCAACGAATGCCCGCAATTGCGCAAAACTGTTATTTATTTTATAGCCTGACTTCTTGCGGGCAATTAATTCATTGATTACGTATCTAACCTTATCTTTATCTTCCGGCCAGAGGCCGCGAAAATCTTCTTTCAAAAACCACCCTTTATCTGGCGGGGTATTAAAAGGCTGCATGATCGCCATAAAATAAAGATGATTTATTCTTTTATCATCTTGAATGGCATCCGCCAAAATAAGCAGGTCATCGAGATTAAAATTTGAGATAACGGTATTAATGCCTATCTCGGGGCCGGACCCTTTCTTAGCTATGTGGCCAATTGCATCCATAATCCGGTCCCTGCCGCCCGGCAAACCGCGTATTGTATCATGTATACCGGGTGTGTATGAATCCAAAGAAATATTCAAATTAGAGAGCCCCGAAGAAACAATTTTCAAGGCATATGCCTCATTGATCATAGAACCGTTAGTCGTAGCACAACTATGGTATTTTTTCTTATTGATATAGCCCGCCAAATCCAAAACCCAGGGCACCAAAAGCGGATCTCCACCGCTAAGCCGCACCCCCTTGACTTCAAATGCCCCTAATTCATCAATAACGCCCTGGCATTTTTCAAGGGTTAATTTATTTTCTTCTTCCCCGGAATTCCATATCCGGCACATCCGGCAGCGAAGATTACAGGTATTATTAAGGCTTAAACTTAGTTCCATCTTATCCTTACCCATCGGCTATATCAAAGCTCCTGTCCTACGCAAGCTATCCCTGTATTTACCTTTTTCCTGAGCTACCCTGCGAAATATCACTTGGATTTTCTCCAGATCATATCCATACTTCTTATATAGAAAGAAAAGGAAATGTTCCTCTTCAAGAGTAGGGAATCCCTCATACCCTCCCATAGCGCCAACAACTTTATCGTAAGAGGAAAGGGTCTGTTTTTTCTTTTCTTCCCAGCGCAGCCCGCCAATCTCATCAAACCCAAACTGCGTAAAATTCTTGCTGTATTTACGTTCTGCGAAAGAGACTACTTCATTGACATCAAATATATTTTCAATCCCATACTTACGCGGCTCATGAAACAACAGACTTCCACCACGCAGGTCAAATGTATTGTAATAAAACCGGTTGATATAATCTTTATTGCGCTTTAGAAAATCAGTCGTTTCCCGGATATCCTGATCTGACTCATGCGGAAGTCCGCATATTATTTCTATTCCGGTCCAAATCCCTAATTCATTTGCCCAACGGATAGCAGACTCCAGCTGCTCCAAAGAAACTCCTTTTTTAACATATTCAAGTAATTTTCTACTCCCCGTCTCAATGCCAAAGATAAGCCTAATACACCCCGATTCTTTCATTTTGGACAAAATATCCTTGGTAGTAAAATCTGCCCTGGCGCAATCACTCCATTGGATCTTAAGCCCCTTATTTATAATCGAATTACACAAGTTAAGCGCGTATTTCTGGTTAACATTAATTTCATTGTCAAGAAAGAAATATCCAGCGGGGTTATATGCCTTTTGCAATTCATTCAAAGCGACCGCAGCCTCATCATGATCCATAATAAAATCAAGCTTACCATTTGACTCTGAACAAAAAATGCATTTATGGGGACAGCCCTTGATAAGGCTGAATGGCATCACTAATGTTTGCGAATGATGAAATTCATCAATGATATCCTTTACATCAGAACAATATTCAGAGTATATCCCGCGATAACGGTAATATTCAATAGGCAAACCGGCAAAGACCGGTTTTTCTATTTTTCGGTAATCGGAGCTTAAGACCCGGTTATTACGTTCATAGTAAACACCGTCAAGCGATAAAAGTAAGCGCCCTTCTTTTTTTGCCTTCAGAACAGTCTCCAGTAATTTTTCTCCTGCCCCTATTACATAAAAGTCTATGCAGGGAAAATCATACTCTAAATACATCAGCCTCACTGCTACCCCAAAACCGCCTAGCATAATAAACGGCTGATATTTAGTTTTAAGGTATTGCGCGTAGGCACAGGCAAAAAGCACATTAGATCTATTCCGCAGGCTTTCCTGTATTGATAAAAGAATAACTTCATAACCTTTTACCGGGCATTTTTCCTCAAGTTGCTGGAAAATAGCATCAAGGCCGGGATCAAACTGCTTGCCCTTACAGTAATCAACTATCCGAGCCTGGTCAAAAAACGGTTTCTGGTCAAATAAAAAACCATTATAGCGGTGTTCGAAGAATATCCTGATATTCAAATCATCCTGTTCGATTTCAAACCCGCGTCTCGATAAATATCCAGTGATCAGGGCCGGACCCAGGGGAGGCAGAAGGCTTGAATTGAGCTCTGATGAATTGATATCCCAGCTCTGGAAGAAAGTTGGTAAACGAATAAGCTTTATTTTCATTATTCTGATTTTACTGGATCTATAATATTTTCTATTTTATAAAAACAATTAACGACTATATCGCAGTCTTTCTTACATTTCTTAATTTCCTGCCGCGCTCTAATCATGCCTTCCGAAAACCAAACTTCGGAGAATTTGTTTTTACGGATATTGCCTACCGGCTCCATGCAGAAACACATATTAATATCGCCATAGGCATTTACTTCAGGCGCCAGGTCTCCGCGGGGACATTTTACTTTTTGATCATGGATAAAACGGTAAGGATTAGTAAAATATTCTTTTATTAAGCGTAATTGTTCCGGAGGATTACAAATTTTATAGCCTTTTTCTTTAAGTACCGCCAGCTTTTCAAGGATGTTTTTAATCTTGCCAGGGTCCTGCGGCCATACCTCACTGTGTCTGCTTTCCTTAAACCATTCTCTTTTCTGATCATCGCAATCAAATGGCTGAAGGCAGGCATTTAAAAATACATCATTGAGCTTTTCATTGGTATTGGCCCATTCCACAAGATCTATAATTTCATCCAGGTTTTTTTCCATCATAGTCATGGTAATGCCGATACTCAGTCTGTTTTTCTTATCAGCGCCACGGTGCTTATCCAAGAACTCTATTGCATCCATGACATGCTGATAGCTTCCTTTTACCCCGCGTAAATAATCGTGAGTCTCCTCTTTAAATCCATCTAGTGAAATAAAAATTCCGGTAAGCCGGGAGTTAACCAGCTTTTTAGCCATCCCTTCATCAATATAATACCCATTAGTGGTAATCGAACTGTTAAACCCTTGTTCGCGGATATAGGCAATAATCTCTGTAAGATCAGGGCGCAGCAGCGCCTCTCCGCCAATAAGGTGTATAAAAATTGGTTCAGTAGTCACATTCTTAAGGTCATCGACAAACCCCTTTATCTCTTCTATTGTGAGTTCTTTTCTATCTATCTGGCGATTCTTGTTTTTCCACATATTACACATCTTACAATGAAAGTTACAATTCTTTGATACTACCAAAAGGCAAAAAGCCGGTAAATTATTATCGTTCAGGTTATTCTGCATTCCATCCTCTCAAGTTATAAATATCATGCATATAAAATCCCATATTAATTAAACCCTGGATGACTATTCCTCAAAGAAACAATTTACAAAAAACTCACAGACCTGTGTGCAATCCAGCATCTTTCGCTTTACTTGAGCGACTTTTGGGCCGGATAAAATATCGATTATCCCTTCCGTTCTGATATTCCCAAGGGGCTCATTATCATGGCAGAATACGACATCCCCTTTATTCATGATTGTAACCGCATTATCTCCTACTCTGCACTTAGCATTTCTGCATATTTTAAAGGGATCTTCAAAATAGCCCTTAAAGAAATTCAGATGTTTTTCAGTAGTATATATTTTTCTTGATTTATTGCGGATTTTTATCAACTTATCTATATTGTTTTTGACTTTTTTCATGTCCTTAGGCCACAGATGAGTAAATTCCGAACGGTTAATCCATTCCCTCCTCGGCGCACCTTCCCAATTTATGCCTAAAGGGCTGACTATCGCCTGAAACCCCAGATGCGCAATATTATCGTTAGATTCAACCCACTCAGCTATTTTACAAACCTCATCAATATTATACTCGGAAATAGTACAGGTTAAAGCCACTTTACCAGGATGCTCTTGTATTATCTGCATGGCCTTCTCAAATACCCCATCAACCCCTCTTAAATAATTATGTTTCTTTGGGTCTGAACTATCCAAAGGCAAGGCGATACATTTTAATCCTGAATCTATAATTTTCTTGGATACCTCCGCGTTATACAAATAGCCGCTTGTACACAAAGCCGTGCTTAAATTTCTTTCCGCAGCAACTTTAATTAAATCAAAGGTATCCTTCCTTAGAAGCGCTTCGGCGCCCCCGAAATTTATTGTTACCATATCGTTCACAAGAAGGTTATTTTCATATAAAGCTATTATTGCCGCTTTTATATGCTCGCTTTCAATCTCATTTTGTTCATTATTCTTCCAATTAAAACACATCTTGCAACGCAATACACAATTAACAGTTAAAACCACATGGATATAACTTAGCTTTATCTTGTTTTTTTCAATATCAGCCCCCTGTAACATCCTATCCTCCTCCCGTATTACAAAACCAGCTGCATAAAAATAATCGGATATAATATACTGCTTATTCCACCTTAATTAGGCCTCTCTACATTCGAGAGAAGATTGCGAGCGCATAATGTGTCATAAGTATTTTCAGCTATTATTCTATAGCCGTTATCGTTGCAATGCTTATCAGGTGCAAAAAAATCATTTATGTTACTGTTTTTCTCTATTTCCTTAAATGCAGAAAAATTATCTACCAGTGGCATATTGAATAAACCGCTTATTCTTTGGCAAACATTATATAGCGATGACCCATCATGAGGATATGTTTGCAAAATAAGGATGATTCCTTTACTTTTGGCAAGACTGACTATCTGCCCCAAATCATATTCTAATACCCTCCGAGGTATTTGCTTATCTTCTGAGAAATCCAGCTTCGCATCTATTAATCTTACCAGGCTCGCTCTCTTACCACTATCTTTAGAATACCTAGCTTCAATATATCGCTTAATTTCGCTCAACTCTTTTTCAATAATCCTGAAATCATTTTGCTCGGGAATACGGCAGATCACGTCATAAATTAATTCGTCGTTCCATTCGCCTATAGTCCTGATTGCCTTCCACAATTCTTCCCTGCCTTCCTTAAATTCTGACCGGGCGTTATATATATGCGCCAACCACAAATGAGCAATATAATTATTTTTATCCGATATCAACGCCTCCTTAAGCTTATCCTCGGCCGGATCAAACCTGCCTTCCATAAATAACTCAGCTCCAAGCGCTGACAGCCTTAAAGATTCATTACTAATATTATCCCGGACTATCCCCGGTTCTTTAATTTTACTATTTTTAAAACCAAGGTAACCTATTTTTATCAGTTTGTATATTCTTAGGCGACTCAATATTCCATCTATTTTCTCAAAACACCCTACTTTTTCTTTGTATAACTTGAAATAACTGCTATCCTCAAAATTCCAGGAGTTGTTACATCCTATCATTACTATTACTATCTTCGGTCTGTATAAGGCGATATCTTTCTCAAAATTTTTTAAGAGCAAGGATGAGGTGTTCCCCATGCGTCCGGCGTTGATCACTTTTATATCCCTGCCTATATTCTCGCGCAATAAACGCTCTAACTGCCTTGGATAACTATTCCTGGTCGATGCCCCCGCCCCGACTGTAAATGAATCTCCGAGACAAAGTATGCTGAGCTTATTTTCCTTGAGATTGCCCGGTACGGATCCAATATAATTACTGCAATACAAATTCCCCGCTGATCTCAAACCTATTTCAAGAACGACAAGCGTAACCAAAATGCTCGGTATAGATATAAATATTATTCTGTGCAGTGTTTTCTTTATGTTCATGTAAAATCGCAAATTAATTATCTATTGCCGGGCAAAAGGTTATATTTAATTAATGTCTTATATGTGTTTTCGGCTATTATTCCGTAACCTTTCGCGTTACAATGTCCATCCGGAACAAAAAGATACTGCGACAATTGCTCTTTCTTAAATACTGCATAGTTATCCACTAAGGGAACGCTGAACCTTTCGCTTATCTCACGGAAAATATTTATAAAACTCCGGAAAGGATAGGTTTCTAAAACAACTTGCGCCCCGCTATTCCTGGCTATCTTTATTGCCCGGCTTAAATCATACTCTATAATTTTCTGAATAACAGATCTGTCTTTTATCGAATTAATTTTTGCTTCTATTAATGCAATAGCGTTATCCCCGGTATTGGTTTTATGAGAAACCTCTACCGCTTTTTTTATTACTGCCAACTCGTCTAATACCTCTTTTTTGTTAACCATATCCATTTCTGTTTCACGGTCAATTTGCGCAATCATACTTGTAACCAAAAATTGATTCCATCTATGGATCATATGGATTGCCTGCAACCTTGATGCCCTTGCTAATTCAAACTCCTTTTTTCCTGTCCACAGATTCCCCATACAAATATGAGCAATATAGTTGTTTCCATCGATAGCCAGCGCATCTTGCAATTGATTTAAGGCCAGATCAAAATTACCATCCTGGCTACTGGCGACAGCAGATTTAGTAAGTGCTTTTGATCTTTTATCTGCATTCATACTATCAACAGCTTCTGCAAATTCATAAAATTCATTATAATCTTCATGGGATTTCTTAAGCCCGGTGTTTAAAAAAGCTTTAGTATTAAAGTAGGCTAACTTTAACATTTTATACGTGCGCAGATTAGTTAATAAACTATCTAAATTCTGAATTAAATATCCTCCTTTCTTATTTATAATAAAATAGCTGCTGTCTTGAAAATTCCATACATTGTTACAACCTATCATTATTAATACGATGTCAGGGTTATACCGGAGCAGGTCGACCGGCAAATACTTTAAAAGTAAGGACGAACTATTCCCTCCTCGCCCTCCATTAATTATATTTATATTTACTCCGGTTATATTTTTAAGTAATATTTTCTCCAACTGCTTAGGATAGCTATTGTTTCTGTCCGTGCCGGCTCCTTCGGTAAACGAATCACCTAAACATAAAATAGTGAATTTATTTTGTTGCCCGTAACTCATTGCCTTCTTATACGTTTCCGGATGGCGCTGCCAAAGATATACCCAACCGCCTACTCTCAAAAAGAGTTCAAATATAAGCAAAAAAATAAAAATGCTTGGTAAGGATATGAATATCAAGTTACGTAGTACTTTTTTCATCTTCATAGAAACAATTAACCATAATATGGCAATTTTTCTTACAATAATACACGTTTTCTCGTATACCTTGAGTTGCTGGAGAATGCCAAATTTCAGGCAGATTCCCGGTTTTAATATTACCGAATGGCTCCATAAAACAACAGAAAAATTCCTTGCCATAAGGATCTATATGGAACTCATAATCTCCGAGATTACATTTTATCTTTTTTAAGAATTGCTGCGGATTCTCGAAATATCCCTTAAAATGCAAGAAGTGATTGGGATGATTGCCTATTTTATAACCCTTAAGCTTAAAGTCGCGCAACTTCTCCATAAGTGCCACGGCTGAGGCAGCGTCCTGAGGCCAAAGAAAGTTGTTTTTCTCTTCAAAAAACCAATCGCTGTTCGTGGCCTCACAAAACGGCTGGGTAATCGCCTGAAAACTTATCATCTCCAGCCGCTTGTCATTATTAGCCCATTCAGCCAAATCCAACAATTCTTTAAGATTGCGCTCCATAATAATTGTAAGTATGGATATGGCGGGTTTCCGATTTTTACGGCATTTGTCTATATAGCCGATCGCCTGCATTATTTTTTCATAACTGCCATCAACACCGCGCAGGAAATCATGCGTAGAGGCTTTCCTGCCATCAAGCGAAAAAGTAATTGTTCCCAGCCCGCTGGAAACAATTGACCTGGCCATGGCATCATTGACAAGAAAACCATTTGTAACCAGGTTAGTTTTATACCCTTCAGAGGAAATAAAATCAATCAATTCAATTATGCCCTCGGTCAACAAGGGCTCTCCACCCGATAAGTGGAATTCGAAATCCGGCCCAACAAATCCTCGTAAAGATTTTACAAACTGTTTTTTTTGCTCTAAAGACGTCTCCTCACCCTTATTATCTTTAACATTCCAGATATAACAGGTTTTACACCGGAACATGCAGCGATAATTAAGCACCCAACAACAGTAACGCGGTTTTTCTAAAAATCGGCCTTTATCCATAATGGTTGGTTATGAAGAATAAAGCGATGGTTCATCCTCTATGTAGCAACAGTTAAGAAGTAAATGACAATTGGTTTTACACTGATCCACCTGCTTTCTGATCACCTCTGCATCCTGAGAGCGCCAGATATCCCGGATATCCTGTTTCCGGATGTTACCAATAAAATCTTTAAAAAGGCACAGTTGCACAAATCCATAAGAGTTTATACTGATCGCCCTGCCACCAACAATACAACGCGCTTTATTGACCAGTTTTTGCGGATTATTAAAATAGGCTTTATAAGCCCTCAGATGTTCTACCCTGTTGCTCACCTTTGAATTACTTTGCTTTAGCCGGATCAATTCATCAAGCAAGGCAATTGTTTTTACCTTATCCTTGGGCCAAAGATATTTATATTCATCCCGCCAATCATCGGTTAACGGACCACTGTAATTGGGTTGGACCACAACCATAAAATATATCCAGTCGATTTTAGGGTTCTTATCAGCAAGCTGCACCAAAGGCAATATATCGTCAATATTTTCATCCATAATAATACAACATAGCCCTTTACGGGTATGCTTTGAATACTTTGATATATTATCTATGGCCTCCATTACCCGCTGATAGACGCCTTCTACGCCGCGCATCTTATCGTGTAACTGCGCACGGTGGCTATCCAAAGAAAGGCTGACCGCATCAAGGCCTGAATCAGCTATTTTAATAGCCATCTCCTTATTGATCAAATAGCCATTTGACGCCATAGTAGTCTTAAAACCCAAATCCTTTGCATGCCTGACCATCTCAAGGATGCCGGGCATTGAAAGCGCTTCTCCTCCCCCAAAATCCATTTCAAACTGTTCATCAACAAGCTCCCGGAACCCGGTTATAAAACGCTTCCATTCTGCTATAGACGGCAACTCTTCCGGTTTAGGTATTGGCTCTGACCATTTATTACACATTTTGCAGCGCAGCATACAGTAATCCGTGGCAGCTACGCAACAGAATGCGGGTTTTAAAATATTAGCTTTACCCAAAATATCCACTTTCTCATCGGCTTCCCGTTGGTCGACCATGTCAATATCCTTTCTTGGTATTACTTATAATTCCTCTGCCCGTTAATATGTCGTAAATATCTTCAGATACCAGCCTATTGCCTTTTAAGGCAAGATGGCACCTATCAATAAAATAAGAATCAAGATCTTCCTTGCCTTTAAAAAGGAGGCTTAAATCTACTACTATAATACCTTTATTTGAAAATTCATTGAAGATCTCTGCATATTTCTTGTAATCTTTCATTTCTTTATACGACAACACCTCGGAACCGAATCTCAGGAAAGGAATAATAAAAACCGGAGTAATATTATTTTTCTTGGCTAGATTTGCCATCTCCCTCAGATTATTACAATAGTCTTCCCCAGAAACCCTTTTTTTATCAAACCACCTGCAAGAGGCAAGACGAAACAGTACCTGCTGATAAAGCTGATAAAATTTACTGTGGCTTAAGAAAGCATCCAATCTTTTAATTGTTTTATTGCACATCTTCTGTTCTTTATCGATAAATAAAATAGCATTGTCTGCATCATTTATGCCAAACCATATAATTAATAAATCCGGATCGTAATTTAATAAATCCCTCTTTAAAAAACGCAATCCTTGAAAAGAAGTATACCCACCGGTTCCCGCATTTATAACCTCAAGATTATTCATCTTGTTACTATGGAATAATTCTTCTAACATATAAGGATAAGTCTCGTTAAACTTAATATTATATGGTGCCCAACCCTGAGTAATCGAATCCCCCATACAAATAATTCTAAAGGTATCTTTTGGTTTTACTAAAGGATGATGCCGCCCTCGAAAATATTCATGTTTATAATTACTCCAGAATAAGTAAGGGTCTTTAAGCTCTATAGGTACAGATTTATCGGGAACAAAATAAAAACTTGCAAATTTAAAATACTGGTTTGTCTGGTTTACGTGGAATTTAATAATTCTTAGCGCGACTTCAAATGTGCCAAAAAATAAAATTACGCTCAATATTGCTACAGTAAGCTTATGTCTTATCCCTTTTACCTTCATTATTTCACGCCAAAAGGGTAATCACCCTCAAAAAAACAGTTGAGTAGAAAATGACAATTATCATCGCACTGCCTTACTTCGCCTCTGACTTTACTGGCCACCTGCGAGTTCCATATCTGCCTGAGATCATCTCCATTCTTAATATTGCCAAGCACGCCATAGCGGTAGCATAAATATATATCTCCAATTGAACTGGCATGCACGGCTCTATCTAAATTACACGGGTTATTTTTTACGAATTTAGCGGGATTCTGAAAATATAATTTAAAGGCCTCTAACTGCGGGATAGAATCACCTATCCAGTGGCCCAGTTTTCTGCGCCTGATTAGTTCATCAAGGACATCCTGAACCTTTTTACTGTTTTTTGGCCAGATAAAATTATATTCAGCTTTCTTAAACCATTCCAGATCGCAAGGTGTATTATTCTGTTGCATGGGAGCCATAAACAAAATAGAATTCATCTTATCCCTATTTGTATTTACCCATTCCGCCAAATCAATAATACCGTCCAAGCTTTGCTCCATAATTATTGTGCATATCCCTATGTGTATATCTTTTGAATATTTTCTTAGGTATTCAATGGCCTTAAAAACCCTTTCGGTAACGCCTTTTTTGCCACGCATACTATCATGAATTTCAGGTTTTAAACTATCCAGAGATAAAACTATGCTGTCTAAACCAGAATCTACTATCCTTTTGGCCATCTCGTCATTAATCAGGTAGCCATTGGAAGCTATCGCGTTTCTAAACCCCAGACCCTTTGCATAAGAGACCAGCTCTAAAAGATCCGGTCTCATTAATGCTTCTCCGCCGCCAAAATCAATTTCAAAACCCTCATCTACCAAATCACGCAATTGGCTGATAAAAATCTTCCATTGATCTGTTGTCGGTTGAGAAATGCCCTTTGTGCCAGGATCATCCTTCCATTTCTGGCACATCTTACACTCTAACATGCAGGTATCAACAATGCCGATACAACAGAAACCTGGCTTTAAAAAACCAGGATTATTCTTTAAATCAAATCTTTTATCTAAGCTGCTTTGCATAATGATTCCTTTCTTATCCTAATAGCGCATCCGTCCCGGTTATATTTTAAAAGAGTATCCTTCTTTAAAAAAACAATTAAGCAAAAAATGACAGTTATCCTTACAGGCTGCTATATCAAACCGCGCTTCTTTGGCCAAGCGGGAATTCCAGACAGAGGCAACGTCATCGGTTTTTACATTACCTAAAACTTGCCACCGGTAACAGAGAAAAATATCCCCCGAAGAGCTAAAATGCAGCGCCGCACCCATATTACATTGGGAACTCTTAACAAAGCGGTCAGGTTGCTTATAGTAATGCTTAAACGCCTCCAGCTGAGATATCTGGTTGGTGATCTTCGACCTGCCTCTTTTTATTTTTATAAGTTCATCGATAATCGCACCTACCCGGACAGGGTCTTTTGGCCAGAGTGCCTGGAATTCTTCTTTTTCATACCAGCGCATATCGGGCGCTGTGTTATTAGGCTGCATAGCTGCCATAAAATAGACCGAGTTAATCCGCTGATCCTTTTCTGCCCAAGCCTCTAATCCTAAAACATCTTCCATATTTTTCTGATAAATAACACAACATAAACCCTTATAAAGCCCTTCGCAGGATTTATCAAGCAACTCCAAAGCATTCATCACCTGCCTGTATGTGCCGTTTTTACCCCGCAAGTAATCATGGGTATCTTCGCAAAGGCTATCCAGAGAAATAATAATACTATCCAAACCGGAATCAGCTATTTGTTTAGCCATTTCCTTGTTTATAAGATAGCCATTGGTAGCAATATTAGTTTTTAACCCGTTTTGTTTGCAAAAACTGACCAACTCAAAGATCTCTTTTTTTAAAAGCGGTTCTCCTCCGCCGAAATTTATTTGCAATGGTTTAACAGTAAGCTTATGCAACGAAGAAATAGCACGCTTCCAATCTTCAACTGCAGGCTCACCTGTTTTGTCTTTTATAAAAATATCTTCTTTCCATTTCTGGCACATCTTACATCTAAGCATGCAGGCGTCTGTAATACCAATACAAACAAAATCAGGAGGCATACAGGCAGGCCTAGAGAATACAGGGAATAACGCCCTTACTTCTCCCCTTACAATACTTCCAATCTCTTTGATATATTGTAATGAACGCATATAAAATTCAACAAAACTAGCTATCTGCTGAATTGCCTCCAATCAATCTTTTTACGCGCGCACTGATTACGCCATGCTAAATATTTAAAACCCTTATAGAAGGCATAAAATAATCCGCCGTTTTTACAGCATGTTATAAATTTCTGCCAATTTGTTGACACCATTAGTTGCTCCTTTCCTGCTTAAGTTTTGTTCCTCGCGCCCGTTTTACCATGCCACTAATACCGGTTAATATCCTGTGCTCTACCGGGCTCAAAGAAACAAACCTGCCATGCAGGTCCATATTATGCCCCATATTATCACAGCTCTTAAAGCACCCCATTCTAGAATCAGGATCATTGCCAATCAGGGAAAAAAAAGGATCATCTTTATCCATCTTAAATGTTTTCTCCCTAAACAGCCTCTGCAGGCTATTATTCCATATAGATCCAAAGTCTTCCTTAAAAATATTGCCTACCGGAAATCTGTGGGATTTTAAGCAGGAATTAACATTGCCATCCGCTAATATCCTGACAAAAGCCCACCCGGCATAACAGGGGATTTTGCCAATGACATCCGAGTCATACTCCGCGGATTTTGAGCCACTGCTTGAAATCCTGCGCATGAATTGCTCAAAATTAAGCAGCTTTATCTTATCCGCCAGTCCATTATTCTCATATTGCTTATTTATCCCGAAGCAACTTTCAAGCAAAGCCTGTTTTTCCGAATTATTTAAAAGCAAAGAATCTGTCTTTCCCGGAATCGTATCGATTACGGTAAATTCCACGGCTTCCGCACGAGTATTTAATGCAAATTCAACCATAGTCCTTAACTCATGATAATTCTTATTAAAGATGACATTATAAATCTTTACGAAAGGATGCTTTTTCTTGACCGCATTAAGATACTGCAGCGTCTCTTTAATCTTCAGGAAAGTCCCTTCGTTTTTGCTGGGGTGTGTCAAGGCATACATGCCGGCAGTTCCGGCCCAAATACTCACGGTCAACGAATCTACTCCTTCTTCCGCGAGCTTCTTGGCCCTCTTTTCATCAATCAAGGTAAAATTTGTGTTAATATAGCATTCTAATCCCCGCTTCTTAGTGTGTCTGATTATTTCCATAATCTGCGGGTGCATAAAAGGCTCCCCTCCTCCGGCATAATAGATATGGCGCGTGCCCATACGATATAATTCATCTATCAGGGCGATCACCCGCCCATAGGGAAGAGTTTGATTTTTTACGTCGGGTGAAATCTCTTTTTCACCCAAAAGAGGGGAATTACACCAACATCCTATGCAATTATTATTGCAGTTATTTGTCAGGTCTATTTGGACAGAACCAGGCCCCTTGTAAGCAAAAGAACCGTCTAGAACACCCAGAGTGTCCAGATACCTGGAAAAAGTTCTTTTAAAAGGATGTATAAATATACTTCGCATCTTATCGTGTTTTTATAATGGCCCGGGGCGTCTTTTGCGCTTATTAAAACCTTCTTCTACGATTTTTATCCGGGCGGAGAAAATATCCCCTGCCTGTCTAACCTCTAATATGCGTGCCCCTAAAACAGGGCTATTCCGTATACAAGCAGTTATACCGTTATTAGAAGCAGCATCTAATAGTATAGTCGGAATTTCCCTTGTCAATTTTTTCCTCCCCCTCACGCCAACCATTTTTGTTTTTGGGTTTCTTAATTCAACTTCAAGATTATCAAAAACAGAATAAAAACCGCCCTCCCCCCATGAATCTAACCATTTTTGATATTCATCTGATAAAATAAGCGCAAGCCTTGACTCGCCGGAAGTTATACCGCCATGCCTATTATGTACTTTAACGCTCCAATCAATCTGCTTTTCATCAATGATCTCAAATTTCCAATCCTCTTCAATATCAGAATCGGCGTATCTTTTCCTTAATGAAATCTGGTTGTCCGCCTCTTTCTTAAAATCCCCAAACGTAAATGCGCCGCTTTTTATTTTCTTGCCTTCTGGCAAACCATTACAACTTCTAAAACCATCTTCTCTGGTAAGTTCTTTATTCTCCCAAAAAAGGCGTATTCCTGAGTGGTCAAAAAATAGCCCCACCCTGCCCATAGCTATAGAATTTAGATGCCCAGAGCTTCTTTTAAAAATATCCATAAGCCGATTTATTCTTATTAAAACAAGTGCCTTAATCTGAAGGCATGAAAAACTTAACAGCTTTATTGCTGTCAAAAATATTCCGCGTCTTTTTAAAGAAAATAAAACCAGTCCGGGCAGAGAAATATTCAGCCTTTGCCCCTTAAGATACCGCCTGTTTAAATAATGGTTGCGCCATCGGCCATAAGCAACACGGATACTTTGTTCTAATTCTTTTTTACTTAAATTGTCGGAACAAATAACGCTCTTATTGTTACCATCATACTCTGACCATTCCTTTGTAAGAAGAAGTCCACTTGTCTCAATTTCCCGGTAAAATTCCGTTCCCGGGAACGGAGTAGCTATGGAGAATTGTACAGAGTCAGGATTAAGGTAAATTGCGAAATTAATGCTCCTGCGTATGCTCTCTCTTGTCTCTCCCGGTAGACCAAATGTAAACGTAAGATGAGTTTTAATCCCAAGCTGCTCTGTAAAACGGATCATTTTCTCTGTTTTCTTAAGATCCATATTTTTGTTGATGCCATCAAGTAAACTCTGGGTAGCCGACTCAACCCCATATTTAACGGCATATAACCCCGCCTCTTTCATCCTCATTAGTATTTCCTCATCCATAAGGTCAGGACGGGCCATGATCGCCCAGGGGGTATCTGTCAAATCTTGCTTCTTAATCTCATCGCAAAAAGCAAGCATTCTGGGCTTGCCGCAATTAAATGTATCATCATCAAAATATACGGATTTAAACCCCATATTGTTCACCAAAAACTTCATTTCTTTTATTACATCCTTAACATCCCTAGACCTGTAATTGTTCCCCTGATACATCACCTGCGGCCAAAGACAAAACTTGCACCTATAAGGACATCCCCGGCTGGCAACCATCTGAACCGAAGGAAGCGGCATATTACCGGGAGCATCATTATAATTTGTCATATGAAGGCCTTCCCGTAAAGGCCAGGGAAGCTTATCTAGATCAGCGAGTTCACGCAATGGGTTAACAGTTATTTTGCTTCCAAGACGGTAAATGAGCCCAGGGACATCGCTTAAGCCTCTCTTATCCTTTATGTGCCGGGCTAAATCCAAAAGAGTTAATTCATATTCACCAGAAATAACATAAGTAATAAACGGATAATTCTTTATAAAAGAGGGTTTTTGTATATTTACATCCGGTCCGCACATAACTACGGGGGTATGTTTGTTTATTTTTTTTATGAGCCCGATATCATGCTTTAGGGTTACAGTTGATGTTTCAAAAACATAGAGATCGCATTTAAGGCTACGCAACCTGTTGATGCAGACGGTGTAAGAAAGACCTTCGGCTATGGCATCAATCAAGATCACTTCAAAATTATTCTCTTTTAATAATGCCGCTGCATAAGCCAGGAAAAAAGGGTAGGGAAGATAACCCCGTTCATGCCGGGCCATCAAATGTGGCCAGCGCGACCCGGCCCTTACACCCGATCTGCATAAATTGTACCAGGGCAGATTAACAAGTGCTATTCTCATAAAAAACTCTCTTGATAAAATTTGTCCAGGTGATATTTGTTCATAAGCTGGTTAATCCTTAGAATAACCTGATGCGTATCGCAATGCCGACAAGAGTCATCGAATAACTTCCTTCCGTTTAAAAAATGTTCATTCTTATGTTTATTCAGATATTTCGCATAAATTCGGACTTCATTGTAGCGAACAGAATCCCAGATTTGCGCAAAACTTTTTTCTTTTAAAATATCAACTATGCGCAGATGACAACACATACTTACTTCTCCTTTGAATAATGCTAACGAAAAAAACCACCCTACCGGGCAACCCATATTAGAAAAGGTTTCCCCAGACCAATCCCCGCTTTCTGGATTATAATGCTGAAGCTGAAAATGAATATTATCTTGTAACTCTATACCTTTGGCTTTAAGAAAAGGTTCTATGCGTTCCAAGGATTCCTGGATACTTTTGATATGGCTGGATTTTAATTTCAAGGGTTTAATATTATTGTCCAGCCTTACCAAATAGAACCTTACCTTATCTGCCCCAATAGAGGCATCAAACCTGGCCATCTCTTCTATTTCATGGTAGTTTAAATTATGTATAACATGCGTCATTTGTAATAAAGGTTTACTTCTACCCGCATTATTGCGCATACCAATAAGATTCTTGAGATTTTTTTCAATTAGACTAAATGAATTTTCAGACTGTTTTGAATTAATTAAGGCGTATGTCTTTGCCGTACCCGCGGGCAAGCTACAGAATATTTCATTTATCTCCAAATTGATTATCTCGGCCGCCTTCTTTTTATCTAAAAGTATCCCGTTTGTAAAAAAGAGCACTTTTAATCCTTTGTTCCTGGCGTAAGTGATCATCTCCATAAACCTATCATCAAGCATAGGTTCTCCATCGCCCTGGATGATAATCTCGTCGCATAATATCTTTGCCGCATCATCTATGATCTGTTTATACAAATTGATATCCATTTCCAGCTCCCTTATCTGGCCGGGGTTCTTACGCCTAGGAGTATGAATCCAGCAATGGACACAATCAGTATTGCATTGATGATACGTATCCAGAACTATCGTCTGCGGGCCTATAAAAGGATGCTCCGCGATAACCCCCAGCAGCCTCAATAGATCTCTTTCATTGTACTGATCAGCCTGTGAGGATATAGTTTCTAATAGCTCCAATAAACCTGTATCTTTTAGATAAAAATATATCTTATGCTGGCTTAAGCGCCGGGTGAGTTCATTCAAATAAATACCAAAGCTGGCGTAAAGATTACAGCCTGGCAAGAAAGTTATATTAAGGGAACGCAAATCAATGCGCTGGCCAATAATATCCGCAATATACTGCGCAATTACATGCAGGCAGAAAAAATTATATCTCGATACACCGATATAAAATGAGCCCTTACCCGCAATCTTTTTTATTTTTCCAATAATCTTGTTAAAATCACCTGGTACGCCGCTAATCTTATCATGTAGAAGATCAGAATCTCCATACAAATATATGCAGCCTTCTTTACACGACAAAAGATCGGCCGGCTCTTTTTTGAAATACTCAAACACTCCTTTTTTTCGATTTTCCTCTTCAAGCTGCTTCTGAGTTCTTATTTTAGCCAGCATATCTTCAAGCACGGATTTATCCGGATAGAATTGTATATGGATTTTAAAATGTTCATATACCCCTGGTTTGAGATATTCATCGATTTCTTCAATCTGGGCTTCAAGTACGCGGGAAGACAAGACGAAATCGGTATTGCCTGCACTAAATAAATTTTTAACGCCACTGCTAGATTCTAAACATATACTGGGGTACTCCGGCTTTAATGATGTACAGCCAATAAAGTTATCTTTGGGCATATTGCTTAATATATTCCAAGAGGCATTGAACTCCTGTGGAAATACTACATCCTCTAATTTATATACCCGACGGAAATATGATTTTGAAATAAAAAAATCCGCTTTCAAATTATCTATCCGCATATTATCTATTAATTCTGTGTTAACCTCATAACTAATTGACTCCCGAGAATCGATCTTTATCAACCATTCCTGGTGTATAGGTATGCCCGGGAAAAACACAAAGATACGCATCTGGTTTTCGGAGATTTTCTCTGCTTCAAAAACTGTTTCATGTGAATGGTGCCAAACCCCTTCGGATAAAATACTAGAGCTTAAGCCATAACCTTTGGTTAATTCAACATTTTTATAAAATAACCTTAATCTACTGGCATCATCAAGCCAAATCTTCAAATCGCCATTAGAGATCATCCGCATTTTTATTCTTCTTAATTCCTTGCGAATGTGTGTCTCTTCTAGCTTTTTCCTGAATATTACAAATAATCCATTCATAGCAATTCCTAAGTTATGACCTTTATTTTACCGTGAAAATAAATACTTGTTCCACCGCCGCTTCCGGAACGGGGGGAGATTTCGTATTGCATTACCCTTGCCTGAAAAAGATCATCCGTGTTTTCAACTATGGCTTGACGCGCCTGAGAATCAGGAAAAGATTCAAAAGATAAGGAGGGTATAAGCTTTCTCTTAAACAAGCCTTTTTTCATCAAACTTTTTTCTACTCCAATGATGCTGCTGCCGGCGCCACACCATAATCTCTCCCAAAAAATACCAGTATGCCCAATAAAATCAACTGGGAATTTAGCTTTGAACTGCCGCGGGAAAAACCACTCCTTATAATAATCAGAGACCATAAGCCCGACCTGTTCCCGCTCAAAAATAATAGCTTTATCATCCCATATCTGTTTTGAAATCTTTATCATAATGGTTCTCGCCTCTGCTACAGAAATTTCCCAAATTTGCTTCATTGGCACCCAGGGCCACTGACCTACAACAACCATGCTTGTGGCATCAGCTTTTGATACCTGCCAACGTGCTTGTGATGAATCATGCCAACGCTCCTGTATTAACCCCGATGAATACAGACTTAATCCTTTAGTCAACTCTAAACCATCCCAAAGAATCCTGCCTTTTCCATGATCAAAAATAAAACTTAACCTTCCATGGCGTATCAAACAGGGGATATCGCCAGTAAACACAGAAATCTGTTTTCTCTCGGATTTCCCGTCTGGCCGGATAAAAGGCGTTGCTATGCGTATAGAGCCATTAAAATATTTGTTCTTACCAGGATAGGCGCGTACCCGTTCTATTGAGTCAATTTCTAAGAATTGTAATTTTACCCCTGGAGATGACTCCCCGTTATTCTTAGAGATATAAGATACCATGGGTATATCACTATCGCAAGAAAGGGATGCTTCGGGCAAAAGCAATGCTTCTTTTTTGCCTAAGGCCTCAACTCCGGCGTAATTATTCGCGTATTTATTCAAAACAACTGCTCCGCCTTTTTTCTCCATCCTGTCAAATTGCCCATTTTCTTCAGCGGTAAACCATCCAGAGTACTCTTTATTTAACAATAATTCCGTCTGCCTGTTTATTATCCTATGTTCTTCATCCGTCTCTAAAGTTATTTCCCATTTCACTGTATTATTTTCATCATTATCGATAATTATGCGCCAGATCTGCCTTAAACCTCTTAACGCATCCCAGGAAATAACAACACGTATTTGTCGGCTGCTCTCCCTAGTAATAGACCAATTTCCTTCTATTGCGCTATAGCTCTTATCCTGATATATGAATTGCGTATTCAACCCTGCATCGCGAGTTACTAATATTTCATTCCAATAAATCCCGATTTCGCGCTCTCTGCAGGAAACACCAAGCGCTCCGCTACTGATAAAGATTGAATCACGCATTAATTTCCTGGCATTACCCAAAAATTCCAATATTGCCTCTGTGCGGGAGGGATCAAAAAATATCAGCTTGCTGTAAAAAACAGTCCACTTGAAAGCAGAGCCCCCCGGATCAGGTTCTTCAGGAAAAACTGCATAATCCAATATTCTTCCTGCGTCAATGGAACCGGTATTGCCAATGCGGCATCTAGCCTGTTGGTTATTACTAATCCGATCCAAGATCACTACAGGTAAGGCTATACTACTGGCGTCTTCGCCCTTTAAACCGATTATTGCATTCAACGAATCATCTACCAGCTCACACTGCCAGTCTCCTCCCTGAAGAAAGGCTTTTGAAAATGCCTTTTCCTCTTTGGTTGTAAACCAATCCTTATACCCTTCCTGAAAAATAACACTAGTCTGGCAGCGCTCAGGCAACAAACCCTCTATTATAGATTCTATGGTTATCTCCCAAATCAGTTCCCTTTCGTTTAGGAATAATAACCTCCAGCGCTCTAACACCGGCATATCCGGCCACGAACCTGTAGCTATAATCCCTTTACCATCAGTGCCATCAATCCTATCAACTTGCCAATCAGCAGAGGTAGAGAGGTATTCCCGGCCGGATAGCGTTACCGTGGAAAAACCGCCATTGCGGGCAGTAATTGCCCCTTCTTTGCACCTTATAATTAACCTACCGTTATTAAATACTATGCCAGATTGCCCCTCTTCCAGGATAGCTATCCCCTTCTTGTCTCCGACTGTTTCGGTATAATAATCACAGACCCTGTTTATCAAATCATCTTTAATGATCCTGCCTTCTCTTAAGAAAATACCGCGGGAACACATGCGCTTGGCGATCGATAAATCATGACTGACAAGTATAATTGTCTTGCCTTGGTCTCTCAATTCAAATAGCTTGTTAATACATTTATTTTGCGCATACATATCTCCTACAACAAAAGAGTCATCTAAGAGCAATATATCGGGGTCTACGTATATGGCGATGGCAAAACCCAGGCGCATCAGCATGCCTTGAGAGTAACATTTGACGGGGGCATTAATAAATCTGCCTATCGCGGCGAATTTTACTATGTCATTGTAACGAGCTTCCGCCTGTTTTCTGGAAAGTCCAAACAGGGAAGAAATTAAATATACATTTTCTTTCCCGGTTAAGTCTTTTTGAAAACCGCCCCCCAAATCTATCAGACCTGCAACTCTGCCGTTAACTTCAAATGAACCCTTATCCGGCTTGAGCATCCCACCGATAACCCGAAGCAGGGTGCTTTTTCCCGCACCATTCTCTCCGATAATACCGACAACCTCACCCTGTTTAACCTCTAAATTTATATTCTTAAGGCTCCAGAAATCTTCGGGCATAAACCTGCCGTTTTCTTTAAATTCAATTCTATATTTTAACCAAGTACTCTGAAGTTTTATCGATACCATCTTAAATGTTTTTCAATATCTCATTTTCCTTATTAAGGAAAAGGGCATACCCAAAAAACAACCCAATAACAGCAAACAACACACCCCCCAGCCACAGCTGGAAAGAACCAGCTGTCCCTTTATATAATAACGATTGATAAATTGCTGCATAATTAAAAACTGGGTTTATGTAGATAATCCAGTGGTATTTAATAGGGACGGCTTTTAAATCATAAAATATCGGCGTAACCCAAAACAGAAACATTGTACCAACGCTAACAAGCTGCGACAGGTCTCTACAATAGAAAGTAAGTACACTAAACCCCAAAGAAACACCCAAGGTAAAAACAAGGAATAAAAGCATAAGGATAGGCAAAAGCAAAAGCTGGAAAATGATTTCAGGTTTGAACAAAATAAAAACAGGTAATATAATTATAAAACCTATAGCAAAGTTTATAAAGTTTGATAATACCAGGCTGAGGGGAACAGCTTCTTTGGGCATAGAAAACCGATTTAAAACATCCAGATTCTGGCGCATAGAATTAGTAGATTCGGTAATGGAGTTAACGAAAAAAAACCACGGCAGGAGCCCGCTTAATACGAATAAAGGATAATTCTTAATGTCCGTTTTCATCACAAAAGTAAAAACGAAGGTAATTACTAGAGCAATCAAAACTGGATTAATAACCGACCACAAAATGCCCAAACCAGTACCTCCATACTTATCTTTTTGGTTTCGCAAAACCATGCTTTTTATCACTGGCCAGCTATTGTTTATTTTTTTTATTCTTTCTTTAAACACTCAATTACTCCTTAGCTAAAATTACTTTGCAGGCTGTTTCGCAACTAATATCATAAATAGGATAACTACATTAACTTAACCCGCTCAACAGGAAAACGCGACAATTGATGCGAAGTCCTCATTTTAAGCTTTGTAAACTAGGACACTTGCGAAGATAATCTTTAATAAGATTTTTGGCCCGTTTTGGCTATTCTTGGGTAATTATAGCAAAAGCTGTACCCTTAGGCAAGAAGATACGCATAAGGCTCAATTACCAAATGTTATCTGATCCGTAATTACGCCAGATACGGAAACCTTTTGCGGGACATGACTTTTGGTGCGTTCTAACAAGATATGTTTAGATTAAAGGAATGATAAACCTTGCAACCTATTTTCTTCGATTAAATTACAGTCATAAATAAACTATTAAAATAAACAGCGCCCCTGGAGAATTAAGCAGTCTACCTAAAGAATAAACCCAACAAAGAAAAAACAGCGGCCATTGAAAACATTATTAGCAAAGTTTTCTTCTTGGAATAACCTGAGTTTAAGAAACGGATGGCTAAATTATCATCACTTTTCCTAAAGGGAGACCGCCTTTGTCTGATACGAATAATAATCAAAAAACAGGTATCAAGTATTGGAAGCCCCAATATAAATAAAGGCGCCAAAAGCGCTATAGGTCTTTCCAGCGGGGCGTAGCTATCCATCAGAGCCATGGATGCCAACAGAAAACCCAGAAAATGGCTACCGGAGTTTCCCATATAAATTTTTGCCGGAGGTAAATTAAAGATTAAAAAACTGGCTAGGGCCCCTCCCAAAGCTAAAGTTAAAACCACGACATGCATATTCCCGTTAACATAACCGGTAACAAAAAAAGCCAGGTTTATGACAAAGGCGACTAAACCAGCTAATCCATCCATTATATCCAGATGGTTAAAAGCATTAGTAATCCCTATAATCCAAATAAAAGTTATCGCAATATTAGGAATATTTCCTATATAAATAATGTGCGTTTGCATGCCTTGAAGTACCAATAAACATATGGCTATGGCCTGAGTAGCAATCTTAGCCCCTATTGATAATTCATGCCAATCATCAATCACTCCAAAAATAAACATCAGCAATGATGCAGTAAGTATGCCGATTGTTCCTTTTTCCGGACACCCGGAAAAACATAAAACTAATGCCCCGGTAAAAAGACAAGGCAATCCTATGCTAAATCCGCCAACAATAGAGATACCCTTAGAAGTTAAACCTTGATGCCTGAAGATCGTTCTTCCAAGGAAAATTATAATAATGCCCAGAAAAAAAGAAAAAAACGGAATTATATAAAGATATTTATCTGACATTTCTTAAGTTGTTTTAAACTGGGCCCCTATTTGCCTGTAGTTGTATATTAGGCTGAATTAACGGGGTTTTAGAGTTTTATTTCCTTAAAAATACAACTGTTTTGATTATACACCGCAACTATAAAATGTAGAAGATAAATTTTAACTCAGGGGGCGCAAAAGACAGAAAAAACTCTACAGGTATGATTTTATTACAAGCAGTTGTTAGAATTTAATGCGCGAGGGGGGAGTTGAACCCCCAAGCCTTGCGGCACAAGCCCCTCATGCTTGCGTGTCTGCCATTTCACCACCCGCGCATAAACCTATTAAATAAAATACTTTATCGATATAGATTACACCATCGCATAAAATATGGGTAAGGTAATTATACATTATATGAGTAAAATATCAAGACATTAGAGGCTGGTTTTACCCAAAATCAGCATTATCAAAACAGAGAAATTTATAACCGCAATTGCAAGACAACTCCAAACTATTCCAAGGATAGGAATCAAGAAAATACCGGTCAGGAATGCGCCAAGGCAAGAGCCTGCCAGATCAACCCCATAAGTCAACCCAGCAATTTGCCCTTTCTCCTGTTTATTCCCCAGATATATTTTATTCACCAAAGGAAATTGTACGCCTGCAAGCAAGCCAGCGGCAACCGATAATAGCGGAAATATAATATTTACCCCTAATTCAGATACAATTTCTTTGTTAGAGAGTAGGAGCCAGGAGAAAAATACTGGAAGCCCCAATGATAACATACAAAACAGGAAACTCGTTCGCATTAAAACATTTATCGCTCCCTTGAATTGTCTCATAAATATTGTCATCAAAAAACTGCCTATCGCTAAACCTGCCATAAAAACCGTAAGCAGAAAACCAATTTTATAAAACACATACCCGTAAATAATCTGAAAAGCTAGCAATATTATTATTTGTATAGCCATCGCAGAAAAACCTGTAGCCATAAGCGCCATAAGGCCGGCATATTTATAAAAATCATTACTTCCGTTTATTTTAATTAAGCCCGCTAAAATAATCAAAAAACAAATACCAAATATAGCATAAAGAACTTTCTTGAAACTTACGGCTTTAAGAACTTTCCTAAAAAACGAATCGCCAAGACGCGCTGCCCAAAAAGCCATATTGTAATAATAGGTACTCGGCTGGAAGTCCCGGTTTAACTTCACGTGACCTTCTTGTAACAACAGGCCTTCGGTATAGGCCAAAAGACGAGGGGATAATTTAGAAAATAGATAATATTCCCGTACGTATTTTAAATCCAAGTTTCTTTCTTTTTCTCTAGACATCAAGATATTATAATCATAAGTAAGAATGCCTGTTTTATCGCAAGCCAAGAAATATGCGGTATCTCCGGGAATGACCAAAACGTCTTTAAACACCTTTTTTAGCCCCAGGTAAACAGACCTTAAATATTCCCCCAGTTCCGGGCTGACGTAACTTTCCGAAGAACTTAAGGCAAAAGAAAAGACTCCCCCCTCATTTAAAATATTCTTCACTTCTTTGAAAAATTCAACGGTATAATATCTATTTACCTGCGCTGTATACGGGTCTCCAAGATGCGTAATTACGCAATCATATTTTTTATGCGTGCTTTTGATAAAAAACCTTCCATCTAAATTATAGATTGAAACTTTTGCATTTCTTAAAGGCTCATATTCCTTTGCAGGAAGATACGTTGCAGCCATTTCTATGATTACAGGATCAAGCTCAAGATAATCAATGCTTTTTACCGGCTGCCTGAGCATTTCAGCTACCAACCCTCCTATGCCACCCCCCACTAAAAGCAAATTCTGCGGATTATTATGTTCCAGGAGGACAAAATGCACTGCTTCTTCAGAAGTTAATTTATCCGGTAAACTATAAAGATGCAGGCCGTTATTAAAAAAAGAATACTGACTATCCCGTTTTGTTACCATGATATTTCCGTAAATTGAATTTTTTGTTTCTAGAATTTGGTACCCCTGCCACTGCTTTTTACGTAAATATTCATCGAGGTTATCCCAGCCTTTATAAAACCATAAAACGAGCGCCGCAAAGAAAATAACCATGAGCGCACTTGTAAATAAAGCTCCCATCCTACTCTTTCTTAACATTCGCCGTAAACAAATAGCGGAAAGAATATTCAATAAGCCAAGGATTACGCAGATGTTAATGGAATTCAGCAGTCGAATAAAGATAAAGCTTGAAAGGGCCCCTCCAAACATAGCACCTATAGACTCCCAGGCATAGACCATGCCAATATTTTCCGCCATTTCAGAAGATTTTGTTTGATATACCCTGCAGCCTAAAGAAAACATAAAACCTAAAAGCATACAGATTGGCGCTAGGACAAGGAAACTAGATATAACCATCGGCATAAATCCGATAATTTCCCCCGGAGCAAGCCCAAAGTAATGCTTTATTAATCTGATCACTGGAATACTAAAAATAAGAAGGAGGCTTAAAACAAGTTGGCAGATTGAAAATAAACTTAGCCTTGACTTAGCCTTATCGGCAAACCTCCCCAGCAACCAACTCCCTACAGCTCCCCAGATAAGCCAACTGCCAAGAATAAAACCAATAGATATCTCATTGCCGTAGAAAACAATTAGCAGCTCGCGCAGAATAACAATTTGCGCTGCCATAGCGGTAAAGCCGATTAAAAAAATAGAAAATAAGATTGCCATTTTAAATATTTATTAGGTTTTTGATAAAATAAGGCTTAATCCCAGTAAAATTAAAAGTACGCAAAAAATAATACGAAATATCAATAAGGCTAAACTTGATTTCAGGGCTTTTCCCGGAAGCCAGGTAATCACCCCTGATAATCCGGCAATAACCATAAAACCTGAAATAAATGTGCCTAAACCGAATGACAAAGCACAAAGTAATCCTTGAAATGCCGTTTTTGAGATAACCGTAATTTCAAAAAGCAGCGCCAAAAGTGGCACACACGGAGACATCCCAATAATAAAACCTAAAATGAACAAGCCACCAAAAGTCATTAGCCTATTTGCTAAAAACTTACCCCCGCAACAATCCGACCACCTAAAAAACAGGTTAATAATTCCCAGCATAATAATAATTACCCCGCTTATAGGTTTTAAAAACAAGACAAAGTTCAAACTGCAGAATTGCCTAAGCAGCGTTGCCGATAAACCAGCAAGATATCCTAAAATAAGATAGGCAAACAGCCTGCCGGAAAGAAATGCCAATGCCTCTATTAATCCCTGGTTCCATTTAAGCTGCTTGCCGGCAAGATATGTGATAAAAAAAGGTGTGCAGGATAAAAAACATGGTCCGGCAACGCCAAAACTTAAACCAATACCAAAAAGTTGAAAATAAATCAAAGGTCCCATCTGCCGGCTATCTTATTACCACAGAATCCGCATTTACCGTCTTTGATATTATTCTCTAAGATTTCATACCCTATTCTCTTTATGGCAATCTTTCCACAATTCGGGCAAATCGTGCTTTCTCCAGCATGACCAGGAACATTCCCAATATAAACATATTTTAATCCTACGTTTTTTGCGATTTTATATGCTTCATCGAGCTTCTCTAGCGGAGTAGGGGGAAGACTTATTAAACGAAAAGCCGGCATAAAACGGCTAAAATGCACCGGCACCTCCTCACCCAAGTTTTCCTTTATCCATAAACACATTTCTTTAATCTTGATAGCTTCATCATTTAATCCGGGAATGATCAAACAGGTTATCTCAAGCCAAATTCCTGCATTCTTGATTGTTTTAAGAGTTTCTAAAACTGGTTCAAGTTTGGCCATCTCTGAGATTTTAGCGTAAATCTCCGGGGAGAAACCTTTGAGATCAACATTAACCGCATCCATATATTTCAATAATTCCTTTAACGGTTCCTGATTTATATAACCACAGGTATGCATTGTATTTTTTATCCCCTTGGCCTTAGCAATCTTTGAAATATCCAGCATATATTCATAGAATACAGTTGGTTCTGTATAGGTAAAAGCAATAAAACGACAATTACTTTGGATAACTTGATTAACGACTTCCTCCGGAGAAAGATTATAATTTCTGGATTCATCGGGTTTAGATTGGGATATCTGCCAATTCTGACAAAATACGCAACGCATATTACATCCGGCAACGGCAAGCGAATAAACTGAAGAACCCGGAGAAACATGGAAAAACGGTTTTTTTTCAATAGGATCAATATGAATAGCTATCGGATTGCCATAACCAAGGCTGTAAAGCCTCCCTTCCTTGTTTATACGCACAGTACAGACGCCACGCTGCCCAGGGGCAAGAACGCATTTGCGCGGACACAGAAGACATTGCAAAGTGGTATTTTTTATAGTCCGCCAATAACTTGCTGGATGTAAGCTTGGCCGAGAAGATTCTTGAGCCCAAGCATCTGCTAAGGAAATGCTCAAGCAAAACAAAATTATCAACAGGATTTTTTTCACTTTAAACTATGGTAATTTAATTTAGCAAACGACTGTTATAATTTAACTTGGCTGTATTTTGTATATAAAAAATGGCGTCCTGCTTATTACGGCCTTCAAATGCCTATATACCAATATTCTTTTTTTTTGCTGCGCAAAAACTGTTTTCAATATATGGTTATATGCATCCATCACCGAACGAGATGTTTCTGGGGGGAAAATATGGGAGCTGTATTTTGCTTCTTCATATCGTTGCGCAAATTTAAAAAACAAGTTGTCCTTTATGGCATATTTTTCATCGCTCAAGCCGGCTAAAAATAATGGCGGCATATAAAATTTCTGCTGTATGCCAAAAATAGAAATTATTTTACTAAGATTCCTATAAAGGGCAATGGTTAAATCTCTCGGGCTAGAATACAGGCTCAGAATATGCTTTTTAACTTTCTCAGTTAATATATAGAAATAAAAATACAGCATGAGTGCAGCTAAAAATATAAAAGATATTATTTTCGCAATAAGTTTTAATATCCAGTACTTCTCTTGTACCACCTCTACATCCACCGGAAGGCTCCGTGCCCCTAAATACTCAGCATATATTTGCGTTTGACCGGCCCTTATAGGCAAAACATCGTTTTTGTCCATTTTTGCTATACCTGAATCAACGCATAACCAGTCAACCAAAAGAGTAATATCCCTATGGGATGAATCCCCAAAATATCCTTCCGCCTTCAAGCCCAGATGCTCGCCTTTAGCTATTTTTAATTGTGGCGGAGAAACCGCTATTGAAATTAATTTTGCTTCTCTTACGATAACCGGGATACATTGATTTTCTATGTTTTTGTATTGGACGCAAACCTTTGTCTCTCCGGCAGAGATAGCATTAATTAATCCGCTTTTTACAGTAGCAAGATTATCATCGAGGACCTTCCAATTACCTAATATGGTTATATCTTCTTCGGTACTATCCTGCCGCAAGCCAAAAGCAGAAAGCTGCTTTTGATCTCCCACTGAAATATCGCAATAGTCTGGAACTATTTTTATATACTTAAACTTTTTCTCCTCCGTAATTTTCCGGTTTAAATTTTTTATATCACCCTTAATATCTTCAAACAAATCCCCAAGGTCTTTTTTTTGCTTATTTGCTTTATCCACTTGACCCTTATTAACCGGAGAACTTGAAACTACAACCTTAACGGGCAAGCTGCGTAAATTATCCAACACCCCCTGCAGCTCGGTTACCCCTACAAGTTTTGCGACAAATAAGTCATCTGATTCCCTTTCTAGAATTGCCTTGTCCTTAATAACCCAACCTATCCTTTTGGTCACTTCTTCTACGCTATTATCTTCATAAGTAGCGAAGGCATGGAAGGCTACGCTGGCTTGGCTGGCTATGGCTACATCTCCAGGGACAATAGAAACTTGCTTCAGAAAATGGTTAAGCTGGACAGGACTTTTGCCTACCTCAACATCCTGAGGGATACCCTGCAATCCTTTATATCTACAAAATACTTTTGACTTTCCTGGCGGCAATAATGCAACTTTCGAGTCTTTTAGTTTCAAGGTTTGACCATTCTGCTCGCTAAACCATTCTGCCTGCCTGGTTATCTCTCTTACTGTATAACGGCCTTTAAAAACAAAGGTTCCAAAAGCATAGAAATAAACCGTAGCATTTGGATTCACATAAGGTTTATGAGGGAAGATGTCTATGTCAATTAACCGCTCCTCTTCCTCAGCCACTTTTTTAGCCTCAGTCACTGATATAAAACTGGCATTACTATAGTGGTCCCTGTACATAGCTATAATTTGATAGTCGCCGGGTTTTTTAGGTACCAGGACCCCCTGTCCAACTATATTGAAACTATCTGGCTCACTTAAAAGAATTTCAGATTTAGATGTTACATCGGTTATTTCTTGTGATCCTGCGAGCGCCCTTAACTCTATAGGTAAATCTACATATCCTTTAATAAAACGAGGATAAAGGTACACCACAAGGGGATCTTCCAAATAAATATATAATTTTTCTGGGCTGTCATAATACCACAAATTATCTTTAATAGCTGCGGGTAACCCATATTTATTAAGCGCCTCCTCCTCCCTAAGCCCGTAGATAACCTTTCCCTGAGAGATTATCTTCTCTTGATATACTTGTTCTGCACAACCAAACCCGTAACAGAATAAATTGATTAAAACAACCACTAAAAAGATTTTCTTTATTTTCATTAGTATACCTATATTCCTAATTCCTTCTTGATAAACAAGGTTTCAGAATCAGGGAGCATCTCAACTACCGTAACCTTGCATTTCCTGCTTTCCTTCCCTCCGTACCGGCAGGCTATCTCTGCCTCACCTAAACCCCTGGCATAAACCACGCCAAGTTGATTAACAAAAGCTACGGATGGATTCGAAGAAAACCATTCCAACTCAGGAGAAATTTCTTTTACAAAGTTACTGTAAATTGCTACACTTTTAAAAGAAACACTTGATTTAAGAGGCAGAACGGCGTAACTGGGCAACAGGTCTATTTTTAACCCCTCTTGCTGCTCGGTATTCTCAGAGACCTCTAAAGATTCATCTTTTTTAAACTTATTCTCAAACTGCTTTAATTCGGATAATTCTTTAAGTGAACTTGCGTTCTTTAATAAATCCTGTTCGGTTTTGCTTTCCCTTATTTTATCTAATTTATTTTCTAAGAAAGCTGCCTGTTGGGGTAATGCACTTTTTAAAGCCTCAATCTCTCTACGTAAATTACAGCTGTCTTTTTCCAGGATAAACATCTTTTTCTTCTCAGATGCCTGCTGTATAAGCTCTTTTATTTCTTCAATACCCCTGGCATTCTCTCTCTTGGCCAATGCGTCTATTCCCTGATTAATAACTTCAAGTATATCCTCAACCTGAGAAACTGTTTGCGCATCCTCCAGCTTATCCATAAGTTTTTTAATCCGTTCCTTCTGCTCATCTTCGACAGCTAGATCCTGCATAAGCTTAATTACTTTTTCCTTATAATCCAAGGAGCTCTCCCTATCCGCAGACCTCTCCTGCTTACCCATATTTTCCAATTCCAGCCTAGTGATAAAAAGCCGTTCTATTTCTTTCGTTTCCTTTATTAGATTATCCCTGGCTTCTTTAGTAATGCTGCCTTGTCTGTAAAATACTTCCAGCGATTTCTGCATTTGTTCAGAAGCAACAGCTACTCCATCTTTTGTGCGCTCCAAGTCCATCATCTTTAAACCTTCTAAAAGAGTTTCTCCGGAATCCGGAAGGTTATTTTCCTGGATTTGTTTCTTAAAGGCTTCGACCGATTCCTTAATCAGGTTTTCTATGCTTTCCTCCAACACGTCTTTTGCTTCCTTGGGAATCTGAAAATAACTTTCTTCACGCATGCGATCAAGAAGCTTGGATATTTTTCTCAAGATCTCCTGCGCATCCCTGGATTCCTCAATGGCATTAAGCGCATCTTCAAGTTCAGGCGGCCTATCTACTGACTGCCCGGATTCTTCTAACTTCTTGCGTAACTGGCTAATTTCCTTTGATGCAAGCATAATTTTCTTTAATTTAAGCAGCTGTTGCCCCTCATCAATTAGCTTATCGTCCTCTAAAAACGATTCCTTGCGCATTCTTTCAATCAACTTATCTACCATATTAGAATCAGAAATCGTATTCACATCACTGATTTGCTGGGCCAAATTATTAAAATCCTGTTTTTTATTTTCATCCAAAGCATTAATTCTCATTTGAAAAGAATCTAATTTCTCAGAATAGGTTTGATAAGCCTTCCATTCCTTGAGCTGGTTATTAAGTTGTTTTAATTGCTTCCTTGCTTCACCAGGAATAGATTCATCATTAACAGCAGTCCTTAACTGCTCACTATATTTATCGATTTCCTCCAAAGAGTTACTGTATCCTAATTTGTTGACCGGACTTAATATTGCAAACCTATGCCACAAGCCAAGACGGTTATCCTCAATAACTTTATCTATACCGCTCTTTATCCGGACCAGGTTATTTGATATCTTTCTACCTACATACGCTTTGATTAAATCACGTAATTCTTTCGTTTTCTTTTCATCCTGGGCTAAAATTGGATTATTGATCACCTCTAATATATCTTTTTGTGCCTTGTTCACTTCATAAGCAAAGGGCTTCTCCTTAATCAATAAATCCTGGATTGCTGCAAGCACCAGATGCATTTCATCGGTAGAGGACAGCTTAAATGTCAATTCGGTCAATTCTTTTTGGATTTCTTCTTCCGAAAGAGAAGCACCTTTTTCTGCTTCCTGCTGCTCCATCGAGCTTAAATCATCTTCTTTCAGATACTCCAATGTTTTAATCTTCCCCAGGGGTAAATTAATAAATAATGCCCAGGCTAATAGTGCCGACAAAACAAGAACTATAATAAAAAGCGTATTAATCCCTTGATGTTTTTCCCGCGCTTTCTTTGGATCGTTGAAAAGAATATAAAACTTTATCCTTACCACTGCCAAGAGATTAAAAACAAACCCCGAGGACAGAATCAAAAAAAAGTTGTTGTAGCCTTTAGTCAGCGCACAGATGCAAAGAAATAATAAAATACTAAAAATCTGCATGGAATTTAGGTAGCCCTGCATGCACGAACTGAAGCTATTGGCTACTATTAAAAGCGATAAACTTTTGATGCAGATAACAATTACCTCTCTGTAGAGAAAGGTAGATTTAAGCACAAAGTAAACTGTTCCCGCCAAAATCAACAGGCTGGCCAGCAAGGTCGATAATTTCCTAAATGAATAAAACTGATTACGACTAATATACGCAACAGAAGCGCCTAGGATGGTTCCTCCAACGAGAAAAATGCGTAGAGGCGCTGCTTCTTCAGGGAATAAAAACAATAGCGGAAGAAAAAGTAAAAACGTCAAAAAATATTCCAGATTAAAATAACGGTCTTTGGTTTCCATAGCCTACCTTAGAATTTCTCTTCTAAATTATCTCTGCACGAAATATAAATAGGTTTAAGGTTTATATTTTCAGATATGCCAATGTCATAATCTTCAGTATTTTTTTGTCCGGGGTCATTAAGAAATGTCGAAGATTTGAGGAATATGGGCACCAGAGATACATTTCTGACCCCCAAAGAAAGCATCGCAGGCAAAAATACTTTATTCTTATCCGTCATTACAACAATCAAGCTCGAATCTTCCAGAATATCGCGCTGGAAGGTAGCAAAGAGCTCAAATAATGTTATCCTGCTCTCTGCTTGCGCAATAGTCAGAAATTTAAGTATCTCTTCCAAATGATCTGCCCCTTTGTTAAATGGCATATGGACTACTTCGCCTGCGTGAGAAATTATCTCAACGGATACACCCAAATTAATAAGGTATTTGGCAATTGATGCTACGATCTTTATGGTATATTCTCCAACGGATTCTCTGCCTTGCCCAAGGTTACCTTCTTTTTCCAAATTGAACATTATCGTCGCCCTAAAGAAACTTTGACGTTGAAACTCCTTTACAATCAACTGGTTTTTACGCGCAGAGACCATCCAATGTATTTTTTTTAATGGATCCCCTCTTTTATATTCCCGCACCCCATAAAAATCGTCATCATCACCGCTTACGCGCGATGTTTCAACGCCAAGAAACGGAGAACTGCCCTTGTTTAAAGCTGGGAATTTATGAATGTTAAATGTCCGCGGATAAACATAAACTTCCGAATACACCGGGTACGCTTTCTTAAAATAAAACAGGCCCAGCGGATCAAAAAAATAAGCAACCAATGGGCCTATTTCATATCTGCCTCTCTGAGGGCAAATACAACGGTATTTAAGCTTACTTGCTGAATGAGGCATTAATAAATCCAGCATAATAAACTTTTTCCTTTCTTGGGCATACGCGCAACTTAAATAATCTTCCAAAACAACATCAAAAATAGGCAAGAAACTTTTGTTCTTTATTTCTAAGGCGATTTCCAAGGCATCATCTTCTTCTATCTTAAGCGTTATTTTTCGTTCCAAATATAGCCTTTTGCAAAAATACATCAAAATCAGCCATAAAGAACTTATTGTTAAAATAGACAGGAGGATCCAAAAGAAGAAATAAAAGATAATAAAAGAGGTCTTCAGGCTCATAAAAAGGCTAAAAGCCAGAAGAATAAGGAAAAGAATCCACTTTCCCAGAAATTTCTTATACATGCTTAGGTTAGGAAATTGGGATTTGCTTCAATATACCTTCTACGACTAATTCGGGCGTCATTCCGGAAATTATCGCCTTTGGATGCAATACAATCCTATGTTTCAAGACGCGCGGAAGGAGTTTAATAACATCGTCGGGTACAACATAATCCCTGCCCTCGATGAATGCCCAGGCACAACTTGCTTTCATGATGGCAATCGATGCACGTGGGCTGGCGCCCTGCTTTACTACATCGGACTTACGGGTTGAAGATACCAATTTGACGATGTATTCCATTACCTCAGATGAAACTTGAACTCTTTTTACCTGTTCCTGGAGCTTTAAAACTCCCTCGAGGGTCATAACCGGCATAACGCTTTCCACGGGATGCTTAATCTTTTGGTCAGAAATAACCTTTATTTCTTCTACTAGAGACGGATACCCTATGTTTATTTTCATCAAAAACCTATCTATCTGGGCTTCGGGCAAGGCATACGTACCCTGGTATTCAATAGGATTCTGTGTGGCAATGGTCATAAAAGGAGTTGGTAGCGAATATGTAAGCCCCTCAACGGTGACTTTATACTCCTGCATACATTCCAGAAGCGCAGATTGCGTACGCGGCGTGGTCCTGTTAATTTCGTCAACCAAAAGAATATGTGCAAACACCGGGCCTTTTTTAAAATCAAATTCTCCTGTCTTGGGGCTGTAAACAAACCCACCGGTGATGTCCGTAGGCAATAAATCCGGAGTAGCCTGTATCCTTTTAAACTCTCCGCTTATAGATTTCGCTAACGTCAATGCAAGCATTGTTTTTCCCATGCCGGGAATATCCTCAATTAAAACATGGCCGTTAGTCAATAACCCTATAATCAGCATCTTTACTGTTTCAGTCTTACCAACAATAACTTTTTCTATGTTTGCAACTAGTTTATAGATATCTTCATTGCCCATCAGCTGCCTCCTTAATTTACCCGCTCTGTGCAGGATAGCAAATCAAGCCTATTAATAACTCATCGGAAAATATTACTTTGTATTATATAACATTTTCGTCACAATTCCAAACCAAATAGTACATGTTAATTGGCACATCAGCATATAAAAAAATACCCTGACTAGTGTTAATAATCAAGGTTTAAACTGGTTGCGCGCGAAGCTATAGGTAATAACAATATCTCTCAATACGCACAGGCTAATTATATAGGAAATTAAGCAAATATCAAGAAGTTATAGGCTATAAGAGATAGATTTAATGTCACTTTTGTCACCTTTTCTTAGAGACATATCTCTCTAACTTATTGATAAACAGAGAGTTAACCGATGCCATCTCCAAGATAGGTGACATCTGATAATATGAATAAAACTGCGAGTATATTTTTATATCTGCCGAAAACTCCCAATGACTTTTTTACCAATATGAATAATATATGTATCGCCTTTGGTTTCCGATTTAATATTCTTGAGATTGGCATTTTCCGGTAATGAAACTGTTTTCGTAAAAGAACTGGTTGTCTGTGAACTATAAATACTCCACGGATTTTTTTGTTCTGTCTTACTAGAATAGTTTCCAGTTACAGTAATTGAACTTCCATTAATTTTCACACGAACTTTATTTTTGTCCAAGCCTACAATATTCATCTTAAAAATATATTCATTTGCCGTTTCTTCCATATTCAGATTAGTATCATAAAATACGTCGCTTTCTGTAGATGAGATTAATCCTTTAGTAACGGTGGATAAAATGGATCCTAAATTAGTAGATTCTGTGAAGATATTATTCTGATCAGATTTAACCAACATACTCTCATTACGCTTATATTTCTGGATTGGGGAATTCTTTTCATCGTTCTTGCCCAGCGAAGCCTGTAAGGGATATTCTAAGATTATCGTTTTACCGTCATTCCTAGTTAGCATAATGTAGAGGTGTTCATCACCTGCATCCAGCGTAGCGATACCTTCACCGCAAGATGTTACAGAAAGTATTTCCCCAATTTCAGGATCAATCTCTATAAGAAATATTTTACCACCTATTATCACTGATTCCATAGAAGACAAAATAAACAAATGTCCATTTACATTTATTGCTCCCCCAGAATGATTGTAATTATAATTACAATCATATATACGGGACCAGATTTTATTGCCATTTTCATCCCATTTTTCTATTAATAAATCGGATTTAGCAAGACCATTCTTGCCTACAGCATAAATCGTTTTCCCCATAACTATCAAGCTCTCATAATATCCTAAAGGATCGCTCGTGCGTGCCCAAATCAGTGAACCATTGGTATCATATTTTTGCAAATAAGGGTGACAAGAAGAAACACCCCCCGTATAAACAGCTCCATCCATAATCGCAATACCATATCCTGAACCCTCTGGATTCATACGCTCCCATACAACCGTACCATCACCAGCAACTTTCGAAATACAAAATGAACCCTGTTTGCCTCCAACCACATAGACATAATCAATATTATTCTCATTAACAACCATTAAACCCATTAGACTACTATTAATATTAGAATATGCTAAAGTTTTTCGATATTCCAGAATATAACGAGACCATTCCTTATTAACGGAACAATTAAATTTAGTACCAAAAGGATACTTTGCTAACAACCACTTGTCATATTTATGGCCACCAGTATCGACTAGAGTCGCCAAATATAAACCATCATGCGCAACGCTAATACAATCAATGCCCCATGACCGATCTAATTCAGATAACTTTGCAATCCACATCGGCGAGACGCCTTTATTCTTCGAAAGAATATTATACTTTGCAATTATTTTAGTAAATTCATATTCATTTTTTACACCGCTTATACCGTAAACATAAACGGAGCCATTAAAATATTTGAACCGACCCCCATATGCTACGCCTGATGGTTGTCTTAAAAATCTTGTTGTCAATGCTAACGGTCGAACATTAGCCTGTATTTTTTCATGATACCCTTCAATAATCTTTCGATTCGCCAATTTGGCTTCCTGGATTTTGCTTGCCTGCTTGTGAAGATAAGAATCAGCTGACCAATCTTTGCCTAAACACCATGCCATAGACATCATAATATTTTGTATTGTCAACCGATACCGTAAAGCCCAAAGCGAGCTTTCTTCACCAGCCGCGCTCTCCAAAACCATCGTGGCAGGAATAGGATTAATATCTAGCATCCCGTTATTATCGCTTCTCTCTACTTTTTGAGTACTTAATAATAGTTTTAACTTATGGCAAATTTTTTCGCCGGCGGCAGAAAGATCGGCTACGGCCTGCAAGAGTTCCCCCTGGATTAAAACTACCTCTGTCTGTTTACTAGGCTCTAGTAAATCCTTGGCCGCCTTATAGAGATTAGCAAATTCACTTCCCCCTTCTGCATAGGCTGAAAGATTCCTAACATTCTCATAGCAATCGTATAACCGACTTAAGTCTTGACATCCTTGATTATTTAAAACAGATCGCTTAAGATCTTTTTCCTTCAAAGGAATCTCGAATGTATCTAACGCTTCCACAATCAAGTCCACCAACGCTTCGCAACGAATAATCTCTTCGTAACGAGCGAGCTCTTCCGGATTTGATGACCTTGCAGAAAGTTCTCTTTGCTTTTTTTCACACTCTTTCTCTAGATTGTTCAAAAACACTCGCTCAGATAAGACTTTCTTAAAACCTTCTTCAGATAACGTCTTGCCAAAAATACTAAGACCATTCCCCCTCATTCGTTCAGCCTCAGCCAATTTAATCTGTAACTTATCTATCTTATCCTCTAATTTATGTATATTATCCTCTAGAACAACATTCTCATTATGATACATAATCTTTGTGGATGGCAAAGCAGCGTCATGATCGATTAAACGCAATTCTTTCTGATTATTTTCATATTGCTGCCGATACTGATATGCTTCAGAATATAGCTGATTCTTCCTATCCTGTGAATTTATCCTTTGAGTATTCATAATATAACGAGCAATGGCACAACCAGAGTTAACCATCACCATTGCCATCAATATGCCATATCGGAGGATCATTAAGAGAGTCTTCTTCATTTAGTAGTTTCCTCTACGCCACATTTTGCATAGTCACATAAACCAATCATCCTTTCAACCTCGTCCATGTAAGACTGATCATCTGATAACAACCGTCTAGTAAGCTTCAGACAATCCAAATCACGCCCCATCGTTTTTTCTATATATTCTGATTGATAGCTTAAATCAACATAGTCTTCTCGTAATCGAGTTAAGCCAACAAAACCGGAGACTATATAAATAGGCCGGTAGAAGATTCCCCCCATGTCAAGCTTATCCTCAATCACCTTCATAACTTTTTTGTCATCTTGAAAAATAAGCCCCTTAGAATCAGCATCAAGCTTTAGAAGACCCCACGCTGCATTATTTATTTTTTCCAATTCAGGTGAAGACTTACCAGATTTCAAAACTATTCCGGCATTAATCATATGCTTGAGACAATCGCGAACCTTGTCTTTCGCTTCTTTATCATTTGGTGCTGCAATAGTTCCGACTTCGGAAAATATAAGGTTCGCTGAGATAAAAGCCTCATTTAATTGCTTCAGCTTTTCTGGAGGAAAGCCATATTTTTCTAATTCAGCCATAGGGTCTGTTAACATCTTTAATGCAATTGACCCAAAATCACGAAAGAGTTGTATTTTATTTATACGAGCGTAAAGCATATCTCTTTGTTGTATATCAATATCCCAATAAAACTGATGCATTAGTTTAGTATTTTCTTCTATTCTCTTTCGAAGGATATCCCGATAACGGAAGAATTGCTTGCATATTGAGGGATTAACAAAAAAAACGGGATTTATTCCTTTAGAAATCATCTCATCATCTAATCTAGGAGCGCAAAGAAATCTTATCTCGGTGCCCGGTACAAGCGAAGCAGTATCCACGGTTAAACCTTCTAAAAGCTTTTGTAGGGCAGACAATCTTGATAGCAGCTTCCTATTACGATCCATTTCGTTTGAAATTTCTTCCCGATCCTTAGAATCTTTCTTTGACAAGGCACTCTTACGTTGAGCTAATAATTTTGATGAACTCTCTGCTGCCTCTTTCCACTCTTCCATTGAACGCCGTGCAACCATTTCATCATTGCGCGAGGTTTGCAAATCACTTTGCACATCAAAAATATCAAGTCCCAATATCTTATTTCTCAGGACATAAGAAATGTAACTATTTTCATAATTTTCAGATGAGTTAGAACTTTCGGATGAACCAAAAAGAGGTGCGCCGCACCATTTACAGTACGCAGGATGGCTGGTCGGAGTATAGGGTGTGTATTTTCCACATCTTGGGCAAGGATAATCCCCATAACCAGTATCCGAATATGTTTGCCCATAAATAGATGGGGCATCGCTAACAATAAATGTTAACGTACCTACAGTAATAAAAAGACATATAATAATCTTGGTCATTGTCTTTCTCCCTACATCACAAAAAGTTGTATTTCTTCTATTATAGAATCAAACAGAGTTGCAAATAATATTGTTTTCTGAAAACAGTATAATGACCAGACCTAAAAACAAAAACCTTCGCCAGCCACATAAAGGCCAACGAAGGTTGATGTTACATTAGAGTGGCAGACTTATCTCATCAAGCTGCACCGCTATATTACCTACTTTTAGCTATAATCATAATCTAGCCTAAGCTACAATAAAGCTATTTAGCTCCTGCCTGCTTAATATCTGTCCACATCTTCCAGATTAATTCTTTCCTAATAACCTCTGCTTTATTTTTTCTCTGTTGGGCTTGCAAAGCCACATACTCTTTATATATAGTTATCCCATTATTCACAAGTGCCGTTATAAAATCACCGATAGGCGATAACTCCAAACCCTTTGATGGAAGGTTGGCCGCTACTATACCCGTACTTGGTTTCCCAACCAATATTTCTTTTCCATATTTCACGAAGGCTTCTGTAGCATCGGTCGCTACTATTGACTGCTTTTCGTAAGACTTTATGCCTTCCAAATTCTCGTTGTTTTCTATACTCGTGGTAAGCACTGACAGCCAAGCATTATTCTCACTCATAGCTTTGGCGTATAGATCGCTGGCTTCGACATAAGCTGCTTCTGTTTCTTTACCTTTAAACCTTTCCTTAATTGCCAAAACTTTCGATTCTGCCACTTCCCGGTTTCTCATAATTGCCAGCCTAGCTTCAATCTGTGGAGGAGTAGGCTTGGGAGGCTCAGGAGGAGGACACCAAGGCATACAAGGAATGACTTTACAACAACCTGCTAATGATAAAGCTGCAACTATCATAATAATCCCCATTTTAATCCTGCGATACATACAGCCCCCTTTCCTTGGCTTAAGAATACTGACCTCTGGCTATCTGTTATAAGATGCAGCTGTTACTTGGGCTGGTTCTCCTCTTGAAGAATTAAAATAAGCGTCTTCGGTTTTTTTAGATTGAGAGTGTTCTGAAGATTTTGCATTTTCCCTCTTTGTCGAAACCGAACCCCTAGAATCTGAATTCGCATTCTTATTCATAGTTAATTCTCCTTATGCTATATAAGTAAGATATTGTTTAAAAATTTCTTTCCTAAATGTTATTCCCTCAACAATATTACGCAAAATAATCTTAACTATTTTTTCTAATTCGCTATTTTTACTATAATCTGCTCTAGTTATAAAATCTACTCTCTCTGCCTTTAATAAATCTTTTGCCTTATTTATCCCCTTGGAACTTCCTTTTTTACAAACGGCTATAGCATATCCCCCCTCTTTCTTTATAACTGTCATACAGGGAACATCACTTTCTCCATCTCCAATATACAACATATTTCGGAAAGGAATGGCGCGATCAAGATGAGACATATGTGTATTTATGCTTTCATGCATTTTTTCTCTTCCTTTATTAATTCTAAAAATAAACTGTGTTTTTAGGGTATCATTCACTATAATTTTGGGAAAATCAGCATGGTAATACTTATCATAATGATATTCAGAAGCAAAGATATTATGAAATTTATTTTTAAATGGGATACCGTTAAGGATTTCTTTCAATCCTGCAGAAATAATATAATGTCTTAATTCAACCTTACCGTTTGATAAGGAATCAACAAATTTATTGATCCTTTCAAAGAATTTTTCTACTCCAGGATAATATTTTATGTTTTTTGCGAGCTTACGAAAATCTGCAGGCTTGATAGCTATGTCTTTATTATCGGCGTATTTCAGCATCAATCGCATGTAAGTAACTATCTGCTCGCCTTTCGTCTTTTTTGTTTCTTCGTTCACTGTATCCCAGAATTTCTTTGCAGGTATGCCAATCTTTGGAAGGACGGTATATTCTTGCATGGGCTTCTCAGTTAGAGTCCCATCAAAATCATAGATTATCGCAACGATATTATGTTTAAAGGCTTGGCGTTTTTTAGGCATATTTTGATTTGAGAATATACGTTTGATTAATTATAGCTCTTAGAAACAATATTGGCAATTATTTAAAGTTTATTTGTTACTTTAAAATGCTAATGGATACTTTAGTTATTCACTTATAACAAGCACATAAATACTGCATAAGCACTGTCATTTCAAACAAGGCGCCATCAAATCCTTTATCTTTCTTTAAATAGTGCTTATACGCTTCCTCGCCTTCTGCAAGAAGATATTTCCTTTTCCTGAAATCCCACTCGAATTTAATCCTTGTCTTATCTGGCGCTCTTGTGGATAAAGTAGAAAATGCCTTTTTTAAGCCCCTTGCATGTTCCTCTTCGTTTACGCCATACCTCTTACAATGCTTAAGGATATACTTCTCTCTAAGCTCTCTGACATAATCCATTAACATTTCATCTTCTGTAACAGGTTTATAGGCAGTTGGTAGGAGATCATCTATAGTCTTCTTATCAAAAACAAACCTTTGATATTCAGTTATGTTATTCTCTGAAATCCATTTATCTATAACCCCTTTACGAAAGATAATCCTATTCTTTGAAAGCTGTGAGAAAGGCATGGCTTTACGCTTAACCCAGCCACTTATTGTTTTTGCTGGTACGCGCAAATAATCAGCTACTTCCTTTTCATTAAAGACTTGCCGGTCGGTTTTCTTAATTACTGAGGCTTCCTGGAGAGATCTTTGATCTAAAAACTCGCCACAATAGCGACACTTAATGGCTTCTTCTTGGATTTCTTCAGCGCAAAAAGGGCATTTCTTCATCTTTATTAATTTCACAGAAAGCAGCTAATAATCATACTTCTTAAGATCCAAAAAATTTATCAGTTCTTCATACGATTTTTCGAATATTTTACTTATTTTTGCGCCTTTTAATTCTTTATTTTCTAAAGAAAGCTCTAACTTTGTATTATTTTTATCATTAACGGTGAGAATACGGTCTGCCTTATGTCTAGTTACTTTGATGGGCTTGTCATATCTATCTACTTGAACTGTTATTGCCTCTATTGGAGCTAAATCAAGTTCACCATGCTTAATATTATTGGCGATTATAATTGTGCCATAAATGGCGCTACCTTTTTTCTTAAAAAACTTCTCTATTTCTTTCTTATCGCCAGGATAGTCACTCTCTAATCTTTCAAAGATACAATACATAAGCTGGCTAAATGTAAATATATGATAATCAATGCTGTAATGCAACTTATGATAATCTTCTGGCATAGGAGTTATGTTCTTTTTATCTTCAAAATTATCTATTGATTCCTTTATATACTCTTTAGCCAGTTTAAGAAGAAACATATGTCTATTTAAACGCTTATTTGGAGGCACCGTAATTCCTTTCGTTTTAAATAAAAATAAACGAAGAATCTTTATTTCATTTGTCTTGTGGAGAAAAAGTCCACATGACTTTCTTCTAGATAGCTATATTTCAAATCTATTATACTTCTATTGTTATATTGCCTTCAGAATTAGTACTTCTGACCTTAACTTGATGTTTTTCAAGGCAAGCTAAAAGTGAACTATCTGGATGATGAGAAGACCCATCGGCAGAAATAAATGCAACTTTGGGTCTCAATCTTTCTACCAAATCCCCGTCTAGGTTCTTTATGCTTCCATGATGTGGGACTTTTAACCAGTATACTTCTTTAAGATCGTGTCGAATCTTATCAAAAGCTAAAATTCCAGCGTCTCCAGTAAACAAAAATTTCTTAGCAAAAATGTTAATTTCAAAAACTACAGAAGATTCATTTTCAGGAGTATCAGCACCATCTATGCCAATTACAGAACATGGGTCAGAAGTTGCCGCAGACACATATTCAATAGCGTCTCTGATTGACCTACTGCTAATAATTCCAAAATCTTCTTTCATCTTTTCTAAAAGACCATTATAAAACTCTCGCGAAGGGCTTAATATCCTAATTCCAAAAACCGAACAAAATTTCTTAATTTTTTCATCGGAATAATCCGAAAACGGTTCAAAAATAGGAATTCCATATTTTTCAGCGATATTCACAAAACCTTCGAGATCTTCAATAGAAGAAAAAATGATTCTCGATCTTCCGTCTACCTTGATCTTTTCATAAAGAGCACTTTTAAGAGTTTTGTTGTGTCTTGCCGGAACATGAGTCCAAATACATCTAATCTTTTCTTTAAATTCTTCTACAATAGAAGATAAACCACCAACGTGATCCCGATCTAAGTGAGTACAAATAATGCATTCGGGAAATTTCTTCATTTCATTAAAATAGCTGATAATTTTTTTGGAATTTTCCTTTTTTCCACCATCAATTAATAAAGTAGTAGTATTTCCAAAAGCATCAGCTAACTCGACAATAATAGAATCTGCTTTCCCAACATCAAGCATATGTATTTTAATAAACGACATGTCTGCCTCCTAATTATTTAAAAGATGGCTGAGATACTTAGTAATAATGATTTTTGCCGATTCCTTACCGCGATTTTTTAAACTTACCAATGCATTACCGGTAACCGGTTTAAAATTAGTCTTATAGTTATTTATCAATTCTAACTCTTTCTTATTCCAGCCAGTAGTTAAATCAGGATGTTTGCTATCCATTTTTATGGTCCCCAGAAAGGGAATTTCGCCACTTTTATTTAGCATATAAAGTTTATTATAGATAAGTGCTCTGTTTCTGTTTGATGATGCCCCATAAGAAGCTAAAAGTCCATCTACAATACTCCTAGTTAATCTTGGCCGATTCTCAATGTATGGGAATGAAGCATCGCTAATAATAATCGTCTCACAATTTTGCACTAGAATAGACGTTTCGCCTTTATCTGGCATTAAAGCATTAGCTCCAATACAATCATAAGCTCCACCATCCGTCAAATAAACATCATCAGCGGAATCTAAAATAAGTTTTTTTACAGCAAATACTAACGGATAAGCTGCTGAACAAGCTACCGCTTGGCTTAAACGTAAACCAGATACACAACCTGATGATCTATATGAACCACAAATAGTCTTGGAAAATTTGAAATTAGTTCCGGTTTTTAGTTCGGTGGCATTTAAAATCAATAACGGCTTTTCTGGAATCTCATTAAGTTTAATATAATCTAACACCTTTTTGTCCAAAACATCTGCCATAATATCACAATCAACCCCCAACTGACATATCGTTGCAAAAATTAATTTTGGATGTATTAATCTGCTTAATATTGAGGTTTCTAGCCCATCCCTGAGAATTAGTTCTATCTTTGATGAAAAACATGACCAGTCTTTAGAGTACAAATTCCATAATGCGCCAATAACAGCTCCACCTGATATGGCAGAAACTACATCTATTTTCTGGTCAATTCCGAGTTCATGCATAGCTTCCAAAACCCCATAATGAAAAGCTATCGCTCTACTCCCTCCACCAGAGAGAGCTAAACCAATTCCTCTTTTGTTCATTTGGTCTCCCATTATTCCGCCTATTGCAACTTTTCTTTGCTAGTTCATAGCTTCGATGTAAATAGCATATTTGCCTTCAGCAGCAATTAACATTACAGCAGGAAGCCCATCAAGTAGACGCCAATTTGAAAGCCATGAAAAAGCGAGCTTGTCCTCTTCACTAGGGGAACAGCATGATCCAGTATGGGCATGCCACTCACCCATATATTCTAATCTTCCCATAGTTATATCACCTATTTCTTTCATCCTATTAGCTAACCCTTGACATCCGCGGATATATACAGTAGGCCATTCTTTACTATCTGGAGGAGATAATACCGTGTCAAGAATATATGCAACTCTTCTTTGTAAATCAAATGAACCGACTAATATTCCTCCGGTTTCATTGGGAAGCTTAGAAATTCTAGCAGCAAGAATCTTCTCGACTACCCACGGATCAACACAAATAGTCCAATTTAAAGTCTTGATTTCAGATAGTTTCCCTGGAGAAAAAGCTAATGCTTTAACACTTAAGTCAGCTGGATTTGTCCTCCAAATTAAGATTTTTGCACTTGTTTCTAAGAAAATATTCCTAAAAGCTCTAGCCCCTATCGCGGAATGTAAAGCAGCAAGTTCCTGAGACAAAGAGGTATTAATATCACGGCACGAATTCCCGTACCGCAGTTGAATACCAGGCACGGATAAATGTCCCTCTAAATCTTTTTCATAAACAAGAAGTCTATAATATTGCATTTCGACATGATCTAAAGTAATTTCACGTTTAGAATCCTCTGCCAATAATACAGAATCGTTCCCTAATGGAGTAAAGAATAACGACATCCTTCGGGCTGTCGAAGACAAATCACGAGCAATAAGCCTAGCAACAGCGGATGACGCAGAACAATCAAGAATAACATCTGCCTGAGATAGCGCTATTTTTAAATCATCCGCGTAATCATCTGTCTTTAGAACATCCTTCAGGATGGCCCTCGCTATAGGTTCCCCATCGATCATATTGTTTGCTATCCATTCTAAGTATTGTGCCTTTGCATATCCTATAGCATTCCTATCAAGGATGTGTCGAGCAAGATTGTGTGGTAAAAATAAATCATTATCAATTAATGTCCACTCCCCAAATCCTGCTCTTATTAAATTTAGAAAAACTTGAGATCCAAGAGAACCAACGCCAATTAAGCAAATTTTGTTTTTGTTAATTATTGTCAGGCCATTTTGTCCGGCGGCCATTTCTCGAGAAAAAGAATACATAGTACGACACATGTCCAGAAGAATTGCTTCTCCTTTTTTATTTTCATCAACAGGGAAAAGCATTCCTAAAACACCATTGAGGTCTTCCCATAAACCCAATTCGATACCGATGCCCTTAATATCCGCTTCCAATAAAAATCCCCATACATCTGTAGCTTCTATCGCTTTTCCTTTACTTCTTGTTTTAGGGAAAGCGATTATCAACATAAGATAATTAGTCTGAATACTAGAAAGTTTCTTTTCAATATGCCACTTCTGTAAAATAGACCTAAGTTTCTTTAATAAATCAAACCCCAGAGAAGAAGTATATTGATGAAGTGAGTATAGGTTTCTAGGTATATTTGAAATAGCGCCATGAACTTGAGGAGAACATTGAAAGATAACCGCGGTAAAATTAGCCTTTTTTCTGACTGAACCATTTCCCTCTTTCTCAGCGATAAAAGTATGCGTCTTGTTAAACTCTGTTATATAAACTTCTAATTTGGGAGGATTATCGGGATTAAAACAATCAAATAGATCAAATGGAATAATAAGCTGTTTATTTGCTTCAAGAAACAGGGGTTCGAGAGGCTGATCTTCTCCGTGCAGCTTTCCTCTTGCTGTATCGGCAAGCCATTGACGAATTCGCTCTATTAGCCTTGTAGGAGTAAGATAAATCTTAATTTCGCTAAAAGGCTGGTCATAAAGACATAGGCTGGCAGGAAAATGTTCATCTCCGAGAGTTGTATGCGGCGCTTTAGGAAAATTATTGCGCAAAGAAATAACCAGCGGAACAGAGCTATCCCTTGGATCAAAGATTATAGCTATTTTTTCTATTTTTTCGATTGCATATACGTTATTCTTTTGTCCGAGCTCAACTTCTACATCAAAAATAATGCTCTCAAATCCTGCGTTAAGAGAACGACATTCTAGAAGTTTAACATAAGCCAAAACTCCAGATTGCATGGAAAAAGCAATATCGCGCGCCCTAGGAATAACAAGATCGTTTGCGTTAACTATCTTCGATGGTAGAGGAAAATCCATAATCTTAATAAATTAACCTGCGCGATGAGCAGATCGATTGATAACATCAAAACCACCAACAGCAATTGATTTTCTTAAGGTAGCGCCATAACTGTCTACGTTGATAACAATAGGTTGGGGGTTTACCTTGTTAGGATGTTCCATAGTAACAACAAATTCTCCTTTAATTTCATCAGCCCTTTTCTTATAATAACTAGCTGCCTGTTTATGTGGTGGCTGCTCTTCATCTGTATCGGGAATAATATCACTAGTAGAAACAAGCAACCCCTTCTCTCCTCCCTGATCAAATAAAAATTTAACTTCTTCTACAGGTTCAGTTATTTCTTTACCTTTTTCATCACTTAAGGATAAATAACTACAATGATGGGGTATCTTCATAATATCCCATCCCAATCTATCAGCCCTTTTGTGCCCCCTAGTTATGTTAACAATATCAGACAGAATTTCATAAGTACCATCATTGCTTAGAAAAAGCCTGGTATCGACATTGTCATAGCTGAAAACTGCCTGCATTATTAAAGAGGCTTCATTGCGATCGATCAGCTTATCTTCCTGTCGGACAGCAAAAGGAGAATGTACAAAGAACTCTACTCCTTCTGTCAATTTATCAAAACCTGGAACAAGTCGTCCTGCATCTGTAATAAGACTTTCTCTTTCTTCGGGTTTTATCCCTTCCTTCTCAAGCCAATCCTTAAGACGATCTGGTCGTGAAAATACCATGATATTTTTTCCTTCTTTTAACCTATATCTAGCCTCCGCCCTTAGTATCGCAGCTTCACCCTCCAACCCCTCTTCAATTATCAAGGCCGCTGGCACCCATAAATCATTAATCTTAATTCTTCCTTTTTCTTGATATTTTTCAGCATGCTGAAGATAGAAAAATTCCGAAAACTTTCCTATATGGTCATCATCCGCATGGGTGAAAGCAACAACATCATAATAATCTCTTTTATCTTTCTCGAGATCAGATTTAAGAGCAGAAACTAGATCTACCCGCTTATCCTCATCATCATCTGGATTCTTACAATTCGCATAATCAAACAAAATCTTCTTTTTGTTCTCTAGATCAATTAAACAACAATCCGCATTCCCTAAGGGGTAAAATGTTAGTTTATGCATATTAATCTCCTTTTTCAGTTAAGTCCGATAAACAAAAAACCTCCGTCCGCTTATTAAGCAAACGAAGGTTTTTCTTATTTTAAAGTGGAGGTTCCCCCTTCAAACTGCACCACTTACCAAAATTTAGCACTGTAATAATTGTAGCGCTAAACGATACCTTGTCAATCTAATTATACCTATTTAACCATCCCTATAATCGCTTCCACGGCTCCGCCACAACCATATAGAGGATAATGTTTTCTCATGTGCAGAATATTCAAATAAGCTTGAGGCCTAACCTGGGGGCTAAACCCGCCACTCTGTTTTTTAAAATATGTGTAGCGTATGCCATCTGTGACAATCAATCTCTTGCAATGCTCACGCCCTTTTACTCGCGCATAATCAGCAGCCTGTTCAAATGGCTTAAAGACTGAGCTCCTAAAAACCTTTGCTTCCACTATATAACGAAGAAACGCATCCTTGGACGGCAGTCGATCAAAAAGGGCAATATCAATCCCGTTCCATTCAATAGCAGCATTCTCGCGCGCCCAGCCTAATGACTGGAGGAATGGAATAACCATGTAAGCAATCGTTTCATGTTCGGAAGGCCGTTTCCCGAGCCTCTTTTCTTCATCTTGATACCATTGCGCTATCATTCGCAAAGAATTGAGTCTAGCAACCACCTTATTAGTTAGCTCCACAGTCAAACCAGCGGCAATAAGTTCTCTTTTTAACTCCTGAGACGACAGACTAACTGATGGTTTAGGAAGATGCCTTAATTTCCTATGTAGTGCCTTGGGAGAAACCCTCACCCTTTCTATCCAACGAAGTACGCTAGAAGTATTAACTCCTGCAAAAGTCCTTACCTGACCGCCAAGCGTTCTTACAGGAAAACCTTTCGCCGTACAGGGAAACCACCTTACTCTGCGGACATGCTGTAAGTGATAATCGTCAATGTCACCAAATTCTTCATTTATAACAGGACCGTCATCTGCTATCTCGCCAAGTGCAAGCACCTGACCGGTGCCTAGCCGTAAAACTACTAAATCGCCCTTCTTGGCATTTTGATAAAAACGCCTAATACTGTTCTTAATATCACCATAATGAGAATATACTTTCTCATTATAAAGCCCCCTATCTCCCGGCCCTACTGCCATTACATCATATTTTAAGAAGATATCCCCATAAGAACGTTCATGACTGCCAGTCCCAACCTGCCACACATTGCGCTTTTCTATATCCATGGTCACCTCCGGTAAAAGTTCCTCTCATGGTAATCATTGCCATAAATCATAGCAAATAGCAAGTCTAAAAATAGTTATAACACCCACTATCGTAGGTGTCAAGATATAGAATATTGTGAGAAGATTATAGCAATGGAAAATATCAATATCGCATTTGGGAAACGCTTAAAAGAACTACGCAGAAAAAAGAAGATAACCCAGGAGGAACTTGCTTATTTGGCTGAGTTAGAATACAAATATATTCAGCGTCTTGAGAGCAAGAGGCCTTCTTCGCCCACCTTAAACACCTTACAAAAATTAGCCAAAGCGTTCAATACCTCCCTACCAAAGTTGTTGAATTTCAAATAAAATTACCTATTTAGAATAAGCGCCACGGTTAACAATCGTGGCGCTTATTCTAACACTGAGTTGACCTAGTAAGATCGCCTGTGCCAAGAATACCAGCCATAAGGTGTTCTTCCGGTTGCATCCGGATATATATCGGGATTATAAGGTGGTTTATTGCCATCACCGGCAAACCAAAACTGAAAGTGATTGTCCTCCAGAGCCAATTTTACAGCTAGATACAAAGCATCCAAGGCATCATCGTGCGCGCCTTTCGGACAATGCTTCATTTGTTCAAGCAGAATATGGAGTCTCCTGCTAAGTTGGATTACCCCACTGGCAAAGAGAGGCTGAAGCGATTGAAAGCGCCCCAGCTTATCCGTGGTATTCGTAATACCCACAACTGGCACATAAATCTGCGCTAACTCACTACGCCTTTTCAACTCAGTAGCAAGAAACTCCTGATACTGGTTCGTCTCAACCCCGAACTTCATGTAACCGCGTATCTTATGGTACGACATAATCGTCTCAATTATGTTATCGGGTTTACGCTTCGCCACGTCCGCGTCAACAACATAAAGAGTTCCTTTTTCAGTGTCTTTTACTACGGTTACAATAGCAGCATAATCGCTCCTTTTGCTCTCTTTTCCAAGACTAGGGTCGCAACCGCCATATATCCTCTTCTTTTCGCCTAAATTTACCAGTAGATTTTCTGTACTAGAATGTTTATCCTCTAAATAACCGTAACTATCAACATCAAATATCCGATCCCTGGGATTTACTGGCTCATTCTGCATTTCACTGTCAAAACTTGCTGTTCCTTCCTCTAAACGCATAACCATAAGCTCATAATAACTGTACTTTGTTTCCCAAAGAACTTGAGTCCCCTCAAGCATTGGGGCTTTGTTTTGCTCAAAGAACTTTAGCGCCGCTTCAGGCCCTTCGTTCCCTTCAAAGGCATCTTGGCAACTATATATCCTTTCCCATTTCTCCCACAGCTCAGGATGCACAGACCACGATATGATCGAACGATAGATGCGCTTTTCCCAGCCGGGATGTGCGTCGGAACTTGTAAATTGCGCCAAGAGTGAACCGTAATTGTGGATTGTCCCAAGAAAGACTACATTGGTTGCGTTTGTGCCGGATTTCAATACTGACCGGGTAAGATAATCGTAAAGTCTTTCGAAGTTTTCGGCAGACTGAATAGCATTACCCGCCTCAAGGTCATCAAGAATGATCAGGCTCGGCCGTGATTGTTTGTACTTACGGCTCCTGATCTGCTGGTTATAGCCAAGCGCAAGAACTTCGATGCCATTTTTGGTGATAATGTCATCCTGTCTCCAGCGTGGCGGCTTTGGTTTTTCGCCTATTTCGCAAACATCAGGAAAATCCTCCTTAAGGCGAGGGTTAGTCTCAAGCTCAAACTTGATATTGGTTAGGAAACTCTCAGCCTGTTCCTTAGTGTTGGAAATAATCACTACAAACTCTTCCAAGTGGTAGCAAATACAATAAGCTACAAACTCAAGGGACACAATGGTGCTTTTAGCACTGTTACGCGGAGCAGCTAAGGCAATACGAAACCCGCGCTTCCTGGATGCTTCCGCTAATAACGCTCCTATATCCCGGTGGAATGGCGCATCGGGAATAGAATGGTAAAGTGGAAAATAATATTTTCTAAAAGACTCAAAGTTCTTTCCAAAATAGCGCCGTAACTTTATTGCCTCGTTTTTTATTTGATATAGTTGGGTATTATTCATTTTTATCCTCCTGTTCCTGGGTTACTCCCTTCTCAAAATTTTCAATTTCTGACTGGATTTTCTTTATCTTCTCCTGATCATCTGGTGCGATTCCGCCGGTTTGGCTGGCAATGACTTCAATATCCTTGATGCTATTCTTTATCTCATCACACATCGCCTGTCCATCCGAGGTAGAAAAGTGGTGAAAGAAATCCCCTGTGAGAGCCTGCTCTTTTAGCGGCAAGAGTCCGAGACTCTGAAGTTTCTCGGTTAGCTCCTTGATTATTCTCCAGGCGGCAAATTCAGCCTGGGTTTTCTCGGAAATTGAACCGTCCTTTGAACGGGCAAGCCGCATAAGATATGAATGGCTTGACCTTGCCTTTTGAACCAGTTCGCCCATAAACTCCTGGGCCTGTTTTAAGCTTGGCGTAAGAGCGTTCTTCCTGCGGATTTCTTCAAGATATCTGTACACAGTGCGATCTGATTTATTTAAGAGTTGGGCTATCTGAGACACAGAAGACCCTTCAGCGTACAGAACAGCAACAATTTCCTCAATTGTTTCGACAGGAAGGCTCGAAACCCTAACTGTGCCACTCTGAATGCCCTGGATGTAGAAGGCTGTGGGTTTTTCAGAGGGATTTTTATTTTTTGCCATGGTTGCCTCCTCCAAAATACTTTTGCCTCACTTCCGGTGAAACCGAATTCATGCCGAAAGCGCGGATGTACCTTTTAATGCAGATATCCAGATACAAAGGTTCAATCTCGCATCCCCGGAATATTCTTCCCATTTGTTGGCAGGCGATAAGGTTAAATCCGGCACCAGTACAACCATCAAATACGATGTTATTTTTTTGACTGCTGTTAGCCAGGATGCGGCGGGCAAGAGATACAGGTTTTGCCGTAGGGTGCAGGCGTCCAGAAGCTTCATCGCGGTTAAATTCCCAGACATTGGTCTCATTTTTGGGACCAAACCAGCGATGCTGGCCGTTGCCCTTAAGCCATGCATACAACAAGAATTCCGAGGCAAAGTTATAATCCCCGAATCCCGGACAGGCTCTAGGCTTAACCCCTGTTATCACATTGGCAACGTAAAATCCTTCTTCCTCCAAAACCTGCGTCATCATGCCAAAGTTACGGAATCCACCCCAGAAATAACCCGGAGCGCCATCAATAAGAAACGGCTTGGCCGTTATAACCACTTCCCTGAACCATTTTAAATACTCTTCACCTACCAAATCATCATTTTCGATGGGCTTCCACATAGCTTTTTGTTTCCTCTTCTGAGGAGACTTTGGCCGGTTGCAAGAATTATAAACGCAACCATATGGTAGATCCATATGCAGAAGCGCAATTTTTTCATCACCAAGTAGCCTGTCCAAGGTATCCTTCTTGGCTGTGTCTGAGCAGATTATTTTGTGGGGCCCAAGCTCTACCAGATCGCCTGGAGCGGTTATGGGTTTTTCAATCTCTGAAATCTCTTTCTCAAGATCAAAGTCCTCATCAGGATGCATGGTGTGCATGTCTATGAGGCTAAAAACCTCAGGGAGCTCAAAGCCGCTTAAACTAAGTAGCTCCTGGTCTTTCATAAGCTCTTGAAAGATCACCGGCAGAGCTGGATTGTCAAATTCTCCAACCAGCTTGTTTAAAGCTAAATTGAGAGACATCTCCTTATCGAGCGGAAGATCAACCAAAACTACGTCTACCTCCTTATAGCCGAGCTCACGTAGTGCCCGCAAGCGCTGGTTACCACCAACAACATGATTAGTCTGCGTATTGACGATAAGCGGTGAGTAGACTTTAAAAGACCTGATGTTTTCTTTGAGTCTTTCAAAGACTGCTTTTCTCATAGTGCGCGGGTTGTAGGGTGCATATTTAAGTTCTTCAATCACCATCTTTATTCTTTTCATGTTAATCTCCTTGTTTTAATAGGTTAAGTTTGCTTTTTCTTAAAATCAATGCTAATATCGAACCTCCTTTCTGTGGTTTTACCTCCGAAAAACAAAAAAAGCGGCCCCGATAGCCGTGTCCGTCACAAAGCTATCAGTAGCCGCCTCCGAGAAAATCAATTCCTCAAGCTACACCCAACGGTCTAGTTATTCAAGAGTCTTTCCGTTGTGGTTTTAGTCTTAAGTCTATACGAGAGAAAGATCAAATTACAGTAAAAGTATACACAGTTTTTCTTGAGATTTCAAGGGGCAAAATAAATATTTTTTTGCTTATCGACGAGGATTATACAATTTTATGCTTTTTTATATTTTCTTATACATTTTTAGAATTCTTTATATTCTTTCGACAAATTTGGGGTTTTGTATTGCATCCACAAATCACCTATTTTACAAACCTAACTTAATTTTTAACCATTCATTTATAGCAGCACCATACATCTCTTCCCAATTCTTAAATTTTGTATTGCTAGTGATAAAATTACCCCATTCCTCATCTGGTATTTTCTTAAAATCTTCTTGAGAATTAATAACAAAACCACTTTGTTTAAACATGTCCTCAAGAGATTTGAAGCGGCTATTCTTTTTCATAAAATCCTGCGTAAAAAGTTCATTGAATGAAACCTCCTGTTCACCTTTGAGGTTTTCAATATTTTGCTGTAGATTATTTAACTTCTTATTAAATTCGTCAAAACCTTCCATTTTAAATCCTGACATCTTTCTACCTCCCTTTTAACATATTATTTAACCTAGATTTATATACCTAATCTCCTTTTCGAAAAACCTGCTGCCTTGCATCTCTCTCAGAATATAATCGTGTAAAAGTCGCAGCAACAGCTTGAACAATACAATATCCTTTCCAGAGGTCTCTGGCTTTCCAATCCTTTCCGGAGTATCTTTCGTGAATCTCAGGGTAAATCGAGAGATATTTTTCTATCGCTTTAATTTCCTGACTCTGCGTGCTATTAAACGCTTCTTGCGCGGCCCTAACAAGATTGTGACCTATTTTCTTTTTTATCTCATCTTCGCCCCAGTTATTCGCTATAATCAGCACTGCCTTGAGAAACATCTCTACCGCCATCCTTGCACTCTCAATTGCTTTAACTTCGGGGGTTTCTTGCAATAATAAAGAGGCGGCGGCTCGTAATTCTTTATCTGCGCTTTTAATAAAGTTTAAAGATAGGCCTTGAAATTTCTTTTTCACGATAATATCTTCATATCCCCAAGCATAATCTAAACAATTAACCCATAATAAAAAGAAATCCCACGATTGCTTCTTATCAGCTTTAATTTGCTCTTTAAAGTTTATAGGCATGGTTTGCAAAGAATCAAAAGCATTAATTTTACATTGTCCGAATTGATCTAAAATATAGACAGGCCAAAAACATGAATCAAAGTAATAAACGCCACGATATAAAGGCCCCATACTATGCGATCCCTCTTTGGTATTCTTGTAAAACCATTCAAAAATAGTATTTATTGTCTCAGACGGTATAATAATGCTACACTTAAATTCTTTAGAAAAGGCCTCAAGGGCAAGGAATGGTCTTCCTTTTGGAGGAATATCTGCTTTGCGAAACTTTTCATTTATTGCTATTAACCATTCTTCTGTTGGTTCTATCATAATTCTTCAAAATCAAGCTTGAATTCATGGTCATTTTTTCGCGCACAAAAAATTCTTACATTCTTTCTCTTTGTACGTACAATCTCTGCGATGTCTTTTTTATCAGATTCTGATATGCGGCATCCCAAGTAAATAGTATCAAGCTCTTCTTCAAATATTCCTCGCATATCAAAATCACAGCCATCTTGTTGTTTCATAAGGATTACTCGCCATTCATTTTCATGCTGCCAATCTAAACTTTTGGTAAAAAGAATTTCATCTAATATCTTTCGCGATATTTGTTGTGGACTGTTAAATAACTCTTCGACTTTTAATAAAGGCATATTTGTTGAATATAGTACTGGTTTTGCTACGCAAAGAGCCGTATCTTTTTCTGGAATACATTTTAATTTTATTACTGCCCCCTTGTGATTATCGGTGTAATGAGCCCACATCAATAGGTTATCATTTGTCTCAGAAACGCAGAAAATTCTATCTTCTTTTAAAAGACTACATATCAGTTCATTTACACTTTTATAAATTTTTTCAAAAGCTACATAGCGCTGATCTACAAAATCTTTGTCTTTTAGTATTTCGTTATAGACGAACTGATGATTCTGCTCAGTATCTCTATTCTTTAGCAATGGTTGCAAAACATTACAGATAATTTTAGTGCTCTTTTTTATAAAATCTTCTTTACTTTCTGCATTGTGCCAAATTTCTATTTGACTATCAAAAGGGTCATTAAAAAGAACTGGAGAGCTACACCTCACCTTAAGTGTATTAAGAATGTTCTTTGCTACATCAGCAGTAACATATTTATAAAAATAGTCTCTATCGTGCGATTTTTTCATACTTTGCTCTTTAAAAAGTAATTTACTCACAAAGGATACTTCTAATGAATTTTTACCGAATGTAAAGTTAAAATAATTATACCCCCTTTTGATATCTTAAACAATCTAAAGATACCTCCCTAATTGACTTGACTTATCTCTAATTGTATGGACATATATGTCCTAATGGGAGGAGATAAATATGAGTGAAAATACCCTAACCGAAATAATGGTGCTAAAAGAGTTGCCGCTCAACAAACTACAGAAGAGGTATGAAGAGGTTTTTGATGGTAAGAATGCTCCATCTAACAATAAGGTATTTCTCTGGCGTAAAATCGCTTACAAGATACAGGAGCTCGAATATGGCGGAATTTCCGCTGAAACCCAAAGTAAAATCCAACATTTGATCCAACAATATGATCCGATCAATAACAAAGCTTTTCGACCTAATGCCGCCACTGAAAATTGCCCTAAGAAGAAATGCCTTAGCCGGGATAATAGATTACCAATTCCAGGTACAGTTATTACTAAGAAATACAAGGGTATTTCACTTCAAGTTAAAGTGTTGGATACAGGATTTGAATATAACAGCAAAACATATAAGACCCTCACGGCTATTGCTAAAGAAGTAACCGGAGCGCACTGGAATGGCTACTTATTCTTTAATTTGTAGGAAAATATCATGATAGATACAAAAGAAGGTAAAAAACGAGTCTACTGCGCAGCCTACTGCCGCAAATCAGTAGAAGAACGTGCGGATGAGACCTTCGGATCAATTGAAAACCAACACGAAGCTATCCTAAGTTTTATCGCAAGCCACAAACACGAAGACTGGATAGCATTACCCGAAAGATACGATGATAACGGATTCACTGGCTCAAACACCAACCGCCCTTCTCTGCAGAGACTAATCAATGATATCAAGACAGGCAAGGTCAACATGGTGGTTACCTATAAATTAGACCGACTCAGCAGATGCCTTGCAGATTTTGTCCAACTCCTTAAATTATTTGAAGAACATAACGTAGCCTTTGCCTCAATTACCCAGCCAATTGATACAAGCACCTCTACAGGCAAGCTAATGTTGCATATTCTGTCTTCCTTTGCCGAGTTTGAAAGGGAATTAATTTCTGAAAGAACTAAAGATAAAATGTCTAGCGCGCGTAAACGCGGGCAATGGCTGGGGGGCAGGCCGCCGTTAGGCTACGATATAACGAAAGACTCGAAAAAATTGGTAGTTAACCAAGAAGATGCCAAGTTAATTCGTGAAATCTTCGCTCTTTACCTTAAAGGCAACTCCCTGCTTAAAGTAGCACAGATTATCAATGAGAAAGGCTTCAGGACAAAACGCGCTACTTCTAAGGGCGGGAAAACATTTGGCGGGATTAAGTTTGGAATAACCCATATTCGCTCCATGATTACTAATGTCCTCTATCTCGGCAAGGTGTATTACGCAGGCCAAATCTATGACGGCCAACAGGAGGCAATAATTGATGAAGAAACCTTTAAAAAAACCCAAGAAATACTTAAAGATAACCGCATAGAACGTAGAGCAACCAAAAATACCGAATGTACTGGCTTATTAAGCCACTTACTGCACTGTAAGATCTGCGGACATTTTATGTTCCATACCTATACCTTAAAGCATAAAACGCACAAATACCGCTACTATGTTTGTTCAAACGCTCAGAAACGCGGCTATAACTCTTGCCCAACTAAATCTGTTAACGCCCAGGCAATTGAAGATGCTACAGTTGATTGCTTAAAGAAAGTATTCATTGATAACAACAAGAAAAATGACCATCCGAATAAACAAGAAGTGGAAGCTATTCTATCTCCAATCTGGGATACCCTTTATCCTGAAGAAAAACGACGTATCCTTAAAGCGTTAGTCAAGGAGATTAACTATGACTCAACCAGTAAAAAACTGGGGCTTATGCTTAACGACAGCGACATACGGCTTGAATTTGAAGTTGATTTAAAACAAGTACGGCCTTTAAATAAGTGGCATAAAGAAGAGGAGATTGAAAAAGAACCCCAAGTACGCAAAATGCTTATCTTAGCCCATCAAATCCAACAGTTCGTTAATGAAGGTAGATTTAAGCACCCTCGCGAGGCCTGTAAGTGGCTTAATTTAAGCGTAACACGCATGGATCAAGTTATGAATACACTCTTCTTGTGTCCTGCGATTCAAAATGGAATCATCTCTTCCAACACCCCTGTCATTAATGCTCTCACAGAGTTTAAGATTCGACCTCTCCTAAAAGAAGTAGACTGGCATAAACAGCTGACCCAGTGGCAAACCCTGATTGAAAGCAAAAAATAGTCATCGCCTAATTTCCAGTTTCTCACCTAATTTTAAGCCAATAATTCCCATTATATTGCCATATAACTGCGACACTAAATCTGAGAAACTAATAGCCAATACTGAGATAAAGAGATAGGCTGGGGAGATTTGATTGGCTATTTTTAGCGAACCTTTGCCAGGATTAAAATTTAAAATTAACTACAATGTAACGGTAGAAAAAATAATGCCCTAACTCTTTGGCACGTGGGGACATAAAAAATACCCTAGCTAGCGTTGCTAACCAGGGTTTACATTATCTCTCTATCTGTAATTTGAGAGATTTATATGGTTGCCCCGCATGGACTCGAACCATGACAACAAGATCCAGAATCTTGTGTCCTACCATTAGACGACAGGGCAGTTAATTTTTAAATAGTATAAAAAGTATATCGTGGATAAAAAACTAAATCAAGGAGAATTATTATGTAACCGGCACTCTTAAAAATGCCCAGATATCAACGTTATTGATCTTTCCAAATATAAGTTCACTATTCGGGGTAAAATAGCCTGGGAATTAAAACGTTCCTGGACGCAAGATTATAAAGGTCTATGGTGGGATAGGAAAATAGCTGCAAATTATGTCCATAACGCGGAAATTGCTTACTTTAATCTTACAGCTAGATCCAATAAGGTGTTGACCAAGAAAGACTTCAGAAACATAATTACCAAGAATGCGATTACCGGAGATATGTCGATGCCTAACTTAAAATTAAATGGTAATATTTTTCTTATAGGGTACAGTATGGGTTCAGTAGTTTTTTCCAAAAACTGTACTATCGGATTAAAAGGATCCGGATTTACCCAGCTCATCAGGGCGCGGATCAATATTAACCAATAAAGTATCCCAAGAAGCATATTTAAAACATGCGCTGCTGCAATTAGAAAATTAGATAATATAAAAATGTTTGTTCTCCTAGTTATGGTTTATATTTATTAATTGTGTATTCCCAAGTCAAAAAGGGTGGTTTAATTATACGCAGATTGTAATATTTACCCTTATTTTTTTATTGTGCCATGGACATCTTCATACTTCTTCAAAAGTTTCATAATGTTTTTATTCACCCGGCGTAAGTTAAATGATACATCGACGATGAAAACAAATATTAAACCCAGCATTAACGCTGAAACTACAAGTGCAGTAAACATGCCCACCCCCCTGATTATAACGCTATCTTAAAACAAAGAAGAAGATTAACCCGCAAACCATGCAAATTAGGCCCACTAAAACATTCCTCTCTAAAAGCCATTCATGAAAAGTAAAGTTATAGGCTTCCAGCTTGGGAAAGACTTTCTTGCGTATGCCTAGTTCTTTGGAAAAAATTGTTTCAAGCTTCCTGAAATTTCCGTAAAGTACCAAAAGTAATCCTACAAAGAATATAACCGGGCTAAGCCAGAAGGTTATCGCACGCAATACGTCAAAAACGGTTATATCATCAACTTCAATTATATCCTCTCCCGAAAACAAGGCGATAGAGCTATCATCCACTGGCGGATTTGATTTTTTATTCTCCGCAAAAGCTAACCCTATGGTAAGAAACAGGATAACCAACCACAGCCATAGAACCTTCTTGCACATATTTCCTCCCTTAACTGTTAGGAATACTTATGCTTGATAGCTTTATTCTATGCAATAAATAGCTCTAGTCAATACTTTTATAATTTATACTGGGACTTTTTCAAGTTGACTTCTAACGGGATAAAATAAAAGGCAAGGGGAAATTTTATTGGCTTTTATTTCTGGGCATTGCCTGCCCGCTGGTAGTTTACCCCTTGCCTTACATCTCACTGATAAAATATAACACAAATTGACTATAAATTTCAAGGGGTTCAAGGAAATATTTTATCTTGATTATTTATTTCCCCCTGCAGAATCGGATTTAGCGGCCTGAAGATTGGTCATGGTTGATTTTATAACCTTCTGGTATTCAGGTGGAAGTTTTGAAAGATCCATTCCTATTGGCATCGCCGCCATAGGCTTGCCACCTGCCTGCTGGCTGACATGAGCCCCCTGCATAATAGATTGAATCATCTTTTGGTATTCAGGAGGCAGCTGTGATAAATCCGCACTTGGAGTAAACGTAGAGGCTGCCTGACTAGCCTCTGCAGGCTGCGGGACAACTGGTAACGGAATTTCCGCAGTCTTTTCCTCTTGTCTATTTTGGGGGATACTCAAAGAAGACGTATAAGCCTGATAAAGAGATTCTAATTGGGGGCTTACGGTATCCCCGCTCCCCTGAACCCCCTGGGCAATAGAAGCTACTTCATCTTTATAATAAGTCAATTCAACCCCATGGAAATCTAATTTTACATATTTGTCTGTATTTTCAATAATTCTGCCTTCAACTTTTTGTCCTGATTTAAGTAAAACGGTCTCGCCAAGAACTAAGCTTTGGCAAAAAGCAAGAAAAGCGGCGCAAAAGATGCAAAGTCTCATTTTGTCCATTTTAACAACCTCCTTTTTGTCCGCTCTAAACCTAAATAATATATCAACTCAAAAAGCCCCGGACCGATCGTCTTGCCCGTTAAAGCGACCCTAAGCGGGTGAATTAATACCTTGGCTTCAGTATTAAGCTTTGCCACCAGGCCGCGGAAACTTTTTTCAATATTCTCAACATTAAAATTACTTAAACTCTCAAGTTCGGCAATAAAAAGCTTGAATTCATTGGATAAATCTTTAGACAAAAACTTCTCTTGCGCAAGCGGGTCAGTTTTAATCTCTTCGATAAAGAAAAAATCCGCCCAATCAACAAAATCATTTAAGTGAGCCAGCCTCGGCTGGAACAACCTTATCAACCCCAGCACATAATCACGGTCGAATTGTTTTTCTGCGATATAGCCCCTCTCAACAAGCAACGGCATAAGCTCATCAAGCAATTTTTGAGGATCAGCATTCTTTAAATACTGGTTATTCATCCAATCCAGCTTCTTTAAATCAAAGGTAGCCGCTGTCTTATTAACATTCTTTATATCAAATAATCCTATTGCCTCGTTAAGGTTAACGATCTCGCGGTTGCCACCCGGGGCCCAGCTTAACAGTAAAAGATAATTTGCCAGCGCCTCCGGCAAATATCCCATCTTACGGTAATCGCTGATCGCAGTTGCCCCAGTCCTCTTGGAAAGCCTGCCTCCATCCATCCCCATAATCAAAGGAAGGTGCGCGAAATTAGGCAAGGGGAATCCTAGAGCCTCATAAAAAAGAACCTGTTTCGGAGTGTTTGAAATATGGTCATCCCCGCGGATTATATGCGTAATATTCATTTCCGCATCATCCACTACGCAGGCAAAATTATAAGTTGGGGTACCGTCGGACTTAATTAATACCTGGTCCTTAATTAAGCTGGAATCAAATTCAATTTCGCCGCGGACAAGATCGTTAACCCTTATCTTCTGCGCGGTAACCTTAAAGATCACCGCTTCTTTGCCTTCGGGGGATTTCTCAATATAAGCTAAACCGGATTTAAGCAGTTTATCTGCATACCCCCGGTACCTGTCAAAACGCTCGCTCTGGTAATAAAGCTCATCCCAGTTAAAACCCAGCCATTTAAGGCTAAAAAGTATCTCATCCACAAATTCTTTCTTGGAGCGCTCTTTATCCGTGTCTTCAATCCTTAAAACAAATTTTCCTTTTTGCGACTGGGAGAAAAGCCAATTAAATAAAGCGGTACGTCCGCCGCCGATATGTAAATTACCTGTGGGGCTTGGGGCAAACCTTACTCTAACCATCTATCAACTTTACTCCTTCCTGCAAAGCCTTCTGGTTAATCTCTAAAATATCCGTTTTCCCGGCAGGGACCATAGACTTAAATACCTCCAGCACCTCTTTAATCTTCACGGTCTTCTTAGCCCCTAAGTAACAGCCCAGGGCCACCATATTAGCTACTTTAATATTGCCCAAGCTTATAGCAATATCTGTAAAAGGAAACTGCAATACTTTTATTTTTCCTAAACCGGAGGTTTTAGCTAAAGAGGAGTTAAGAATCAACAAACCCTTATCCTTAACCCTGCTTTTAAATCTCTCTAATGATGGGTTATTTAAAATTATAAGCGTATCGGCTTTAGTAATATAAGGAGAGCCTATCTCCTGGTCAGATATAGTGACCATACAATGGCTGGTCCCTCCGCGGACTTCAGGGCCATAAGCAGGGAACCAAATAACCTGCTGACCTTGGCGCATTACCGCTTCAGCCAAAACCTTACCCAAAAGCATGACACCCTGTCCGCCGCTGCCGGCAATAATTACGCTTTCAATCATTTAATCCTTCCTAAAGGAAACTCTTTCTGCATCACATCCCTGATCCAATCCAGCGCCTCTTTAGGGCTTAAGCCCCAATAAGTCGGACAAGGCGAAAGTACCTCCACTAAAGAAAAACCTGAATTATCCATTTGATTTTTAAATGCCTGCTTTATCGCCTGCTTGGCCTTGAATACCCCTTGCGGGTTATGCAAAGAAACCCTCTCAACATAACAGACGCCGGGCAACAATGCTAACATTTCAGATATCTTTAAGGGATAACCGTGCTTTGCTTTTTCCCTTCCGTTAACGGTTGTAGATGTCTTCTGCCCTAATAGCGTAGTCGGGGCCATCTGGCCTCCGGTCATCCCGTAAACCGCGTTGTTGATAAAAACTACGGTCAGATTTTCTCCGCGGTTAGCCGCATGGATAGTCTCATTCGTGCCTATGGCAGCCAAATCTCCGTCTCCCTGATAAGTAAAAACGACATTTTGCGGCCGTACCCTTTTTATGGCAGTAGCAACAGCCAGGGCCCGACCATGGGCTGCCTCCGAACAATCAAATTTCCAATAATCATAAGCAACAACAGCGCAACCCACCGGGGCTATACCAATGGTTTTCTCTCTTATGCCCAGATCATCAACTACTTCGGCAACCAAACGATGGGCAATGCCGTGGCCGCAACCCGGACAATAATGTGTGGATACATCATATAGCGCTTCTGGATGAGCAAATATTTTTTCCATTATATTAGTTTATTCACCCTGTTAATAATCTCTTCTTCGCTGGGTATCCCGCCGCCTGAACGGCCGAGAAAATCTACCTGCGCAGAACCATTAACTGCAAGTTTTACATCTTCAACCATCTGGCCATAAGACATCTCAACTACCAGATATTTAACTTTCTTATTTCTCGACTGGAACGCTTTTTCCGGAAATGGCCACAGGCTGATCGGACGAATCAACCCGACCTTCTTGCCCGTCAGCCTTAATTGGTTAAGGGCGCTTTTTGCAATACGCGCCATTGTCCCATAAGCAACCAGGATAATTTTAGCGTCATCCAATAATAAGCCTTCGTAACGCGCCTCATTTTCTTTGATAATTTGGTAATTCTTCTGGAGTTTAAGATTAAACTTCTCGAGATCGCCTTCACGAAGAAAAAATGACTTAACAATGTTTGGCTTTCTGTCTTTACAACCGGTAAGCGCCCAGGGCCTTAGGGGGCTGGCGGTTATTTTCTTGGTAGACAACTTTACCGGCTCCATCATCTGGCCTAAAATTCCATCCCCTAAGATCATAACGGCAATGCGGTATTTATCCGCTAAACGAAAACCTGTTTGCGTCAAATCATACGCCTCTTGTACGCCCGCAGGAGCCAAGACTATCAAACGATAATCCCCATGGCCTCCGCCGCGCGTAGCCTGAAAATAATCCGATTGAGCAGGGGCGATATTGCCCAGGCCTGGCCCGCCGCGCATAATATTTACGATTACCGCCGGCAGTTGAGAGCCGGAAATATAAGATACCCCCTCTTGTTTTAAACTTACGCCCGGACTGGAAGAAGAAGTCATTGCCCGAGCCCCTGCAGCTGATGCCCCATAAACCATATTAATCGCAGCTAACTCTGACTCCGCCTGGATAAAAACCCCCCCGGATTGTCTGTCTGGCCGGCAGACAGGCATATGTTTAGCCATATAAGCAATAAGCTCATTTTGCGGGGTAATCGGATAGCCTGCATAGAAATTACACCCCGCCTGGATTGCCCCTTCGGCAATTGCTTCATTACCGGAAATCAATATTCTTTTTTTTAACATATCTATTTATATACCTCTATACAGCAATCTGGGCAAATTAGCGCGCATTGCATACAACCAATACATTCACCCACCGGATCAAACTCAACAAAGTTTAAGCCCCGTTTATTTAACTTTGGGCTTCTTTTAATCAATCCCTTTGGGCAAAAACTCATGCATAAAAAACAGCCTTTACATCTATCCTGATTAATTATAATTTTAGCCATTATTTTTTAGCGCCTGACGGATATTTTCGGCAATCCCCAAGGCAGTCAATCCATATTTTTCTAAAAGCAATTCTCTTTGCCCGTGCGGGATAAATTCAGATGGCAGTCCTATACGTAAAACCTGCTTACCTAACTCCTGGGCAACCGCACTGCCAAAACCCGCATCCCGGATCCCTTCTTCTATAGTAAATACCAATTTTGTCTTTGCGCAAGCACTTTTCATTAACCCGATATCTAAAGGGGCAACAAACCGGGCATTAATCAGGCTACCGGATAACCCTTCACCTTTTAATAACTCAATTGCATCCTTGGCAATCAATACCATGCTACCCAGGGCAATAATTGTAAAATCCTTACCCTCTTTAACTAATTCTGCTTTGCCTAATTTCAATGGTTGCGGCAAATCACTGCTTAAAAAGGTGTTGGCGCGAGGATATCTTATTGCCACCGGCTTATTCAAAGAAACGGCAAATTCCAGCATTGCTTCAAATTCCCGGCCGTCTTTTGGCGCTATAATCACTAAATTCGGGATACTCTTCAAATAGGCAATGTCAAATATGCCCTGGTGCGTAACCCCATCTTCTCCTACAATCCCAGCCCGGTCAACAGCAAATATTACCGGCAGCTCCTGCAATGAAACCTCCTGGATAATCTGGTCATATGCGCGCTGCAAAAATGTAGAATACACAGCCACCACCGGTTTAAACCCCTGCCTGGCAAGCCCAGCCGCAAAGCAAACAGCATGGGCCTCGGCGATCCCCACATCAAAGAATCTGCCCGGGAAGATATCGCGGAATTTATCAAGACCGGATCCTTCCGGCATGGCTGCTGTTATTGCCAAAATCCGGCTATCCTTATGCGCCAACTCCACTATTTTATCACGGAATATTTCTGTATAACTTTTTGACTCAGAAGAATACCTCCTTCTGGGAATAACTTCACCAGTATTTATATCAAAACAGCTGATGCCATGGAATTTTACAGGGTCCTCCTCGGCAAAAGAGCAGCCTTTGCCCTTTTTTGTAACCACATGCAAAAGCCGCGGCCCTTTTATGCTAATAATATTCTTCAAGGTGGGTATTAATTTCTCCAAATCATGACCATCAATGGGCCCAAAGTAACGAAATCCCAATTCCTCAAAAAACATCCCCGGGACAAACAGCCCCTTCAACCCTTCTTCAAATTTAGCCATAAGTTTTATCAGGCGGCTTCCGCGAGGAACGCGAGTTGTCAAGAAATTAACCAGGTTGTCATGAAAACGGTTGTAAACCGGCAGAGAAATAATCTTATTCAAATAGTTACTAATTGCCCCTACATTTGGAGCAATGCTTAGTTCGTTGGTGTTCAAAATTACTAAGATATCTTTTTTCAGGTGGCCGGTGTTATTCAGGCCTTCAAAACAAAGACCGCCGCTTAGCGATCCGTCACCAATTACACATACAACCTTAAACTGCTCCTCCTTAGACAAAAGATCCCTGGCGCAGGCAAGACCTAAACCTAAAGAAACAGCATTTGAGCTGTGGCCTGTAGTAAAAGAATCATAAATTGATTCATCCTTGGAAGGAAAACCGCTTAGACCATGGTATTGCCTAAGTGTATGGAACATGGAATTACGGCCGGTCAATATCTTATGTGCATAAGCCTGATGCCCAACGTCAAAAATAATCTTATCTTTGGGGGTATTTAAACAATAATGCAAGGCGATAATCAAATCTACGGCCCCCAGGCTTGAAGCCAGATGTCCGCCGGTGCGGGAAACAACTTCGACTAATCTGGCGCGGACCTCTACAGCCAAAGAATTAAGTTCACCTAAACTCAACTTTTTTAAATCTTCTGATGAGTTTATTTTTTCTAATAACATGTTTATTTCTCTTCCGCTACATCCGTATCATCAAATTTTTCCAGAGAAAACTTTCCCTCTTTCTTCATCAGCAATTCCACCTTACGCTCGGCATCAGCCAAAGTTAATGAACAGGATTGCGCAAGCTTAACCCCTTCTTCATATTTCTTAAGTGACTCACCCAAAGTAAGCTTGCCCCCTGAAAGATCCTCAACGATTTTCTGCAACTTTTTTAAATCCTCTTCAAACATCAGTTTTTCTTTCATCTGTAAATACCTCCTGCACTAAACTCGTAAAGGCACCTTTATGTAAAACTGTTTTCAGTTGATCGCCCTTCTTTATTTGACTGACGTCTTTAAGTATTACGCCCTGGGGGACAAGCATGCTTAAGCTGTAACCACGCGACAAAATTGATAAAGGACTTAATGCCCCCAGCCTCTGGATTAATGAACCACTGCGCTCCTTTGCTAGTTCCAGGAAATGCCGCATATTATAATTCAATCCAGAGGATAACTCATCCAGTAATTGCTGTTTTTCTAACAGGCGGTCAGCCGGGCTTTTAAGCATGTGGGTAAGAGCGATAAGCCTGTTTTTTAAATTGCCCAGTGCATCGTTAATGGAAAAATCAAGTTTATGCCTAAGGCCAGCCAGCTCAGAAATCAGGGCATTCTTTCTGTCTACGATAATCTTTGCTGCGGAGGAAGGAGTTTCTACGAAAATATCAGCTGCCAGGTCTGAAAGAGTTATGTTAATCTGGTGCCCCACTGCCGAAATAACCGGAAGCCTGGAATTATAAATTGCCCGGGCAACAATTTCTTCGTTAAAGGACCAAAGGTCTTCGCTGCTGCCGCCTCCGCGGCTGACAATAATTAAATCACTTTTACCAAAAGAATTTAATTCCTCTATCGCTGCGGCTATTTCTCCGGATGCATGCTCCCCCTGTACGCGCACGGAACGAACAACTATATCTACGCATGGCGCGCCTTTTTTAAGGATCTGCAGGATATCACGCACTGCCGCCCCCTTACTGGATGTAACAATGCCCACTGAGAAAGCCATTAATGGCAAAGGTTTCTTATGGTCCGGATTAAACAGGCCTTCCTGGCCCAGCTTTTTCTTCAGCTGTTCAAAAGCTAATTGCTGCCCACCGATACCTTTAGGCTCTATCCTCTCAACGATAATCTTATATTGCCCGCTGGGACCATAAACATCAATCTTTCCGAAACAAATAACTTTAAGACCGTCTTCAAGTTTGAACTTTAAATTTTTGTTAGCATAGGCAAACATTGCTGCCCAAATTAAAGCGCTTTGATCTTTTAATGAAAAATAAAAATGCCCGCTGGTAGCTGCTTTAAAATTAGAGATCTCGCCTTCAAGCCAAACCTCTCCAATTTTATCCTCAAGTAACCCCTTAATCGCTTGAGTTATCTCGAAAACGGTATAAATATGTTTCTCTGGCCTACTTGTTTTCTGCATTTTTTACCGGTTCTTCGGTTACGCTAACTTCTGGTTTTACCTCAACGGGGGGAGGCAGGGGCTTCTTTTTAAAAACCAGAAGCTGCACCGAATAAGGGCTCATCTCCAGTGTCTCAATATATTCCTGGGTAAAATCCACTTCTTTTCCATCTTTAGCCTCAAAAGGACAATCTCCGCTACAGCTACTGTTAATCAAATACCGGCTCAGCAAATATATTTCCTTTGCACCTTTAAAAGAAATTTTTATTTTCCGGCTGGCTGTTGAGAACTTCTTAGCTGAACTATTCAACTCTATAGCCCGGGTAAACATATCTTTAACCTTAGGGCTAAGGCGCAAATTAGACAGATCAGTCTGTCCGGAAATAATTTTATCGATACGGTCAGATTTCACTATATTCAAGACGGCCTTTTTTTCTGCACTGTTTAAATAAACGATATTACGGGATAGATAATTAATCGCTGCCGCCGGATCAATATAATTATAGATGAGCACGGCAAAATAATCCTGGGACTTCGTAGAGATTATCCCAACAAATTCATCCGCCAGCTGAGCCGGTAATAATTCATTGCCCAGTAGGCCAAGCATACGCATAACATTATAGCTAACCTTGGCATATCCTTTATATCCTGAGCGTTCAGCGTCAAAATAAAAAACCCCAAGATTTCTGGCTACCTTTTCTTTATTGCCTGCAAAATCCTCGAGACAGAAATATGTCTGACAATCTATCCCAGACTCCTGCATATTTTTTATACGTGCCGGGATGTAGCTGGCGGCAATATAAGCGTCTGTGCCTCTCTTGGGAGAAATATTAGCAACGGCGTCAAAATTCCATTCATCGATAACCAAAGGCAGGCTACCTTGAAAATTAAAGTAACTTAACCATTCACGGATAAGTTTAACAAGGGATTTGCCGTAAATAGTTTCCTGTTTTTCAAGGGCTGGGTCGGAAGAATATGCGTGCCATGATATAAAATCCAAAGGCAGCTTATAATTAGAACAATATTTTATCAATTCATAAATCAAACTGCGTTCGGGAAAAAGAATGTTATTAATTCCGATATTCGCAAACCAAGAACTCGTTGACGGACCGCCTAAAGGAATATGTATCCTGGATTCTTGACGCAGTTCTTTTATTGCTTCAGCAACAACGCGATAGAGAGCAAAATATTCAGACTTTTCTCCCAAGAAAAAATCTTCCAGGTCAGGGGCATTCCAAACCTCATACCAGATATTATATTTTTTATTGCAGCTCAATTTACGTATTATATCTTTAACAAGCTCTTTATAAGCCATTAAATTATACACAGAACTGTTTTTATCAAGCACCCTGCCTAAACCTGAAGGAGTACCGAACAAATCAAGAATTACCGTCCCCCCGCTATCGCTGATTTTCTTAATAATCTCCTCATAGTTTTCCAAAAGTTTTGCCTGGGCAGATTCATCTTTGGCCAGTTGGGCAATCTCCCAAAGGTTATATTGAATACGATACAAACAATTAAAACCTAAATCCTTTTGCCAAATATCCAGGACATCTTTGGCAGCCAGTGTTTGCGGCCAGCTTATATCGCGATGTGCCCCCCGGCCGCTAAGATCAATATTTGTTTTATATATTCCAGGAAGAGGTGTTGAAGAAGAGCCGAGATCTAAATTTATCTCTAGCTCATCAGGAGTTTGAGCAAAACAAAGATTACCCCAAAGAAACGGCAATACGACTAAAGATAATAAAATTCGATACAGTATAGTTGGCTGCCTTTTATTCATCTAAAGTTTTTTCTGCACCCTTAAGATAGAGACCGCCCTACCGGTTTCCTCATCTATCTCCACAAGTGCACCATGCAATTGGATATTATCTTGCGCAACTTCAAATTTAACCGGAATAGAGCTTAAGAAGCGGGTAAGCACATCCTCTACTCTCCTGCCAATCACTGAATCATAAGGGCCGGTCATACCTACATCAGTTATATAGGCAGAACCTTTGGGCAGGATTTTCTCGTCAGCGGTCTGGACGTGCGTATGCGTGCCCAAAACAGCAGAAACCTTACCATCCAGATACCAGCCTAAGGCTATCTTTTCAGAAGTTGCTTCTGCATGGATATCTACTATAATAATCTTGGTTTCTTTCGCTAGCTCCTCGACAGCCTTTAATACAGTTTTAAAAGGACAGTCCAGGGCTTCCATAAAAACCCGGCCATTAACATTAATTACTCCGATTTTTAGCCCGTTTCTGGATTTAAACACTGCTGCCCCCCGGCCAGGCGCTCCACTAGGAAAATTCAAAGGCCGCAGAATCCTTTCTTCCTGCTTAATTAACTCAAAGATCTCGCTCTTTTTCCAAATATGGTCTCCGGAGGTAAGCACATCCACTCCCGAAACAAGAAGCTCAGCGGAAACCCTAGAAGTAATCCCTGATCCGCCGGAGGCATTTTCCGCGTTAGCAATCACAAAATCTGCCGAATACTCCTGCTTGAGAGGAACAACTAATTTCTTAATTGCCTCTCTTCCTGGGCTGCCAACAATATCCCCGATAAAAAGTATTTTCATCTACTTGGCGTACTCAATAGCGCGCATCTCGCGAATTACTGTGACTTTAATCTGACCCGGATATTCCATCCCTTCCTCGATCTTCTTGCGTATATCCCTGGCCATAGCAGTGGCATCATTATCATTTATCTTTTCCGGCTGGACAATTACGCGAATCTCTCTGCCGGCTTGAATTGCAAAAGATTTTTCAACCCCTTTAAAAAGGTTGGCGATTGACTCCAGTTTATCTAAACGCTTGACATACGTTTCAAGGGTTTCCCGCCTTGCTCCGGGGCGGGCGGCGCTGACAGCATCTGCAGCTACAGCTAAAACCGCATATAAACTCTGCGGCACAGCTTCTTCGTGGTGCGATTCAATCGCCCCTACAACCTCAAGTGTTTCATTGTATTTTTTCGCCAGATCCGCTCCTAACTTAGCATGCGTGCCTTCAACCTGGTGATCTACCGCTTTACCAATATCATGTAAAAGGCCAATCCTGCGACCCAATTTAAAATCAAGCCCCAGCTCCGAAGCCATTATCCCCAATAAAAAGGAAACTTCTTTGGAATGCTGCAAAGCATTTTGACCATAGCTGGTTCGGTATTTAAGCCTTCCTAAAAGTTTAATTATTTCAGGATGCAGGCCATTAACCCCTGCTTCAAAAGCCGCCCGTTCGCCTTCCTCGCGTATTTTCTCATCCATCTCTTTCTTGGTCTTCTCTACAATCTCTTCAATGCGCCCGGGGTGAATCCTTCCGTCAGAGATAAGTTTTTCCAGGCTTAAACGGGCAATCTCCCGGCGTACAGCATCAAAACCAGATAAAGTAACTGCCTCGGGAGTATCATCAATAATTACATCTACGCCTGTTGCCATCTCTAAAGCGCGTATATTTCTGCCTTCCCGGCCGATAACCCGGCCCTTCATTTCGTCATTAGGCAACGTTACCACGCTTACGGTTGACTCTACGGTATGCTCTGCTGCGCAACGCTGGATAGCCAAGCTTAAAATCTCACGGGCTTTTTTATCCGCGATACTACGCACCTCTTCCTCCTGCCGCCTGATAAATACCGCTTTCTCATTATTTAATTCTTCGTTAAGACGGCCAAGCAAGATCTGCTTTGCCTCTTCAGCCGAAAGAGAAGAAATCTTCTGCAGTCTTTCTTTTTCTTCTGCAACCAAGGCATGTAATTGATTGTCTTTTGACTTTAAAGCTTCTTCCTGCTTTTTAAGGTTGTCGTTGCGGGCGTCAATTTCCTTTTCTTTTTTCTCTAAAAGATCCAGCCTGCGGTCAATGTTCTCTTCTTTTTGCGTTAACCTTTTTTCAAGATTTACAATCTCCTGCTTGCGATCTTTGGTCTCATGCTCGAAATCCTGGCGCATGCGATGCAAAAGATCTTTTGCTTCCAGCTCCGCTTCCCGGCGCTTGTCCAAAACTTCTTTATTGGCTACCTCCAGAATATGCTCAGCTTCAGCCTCGGCGCTTTTCAGCTTTTTCTCGGCAACATATTTCCTTAAGGAATAACCGGAATACGTAGCAACCAAAGCAATAAATATTATTATTACTATATTAAGAATCATTTCTATCCTCCCTGTTGATCTTGCTTATTAAACTGCCTATAGGAGATTTAGGAGAAGATAACTTGCTTGACGCTTACGTCGTAATTGGTGGTAGGTATTAAAGGTAAGATTTGAAAATCAAAAGCCAGGCCTATGGAAGGCGTATTATTAGAAAGCGTGCTTAAGAAACGGTCGTAACAGCCCTTGCCGCGGCCCAGGCGATTACCCTTTTTATCAAAAGCAAGGCCTGGAACAACAATCAGGTCCAAATCCTCTGGCTTAACCAATGTTTCTGACACGGGTTCTAAAACACCGTAAGGACCTTTTTTTAATTTAGAATGGTCTTCTAATATAGCTGGCTGCATAGCTTCTCTATCTTTTCTGCAAACTGGCACGCATATAAGCTTACCTATTCTTTTGGCTTCCCTAATCATCTCTTCCGTGCTTACTTCACCACCAAAAGCAACGTAAAACATCACTATCTTTGCCTTTTTAAAAACCTTATTCCTTAAAAGTTTACCCTGAATAACCTTACTTTTTCGGTTTCGGTCTTCCTCCTTCTGAGTTTTTAACGCCAAAAGAATTTTACTACGTATTTGGGCTTTTGTCAACATAAGCGCCTTATAAACAAGCCTCCCCATCATGGGCGTGGGCCTTATCATCAAACGGAACAGGTTTCCCCTGTTTTTTATAATAATCTTTTAAAGCCGAACGTAAGGCCTCTTCCGCTAAAACCGAACAATGCATTTTCTTAGCCGGTAAGCCTCCCAGGGCTTCAGCGACTGCTTTATTGGTAATAGTTAACGCTTCAGCAATAGTTTTCCCCTTAACCATCTCCGTAACCATGGAGCTGGTGGCAACTGCCGCACCACAGCCAAAAGTCTTAAATTTTATATCTACAATTATCTCGTTTTCTATTTTTAAATACATCTTCATCACGTCCCCGCAGACGGGATTCCCGACAGTTCCGGTACCACTGGCATCAGGTATCTCTCCGACATTACGGGGGTTGGTAAAATGATCCATAACTTTTTCGCTATAAGGAAGTTGCTCTGCCATATTTATTTCATGATCAACTTATGCGGCCTGGCTGATTTCTTGAAATCTTTAGGGCCGCGGATTTCTCTAAGAGACGCAAGTTTGTTATTTTTTTCTAATTCCCTGTAAATTAAAACCCAGGCACAATCCTTTTCGCTATCCACCTCACATTTACCATTATTCATCCCACCGCACGGTCCGTTTAAAAGCCCTTTGGGGCAAAGCGTAACCGGACAGATTCCAGCCGTCTGGGATAAAACGCACTCCGCACACATAGAACACTTTTCATAAAAATTGCCCTGCGCATCCATAACTGCACCAAAAATAGTATTATTGGCCGGGATGATTTCCTGATTAAAACGGTTATTGTCTTTTACTGACTGCACCCCCAAACCACAGGCCAAAACCAAAACAGCCTCGGAACTACGAAAATCTTTCATATTCTTAGCTAGTTCTGTTTTGATCTGCGCAGCAATACAAGGGGCCCCGGGTAAACACATACCTGAAATCGTCTTTCCTGCAGCCTCAAGAGATACCTTCATTTTATCCAATTCAGGCTGGCCACCGCTCTTACAGGTAGTGGCGCACTCACCGCACCCCACCAGAAATATTTTCTTATAATCTTTCAGGCAGTCTAGTAGTTCGCCCAATGGCTTTTGTTGGCTAATAATCATAATAAAATTTTAACACAGTTTTCTGCCTATCTCAAGCTCAAAATCGGACACCTTATATTTATTCCCTGAAATACTCCTCCATGGTTTCAAAGAATTCTTTATTTCTTTTCGTTTTTTCCCCAATAATATCTTCCAATTCCACGTCATCCCATTCGCCTGAATCTCCAACCCCCTGCACATCTACGAATTTATTAATCAGGCCGCCTTGATCCAGGAAACGGGAAACCTGGGTAAACACTGAACCGCCCCCATCCATAAAACTCCTGGGGGATCTATCAATATGCGGTTTTAATAGGAATAAATTTACCTTGGCCCGCGTAGCCGCGACATAAAATAAACGGCGCTCCTCTTCAATCTGGTCATCTGTCTCCAGCGATAGATAAGAAGGGAGATGGCCTTCAGCGACATAAATTAAAAATACCGTATGCCATTCCAAACCTTTTGCTGAATGTATGGTTGACAGAATAAGCGGGGAATCATCCCTATCTCTCTTGCCTGCCTCAACCAGACTTCTTTCCGGGGGCTCCAAAGCCATATCCACCAGGAATTGTTCTGTTGTTTTATAACGATCAGCGATTCTCAATAACGAATCCAGATCATTTAACCGTTTATTAAAATCATCGTACTTAATCTTTAATAATGGCTGATAATAGCTAAGAAATTTCTCGATTATTTTGGCCGGTGCATCGCGCTGGCAATTTACGCTTTGCAACAATTCAAGCAACCTGACTAATTCCCCGTTTTTATCCAGCCACACCTTGTCTTTAGTATCATCTATAACCGTCTCAATAATTTTAGTTGCAGTTTTAGGGCCTATTTTAGGAATCAACAAAAGAGCACGTAGCCAACTCACCTGGTCGAGCGCATTATAGGCAATACGCAGATAGCTTAAAAGGTCTTTTATGTGCGCTGCTTCCACAAACTTCTGGCCGCCATATTTTGCAAAAGGGATATTGCGGCTGGCAAGTTCAATTTCTAAATCATTAGAATGCCAACCTGAACGGAAAAGTACGGCTATATCCTTTAAGCCTACCCCTTCTTCCCTTAATTCAAGTATTTTATTCGCGACATAACGGGATTGGGAATTTTCATCCGGGCAATCCAGGAAAATCGGCATATTGCCTTCCTTTTTTTTGGTGTAAAGGTGTTTTTCGAATTTTTCTTTAGCCTGACTGATAACGGCGTTAGTCAGGTTTAAAATCGGCTGGGTAGAACGGTAATTTTCTTCTAAAGTAATAACCTTGGTATTTTTAAAGATCTTCGGGAAATCAATAATATTCTTAAAATTCGCCCCCCGGAAAGAATAAATGCTTTGGGCATCATCCCCAACTACCATAATGTTAGTATGGTCTGCCGCCAAAAGACAGGCAATATGCGCCTGAAGCTTATTGGTATCCTGGTACTCATCAACCATAATGTATTTATACTTGACAGAAAGGCTTGCGCGCACATCCTCATGCTTGCTGAGCAGGTTCTTCAAAAAAACCAACAAATCATCATAATCCAAGAGTGATTTTTGACGCTTATATTTATTATATTCTTGGCGGATATTCTTAATCTCTTCGCCAAACTCCATAAACTGGGGGTATTCATCATAAAGTACGTCGGAGATATCTTCGGATTTATTTACGCTTTTAGAGATGACTTCTAAGATTGCGTGTTTGCGTGGAAAACGTTTTTCGGATTTATTATAACCCAATTGTGTGCGTACTAAGTTTACCGTATCTTCAGCATCTGCCTGATCAAGAATAGTAAAATTGTTGTTAATCTCCAGGAGCTTGGCATATTTCCTTAAGATCATATTTGCAAAAGAATGGAAGGTGCCTCCGGATATCTTTTTGCAGCGCTCATCTAAAAGCAGGCTTGCCCGGCGCAGCATCTCCTCAGCTGCCCTGCGCGTAAAGGTAAGCAATAGGATCTGGTCCGGCCTGACCCCCTGTTCAACTAGATAGGCCACCCGATGCACTAAGACGCGTGTTTTTCCGCTTCCAGCACCGGCAATCACCAAATACGGGCCATTAATTGATTCGACCGCCTCCAGCTGCGCTTTATTAAGTTCGTTTTTATAATCTATTTTTTTATTCATGAGGATATTTTGTGCATATTATTCTATCCTCTGAGGAGTTTATTGCAAGACAAATATTGGGAAGATAAATAAAGGGGCGTTCGTTCAAGGATACCCTTCAAGGCCGATGAGATCTTAAAAGGCAGGACGCCCCTTATTATTCTATTAATCCAGGTTCTTTAGCTTCTACCGTAATCTGCGTTAATGCAAGTTGCATTTCATTAGTCGGCTTAGCTGATTCTAAAAGTGCCAACATTTCTTTTAAAGATATATCCGTACTAGATACTCGTTCTTCTTCCAGCCTGAGTATATCGGCAATACAAGACAGTATTTTATCAATATCCGGCTTAAAATCCTGTTTTTGACAGCAGGACTGTAGATATTCTTTAATTCTTTCGCTTGACGGCGTAATACCTGCCGCGAGCATATTCTCTATTTGAAGCCATTCGCTATTTAGCTGGGCTAACGGAATCGAATGGATAAAGCTTTCGTTGACCTTTTGCTTAATCAATGCCGGTTGTCTGGCTATAGGTAGCGCGCGAAAGTCAATTCCGCCTGTTCTCTGTCCTTCGTTATAAACAGGTGAAGCGCTGTTAATTTGAGTATTACTATTTTTATCCGAGAAATAAAGTGTATATTTTACATATATAGTTACGTTGCTTGTTTCGCCTTCAATAGGTTGTTCCACTAATCTAAATCCCATCTTGTTCACGTAGCCTCTAATACCATCTCTTTTCGCAGGATCCTTCACGTATAAAGGAATACTATCTTCGTTCTTTATTTCTTTTGCTTCTTTTTTAGGTATTATAACTTCGATCATAAGTTTCTGCTCATCCGGGGTATAAGGATTCAGGATGAATTTTCTTTCCAATAAATACCCCACTAACAAGGGATTCTGTACATACAAGGTAACAAAACTAAATTCTCTGCCCATAAATGATTGATCCTGTAATTTATTTAAAATGGTATCCAAAATAATCTTGGAATAACCCTCGCTTCTAAATCTTGGATCTATATATATGTAATTTATAAGACTCTCTCTAAGCATTATATCAACAAAGCCAATTTGTTCACCATCCTTATTATCAAATGCTATTGAAACTATATTTTCTTCCTGCCCTTTACGCATGAACAATTTTTCTCCATTACTAATGGAAATAAACCCTAGATCTTCTTTTGGCTCCACCCTTGGCTGCTGGATAGCCGAAGAGGCGGCAAGCGGTATCTCGTAAAAATTTAAATTCTCTGATTTATCGGCGTAGCCATAGTTATTCTTTCTCGACAAACCTAAGTTCCCGACATCTTTTCCAGAAACACCTAATTTCTTAGCAGAAGCGATATTTAAAACAGAGTCAGAAACAATAGTTGTCCCCGGAGCCAATATATTGCTAATCGGCTCCACCCACTTCTTATCTCCAGCCAGGTCAGCACCAGCTTTAGATAATAATAAAACATCTGCCCTGTCCCCAATTACTTTTTTTAACTCGCCATATATATCCTCTGGTAAAGGCTGGCCGTCAAATACATATTTAATATGCGTATGGCGAATTTTACGCTCTGAGCCATTGTTATACACAATGCTAAATTCCACTGTAGTAACGCGATTATCGCCTAAGAATCGATCATCCGCTATCTTAAATGTACTTAAATCTGCTCCTAACAACACTAATTCCGCAAGATACTCGATAAAACCCTGCCTGATGCCTGAGGAATTAAAACCTAGCTCGAGCTTTTTCTCTAAATAGCTATTTATCTGCTCCTTAAGCGCTTCTTCTTTATCCAAAAATAAATTAAAATTATTAATAACCGTAAAAATATCCTGATTATCAATGCTTACTATTGTATCCGCATAGGATGCCGCGGCAGAAATATCACTGCCACTTGCCGGATACAACACAACGCCAGGATTCATCTTGGCGATTTTCTTAGCAATCCCTGCAACTCCGTCATATAAATTAAGCAACCTCTTTCGTTGGCTCGAATAATCTTCAAATAATCCATTTAACTCAACCTGGGGATCGCGGGTGAAAACAGTACGCGCCAATACTATAATTTCTTCCAATGGAGAAGAAACGGTCTTTTCTGAGGAGGATCTTTCTGAAACTGACGATAAAGCTGTTAGCTGTTCCGGAGTCATTTGCTCCAACAGTTCGCGCATCCTATCCCCGCGTTCTCCCTCTATGCGCTTTTGCTCTTCCATAGAACCAACCTTAAGCGACAAGATATAATTCTCTTGTTCAATTTCATTTATTTTCTCAATAACGTCCCGCAGTTTGGCGCTAGATAAACTCTTTAACCCTGGGAATTTTGGTTCAAAGAAATATACCGGGATGCGCCTGTTGCCGACTATATCCTTAATCTCTTCTTTATCCTTTATGTTTGCTATTATTCCAATTACAGCTTCCTTATTAATACGTTCTATACCTATGGCTATTCTTTTCCCCGAATCCCATTTACTTAAAACATCCACATTAGTAACATCAAAAACCAGGATTACTTTCCCCGGAGAATTAACATTACCAAAAGATAAATAAGCTTCATTCCGGGTAAACGGCTCTCCTTTTTGATTAACGCCCAGAAAAACAGCCTTGGCCTCTTGACCTACGCCTAACCCTTTCTCCAGGATGTTTTTAAGTTTAGTCAAATCTGTGCCGTGTAAACCTAATCCTTCCTCGTTAGGATTACGCAGGCCGTATTCAGGATTAGCAACTTCAACCATGCGCATCGGATACTGGGGATTTTCTAACAAAGCTCTATTGACTTTATCTACAAAAAAAACGTCTGCCGCAGAAGAAACAGCTTCGTCTTTTACCAAAGCATAGGCCTGAAGCCTGTTACCTTTAATCTCAGCATATCCGCGGTTGCCACCGTAACCCTTCCAATGCCCGACATCAACATTCACAACTCTACCATTAGGAGAAACTCTTACCTGTGCGCCCTCTCTCAATTCCGGAGTATGAGCGACTATTTGTAAATAATCTACTCCTTCGCCGTCAACCTCATACCCAAAACTATTCCACAGCGCACCCCTTACCCCGTCAAAGTTCTTAACCGCCAACTGCCGGTTCAAGAAATCTGCTTCTCCTTTAGCGCTAACACTATGTTTATTCCTGGCTGTTATTCCTCCATGAACAAACAACACCCCTGATTCCTCATAGGCTGCCTGAATTTCCCCTTTTTTAATATCTTCGGAGAACCCAAGATAAAGTTCCCTCCATTTTGCAAACTCACCGGATTCTCCGGTCAAAATCATTCTCCTGGCTATTCCAATGCCTTTATTTTTTATTGTATCCTGCAAAATATTCTTAAACTCGCTACTACCAAGATTATTTATCCAATCAGAGAACTGCTTGCTATCTCCCGACATTCCCCGGAAAAACATATTTTCATGATTGCCTAACAACATCTTCACGTCTCCACCCTGAAACCGGGCTTTTGACCTTAGCTCAGAAAGATACTGATAAGTCTCAAATGACTGTTCTCCGCGGTCTATCATATCCCCCATCTGGATTAACACAGTGTCCCCGCCAATCCAGTTTCCGCCCATATCTACTAACCCCGCATCTCTAAGGTCCTGTTTAAGACCTTCAAAATCACCATGGATATCCCCTATAACAACGTGTCGTCTGGAAAATTGTTGAGATAAATCAATGGAAATCCCGGGTTTTCTAATAAGGCCAAACTCCCTAGAATTAAACAATTTTGCTTCATTAATCTTTACCTGAGTATCCGGCCCCAGCGGCGAAGAAGCGGAAGAAAGATAATCAAACCCGGGTAAATATGCCTGCGCGATTTTAGGTTTGAATCTGGCAATTACGGTTCCTCCTTCTCCATTGCTTTCATCCACGCTCATCTGCTCGGCAAAATCTCTCTCATGATACTGGCCGATACCGTCGTAATAGCCGGCAGCGATAAGTTCCCAGCCGGCAGTATTGAATAATTGCACTATCGGGACCACATTAATTGACCCATTATTCTTCAGGGATTCCAGAGATTCCTCGTGTACAATTTCCGTAATGAGCTCCTTACCCTTAGGGAAGACCTCTCTTAATTTACTTAAGATAAATACCGCAAAGCCCCTCCCTCTCTCCCCCTCCGCAACATTTAACATTCCGCCGTTATTGATAGCGTCTCTTTTTGTATCAAGATCAAAATGCCCCACCTCTAGATTATCTTTATTCTTTAAAACAATCCTGCTATCCCAGATAGAATTGCCTTTTTCAATGTTGATCACATATACCCCGCCATTAATATTAAATTCTTTGTTGTGCAATTTTTGCACAGCCTCGCGCAATTCCGTAACCGGCGAGCTGGCGAGATTTGACCCCTTAGAGATATCCCTACCACGTCTTTCTAATTCTTCCTTTAATAGCTTGCTAAATTCAGCTGATACCTCTTCTGGGCTATTTTTACCGAAAATACTAAACCATTTCTGGCTGTATTGGCTAGACAACGGCTGAAATATTTCAGCAAGGCCATTCTGATTATTTTCCAGCAGATTCAGGTATTCTTCGCTTAAATTCTCAAAATACCCTTTAAATAATACTCTTAATGTTTGTACCGGGTTCGGGAATAAAAACACTGTATCTTTGTTATTAAGCATTCTTAATAACATCTTAACCCTTTGACTAATTCCGTTAAGATACAGCTCCTTATTTTTACCGGAATTTTCCGGGGATTGAGTCCCAATAAGCTCTTCCACATCATAAGTAATTCCGGTAAAATCAACATCCTGATCGTGAAGAGTTTCATGATACAGCCCATTGTTCTGTTTATACCCCTCAGTCTTGCCCATATTCAGCATTATTATCAACATAAGCTGATCAGGCTTTAGTATCCTGTCTGATGATAATTTAATATGCATTTTATCGGTTAGATTATCTAACTCTCCTATCGCATCCAATACCGCGGATATCCTCTCACATAAAAATCCTAACCCGTTATTTGCAATTATCTGGGGTAATTTTGACAAGCGATGATAATCCAGGCTTAAGCTAAACACAAGCGCTACATTTTCTTCCTTAGCGCCTTCCAACCCGATCAACTTATTATTGATGGGAAGATAACCCAAATCCATGGACATGCCAGACTCTCTTAAACTAACACCCGCTAAGTTTCCTAATTCAGAGATTTCATCTATACCAACGGCGCCTTCAACGCGTTTTCCTTTTCTGTCATTAATATAATACGCTGGTCTATTGCTATAGGAATTTTGCCCTGAACCTTTTATTGATAAAAACAGTCCTCCGGGAAGCGGGATATAACATCTCCTGTTGTTTGCTACCCGGTAATTAGGAATCAAGGTAAATTCCTCAGAGGTATAACGGTCTGTAATTCCAACTACAACCTTCTTGTCTTTTCCTGCCAATTCATTAGCTAGCTTGACGCTTCCAATGCCAATAACGCTGTAAGAAGAAATTAACTCTTTAACTTTTTCAATATCCTGGTAACCCAATAATTGCCTTGCGGGCCCTAAGTCCCTGAATTGCAAAGACTCCGTGTCTGATTTTTCAAGTACCTGTAAAAAAACTGGCTTGGCTGAACGGTCATTTATTAAGATTTCCATGGTTTCATTTGAAAATAAACCTTTGAGATTACCATACTGATCCAACCCTTCGTTCTTTAGATAGGCATTAAATTCAGCTCTCAACTCATTGAGATTGGAAGAAACAAGCTTCTGTTTTTTAACCGGCGAGCTGGCTGTTGACTGTTGAATCGACGAAAAAGCGGGTAAGTTTTCTACCGCACCCCTGATTCCCGAATAAACTACTGGTGAGGATGCGGAACTTACTCCCGCAAGCTGAATAATTCTTTCTTTATCTTTCCCTTTAGCATCCAAATAAACAATCTTCACATTACCTTCCTGGTCAAACGTAACTGTTTTCATGTATTCCTTATCATCCTTCTGCTCCAAAGGAACATTTATATTCCGCTTCTTAAGAAAGTTTTCTATATCTTCAAGAGTAATTAAATATGGGGCAGGACCGTTTTTTTCCAACTCTGCTAACAGTCCTTTTAAACTATCATCTTTTGTTGAAGAAATTATTGCCACCTTAACATTATCTTTCGGCATATCCTGCAACATCTTTTCCAAATGAGTTTCAAAATAGTATCTAACGAGATCCGGGTTAGAAAGACCCCCCTGAATATGGCCGCTAGGTAGAAAATGTGCCATAAACCTGTTACCGTCTTTGTCCATAGCCACAACGACCAAACATACATTAAGATCGGCTTTTAAAATTTCTGTTCTGCCTTTTGGAAGGAATTGATTATCGTCACGAATTACATCTATAGTTGTAATTGGCGAACTGGAAGATTTTTTTGTGGCCGTTATGGATAATATGGCCGTTGGTTTATTTTCCATCTCTTCCGGGCTGGGGATATACCCAAGAGCCTGAAGGCCAGTAATACTTCTGCCTTTTAAGTCAACCCTGATGTCAAAGTTATCAAAACCAAGCCGCTTTAATAAACTACCCCAAAGAGTTTGGGCAACTACCTCGCTTAATATCTCATCTTCAGCAGCCCGATTCATTGCCTTATATTCTGCCTTCTTCCAATTATCCTCTTTATCTAAATATTCTGCTTTGCCGTCTCTAATTATTGCTATGCGTAGCTTTTCCAGGGTTTCCTTATTAGTCACATATCCAACAAATACTTCGGGAATTTTATCTTTTATTGCCTGGCCCAAGATACCAAATATCTGTGAACCTAAACCATTATCACTAAGATTATAGAGATTAAAAGGGCCGATAATTAATCTTGTGCCGCCCGCCCTTACATCTAAATCCAATACCCGTCTGCCTATCTTCTCTCCGCCATCCCCTATATTTTCCTTAAGCCTAACTACAATGTGAGAAGGAAGGGTCGGTTCTTTCTCTAATTCCGCATTCAAGCTATATCTTGATTCGGGCTCAAGAGGTCGGGAGTTAATATGGCCAATTATATACTTGGCCATATTAATATCAGTTTGGGTAACCGGCAACTGTTCAATTACCGGAGAGCTGGCTTGCGGGGCATTTTCAAATTCAATATTTATACTTCCTGAATATGGATCGATTTGCATTTGGCCACTCGGGAGGAACTCACCTGAAATTCCTTTAGGATTAATAACAGCTATTGGCATGAGTGGGTTACCTGCAATCTTCACTCCAGATCTTATCGCTCCTCTCATAGCCTCTCCCCCAAGGCTTATGCCCCCGCTCATATAGCTTCTAATAGTCTGCCCTTTAATGGTATAGACAGGCTCTTTAATGCTATATTCACCTTCCTTGAATGATTTCTGATAAGCCTGAAAATAAACGGCTTTAGACCATGAATCTTTAGAAGTAAGCCCGGTTAAGTTCATTTTGTCGATAAGATTGCTATAAAGCCCGCTTCTGCCGGAAAACTTCTGTTTAAACCACTGCGCGAGGATAAGCGAATAATAAACTTGCCTTAAAGGTGCGTATCTTTTGGCGGTGTTTATATCTTTATTTAGCTTAGGGAGAATATTCTTCCTGATCAATCCAGATGCATATTCATTAAGCTGTTTAAATCTTTCATCGGTAAAATTGTAGATTTTCGAGTCTTTTAGATAATCCTGCTCCAGCATTACTTTAAGAGTTGCTTTGTAAATATACGCATTATCGGTTGACTCTCTTATAATTATCTCATTCGGTACTATCCAAGGCCTGGTTAAAGTAGGAATGGTTATGGATTCTGCACCAAAAAGTTCTTCCGACTTCTTGTAGAGTTTATCCCAATATTCTTTACCTTCTCTGGTCTGCGGAGAAGTAAAGCTTGCGGTATCCTTTTTTAATTGCAAGTCAGCCTCAAGAAGAATCTTGCCTACATCAGTCTGGGCCAAATAGGGATCTATAATATTATCCGGAGAATCAGGCCGGAGGTTAACCCAAAAGCTATCATTAGGCAAAGAGATGCCGATAAAGAAATAGTTTAAAAGCTCTTTGGTTGAACTTTCCAACTTCTCCCCAGGAACAGCCCCATCCTGAGATAATCCTTGCGCTTTGCCAAAATCGCCTTTATCTAAAAGCAGCTTAAAGTTGTTATTGACATTGTCGTAGGCAAGATATCTTAAGTGTAAAGGCCGAAATTTATCTTGGCTTAGTACATTACGCAGACCGGTAAAATATCCGGAGATATCCAGCTGTCCGGCTATTTGAGCAAATCCGGATTGCTCAAAGATAAGCAGAAAACAAAGTAAAAAATAAACTACCTTGGGAAATTTGTTTTTCATTATTTAAGCTTTTTTAACAACTCTAGCGGCTCATCGGCCTTAATAAGATAAGTATGCTATATAGGTAAGCGATTACAAGGCTAAAAATTATTTTTTAAGAAAGCGCTTTCTAAAAAACTTTAAAACCCCCTTGATTTTTATTTTTTATGTGGCATGCTTGGGTTACTCTTTTTTGTTAACTGAAGCGGAGGACGGCGATAGCGAAAGCCATTGAGGATTATCCCCTCCAAAAAGGACCCTAGCAGTTAGGGCCCTTTTTGTTTATGGGGAGATTTTAAGGCTGGATTTTATTTAATATAAGCCCGAATGATCTTTTGCTCAGTAATCGGCCGGTCTTCGGCATTAACCGGAGTATTTTCAATCTTTTCTACAACCTCTAAACCTGAAATAACTTCACCGAATATAGTATGGCGCATATTCAACCAAGGGGTTTTGGCGCAGGTGATAAAAAACTGACTCCCGTTTGTGTTTGGACCAGAATTGGCCATGGCTAAGATCCCCGGGCTGTCAAATTTAGCTGCCGGAGTAACTTCATCTTCAAAAGGCTTACCCCAAATCGACTCTCCGCCCATGCCGGTTCCCGTAGGATCTCCACCTTGAATCATGAAACCTTTAATTACACGATGAAAGATTAAACCGTTATAATAACCTTTTTCTGTTAATTTAACAAAATTCTCACACGCCTTGGGCGCAACATCAACTTTTAATTTAATCTCAATATTCCCTTGATTAGTTTCTAAAACCACAGTCTTTTCGTCCATAGCCAAGATTCCTCCATAGCAGTTAATCAAACACAAGGTTAATAAAACCACAAACAGTTTCTTCATGCCTTATCCTCCTTTTATCTACATGGATAACACCCGCGCAATTTGAGCTACCTAACACGCACCAAGGCAATGCCTGTCAATATCGGATGTGATTAGCTCCCAGTGGCTCCTTTTTGTTTCTGCCTTTCTAGAAGAATTTTCTGGGCAATTTCACCGGGAACCTGGGTGTATTTATCAAACTCCATAGTAGCATTGGCCCGACCGCTGGAAAGCGAACGGAAATTAGTAGCATATCCAAACATCTCTGCTAAAGGCGCCTCAGCTGAGATGATCTTTTGATTGGCTTTAGCATCTATGTTTAAGATTTTCCCGCGGTGCGAACATATAAACCCTACACAGCCATTTACATACTCCTCGGGAGTTGAAACCTCCAGCTTCATGCTGGGCTCAAGAAAAACCGGGCTGCCCTTCATGAATGCATCTTTAAATCCAAATATGGCTGCCATTCTAAAGGCAATTTCTGATGAATCCACTTCATGATATGAGCCATCGACTAATTCTACTTTTACATCCACAACCGGATATCCTCCATAGACGCCTTTTTGCATGGCCTCAATTACCCCTTTTTCAACCGCTGGGATAAATGAACGCGGGATTGCGCCCCCCTTAATACTATCAATAAACTCAAACCCTTCTCCGGCTTTATTGGGAGCGATCTCTAAAACTACATGGCCATATTGACCACGCCCGCCGGATTGTTTAATGTATTTGCTTTCCGCGCTTGCCGGCTTCAAAATAGTTTCCCGATAAGCGACTTTTGGCTGGCCTACGATCGCCTCAACCCCAAATTCTTCTTTTAACCTATCAACAATAATCTCCAAATGCAACTCTCCCATTCCGGTAAGAATAACCTCTTTAGTTTCTTCGTCAGTTTCTACTTTAAACGTAGGATCTTCTTCTGTGAGTTTGGCCAAGCCCTTACCCAATTTATCCTGATCGCCACGGCTTTTAGGCACAATGCTCAAAGAGATCACAGGCGTAGGAAATTTTATCGCTTCCAGAATTACAGGATTATCCACATCACAAAGCGTATCTCCGGTTATAGTGTTAGCTAACCCCGGCACAGCCACGATATCACCGGCAAAGGCATAATCGATATTTTCACGCTGGTTAGCATGCATCTGTACAATGCGGCCGATTCTTTCTTTCTTATTTTTCAGCACATTAAGAATATATGTACCTGTAGATAAAATTCCCGAATACACCCGAACATAAACAAGTTTACCCATATGCTGATCAGCCTGCACCTTAAAAGCCAGACCGCAAAAAGGTTCTTTGATATCCGCCTTAAGCTGTAATTTCTTTTGCAGATCATTTGCATCATCGCCTTCTACCGGCGGCAGGTCTAGCGGCGAAGGCAGGAAAGCAACAATAGTATCTAATAATTTCTGTACCCCCTTATTTTTAAAAGATGCCCCACAGGTAACCGGAACCATCTTATTGGAAATAGTTCCCTGGCGGATAGCTTGATACAAATCAGCTTGCGTAATTGATTCTTCTGATTCCAAAAACTTCTTCATAAGATTCTCATCTAAGCCGACTGCACGCTCTACCATAATGTGCCGGTATTTTATCGCCTGCTCCCTGTACTCCTCTGGAATTTCAGTGACAGTAAATTCTTTACCCAAAGATGTTTCATCGTAAATATAAGCCTTCATGTCGATTAAATCAATCACGCCACGGAATTTATCTTCACTTCCTATAGGAATCTCTAAAGGGATAGCGTTAGCCCCCAAATCTTTTTCGATACCGTTTAATACGCTAAAAAAGTCGGCGCCGGTGCGGTCCATTTTATTTATAAAGGCAATTTTGGGAACATGATATTTATCGGACTGCCTCCATACTGTCTCTGATTGCGGTTCCACTCCGCCAACGGCGCAAAATACCGCGACAGCCCCATCCAAAACACGCAAAGAACGTTCCACTTCAACTGTAAAATCAACATGTCCGGGGGTATCGATAATATTGATCCGGTGATCTTTCCAAAAACAGGTAGTAGCTGCAGCAGTAATAGTTATGCCGCGTTCCTGCTCCTGCTTCATCCAATCCATGGTTGCAGCACCATCATGCACCTCACCGATTTTATATGACCGGCCGGTATAAAAAAGTATCCTTTCAGTAGTAGTAGTTTTACCAGCATCAATATGCGCCATGATCCCGATATTCCTTACCTTGTCCAGACTTATACGCGGGGTTGCCTGTGGCTTTACCTTGGACTCTTCTTCCTTTTGCTCAGCTATTACAGGATGATCTTCTTCTTTTAAGGATCCTGATAATTCTTGCTCAATCTCTACCGGGGTTTCCTCCTTTGGGGCCTCCTCTGCCTTCTGAACTGTTTCTGCTGGAGATTCTTTTTGCGGGGCTTCTTCTTTTTTAATTTCTTCCACCGGAGGTTCTTTTGTTTTTAACCCTTGGCGAAGATGTGCAATCTCTTCAGCAAAACTCTTTAATCTTTCCTGGCTGGCCTCCAAATCCTTTTCTAATTGGGTATATTCTTCATTCAATTTATTAAACTCTGACTTAGGAATCCATTCGCTGATCTTCTCTTTGCGCTTAAACTCGGCAATAACTGCCAAATACTCATTAATATCCTTTATCTGCTTTTCAATCTGATGCTTTTGTATTTGCACTTGCTCTTCCTTAGCCTTGGCCTCTGCTTCTTTTGCTTCTAAAGAAACCTTGATTTCACGGATCTCCCGTGACAAGTTAACATTTTTAGCAAATTCCTCCTGCAATTCATTTTCTTTGGCGATAAATTTATTCTTTAAATCCAGGTTCTCCGGCTTTATCTTGGATAATTCCGCTTCCGCTTTGGCCACCCATTCTTCTCTGCGTTTTAGCTCATCGGAAAAACTAGCCTCTTTTTCTTTAGCTGCTATAAATTCGTATTTTTCTTTCTCATGCACAATCTCAATCTGGCTTAATTCATTCTCTAAATCAGAGACTTGCTTTTGCAGTCGTTGTATTTTTTGTTCTTTGTTCGGGTCATCTGATAGAGTTGGCTTTTTATCGCTTTTTTTAACCCCTGTTTCACTCGGCGAGCTAAATACTCCAAAGACAGCATAAATAACCATCCCTACGCCTAAAACCGCCAATATTAACATTGCCGACACCATTTTTGCTTATCCTTTATCTTCCTTGCGTATTTTTTCCAGACGCTCTTTAATCTTGGCTTCATGGCCTATCTCCGTAGGCTCATAATAGCGTACCTTTTTGCGTGTATATTTCTGTTTCACAAAATGACCGGCATAATCATGGGCATACTTATAACCTACCCCATGCCCTAATTTTTCTGCGCCGCTATAATTAGCGTCTTTTAAATGATCAGGGACCTCTTGTACTTTATTTTCCCTGATATCCTGACTGGCTTTCTCAATCGCTAAATAACTGGCATTTGATTTAGGGGCGCAGGAGACATAAATAACCGCCTGAGCCAAAGGAATCCTAGCTTCTGGCATACCTACAAACTCAGAGATTTGTAAAGCCGAATTTGCTAAAACCAAGGCCAGCGGGTCGGCATTGCCTACGTCTTCCGCAGCTAAGATACAAACCCTGCGGGCAATAAAACGCGGGTCTTCCCCGGCATAAAGCATCTTAGCCATCCAATAAATCGCTGCATCAGGATCAGAGCCGCGCATAGATTTAATAAATGCCGAGGCAGTATCATAATGACCGTCTTCATCGCGGTCATAGACAACCGCTTTCTTCTGGATAGATTCCTGGGCAATTTCTAAGTTAAAATTAATCTGGCCGTCTTTTCCCTCCGGGGTAGTTAAAATTCCTAATTCTAAAGCCGCCAGCGCTCTTCGGGCGTCTCCTTCACAACTTTTAGCTAAAAAAATAGGCGCTTTTTTATCAACCCTGACTTTAAAATTCCCCAGCCCTCTCTCCTTATCCTTCAAGGCATTATTTATAACGCTTAATAAGTCTGTTATCTGAAGCGCTTTTAACTCACAGACGATTGAACGGGAAAGCAATGCTGAAGTAAGTGAAAAATACGGATTATGTACTGTCGCCCCAATTAATATCAGGCTGCCCTCCTCGACATCAGGCAGAAGAACATCCTGTTGGGCCTTGTTAAAACGGTGGATCTCGTCGATAAAAAGAATGGTTTTCCTTTTGCTTTCCCTTACCCTTAATTTAGAGGCGGCAATGATTTTTCTTAATTCTTCAACATTGGAAGTAGTGGCGTTTATCGCCACATAACTTGCCTGAGTAATATTAGCAATACACCAGGCTAGGGAGGTTTTCCCACAACCAGGAGGCCCAAAAAGAATAAGCGAACTCAACCTGTCAGCTTCAATAGCGCGGCGCAATAATTTTCCTTTACCCAATATATGGCCCTGTCCAAATAATTCATCAAGGCTGGCTGGCCGCATGCGCACTGCCAAAGGCAGATTTTTATCCTGTGTATTTAAAGTTTTTTGAGTAAATAAATCCATAAAAAAAATCCCCGCAAAAGTGCCGTTGGATAGATAGTTTGAACCGATTTGGTTTCAGGTGGGCGCCTCTCTTTAAGCACATGTGCTTAAAAGAAGTTTGGGCTCCCTTGAAAATAGTGTTGGTTCAATAATTATCAAATTTCCAACGTGCACCGCAGGGATATCTAAAAGAGCGTTTTTATTCCAAAAGAAGTATAGCACATATTTACGGTCAAAATCAATCCAGATGGGTTTTCTTCTTTTTTTCTAACGTAATTTTATACCAAAGCGTTCTTCCAGCAAGGCACATATGGAATTATGCAAAGGAGCTACTTCTTCTTCAGTCAATGTGCGATCAGGGGCCCTATAGACACAAGATATGGTTAGGCCCCTAAAACCAGACGGGATCTGCTTCCCCTGGTAATAATCTACGACCTTAACCAGAGACAACAATGAGGGCCCCTTGGGCTCTATTGCCGCAAGCAGCTCTTTTACGGAAAACTTGTCTTTAATCACAAGGCTTATATCTCTGGTAATTGCCGGATATTTTGGAATATTAATAAACTTTCTTTCAAGATTTATATGTTTAAATAACTTACTCAGATTGACCTCGGCCAAAACAACTTGTTTATTTTTAATATCAAAAGAGTCTAATGTCTGTTCATCCAATTTTAACATAAAACCTGCTTCCTGCTGCCCAACAATAATATTTATTTGATTATCTCCTTGGGGCTTGAAATCATAAACCTTAACCCCGAGTTTATTAAACAAACTCTCTAGGATCCCCTTTAAGTGCAAAATGGTAACCTCATCTTTAATCAACCCCTGCTTAATCAACAATGATTTACTTCCACACAAAGCTATGCCTAAAGATAACTCCTCCTGCACGCAAGCATGTACCAGCTCATCCGATAGAATCTGGTGCTGCGCAGAGGAGTTTTTATCAGAAAATACATTGGCCACTTCAAAAATATTTACATACTCCTGCTGCTGATCCAGATTATACGCCAGGGTCCGGACAAGGCTAGGCAAAAGCGTAGAACGCAAAACTTCCTGCTCCTTGCTTAGGGGATTTAAAATCTCAACTGGCTGCGTATTTTTATTAATCCCGGATTTTATAAGCAGGCTGCGATCAACTAAACTATAAGTAATTGCCTCCTGCAGGCCTAAACCACGCAGGATAATTCTTATGCCAGAAACAATATCCCTATTTCCTGAGACGTTCTGGTGCGGTTTTACCGCAGGCAGGGTCAAGGGAATTCTTTCATAGCCATAAACTCGGGCAATTTCTTCTATTAAATCTATTTGTAACTTTATATCCTGACGAAAACTGGGCGGCTTTACTACCAAAATACCCTTTGCCCGGGTTTTTACAATGAAACCTAACCCGGTTAAAATTTGTTTAATCTTAAACACGGGGATACTAACACCTAATATCCTGGAAATATAAGCAGTCTCTAATCTAATCTCGGATTTGGCTGATTTAATAGCCCCCAGGCTTTTATAAGCGTAAGGTTTTCCAAAAGCCAATGTATGAATTAACTCCAGGGCAGACAACGAAGCGGTCCTGGCAATCTCCAAATCAACCCCTCTTTCAAATCTATATGCCGATTCGGACTGCAGGCCTAGCTTTTGCCTGCTTCTACGCACAAGAATTGGATTAAATACCGCTGATTCAAGCAGGACATTAGATGTCTTTTCCGTCACCTCTGTTTCTTTGCCTCCCATAACCCCTGCTATAGCCACTGGTTTATTCTTGTCAGCAATAACCAAGATTTCATGATCCAGTATTCTTTGCTGACCATCAATAGTGATTATCTTCTCATCCAGCCTGCCTCGGCGTACATTAATAGACTCTTGGCCTAATCTATCTAAATCAAAGGCATGAAGCGGTTGGCCAAGTTCAAATAAAATATAATTAGTAATATCAACAATGTTGTTTACGCTACGGCAGCCGAGCGAACCTAATCTTTTCTTAAGCCACTCCGGGGAAGAAGCAACCTTGATGTTGCGAATTATCATCGCACTGTAAAATGGGCAGTCTTTTTTATCCGCTACTGATATTTCTACCGGCTTAAGCCCACTTGCCTTAAACCCTAACTCTTGAGGCTTAGCTGCTTTAAGTTTTGAGTCAGTAAGAGAGCTGATTTCCCGGGCAACCCCTAAAATACTCAACCAATCAGGCCGGTTGGAAGTTATCTCAATTTCAAATATAAAATCCCCCGCTGATTCCTCTAAAGAAACTACCTCCAGGCCCGCCATGGTTAATTTTTCTGCCAATTCCCTGGGGGTTAGTTTTATATTTACAAAGTCTTTTAACCAGCTATAAGTAACTTTCACTTCGCTGCAAACCTCCGCTTGAAATTCTAAAACTGTTTCAAAAATCTTAAATCATTCTCAAAAAACAACCGGATATCATTGATCCCGTATTTTAACATAGCAATCCTTTCAACGCCCATTCCAAAAGCAAACCCCGTATATTTACCAGGCTTATAACCCACATGCTTAAACACATTAGGATGTATCATACCTGAGCCTAAAATCTCAAGCCAGCCCTTCCTGCCGCAAACAGAACACCCCTTACCTTTACAAATAATACAAGAAATATCTACTTCTGCTGACGGCTCAGTGAAAGGGAAAAAATGCGGCCGAAAGCGCATCTTTATATCCTGTCCAAAAACACTTTTGGCAAAAAGTTCTAAAATTCCCTTTAAATCCGAAAACCTGATGTTCTCATCAACTAAAAACCCTTCAATCTGATGAAACATGAAAAGATGGCTGGCGTCCACTGCGTCCGGGCGATACACCCTGCCCGGAACAACTATGGCCAGTGGCGGCTTATGTATCTTCATAGCGCGAACCTGCACCGGAGATGTATGGCTGCGCAATAAAAGCTTGGGGTAATTCTTTAAATAAAATGTGTCAAAGGCATCCCGCGAAGGATGATCCAAGGGTATGTTTAAGCCTGTGAAATTATTATACTCTGTCTCAATTTCAGGCCCTTCGACAACAGAAAAACCCATACGGTTAAATATACCGCATATCTCATCAATAATTTGAATGATTGGATGGCTATTCCCAAACTCCTGAGAAATCCCGGGCAGGCCAATATCCAAAACACTCTCTTTAGGGATATTGCTCTGGATTCTTAAGGTTTTTTCTCTCTCGCTAATAAGGTTAAGTAGCTTATTTTTTAAGGCATTGACTTCTTTGCCGAAAGGACCTCTTTCCTCTATTGCGAGAGTGCCGATTAAACCGGTCAATTCCGCAAGTATGCCTTTTCTACCCAGATATTTAACACGCACCATTTCCAGCTCTTGGGGAGAAACGATTCCGGTTAAATCATTTTCTATTTGCTTCTGAATAATGTTAATATCCATATTAAAAGTAAAGCTCCGAATAAAATAAGGCTTAAATTCTTTTTGTCCATATTCAATCTCTGGTTAACTACCCTGCCATTTCCAAGCTTACGTAATTCCTGTGCATGGATATCTAGATCACCGCCGTGCTCAAGGCAGGCACGATGAAATATACCTACTACCTCAAGGCGATCTCCCCGGGTTTTATAGTTACCCACAAACTTTATTTCTTTAGCCAAAGCGGCACCCATCCATACGCCCAGCGCATTCTCACCGTCATTAATATTGACCCAGGCAAATTCACCGCGCAACATTACATCTCCGATAGCTTCGCCAGTATAAGTTACTAATTTGCCATCGTATTCCTTGGCATTTTTAATTAACTCATCGCTGCTTACGCCTTGGGAGAAAACAAAAGAACCTGGATAACTGATTAAGGCAAGAAATAAAACTATCAAAGCTAACTTATGATTAATTTTCATTTTCCTTTAATTATCGCAATCAAAAATCCGAGAATCGTAAACACTGACATAAATTCTAAACGGCCAGCCCACATTTGTACTATATAGGTAACCTTAAGCGCTACAGGCATAGCAATATTAGTAATCCCGCAGGATAAACCGACATTAGCTGCTGCAGATGTAGATTCAAAAAGGGCGCTTAGGAAAGAATGCCCGTAAAACATGCCGACTAGCGCACCCAATCCGTATAAGATTATATAAGCTAAGGTAATAATTAAAGCGCTCCTGACCATCCTATCCTCTAAGAATACTTCTTTGACATGATGAAATTTCTCGATAACTATGGCCCTCTCAGGCATAATAATTCTTTTTAAATCTTCTTTAAAGGCTTTAAAGATAATTCCAATGCGCAGCATTTTAATTGCCCCCGTAGTGGAACATACCGCCCCGCCTAAAGACATAGCCAGAATTATTCCTACCAAAGCCAAGTGATTCCAATCTACAAGAAATTGTTGTGGATAAATAGTCTGAAAACCCGTTCCGGTATGTCCGGAGATAAGTTGATAGAAACCTTTTCTGAAAAGAGTTATGGCTGAAGGATAACTGCCAATCTTTGTTAAACCTACGGCAACAATAGAAAAGGTGGCGATAATGGTAACAAAAAGCGTGCTGGTTTCAATATTCTTAAATATCTCCCTGCGGTTACCCATCCACAAATGATAGTGCAATTTAAAATTCAGCGCCCCCAGAACCATAATAATTATAGTAATAACTTCATACGCCAGACTGTGATAGTAAAGTATGTTCTGAGACTGCGGGCTAAACCCCCCTGTATCAAATGCAGCCATAAATATACATGCTCCATGAAAAAAAGAATTAAGCGGCTGCATCCCATTAAATATGCCAGTTATTCCTAAAGCTATAGTGCCTAATGCCAGATAGACAAAGCTCACCAGCCAAATAAACCTAGAGGTATGTACTACATTCGGCAGTATTTTTTCATCGCGTGCTTCGCCAACGTACATTTTTAATGCTCCAGAGAATCCGCGCACAAAAAAGGAAAGCGCAATTACTACAATCCCCTGGCCTCCGAGAAACATAATTAAATGCCGCCAAAGATTATGCGTATAGGATAGATGGTCTAGGTCTTGCACTAAAACAAGCCCCGTGGTGGCAAATCCTGACATAGCGTCAAAACATGCATCGAGGAAAGATTTCCAGTGTCCGCTTAGGTATAGCGGTATAGCCCCCAAAAGCATAGCTACGACCCAAGAAAGACTGACAACAATCATACCCTGCATCCAATTCAAATCCTTGTCAGTATGGCAAATTTTAAGTAGCAGTAAACCTAAGAAAACAGATATTTCAATACCGATAAAAAAATCCAGTGCTGGGTTTAGCTCCCCAAAACATAATCCGGCCAAGATCGGGATTGCCATAGTAAAAGCCAATCCTAGAATTATCTTGCCCAGATAAAAACCAATAATCTTTAAATCTTCCAGGCGGGGTTTAAGGATCATAATTTAAAATAGATTGCCAGACAGATTAATAAAGCTGCCAGCATTATAGAAAAAACGTATAGAAGTTCCGTAGCAATTCCGAAGGCAATATTTAAAGCAGGTTTAAATTTCATTTTTTAAAACTTCCCGGCTAAAAGGCTTAATAATTGCGGTTCATTGCCAACCAAGGTAAGCGCAATCACATCATCTCCGGTTTTAAGTACCGTATTGCCTTTAGGTAGAATTACCTCTTCTCCGCGGACAATGGAAACCAAAACTGCATCCTGCGGCAAAGTAATATCTTTTACTTCTTTATTAATTACCGGGGAATCGCTGGGCAGATCTACGCGCACTATAGCAAGCTTCCCGCGTTTAAAACTCATTAAATTAACAAAATCGGAAAAGGAAACTTCCTCTTCGATAACTTTAGCAATAATCTTTGTGGAATCAACCGGCACATCAATTCCAAGCTCATTAAAGGTATGCTCATTATCAGGATTATTTACGCGACCGACTGTACGCTGCAGATTGAATTTCTCCTTGGCCAACTGGCAGACAATCAGGTTATCTTCATCGTCTCCGGTAACGGCAGCCATAACGTCCGCGCGCTCAATCCCGGCCTCTTCCAGTATCTTGGGATCACAGCCATCACCATTAACTACCAAAGCCTCTAATTCCTTGGCGATCTCATCACAGACTATGCGGTCTTTATCCACGATGCTTACCGTATGTTTACCCTGGCAGAGCCTTTTGGCTAAAAAATAACCTACCTTTCCTGCTCCGATAATCAAAATATACATATCTATTTCTCCCCTAAATGGAACTTTTCCCTGATCTCTTGAAGACTGGAAACTTTCACCACGCCCATTAAGGTATCTTTGTTTTTTAAAACAGTCTTGGGGTCAGGAATAATAACTCCCTGCATCCTTCTGATTGCAACTACTATAAATTCTCCGGAGATATTTATATCCTGAATGGTTTTACCAACCAGGTTATCCTTTACCTCAATTTCAATAACCCCTAAATCCTTTGATTCAATCAGGTAGCTGGAAAATCTGCTTTCAATTATTTTATCTCTTAGCATGGACGACAAAAGCATTGTTCCGCTGATAATATTCAAACCAAGGGCTGCGTAAATATGCGCCCGCTGCGGATCATATACGCGTGCAAAAACTTTAGGAACGCGGAATATTTTTTTAGCAACCTGGGCACTAATTAAATTGGTGTTATCTCCATTAGTTACCGCACAAAAGGCATCTGCCTTCTCAATCCCTACTTGTTTGAGAAGCGCCAAATCAAAACCATTGCCCACCATAGTTAAACCATTAAAGCTATCTCCAAGGCGGGAAAAAGACTCCCGCGATTTATCAATGATTACTACATCATGGTCTTCTCCGGATAAAAGCTTGGCCAACTCTGCTCCCACCCTTCCGCAACCTGCGATAATTACATACATAAAAAGCCCCTTACTTTAAAAATCCCCTATTTCTTTATTGTTTCGACTATCTTTTTAAAAGCAGGATTGTCCCTAACAGCTAAATCTGCCAGAGTCTTGCGATCCAGATTAATTTTGGATTTTTTCAGACCACTCATAAAAACACTATAAGTAACCCCCTCCTGCCGGCAAGCTGCGTTAATGCGCGCAATCCAAAGCTTGCGGAATTCGCGCTTCTTGTTTCGACGGTCCCGGTAAGCATATTCAAGCGCATGCATAAGCACCCTTTTTGCCTGCTGGTATTGCTTGCTGCTGTCCCCCCAAAACCCTTTAGCTTGTTTTAAAACCTTCTTCTTCCTTTTACGAGTTGCTACACTGTGATTAGCCTTTGCCATATTTTCTCCTAGCCCACAAGGGCGCACCCGCGCAATACATTATAAGCGCAGGATGTTGAACACCTTAACCATAAGGTAACATTGATTTAATAAATCTTTCTTCCTTTTTACCGGCAAGCGTTCTGCGTTTTCTTAAGCTTCTTATTTTGCTGGTTTTCTTGGACGAAGCTAAATGGCTTTTGCCACCAGGTGAATATTTCACCTTACCTTTCTTTGTAAGTTTAAAACGCTTAGCTACCCCTCTTTTTGTCTTTAACTTTCCCATTTTTTCTCCTTGTGTACAAACACACGCCGACGCAATGCCTATTGGCGTCGGGTGCCGATTATGCTGCAGGTGTCTTATTATATCTTATTTTGGCGCAATCACAAAGGACATAATTCTGCCTTCCAGTGACGGCGCCTTTTCTACTTGACCTTCACTCTGCGCATCAACGATAAATTTATCTAAAACCTTTCTTCCTAAATCCAAATGTTCCATCTGCCTGCCACGGAAGAAAAGATTTACCTTAACCTTGTCTTTTTTCTTTAAAAAGCTTACTGCCTGTTTAACCTTAGTCTCAAAATCATGCTCGTCGATATTCGGTTTAAGGCGGATTTCTTTTAAGCGACCCTGCTTCTGATGTTTTTTGGCTTCACGCTCTTTTTTTTCAAGGTCATATTTGAATTTACTGAATTCAATAATCCGGCAAACCGGCGGGGTAGCAGCTGGGGCAACCTCCACTAAATCTAATTCATGCTGGTTGGCAATCTCCAAAGCCCTTTGCACAGACATTACACCCAATTGGCTCCCATCGTGGCCAATAACCCTGACCTGCGGCGAGTTGATCCTTTCGTTTATACGAATGAACTTTTTTATAGCAACCACCTCTCTTTCTATTTATATTGCTTAATCTGATTAATTAATTCTTCAATAAATTTATCTAATAAAACTGCACCTTGGTTACCGCTCCCCTTTTTACGCACGCTTACTTCTCCCTTCGCCGCTTCCCTGTCTCCCAAAATTAAACAGTAGGGGATCTTATTTAATTCCGCGTTACGGATCCTTTTATCTAAGGTTTCATTACGCATATCCATATCTACGCGTATTTGATTATTTTCTAACTCCTCTTTTACCTTTTGGGCATAAGGGGCAGATGATTCTTTAATCGGGATTAACAAAACCTGAGTAGGGCTTAACCATAAAGGCAACTCTCCCTTGTAGTGCTCAATCAAGGCTCCGATAAATCGCTCCAGGCTTCCCAGCAAAACCCTATGCAGCATAATCGGCTGTTTTTCTTTGCCCTCGGCATCGACATAAGCCAGGTCAAACCTTTTAGGCAAGGCAAAATCGCATTGAATGGTCGCACACTGCCAGGTCCTTTTAAGCGCATCCTTTAATTTTATATCAATCTTAGGGCCGTAAAACGCACCATCGCCATGATTAATTTCATAAGGCAGGCCTTTTTCTTTTAATGCATCCTCGAGTGCTTCGGTTGCCTTCTGCCAATCCTCATCTGAACCAATATATTTTTCCGGCTGGGTACTTAGCTCGATCCCCCACTGCTTGAAACCAAAAACCTTCATCGTTTCAAAAACAAACTCAATTATTTTTTTGATTTCATCTCTTAACTGTTCCGGCAAGCAAAATATATGTGCATCGTCCTGAGTAAAACCGCGTACGCGCAAAAGTCCATGTAAAACTCCTGCTTTTTCCCGTCGGTAAACCGTACCTAATTCAAACAACCTTAACGGAAGCTCACGGTAAGAGCGGCTTTTCGATTTATAAATCAAAATGTGCCCCGGGCAATTCATCGGCTTTAAAACAACCTCCCGGCCTTCGTCGTCGGAGGAAAAATACATATTCTCTTTATAATAATCATAGTGGCCGCTGGTTTTCCAAAGAGCAACATCCATAATATGAGGAGTAATTACCATTTGATATCCATGTTTTAAATGTTCTTTCTTTTCGTAATCTTCAATAATGGTGCGCAAAATAGCGCCCTTGGGGTGATAAAATACCAAGCCCGCTCCGGCATGCTCATGATAGATATCAAATAGCCCTAGTTGCGGACCCAGTTTTCTGTGGTCACGCAGCTTTGCTTCTTCCAGGGAATTCAAATATTCATCCAGTTCTTTTTTAGTATTAAAACAGGTGCCATAAATCCTCTGCAGCATAGGATTAGTTTCAATCCCATGCCAATACGCACCGGCAACTGATAATAATTTGAAAAATTTTATTTCGCCGGTTGAGTTTATGTGCGGACCGCGGCAAAGATCTAGAAAATCTTCCCCGGTTTTATAAACAGAAACTGTTTCGTTTGGCAGATCCTTAATAAGTTCAGTCTTGTAATCTTCTTTTGTTTTCTCAAATAATTCTATTGCTTCATCTCTGCCTAACTCCTGACGCACAAATAACTCATCCTTGGCTATAATCTTCTGCATCTCCTGCTCAATCTTAAGCAAGTCTTCCGTGCCGAACGGTTCTTTTTTGTCAAAATCATAATAAAACCCATCCTCAATAGCGGGGCCTATTGCTAGTTTTGCCTCTGGCCAGAGTTTTTTTACCGCCTCAGCCATGACGTGCGAACAAGAATGTCTCAAAATAGATAGATCCATATTTTATAGTTATAACAGTAGAGCTAAAAATGGGCCCAAGTGGACTTGAACCACTGACCTTTGCGATGTCAACGCAACGCTCTAACCAACTGAGCTATGAGCCCTAAAATCCAGATTTTTAAAATTGGGCAAGAAGGGAGTCGGACCCTTACGACCTTGCGGCCAACAGATTTTAAGTCTGTCGTGTATGCCATTCCACCACTTGCCCGCTGAAATTAAAGGCGACGAGCGGAATTGAACCGCTGAATAGTTGTTTTGCAGACAACTGCCTTACCACTTGGCTACGTCGCCAGAAACTATAAATAATTTTTTACTTCTTTAACAATATCCTCTACTTCTGCCAAACAACCTACCCCTATATTTCCACAGGCGAGCGTGCCTTTACGCGGAGCAATAAATTTATATCCACAAGATTTTAATTTCGCAATGTTCCCCTGAGTAATCTTATTATTATACATAACCTCATTCATCGCCGGGGCAATTAAAATATCTGCCTTACTTGCGCAAACCGTACAGGTTAGAAGATCGTCACAAATACCTGTGGCAAGCTTAGCAATAATATTGGCTGTTGCCGGGGCAATTAAAATTAAATCCGCCTCCCGCGCCAAAGCAACATGCTCAATTTCCCATGTATCCGGTTCATCAAAAATACCTGCCCGGTAAACCCTGTTCCCGCTTAAGCTGGAAAAAACAACCGGTCGGATTAACTCTTCTGCTTCTTTGGTCATAATTACCTTGACCGTAAAACCGCATTTTCTAAGTATGCGGATAAGTTCACATGTTTTATAAATTGCAATACTGGCAGTAACGCCCAAAATAATATTTTTACCTTTTTTTACCATCATTCTTTTGTTTTTATCACCCTAGCTTCTATTTTGCCCTGCTCAATCTCGTGCAATGCCACTGTAGAAGGTTTCGCAGAAATCTCATCCGAAACCAATCTCGGTTGGCCCTCTGCGAGCTCTAAGGCCCTTTTTGAAGCTAGGATTACCAATTTATAAATAGATCCCAAGCTTTTATCTAAAAGCTTCTCTCTTCCCCGATATCCCATCTTTTACCCCCGATTAATTGTTAGGCGCTGTTTTTCCTTTAAAAATATCTTCTTTAGTTCCTTAAGGGCGACCCGAAGGTTTTGATTCATAATACGATAGTCAAATTGCGAAGCTGCCAAAATCTCCCGTTGCGCCAGGCGCAAGCGCTGCGCTATTTCTTTTTTATTAGTATCTCTACAACGGCCTTCAATTCTTGCCTTAAGCACACTAAGTGAAGGCGGAAGGACAAAAACTGTTACCGCATTACGGGGATAAATTTTTTTAAGAATCCTTGCGCCCTTAAGGTCTAAGCATAAACCAATATGCCTGCCTTCTTTAAGCAGCTTTTCTACAGGCCCTTTAGGTGTTCCGTAATAATAGCCCAAATACCTTGTCCATTCAAGAATTTTTTTTGCTTTTAGCAGGCGGCTGAATTCACTCCTGGTAACAAAGAAATAGTCCTTGCCCTGGTTCTCCCCCAAACGTTTAGGCCGGGTTGTAACAGAGCGGGATTTTACCAGTAATTTAGCAATTTTTTTATCTTGAATTAACCTGGTCAGGAGGGTAGTTTTACCTGAGCCCGAAGGCCCGGAGATTATAAATATTTTCCCTGTTTTATTTTTTCTTTTTTTGGCTTTCACTACTCGATATTCTGCACCTGTTCGCGGATCTTCTCAATCTGGCTTTTCATCTGTACGGCACGCCCTGATATAACTAGATCAAACGACTTTGCCGCTAATGTATTGGCCTCTCGCTGCATCTCCTGGGTAATGAAATCTAATTCCTTGCCAATAGACCCGCCCTTGGTAATTTTTTGCTGAAAATTATTTATGTGAAAACTCAACCGATCCATTTCTTCGGCGATATCCGCCCCCTTTAAAAAAGCCAAACGCTCCTCCTCCGCCTTTATCTTCCGGAGCCTCATTTTTACTTCCGAACCGAATCTACGCTTAATTAAACACAGTTCTTTTTTAAGTAACTCGCTTCTGTTTACCAGCAAACCTGCCAGGGCCCTGCCTTCTTTTTGCCTAGTCTTTAACAACCCCAAAAGTGCCTGCAGTAACAAAGGTTTAAGATGCTCCCAGATATGCATACCTACCGGTTTATTTTCTTTAAGCGACAAAATACCGGGTAGCCGGATTAAAGAATCCAGGGCCAAACCATCTTTAATATTAAATTCCTTTTTTATGTTGTTCAGCTCATGCAAATAATTTTTCAAAAGTTTGCGGTTTATAAATATACCCTGGGCCTCTTTGCCTTTTATGTTTATGACGCATAAAATCCTGCCCCGCCTTATTTTAGCCTCAATCTCCTTTTTTATCTTATCCTCTAAAGAAAGCAACCCTTCCGGCAGATGAAAAACGGTCTCCAAAAACTTATGGTTGGTACATCTTAATTCCACGCAAATCCTTCCGATGGAATCGACTTCAGATTCTTGGCTGCCAAAACCGGTCATGCTACTAATCATATTTTAACTCCAAACTTTGCTAATTGTTTCTTTTTGCTCCAAATCTTTTGCCGGATAAAGATCAACTATAATTTCAGTGGGCGCGAACCAAAGCTTGATTTCTCTTTCTGCCTCGGATACGTTGGATGAAACATGAATTACGTTCTCGTAAACTCCGGAGGTAGTTATCCTTCCGTAAGAACCCCGGATAGAAGTAGATTCGGCTTCCTCTGGATTAGTGGCTCCCGCTAATTCACGGCATTTTTTAATCGCATCTTCCCCCCAATAAACCAGGGCCATAACCTTTTTACGGTCATGCAACTGCCCCTGCAGATATTTAATAATTTCCCCAAAAAATGGTTTATCTTTTAGATGTTTATAATGCTCTTCTGCCAGCTCCTTTGACACGCGTACCATTTTAGCAGCGACGATTTCAAGTTTGGTCTCGGATAAACGCGTAAGTATGTTTCCAGTAAGCGATTTCTTTAGCCCGTCGGGCTTAATAAGAATTAAAACTGCCTGATCCATTATCTATTTTCCCCCTTTAATTACATTAACTATGCGCTCAAGATCCTCTTGAGAATAAAATTCAATATTAATATGCCCGCGTTTTTTCCTTTTGCTGATTCTGACCTTGGTAGCTAATGCATGTTGTAATTTTTCTTCTAAGATAGCAACTAATGGTTCACGCTGGCCTTGGTCAATTCTTCTTTTGATTAATTTTGGCCGACTGCTTTTAATTAAACTTTCCAACTCGCGCACGGAAAGCCCCCTAGAAATAATATCCTGGACGAGCTTACGCTGATGATTTGCGTCTTCAACTTCCAATAGGGCGCGGCCGTGCGCAAAACTAATGCGCCCCCCCTTCATTTCCTCTTGAATTTCATGAGGAAGTTTAAGCAGGCGCAATGTATTAGTAATAGTAACCCTGGCCTTGCCTAAAACCTCGCTTATTTTCTCCTGGGTAACCTTAAACTTGTCCATTAAATGCTGATAAGCATGCGCTTCTTCAATGGGATTCAACCCCTCCCTCTGGATATTTTCAATTAAGGCCAACTCCAAAGAATCCTGGTCGCTTACGTCTCGCACAATAACAGGTATCTCTTTTATCCCCAATATGTTAGACGCACGAAACCTTCTTTCTCCAGCGATTAATTCATAATTATCTCCTTTGCGTCTAACCAAAAGCGGCTGAATAACTCCTTTTTCTTTAATAGATTGGGCTAATTCTTCTATATTTACTTGGTCAAAATTTTCTCGTGGTTGAAATGGATTCGGTTTTATTTGTCCAGACTGGACATAAATAATCTCTTCTTTATGCACTTCACCTTCAACAGGTTTCTCCGGAATCAACGCACCTAAACCTTTTCCTAAAGCTCGCCTCTCCATTAATCCTCTCCTTGCCCTTGCGGGATTTTTGAATTTAGTGGTATACCCAATATTTCCTTACTAAGCTCTTCATATTTTTGAGCACCAAGGGAATTAGGATCATAAAAAGCAATGGGTTTACCAAAACTCGGTGCTTCAGTTAAACGAACATTCCTGGGAATCACCGTATTATAAACCTTTTCCTTGAAATGATTACGCGCTTCTTGGATAACTTCTTTGGTTAAGTTTGTGCGGAAATCTGCCATAGTTAAAAGCACTCCTTCAATGTATAGGGCCGGATTAAGGTTCTCTTTCACAAGTCTAATGGTATTATGTAGTTGCGTTAATCCTTCCAAGGCATAATATTCACATTGTACAGGGATTATTACTGAATCTGCAGCACACAGGCCGTTGATTGTAAGTAGCCCCAGGGATGGCGGCGAATCGATAATCAAAAAATCGAAATTTTCTCTTTCTTTTTGTAAAGATCTCTTTAATCTGTATTCTCGGCCTAATGCCCCTACTAATTCTACTTCTGCCCCGGTTAAATCTAAATTAGAAGGTGCAAGTGTAAGATTATCAACACTAGTTTTTTGTAAAATATCAACTATCTCTGATTCCTCAAGAAGAATGTGGTATGTACTTTTTTTAATATCATGTTTATTTATCCCAATTCCACTAGTTGCATTCGCTTGGGGATCCAAATCAATCAACATAACCTTCTTGCCTGCCATAGCTATATATACTGCAAGATTAATAGAGGTAGTGGTTTTACCTACTCCGCCTTTTTGATTACAAACTGCAATTATTTTACCCATTGATATTATTGTAGTTACGAATAGTTCCCCGGGGAACATCCCCCCTGGCTAAGCTAATTATCCCAAAACTAAAACAAATGTCAAGTATTTTCTTTGTTTGAAATCGCGCTCACGCGTACCTTAGCAGGTTTTGCTCCCGGCATGCCAAAAAGCCCTTTTTTTTCTTCAGACAAGACTTGGATCTTTACGCTCTTACGTGGAAGCTTTAATTCTTGTAAAGCTTTTTCTATGGCGTCTTCAACAGTATTACCTTCAACTTCTAAATATTTTAATTTTCTCATTTTTGTTTATTCATGTGCATCTGGTAAATGAGCATCAACGCGCTATTCACAAACCAATACAGTACCAAGCCTGACGGCATTTGGTAGAATATGACCCCAAACATAACAGGCATGATAATTGACATTATCTTCTGTTGTTGAGCTGCTTCACCAGTTGCCTTAACTGTAGAAATTTTTTGCTGCACAAACATACCTATGGCCATCAAAATTGGCAAAATATTTACCTGATTACCTAAAATAGGTATTGAATTTTTGAAAGTAAAAAGCCTGTCTGGAGAAGAAAGGTCTTTAATCCAAAGGAAGTGCGCGCCTCTTAAGGCTACTGAACGAATCAACGCCTGGTATAAAGCAAAGAAAATTGGCATCTGCAACAATAATGGCAGGCAACCTCCAAGTGGATTAACTTTATGTTCTTTGTATAGTTCCATTATTTCCTTGTTCAATCTTTGAGGATTATCTTTAAACTCTTTACGCAAAGCATCAATTTTTGGTTGCAATAACTGCATTTCTTTCATAGAACGCATTTGTTTTAGCGAAAGAGGGAAAAGTAGGGCATAAACTGCAAGGCTCAATATAATTATTGCCCATCCCCAATTATGAGTTAGGCTATAGAAGAAACCGAGCAGCTGCAAAAGCAATTGAGCAATAAAATCAAAGGTTCCGAAATAAATTACTGCGGACCATTCTGTATTAATGCCATTTATAGTTTTTAAATCTTGCGGCCCCAAATAGATATGATATAAATGTCCAATCTGCTCACCAGGATTCAGATTTAACTCATTACTTAACATACCTACTTCAGATTCTTGGGGACTAATTTTCTTAATATAAACACTGTCCATTGCGTCATCTGATTCAAGAATAGCACAAAAATACTGATCACGTAACCCGATAAATTTTACACCTTTGGCGGAGAAATCTTTTCCAGCTGAAATATGTGTAGTTTTCTCTTTACCGCCTACGATAACATCCTGGTAACGCGACTGAACATTCTTTGCTGATAGATCTAATCGGCCTAAAACAATCTGTGGGTGAAACTGTATAGGAGAAGATGATAAATTTTTAACATTAACCTCTAACTCTATGGTATGCATATCTTTAGGAATAATAAACTTTTTAATAATGCGCTTATATTTGTCCTGATAAACAAAGGAAATTTGCTCCTTGGTCATACTCTCTAGCTTGAACAAATTGGTATTATCACTAAGTAACCCAATCTTGAGTGGAAGGCGATGTTCGAGTTTGTTTTTAAAGACCACTTCTAAGATGGCGGCTCTAGCTGGATCAAAAATTATATCCCTGCTATCTTGCATAAATTTCACAACCTCTTTTTTAGGGTCTAAGGTAGTTTGTATCAAAGTTGGATCTAAATTACTAAGGCTGTTTTGTCTTTCAGGTGATGGTATCGATATTTCATTAGTCATAACCACTTTATTATCAAGGAGTTGTGATTTAGGGGCTAGGGCAGACCAACTCAATAGAACTAATAATGATAAAGCAATGGCTAATACTAAACGTTTTTCCATAGATTTTATGTTAAGGGATCATAACCTGATTGACCAGAAAAAGGATGGCAGCGCAGAATTCTTGTTAGCCCCTTACATACTCCTTTAATTAATCCATATTTTAAAATAGCTTGCCTTGTATATTCGGAACAGCCCGGTTCAAAACGACAGTTTGCAGGGATAACCGGTCTTATATACTTCTGATATCCAACTATCAAATTAATTATCAAGTTCGCTGGTTTTAAATACAAAGTCTTTTCCTGCCCTTGCTCCGTCGACGCGCTAAAGTTTTCCGTCCGGACTTAGTCGCCATTTTTTTGCGGAACCCCTGGCTTCTCTTGCCGACAATATTTGTTGGTGTGGTTAAATTTTTCTTCATTTTAAATTCTCCTTGTTTTGCCCCCTCGGATTGGCCGCAAAAATTGTTCGAGGGAAATTGCGAAAATCGCCCAAGCAATCTTCTTGATTTTGTGAATTGTAACACACATTCATATAGCGGTCAAGTTTTTTATTGACGTTCCAACATATTATTGTATAATAACTCACGTTTATCTTTTCCACTTGCAAGGATTTTGGGCTTTGTTATAATAGTTCTGTTTTTAGGCCAACTTAAGAACTTACCTTATCCACAGCTTTATGCAAGTTGTGCATAATCTGTTAACACCACAGCCTAAAAGAAGGTAGTTTACTATAAGAGTTTAAATATGCTGGAGCTTGCTAAAAACTGGGAAGAAGCACAGAATGATTTAAAATCCAAGCTGGGAGACACTATATTCTCCACCTGGATAGCCCCGTTAAAGTTTTCTGCAGTAGATAGCCAAAATTTTAACCTTGAGGCGCCAGATCAATTTTTCAAAGATTGGGTTGAAAAACACTATTTAGGGCTTATTCAAGATGTCTTAAAAAATAGGGGTTTGAATAATCTGTTAATAAAACTAACGGTGGGGAACTCGCAAGAAAACTTGCGCGCGTCCGATGAAACCGGGAAAGTAAATAAAAGCGTTCCTGCGGCAGGCTTTATTAATCTAAACTCGCGCTATACATTTGAAAACTTTGTAGTCGGCTCGGCAAACCGCCATGCTCACGCCTATTCGCTTGCTGTTGCGAACTCGCCAGCTAAAACATATAATCCGTTGTTTATTTATGGCGGAGTGGGACTGGGTAAAACACATCTTATTCAAGCTATCTGCCACCAAATAAAAAATAACGGCCCGGCAGGAACAAAAATATGTTATGTCTCGAGCGAAAAATTCACTAACGAATTGATTGATGCCATTTTGCATCGTACTACTTCAGCCTTCCGGCAAAAATACCGCAGCCTTGATGTCTTGGTTATTGATGACATTCACTTTATTGCCGGTAAAGAATCCACGCAAGAAGAATTTTTCCATACCTTTAATGCCCTGTATGACGCACACAAGCAAATTGTATTTTCTTCTGACCGCCCACCAAAAGAAATTACCAATCTACAAGAAAGGCTGGTTTCGCGATTTGGCTGGGGGCTAGCTACAGACATGCAACCTCCGGATCTAGAAACACGGGTTGCAATTTTAAAGAAAAAAATAGAACGCGAACCCGTTGCTGTGCCAGATGATGTGATATTTTTCATCGCCCAATTAATAAAAACAAATATCCGCGAACTGGAGGGGGCCCTAATCAGGACGATCGCCTATTCTTTGTTAGAGGAGGAGCCGGTAACCTTACATCTAACTAAAGAAGTGCTTAAAGATCTTTTAAAAGAGCCAAAAAAATTAATTACTATAGATTTTATCCAACGCTGTGTAGCCGAAGAGTTTGGAGTGACCTTGCAGGAACTAAAAACTAAGCGGCGCAATAAACAAGTTGTTTTCCCGCGCCAAATTGCCATGTATTTAAGCAGGGAGTTGACAGACCTATCTCTTCCTGAAATAGGAGAGCTTTTTGGCGGCAAAGATCATACTACCGTCCTACATTCTTATAAAAAAATAAGGGAGGATGTTTATAATAACCCCGAGTTGAAAGAACGGGTGGAAAAAGTTATTCAGGTTATTAAACAGTAATTCAAGGGTTGTTATCCGATTTTTTTTACCCTAACCCGCTATTAATATAAAGGGTTATATGTTTTTCAACAGGAACTTAACCCCTTTAATACTACGATGATATTAAGTTTTTAAATATATATAAAAACAGAAGGAGATTAAAGTATGAAATTTAAAGTGCAAAAAGATAACTTGATTACAGCAATTCAAACTGTACAAAACATAATTACCGCAAAATCAGCCTTGCCGATCCTATCTAATATATTGATTGAGACTCAACAAGAGGCCATAAGGTTAACCGCAACAGATTTAGATATAGGAATAACCTGTGTAATCCCTGTTGATATCCAGGAGCAGGGGGCAATTACTATTCCTGCTAAAAGGTTTAGTGATATAGTCAAGGAATTCCCGGTTGATATTGTTAATTTTACTACAAAGAAAAATAATCTTGTAGTAATTGATTCTGAGTTATGTCAGTTTAAAATTATGGGGTTGGCTAAAGAAGAATTTCCTAAACTTCCAGAGTTTAAAGATAAAAAGGTTATTAAGATCGATCAGGTGGTTTTGAAGGAAATATTAACCTTAACTTCTTTTGCAGTATCTTTTGATGAGACAAGATATATTTTGAATGGGATACTTTTTAAGATTAATAAGGGGGTTTTAACCCTTGTTTCTACTGACGGCAAAAGATTGGCAGTTGCGGAAAGAAAATTGAGTGTAGATTCAGATGTTGATTTGAGTATAATTGTCCCAATCAAAACAATACATGAGTTAAACCGCAATTTAAAAGAAGAGGGCGGGTTATCCTTGGTAGTTGGCAGCAACCAAGCGCTTTTTGATTTGGGAAGCGTAGTAATAATTTCACGCTTAATTGAGGGGGAGTTTCCGGATTACAAGCAAGTTGTTCCTCCAGTGTCTGAAAATAAAATGAAGATTGGCCGCAATCAATTTTTATTAGCGGTAAAGAGGGCAGCGCTTTTAGCTACCCCGGATTATCAGGCAGTAAAATTAGAGGTATTTAAAAATAAGCTTGTAATTTCTAAATCCACGCCAGATGTAGGCGAGTTTCATGAAGAATTGGCAGCGGAATATCAGGGCAGGGAGTTAATCATTGGTTTTAATCCAGTTTATTTAATTGATATTTTGAAAAACCTTAGCGATGAAGCTGTTAATTTAGAATTAACCGATGGAGAGAAGCCGGGAGTTATCCGGATTAGTGGTTATATTTATATAGTACTGCCTATGCGTATTAATTAAAAGAATGGAGATTTTAAAAAATACCATAGATGAAATTATGCGGGGGTTGATATCTAAAAAAGCGGATTGTTCAGGCGCTGGTCCGCAGGAGTGGTTAAAAAAAGCCTTGACAAAGAGGGAGTTGGGGCATATAAAAGTTAAATATTTTAGTAAGGGGGTTCTTGGTTTAAGCGTGGACTCTTCCGCCTGGCTGTATATTTTAAGCCTTAAGAAAGAGGAATTGTTGAACAGGTTAAAAAAAGAAAGTCCTGAATTAAAAAATATAACCTTGCGTATCGGGGAAGTCTCGTGAAAAAATCCAAAGAAGCGGTAAATAATAACCCCAAACCAACAGAAAAAGTCAAGGCTTACGATGCTACCAGTATCCAAGTTTTAGAGGGTATTGAGGCGGTAAGGCGCAGGCCCGCAATGTATATTGGGGATACCTCAACACGTGGTCTTCACCATTTGGTTTATGAGGTCGTTGACAACAGTGTTGATGAAAGCCTGGGGGGGTTCTGCGATTCTATTTCTGTCTGCATACAAACAGATAACAGTGTAACAGTGATTGATAATGGCCGCGGCATCCCGGTGGATATGCATAAAACCGAAAAGAAGCCCGCGGTGGAGGTTGCCTTAACCACTTTACATGCCGGAGGTAAATTTGACCACCGTTCCTATAAAGTTTCTGGCGGGTTGCATGGAGTTGGGGTGAGCTGTGTTAACGCGCTTTCTGATTGGCTGGAGGTAGAAGTAAAAAGGGACGGTAAAATTTATCACCAGCGCTATGAGCGCGGTAAAACCGCCTCAAAGCTTAACATTATTGGCAAGAGCAATTCTACGGGGACCAAGATTACTTTTAAGCCGGACAAAACAATTTTTAGTAAAACAGATTATTCTTATGATATACTTTCGCAACGCCTAAGAGAGCTAGCCTTTTTAAACAAAGGGTTAAAAATAAAGTTAACGGATGAGCGCTCGGACAAAGAAGCTGTTTTTGAGTTTTCCGGCGGGGTTGTATCATTCGTTGAGTATCTCAATAAAAATAAAAACCCCCTGCATAATAAAGTAGTTTATTTTGAGAAACTTCAGGATGACATTAATATTGAGGTAGCTCTGCAATATAATGATGGTTATGCGGAAACCCTGTTCTCTTTCGCCAATAATATAAATACTGTTGAGGGTGGGACGCATCTATCAGGGTTTAAATCTGCGCTTACCCGCGGGATCAATCAGTATGCTAAATCAAAAAACTTGCTTAAAGACAATATTGCTATTAGCGGAGACGATGTACGTGAGGGTTTAACTGCGGTAATCAGCGTAAAGGTTCCTAACCCCCAGTTTGAGGGGCAGACTAAAACCAAGCTTGGTAATTCCGAGGTAGAAGGGTTAGTGGCTTCAACCAGCCTTGATGCGCTTTCAAGTTATTTTGAAGAAAATCCTTCAATAGCCAATAAAATTATAGACAAGGTGATTGTAGCTTCACGTGCCAGGGAGGCTGCTCGCAAGGCCAGGGAGTTAACCCGTAGAAAGGGTGCGTTAGAAGGTGCAGGGTTGCCTGGGAAATTAGCAGACTGTTCAGAGCGAGATGCGGCTTTATGTGAACTTTACATCGTGGAAGGGGATTCCGCGGGAGGTTCAGCAAAACAGGGCCGCGATAGAAGATTCCAGGCTATACTGCCCATTAAGGGGAAGATTTTAAATGTAGAAAAATCACGATTGGATAAGATCTTGTCTAATGAAGAGATTCGCACCATTATTACGGCATTAGGAACCGGTATTGGAGAAGAATTCGATCTTTCTAAATTAAGATATCATAAGCTTATGCTTATGGCAGATGCGGATATTGACGGTTCGCATATACGTACCCTGCTTTTAACATTGCTATACCGTCAAATGCCAAAATTAATAGAAGAAGGGCATGTTTATATAACTCAGCCGCCTCTCTATAAAATTAAAAGAGGTCAGCGAGAAGAATATATTCAGACAGAACAGCAGATGGATGATTTGCTGTTAGACTTAGGCCGAGAAGGACATAAGCTATTACGAGTAAAAGACAAGCAGGGTTTTACGGATAACCAGTTTAAGGAACTTCTAAAGTATTTAGTTGAACTGGATAAGCTGGGTAAGTATTTAGACAAAAAGGGAGTTAATTTTACGGATTATCTCAATTCTAGAAACCTAAAAACCAAAAAAATGCCTATTTATAGGGTAAAAGTGGATGGAAATACCCTTTTTGTATTTTCAGACAAAGAATTGGCTTCTATTACAGAAAAAGGAGGCAAGGAGGCAGAGCAGGATGTTTTAGAACTTTTTGAGTCACAAGAAATAGAACAGGTAATTATTAAGATTGAGAAGCTTGGTTTTGATATTGGGAGTTATTTTAGCAACGCTATTCTTCCTAGGCAGGGCGTAGCTAAAGAGGAAGAAAAAAAAATAAAAGCAGTTTATCGTATTACCAATGATGAAGACTCCAAAGAAGTTTTTAGCTTAAGAGAGGTGCTTGCATATATCAAGGAAATAGCTGTTAAGGGTATGCATATACAGAGGTACAAAGGTTTAGGCGAAATGAATCCGCAGCAACTTTGGGATACTACTATGGATCCGGAAAAAAGGACAATCCTGCAGGTAGTTTTAGAAGATGCAGTTGAGGCGGATAAGATGTTTACGGTTTTAATGGGTGATCAGGTAGAACCGCGCCGCCAGTTTATAGAAGACTACGCGCATCAGGTAAAGAATTTGGACGTTTAACCATGGAAATAACAATACCAAGTAGGCATAGCAAGGCCATTCATCCCACTTTTGTTTTTAAAGAGGCTTGGGGGATTTGCCGAAAGAATCTAAATAAGCTGGGTGTTATTTATTTGATTTTCAATTTACCGATAGCCGTTATTTATTTAACGCCCATGGCGAATAAGCTTCAAAATCAGAAAGCAAGCCTCCCGGAAGCTATTTGTATTTTACTTCCGGTCTTGTTGTTAAGTAGTTGGGGCCACATTGCTTTACTGCTTGGGGCTAAAAAGGCGGCTGATCCCGAGGATTACTCAGTTGGCCAAAGCATAAGCCAGGCAAAACCATTTTTTTTAAATTATTTAGGAACAGTTTTGATCAGTACTTTATTTTTAACAGGGATTATGATGTTGGGAGGGATATCTATTACAGTTATTTTGGCATTACTGTTTAAAGTTAATAAAATGCTGGCAGTGTCGATATGCCTTGTTGTAGCAATAGCGGCTATTATGCCTTTTATATATTTTATGCTACGCTGGTCTTTTGCCACAACAGTTTGTGTCCTTGAGAATGTGCGGCCAGTCGCTGCTTTAAAACGCAGCCTTTCTTTGGCTATGGATTATATACATCCGATTGTGGGCACGTATTGTTTATTTATGCTCGTATATGTTGTTTGCCTGATTCTCATTATTATTGCAGGGGTATTCTTAGGCGCAGGTAGCGATGCCGGTCATTCTAATTGGCTGGGGGCAGTATTCAGTATATTTATAAATATTGTATTGATGCCATTTTGGACCATAATTACAGTAATATTGTATAAAAAATTAAAAGAGGCCTTAGAAACACATGTATACGCGTAACGATAAAATAGTGCCGGTTTATATTGAAGACGAGGTTAAGGATTCTTATTTGAATTATGCCATGAGTGTAATTGTCGGCCGCGCCCTGCCTGATGTCCGCGACGGTTTAAAACCGGTACATCGCAGGATTCTTTATGCTATGCAAGAGCTGAATCTTGAACACTCCAGGCCCTATAAGAAATGTGCCCGTATTGTCGGCGAAACCATGGGTAAATATCATCCCCATGGAGACATGGCTATCTATGATACCCTGGTAAGAATGGCACAGGATTTTACTTTACGCTACCCCTTGGTAGATGGACAGGGTAACTTTGGTTCAGTTGACGGGGATGCTGCTGCAGCTATGCGTTATACCGAGGCCCGCCTTGCCTCTGTTTCCGAAGAACTGCTTGGGGATATTGAAAAGGACACTGTTGTCTTCGGGCCCAATTTTGACTCTTCCCTAAAGGAGCCATTACTCTTACCAGCCAGCCTGCCCAATCTTTTAGTCAATGGTTCAAGCGGCATTGCCGTAGGCATGGCCACAAATATCCCTCCGCATAATTTGAATGAAGTCTGTGATGCGATTATTTACTTGCTTGATCATCCGGAAGCCGAGATTAAAGACCTTATGCGTTATATCAAGGGCCCGGATTTCCCAACTGGAGGATTAATTTGCGGCAAGGGCGGCATTAAAGACGCTTACATGACAGGCAGGGGGAAGCTTTTGGTGCGCGCCAAAGCAACTGTTGAGCATCAGAAAAATGGTAAAGATTTAATCATCTTTACCGAGATTCCTTATCAGGTGCAGAAGTCTGGGGTTATCGAGTCAATTGCTGCCTTGGTTGACGAAAAAAAGATTGAAGGCATATCTGATATACGCGATGAATCAGACAAAGAAGGTATGCGTATTGTGGTTGAACTTAAGCGCGACACCGAGTCGCAAATCATTCTTAATCAGCTCTTTAAGCACACCCAGCTAGAAAATACATTTGGCGTTATTCTGTTGGCATTAGTGGATAACCGTCCCAAGGTTTTAAATCTGCGCCAGGTTTTGGATTGTTATGTTGAGCATCGCAAGGTGGTTATCCGCAGGCGCACCCAGTTTGAANNATATTTTAGAAGGTTTAAAAATTGCGCTTAAGTTTATAGACCGGATTATTAAGGTTATCAAGACCTCCAAGAGCGTAGAGAATGCCAAGCTAAATCTGATGAAGGAGTTTGGGCTTTCCGAGATTCAGTCACAGGCGATCCTTGAGATGCAATTGCAACGATTGACTGCCCTTGAGCGGGATAAAATTGACGCGGAGTATGAAGAACTTTTAAAGAAAATTGAATTATGCCGTGCGATTTTAGCTTCACAGAAAAGGATTGAAGCAATTATTAAAGAAGAGCTTGAAAATTTAAAGAAAAAATATGGAGATGGGCGGCGAACGGATATTGTGGGGGAGGCAGAGGAATTGGAGGTTGAAGATTTAATCGCCGAAGAGGACGTGGTAGTGACAATCAGTCATGGCGGTTACATTAAGCGTTTGCCGGTAAGCTCCTATCGTAAACAAAAACGCGGAGGCACAGGAGCAACAGGTGCGGAGTTAAAGGATGAAGATTTTAGCGAGCATCTTTTTGTTGCCTCGACCAAAGATTATTTGCTTATTTTTACTGACAAAGGTCAGGTTCATTGGTTAAAGGTTTATGAAATACCTCAGGCTAGCCGCATTTCTAAAGGGAAAGCGATTGTTAATCTTGTGCAGATGGAGCAGGCGGCCAAGGTTAGTTCAACTATACCGGTAAAAGAATTTTCTCCAGATAAATATTTAGTTATGGTTACCAAGCTTGGGCAGATTAAGAAGACTAAGCTTGAGGCATATGGCAACCCGCGCAAGGGTGGAATTATCGGGATTACTTTAGATAAAAATGATGCGTTGATTGGAGTAGAGATGACCGACGGAAAACAAGAATTGCTTATTGGGACTAAGCAGGGCAAGGCGATAAGGTTTTCCGAAGAAAAAGTGCGCGATATGGGTAGGGGGGCGCAGGGTGTACGCGCAATCTCTTTGGCGAAAAAAGATGAAGTTATTGATATGGTGGTTCCGCAAAAATCCTCCACCATACTTACGGTTACAGCTTTAGGTTTTGCCAAACGCACTACTATTGATGAGTATCGGCTAACCAGTCGCGGCGGCAAAGGTGTAATCAATATTAGGGTTACGGATAAAAATGGGGAAGCCGTAAATTTAAAATCTGTAAATGACAAAGATGAGCTTATGGTTATTACTCAAAACGGAATATTTTTACGTTGCGCAATAAAAGATATCCGTGAAACCGGCCGCTCATCTCAAGGCGTGCGGTTAATCAAGCTACAGGATAAAGACCGGGTTTCTTGTGTTGCCCCGGTAATCGCCGAAGAAGAAGAGTAACCTCTGACCCTGTCGTCTAGCCTGGTCTAGGACAAGAGCTTTTCAAGCTCTCGACACGGGTTCAAATCCCGTCAGGGTCATAATATAGAATGTCCCGCTTCGTACCCGTAGCAAAATTAACTTCTTAGTTTTGCTACACTCCGCGGGATTTCGCTAGACAAAAACTTAAGGTGCTCAATGTGCGGAATAGTCGGGTATATTGGTGAAAGGTCAGCTCAAGAGATCCTTTTGGCTGGCCTTAAACGTTTAGAATACCGTGGGTATGATTCCAGCGGCATGGCAGTAATTATGCCTGTCAAAAACAATCTTTTAATAAGAAAATCTCCCGGTAAAATCAGCGCGCTTGATAAATTGCTTAAATCTAAGCCTCTTAAGGGGTCCTTGGGGATTGCCCATACTCGCTGGGCTACTCATGGCGCGCCTACTCAGACCAATGCCCATCCTCATGCCGATTGCGATAATGAAATTGCCTTGGTACATAACGGCATTATTGAAAATTACGAAACTCTAAAGAATCAATTGCTGAAAGAAGGTCACTTATTTGCCAGCCAAACAGATACAGAGGTTATTGTACATCTTATTGAAAAGTTTTATAAAGATATTTCCCTGGAGGATGCAGTATGTAAGGCCTTAAAATTAGTTATTGGATCGTTTGCCATTGCGGTTATTTCCAGGCGTGAACCAGGAAAATTGATTGGCGCTCGCTCAGGAAGCCCGTTAATTGTGGGGATAGGTAAAAACGAAAATTTTCTTGCCTCGGATGCCCCGGCGGTTTTAGAGCATACCAAAGATATAATTTTCTTAGAAGAGAACGAAATTGCGATTTTAAATAAAGATTGCTTTAAAATAATTGACCTCAACGGCAAGAAAAAAATCAGGAGTCCGGAGAGGCTCGGTTGGGATATTGAGCAGGCACAGAAGCAGGGGTACAAGCATTTTATGCTCAAAGAAATTAATGAACAGCCGAAAATTATTGAAAATCTTGTAAGCCTCAGAATACCAAAGAACAATAGGATAATTTTTAAAGAACAATATGTCGGAATTGAAAAATTAAAAAGCATTAAAAATATATTTGTTGTTGCCTGTGGCACTGCTTATCATGCCGGGTTGGTGGGAAAATATGTTTTTGAAACCCTCTCTAAGGTTCCTACTCAAATAGATGTATCCAGCGAATTCCGCTACCGGGATTTGCTTATTAACAAAAATACTCTGGTTTTGGCGATTAGCCAATCCGGAGAAACCGCTGATACTTTAGCGGGAGTCAGGCAGGCCCGCAAACTCGGTGCGTCGGTAATTTCTATATGCAATGTGCTAGGCTCAACCTTAACCCGCGAATCAGATGGGGTAATGTATACTCACGCAGGCCCTGAGATCGGGGTTGCTTCTACCAAGGCCTATACTGCGCAGTTAATTGCAATTTATTTATTTGCTTTCTACCTGGCAAAGGTCCGCAACACAATGCCGCTTGATAAGATCAATAAACTAATTAAAGAATTAAGGCATATTCCCAGAAAACAGATAGAGATTTTAAAAGAACAGGATGCTATTGCCCGCGTTTCCCGTAGGCACTCACATTTGGGATCTTTTTTGTACTTGGGTAGGAATATAAATTATCCTTCGGCCTTAGAGGGCGCCTTAAAGTTAAAAGAGATTTCATATATTCCAGCCGAAGGTTATGCTGCCGGGGAAATGAAACATGGGCCCATTGCTTTAATTGATGAATACCGTGCAGTAGTTTGTATTGCGGCATCGTCAAAAGTTTACGAAAAAATGGTTTCTAATATTCAAGAGATTCGTTCCCGCCGGGGAAAAATTATTGCCATTGCTACCGAAGGGGACAGCAATATTAAAGAGTTGACCGGAGAAGTGATATATATTCCTAAATGCGATGAGCTGTTTTCCCCCCTCCTGGTTGCCTTGCCGCTGCAACTTTTGGCATACCATATATCAGTTAAGCGCGGTTGCGATGTGGACCAGCCGCGTAACTTAGCTAAGTCAGTAACTGTGGAATAATGCTTTATATTGTCGGAACGCCAATTGGCAATTTAAAAGACCTTACGCTTAGGGCAGTTGAGGTTTTAAAAAGCGTAGATTTGATTGCCTGCGAAGATACCCGGCATACCAAGATCCTTCTAGACCATTACGCTATTAAGACCCCCACCACAAGCTTTTTTCAGCACAACAGATTTGCAAAAGCAGATTATATTATTGATTTATTAACGGAAGGCAAAAATGTTGCTTTGGTTTCTGATGCCGGAACGCCCGGAATACTCGACCCAGGATATAATCTAATTAATTTAGCTATTAAAAATAGCCTGGAAATTACTTTTCTTCCGGGTGCCGCAGCTTTTGTTAATGCATTGGTTCTTTCTGGTAAACCTACCCATGAATTTTATTTTGGCGGGTTTTTGATTAATCGGACCCAGGCACGTAAAAACCAGCTGGAGAGATTAAAGGAATTCAGGTGTACTTTAATTTTCTATGAATCCTGCCATAGAATCTTGTCCAGCCTGAAAGATATAGGCGTGGTTTTTGGGGGGAAGGAAATCGTAGTGGCCCGGGAATTAACCAAGAAATTTGAAGAAGTCTTGCGCGGAACCCCAGAGGTTATTATAAAGAAGCTTGTCAAAAACAATCTCCGTGGGGAATTCGTTATAATTATCTAAAAAAATGGGCACTTATTTGGCTTGACAAAGGTATCTTTTATGGTATATTTAGCAATAAGCAGGGACCTTTAAGTCCAGCTCAGTGAAGCTGGCAAGGCAAATAAAATGAATAAAGCTGTAATAAAAAATATAAACCCTTGGCAAAAGAAGCCAGGGGTATTTTTTTTGGCACAGCAAGTGACAGACGACGTAGGGACGGCGTACTTGCTTTTCAAATAAAGCAAGGTACCGGCTATTTTTTAAAACTAGGGGTAGGGTAGATAGGTAAAATTATGAAGGAAAAAGCCAAAATATTAGATAGGGAAGCAATTAATCGTTCAGTTATGCGTATCGCCCATGAAATCATCGAGAAAAATAAGGGCACTGCGGATTTATGTGTCGTAGGCATAAGAAACCGCGGGGTTTATATCGCCAGGCGCCTGGCAGAGTGTATAAAAAAGATTGAGGGTGCAGGTATCCCCGCCGGAGCGCTGGATATTACGCTCTACCGGGATGATTTAGCCTTGGCTTCGGGCCAGCCGCTGGTACGTAAAACCGAGATAGATTTTGATATAAATGATAAAAAACTAATATTAGTTGACGATGTTCTTTATACAGGCCGGACTATTCGGGCAGCCCTAGATGCATTAATTGATTTCGGAAGGCCGAAATCAATACAGTTGGCAGTTTTAGTGGATCGCGGACACCGCGAATTACCTATTCGGGCTGATTTTGTAGGCAAAAATATCCCTACTTCCAAACAGGAAATAGTGGAAGTGCATCTTGAAGAATCTGATGGTAACGATGAAGTATTGATTGTGGGGAAAGAGTAATGCTTTGGACAAGAAAAGACCTTTTAGGGCTTGAATATTTGACGCCGGAAGAGATAGGACTGATCCTTGAAACTGCGGAGTCTTTTAAGGAGGTTTCTACGCGAGAGATTAAAAAAGTGCCTGCCTTGCGCGGCAAGACCGCAGTAAATCTTTTTTATGAACCATCTACGCGTACCCGCGTATCTTTTGAGGTAGCAGCTAAGCGGCTTTCCGCGGACGTTATTAATATCGCCACAGAAACCTCAAGTGTCAGAAAAGGGGAAACCTTAATTGATACCGGTAAAAATATTCAGGCGCTTAAAGCGGATATAATTATTATACGGCATAATTGTTCAGGGGCGGCAAATATGCTGGCAAGTGTATTAGATATCAGCGTAGTTAATGCAGGAGATGGCTGGCATGAACATCCTACTCAGGCCTTACTTGATATGTTCACGCTGAAAGAAAAGCTAGGTAAAATCAAAGGGTTAAACGTAGCCATTGTAGGCGATATAGCGCATTCACGGGTTGCCCGCTCCAATATCTGGGGCCTGACTAAGTTAGGGGCTAATGTTACTGTGTGTGCTCCGGAGATGCTGCTTCCGGTTGGAATAGAGAAGACCGGGGTAAAGACATCAAGCAATATAGATGAAGTTTTGAAAAACACCGATGCCGTGAATGTTTTGAGGATGCAGTTTGAGCGGGATGAATGCGCGGCGTTCCCGGAACAACTGGATTATTATAAAAAATTCGGAATTACCGAAGAGAGATTAACCAAGGTTAAAAAAGACATTGTTGTTATGCATCCTGGACCGATTAATCGGGGGATTGAAATGTCCAGCGGGGTAGCAGACGGAAAAAATTCGGTTATTTTAGATCAGGTAACCAATGGCATTGCCGTACGCATGGCGGTTTTATTCTTAGTGGCCCAAGCCAGGGAAGCAAAAATATGAGCATACTAATTAAAAACGGAAGAGTGATTGATCCGGCAAATAAAATCGATGCTGTTTTGGACATTTTAATTGAAAATAAAAAAATAGCCATAGTAGCTGATGATATTAAGTCACAGGCAGATACCATAATTGATGCGACAGGTAGAATTGTCGTGCCGGGTATTGTTGATATGCATGTGCATTTGCGTGAGCCGGGGAGGGAGGATAAGGAAACCGTAGCCACGGGGACTTCTGCTGCGGCCAAGGGTGGGGTAACTACTGTTTTAGCTATGCCCAATACCAATCCGGCCGTAGATTGCATAGAGGTTATTGAATTATTAAAAGAGATAATAAGAGAAGGCGCAAAAGTTAACGTGCTTATTTGCGGCACAATTACCAAAGGCCGGATGGGCAAAGAATTAAGCGATATTGCAGCTTTAAAGAAAAATGGCGCTTATGCAATATCTGATGATGGATGTTCTGTAGATAGCGATGTTTTAATGCTCGAGGCATTTAAAAAAGCCAGGCAATCTGCTATTTTGACTATTTGCCATTGTGAAGATAAGAAGCTTTCCGGTAAAGGGGTAATTAACCTGGGATTTAATTCTACGCGTCTTGGCTTGCGCGGAATTTCCAATGAGTCAGAGTACAATAGGGTGGCGCGGGATGTCGAGTTGGCGGAAAAAGCCAACGCAGCTGTGCATATCGCCCACATTAGCTGCCGGGAATCGGTGGAAATAATTGCTAGGGCCAAGAGAAAAGGCATAAAGGTTACTTGTGAAACCGCCCCTCACTATTTTTCCCTTACAGATGATGCACTTTTGGGTTATGATACAAATATGAAAATGAATCCCCCTTTGAGAAGTCCGGAAGACCTTGAAGCGATTAAGCAGGGATTAAAAGACGGGACCATTGATGCAATTGCTTCAGACCATGCCCCGCATACGGAGAATGAAAAAGATATTGAATTTGAGCGCGCGGAATTCGGCAAGATCGGCCTTGAGTCCGGGGTATCCGTCAGCATTATGGAGTTGATTGATAAAAAAGTATTAAACTGGATAGAATTGGTTGAAAAGATAGCGTTAAATCCTGCAAAGATATTAGGAATTAACAAGGGTACTTTAAGTGTTGGTGCTGATGGGGATCTAGTTATTGTGGATGCGGATAAAGAATTTGTTCTTGAGAAAAAAAATATTGTTTCAAAATCAAAAAACTCACCCTTTATAGGAAGAACAGTAAAAGGATTGGTTGAGTATACGATTTGCAACGGTAAGGTAGTATATAAAATATAAATATGGAATTTATAGCTGATTTTCATATTCACTCCAAATACTCCCGGGCAACCAGCCGCGATATGGATGTTAAACATTTGTCGGAATGGGCCAAACTAAAAGGCGTTACTCTTATGGGTACTGGGGATTTTACGCATCATCTCTGGCTGGAAGAGTTGAAACATACATTAGAGGATTGCGGCAATGGTTTATACAAACACGCAGGGATATATTTTATGCTTACTGCCGAAGTAAGCAGTATCTACTCCAAGAATGGACGTACCTACCGTATCCATAATTTAATTTTCAGCCCCTCATTTAAAAGCGTAGATAAGATTAATGAAAGATTGGGCAGAATAGGCAACCTGGCTAGCGACGGCCGGCCGATACTGGGTTTAGATGCGGCAGAGTTAGCACGCATTGTATTTGATATAGATGAAAACTGCATGATTGTACCCGGGCATATTTGGACCCCTTGGTTTTCTGTATTCGGCTCTATGTCGGGTTTTGATAAGATTGAAGATTGTTTTGAGGCGCAGACAGAAAAGATATTTGCGCTGGAGACTGGGCTTTCAAGCGATCCGACAATGAATTGGCGTTTGAGTGCTTTAGACAGGTTTACTCTAATTTCTAATAGTGATTCGCATTCTCCTTCAAGGATTGGCCGCGAGGCAAATGTCTTTAATTGCGAGCTGGATTATAAAACTATAAGAGAGGTTCTGAAAACAAAGGATAAAAAAAGATTTCTTTATACCATAGAATTTTTCCCCGAAGAAGGAAAATATCATTTTGACGGCCATAGGCTTTGCGGGATCCGCTGGTCCCCCCAGGAAACCAAGGCCCATAACGGAAGATGCCCTAAGTGCGGTAAATATGTGACTGTAGGTGTAGTTAACCGTGTTGAAAAATTAGCTGACCGGAAAGAAGGGTTTGTCCCGGATAATGCCATCCCCTTTAAAAATCTTATTTCTCTGGATCAGATAATTGCGGAGACAAAAGGTGTTGCCAAGACTAGTGTAGGAGTAGAAAGAGATTATCGAAGCTACTTAGCAAATTTTGGCACAGAGTTTGATATATTGATGCGAGCTTCCAGAGAGGATTTATCTAAGAAGTTACCGGTTAAAGTTGTTGAAGGTATTATGAGGATGCGCACAGGAAGAGTAAGCATAAAACCCGGTTATGATGGAGAATATGGGATAATTTCAATATTTGACAAAGACGAGCCTGAAGCAAAACATGAACAGCAGCTCGATTTGTTCTAAGGAATAGCGCGCCTGTGGCTCAACGGATAGAGCACTAGCCTCCGAAGCTGGTGGTGCAGGTTCAATTCCTGCCAGGCGCAATAAGTGGCAGGAATAAGAACTAATTAAAGATATGTGGAGTAAATAACCCATAAAATAGCTAATAAAGTGGCTAAAGTGGTTTATATAATAGCTTAAACTGGTTAAAATATGACAATAATGGCAGATAGGAGAGATTAAGCCATGAAGGCAATCTTAGTTTTAGAAGATGGTAAAAGTTTTAACGCAAATAGCGATTTAAACTCAGAATGCTTCGGAGAGGTAATTTTAAATACTTCTGTAGTGGGATACCAGGAGATGATCACAGACCCTGCTAATGCCGGGAAGATACTTGTGCTTACTTACCCGTTAATTGGTAATTATGGAACAGCTCCAAAATTTAATGAATCGCTCAAGGTTTGGGTAAGTGGACTGGTAGTTAAAGAAACGAGCCGGATTTATTCTAATTTTCAGGCAAAGTCAAGCCTGGGTGATTTTTTAAAAGAAAAAAATGCTTTTACAATTTATGGCCTTGATACCCGCACCCTGGCTGTGCATTTAAGGGAAAAGGGGCCGTTGTTTGGGGTGATTTCTACTAAGGAGTTTGACCCCAAAAAATTAGTGGAGAAGATAAACCAAATTAAAAGACAGCCTGCGCAAACTCTTCTGCCGGAAATTTCGGTTTCTAAGTTAAAAATTATAGGCAAAGGAGAGAGGTTGACGGTTTTGGACATGGGGGTAACTAATGGCTTGCTTAGGCAATTAGAGGCATTGGGATACTCTTTAAATATTTTCCCTTATAATGCCAGCGTAAAACAAATTTTATCAATCAACCCCAAGGGTATAGTTATTTCGAGCGGCCCGGAAAATGATCCAGAGTTAACCCGGGTAGCGCAAAACATAAAACCACTTCTTGGTAAATTACCTATACTAGGAGTCGCTACAGGCTGTCAGGTTTTAGCAGCTGCTTTAGGGGTAGGGTTAATCCGGCTAAAATTAGGGCATCGGGGGGCAAATTATCCGCTAGCCAGGCCTGGCTCATTTAAAGGGGAAATTACTGTTCAAAATCATGGTTATGTTATGGATTATGATGCATTATGTAAGGTTAAAGGGTTAAAGGTTACTGCCCATAATTTAAATGATCATACTCCTGAAGAGATAGAGAGTAAAAGTTTAAAATTAATCGGTGTGCAATATAATCCGGTATCTGCTGGTTTCGACCAGGTGAATCCTATGTTGGTTAAATTTAATAAATTATTAAGCGCTCAGCGCTGACAAGTATTGCGTTTGTGTGTTTGCGCATAAGGAGATAGATATGCCAAGGCGTAAAGATATAAAGAAAATTTTAATAATTGGTTCCGGGCCGATAGTTATAGGCCAGGCATGCGAGTTTGATTATTCCGGTTCTCAGGCCTGTAAGGCTTTAAGGGAGGAAGGGTATCGCACTGTTTTAGTAAATTCTAACCCGGCAACGATTATGACAGATCCGGGAATGGCTGATGTTACTTATATTGAACCGCTTACCGTTGATGTGCTTACGAAAATAATCGCTAAGGAACGGCCAGATGCCATATTGCCGACTCTTGGAGGGCAAACAGGATTAAACCTGGCCTTTTTTTTAATGAAACATGGCGTGCTTAAAAAATACGGAGTTGAGTCTATAGGCTCTTCTGTGGGGGCTATCTCTTGCGCCGAGGACAGGAATCTTTTTAAAAAGGCAATGCAAGAGATTGAAGTGGAGGTTCCTAAAAGCGGGATTGCTACGAGTGTTAAAGAGGGGATGAGAATTGGGTTAGATATCGGGTTCCCATTGATCTTACGTCCTGCTTACTGTTTGGGCGGTAGTGGAGGGGCTATAGCATATAATAAAGAGGAACTGGAATCTTTTTTGGCTAAGGGGATCGAAGCCAGCCCGGTCCACCAGATTTTAGTAGAGCAGTCGGTTTTAGGCTGGAAAGAGATTGAATTTGAGGTAATGCGCGACTGCGCTGACAATGTGATTATGGTTACCTCTATGGAGAACGTTGATCCTATGGGTGTACATACCGGAGATAGTATTGTTGTTGCTCCTGCCCAAACCCTGACCCCCGAGGAGTATATTAATTTTGTCAACCTCTGTAAAAAGATTATTCGAAAAATCGGTATATCAGGAGGAGGTGCCAATATTCAATTTGGGCAGAATCCTGATAACGGCAAGATTGTTATTATTGAAGTTAACCCACGGCTTTCCCGCTCTTCGGCTTTGGCATCGAAGGCCACAGGAGTGCCTATTGCCAGGATTGCAACAAAGTTAGCAGTAGGCTTAACCTTGCCCGAAGTAATGAATCAGGTCACCAGTAAGACCACTTCATTTTTTGAACCGACAGTGGATTACTGCGTATTTAAAATATGCAGGTTTACTTTTGAGAAATTTCCGTATGCGGAAAGGGTATTGAATACTTCTATGAAGGCTGTCGGAGAGGCAATGTCCATCGGCAGGAACTTTAAAGAGGCCCTGCAAAAAGGTATGCGGTCAATTGAAATAAAGCGGTACGGATTTGGCGCTGACGGCAAGGATAAGATCAGCGATGAAATGCTTAAAAAAGCGGACAGCGTTTTGCTTAAGCAGATTAAAGATAAAATTTCTATCCCCAATGATGAGAGGTTTTTTTATATACGTTATGCGTTGAAGGCCGGTTTAGGCCTCGATGAAATTTACAGGTTAAGCCATATTGACCGCTGGTTTCTTGATAACATGAAACAGCTGGTGGAGCTGGAAGAGGAAATCAAGCGTTATAAAAACAAGAAGATAGAAGACGAGCCAAATATACCACAGGAGTTATTGGTGCAGGCAAAAGCAGACGGATTTTCCGATATCCAGCTTGCTTTTCTGCTGAATGCCAAGGAGGAAAAGGTGAGACAATTGCGTAAAAAGAATAATTCAAGAGCAGTTTATAAATTAGTAGATACTTGTGCCGGAGAATTTAATGCTAAGCAGCCGTATTTTTATTCGACACAAGAAACTAAGGATGAGGCCAGGCCAAGCAGGAATAAAAAGGTAATAATTTTGGGTGGCGGCCCAAACAGGATTGGACAGGGAATTGAGTTTGATTATTGCTGCTGTCATGCTGCCTATGCCCTTAAAGAGGAAGGCGTAGATAGTATCATGGTTAACTGTAATCCTGAGACAGTTTCTACTGATTATGATACTTCCGACCGTCTTTATTTTGAGCCGCTTACATTCGAAGATATTATGAACATTATTGAAATTGAAAAGCCGATAGGGGTAATTGTGCAGTTTGGCGGACAGACTCCGATTAATCTGGCAGTGGCTTTAAGAGAGGCTGGTGTAAATATTTTAGGAACCAGCTCTGAAAGTATCGATATCGCCGAGGACCGCAAACGTTTTAAGCATATGATCGATAAGTTGGGTTTATTGCAGCCAAACAGCGGCACGGTATTTACTTTTGAAGAAGCTCAGAAAGTGGCTAGCAATATTGGCTATCCCGTGTTAGTCAGGCCGTCATATGTATTGGGCGGACGGGCCATGGAAATTGTTTATGACGCAGAACTCCTGGAAAGATTTATTAAAGAGGCGGCAGAGGTTTCTGGAGAGCATCCTATATTAATAGATAAATTCCTGGAAGATGCTATTGAAGTGGATGTAGATTTAATAGGCGATGGCGAAACTTTTGTTATTGGCGGGATTATGGAACATATTGAACAGGCAGGGGTGCATTCAGGAGATGCGGCGATGTCCCTTCCTACCTATACCTTGTCTCCTGATATTTTAAAAAAGATAAGGGAGGCTACTTATCGCTTGGCCAAAGAACTTAATATCGTGGGATTAATGAATGTGCAATATGCGGTTAAAGATGCCAAGGTATATATATTGGAAGTTAACCCCCGCGCATCGCGGACTGTGCCTTTAGTCTCTAAGGTTATCGGAGTGCCTCTGGCAAAGTTAGCAACCAAAGTTATGCTGGGTAAAAAGCTAAAAGATTTGGGTTTTGCCGAAGAGCTGATCCCCAAGCATATAGCAGTGAAAGAATCGGTTTTTCCTTTTAACCGTTTTCCCGGAGTAGATGTTATGTTGGGGCCGGAGATGAAATCTACTGGTGAGGTTATGGGGATCGATACAGATTTTTCCAGTGCTTACATCAAAAGTCAGATTGCTGCAGGGCAGAAGATTCCCAGAAAAGGTAACGTATTTATTTCTGTACATGACCGGGACAAAAGAGATGTGATTGCTATTGCCAAAAAGCTAAAAGATTTAGGATTTAACCTTTTTGCCTCCAGCGGAACAGCTTCAGTGTTGGAGAAAAATAATATTCCGGCTAAGGTGCTACCCAAAATCACCGAGGGCAGACCGAACATCTTGGATTTGATGAAAGACGGTAAGATACAAATGGTTATTAACACGCCGTCAGGAAGAATACCCCGCCAGGATGAGGTAAAAATACGTTCGCAGGTAATTCTTTATAATATACCTTACACCACTACGATTTTTGGGGCCCAGGCAACGGTAAGCGGGATTGAAATGTTTATGAAAAAAGATTTAAGCGTGAAATCTTTGCAGGAGTATCATAAAATTAAAGGCAAGAAGGTTAAATAGGTAAAGAATATGCCGGAGTTGCCGGAAGTAGAGACAATCAAGAGGGATTTGCAGAAGATAATCTTAGGCGCAAAAATCAAAAAAGTTTGCGTGTATAACCCTATGGTTATACGGGAACCCTCCCCTCCTGTATTTAAAAAGTCCCTTGAGGGATTAGTTATAAAAAATATCTTACGCCGGGGCAAGCTTTTAATTTTAGAGTTATCTAATGGCTCAGCTTTGACTATACACTTAAAGATGACCGGGCAGCTGGTGCTTAGGCAAAAATTGAGCAATTCGGGTAAAGCCAAAAACAGCCGTGTAGTTTTTCATCTCTCCGGGGGAAAAATTTTAGATTTTAATGACCAGCGCCTATTCGGGGAATTACGTTTAGTTGATGATTGGGGAAAGATAAAATTTATCCAAAGCCTCGGCCCTGAGCCATTTGATTTGACTTATGGCGATTTTAAGGATATGCTTTTTAAAAAGAAAACAAAAATCAAGCCTTTGCTTATGGAGCAGTCGTTTATTGCCGGGATTGGTAATCTCTATGCATCGGAAATCTTATTCCGGGCCAAGGTTGATCCGGCCAGGTCGGCACAAAGTTTAAGCGAGGGAGAAAAGAAGGCGGTATATAAAGAAATCAAAAAGGTCTTAAGCAAGGCGATTAAACATGGTGGCTCTTCTATTGATGACTATGTGCGGCTTTCTGGCAAGAAGGGGGATTATGTTAAATTCCACCGTGTTTATGGCAGGCAAGATCAACCTTGTTTTGTTTGCAATAGCAAAATCAAAAAAATTACTCAGGGAGGCAGAGGCACATATTTTTGTCCTAAGTGCCAAATGTAAAATATGAAAAAACGGCTTAAAATTAACGGAATTATCATGGCTTGCGCGGCAATTTTAGTTGTATTCTTTCCCAGCATCTTCTTTCGCAACAACATTTCTGGAGGCATAGAGGAATATGTGGAGATCCTGGGATTTTCCTGCATTCTGTTAGGTCAAATAATCCGCGTTTCCGCCCGTGGCTATAAAGCAGAACATTCTTGCGAAAGCCAGGCATTAATACAGGATGGGCCTTATCAAATTGTGCGCAATCCTATGTACCTGGGTATATTCTTAATCGGCCTGGGTGTGGTGCTGGCGGTGTTTAAGTGGTGGGCTGTGGTAATCTTCATTGCAGTTTTTATTATACGCTATATAAAGCTTATATATAAAGAAGAAAAAAAACTTTTAGCTGTATTTCCCGAGTCATATAAAGATTATTGCAGGAAAGTGCCGCGCATACTACCGTCCTTATTTACAATAATTAAATTGGATATAAGTGAATATTTGCCGATAAAAATATCTTGGTTTAAAAAAGAAATTGGCTCCATTTTAGCGCTTCTTTTACTGACCCTGTTAGTGGAATCCTGGGAGGATATTACCAGGGAGGGGTTTGGGTTTTACATCCGCCAATCCTCCTGGTTGTTCCTGACATTTGTTTTATTTGTAATTTTTATAATTTTACTGAGTAATTGGACAACTAAAAGAGATGGAAAAGCTGCAGGTAAAAGTTAGAATAATTTCTAATAAAAAACTCAAAGATAATTATTGGCATTTAGAGTTTGAATCCAGGTTAATTGCCCGAAACGCCGTACCGGGGCAGTTTATCGAGGTTAAGGTTAATCATGGAACGGATCCGTTATTAAGAAGGCCGATCAGTATTCATAACGTAAGTAAGTCAGGGGTAAGGCTTCTTTATGAAGTTGTCGGCCGAGGTACTCAGATTTTGTCTGAGAAAAGACCTGGCGATCTTTTAGATATCATCGGTCCCCTGGGTAATGGTTTTGAATATCTCCGCAAAACCGCAAAACCGGATTCTTCCCAAGCTGTTTTAGTTGCCGGGGGTATGGGGGTGGCGCCTTTAGTTTTTCTGACTGAGAAAATTAAATTTATCAGTCCGCTGGTTTTGGTTGGAGCAAGGAAAAAAGAACAGGTTCTCTGTTTGAGGGAGTTCAAGGCTTTGGGTTGTAAATTAATCATCGCTACCGATGACGGTTCTCTCGGGTTTAAGGGCAAAGTTACGGATCTTTTAAAAGAAATCTTATTAAAAAAATCCCCGGCGGATAGGCCTATAAATATATATGCCTGCGGCCCACAGCCGATGTTAAAAGCTGTTGCCCAACTTTCCTGTGAGAATAATATTGCCAGTCAGCTTTCCCTGGAGAGACACATGGCTTGCGGATTTGGTGCATGTTTAGGTTGTGTTGTACCGACTAGAGCAGGATATAAAAGAGTTTGTAAAGATGGCCCGGTTTTCTTGGGCAAGGAGTTAATTTGGTAAAGAATATCAAACCGGATATCAGCGTAAATATCGGGAATCTTGATTTGAAGAACCCGGTAATGGTTGCCTCTGGAACTTTTGGTTATGCCGAGGAGTTTAAGGGGTTGATCGACCTGAAGAAACTCGGGGCCATAGTTACTAAAACTATTACTGTAAAGCCTCGGATCGGAAATCTGCCTCCGCGGACTTGCGAGACTCCTTCGGGCATGCTTAACTCTATCGGATTAGAGAATCCCGGTATAGATGTGTTTATAGAGGAAAAGCTGCCATTTTTAAAGAAGCTGGGTATCCCGGTTATTGTAAGTATTGCCGCAGAAGATAGCCCGGAAGAGTTTTCTGTTCTGGTTAGCAAGCTGGATAAAATGGACGCGGTTTCGGCGATTGAGTTGAATATTTCCTGCCCTAACTTACAAAAAGATAGATTAATTTCTCAAGATGCCCAAGCTACTTTTGAATTAGTTAGCCTAGTGCGTAAGTTAACATCAAAGATTCTGATTACCAAACTGTCTCCCAATGTTACTTGTATATCTGATATCGCCATGGCTGCGGAAGGAGCCGGCAGCGACGCCTTAGCTTTAATTAATACACTTAGCGGGATGAGTATAGATGTGCATAAGCGTATTCCTATGCTGGGTGCTTGGGAGGGCGGTTTAAGCGGTCCGGCGATCAGGCCGATAGCGGTGAAGATGGTTTGGGAGGTTTATAATAAGATTAAGATTCCCATTATCGGCATGGGTGGTATAATGGACACGGAAAGCGCCCTGGAATTTATTATTGCCGGCGCCACAGCCGTTAGCGTGGGAACCGCAAACTTTATTAATCCGAAAGCAAGTTTGGAAATTATCTCTGGATTAAGGCAGTATATGGCTGATAATGGTATCTTGAGTTTGAGTAATATCACCGGAAGATTAAAGGCATGCAAAGATTAAGTTCGCCCGAGATAATTTTAGCCTTAGACGTAAATACATTAGAAGAGGCTGAGAATTTTGTGGAAAAACTTTATCCTAAGATAAGGTTTTTTAAGGTCGGCAGCCATCTTTTTACGGCTTATGGGCCAAAGATTATTGACCTATTGCATAAAAAAGGGGCTGAGGTTTTTTTAGATCTTAAGTATTTTGACATCCCTAATACCGTTGCTCAAGCGGTAGCTGCTGCGGTAAGGCTTAAGGTAAAAATGCTTACCTTGCATATTTCCGGCGGGCAGGAAATGTTAAAGGCTGCGGTGGAGTCAGCTAAAGAGCAGGCAAGTGCATTAAAAAACCCTCCACCTTTATTGATCGGGGTTACTGTTCTCACCAGCCAAAAGACTAACCACCGAGAGGTTCTAAAATTAGCAAAGCAGGGGATAGCTTGCGGGTTAGACGGAGTGGTTTGTTCTGCGCAGGAAGGCATAATTTTGCGGCGTAAAATTAAAAATAATTTTATCATGGTTACTCCGGGAATTCGTCCGGATGAATCCAAGCGGGATGACCAAAAAAGAATAACCACGGTAAGTCAGGCAGTTAAATCCGGCAGCGATTTTTTGGTAATTGGCAGGCCGGTTCTAAAGGCGCCTGACCCGTTACTGCAAACAGAAAAACTGTTAGGAGATTTATATGGCGCAGGAAATTAAAGATTTAATCGCAAAGATTCAAACAGAAGGAATTCAGGTAGCGCAGACTCAGGCTGCCCAGATAAAAACCGATGCCGAAAAAGACGCTTTAAAAATAATTTCAGAGGCAAAAATCCAGGCCCAAAAAATTATTGAGCAGGCAAACAATCAAGCCAAGAAGACGGATGACTCTACCCGTTCGGCTTTAGAGCAGGCAGGCAGGGATATGTTAATTAGCCTAAGGCAGGAGATTATTGCTATGTTGGAACGGTTGATTAAGCTGGATCTGCGGCTTGCCCTAACTGTTGAAGAGCTGTCTAAAATTATCGCTTCGTTGATTAAGAATACGCCACTGGATCTGGGGTCGCAGGTCGTGGTTTCCTTAAATCCACTTGATAAGGATAAGTTAGGGCAGGGGTTTTTAAAGCAACTAATTTCCGAAACTAAAAAAAACATAGTTTTGAAATCTGCCGATACGATTGAGAGTGGTTTTATCATCAGTTTTGATGCCGGTAAATCTATCTTTGATTTTAGCGGGCAAGCCCTGAGTGACTATATCTCCGGATGCCTTAAGCCGGAACTAGGTAAAATTTTAAAACCCGAATAAATGTCTGCTTATTACATATATTTGATTTCCAGTTTACCCGTACTGAATTTTTCAGCTAAATTACCATTTAGTTTGGAGGATTTCTTTAACAAATGTAAGAATTTAATACCTGAGAAGGAGCTTGAAATTTTGCGCAATACCTGCGGACAGAACAGTTATTCTTTAGATGTTCCGGTAAGCAATAGTTTAAAACAGTGGGTTAGTTTTGAGATTGCGCTTAGAAATGAATTGGTGCATGCTAGGGCAACCCGGAAAAAAATTGACCCTTTAAAATTCTTGCGCTTTCCGGATTCAGCGCAGGCCCAGATCAGCCATACAGCGATGATTGCTTACCGGAGTACCTCGATATTGGAAGCGGAGATGATTCTTGATCAAGCCAGATGGAATTTCCTGGAAGATTTGAACCAAGGGCACTATTTTGATTTTGATTTTTTACTGATTTACGGGTTAAAACTTAAGATCCTGGAGCGTTGGGAAAAAATCCAAACAGCAGACAGGGAACATTTGTTAAATACTGCACTTTTAAATTAAATTGACCATGGAAAAAATAAGAACCGGACGAATAATTAAAGTTAATGCCAATATGGTTACCGCTCAGATCGAAGGGCAAATTATTCAAAATGAAGTAGCCTATGTTATTCACGGCCAGGAGCGTTTAAAGGCTGAAGTGATCCGCGTGCGTCAGAATCAGGCTGAGATGCAGGTTTATGAAAGCACGCAAGGTTTGAAGGCAGGGGATGCGGTGGAATTTAGCGGCGAGCTTCTCTGCGTAGAATTGGGCCCGGGATTATTAGGCCAGATCTTTGATGGCTTACAGAATCCTCTTCCGGCTTTAGCCAAAAAATGCGGATTTTTCTTAAAAAGAGGAGTTTACCTTGAGGCTTTGCCTGATGAAACGCAGTGGGAATTTAGCCCACTTGTCAAACCGCAAGATAAGGTATTAGCGGGTAGTTGGTTAGGTTTTGTACCGGAAAAGATTTTTAAACATTATATTATGGCCCCCTTTGATTTAAGCGGCAGTTTAGAGGTGGTCAGTATTGCCGCCCCGGGTAAGTATAATTTAAAACAGGTTATTGCCCAGCTTAAAGACAGCTCCGGAATATTGCATGATGTCTTTTTGCAGCAGATCTGGCCGGTAAAGATGCCGATTTGCGCCTATGCGGAAAAATTAAGGCCGAGCGAGCCGCTGGTTACCAAGATGCGTTTGATTGATTCGCTCTTTCCGATTAACCGCGGGGGTACTTATTGTACTCCTGGTCCATTCGGAGCCGGCAAAACAGTTTTGCAGCAATTAGTCAGCCGCCACGCCGAAGTGGATATCGTGATTATCGCCGCCTGCGGCGAACGTGCCGGGGAAGTAGTAGAAACATTAAGGACTTTTCCTGAATTAATAGACCCTCGTACAAAGAAGCCTTTAATTGACCGTACGGTAATTATTTGTAACACCAGTTCTATGCCTGTGGCTGCCCGGGAATCCAGTGTATATACGGCTGTAACCATTGCTGAATATTATCGCCAGATGGGATTAAATGTTTTATTATTGGCGGATTCGACTTCTCGTTGGGCACAGGCAATGCGTGAAATGAGCGGACGCCTCGAGGAAATCCCGGGAGAAGAGGCATTTCCGGCATATCTGGAAAGCCGGATAGCTTCTTTTTACGAACGCGCCGGAGTAGTCAGGCTACGGTCAGGAGAAACCGGATCGGTAACTATTGGAGGAGCGGTTAGCCCTGCTGGAGGAAATTTTGAGGAGCCGGTGACGCAGGCCACGCTTAAGGTTGTCGGTGCCTTTCATGGGCTTTCCCGCGAACGATCAGATGCCAGGAAGTATCCGGCCATCGATCCTTTGATTAGCTGGAGTAAATACGCCGGTTTTGTTAAACCGGAATATAAAGAAAAGTATCAATCAATTTTGAATCGCGGTAACGAAATTGCCCAAATGATGAAAGTTATAGGTGAAGAAGGGACCGCGCTTGCGGATTATATTGAATACCTCAAAGGAGATTTTTTTGACTTTGTTTATTTGCAGCAGAATGCCTTTGATAACGTAGATGAAGCTACTTCTAAAGAAAGGCAGATTTATTTATTGGAATTTATTTCTTCGGTATTGGATGGAGAGTATAATCTGCAAGATAAGGCGTCTGCTTTGCTTTTTTTTCAAACCTTGCGTCAGCTTATGCGTACCTGGAATTCCGCTGAATATAATAGCCAGGAATTTAAAAAAGTTGAGTCTCAAATCGTAACCCTGCTGGAAAGCAAGAAAATCAAGAAGGATAAATAAGTATGCAAAAAGCCTATACCAATATTATTCAAATCGCCGGGGACGTAATTACCGTGGAAGCCGAAGGGGTAGGGTATTCCGAGATTGCTCAGATTACTACCAGCCGTGGCGTATCCTTAGCCCAGGTGATCCGCATTGATGCTAAAAAAATATCATTGCAGGTTTTTGCCGGCACGCGCGGTATTGCCACAGGAGATAAGGTGAGATTTCTAGGGTTTCCAATGCGGGTGGCTACTGGTGAAAATTTACTCGGTCGCATATTTAATGGCAGCGGAGTGCCTCTGGACCATGGGCCGGCTTTAAGCGATGGCTTAATTGATATTGGGGCGCCTTCGGTAAATCCGGCTAAAAGGATTATTCCGAATAAGATTATCCGCACTGGTATTCCGATGATTGATGTTTTTAATTCTCTTGTCGAATCTCAAAAACTGCCGGTTTTTTCAATTGCCGGGGAGCCTTACAATGAACTTTTGGCACGTATCGCTATCCAGGCAGAAGTAGATATTATCATTGTCGGTGGCATGGGATTAAAGTATGATGATTATCTCTTTTTTAAAGAGACGTTAAATTCCCACGGGGCACTTTCCCGGTGCGTATTTTTTATGCATACTGCAGCTGACCCGACTGTAGAATGTTTGCTGGTGCCGGATATTAGTTTAGCGGTAGCCGAGGACTTTGCCCTAAAAGGCAAGCGGGTATTAGTTTTGTTGACGGATATGACCAATTTTGCCGATTCCCTGAAAGAAATTTCGATTACCATGGAACAAGTCCCTTCTAACCGCGGTTACCCCGGAGATCTTTATAGCCAGCTCGCCGCAAGATATGAAAAAGCAGTTGATTTTGAAGGAGCTGGTTCAATCACTATTCTTTCTGCAACAACCATGCCTGGTGATGACGTTACGCATCCTGTACCAGACAATACCGGTTACATTACCGAAGGGCAGTTTTATTTAAAATCCGGGGTGATCGAACCTTTTGGGTCTTTAAGCCGCCTGAAGCAACAGGTTAACGGGAAGACCCGGGCTGATCACCGTACGATTATGGATACGATGATCCAGCTTTTTGCCAGTTACCGTGAGACCCTGGAGAAACAGTCTATGGGTTTTCAAATGAGCGCCTGGGATCAAAAACTGCTTAAATACGGGGCGCTTTTTGAAAAAAATATGATGTCGCTTAAGGTAAATATCCCCTTAGAAAAAGCCCTGGATCTGGGTTGGCAGATTCTTGCTGATTGTTTTACTCCCGAGGAAACCGGTATAAAGCTTTCAATCATTGAAAAATTCTGGCCGCAAAAATAATGGCAAAAATCAAGCTTACCAAAGGCGAATTAAAAAGGCAGCGTGATGCATTAAAACAGTTCCAACGATATCTTCCTACCTTGCAATTGAAAAAACAGCAGTTGCAGTTAGAAATTCTACAACAAAATTTAGCCCTTCGGGACATAAAACAAACACTGACCAAAAAAAGACAGGCGATTATTTTGTGGGCTGGTTTGTTGGCCGAACCTGAGGTAAAGATCAAACTGTTCTTAAAAACAGAAAGAATAATTACCCATCAAAAGAATATTGCCGGTGTTGATATTCCTGTATTTGATGCGTTAGAATTCAGCGATCAAGAATATGATTTATTCCTTATGCCTTTATGGCTGGATGCGGCGATTTTGGCTTTAAGAGAAGTAATTGTTTTAAATAAGAAAATCCTATTGCTCCAAGAAGGGATTGATATTTTACGGCAGGAATTGCGGGTGACTACGCAAAGAGTGAATCTTTTTGAGAAGGTAAAAATTCCGCTGGCCGAGGAAAATATCCGGTTAATTAAGATTTATATCGGTGATCAGATGGCTAATGCCGTAGGCCGCAGTAAAATTGCCAAGAGAAAGATTGAAGATCTGGTTTTAGAAGAGGCGCTGGCATGATTGTTAAAATGAAAAAAGTTTTTTTGCTCATTCAAGAGAACCAGGCGCATGCCGCTTTGGAAAGTTTAGGCACCTTGGGGGTTGTGCATGTCGAACATGAGCACACTCCTTCAGGGCTTGAACTTAATGAGATCAGCGAAAAGTTAAGCTTGATTGAGCAGGCGAGGTCTATTTTATCTTCAGCAGGACAGAAGCATCCATCAAAATATATAATCCATAAGTCAGGTGATTTGCAAACTGTTTGCCGCCACATAATTGATTTACAGAAAAGATACAACCAACTAAAAGAATATTCGGTAACTTTGAATAACCGGATAGATTTATGGGAGCCTTGGGGTGATTTTGATCCCGCTCAAATAAATGCCCTGCGGGAAAGGAACATTTTTATTAAGTTTGTTCAGATCCCCAAGGATAAGGTTAATAATTTACAGCCAGGCTTACTTTTAAAAAAGATTTCTACACAGGGTGCGTTAGTGAATTGTTTAGTTGTAGCGCAAGAAGATATTAATATTGGTTTTAAGGAGCTGGAATTACCTAGGGCCTCATTATCCGGGATGAAAAACAGGCTTAGCGAAGATGCCAAGATCATGGTAAACATAAGAGAAGAATTATCCGAGTATTTGATTTATAATAATGACCTTGTTAGTGCTGAGGGATTTCTTTTGAATCAAAAAGATTTCTATTCAGTATTAAAGGGTATGGGACAGGTAAATGAGATTACCTACCTGAAAGGTTATATCCCGGTTGAGGCAGAAGGTATGCTCTTTAAACAGGCAAAGCAAAACGGATGGGGAATCTTAACTTTAGAGCCCGATAAGGAGGATTCTGTGCCAACCCTGGTGCGTAATCCTGCCTGGATCGCACTTATAAGACCGGTACTAAGATTATTAGAACTTGTTCCCGGGTACAGGGAGATTGATATCAGCCCACTTTTTATTATATTTTTCAGCCTTTTCTTTGGCATACTTATTGGTGATGCCGGATACGGAGCGGTTTATCTGTTGCTTACCTTTTGGGTTCATAGGAAAATTGGATATAAAACTAAAGATAAAGGCACCTTTTTTCTCTTTTATATCCTAAGTTTTTGCGCTATTATATGGGGGTTATTGACCGCTACGTTCTTTGGCCAGGAATGGTTGTTAAGCCTGGGGATAAAGCCCTTGGTTCCGGTTCTGCTCAATGCGTCATTTGTCCAAGGGTTATGTTTTTTTATTGGTGCCTTACATTTATCTTTGGCTCATGGCTGGAGGGCGGCATTGAAGGCTCCGGATTTATCGGCTTTGGCGGAGATAGGATGGATTTCCATTATCTGGGCAGTATTTTTCCTGGCAAAAAACCTGCTTTTAAGCGAATCCTTCCCGTCATTCGGGAGCTGGTTGATTGTGGCAGGATTGGTTTTGGTTTTATTCTTTAGCAGCCCGCAAAAGAATATCTTTAAAACGCTCGGAGCAGGTTTGGGAAAAATAGCCTTAAGCCTGGTAAATAATTTTACGGACGTAGTTTCCTATATACGTCTTTTTGCAGTGGGGTTGGCAACTGTAGCTATCGCAGATGCTTTTAACGCTATGGCTGCCGGAATAATCCAAAAAGGAGATTTTTTAACTATAGTTATGGCTGCTTTGGTTATTGTCAGCGGCCATATGCTTAATATTATTTTAGGGCCGATGTCGGTTTTGGTCCATGGTGTAAGGCTTAATGTGCTGGAGTTTTGCAGCCACGCAAATGTTGCTTGGGATGGCTTTGCTTATAAACCGTTCTGCAAGAAAGAAGGAGAATTAAAATGGAAGCAGGAACTTTAATGCAGTTTAAGGATTTGGGGCTAGAATTAGTGCTTGGCCTTTCGGCTTTGGGCTCTGCCGCAGGCACAGGCGTAGCAGGGATGGCGGCGATAGGGGCATGGAAGAAAAATTTTAACCAGAACAAAAGCGCTTCGTTTTTACTGGTTGCCTTGGTCGGTGCGCCTCTTACGCAGACAATTTATGGTAATATTGTAATGACTAAAATGGTCGAGTTGGCCAATAAAGGGCAATATCTTTGGGGCATAGGAGCTTTTGCCGGCTTGGCTATAGGGTTTTCTGCTTATTTTCAAGGTAAATGCGCTGCCTGTGCCTGCGATGCTATGGGTGAGACCGGCAAGGGTTTCGGAAATTACCTGGCTGTTATAGGCATTGTTGAAACGGTTGCGCTTTTTGTAATGGTTTTTACATTAATTATCCTGGGAAAGTTATCTGGATTATAAAACCTGGGGCGATTAGTTCATCTCCTGCGAGGATTTCACTAATCGAAAGTATAAAAACTTAAATCTTGGGGCGATTAGCTCAGTTGGTTAGAGCGTCTGATTTACATTCAGAAGGTCAGGGGTTCAACTCCTCTATCGCCCACCATTAAACAGTAAAAATAAGTAGTGGACTTTAGTTTAAAAGAAAGTATAATAAATCCTAAAATTTAAATATTTGCGGGGGTCGTGGCCTAGTCTGGTTTAAGGCGCCTCCCTGTCACGGAGGAAATCGCGAGTCCAAATCTCGTCGGCCCCGCCATATTTTTTCCCCTCCTATTAAGGTTTTCTTAAGGCGTCTTTTGCCTTGAGTTTTCCCGCCGTAAGTGTTACCATAATCTTAAGTTTTTAGATACAAATTCCCCCGGTAAACCCGGAAGATGATAAAGAAAGTTTTACTTTCTTTGATTATAATCCTTAATCTTATAGCCAAGGCACATAGCTATGAATTGTTTAATACGGAACAATTAGCTTTGGGGATAGATACTTACTTTCGCGCGGACCTGGTAAGTTTTAAGAACGTAGTAGATTTAGACAGCCATAATAAAGATGACCACACTGTTTATTTAGGCATTGATTATAGTTTTGCCTTCAGTGCTGATTTTAAAGATTCAGGAAATAAATTTTATATTAAGCTGGAACGTAACGGGCCATACGATTACAGCGCTCCAATTTTTATTCATAACACATTGATTAACTCCGGAGGAAGGGTAGAGAAATACCGTAACACAGAATTACTGCCTCAGGTTGAGGAGCTTTGGTTAGATAATAAACTTTGGGGCAATTTTGGCCTTAAGACCGGGATGTATGTTTATGAAGTAGGAAATGGCTTTAGTCTAAATGGCGGTTATGAAAATTACGGAGTCAGCCTTTATCAAGAGGCGCAAAATTATTTTTGGCGACTTTATTATTGCCGCCCAGATTTAGTTTATAAAAATCATTTAGGACCCCATATTAAACAGGAAGAAGAGCAGGGGCAAAAATATGAACCCAATGCGGCTAATTTTTTTGCCACAGATGTTAAGATTGCCGTGGGCAAACAGACCTTTTGGCCGTATGTAGGCATGCTGGCAGATTATACTTCTAATGGCAAAAGAGACAATCTTTTTACTGCTCGCATAAAAAGAGACTTGCTGGGTACTTTTGGGACTGCCTGGGAGTATGCAGCCGATGATTTTACATTAAAATTAGAAGCTGCGCATAACTTTGGTTATGCCCAGAGTCAGGATAGTGATTATAAGGATATTCGGCATACAGGGTACATGTTTTATTCCGGGTTAGATTACACCTTTGGCAACTTCGTCCCGGAGTTGCAATTCCTGCTTTGTTCCGGAAATAAGACTACTCCGGAAATGGCGGAAAACAAGGATACTTTGTATCCCGGAAGCAAGAATCGCGCCTTTAGCTATTATTCCCCTACTAATATGAATTTAGGGGATACGATAAGCAGCAGTAATGTAGATATGCTTCCCATTGTAGCAATGGGAGGTGGCTATGGCTTAAATTATGGAGTCCCGCGCCCGGGTACGTTTTCTTCGGGGGATTTTGAAAACCTGATTATGCCTTCAGTCGGATTCGACTATAATTTTACGGATAAGCTTTGTATAAGTCTTTATGGATATTATTTGAGTTCCTTTAGCCGGCCCGTGGGGACTTTAGATGGTCAAGGAAAATACCTTTCCCGGGATTTAGGTTATGAGGTGGATATTTATATTGATTATAAGGCAAGCGAGCATATGACCATTGGTTTCCTGGGTGGGTGTTTTATCCCGGGAAATTCTATAAAGAAAAACGCGATGATACAGACGGGAGTTTATTTAGTCCTTATTTGCGCGGCGATGGATCGGCAAACAATGCCTACCAGTTTGAGTTTTATGTAGAGTTAAAATTCTAGAGAGGAGTTAAAATGGCAACCATTGATGATTTTAGGAAACTAGATTTGAGAATAGCAGAGATAAAAGAGGTTAACGATCATCCGAATGCGGATAAATTGTTGATTTTAACCTTGGATTTAGGAGATAGGCAGAAACAGGTGGTTGCCGGGATCAGGAACTTTTATCCTAAGGAAGAGCTTTTGGGCAAACAGGTAGTTTTAGTAGATAACCTTGAGCCGGCAATCTTGCGCGGAGTAGAAAGCCAGGGGATGATTTTAGCCGGCTCTGATGAGAATGCTTTGGCTATTCTTAGCCCTGATAAAAAGCTTAAATTGGGGAGTCTTGTAAAATGATTAAACAATTCGTCCCGCAGGAGTTTTGTCTTAAATGCCAGGGTTGTTGCCGCTTTAAAGAAGCTAATTCAGTATGGAGCCCATGTCTTTTGGATGAGGAAATCCAGGGGTTACTGGATAAAGAAGGCATTCCTGCTGCCTCTATTTCTATTGATCGGCGTATACAACCAATACCTAATCCCGATGGTGCAGATTTTATATGCCCGTTTTTAGGTGCCTCGAATAATATGTGCAGAATTTATGATATGCGGCCATTCGAATGCCAACTGTACCCTTTTTTGATTAATTTACGTAAAGATAAATTACTTTTGACCGTTGATTTAAATTGCCCTTATGTTTGTGAAAAAATAAATAGCCAGGAGGCCAAGGATTATATCGCTTATCTTTCCGGATACCTTAATTCTCCGGGACAATTGGAGATATTGAAAGATAACCCCCAGATCGTCCAGGCCTATGAAGAGGTAAGAGAGGTTGCCGAATTAAAATTGCCCCATGAAATTAAATAAATTAACCTTAAGAGACCAGGGGTTGTTTAATAAGCATCTTGCCTTTGCCAGGCATGAGTTGGCCTCTTTTTCTTTTGCCAATACCTATATTTGGCGAGCCATTTTTGATATCCAATGGACATTAGTTGAAAACAGCCTCTGTGTATTTTTTCGTGATAAGGTCGGTTGCTTTATGTACTTGCCGCCACTAGGGGAAAAACCTTGCCTCCTGGCAATAAAACAGTCATTTGTGATTATGGATGGCATTAACAAAAATAAAGATATCTCACGCATTGAAAATATCGGACAGGAGGATTTGGAATATTATCGTGCCTCAGGCTATCTTTGTCGTCAGAAATACCCTGACTATCTTTGTTCAAGAAGCGAGCTGGCCAATCTTAGGGGGAATAAATTTAAATCTCAGCGAGCATCATACAATTATTTTATTAAACATTATAACTTTGAAGTTTCAACGCTTAAATTAAAAGATGAGGCCGGTTGCTTAAGTTTATTCGATAATTGGATAGAAGAGCGTAAAGCGCATTGCGATGAAGATTTTTATTGCGGCATGCTTGAGGATAACCGCAAAGTGATTAAAGAGGCATTATCCAATTATGAGCAGCTGGATTTAAAAGGTATAACAGTCAAGGTTGATGAAAATATAAAGGGATTTACCTTTGGGTATAAATTGAATAATGACACATTTTGCATACTTTATGAAGTGACTGATCTTTCCATTAAAGGATTGGCGCAGTTTATTTTCTGCAAGTTTAGCGGGGGACTAAAAAACTATAATTATATTAATATTATGGATGATTCAGGTTTAGATAATTTACGTAAAGTGAAGCTTTCTTATAAGCCGGAACGTCTGATCACCGCCTATATCGCTACCAGAGATGTCTAAACATATTGACGAGATAGAGTTTACTATATTTGATACTGAGACCACAGGGCTTAACCCCGGTTCCGGAGACCGCATAGTTGAGTTAGCAGGCTTAAGAGTCAGGGGTAGGGAGAAACTTGCTAAATTTGACGCTTTAGTTAATCCGGAAAAAGAAATTTCTCCGCAAGCCTTTGCGGTAAATAAAATCACCCAGGAAATGCTGAAGAATGCTCCGGGCATAGAGATAGTGATGCCTAAATTCCTGGATTTTATACAAGGCAGTTATCTGTGTTCCTACAATGTAGAGTTTGATTTAAATTTCTTGAATAACGAATTAAAAATTATAGGGTTTCCGGCATTAGCCAACCAGATATCCTTTGATATATTGACTATAGCAAAACGCCTTATGCCCAATCAACAGCGTTATGCGCTTTGGTTTATTGCTGATAAGCTGGGGATTAAGGACCGGCAGCAGCACCGCGCCTTTTCTGATGTTGAAATAGCCTGGGAAGTTTTTAATAAGCTTAAAGATGTTTGTCAGGAGAAAGGAATTGCGGATTTTCCCAGTTTTTCCAGCCTCTTTGCATTTAATCCGCAATCTTTGGGAAGCGCCACTTTTTTAAAAATATCCCAGATTGAGAAAGCGATTAATTTAAAGTCTCGCCTAAAGATAAAATATTTGTCTACAAAAGATGCAGGTATCTCCTTGAGGGAGGTAATCCCCAAGGAAATCCGCCAGGATACAAAAAGTAAATATTTAATTGGATTCTGCTGCTTAAAAAAAGAGGAGCGTATATTTAAAATTGATAATATCCTAGGGTTAGAGATAGTTTAGCAATATTGGAGTTGAATTCACGAAGGAATCTGGTTAAAATAATATATGCGGACTGTTAAATTTAAAATGAAAGATAGGAAATATGAAGAAACATAGTAATTTAGGCGCAGAGCGCAGAAAATATATACGTTTGGATACTGTTTTGCCGGTGCAGTTCCGTTTAGAAAGCTTAGATAGCAAACAGTCTCTTTCTCCTTGGGTTCAAGGATTCACTAATAACATCGGGCATGGCGGTATCTGTCTTTCGGTAAATGATCTTTCGCCCGAGTTGATCAAATTAATTCAGGAGAAAAAAGTTAAACTTGCTATAGAGATTGATATCCCATTGAGCGGAAAGTCAGTATGCGCATCGGTTTCTTTGGCCTGGACCAAAGAAATTGGCGGTTTAACAAAGCGCTATCTTCTGGGGCTGGATTATGAAAAGATTAACCCGGGGCAGAATTATATGCTTATACGTTATGCCTGGGCAAAGAAACTTTTTCTTCCCTTTGTAGCCCTCTCCATTTTAATTTTAAGTTTATCTCTGGGGTTTGGCGCATATTTAAATATACAGCTGACCCATAAGAATAAGATGCTTGTTGAGGAGCTTGTCGGGGTATTGCAGGAGTCCAAACTTGTGAAGCAGCAGCTAGAACAGATAGCCCAGGAAAGAACCGTCTTGCAAGTTAAGATCAAAACGCTGGCTTCACAAATTAAGTCTGTTTCTGAAAAGAAAAGTGAATCGGTCTCTTTAGCTGTAGTTGATAATACAAAAGAATTAAATGGCGTAATCTTAAAACTTGTCCAGGAAAGAGATCTCCTGCAGGCAAAGCTGGTTGCCCTGCAATTAAATGAGAAGGCAGTCCAAGCAGAATCGCTGCGCCTTGAGACTAAAAAGGTGGTTTTGGAAAAAGCGAATTTGGATAAAATGTATCAATGGTTTAAGGTTCGTCAGAATCCTCGTACGGGCCTGGTAATGAGTTTTGAGGGAGATAAAGATATTGCCAGTTGGGCATTTCTATATGACCAGGCTTTGCTTATACAAGTTTATAATAAATTTTCAGATTTTTCCCGTGCAAAGAAAATTCTTGATTTTTTTGCTAATGATGCCAAGCGGGAAGATGGGTGGTTTCTTAATGCTTATTATGTTGATGATGGAGCTCCTGCGGAATTTGTGTTGCATTGCGGGCCGAATATTTGGCTTGGGCTTTCTATCGTTCAATATACCCAGGCAACCGGTGATAAGAAATATTTAAGGATAGCAGAAGAGATCGCCCAGAATATAATCAAGTTACAAAATTCTGATTCCGATAATGGTATCCGCGGGGGGCCGCAGATGAGCTGGTATTCTACAGAACACCATTTGGATGCTTATGCTTTTTATAAAATGCTCGCCAGGGTGACTAATATGGATAAATATGAGCAGGCAGCGGAAAAAACACTAAGCTGGTTGGTGCAACATACTTATGACAGGCAAGACCTGCCGGTTAAGCGCGGCAAAGGTGATTCTACTATTGCCACAGATACTTATGCCTGGTCAATTGCTGCCATCGGTCCGGCAAAGCTTAAGAGTATAGGTATGGACCCGGATAAGATTATGGAGTTTGTTGAAGAAAATTGCAGCGTAGAGGTTAATTTCAGCCGACCGGGTGGGCAGGTAGTTAAAATTCAGGGGTTTGATTTCGCGCCGCAACGTAATGTTTCCCGGGGGGGCGTGGTTTCAAGTGAATGGACAGCCCAGATGGTTGTGTCATTTAAGATTATGGCAGATTATTATCTTAAAAAAGGAGAAGCAGACAAAGCTGCTGTTTATCAGAACAAAGCGGATAATTATCTCGGGCAGTTAGGTAAAATGATTATTTCCAGCCCCTCTCCATCTGGACAGGGTGAAGGATGTCTGCCTTATGCCACGCAGGATTATGTAGATACAGGGCATGGGTGGATGACGCCAAAAGGTAAACATACTGGTTCAGTTTCAGGAACCGCTTATACTATTTTTGCCTATTACGGCATTAATCCTTTAGAGCTTAAATAATGAAGCGCAGATTAAACCGAATCTTCTTACGGCTTTACTCTGATTTTGGCCCGCAGCACTGGTGGCCCGCAGATAGTAGTTTTGAAGTGATTATAGGGGCAATTCTTACGCAGAATACTAATTGGGCTAATGTAGAGAAAGCAATCTTTGCCCTTAAAGAGAGAAAATGTTTGAATCCCAAAGGGCTTTTAAGACTTTCATCCCGCAGGCTTGGGAATTTAATTAAAAGCTCCGGGTATTACAATATTAAGGCGGAAAGGATAAAAAATTTTCTTAGGTTTTTCTTTAGATTTTACTCGGCTGATATAAGACGTATGGGCTCTCAAGATTTAGCAGCCTTGCGCAGCCAATTACTAGCGGTTAAGGGGGTCGGCCCGGAAACCGCTGATTCAATCCTGCTTTATGCATTAAATAAGCCTGTATTTGTGATTGATGCTTATACGAAAAGGATATTTTCCCGTCACCGCATTTTAGCAGAAAATGCTACTTATGGACAAGCTCAGGATATTTTTATGGGTAATCTTAAAAATGATGCAAAACTATTTAATGAATATCACGCCCTTTTAGTAAAACTGGGTAAAGATTATTGCCGTAAACAGAATCCCAAATGTGAGATTTGCCCGCTTAATGGTCAATAAAAGACGCCTGATACAGACAATTCAGAAATTAATTTCTCTGGATTCGCAAAATCCCCCTGGCAATGAGCATAAGATTTCTGGTTTTGTCAGCGCTTATTTAAAATCCCTAGGCCTTAAAACCAAAACTTATGCATTCAGCGAGAAGAGGGTTAATGTTTTAGCCACTCTTAAGGGAGGATGCCATGGGAAATCTCTCCTACTTACTCCGCACCTGGATACTGTTCCAGCCGGCAAAAGCTGGAAAACAAATCCTTTTGATGCTAAAATTATTGGAGATAGGATTTATGGGTTAGGTGCAACAGATTGTAAGGGTAATTTAGCCAGTTGCCTAGAAGCATTTAACTCAATAATTGAAGATGGCATAAAACTCGATTACGATTTAGTTTTTGCTGCTACTGCCGATGAGGAAAGCGGTTCATCTTTAGGGTTGATACCTTTACTTGAGCGGAATATTTTGAAGCCAGATGCAGCGGTGGTCTTAGACGCAGATGATTTTGAGATTGTGGTTACTCAAAAGGGTCTAATTCATCTTAAGGTCTATATAAAAGGCAAGAAAGCCCATGGGGCCTATCCATGGTTAGGAGTTAATGCGATAGACATCGCAGCTAAAATAATTGTAGAGCTGAAGAAGCAGGAGATTAAATATAAGAAGAATAGATATTTACATCAACCCACAATTAACATAGGCACTGTAAACGGCGGAGATAAAGTAAATGTAGTCAGTGATTGGTGCGAGATTGGGATGGATTTCAGGTTTCTCCCGGGGATGTCGGAGAAAAAGATTTTAGATTATTTAAGAACAACTATCTCTAAATATACTAGTAATTTTAGAATTGAGATTCAGGGAATCCAGGCTCCTTACAGCATTAATCCCGGGCATCCTTTGGTTAAAGGGCTAGCCTGCGCAATGAAAAATTTAAAGATTAACCCGCGTATCAGCGGTTCAGAGGGGGCAACAGTAATAACTTTTTTCAAGTTGAAGAATATTCCGGCTGTGGCTACAGGTTTTGGTACAGAAGGTTGCGCACATGTAGCAGATGAATATGCACGCTTAAGTAACCTATATAAAGGCGCCCGGGTTTTGGTATCTTTTTTAAGGAATTATAAATTTAACTGATCATTAAAATATAAGGAGACAGCAGAATGCTAAAAATATCCAAGAAACCACGGCTCAAGAAGCCATATCTTATTGTTGCCTGGCCAGGGATGGGCGAAGTGGCGTTTAAAGCTGCCTCGTATCTAATCGAGGAGTTAAAGGCCCAGGAGTTTGCACAGATCCAGCCGGAGGAATTCTTTTATTTAACCGGCAGTGTAGTCCAGTCTGGAATATTAGAAACTCCTCTTTTGCCCCAGGGAAAATTTTATTACTGGAAAAATCCTGCTTCAAAACGCCCGGGATCAGGAAAAAATGACCTGGTTATTTTCTTGAGCAATGCCCAGCCGGACTTAGCTAAGGCGGATAGTTATGCAAAGGTAATTATTGATTTAGCTAAGAGTTTAGGCGTAGAGATGATCGTAAGTTTTGCTTCTATGCCCCAGGCAACCGATCATACACAGGATTCACGGCTTTGGTTTGTAGCAACAGATCGGGAGACAAAAGAAAGTCTGAGTAAACATAATTTTGGCGTTTTAGAAGACGGTCAGATTAGCGGAATGAATGGTTTGTTTTTGGGTATGGCTAAAAAGGCCGGTCTAAAGGGATTTTGCCTACTTGGAGATATACCTCTTTATACTATTCAGATTGAAAATCCTAAAGCTTCAGCCGCAGTGCTTCTTGGTTTAGGGAAAATATTAAATATGCAGATAAATGTGCAGCCGCTGAAAGAACAGGCTCAGGCGATGGAAAATGAAATCAATAAGTTGTTGGATTATTTGAAGCTTGGCAATTCTGGCCAGTCTTTGCCTATCGGCGAAGAAGAGGTTGAGTTGATCAAGAAAACTTTAAGCCAACTTACTAAATTGCCGGTTTCAGTGAAAGAAAAAATAGAAAAGCTTTTTGAGGAAAGCCGCCTCGATATTTCTAAAGCCAGCGAGCTAAAGGTGGAACTGGATAAGTGGAATGTTTATAAAGAGCACGAGGACCGGTTCCTGGATTTATTCAAAAAGAACACAGATAAAGGTAATTAGCAAATGCCCGAGGCAGGAATAAAAGTTATTCTTTTCGACTTGGGCAATGTCTTGGTGGATCTGGACTTTAGGCCGGCAACAGAAAGAATCTCGGCCTTTTGCGGTAAAAACCCCGATGAAATTCTTAAGGTGTTCTTTGATTCAGAGATAACTAATTCTTTTGAAAAAGGAGGGCTTTCATCTGGAGAGTTTTATAAACAGGCAAAAGAGATGTTGGGTCTAAGGCTAGGATATGAGTCTTTTGTTTCCATCTGGAATGAAGTCTTCTTTTTTAGTCAAAAAAACCGAGCCGTCTATCACATTGCCAATCGTCTTAAGAAAAAATACCGTATCGGCCTGCTTTCTAATACCAATATTCTACATTATAGGTATATTAAAAATAACTTCCCGATTTTCAATCTTTTCGAAAGGTTATTTTTATCCTTTGAAGTTGGCGCGGCTAAACCGGATAAGATAATTTACCAGAAGGCGATTAAGGAATTAGGGGTTTTGCCGGAAAATATATTTTATATCGATGACCGCCCCGAACTGGTAAACAGTGCTGCTTGCCTTGGAATAAATAGCTTCATTTTTACTAATATCGAGCAATTAATTAAAGATTTATCCAGTATGAATGTTATCCTGGCAGATTGTCAAGAATCTTACCCGCCAGAAGCTTTTTTGCTATAATTTTTATTAATATGCATGCCAGTTTTTATTACAAGGTTTAAGGTTGTTAATTAGTAAGATGAACTCCGTAACTCCTTAATAAACTTGCGGTTTTATTCCAAAAGTAATATAATAATCGAATGGGTTCCTGCCGGAAAATCAATCTGCTTTATGTAATTACAAAGTTGGAGCTAGGAGGGGCCCAAAAGCAGCTTTTAAGTCTTGTCCGCCAGCTAGATAAGGAAAGATTTAATCCGTATATTATCACTGCTTATGATGGTTTATTGATTGAGGCGGCAAAAAATATCCCCGGATTGAGATTAATACGCTGCAAGTTTCTTGAGCGAGAAATCCGTCCTGCCAAAGACATATTGGCATTATTTTTTATATATCGTTTTATAAGAAATAACAGCATAGATATAGTCCATACGCATAGTTCTAAGGCCGGCATTTTAGGGAGATTAGCGGCCAAGGCATCCGGGGTAAAGACAATTATCCACACTGTCCATGGATGGAGTTTCCATGGTTATCAATCATGCCTGGCCTATTATTTTTATCTATTTCTGGAGAATATCTGTGCATGTTTCTCTAGCGCGATAATCGTTGTTTCTCAGTGGGATAAAAAACGTGCTGCTCAGCAGTTAATTTGCAGGCAGGATAAATGCGAGTTAATAAGATATGCCATAGATTATAAGGAGTTTAAAAATAACACAGAGGCGGCTTATCAGGTAAGAAAAGAGTTTGCTTTATCTGGAGAAGATTTAATTATTGGCATGGTCGCTTGTTTTAAGCCTCAGAAAGCCCCTTTGGATTTTATAAGGTTGGCCAATGCCGTTAAAGGAAGGTTTCCTAATACTAAATTCATTTTAGTCGGTGATGGAGTCATGCGTAAAGAGATTTGTACGCTGATAAGCAAGCTTAATCTAAAAGAGCAAGTTATTTTAACAGGCTGGCGCAATGACGTTGCTTCAATCCTATCTTGTTTGGATATTTTTGTTTTGACTTCGTTATGGGAGGGATTACCGATTGCTGTTTTGGAGGCCATGGCTATGGGGGTGCCGGTAGTAGCTACTGATACCGGAGGGGTTAGTGAAGTTGTCTTGCAGGGGAAAACAGGGTATTTAGCCAAGCCCCACGATATAAATACTTTGCAGAAAAGATTAGAAGAGTTATTAATGAAGCCTTATCTGAGAAAAAAGTTTGCTCAATTTTCCAGTTCAACATTGGAATCTAGAGAGTATTCGTTAGATACTATGCTCAGAAATACCACTCAACTTTATTTGGAGCTGTTCTTTAAGGGAAAAAATGCTTAAATACCTGATTGTCTTATCCGGTGCTTTGATATCCAGCATGCTGTGCATATTTTTACTGGCAAAGGTTTCTTTAAAATATAGAATACTGCAAACAAAAGGTATTTCTTCGGTTGGGGGGATAGGGATAGGGGTTGCTTTTGTGTTTTCTTCTTGTTTAGGCGTGTATGTGTTTGGTGCTGCGGGGGCTAAAATACTTGCAGTACTAGGAGTATCGCTTTTGATGTTATTCTTTGGCATATTGGATGATTTAAAGGAATTGTCTATCCTGCAAAAATTCTTAGTTCAGTCTCTATGCGCAGTTTTGCTGATCTCCTTTGGAATAATGACTGATATTATGTATTTGGGTTTTTGGGGCAATGCCGTAGTTACATTTTTCTGGATTTTAGGGATTACCAATGCTTTTAACCTACTGGATATTATGGACGGCTTAGCTGCTGGCACCGCTTTCATTGTAAGCAGTTCCTTATTAGCTATAGCTTTTCTTAATCCGGATTTAAATATGCAGATCCTCTCTCTTATTTTATGTGCGGTAACTTTTGGGTTCCTGGTTTTTAACTTACCTCCGGCAAGTGTATATCTAGGAAATTCCGGAAGCCACTTTTTAGGGTTTATGATTTGCGCCATTACCTTGGTTTTGCGTTATGCCTCCAAAGATAACGCCCTTGCCTTATTAAGCCCGATAGTAATCTTATGGCTCCCCATCATAGACACGCTGCTACTTATTATTTTTAGGGTAATAAAAAGAAAGATGCCTTTTAAAAAAAGCAATGATCATATCGCATTTAGGATAAGGCTTTCCGCTGCCAGCCCCATAAAGACTATTTTGCTCATGTTTTTGTTTTGTTTCCTTTTCTCCCTGGCGGGAGTGGTTTTAATAAAAGTGAGCAATTTTTGGGCAACTGGTATTGTTATAGCCATGTTCTTCTTCAGTATTATTTTATTTTGGAAGCTGATTAAAATAGATACAGATGAGCAATAAGAAAATCGTTATTTTAGGGGCAGGGCTTGCGGGATTAAGCGCAGCCTGGCATCTTCAGAAGAAGAAAATAGAATGCTCTGTGTTTGAAAAAGAGCCTGCCGTAGGTGGACTGTGCCGCTCTAAAAAGATCAAAGGTTTTATTTTTGATTGTGACGGCCATCTCCTGCATTTCAGAAATAAATATACCCTGCAGTTGGTAAGGATGTTGTTAAAGGGTAATTTGGTCTCCCATAAAAGGAGTGCCTGGGTTAATAGCTTTGGCATATTCAGCCGGTATCCTTTTCAGGCGAATCTTTGCGCATTGCCCAGGCCAATAGCCAAAGAATGCCTATTTGAATTCTTAAAGGCCAGCCAGACTTATCAAGATAATACCCCGGATAATTTATTAAAATGGATAAATATTACATTTGGCAAAGGTATAGCCAGGCATTTTATGATACCTTACAATGAGAAATTCTGGACAGTCCCTTTAGATAAAATGATTTCTGCTTGGACGGATAATTTTATACCTGTGCCCAGGCCTTCTGAAGTTATTGAGGGGTTTTTTGCGGAAAACAAACATCACTTTGGTTACAATGCTACTTTTTGGTATCCCCGGCAGGCAGGCATAGGACAGCTTCCCCTGGCATTTGAGCAGCAGCTTTGCAATGTACACAAAGGGTTTGGAATTAGCGCAATTGATATTCAGAAAAAGGAATTAAATGTCGCGGGCAAGGAAAAAATTAAGTTTGATACTTTGATTTCAACAATACCATTGCCTGAACTGGCAAAAATAATCCGGCCTCTACCCGGGAATATTATGGATATGTTTAAGAAATTACGCTGGAATTCGATATTTAATCTTAATCTTGGGGTAGAAGGGGGCTGCCAAGAAGGCAGGCATTGGATATATTTTCCGCATAAGGATACTGTTTTCTTTAGGGTTGGTTTTTTCCACAGTTTTTCTAATAATACCGTTCCTAGTGGAAAGAGTGCCATATATACCGAGGTCGCATATTCTAAAAACAGGCCGGTTAATAAAAATAAAATTATTCCGAAAATAATTAACGGCCTTAAGACCCGTGGAATCCTGGGCAAGAAGAACAGGGTGTCCGTTTTAGATATAAATGATATAAAATACGGTTATCCTATTTACGACAAATATTATCTCCAGGCTACGGCGGCAATAGGAGAGTTTTTATCGCACAATAATATAATTGCTTGTGGCCGCTATGGAAGCTGGAAATATATGTCCATGGAAGAGGCGATACTTGATGGCAGGCGGGTAGCAGATAAAATTATAAGATGAAAAAAATAATTGAATATTTGTTGCTTCTAGTAGTTTTAGTTATCTTTTTATATCTGGCCCGGGGAAAACTTGAGGCTTTTTTTTATAATCAGGGCAATGATTATTCAGGGAGAGCTCTATACAAAGAAGCAATAGAATCCTATGGGAATGCCCTTAAAATAAATCCGCAATCCTGGTTGGCTCATATGGGATTAGCGGAGGCATATAGAGATATCCAGGATTATGATAAAGCGGCGGATGAATACAATAAAGTCTTAAGCATAGACCCTCTCTGTGTAAAAGCTTATAAATCCTTGGCAGAAATGTATTCTCAAAAAGGCAACCATGCTGAAGCCTTGAGTGTCATTAGCCGGGCACGGAATAATACCCCGAATAATCCAGATGTCATCCAATCTTCGCAGGAATGCTGTTATGCCTTTGTAGTCTCTACCCTGAACAAGAGCACGGAGTTGCTTTTGGCGGACAAGAGCACAGAAGCAATATCTCTTTTAAAAGAGGCGCTTAAATCATGTCCTGATTTTGCCGTAGCCCAGTATACCCTGGGTTATTATTACTTTTGCGTTAAAGATTATGATAATGCCGAAGCCAGCCTGAAAAAAACCCTCTTAATAGACCCGCAGTTTCATTATGCGCATAAATTACTCAGTCAGGTGTATTTTAAAAAAGGAGACTTTAAAAAAGAATTATCTTTTGCCAAGGATGCACTCGCCTTAAATAATAATGACGCCGCTATCTATAATGATTTGGGCCTGGCGTTAATGCACCTGGAGCGATATGCAGAAGCAATTGCTTATTTAAAAAAAGCAGTAAGTCTGGAGCCGGATAACGCGGATTATATTTATAGCTTAGGCAGCCTCTATCGCGATAATAAGATGTTTAACCAAGCAATCTCGGAATACAGCAAGCTGATCGTATTAAAGAATGACTATCCTAACTTGTATAATGATTTGGCAGATATTTATTATGCTTTAGATAATCGTGCCCAGGCTGTCTTAGAGTATCAGAAAGAAGCACGTTATTGCCAGCAGGAACTTAGAAATAATCCTGATAATCCAGTTTTGCTTAATAATTATGCCCACGCTTTAAATGGGATTGGCGAATCTGAAAAAGCCAGGGAGATTATAAATGGCGTGATAGATTCCTACCCCCGTTATCGGCAGGCTTATCTAACCTTGTCTAAAATAAATGAAAAAATGCAAAATACGGATTTAGCTTTAAAGGCATTGGAAAAAGCAAAGCAACTTTCTACGGGTGAAGACTTTATAGATAATGAAATATCCAGGCTAGATAAACAATCTTTGCCTAAAGTAAAAACGTACTCGGAGCAGAAAGACGTGATTTATTTGAAGAATGGACGGCACTTACAGGCAAAGATAATAAAAGAATATCCAGATAAAGTAGTCCTGGAGGTGTGGCTGGGTTCTTCCCGGGGGGAGGTAATTTTCTATCGGGATGCAATTGAGCGCATAGAAAAGAACCATGGAGAACAATACTGATATATTGGTTAGTATCATCATTGTAACCGTCGGCTCAAAGGATTATTTAAGCCGATGCCTTGAGTCTGTAAAGGCGCAGAATTATCCCAACCTGGAAGTTATTGTTATTGATAATTCGCTTAGATCAAACTTTTCTGCTAAGATTAAAGAGGTATTCCCTTCCGCAAGATTATACTCAAGCCCGCAGAATCTATGCTATGGTATATCGTTAAACAAAGGAATAAAATTAAGCCATGGCGAATTCGTCCTTTGTCTTAATGACGACGTAGTTTTAGGGCAGAATTTCATTTACCAGGCGCTTAATGGTTTTTTGATAAGCGATAACGTGGGGATGGTTGGAGGTAAGATCTTGCGCATGGATGGCGCGACTTTGGATAGTACCGGGTTATTTTTAAGCCTTTGGTATTCAGCCAAAGAAAGAGGGTATGGCCGGAAAGATACAGGTAAATTTGAAAAGTCCGGCTTCATCTTTGGAGTAAGCGGCGCGGTAGCTTTTTATCGCAGGAAAATGCTGGAAGATATCAGACAGGGGCAGGATTATTTTGATCATGATTTTCGCATGTTTTATGAAGATCTGGATATTTCTTGGAGGGCTAATAATTGCGGATGGAAGGCTTATTATATCCCCGCGGCAAAGGCGTTTCATGCACGCGGAGGGTCATTCCGCCCTGATTGCGGGTTAGGCGCACCCATTGCGCGTAGATATCTGAATGATGAATTGCACGGCGATTTGATTAAAAACCGCTATTTTACCATATTTAAAAATGCAAATCTTTTGAATCTTCTTATACACTTTATCCCAATGATATTGTATGATTTTTTCGCCTGGGGATATGTCTTATTTTTCCGGCCTAAGGTAGCAAAGATATTTTTACGTAAATTAAGGTGCTTTTCTAAGATTTAGGCTTGGAAAGCAGGCCTAGGATTGCCCACCAAATTAAACTTACCTCTGGGAGGAAGAAGCTAAAATCCCATAAATTGTGGAAGATAAATGCTGCCAGGCAAGTAGCAAGAATAAGGGTTTCTTTATCGCCAGCAAGGTTTTTAAGTTTGCCAACGCTGTTTACCAGGATCGCATAAATTAGCCAAAATAACGACACTATCCCGATTAAACCAGTCTCCGCCCATAATTGCAGGAAGGAGTTATGCGCGTAACGTGAATAGGCCAGATTAAAATTACCCATCCCCACCCCGAGGAACGGGTGCATTTTGATTATTCCAATGGTGTCTTGCCAGTAGTTAATACGCATAAATACAGAGAATAGCGGGCTAAGGTGTTCCTTCCCGGATGAAATCCTCATAAAGAATATTAGAGGGATAAATAGAACTAGAAATCCTAGCATAAAAATTCCCCTTATTTTTTTAAAATCATTTTTTAACAATACATAGACCATAGCAGTTAGAAACAAGCTGATGAAAGCACCCAGGGATTGAGTAAGGAATAAAGCGCATAGTAGGGGGATAAAAAGCCAAGCTCTTCTTTTATATAAGAGTATGAGCGGGGCGACCATGACCAGATAACCCGCAAGTGTTCCCGGAGTAACAAAAGGAAAAAAGACCCTTTTTTGCCGCAGGTAATCTAAGATAAAAGGAGCGGTTATGTTTTGTGTATTTATGAAATTACGTAAATGCGAGAAACCAATAAAATACTGATATATTGCCAGTATGCTGATAACCATGCAGCAGGTTAATATCCCTGCGATGTAGCGTTTCCTGAATTTTTCTGTTAAGCTTGGCAGGGTCAGGATAAGCAATATCCCGCTCAAGTATTTATATGATTCTGCGGCATTTTTAATCTTATTTACTGAAAAATAAGAGGATAAGGATATGGCAAGAACGAAAACAATAATCGGCAGGGACAGCTTTTTTAGCCTTTCAAGTGAGACGCTGCTTCTTATAAGCCAGAATAAAAGTATGGCTATGAGCGCAAGAGAATATACTGAATTCTCCCAGGGGTAAGCCAGGGAGGAGATAAACGGCCGGATAAATATCAGGACTAAAACTAGATACTGCATTATGAGTAATTCTATTTTAAAATAATAAACAAGTCAAACAAATAATTAAACATTAGTAGCTTAAAAGCTGTTTTAGGAACAGTTTAAAGGGCCCAGGGCTACTAGTTGTGAGAAAATAAAAACTAAAATTACAAATATGCTATAAATATTATTTTATCGTCGGGAAACAAGCACAAAAAATACTTGACAATAACAGGATATTATGATAAAAAATAATATAAATATAATGTTTAAATGTTTATTTAGGAGGTTGGATAAACTAAGTTGGGAAAAATTAGATAGATGTCTAAAGGGCTCATTATTGCAAGCGAATCGGGCCCTTATTTTTTTGATAGTCGTATCTTGTGATACGGGATAGGATGAAGTAAATATTATGAAAACCGTAGGTTTAACCTATGACTTGAAAACAGATTATAAGTTTAAAAAAGGAGATCCGCTGGATGCCAATGCGGAGTTTGATCATCCTACTACTATTGATATTATCGGTAAGGCTATTGCGGCAAACGGCTTTAAGGTGAAAAAAATAGGTAATGCCACTAACCTGCTGGAGAAAATGGATAATCTGGGAGTGGATATTGTTTTTAATATTTCCGAAGGGCTTACCGGCAGGAACCGTGAATCTCAGGTTCCTGTTTTACTTGAAATGGCGCAAATCCCCTTCGTGGGGGCAGATGCTTTAACCTTGGGGCTTACACTGGATAAAGTTATGGCTAAGAAGATTTTTATCGCAGAAGGAATACCTACTCCAAATTTTTTTGAAGTTAACTCTGCGGATGCCTTGGTTGATCATGCCCGCTGTAAGTTCCCGTTAATTGTAAAGCCGCGTTTTGAAGGTTCATCAAAAGGATTGAGTGAAAGTTCTCGCGTAGAAAATATGGAAGAACTTAAAAAACAGGTTGATTTTATTACTAAGACATATAAGCAGCCGGCTTTGGTTGAAGAATTTATCTCTGGGCAGGAATTCACCGTTGCTATTGTTGGCAATGAAAATCCTGAAATTATGCCTGTAGTTCAGATTAAAATAGACGGAAAATTAAAATTAAACGATAAGTTCTATACATTTGCGCGGATTACTTCCGACAGGTTGGAGTATATATGTCCGGCTAAAATTAATCATGAACTAAAAAAGAAATTAAATGATTTAGCTTTACGGGTTTATAACGGTGTAGAATGCCGGGATTTTGGCAGGGTGGATTTCAGGGTTGATAATAACGGTAACCCTTATGTTTTAGAGATTAACCCATTGCCTTCTCTGTCTACCGAGGATGTTTTTATGCTTGTTGCCCAGAATATCGGCATCACCTATGAACAGATGGTCGGTAAGATTTTAAATAGCGCCATTATCCGCAATGGTTTAAATTAAATGAAAGTTGCCTTGACCTATAACCTGAAAAAAAAGGATCCTTTGAAACCGGTTGATTATTTTTCTGAATATGACTCCGAAGAGACAATTAATTCTGTGATCAGCGCGCTTAAGAATAAGGGGCATTCTGTTGAGGGGATTGATGTTGAGTATCCGGCGCTGTTTTCCTATTTTAAGAAAAATAGCGTGGACATGGTTTTTAATATAGCTGAAGGCAAGCATGGGCGTTTCCGCGAATCCGAGGTTCCTGCAGTGCTCGATTATTTAAATATACCTTATACTGGATCCAATACATTTTCGTTAGCGTTGGCCTTAAATAAAGCTTTAACTAAAAAGATATTAAAGGCAGAGGGGATCCCTACTCCTAATTTTCAGCTTTTTGTAAAAGGTGATGAAGAATTGTCCGCAGACCTGGTTTTTCCGCTAATCGTCAAGCCTAATTGCGAAGGATCGGCCAAGGGTATAAATAAGACAAATGTGGTCAATGGCAAAGACGATCTTTTTAAAAAAGTCAAAGAGTGTATAAATATATACCGGCAAGAGGCCCTAGTTGAGGAATTTATTGAAGGCAAAGAATTGACGGTGGGAATTTTGGAGAATGGAAAAACACGCGTACTGCCTATCCTGGAGATTGACTTTTCTAATTGCAAAGAAAGCGGAGAATATTTTTATTCCTGGAAAATGAAAGAATTTCAGGGCAATACTGAACTAGGATTAGTCCCTGAATTTCATTGCCCTGCGCGCTTGGATAAAGATGTTGAGGAGAAGGTCAAAGATGTAGCTTTGCGCACGCATCGCGCTGTAGGCTGCTTGGATATTTCGCGCACTGATATCCGTTTGGATAAAACTAATACGCCTTACGTGTTAGAGATTAATCCCTTGCCGGGGTTAGATCCCAAGGAATCTAACTTTCCGATAATGGCTTATGCTGCAGGGATGGCATATGATGATCTTATTGAGGCAATACTCATAAGCGCCTCAGAAAGGAAAAGGCTAAATTGAGCAATCCTTCAAGTTTAGAAAGCCAAAAAGTACAGATTGAGACACCGGTTATTCCGCGGCCGCCAAAGCGTTCACGGGATTATCAGCAAATTTCTCTTTATAAAGATGTCAATCCTTTAGATTGGGAAGATTGGCATTGGCAGCTCAAGCACAGGATTTGCACCAAAGAAGAATTAACTCAAATTATAAAGCTTACTCCTCAGGAAGAAAAGGGGATTGATAAGGCCAGAGGGAGATTGGCTATGGCTATTACTCCTTATTGGGCAAGCTTGATAGATGTTGATGATCCGAATTGCCCTATAAGGAGGCAATCTGTGCCGGTTAGCGATGAATTCGCCGTTTCCCCGCATGAGATGGCTGATCCTTGCGCTGAAGACCGGGATTCTCCTGTACCTCATTTGGTGCATCGGTATCCAGACAGGGTTTTATTATTGGCTACAGATCATTGCGCTATGTATTGCCGGCATTGTACCCGAAGACGTTTGGTCGGAGACCATGAAATAAAAGAGCTAAACCCTGAAACTAAATTTGACGCGGCAATAGAATATATAAAAACTAATCGCAAGATAAGAGATGTGTTAATTTCAGGAGGCGATCCGCTTATTTTAGAGGATGAAGTTTTGGAGTCTCTGATTTCAAGAATTCGCGATATATCTCACGTTGAATTATTAAGGATAGGCACGCGTATACCGGTTACTCTTCCACAGCGCATTACGGATAAACTAGTGAATATGCTCAAGAAATATTCATCTATCTGGATGAGTATACATTTTAATCATCCGAAAGAGATTACCAAGCGCTGTAAAAATGCCTGTGATATGCTCTCGGAATCCGGTGTACCTTTAGGCAGCCAGTCAGTACTTCTCAAGGGGATTAATGACCGGCCGTATATTATGAGGCGCCTGGTACATGATCTTTTGCAGATAAGGGTAAGGCCGTATTATATTTACCAGTGCGATCCGGTCAGGGGTACACAGCATTTCCGCACTCCTGTAGCCACCGGGATCAATATTATTGAGAAATTACGCGGTCATACTTCAGGTTATGCCGTTCCGACTTATGTGATTGATGGACCGGGTGGAGGCGGAAAGATTCCTATAGGTCCGAATTATATTCTTTCTCAAGCCAAGGGTAAATATGTGCTGCGTAATTATAAAGGCAAGATTTATACCTACCTGGAATAGTTATTAGGCTAGCTGTACCTGCTTCCTAAAAAGGGGCGCGATATGGATGCTAAGAATAAAAGAAATTTTATCCTCTTAGGGCATGCCCAGTCAGGCAAGACCACGCTCGCCGAAAGCCTGCTTTATTTTACAAAAACTGTTAATCGCAAGGGAAAGGTGGAAGATGGTTCTACGGTAAGCGATTACAGTTTTGATGAGATTGAAAGAAAAAATTCCATAAATTTAAGCTTGCTCTTTTGTGATTATGAAGGTTGTCGTATCCAGGTTATTGATACTCCCGGCTACGCAGATTTCTTTGGTGAGACCATCGCGGGGTTGCGCGCAGTAGACAGTGCAGTTATTGTTATGGATGCTGCAAGCGGCATACAGGTAGGTACGGAGCGTGCTTGGCAGATGGTTGAAGCAGCAGGCCTCCCCTGTTTGATATTCATTAATAAAATTGACAAAGAAGGCGCTGATGCCAATAAGGTGCTGGCAGAGTTAAAATCAAGTTTTTCTAAAAACTGCGTAATTATTGAGTCTTTGGAAGATCCGCTTTTGATGGAAGCCATCGCTGAAAGTGATGATAGCCTTCTGGAGAAATATCTTTCAGTATTAAGGTTATCGATAGACGAAATTAAGGGCGGGTTGGCCGCAGCAGTCTATAAGCGTAAACTTTTTCCGGTAGTTGTTGGTTCTGCGCTTACGGATAAAGGAATCAAAGATTTGCTGGATGATATATTGCAGTATTTCCCCAGCCCTTTAGACAGGGTTCCTGTAATTGCCATCAACCCCTTAAAAGCAGATGAAATAAAGGAGCTGGTTTTAAAGGAAGAAGCTCCTTTTTCAGCCTTTGTTTTTAAGAATATTTCCGATCCTTACGTAGGGCAGCTTTCGCTGTTGCGTGTTTTTTCCGGAACGCTTGGTTCCAACTCCAGTTTTTATAACGTGAACAAAAAGACTAAAGAAAGGATCGGCCAGATTAATATTTTGCAGGGTAGGGAACAAAGGGGTTTAGATGGGGCTTCCTGTGGGGACCTTATAGCTATCCCTAAACTTAAAGAAACCGGCGTTTCTGATTCCTTGGCTCAAGAGAAGGAACAATTTTTGTTCGAACGTTTATCTTTTCCGGAACCGTCGATCTCGGCATCGGTAAAACTTAAATCCCGTGAGGATGAAGAAAAGATTGCCGTGGCCTTGCATAAATTGACTACGGATGATCCGACATTTAAGGTTTCTCATGATATACAGACCAAGGAACTGATTATTTCCGGGTTAGGAGATTTACACCTTGATGTTATGGTTGCCAGGATGAAAAAAAGATTCAATGTTACTGTTGAATTGGGAACTCCCAAGGTTTCATACAAAGAAACGATTACTAAAAGCGCAAGGGTCCAGGGGAAATTTAAAAGGCAATCCGGAGGTCGGGGCCAGTATGGTGATTGTACTATTGAAATACAGCCTTTAGAAAGAGGCAAGGGGTTAGAGTTTGTGGATAAAATATTCGGGGGCGCAATCCCTCGTAATTTTATCCCATCTGTTGAAAAAGGCGTGCGCCAGGCAGCCAGCGAAGGGGCGGTTGCGGGGTATCCGTTAGAAGATGTGCGGGTTACCTTGGTAGACGGTTCATACCATGAAGTCGATTCTTCAGACATGGCCTTTCAGATCGCAGGGGCGATGGCCTTAAGAAAAGCGGTAAGCGAGGCCGGCCCGGCCTTATTAGAACCAATCATGGAAATAGAGGTTACTATCCCCGAAGAATGTTTAGGCGCCATTACCGGTGATATTAATTCCCGGCGCGGACGGATTATAGGAATGGAGATTAAGGGTAAAACGCAACTCGTAAAGGCCCAGGTGCCTTTATCGGAAATGTTTAAGTATACCAACGACCTGCGTTCAATCACCGCTGGGCGCGGTTCATACTTGATGCACCTGTCTCACTACGAAAACCTGCCGCAAAAATTAGCCTTGCCAATTATCAACCAGTATCAGTCCACCAAAAAACACGAGGAAGTTAGCCACTAACTTAATAATTATGAAAATAAGCGCATTTGCAATAACGGAGATTACTTTAGGTAAGCACAACATAAAAGATGACAAGCTCGACCAGGCGGACAAGTTGGTCAAGGCCAAGAAGAAGACTTATGCACAGGTAGAGGTAGCTGGCGAGGACGCAGCTTTAGAGTCGGATGTGATCATTGCCCCGAAGGATGCCAAAACGGATTTGATTTTGAGGGATTTAGATTTTGTGGAAACCCGTTTAAGCAGGCAACCGGAGGAGAAAGAAAAAGAAGTATTAAATAAAATGAAAGGGGCCCTGGAAAAAGAAGAATTTGTTTCTACCGTCGGGTTATCCAATGAAGATAAAGAGCTTATTTCCGGTTACGGCCTGTTTACTATTAAACCAGTGGTATTGATAGATAAAGAAGAGCCAGGGAATATAGGCGACCTGTTGGTTAAGACTTTAGCGCAAAGCGGATTTATCTGTTTTCTTACCGTGGGAGATAAAGAAAACAGGGCATGGTTAATCAAGAAAGGAACTACTGCCTGGGAAGCTGCAGGGGCAATTCATTCTGATATTCAGCAGGGGTTTATCCGGGCTGAAATTATAAGTTTTTCTGATTTCATCCAATCTGGCGGAGAGACCCAGGCAAAGCAGGCAGGAAAGATGCGCCTTGAGCAAAAGGAATATATTATGCAGGACGGAGATTTAGTTAATTTCCGTTTTAATAAGTAATTTATGCGGGGAAAATAATTTTTATCAAGAGGGGGAATGATAATGGTCAAGATCAAGCGGGCGCTTATCAGTTTGTCGGATAAGACTGGTATCCTGGATTTGGCTGAAACATTGAAGAAATTTGGCGTGGAGATTATCTCTACGGGGGGTACGGCAAAGCTGCTGCGTGAAAATAATATCCCGGTCAAGGATGTTTCTGTTTATACCGGATTTTCCGAGATGCTCGATGGAAGGGTTAAAACATTGCATCCTAAGATTCATGGAGGCCTGCTTGCCTTACGTAATAACCGTGAGCATATGCGGGTATTGGAAGAACAAGGTATCGGGCTTATTGATTTGGTTGTGGTCAATCTTTATCCTTTTGAGAAAACTGTCCGAAAGCCAGGGGTAAGCATTAATGAGGTTATTGAAAATATAGATATTGGTGGACCGTCTATGTTGCGTTCAGCGGCAAAAAATCATCGGTCTGTAGCGGTAATTTGCGAACCTGAGCGTTATGCCCAGGTAATTGCTGAATTGGAAAAGAATAATGGTTCTCTCTCTGAAGATTTGATGCGCGAATTAGGTATTGAGGCTTATGCCCGTACTAGTAAATATGATGCTGCCATATATAATTATTTGAGCAGTTATTTTAAAATCCATAAAACCAAAGATAGTTTTCCTGCTGAATTAGATTTATCTTTTGAAAAGGTCCAGGGTCTGCGTTATGGCGAGAATCCCCATCAGCAGGCTGCCTTTTACAAAGAAAAAGGCAAAACAAAAGGCCTGGTTAATGCCCGTCAGTTGCAAGGGAAAGAACTTTCATTCAATAATATTTTAGATTTAAATTCTGCTTTTGAATTGCTGAAAGAATTCAAAAACCCGGCCGCGGTTATCGTTAAACATAACAACCCTTGCGGAGCTGCCGAAGACAAATTTTTGCATAAGGCTTACTTAAATGCCTGGAAGTGCGACCAGCTTTCTGCCTTTGGCGGGATTGTGGCATTAAACAGGAAAATGGATTTATCCACTGCCAAGGTTGTGGCTAAGAGCGGTTTTCTTGAATGCATTATTGCTCCTGCTTATGATAAAGAGACTTTAAAATTATTCCAAAACAAGAAAAACCTGCGCCTATTGGAGTTGGATGACTTAAGTGTTATTGCTGAACTGGAATTTAAACGTGTCAGTGGCGGAATGCTTTTACAGGAAAAGGATCTGCTTGCTCTTGATTTAAGTAACCTTAAGGTGGTTACTAAGAAAAGGCCAACAAAGGCTCAAATGGAAAGCTTGATCTTTGGTTGGAAGGTAGCTAAGCATGTTAAATCCAATGCCATTGTTTTTACCAAAGGGACAAGGACTGTAGGTATTGGCGCCGGCCAAATGTCCCGTGTAGATTCAGTGATGATTGCCAAAAAGAAATCCGCTAATTTGAGTAAAGGTTGCTGCATGGCTTCGGATGCGTTTTTTCCGAAGGAGGACGCGATCTCTTGGGCGCATAAGGCAGGTGCTCAGGCGATAATCCAGCCAGGTGGTTCTATCGCTGACCAGAAGATTATTGATGCCTGCGATAAATATAAAATTGCCATGGTCGTAACCGGCATAAGGCACTTCAGGCATTAATGGATGGATATCACTCAGCGGTTAAATATCTGGAATCTCTTGTTGATTACGAAAGAATAAACCGTTATTCCTATAAAAAATCCCTCGGCCTTAAAAGAATCAGAAGCTTTTTACAGTTAATCAGTAATCCCCAGGATAAACTTAAAGTTATTCATATCGCTGGCTCTAAAGGCAAGGGTTCTACATGTGCTTTTTGCGCCTACATTTTAAGGCAGGCAGGTTTCTCCGTTGGCCTGTATACCTCTCCGCATTTATCGGATTTCAGGGAGCGTATCCGTATTCTTAAGCCTACCGAAGCAAGTACCCTTTTGCCATTTGAAGGCACCATATCCAGGAAATATCTTATCCGCCTGGTTAATTTCTTAAAACCGGTTATAAAAAGATTCGGCAAACTTTCTTTTTTTGAGGTTTATACCGCATTGGCCTTGCTGTACTTTAAAGAAAAAAAAGTGGATTTTGTAGTAATGGAAACCGGCATGGGCGGCAGGCTGGATGCGACTAATGTCGTAAAAAGCCTGGTCTGCGCCATAACCCCGATAAGCTATGAACATACCCGATATCTGGGCAAAACTTTAACCCGTATCGCCGGAGAAAAAGCAGGAATTATAAAACAGAAGGCAATTGTTGTTTCTTCTCCTCAGGAAAAAGAGGCAGCGCTTGTTATCAAGAATGCGGCCTCTGGCATGCAGGCAAAACTCCTTACGGTTGGCAAAGAGATAGAATATTTTACTAAAGGCAGACATTTTTTAATAAAAGGGGTAAATAACAATTATACTAATTTACGGATTAATCTTTTAGGCGGGCACCAGCTGATTAATGCCACTCTTTCCGTTGGCATAATTGAAGCTTTAGGCGCTTACGGTTATAAAGTCAGTGTTGATTGCGTGAGAAAAGGGCTCTATAATACTCTTTGGCCTGGCCGGCTGGAGGTGCTTTGGCGTAAGCCTTATATCGTAGTTGATGGCGCCCAGAATGCCGCATCCGCCATGGTTTTAAAATCAGCAGTCAAAGACATTTTTAAATACAAGAAGCTGATATTAGTGCTTGGTGTTTCGCTTGATAAAGATGTTAAAGGGATACTTAGCCAGCTTTGCGGCCTGGCGCATAAAATTATCTTAACACGCGCTGATAATCCGCGGGCAGTAAAACCTGAAGACTTAAAGAGATACCTCATCGATAAAAGGGGAGAGGTGTTTTTAACCGCTGGAGTAAAAGAGGCAAAGAAACTTGCTTTGAAAATTGCAGGTAAGATGGATTTAATATTAGTTACTGGATCTTTATTTGTGGTTGGTGAATTTAGAGATGCTTATAGATAACCTCAATGATACAATTGCCGCAATTTCTACTGCCTCTGGAGAAGGAGCAGTAGGGATTGTGCGTTTAAGCGGGCCGCGGGCATTGGCTATTGCCGATAGCGTATTCGTTGGCAAAAATGAGGCAAAGCCATCAGGGTTTAAAACCTATACTATGCATTATGGTAAGATAATCCATGGGGGTCAGATACTTGATGAGGTTATCCTTACGATAATGCGTTCTCCGCATTCTTATACCAGGGAGAATGTTGTGGAGATAAATTGCCACGGAGGAGTTGTTGCCTTGCGTAAAGTCCTGGATTTAGTGTTAGAGAATGGCTGCCGCCTGGCTTCTCCAGGTGAATTTACCAGACGGGCATTTCTAAATGGCAGGATTGATTTGGCTCAGGCAGAGGCAGTTATTGATATTATCCGCGCAAAGACTGATTCTGCCTTAAAAATAGGCCTGGAACAGCTAAAAGGAGGCCTGTCAAAAGAAATAGCTAAGCTACGCCAGGCCTTGTTAAATACGCTGGTAATTTTAGAGGCGAATATTGATTTTCCCGAAGAAGACCTTAAAAAACAGGATATGGTAAAAATATCCCAAGATCTTAATACGGTCAGGTTTCAGTTAAACAAGTTGCTGGAAAGCGCCAGAACCGGCAGGATATTGCGTGATGGGATACACGTAGTTATCTGCGGAAAACCAAATGTGGGTAAATCCTCTCTTTTAAATGCCCTAACCAAAAAAGAACGTTCCATAGTAACTTCTGTCGCCGGAACTACCCGTGATTCAATTGAAGAAGTGATTGATATAAAGGGTATTCCGGTGAGGATTGTGGATACTGCGGGGATTTTAAAACCCCGTGATATTGTTGAAAAGAAAGCTGTTGGCCGGGCAAAGACGCATATACGTTCAGCAGACCTGGTAATTATTTTATTTGACGCAAGCAGAAAATTAGAAGATAGCGACCGAAAACTGATTAAAGAAATAAAAAATAAGCGGGCGGTTGCGGTAATCAATAAAATTGATTTAAAGGCGAAGCTCAGGAAAAAGGAGATTTTTAAGGTGTTCCAGACAGTAGTTGAAATTTCCGCCAAGAAGGGAAAAAATATCAACCTGCTTGAAGATGCGCTTTGTGAATTTGTTTATCAGGGCAAGTTGCCTGGCCCGGAACTTATGCTGGTGAGTAATTTAAGGCATATCAGCGCGCTCAAAGAAGCTCAGAAATTGCTCAATAATGCCGTATCCGTCTTGACTGATAAACTTCCGTTAGAATTCCTTACGCAGGATTTAAAGGATGCCAGTTTTAATTTAGATAAAATTCTGGGAAGGGATTTAACGGAGGATCTCCTGGACAGGATTTTTTCTGATTTCTGCATTGGTAAATAAAACCTATTGCAGAAAGCTGGTTTTCATTAGATAATAACCCCTATAGCTGGTTTGTAAAAATAAGGATTAGAGAAAGAAATGAATAAAATTAAAATTGAAAAAGCGGTCCGCCAGATATTGGAAGCCATTGGCGAGAATCCCAAAAGAAAAGATTTGTTGGAGACTCCGAGCCGGGTTGCCGATATGTATGAAGAGATATTTTCCGGAATAAAGCAGGATCCGGAAAAAGAGTTGGAGGTTATACTTGAGCAAAAGCACCATGAAATTATATTGTTACGCGGGATCCCCTTATATTCTGTCTGCGAACACCACCTTTTGCCTTTTACCGGCAGGGTAAATATCGCTTATATTCCCAAGAATGGCAGGGTCACGGGTTTAAGTAAGCTTGCCCGGGTGGTTGATATATTGAGCCGCCGGCCGCAGGTTCAGGAGCGCCTGACTACTCAGATTGCCGAGATTATTATGGGAAAATTAAATCCTTTAGGGGTAATGGTGGTAATTGAGGCTGAGCATCTTTGTATGTCTATGCGCGGCGTAAGGAAGCCTGGGGTAATGACAGTAACCAGTGCTGTACGGGGTATCTTTAAAGAGAACCAAAAGACCCGCTCTGAGGCATTAGCTTTAATGAAGCGGGATTAGATAAAAGGAGCAAATAAGGTGAGAAGGATAGGGTTGTTATTGGTTTTATCTCTTTTATTATCCGGGTGCGCTACTTATAAATTTCAGAAAGGAGCTTCTCCCTATGATAAAGGATATGTAGTATTCTACGATGGCAAGCAGATTCCGGAATATACGATTGGACAAGGCAACTCTGTGCCTGAACTTGCCCTGGCAAAAGAGCGTTTTAACCGAAGGCGCGCTACAGTTGAATATTATTATAAGAAAATGGGCCAGATAGAAGCCCGTTTTAAAGAGCTTTTTTGGGATCCTCCGGCAATGGCTGTAGATTTTATAGGGGGAATTTTACGTTGGCCGTTTGTTGCTGTTGCGGATTATAAATATAACCGTAATCCTCAATACAAGGAGAAAGCTGACCGGCTCGATGAGCAAAAGGATGAGCTGGAAAAATCCAGGGTAAATGATTTAAAGGCCAAACTCAAGGCTTATATAGACGAAGATTTGGAAAAAGAAACTGCGCGAAAAGGGCCCCCTGTCCCGGAAGCAATAGCTCCTGTTGTTGCGCAGCCTACTTCTGCCACAGTTCCTATTGAGCCTGAAAAAGTCCAGCCGGTAAATATTGAACCGGCAAAACAAATAGTTGTAGGGGATGTTAATGTAGTTACGGCACCTGTCGCAGGGATTCCAGCAGCTCCTGTTGTTGAGCAGGCTCCAGTAGCTTCTATTGAACCTGAAAAGGTTCAAAAAGTATTAAGCCCTGAGCCGGAAAGACAAATAGTTGCAGAGGAAAAGAAGGTGTTGCCTGTTGTTGAACTGGTAAAGCTTGAGCCGCCGCATGCAGTGGTTCTTGCTAAGCCAACTAAAGGATTTTCCCCGCTCCAGGTAAATTTTAATGGCGTTAAATCCAGTTCTCCGGCCGGAAGAATAGTTTCTTACTCCTGGGATTTTGGCGACGGCGATACCTCTACGAAAAAGAATCCGGCTAATACTTACTGGAGTACTACTTACGGCAGCCGTATTTTTACCGCCACGCTTACGGTAAAAGACGAAAAAGGCCAGACTGCCAGCACAAGCATAAACATTGAAGTTGTTACAAAATAATCTTTATTGCCGGGAATTTGTATTAAACTGCCTCCGCAATTTGCCTTTGAGAAATAATTCCTTTACTGTAAACCTAAAACAATATATAAGTGAACATTAGCAGCTGTTTTGCTATAAAGCCCTACTACTTTGTGATGGAAGTGGTATAATCGAATTACTTATGCACCACAATAATATTTACAAAACCAGAGCGTCTTTACAAAAAAAGATAGCAGTTATAATATGCGGATTATTCTTTTCTATAATATTGTTAGAAATAGGAATACGCCTGGGAGGGCTTATTTTATTATATAGGCAAGAATATAGGAATGTGCAAGCTATAAAACAAAACGGTGTTTATCGTATTATGTGTTTGGGTGAATCAACTACGGCTGGGCAATATCCAGGGCCTTTGGAAGATATCCTAAACAAGCGCAATGTCGGTATAAGATTCAGTGTGATAGATAAGGGTATCGTAGGAATAAATACCGTGGTGATACTTTCGCAGCTGCAACAAAACCTCGATACCTACAAACCCAATATGGTGATTGTGATGGCAGGCAATAATGACATGGGGATAAAATACTATAAAGGCATACCCGAAGTTAATGCTACTGTATTCCGGCATTGGAGGATCTATAGATTGATGAGGCTTTTGTATATGCGTATTATAAAGAAGCTAAAGAAGCAAGATATATATGGACTGGCATTGCTAAAACCAGAAAATGACAATAACTATCTTAAATTAGGACGCCTTTATCAAACCCAGGGCAAATATCCACAGGCTGAAGAATTATTCAAGAAGGCCATAGAACTAAATCCCAAAAATGATGATGCGTATAGCGGGTTAGGGCACCTTTATCAAACCCAGGGCAAATATCCACAGGCTGAAGAATTATTCAAGAAGGCCATAGAACTAAATCCAGGAAATAATTTCGCGTACATTGGGTTAGGATGGATTTACCGGGTTCAGGGGGAATACTCCAAAGCTGAAGAATTATTTAAGAAAATCATAAGTTTATATCCTGAAAATTACCGTGCATATGGGGCAATGTCAGTATTGTATGAAGAAATGGGTGAGCCAGAATTGGCAAAAGGATATACTGGTAATGCAGCAAATGGTCCGAGATTGGGATATTATAACCCCGTTACAGTCAACAGCTATCGTAAATTTAAAGAGATACTAAGCAGGAGGGGAATAAGGTTAGTTTGTGTACAGTATCCCATGCGTAGTTTAGGCCCCTTAAGGAAGATATTTGAAAATGACGAAAAGGGGGTTATTTTTGTAGATAACGAGAGAGTATTTAAAGAGGCTGTTAAGAAAGAGGGATTTGGAGAATTATTTCTGGATATGTCTGGGGGTGATTTTGGCCATTGTACAAAAAAGGGTAACGCGCTTTTGGCTGAAAATATCGCCAATGTTATATTGACGGAAGCATTTTCCAAATAACAGCTAAATTTGTTTTTTATCCAGGGATCTGTATTGTACTGCCTCCGCGATATGCTCTTGAGAAATGACTTCTTTTTGATCTAAATCTGCGATTGTCCTTGCTACTTTTAAGATTTTATCATAAGCCCTTGCCGAGAGCCCTAGTTCTGATATGGCCATGCGCAGTAATTCTTGTGCCTGCTTGTCTAAAAAACAGTATTCTTTGATTAGTTTGTTAGGCATCTGGGAATTACAGAATATCCCCGCAGATTTGAATCTTTTATGTTGTATTGCCCGTGCGTTCTCTACGCGCCGCCTGATTGTTTCCGAGGATTCTGCTTCTTTTACATTTGATAATTCATGGTATTTTATCTGCGGGACCACGATGTGTATATCGATTCTGTCAAGCAGGGGGCCGGAAATTTTACCCAGGTAATTTTTGATTTTCGTGGGATGGCAATGACAGGTTTCTCGCTGGTTAAAATAATTTCCACAGGGGCAGGGGTTGAGCGCGGCGGCTAAAATAAAGCAAGCAGGGAAGATTAGCGTGCGTTTTATGCGGCTGATACAAATTAAGTTATCTTCCAAGGGCTGTCTTAGTGTTTCAAGGGCTTTACGGCTAAACTCCGGTAGTTCATCCAGGAATAAGACCCCGTAATGCGCTAAACTTATTTCTCCTGGCTTAGGTATGCTGCCGCCGCCGATTAAAGCGATATCTGAAATACTATGATGCGGAGAGCGGAATGGCCTGGTTCCCATAAATCCATCCTTGTTCAATAATGTGCCAGCTGCAGAGTGGATTTTGGTTATCTCCAGGGCTTCGTCTAAAGTCAAACTGGGCATGATCGTAGGAATTCTTTTTGCGAGCATAGTCTTCCCGCTGCCAGGAGGGCCGATTAAAACAATATTGTGTCCTCCTGAAACAGCTACTTCAAGCGCCCTTTTAGCAAAGTATTGACCTTTGACTTCAGAGAAATCCAAAGCATAATTTGTATTGATCCTTAGCGTTTGTTCCGGAGTAGCCTTAAAAGGCTGCCTAGGCAGGAGGTCTGTTAGGAACTGTACCGTTTCCTTTAGATTATTTTGCGGCCAACCGGATAAATTAGGAACTATCCCGGCTTCTTTGGCATTTTCTGCCGGAAGTACGAGATTTTTAACAGGTGAATTGGCCATGGCTAAGCTAATGGCTAATATTCCGCGCACCGGCCTAATTTGCCCATCCAGGGATAATTCTCCTAAGAAAATATAGTTTTTAAGAAGGTCCCCGTTAATCTGCCCGGTTGAAGCCAGGATTCCCAGAGCAATGGCTAGGTCAAAACAGGCCCCCTCTTTTTTGATGTCAGAAGGGGCCAGGTTTACAGTTATTCTTTGTGTGGGCCATTGAAATCCTGAGTTTTTGATTGCCGAGCGTACTCTTTCCTTGCTTTCTTTGATGGCTGTATCTGTTAGTCCAACCAGGGTTACTGCCGGAAGGCCTTTGGATACATCAATCTCTATTTCAACCGGATAAGCCTCTAAACCAATAAGGCCAAAGCTGTTAGTTTTTGAGATCATCTTTCCTCCGTTTTTGGCTTAGGCTATCAGATACCGAACCACGGCCCTCCGGCCTGTGGCTTAGTAGGCTATCGGAAGCCATGCCATGGTTATCTAACCTAAGACTATAGACGTTTGATACTGAATAATCTAACTTGTTTTTAGGAGAAAATAGCTTGCCTATGTTCGCTAACCATTACAAAGACTGCGCTAGATAAGGCTATAAAGTGCTTGCTTTTTAGTCGGCAGATTATATAATATAACCCTATGAGTAAAGGTGCTGTTAAGAACATATTGACCATTTTGTTGTTAAGTATCACTGTTTTTAGCATGGTCAGGTACCTAAGTGAATTAAAGGCAAGGTGCAGGCTTCAAGATAGCCTAACCAAAGCGCAAGATGAGGTTGCTGTATTAGTAAAAGAGAAACAAAACTTATTGCAGGAATTGGGGAAGGAAAAAGAACTAAAAGAGCGCCTGGCGTTAAAAAACTCCGGACTCTTGAATTATTTAAAGGCAAGTAAGAATAAGATTGCGCGCCTTTTTCAGGATAAGGCTAGAATACAGGGCAATCTTGATAACACAAGCGCCAAATTTTCTATATTAAAGGCCGAGAATAAGGTTTTAATAGACCAGCATAAGCGTATTTATGCGGAAAATGAACAATTTAAGGCCAAATTAAGCTCCGTTGTTGAGCTCAAGAAAGCAATAAGGGAATTAAGGGCCGCAAAACGCAAAGTTCGCGCATCGCTAACTGAAGGAAACCACGGGTTTTTGATAAGAAATGGCCAGCCGGTTATCCAGGAAAAGATTAAAATTGAAGTGGTTCCGGCTCAAACCAAGGAATAATGAAAGATTTTTTTGTAGAAATATACAGGAACAAGATTCTGATGACCACTATTTCTGCCTGGCTGATTGCTCAGACGATTAAGGTGGGCATTGGGGTATTGCGTAAAAAGAAATTTGATTTTCGTCTGTTTATAGGCAGCGGCGGTATGCCGTCCGCGCATGCAGCAGGGGCTTCATGCTTAGCAATGAGCATAGGGATGGATTGCGGTTTTGACAGCGTATATTTTGCTTTAGCCTTTGCGTTTGCCATTGTGGTTATGTTTGATGCCCAAGGCGTCCGCCGCTCTACAGGCAAACAAGCAGGTATCCTAAATAAGATTATGGATGATATTTATTGGCAGGGCAAGATTCAGGAGATGCGCCTGCGCGAGCTCATTGGGCATACACCCGTAGAAGTTATCATGGGGTTGTTTTTAGGTATTGTTATTGCCCTGGTATCCTGGTCAGGGCAGAGATAAAACGGAGGCCTAGGTGAATAAGAAATTCTTAATTGTAATTCTGGCAGCAATAGCGATAGCGGGTATTTTTATTGTCCTGATATTGAAAAGGCCCGCAGACATAATTAAGCTGGCAAGTAATCGTCCGTCCGTTCATAATTTACTTAACCAGGCGCGGCAGTTTGAGGCTAAAGGTGAGTTACTCGAGGCCAAGTCGATATATCAAAAATTAGTGAATGACTTTACGGAGTCCCCCGAGGTAGCTCTTTGGCAAAAGAAGTCGGAGGAGATAAACATTAAATTGTTATTCTCTCCGGCAATTACCCCCAAGAGCATAATCTATCAGATAAAATCTGGGGATACCCTTAATAAGATCGCCCGTGAACATAAAACTACCCCTGAGCTTATTATGAAAAGCAATAATATCAGCGATTCGCTGATAATCCCCGGGCGTAAAATAAAGATATGGAATGCACCTTTCAGCATACTGGTAGATAAATCCCAAAATATCATGTTGCTTAAAAGTGACGAAGAGGTGATAAAGACTTATGTTGTATCTACAGGGAAAGATAGTTGCACTCCCGTAGGCGTATTCAAGATTATTAATAAGCTTGCTAATCCTACCTGGTTTAGAGCTGGGGCAGTAGTGCCTGCGGGAAGCCCGGAGAATGTGCTGGGTACGCGTTGGATGGGATTTGACCTGGCTGGATACGGAATCCATGGTACCATAGAGCCTAAAGAATTAGGAAAGCAGGTGACTCAGGGCTGTGTTCGTTTGAGTAACTCAGATGTAGAGGAACTTTATAATATTATTCCCACAGGAACAGAGGTTACGATAGTCGAATAATTCTTATGGCCGGACTAGATTTTGAAAAACCCATTATTGAGTTAGAGAAAAAGATCCAGGAGCTTAAAACCTTTATCTCCGAGAAGAAAATTGATCTATCCTCTGAAGTCAAGAAACTCGAAGAAAGGCTGGAGCATTTAAGAAAAGATACCTATAGCAATCTTACTGCCTGGCAGAAGGTACAGCTTGCCCGGCATCCTCTGCGGCCCTATACCCTGGATTACATAAATATGATTATGTCGGATTTTATGGAGCTGCATGGTGACCGTCTTTTTAGCGATGATAAGGCAATGGTTTGTGGCCTGGCTAAGATCGATAAAAGGAAGGTTGTGGTTATAGGCCATCAAAAAGGCCGCGATACCAAAGAAAACCTTAAGCGTAATTTTGGTTGTGCGCATCCCGAAGGTTACCGTAAGGCGCTGCGTGTTATGCAGCTGGCCGAAGAGTTTCAATTACCGGTTGTAGTTTTTATTGATACGCCGGGAGCTTATCCCGGTATTGGCGCAGAGGAACGCGGGCAATCACATGCAATCGCGCTTAATTTGCGGGAAATGATGTGTATTAGAGTTCCGATTATGGTAATTGTTATTGGAGAGGGGGGCTCCGGAGGCGCCCTTGGCGTGGGAGTGGCAGATCGTGTAGCAGTTTTGGAAAACTCATATTATTCAGTGATTTCTCCGGAGGGCTGTGCGGCAATCCTTTGGAAGGATGGTGCAAAGGCGCCCCAGGCAGCTGAAGTTTTAAAGCTAACCGGTCCAGATTTATTAAATATGGGGATTATTGACGAAGTAATTCCTGAGCCGTTAGGCGGGGCGCATCGTGATCCTGCAAAAATAACCCAGAACGTAAAAGAGGCGATCATAAGAAATTTAAAAGAACTGGAAGGCCTTGATGGCGATGAATTGCTTAAATTAAGGTATAAGAAATTCAGGGATATAGGTATTACCGGATGATTGAGCAGGAGTTTTTATTATTAGGTTTATTGCGTCAAAGCCCCAGGCATGGTTATGAAATTAAGATCAAGATACGCCAAATCCTTTCTCTTTTTGCCGGGGTTGATTTAAAATCCATATATTATCCATTGAAAGTCTTAGAGAAAAAAGGCCTGCTTGATAAACATGCCGGCAAAGAAGGCAAGAGGCCGGAGCGGTTTGTTTATCGCCTTACCAAAAAAGGCAAAGACCGCTTTGATGAATTGTTGAATAAAAGCCTGCTTAACTTTAAACGTCCGCAATTCAGCTTAGACCTAAGTTTATATTTCCTGGATTATCTAAAACCTGCTTTAAGCCGTCGGCGCCTGGCTGCTAGGCTTACGATATTAAAGAAGATATCCTCTAGTATAGAAGAAACACTTAAAACCAGGAAGCTGAAGAATTCAATTTCATTATTGCGCATACTGAAACACAACCTTTGCCTGCTTCAGGCAGAATCGGAATTTCTTAATACGTTGCTCAAGGAGATTTAGTCTTTCATCCTTGAAAGGGGCTTGTCCTGTTTCGTAAACTCGGCAGGATTTCGCCAGACAAAAACTATAAGGTGCCCAATTTCTTGCTTGACAAAAATGGCGCTAGATTATAAAATAATCAAATAAAATATAGTAAAATTTTACTATATTGAAATTAACATCCCGGATGTAACTTTTATTCCTAATGAGGCCAGTTATGGTTTGGGAAACTAAAACTGAAGAAAAGTTTAAACTGTTGATATCCAAGATCCCCGTATTTCACCGCCGGATTACTGAGTCAGTGGTTATTCAGCAGGCGCAAAATAATGCCCTTTTGCGTAAATCCTCCCAGGTAGAGGAGCAGGATGTGGTCAGCGCCTTTTTTTCTGACGTGCCATCGCCTTTTTACAGCATGATGGTCCGTCTTTTAGAGCAAAATGGATTTGATTACAAGAAATACGGCTTTCCTGAAGGCCAGAGTTAACTATGCATATAGGGGTTATTGGTTCGGGTGCGATTGGCTGTCTTGTGGCCGCTTATCTTAAATTAGAAGGCCAGGATGTATCTTTAGTCGGCCGGACGAATTCAATAGAAGCTATAAAAATAAACGGACTGCAGATATCCGGTGTACGGGGAACCTTTAGGGTCAAGATCAATATTTCCGAACAGCTTAATTATGCTCCGGAGCTAGTGATCCTGGCGACTAAAACCCAGGATATTGAATACGCCATAAAAAATAACTTAAGCCTTATTCGCAATGCATTAATTCTGACTATCCAGAATGGCGTGCAGGCGGACAGCATTGTTGCGAAATTACTGCCTAAAGAAAATATAGTTTCCAGTATTGTTATGTTCGGCTCCACTTATTTGGAGTCGGCCAAGCTGGTGCATAATTTTGAAGGACCCTGGATAATAGGTTGGCCTTTTGATGGAAGGCATCCAGAAGTATTACCGGATTTAAGCCGTGTTTTAAATAAGGCATTTCCCGTTATAATAGCCGAGGATATTACCGGGATGAAGTTTTTAAAAATATTCGCTAATGCTAACAACTGCCTGCCGGGGATATTAGGTAAGAGCATGCAGGAGGTTTTTAGTGACCACGATATAAGCCATATAAGTATTGCTATCTGGAAAGAGGCGCTTGGTGTTGTTGATAAGGCAGGCATAAAATTAGTTTCCCTGCCGGGTTTTCCTGTGGAGAATGTTGTTAAGTTAACCTCTTTGCCGATTGCTCAAGCAGCAGAAATCTTTTCACAAACCATGAGAAATTTGAGTAAGGAGCCGCTTTATGGCTCTATATTGCAAAGTATTATGCGAGGGCGCAATTCAGAAATTGATTATATCAACGGGGAATTTGTGCGTCTTGCCGGGAAAAATAATATTCAGTCGCCTTTAAATAGCGTCTTGGTTGATATGGTGCATGAGGTTGAGAAAAGTAAAAAGTTTTATAGTAAAGCTGAGTTATTTGAAAGAATTCAAAAAGTTGCCAAATTAAAATGAGCGAAAATAGAGCTGTGAATACTCCTTTCCCAAGATTAAAGCTTACGGTCAGCCAGGTTTTTGGTGAATGCTATCATGGGTACAAGGTTGGGGATGAAATTTTCCTAGAGGATTTCACCCATGCGCCGGAGCATTTTTGTTTAGGCCTGGCGCATGCGCTTTTTCCGGTAATATACGCTTTAAGCTTCGGGGCGAAATTCGGGTTCCGCGATAATCAGCGCTCGTTATTAGTTACCTGCCCTGATGGAGGGAAATTGGAGTTTAAGGCAGAAGTCCTGGATAGGCAAGGCAAACTTGAGGTGATCCCCCGTGATCCGGATCACAAAGGCCCTAATCCTAAGAAGATGATTATTGAAGTGGTTAAGGCAAAAGGCAGATGCAGTTTTGGATATAAGGTTGGCGATAAATGGGAGACGCAAGGTTTAAAATGTATACCTGGTTTCTGCGGGGCGGCTTTTCATACAGCGTTCCCGGCATTGTTTGCCTTAAACTTCGGGGCAAAGTTTTTCTTTATGAATGACCCGGATTCAATTGATACGGTTACCTGCCCTGACGGCGGGAATATTATTTTTAAGGTCAAAAGAGTGAAGGAGAATAAATAATTTATGTCTAAACGCAGAGTAGTTATTACTGGTATTGGAATAATTTCTCCTAACGGCATTGGTAAAAAGAATGCCTGGGATGGTTTTTCAGGCGGCAAATCTGGGGTGCGTTTAGTCGAGGGTTTTGATGTATCGGTTTTTAATACAAAAATTGCCTCTCAGGTCAGGGATTTCGACCCTTTTAAGCTGGGCTTAAGCCACAAAGAAGCTATACGTATGGACCGCTATGTTCAGTTTGGAGTAGCCGCCGGTAAAATGGCGGTTGAAGATAGTAAATTAAATTTTTCAAAAGAAGATCCGCAGCGCGTGGGAGTTTGTCTGGCAAATGCGATTTGCGGCACTAAGTATATGGAAGAAGAGTTTGCTTTAGTTACCGAAGATGGCAAGAAGCCAATTGAGCCGGCTCTTGTGCGGCCTGACCTTTATGACGCGGCGATGTTTAATACCCCTTCAATAGAAATCAGCGCACGTTTTGGCTTAAAGGGAATCTGCAATACTATTTCTACAGGATGTACTGCCGGCACGGATTCTTTAGGGTTTGGTTTAGAGACTATCCAGGATGGCGAACAGGATATAATGATTTGCGGAGCAGCAGAGGCGCCGCTTACTCCGATTACCTTTGGTGCATTTGATGTAGTGAATGTTTTATCTGTGCATAATGACGAGCCTCAAAAAGCATCGCGGCCATTTGATAATAAGCGGGATGGGTTCGTTTTAGGTGAAGGGGCGGGGCTCCTGGTGCTTGAGGAATTAAACCATGCCCTAAAACGTAACGCGCCGATTTATTGCGAAGTTTTAGGCTTTGGCACTAGCTGTAATGCCTTTCATATGACTGACCTTCCTTCTGATGGCCAAGCCATGGAAACCTGCATTGCCCTGGCACTAAAAGACGCTGATGTTAAACCTGCGGATATTGATTATATTAATGCCCATGGCTCAAGCACGCGGATGAATGATATCTTTGAGACCAGTGCTTACAAGGCGATTTTCGGGGAGTATGCTTATAAGCTGCCCATCAGTTCATTTAAATCTATGATTGGTCACCCCTTGGCTGCGGCAAATGCCATTGAGATGACCATTGCCAGCATGATTTTTGAGAAAAATATCCTTCCTCCTACAATAAACCAGGAGGAAAAAGACCCTCAATGTGATTTGTATTATATACCTAATCAGGCAATCGAGAAAAAGGTAAACATGATCCTTAAAACCAGCAGTGGTTTTTCCGGGATACACTCTTCTTTAATTTTTAAAAGGTTCGGTGGGTAATGGAAAAGATAGCAATTACAGGGATAGGGGTAGTCAGCCCTTCGGGTATTGGTAAGCGGCAGTTTTGGGCGAATATTAAAAGCGGCCGTTCCTTTATTAAGGAAATTACGCGTTTTGATGCTTCAAAATACCCGGCGCACATAGCAGGGCAAATTGATGATTTGGAAAAGTATAGCCATATATCCGAAAGGCTGCTTAAGAAGATCGATGCCTTTTCGCATATGGCGCTGGTTGCTTCAGAATTAGCCTTGCAGGATGCGGGTATAGATATTAAAAATGAGGATCCGAATCTTGTTGGCATATTTTTGGGCAATGCCATCGGCGGCTGGCTTTACGCCGAGACAGAATTAAGGGATTTGTATTTAGAAGGTCGGGAGGGGGTTTCTCCTTATATGGCTTCTGCCTGGTTTCCCGCTGCCCCCCAAGGCCAGGTATCTATTTATTATGGCATAAAGGGATTCAGCAAGACCATGGTCAGTGACCGGGCAAGTTCCCTTATGGCATTAGGTTATGCCAGGAAGGTTTTGTATAAAAACAAATTGAACCTGATTTTAGCTGGAGGAATGGAAGCGCCGGTTACTCCTTACGCCTTATTATGTTGCAATACATATGGGGCGCTTTCTACCCGCAATGATGATCCTCAAGCTGCATACCGGCCGTTTGATAAAGGCCGCAGCGGTTTTGTCATCGGCGAGGGCTCGGGTATTGTGGTGTTGGAGAATATCCAGAGAGCCAGGAGCAGGGGGGCAAATATTCTGGGGTTTATCAGCGGATATGGTACAACTTGCGACGGAGTAGATAGGATTAATCCTGCTTCCGATGGCAAGGAATTGGCGCGGGCTATAAATATGGCGCTTAATGACGCTAAAGCTAAACCTGAAGATATCGGCTATATAAGTTTGGATGGGCTGGCAGTTGATCTTTGGGATAATTCTGAAATCAAGGCGCTGAGGTTAGTTTTCGCAGACGCCCTGAAAAATATTCCTGTGAGTTGCCCGAAATCCATGTTCGGTAATCTTCTTGGAGCATCCGGAGCGCTGGATATGATTATTGCACTTTTGTCTATGGAACATAGTTTGATTCCTCCGACATTGAATCTGGATACTCCGGTTCTAAGAGACATAAATTATGTGGCTAAGCAAGCCAGGGAATATAAGGTAAATAAATCTTTGATTGTCTCGCGCGGCCGCGGCGGGATCAATTCAGCCCTGGTAGTCGAAAAAGGCAGTATATAGCATGCAGGTAAATTAAAATCGTTGAGCAGTTAAAAAGGAGAAGAAATGAAGATATTATTTGTTATGCCGAAAGTCGGTGCCTGGGCAACTCATGGAATACATAGATCTCCAAACCAGTTATATGCGCATTGGGCTGCGTATGTGCGTGAAAGAGGCTATGAAGATGTAGCTGTTATTGACGGAAAGGCCGATCAAATACCCATGGAACAACTGGTTGAGCAGGTAAAAATGAAGAATCCCGATATCGTAGTTATGGGTGAACAGCTGCACGGTTATGGCGGCTATGGAGTCTTGCGTCATTTTAAAGACGCGGCCATAGGGATTAAAAAAGTTTTACCTAAGACAAAAATAATTTTTGGCGGGTTATGGTATTCGGCAATGCCTGTGCCTACGCTGGAGGAGAATCCCGCGGTTGATTTTGTGGTTATGGGCGAGGAGGAATCCTTTGGGGATTTAATTGAGGCAATAGATAAAAATAAGCCGCTTGGCGACGTGGGCGGGGCTACTTGCCGTATTGATGGGAAAATTGTTATGGGGCCGCATAAGCCGCTTATGCAAGATCTGGATAAACTTCCTTTGCCGGCGTATGATTTGTTCCCGATGGATAAATATGTAGGCCATACTTATTGGAAACCATTCGTAGATATGGTTACATCCCGAGGATGCCCTTCAGCCTGTACCTTTTGTTATGAATGGGACCAGTTTGACCCGCGCTCCCCATCGGATTTCTTAAAATGGCGCGCCAAATCTCCAGAAAGGGTAATGGAAGAACTGAATCTTTTGCATAGAAAATACGGGGTTAAGGTGGTGGTTATCCAGGATGATAATTTTAATGTAGATCCTAAAAGAGTGCAGAAATTTTGCGAACTTAAGAAAGCATCTAATAACCCGATTAAGTGGGTATCTTTAGGCCGGGCTATTGATTGGGTTAATTGCGAATCTATCCTGCCTTTGATGAAAGAGAACGGTTTATTTATGGGTGTTTTTGGCATTGAGGTTACCACTCAATCAGAGCTTAAGAAAATAGCCAAAGGCATTACCATTGACCAGATCAATAAAACCATAGAGATGTTTCGTAAAAATGATATCGCAATTGTCGCCGATATTATGATGGGTTTTGATTATGATACCGAAGAAATTGTCAAACAGCGTTTTGAGTTTACTGACCAGGTGGACCCGGATGTCCTGTGGGTAGGTTATGTCACTCCTGCCCCGAATTCTCCGATGTGGAGGATTGCTTTAAAGAAAAACTGGATCGATCCCAAGAAGGTTGACTTTAGCCAATGGGATTTTCTCCATCCGGTAATCCCTACAGACCATCTTTCTACGGAAGATTTAGGGAGGCTGGGTTCTTGGTGTATGCGTGAGTTTTTTTCAAAGCCTGGAAGGATAAACCGTATTATGGAGAGTAATTTTGATCCGCTGGCCAAACTTTGCTTTCAGGATGTTATGAACGGTATTAATAAATGGGAAGCCGCCGCGACCAAGGGCGAAGTGCAGATATAGGAGGAGTAGATGAAGGATAAAGTTAAAGAAGTATTAGCAAGTTTATTGAAAGTAAAGATTGAAGAACTCAAAGACGATGTTTCTTTGCAAAATAGCATCGGGGTTGATTCTACTGAAATGGTGGAATCGGTAATTGCCCTGGAGAAGTCATTCGGGGTAAAGCTTAACATTAAAGAGATAACCAAGAATTCAACAATAAATGATATCGCCAGCACTATACAGTCAAAATTAGCGAAATGAAGATTATTGACCTGAGCCTGCCCATTGACGAGAAGGCCTTTGAAGTGCACAAGGTGGATATCGAGCGCGTTAGCCATAAAGCCGGAGTCGGCAAGTTTAACCGCGTCATCATGGGCAAGACAATTTTGGGCAAGATAAAACACGCATTAGGCATGCGTATTATTAAGAAAGAGCAACTGCCTGATAAGGAATTCCTGTCTTTAGAGATTGTGCATGCCCCGGTGCATATAGGAACCCACCTGGATTATTCCTTCCATTATGGCTCAAAGACAGAAAACCGGCCATCAAAGACAGCGGATGAGATTCCCCTGGAATATTGTTATCAAAACGGCGTAAAATTAAACCTGACCCATAAAAAACCAGATGAAGTAATTAATGCGCATGATATAAAATCAGCGCTTGAGGAAATAAAATACCAGCTTAAGCCTTTGGATATTGTATTATTGCATACTGGCGCGGATAAGCTTTATGGTGGGCCAGGATATTTTTCAGATTATCCGGGGGTTGACCCGTCTGCAATAGAGTTTCTATTAGGGGCCGGTATAAAAATATTCGGCGTAGATACTATGGGCATTGACCGGCCTTATAGGTTTATGTTAAGCGAGTTCTTAAAAACAAATGATCCTAAAACATTTTACCCGGCGCATTTTTACGGCCGCAAGAAGGAGTTTATCCATATAGAAAGGTTGGCTAATCTAGAGAAACTTCCTGGTTGTGGTTTTAAAGTTATTTGTTTTCCGATTCGGATTAAGAATACCGGGGCCGCCTGGGCCCGGGTTGTCGCTCTTGTAGATTAATTTATTAAAACGGATCCTGTCTTGGGCTGTTTCTCTCCGCACACCGCGGCTCGAATTTAGTCCAAGCCGCCCGTTTTATATGGCCTGAAAGAATATAAAATTAGGAGGATATTATGGGGCATACGTGCAATTCAATAATTATCAACGCGCCTTATGATTTAGTGTTTGATGTATCCAATGATATCCCGCGTTGGACAGAGTTATTCGGCACAGAGTATAAAAAAGCCGAGGTGGTCAAAAAAGAGGCTAACAAAATAGTTTTTCGCCTCACGGATGAAGATGATAAGTCCTGGCAGTCCTGGAGGCTGCTTTTTAAGGAAAATTATTTCACTTATGCTGAACGCGAGGCCCCAAAATTACCTTTTGAATATATGAAGATTATCTGGTTGTATACTCCCAAGCCAGAAGGTATTGAATTAACCTGGATCCAGCATTTTCATATGGATGAAAAAGCCAAGTTTAATGACCAGCAGGTTGAAGGTTTCATAAATGAGGGCTCGCAGCATAATCTAAAGATTTTTAAAGAGATTATTGAAAAAGAAGCGGCCAGGTGAAGAGGGCTACATTTATTATCCTTTGTTTAGAGGGAGCGGTCCTGTCTTTTAATGTAGCTGCATCTGCCGCGTTAATTCCGTCTATTGCAGCTGATTTTGCTCTTTCTCAATTTGTGGTAGGCAGGATTATCTGGCTGTATATGATCCCGTATGGGCTGGCGGCATTCTTCTACGGCCCATTGGTGCGCGCCTTTGATGCCCGTAAAGTCGAGCTGGTTTGTATATTCCTGTTTTCCTTGGCTAATCTTTTAGCGGGGATCTCTCAGAATATCGCTTCTCTCTTTGTTGCCAGATTTATGATGGGGTTATTTGGCGCCTCGGTTATTCCACTAGGCCTTATTTTAATCGCCAGGCGCCTGAATGAGGAAAAACGCGGCCGATATATAGGCTTGTTTTTTGGTTCTACATTTGTGGCATCTTTATTAGGGTTATTCCTTAGCGGGATAATCAACTGGAGGCTGATATTTATTATCCCGGCGCTAAGCGGATTTATACTTTGGATATTTATGTATATTTGCCTTCCCAGTTTTAAAGAAGATACAGGTAATTTCCGGTTTGGTTATTTAGAGGCTTTCAGGAATAAAAAGGTTATTAAGATATTCAGTTATATCTTTCTCATAAGTTTAATTTATCATGCTGTACAACAGTGGCTGGGGGTGTATTTTTCAACCCAGCTAAACTTAAACCAGTTTTATATCAGTATGTTGATTACCCTAACCAGCTTAAGCGGTATTTTTGGCGAGGTTTGGGGCGGCCGTTTGGCTGACAAAGTAGGTCGGATAAAGGTGGTTAATTTAGGCATTGCCCTTATGGTGATGTGTATTTTTTCGTTTTTAATAAAACTGCCCTTAAGTTTGCTTGTCCTGATAATGATTGTTTGGGGCCTGGGATGGACGTTTAATCATGTGGGTTTGTCCACTATGCTTGCAGATTTGCCGGCTGAACTCTTAAATGAAGCAGCCAGTTTAAATAGCGGAGTGCGTTTTATCTCAGGAGGCATTGGCGTAAGCCTAGGTGGTTTAATTATGCAAAAAAGTTTCGTTTTAGGTTTCTTGGTTTTTGGTTCGGGGTTATTAATCTTATTATATTTAAGCCGTTTGGTAAACAATAAGAATATGGGGGGAGAGATATGAGCTTGGATCTGAAAGGAAAAACAGCGATTGTTACCGGAGCCAGCCGTGGCATTGGTAAGGCCTTGGCTTCTACCGCTGCGAGTTTGGGGGTCAATTTAGTTATTGGTGCCCGTAACCCGGGCCCTTTAAAGGAAACCGCCGAAGAGATCGCCGGTAAATTTAAAGTTCAGGTTTTGCCTGTAGCCTGCGATGTGACTAAATTGGAGGATTTAGAAAGTTTAGTTAATAGCGCTAAAGATAAATTTGGCAAGATTGATATCCTGATTAATAATGCCGGTGTATCCAGCCAGTATCCTTTCCAGGAGCAACCTATTGAGGATTTTGAAAGATTGGCCCATACCAATTATTTGGGTTATGTCCGGCTGATTAGGCTGGTAATTAATGATATGATTGAGAATAAGAGCGGGGCGATCATTAATATGGTTTCCGGTTCAACATTATGTGACCCGCTGCCCAGGAATTTTATTGTTTACAGTTCGCTTAAAGTCGGCTTGCGGGCATTTTCCAAAGGATTATTTTGGGAGTTGCGCGATCACGGGATTAAGGTAACTTCTATACTGCCCGGGGTAACAGATACGGATTTAACCGGTAAATTAAATGAAATTACCAATGATACCTCGCGCCTGATGACTACCGAAGCTATTGAGAATGCCGTGCGTTTTGCCTTGACTGTGCCGGCCAATGTTTGTCCTTTAGAGATCGCGGTAATTAATCAACAGACACCCTGGACTGCTCCAGTAATACCGTTTAAACAGCAGCACCCGGGAAAGTAATGGAGGAAAAATGAAGAAAACGTTTTTTCTGGCGGTACTGGCGGTTTTATCCGTTGTGGGGATTGTTTTGGCTGAGGGAAATAATTTACTGATAGATGATTTTGAGGTTGCAATTACCGGAGGGCCAGATGGCACGGTTGATTTTGGCTCAGGTAATGGTTCAGCTGTTGAGGTCACCGAGGCTACTGATATTAAAAATAGCGGCAATAAGGCGCTCAAGGTAGTTTATGATGCTGTTGGCGGCGGCTATATTTATGTAGCGCGTGGCACCGGCCTTGATGCCAAAAATGCCAATTGGGTTATTAATCCGTCTGATATAAAATGGCAAGAGTATAATGCCATATCATTCTATGTTTATGGAACAGATTCCAAAACCAAAATAGCCTTTGATATTAAAGATAACGGCGGTGAGATTTGGCGTTTTATAACGCAAGATGATTTCAAAGGATGGAAAAGGGTAGTCTGTAATTTTGATAAATTTGTGGTGCGCGATGACTGGCAGCCGGAAAGTGCCGATAAGAACAGTCAGCTTGATTTTCCGGTAAAGATTTTTCAATTTGAGCCGCTTGCGGATTCCAAGGGTACATTATATTTTGATACGGTTGAGTTAGTAAAACAATAAAGGCGGTGTAATTATGAATAAACAGGATGTAAAAAACCTAAAGAAGCGTTATTTTATCTGGTTGTACAAAACCACCAAAGAGGCATTTGATAAATATGAGCGCAAGTTTACCCAGGTGGATATTGATCAAGATATATTGGTTGAAATGGAAAAAGAACTTCTCGGATCGTATCTGCCACATGAAAAAGACGCCCTGCAAAAACATATCAACGACTTTCAAAGATATATCGAAGATAAAGAGAGGGCCTGTTCGGAATTAAGGGACCAGGGGAAAAAGAAGAACCCGGAATTCCTTTTCCTTGATATTAAGCTTAATGCCATTGAAAAGATTATCGCTCAAGAATTGGGTCGAAGGGGGCTGGAAAGAATCAAGGCACTTTATGAATTTGAAATGATTGATCGCATATTAAAGAACACGGAGCATTAATGTTAATCGATGCCCACAGCCATTGGCTGCCGGATGAGATTATTACCAATGCCCACTTTTTCCATAAGGGCTGGGGGGATATTGAAGACCAGCTGAAGATGATGGATGAAGCAGGTATTAATGCAGCTGTTTTAAGTTATCCAACGTCCGATGCACATTTGAAATTAGGCAGTATCAGTGAAGTTGCCCATATTTATAACGATAATGTCGCCAGGATACTGAAGCGTTACCCTAAAAGGTTTATCGGGGCTGCGGTTTTGCCTGTAGATAATGCCATTGATATGCTTGGGGAATTAAAGCGTTCAACTGAAGAGTTAGGTTTTAAGGCTATTTCTCTTGCCTCAAGCTATAATAGTATTTATCTGGATGACAAGATGTTCTTACCTATATATAAGGAGGCAGAGGAAAAGAACATGCCGGTATTTGTACACCCGCAGATTGTAAATCCGATAGGTTTTGAGCGGGTAAAAGATCCGTTGCTTACTCCGGTTGTAGAATATGTTTTTGATACTACGATTTCAGCAGGCAAACTCCTGATGTCGGATATTTTAAGGCAATACCCAAAGGTAAAATTTATCTTTGCTTATTTTGGCGGAGCAGTTTGTTATCTTAAGCAGCGTTTTGACGCAACTTACGCCATGCTACGTTCAATCAATTTTGTAAAAGACCTGCAGGCTAATCCATCCGATTATTTTAAGAATATTTATGTGGATACCAGCGGGGATACGACTAAGGCGAATTTTATGCTGGCGCTTGAACTTATGGGGCCAAGGCATATTTTGTGGGGCAGTGACTGGCCGGCAAAGAAGGATGTTGCCACAGGAATAAGCGCAGTGAATAACCTGGATATATCCCAGGAGGATAAGCAGAATATCCTGGGAGGGAATACAGAAAAGCTATTTGCTCTTTAATATTTTGTCAAAGCGTAGCGAGTCAGGCTGGAGCGAGCAAGCGGTGTGGCGAGAGACAAGATTCGTTAAGATCCGCTAAGCGAAAAACAGTTAAGCTATGAGTGAAATAAGTAAGACTATTTTGATCATAGAAGATGAGAGTGATTTGCGGGAGTTTCTGGAGCTGCGATTACAATGTCTCGGTTATGATGTTATTATTGCAAAAGACGGCCAGGAGGGGCTTAAAAAAGCAAAAGAAGAAAAAGTGGATCTTATTATATTAGATTTAATGCTGCCTAAATTACCGGGAGAGGCGGTTTGTAAGCAAATAAGGAAAGATGCAAGTATAGGAGAAGTCCCTATTATAATGGTAACGGGTAAGGGACAAGCGTCAGATAAGGTGATCGGAAAGGTCATCGGAGCGGACAGCTATATCGTAAAACCTTTTGACAGCTCTGTCCTGGCTAGTGAAATTAAGAGGTTAATTTAAAACGGAGGGAATGTAAGGTGCAAATGCTAAAGGATGTTCATCTAACAGGTAAGGATTTAACGCAGATGGTGCAGCTCAGGCCGCAGGATGTTGGTAAATATGCCATTGTCCCGGGGCCAAAGGACCGCTTGGAAGTATTAATGAAGAAGATTGAGAACCCGGTGCGTAATTTCTCCTTTATGGAATATACTATGTATACCGGCACTTTTGAAGGGATTAAGATTACCGGAATAAATGGCGGAAGGTTTTCTACGGATACATCAATTACCACAGAGGTAATGTGCAATGCAGGGATTCCGAATATCATCCGCATAGGAACCTGCGGCTCGCTTGATGAGAATATCAAGGTAGGTGATTTGTTTATAGTGGATGAGGTAATCCGTGGTGACGGAGTTACTCCTTACTATGTGGATAATAATTTTAAGACTGTTAGCGATAAAGCTATATCTGACCTGTTGTTTGGGATTGCTAAAGATATGGGATTAAATGTGCATCGCGGCAAAGCCTGGACTACCGATGCATTATTGCGCGAAACACGCGAGATCGTGGAAGCCAAACGTAAAGAAGGGGCAAGGGCGGTAGATATGGTTTCTTCTACCCTGTTGACTATTTGTCAAACATACAAGATCAAGGCTGGTTCAATCCTTGCTGTCAGCGATAATGTGATTACCGGAGAGATGGGTTTTATGAATCCGCTTTATTATATGGCAGAGAGTAATTTAATTAAGATTGCTTTAGAGGCAGTCAAGAAAATGGAAGGCAAGTAATCTATTATGAAATTCTCGCCGCTTTTCTGGCCGATTCAATTAAAAGGCAATGCTATTTACATTCTTAATGAAACTAAGTTGCCGCAGCGGCTAGCTTATATAAAGGCAAAAGATTACCTAGAGGCCTGCAAAGCAATTAAAGAGATGAAAACCCGCGCAGTGGGCCAGGTACTCTTGGTGATGTATACCTTTATTTTAAGCAAGCGCAAGAATGTTGATTTAACTAAAGTAGCAAAGGCCATTAATGCCACTCGTCCGACACTGGCGTTTAAGGTTTTAACGGATATGGTCTTGGGTTGGGATAAAGGCAAGGCGCCGTTAGAGAAAATAATATTTGGTTTTCTTGAAAGACTTAAAGAGAGCCGCATAAGGCAGGCCATGGACATGGTTGAGTTATTAAGGGATGGCGATGTAATCCTTACGCATTGCAATGTCAGCGGATTAATGCCGTTAATCGCGGAGTTTGCCAGGCGGCAGGGCAAGAGGGTAAGTTTTTATGTTACCGAAACCCGGCCTTATCTGCAGGGGTCGCGTTTAAGTGCCTGGGAGCTGATGCGTGCAAAATTCCCAGTGACCATTATTACCGATAATATGGTAGCCTATTTGTTATCGCTAGGAAAGGTGACCAAGATAATTGTGGGAGCAGACCATTTAACCAAAAATGGGGATATTGCCAATAAAATCGGGACCTATCAGATAGCGGTTGTGGCTAAATATTTCAAGGTCCCTTTTTATGTCTTATGTCCTCCGCCGTCAAAATTAAAGAGCGGCAAAGAGATTAAGATCGAAATTCGTCCGGATAATGAACTTAAGATTTATCAGGGGCTCTTGCTTGCTCCGAAAGAAGTCAAGGCGTATTATCCGGCTTTTGATGTTACGCCGGCAAATTTAATCACCAAACATATTTATTTAGGGGTGTAAATATGTCCGAAAAAGATTTAAAACTTGAAATTATTAAAATCGGCAAGCGTCTTTATGGGGCGGGCCTGGCGGTAGCCAAATCCGGTAATTTGAGCGCCAGGCTTGATGCAGAAAGCATTCTGATTACTGCCAGCGGCACATTTTTGGGTCAGCTAAAAGAAAAGGATATTGTTAAGGTAAATTTAGCCAGTGCAAAATTTGCAGGCGATGTCAAGCCAAGTTCAGAGTTGCCCTTACACAGCCTGGTGTATAAAAACTTTCCTGCCAGAGTAGTCGTTCATTGCCATCCGCCGTTGATTAATGGCTATTTTGCAGTTATCAAGGCGCTTAAGGCCATGAGTTTTGAAACTAAATTTTATCTCGGGGATATCCCGGTGATTCCCCAGGAAACCCCGACGGTAACTGCACCTGAGCCGGTTATCGCAGCCCTAAAGACAAATAACCTGGTGGTTTTAAAGAATCATGGGACAGTAGCGATTGCGGATAAGTTCGAAGATGCTTTAAGTATTACCGAGGCATTGGAAGAGGCGGTTAAGAGTGCTGCAATTGCTCGTTTGTTTGACAAAGATGCCCTGGATAATTTAGATCTTGCTTTAAAAGATGACTTGAGGCGCAATGAACCGGCATACCCAATGTTTAGCCGGGAGCATATTCAGGCAATTGTGGATTTGGCTAACCAGGATGAATTTATTGCTCAAAAAGGGAAGGATCTGGATTTAACTTTGAAATTGGCTATCCAGATGGATGGATCAGGCGAGGTTTTTAAATTTAATTTTGAAAAAGGGAAAATTGTAAAGTTGGATTTTGATATTGATGCGCCATTCCTGATATCCGCTCCGGCTCCTGTTTGGGAGCAGGTATTCTTAGGAAAGCTTGATTGTTTTGTGGCGGTTACACAAGGCAAGATGAAGTTAAGCGGCCAATTAGGCCAGCTATCCAAATGGTACGTTCCATTTACGCGGCTGTTCGCGTTATTTAAAGAGGTGAAGATTGAGCTTTAAAATTATTGATCCAGCGAAATCCTGCGCAGCAAAACGTATTAATAGCTTTTATGTTTGTTTTGCGAAGGAGGGCAAATGAATTTAAAATGCCCGCTTTTTATAAACGGTCAGTTTATTGAAACTCCGGAAAAGCAGAATATTATTAATCCTTCTACGGGGAAGGTAATTGCCGAGGTCTCGCTGGCCTCTCTAAAAGAAGTGGGATTGGCCTTGGCGAGCGCGCGGGAGGCTTTTGACTCCGGGCCCTGGCCGCAGTTTTCCCTGTTTCAACGCAAGGAGTTTATCTTTAAGATTGCTCAGGGTATTTTAGATAATGCCGCTAATTTAGCGCAGATGGAAACTCAGAATACCGGTAAGCCAATTAAGGAAACTACTTTTATGGACATTCCCTCTAGCGCCAAGACCTTTGAGTTTACAGCTGATAATTTTATTAGTTATCTGGCGGATGAAGAATTAAATGTTTCAGATGATGCAAAGTCGCGTTTAATCCGTGAGCCTGTGGGTGTGGTAGTATTAATTGTGCCCTGGAACTATCCGCTTTTAATTACCTGCTGGAAACTGGCTTCGGCTTTAGCTGCCGGCAATACAGTTGTTTTAAAGCCTTCCAGTCTTACTCCGGTTACTGCTTTAGAGCTGGCTAAAATTATTCATACCGTTGGTTTGCCTGCCGGGGTAGTGAACGTAATTACCGGCAGCGGTTCAGCAATAGGAGAAGAGCTTTGTGTGGATAAACGCGTGGATATGATTTCTTTCACCGGCAGCAATGATATAGGCAAGCAGATTTTGCAGTACTCTTCAAAGAATGTAAAGAAGATGACTATGGAGTTAGGCGGAAAATCTGCCAGCCTTGTATTTGATGATGTTGATTTAGATGTTGCGGTGAACAGCTCTTTGGCCTCTATTTTCTTAAATCAGGGGCAGATGTGCACAGCGATGTCCCGGATTTTTGTGCAGGAAGGTATTTATGATAAGTTTCTGGCTGATTTTGTGGAAAAGGCCAAACGCATAAAATTGGGCCTAGCGGATAATTTTGAGACTCAGATGGGCCCATTAATTAATGATGCGCAGCGCAAAAAGGTAATTGCCTATATTGAAAAGGCAAAAACTGAAGGCGCTAAACTTGTATGCGGAGGCAGGATTCCGGAAAGTGTGGAATTAAAAAACGGTTATTTCTTTGAGCCGACAGTTTTAGTTGATGTGAATGTGCACTCGCATATATTCAAAGAAGAGGTTTTCGGCCCGGTGGTTTTGATTAATAAGTTTTCTGGTTCAGATGAGGCTGTAAGTTTAGCTAATAGCGTGGATTTTGGCCTGGCTGCCTGTATCTGGAGCAAAGATTCGTCCTTGGCGCAGGATTTAGCCAAGAAAGTAAATGCCGGGACTGTCTGGATAAATACTTATGGCATGTTTTATAATCAGCTTCCTTACGGCGGATTTAAGCAAAGCGGTTTTGGCAAAGAATTGGGCAAGGAAGGGTTCCTAGAATATACCCGCCTTAAAAATGTAATTTTAGACCAGTCATCCTACGGCAAGCCTTTGGTTAATTACTGGTATGGATTCTAATGGATATAGTTAATATTTTAAAGCAGTGTTCAGAAGAATATGCACAAAGGCCTGCGGTCATCTTTGGCCAGGAGCAGATTTCTTTTGTGCAACTGAAAGATAAGGTTTTTTCTCTTGCCCAAGGCTTACTTAAGCTCGGAGTAAAGCGCGGGGATAAGGTCGCTATTTATTTGCCTAATTGGCCGGAATATATTTACAGCTATCTGGCTATATGGTCAATTGGGGCTTGCAGCGTGCCTTTAGATTTTATGCTTACCGAAGAGGAGATGCTCTCTTGTCTTAGCCATTCTGAAGCCAAGATTATTATTACTAAACATAAAGCTAATATTTCTTTTGCCAATCTCAGGTCAGGGCTGCCTTCATTAAAACATATCATTTCTTGCCGTTTGAAGGAAGAAGGGGTTTTAAGTTTTGAGGACCTTTTAGCAGGAGATGCGAATATTTTCTCCGGCTCAGAAGCCAAAGAAAACGATTATGCCATAATCTTTTATACATCAGGCACAACCGGAAAGCCAAAGGGGGTGTTAATTAGTTATCTCCAGTTGGGTGCACCGCCGAAATCAATGGCCTTTTTTGTAAACGCGGATTTAAGTTCCAGGGATGTTACGCTTTGCGCCTTGCCTTTCTCGCACCTGGGAGGCTTAATCTATATCCAGAATACAATTACCTTCGGACTGACTATGGTGTTGATGGAACGTTTTATGCCCCTGGATTTCTTAAGGAATGTACAGAATTATAAAATTAATTTTTTCTGGATAGTTCCTTCAATGTACTATGCGTTGTTGCAATTAAAAGAATTTGAGACATTTGATTTATCCAGCCTGCGTTGGATTGTTACTTTTGGGGCCTCGAACTCTCCGGATGCCCTGCGCAGGTTTCATCAGTTTTGTCCCAAGGCCCATCTTTTAAATGGCTGGGGTTTAACTGAGACTAATGCCCCGACAGTAGTTTTACCCATGGGTTCTAAAAATATAGAGAGCGTAGGCAGGCCAGCTCCATGGATTAAGGTAAGTATTTTTGATGATAATGCACAGGAGCTAAAAGTAAATGAAGTCGGAGAGGTAGCGGTAAAAAGCTGGGTAGTTACCGATGGTTATCTTAAAGATGAAAAATTGACTCGTCAGACTATCCGTAACGGATGGTTTTATACAGGAGATCTGGGTAGGTTTGATGCGGAAGGTTTTCTTTATATTGTAGGCAGGAAAAAAGAGATGATTAAAGTTGGAGGAGAAATTGTTTTTGAGCCGGAGGTAGAATCTGTTTTACTGAAACATCCGGATATCGCAGAAGCCGCAGTAGTCGGGGTTTCGGATAAGTTGCGAGGGGAGTTGCCTAAGGCGTTTCTGGTGGCAAAGGAAGGAAAGAATATAGCAGATGAGGATTTACGTTTCTTTCTGCGCCAACACCTGGCGCATTTTAAGATCCCGCATTATTTTGAGTTTTGTGTAGAGCTTCCCAAAAACCGCACCGGCAAGGTTGATAAAGAAAAGCTGAGAATTCGCTCCTAAAATACTATCATGCAGGATATTAAAGAATTAAGCTTAAGGGAGTTGGAAGAAAAATTGCTTTCCTGGGGCAAGCCCAAATATCACGCCAAACAGATATTTTCCTGGATTTATCAAAAGGGCGCTTATGAATTTAACGGCATGAGTGACTTGCCTGCTTCTTTAAGGAAATTACTGGAAAATGAATTTTATATTTTAGGTCTAAACTTGGCGGAACTGCAGAAATCCTCCGATGGTACAGCCAAGCTTCTTTTTGAGTTGGATGACGGCAACTTAATTGAGGCGGTGAATATTCCAGCAGCCAAACGTGCTACAGGCTGTCTCTCTTCCCAGGCAGGATGTAAATTTGCCTGTGAGTTTTGTGCAAGCGGGCTTAAAGGATTTAAACGAAACTTGACGAGTGGCGAGATCTTGGACGAGGTGCTTTATTTAAAAAACAACCTGCCTGATGCCCAGCTTACCCATATTGTATTTATGGGTACGGGTGAGCCTTTAGATAATTATGATAACCTGTTAAAAGCGATCAGGGTAATTAATTCTGCACATGCTTTTAATATTGGCGCCAGGCGGATTACCATTTCTACCTGTGGGATTATCCCCGGCATAAAAAGGCTGCAGGAGGAAGATTTGCAGGTAGAGCTTTCTATATCCCTGCATACCGCCGATGATAAACTGCGTTCAAAGATTATGCCGGTTAACCGGAAGTATCCTTTGGTTGGTTTAATCAAATGCTGCCATGAATATATCGAGAGGACAAACCGCCAGATTACTTTTGAATATATCTTGGTAAAAGGATTGAACTCGGATTTGCTTTCAGCGCAGAAATTAGCCGGGCTTTTAAAGGGCTTAAGGTTGTCTAAAGTCAACTTGATACCGGCTAATCCTGTTTTTAAGGACCCAGTAAAAATTACTCCACCTTCTGAAAAAGAGGTTGAGTCATTTAAAGATTATTTGTTTAAAGCTGGAGTTAATGTTACATTAAGAAGAGAGCGCGGGCAGGATATTGATGCTGCCTGCGGGCAACTGAGGTTAAAATATGAAAAGAATTAATCCGGGGATTTTATTAATTATTTTTAGTATTGCCTTGTGCGGCTGCATAAAGCAGGAAATCAAGAATCTTGATGCCAAGGGCGAAAGTATTATTTGTTTTGGAGACAGCATTACTTTTGGTTACGGGGCAGCTCCTGGGGAAGATTACCCTACGGCACTGGGGAAGATGGTAAAACTTACGGTAATTAATGCCGGGGTGGATGGCGATACGAGCCTTGCCGGATTAGAACGCCTGGAGCAGGATGTCTTAAGCAAGAAACCACGCTTGGTTATTGTCGAATTCTGCGGAAATGACTTTCTAAAAAAAATACCTAAAGAAACCACGGTTAAGAATTTGAGCGAAATTATCGATCGTATCCAGGCACAGGGGACAATGGTGGCTCTTGTGGATATCAGCGCTGGTATGTTTTTCAGGGAATACAGGGCGGCTTTCAAGAGGCTTGCTGAAAAGAAGCAGGCAATATTCATCCCGGTAGTTTTAAATAAGATTATTACTAACCCCGCGATGAAAAGTGATTTCTTCCATCCTAATGCGCGTGGGTATAAAATTATAGCCAGACGGGTCTATAACGCGATAGAAAAGTATATTAAATAAAATGAGAAAAGTAAGTTTAACCCAGATGAAAGAAAGACAAAAAGGAACTATCCTCGATATCTCCGGAGGGTTGGGTTTACAGAATAAGTTTATGAGTATGGGGATTTATAAGGGCAGGGAGATTACTAAAATTAGCCATATCGGTCTGAAAGGCCCTGTAGCAATTAAGGTGGGCAGGAGCGTTTTGGTGCTGGGCCATGGAGTAGCCAATAAGATAGTTATTGAAAGCCATGATTAAAAAGATTTTTTTAGTTGGTAATCCCAATGTCGGCAAGAGTGTAGTTTTCTCGCGCCTTACAGGAGTGCAGGTTATTTCTTCTAACTATGCCGGGACTACGGTTGAGATTATGCGTGGGTTCCTTAAGCTTGGAGGCCAGGAGGCTGAAGTTATAGATTTGCCGGGTACATATTCGCTTGATCCAGGATCTAAAGCAGAAGAGGTGGTGGTATCTTTGTTAAACGAATCTGCCAGAGATGAAATAGTGGTTATCAATATTATTGATTCCACTAATCTGGAACGCAATCTTTATTTAACCTTACAACTTCTTGAGGCATCTCTTCCTGTAATGGTTTGCTTGAATATGTGCGATGAAGCAAAACACCATGGCGTAAGCATCGGGATAGATACCCTGGAGAAGCTTCTTGGGGTCCCGGTTGTGCCGACATGCGCCATAACCGGCTCAGGCATAAAAATGCTGGTTGAGAAAATAAAAGATGTAAAAAGCAAGCCCAGGGATAAATCAAGCCACCGAGACCGCTGGCAGGCAATCGGCGAGATTATTGAACAGTCGCAACATTTAACGCATAGGCACCACAGTTTACGTGAAATTTTAGAGGATGCTTCAGTAAGGCCGTTCAGCGGCGCGCTCATTGCCATTGGCCTGATGTTTGCTGCTTTTGAAATTGTGCGTTTTATCGGAGAGAATTTAATCAGCAGGATAGCTGATCCTGTATTTTTTAATCTTTATCAGCCACTCTTAATTAAACTAAGCCCGATTTTGGGTGGGGAGAGTTTTCTCCACCATTTATTAATCGGGGATTTAATCAACGGTAAAATTGATTTTAAACAATCCTTAGGGCTATTGACTACTGCTCCTTATATTGAATTTGCGATGGTCCTGCCATATATAATTTCTTTTTATTTAGTCTTGGGATTATTAGAGGATATTGGGATCCTGCCCCGCCTGGCGATGCTTTTAGATAACCTTTTGCATCATATCGGCCTGCATGGTTTTGCGATTATCCCGGTGCTTCTGGGGCTGGGTTGTAATGTTCCGGGGATTTTAGCTACGCGTAACTTAGAATCCAGGCGTGAGCGTTTTATTGCCGCAACACTAATCTCTATTGGCATACCCTGCGTAGCCTTACAGGCTATGATTCTTGGTTTATTAGGTAAATTCTCCGGGTTTTATGTTTCCGGGATATATCTAGTCCTGCTGGTTATTTGGATGGTCTTGGGGGTGATCCTTAACCATACTGTAAAAGGATATAGCCCCGAGCTTCTGGTTGAGATCCCTCCATACCGCCTTCCTTCATTATTAACATTGTGGAAGAAGCTATTCTTGCGCATTAAAGGTTTTTTAATTGAAGCTGCGCCGCTGGTTTTATTAGGTGTTTTAATAATCAATGTGCTTTTGTATTTTAAACTGTTTGATTTATTTACGGGTTTATTTGCTCCGGTAATCAGTGGGTTATTCGGGTTGCCCAAAGAGTCGGTGGTTGCTTTAGTTATGGGTTTATTCAGGAAGGATGTGGCGGTAGGCATGCTTATGCCGCTGGGATTAAGTGTTAAACAGCTGTTTATCTCTGCTGTACTTTTAGCCATATCTTTTCCTTGCGCAGCTACCTTTGTCATATTTCTTAAAGAGCTGGGGTTTAAAGATTTATTTAAGGCAACATTGATTATGTGCGCTGTTGCTTTGGTTACTGGTAGTCTGCTTAATTTTGTTATTCATTAATAAAACGAGGCCGCATCTATTCTTTAGAATAAAAATAGATGCGGCCTATTATTATGCCGAAGAAGGGAGTTGAACCCTTACGGAGTTGCCCCCATCGGTTTTTGAGACCGACGTGTATGCCATTCCACCACTTCGGCAGACTTAAGGTAATTATTATTACTTATCGGAAAATTGGTGGAGCTGAGGAGGATTGAACTCCTGACCCCTTGCATGCCATGCAAGTGCTCTCCCAGCTGAGCTACAGCCC
>DJVP01000005.1 GCA_002441245.1 Candidatus Omnitrophica bacterium UBA6253 | reverse complement strand
GTTGTAACGCCGGTAATTGTACCCTGGTCAATCAAGGCATTGGAATTATTTCTGGTCTCCAGGGCAAAATTAGTTGTCGTTTGTACATACGCCGGGTTCTTGATATTATAGACAATTAATGATGTAGCTGTATTCTTGGCAATGGCCTGGCCTAAAGTTATGGTAAGCACACTGCCGGACCTGGAAACTGTTGAACCGGTATTTCCAGAAACAGATTGGACAGAAGCCAAATCATAATCAGAATCAAGGGTAATAATGACCTTGCCGCCTCCTAGCACGGCATGATCCGTAGTGAAATTAAATGTATAATCAGCCAGGGTGCTTACACCCAAAGAAGTGGGTATAACTGATGTAGCTGATAAGGCACCTGCTGTTGTAGTGACTGCTGCTGCGATACCCGTATCAATTACCTGATTATTAGACAACTGTGTCTGAATGGAAAATCCCGCAAGGGTACTGGATACGAAAGCCGGATTAACAATAGTGTTAAGCTGTATGGAGATTGCGCCTGTTAATGCCGAACCCGTCCTCTTAAGTAAAACATAATTGGCACCCTTAGTTAAAGAATACCCGCTGGTTACTACCGTGGCGTTGGTCAAGGTATAATTGTCATCAAATTGTATCCTTATATAACCATTGGTAGGCACATCATGCCCTAAAGTAAAACCAAAATTATAGGTAGTGCTTTCGCTAATCTCTGCCGTGCCGGGAGTTGCCAAAAGGCCCGATAATGTTCCGGCGGTAATATTTTTTCCTGCAACCAAACCATAATCCAGCTGATTGCCGCTTGAATTCCTGGTTATAAGATTAAAATTACTGGTTGTTTGGACACCCGGGTTTTTAATATTAGAGACAGTCAGGGAAGCCGACCCTCCGGCAGAAACTGCCGTACCCAGGGTTATAATTAAGGTATTGCCGCTTACGGCTACTGTTGAGCCTGTATTGCCCGAAACATTATTCGACTGGATAGCGGTTAAATCGTAGTCCGCGTCAAACTCAACCTCTACCTTTCCGCCCTGGTCAATAGGGTTAATACTCGTAAAGGCAATAGTATATGATGTCAAATCCCTGGCAACATAAGAAGATCCGCCTATAGATAAAACGGCCAGCGGAGCAGGTGTTATGCTAAATAAAGGAGTATCGCCTTCATCTATTATGCCAGAAGAGGCATTGGCACTTTTAATCGTGCAGGAAACATCTTTTACAAATGCTGGATTAACTATGCCGCCTAAACTAATAGTCTGAACCTCTGTCGCGTTTAAAGCTGCAGCAACATTCAAAGTCACCAAATTAGCAGTTAAGCTTGAAACAGCGTATACTCCTGTCCCTGTTGAACCAGTAATATAGGCGCCAGATGCATCGTATCCGGATTCAAACACAATATAGAGAAGCCCTCCGGCTGCCACATCATGGGCTGGGGCAAATCCAAAAGTATAAATAGATTCTTCACCGGCCACCTGCGAAGTAGCGCTTATAGATACATTGGCAAAGCTGCCCGAGGTTATCACAGGGCCAGGAGTGAGAATACCGCTATCCTTGTCATAATCTACCGTACTTATCTGAACCTTGCTGGTAATTGTTATATTATTTGTAGTCTGGACATAAGGAGGATTCTTAATATGGGAGATTATCAGGGAGACACTCGTAGATGAACCTACCGCCGTGCCCAGTGTCACAACCAAATTATTGCCGCTTACCGATACTATCGAATTATCATTTCCCGACACATCATCTAATTGTACAGCACTTAAATCATAATCACTATCAAGGTTAATTACCACTTTACCGGTACCGGCAGCAATACTGTTCTCTGTCTTGAAATTAAAGGTATAGCTCGTCAGTGCGCTTACCTCTGTGGATTCCGGTGTTACAGAAATATTGGACAGGGTTCCTGCAGTCAAAGTAACACCGGCAATAACGCCTGAATCCATTATCTGCTGGGTCTCCGTAACAGCAGTTAAAGTTTTTACCTGGAAATTGCTTACAGTATACACATAGGACGGGTTAGCAATCATGCTTATAGGAATACTCACTGATTGGCCGGCATTTATCTGCGAGACTGTCTTAAACTTCAGGTAATCGCTCCCCTTTTGCAAACTGTAGAAACTGGCCGTATCAAGATAAGCGCTTCCTAACGAATAATTACTATCAAATTGGATCCTTATAAAGCCATCCGCGGGAACGACATGTTGTACCGTAAAATTAAACGTATAAGACGTAATATCTGATATTTTCTTGGATACAGCAGTTACAGACAGGCCGCTTAATGAACCGGTTACTATATTTAAAGATGTCACGGTTACTGTGTCAATAATAGCCCCGCTTGCGGTTTTGGTCTGGATTAAAAATGAATCAGTAGCCTGCACGTATACGGGGTTTTTGATATTTGCTATGGACAAATAAACCTGGGTATTTTTGGCAACAGCCGTACCGATAGTTACAATTAACTTGCTACCGCTTACCGCTACTGTTGAACTAGCGTTACCGGATACATCTGTAGACTCAACTGATGACAAATTATAATCAGTATCAAAAGTTATCTCAACCTTTCCGCCGGCTGCTATAGGGTTAGCAGTTGTAAAATAAGCCATATATGTAGCATACTCTGAAACAACATAAGTAGTTGCGCTCAAAGTTGCGCTGGTAAGACTGCCGGCAGTAGTACTAAGGCCGGTTACGTTTGCAGTATCAATATCATACAAAGAAGTATCCTTAGTCATGAGGGTAAACGAAAGATCCTTAACATTCGGCGGGTTTACCACATTAGCTATCTCTATCGACTGTTCTACTCCGGCACTCAATCCGGAAGATGGAAATTTAATCAATAAATAGCCTGATCCTCTTAAAGTAATATCGCATGGAGTAGTACTGCTCATAACCACTGCTCCCGGGCTGACAAGTTCATAACTAGTGTCAAAATCAATCCTTAAGTAACCATTCAAGGGCACGGCGTGAGCCGGTGTAAATACAAAGGCATAAGATGTTGTCGCGCCGGAAACTAAAGAAGCTGGAGTAACAGAAGGCGACCCTAATGCCCCTGTAATGGTAGTTATGCTGGCAGCAGTCACTTCATCTATAACTCCGCCTGTAGGATTTTTAGTCTGCACAAAGAAAGTATCCGTGGTTTTCACATAAGTAGGATTTGTAATATTCGAGATTACTAATTCTTCTGACACGCCCGCATCCAAGGCAGTGCCTAAAGTTATGATTAATTTATTTCCGCTTACTGCCACTGTTGAACCGTCATTGCCACTGACATCACCTGGGAAAACCAGGGATATATCACAGCTGGAATCAAAACTAACCTCCACCATGCCATATTGTCCTATAGCATGGTCGGTGGTAAAGTTAAGCGTATAAGAAGTCGGCTCTGCCACAATAGTTGTCGCAGGCACAATGCTTGTAGATGTTAATGTTCCGGCTGTTGTAGTTATAGCAGGCGCGTTCCCCACATCTATGGAATCATGATTTGATAATTCCGTGGTTATAATAAATGTATCTGTGGTTTGGACATAAGACGGGTTCTTAATGTTCCTCAACTCTACTGTGATGGCGCCGGTTAAAGCAGAAACATTCCTTTGCAATGAAACATAATTAGCCCCCTTGGATATTGTATAATCACCTACCACATAAGCTGAAGAAAGATCATATTCACTATCAAACTGCACTTTGATAAACCCGCCTACAGGTACTGTATGCCCAACAGTAAAACCAAAGGTATAATTAGTGCTATAGCTTACTTCGGTATGCACGGGTGTCGTAGTAAGGGCGCTCAAGGAACCGGTAGTGATAGTTACTCCTGTTATAGTACCCTGGTCAAGGCTGTATCCGGAGGCATTTTTAGTAAGCAGAGAAAAACTGCCTGTAGTCTGAGCACCTGGGTTTTTGATATTAGCTATAGACAGACTTTCCGCAGTAGAAGCGGGAATCTCAGTACCTATAGTTACAATTAAAGTACTTCCGCTTACGGCTACTGTTGAGCCTGTATTGCCTGAAACATCATTAGCCCCTACCCCTGTTAATACATAATCCGAATCAAAGGCTATCTCAACCTTTCCTCCTGCGGGAATCGCATTAAATGTAGTAAAGTTCACTGTGTAGGTAGCTGTTTCAGTTGCAATATAACTATTCGATCCCCTGGTAAGCGCCGTAAGGCTGGCAGGGACAATGCCAAGCGAAGGCGTAGTAACAATATCAATCACAGAACCTGCCGTGTTCATGCTCTTGATATTAAAAGTTACGGTCTGGGCATACCCTGGATTTTTGATATTGCTTAATACTACCGACTCTACTGTTCCTTTTGCCTTTGCCGCAAGCAACTTTAATACCACATAATTAGCTCCGGCCTCCTGCTTTGTGTAATCAGCGTGCGCTACCGCAACAGCAGACGTATCATAATCAGTATCAAAATCTATCCTCAAAAATCCATCCAGAGGTACATCATGCGCGTACGTAAAATTAAATGTATAGGAAACATCGGACTTGCCCGTAGTGTAGTAGTTAGAGCTTACGCTTACCCCGGTAAATGTACCGGCTACGGTTGTTATGCCTGAAGCCGTCCCCTGGTCCAGAAGCCCTGCCGTAGCATCTTTTGTTTCAAATGCAAAACTGTTAGTAGTCTTAACATAAGTTGGATTCACAATATTCGATACCTGCAAAGATACAGGCGTTGCTGCGGCTACGGCAGTACCTAATGTTATGATCATCTTATTGCCGCTTACTGCCACTGTTGAGTTTGCATTGCCTGAAACATCATTGGCCCCTACGCCGGTTAACGTATAATCAGAATCAAAGGTAACTTCAACCTTGCCATTTTGCACTATCGCATGATCCGTAGTAAAGGCTATAATATAAGAGGTGGTATTTGCCACAGTAGAATCAGTCGGCGTCAAAGAAAGAGCGGTTAAAGTACCGGTTGTTGTTGTAACTCCCGCAATCTCCGCCCCGTCAATTTTGTTATGCGCCGAATCCTCTGTACGCATAACAAAATTACCGGTAGTTTGAATATAGGAAGGGTTTTTAACATTACCCAAAACTAAACTCTGGCTGCCTGTTAATTGCGCACCTGTCCTTTGCAGGGAAATATAGTCTGCGCCTTTTGACAATGAATAACCACTTGTCTGACAGTTGGTATTGGTCAAGTTATAATCCGCGTCAAACTGTATTCTTAAGAAACCTCCCGTATACAAAACATGCGGCAGAGTAAAATTAAATGTGTAATTTCCGGATTCACTTACCTCTGTTGTAACCGGGCTAACGCTCGCAGCGGTTATGGCGCCTGCGGATATAGACACTACAGGCTTGGCAGCCGGATCAGTAATATCTATATCATTACCGCCATACTGGGTAGTTATATCAAACTCCACTGCTTGTTCATACTTAGGGTTAACAATACCCGAGAGAGTAAAAGATATAACAGCTGTAGAGTTGGTTATATCCATAGCAAGCCCAAGTGTCACAATATTATTAACTGCATCTATGGTAAGGGGAGTAGCCTGCGTGACCATAGCTGCCCCATCGACTGTTCCGGAAACAAAAGTAGCCCCCGATATATTATAATCTGCATCAAAACGCACCTTGATCGAAGGATTAAGCGACATTGGATTCTTAGTTGTAAGGTTAATTGTGTAATTTGAAGTTTCGGTAACAATATTATTAGTAGTATTGACAGATACGCCGGTCAGTTTTCCACCGATAATTACCAGGCCGGTAAGCGTAGATTGGTCTATAATCGCATTGCCTGTGGCATCCGTACTTAAACTTGTAATCTGATGTTCGCTGGTCTGCTGTACAAAACTTGGATTTTTCACTGACCCCAACACGATAGTATCGGTAGTATTAGCTATAACTCCCTCTTTTAATTTAAGTTCTATATATGTCCAGCCAGTATTCCATAAATAGGTATAGCGGTCAGTAGGACTGACCAGATACGCCGAACTTAAATCGTAGTCGGTATCAAATTCAATCTTCAAATAACCATCTTTTGGCACCGGATGGCTATAAGTAAGAGTAAATGTATAGTTATCAGACTTGCTGATTTCCCTGTCCACAGCCGCAACACTTAAACCTGTAAAGCTACCCTTTACGATAGACGTAGAAGCAACAGAAAGATTCTGATCTATTACTCCGCCTGCGGAATTCTTGGTCTGCACTTGAAAAACCTCTGGTGTCTGCACATAATATGGGTTCCTTATATTATCTAGCTCCAGGCTGACAGCCTGGTTAGACCCCACAGCAGTACCTAAAGTAATGTTTAACAGGTTGCCGCTGGATGCAACTGTCGCCCCTGCATTATTGCCAAAAACAACCTGATCTCCATATATAAAAACTGCAAGCGGAGCGCCTATTTTAGTAAATTGCCCGTCACCATTGTAAACTTCAGATTTAAGCACCGGATTAACCGGGTCTGATATATCCATGATAGTCAAAGAACTGTCCGTAGCAGAAGCAACAAAAGCGTAATTACCCGATACATAAGTTGAATAAGCACCGCCTAATTTAGTAAACTGCCCGTCTTCATCATACACCTCAGACTTAAGCACCGGATTAGCCGGGTCTGATATATCCATGATAGTCAAAGAACTGTCCGTTGAAGAACTAACATATGCATAGTTACCTGATACATAGACGGATTCAATTCCGGCCAGCCTGCTGAATTCTCCATCCCCATCATACACCTCAGACTTAAGCACCGGGCTGGCAGGAGTAGATATATCTATAATGGTTAACGCGTTATCTGTTGAAGCTGCAACATAAGCATAGTTGCCTGATACATAAACTGATTTGGCTCCGCCTAATTTAGTAAATCCTCCTGTCCCATCCGAGATTTCAGAGACAAGCACCGGGCTGGCAGGAGTAGATATATCTATAATGGTTAACGCGTTATCTGTTGAAGCTGCAACATAAGCATAGTTGCCTGATACATAAACTGACTGAGCTCCGTCTAATTTAGTAAATCCTCCTGTCCCATCCGAGATTTCAGAGACAAGCACCGGGCTGGCAGGAGTAGATATATCTATAATGGTTAAAGAACTGTCAATTGAGGAAACCGCATATACATAATTGCCTGATACATAAACTGACTTAACGCCGGCTAATTTAGTAAATCCTCCTGTCCCATCCGAGATTTCAGAGACAAGTGTAGGTCCGGCAGAAGTCGATATATCTATAATAGTTAAAGAGCTATCTACCATAGAAACCACGCAGGCATATCTTCCAGATAATTTGAATTCATAGTCCGTATCAAAAGCAACGCTGATCTTACCCCCTGCTTCTACCGCATGGTCGCTAGTAAAGTCTAACGCATAGGTTGTAAATTCACTAACAATTGCAGAATCCGCAGTTAAAGTAATACCGGTCAATGCACCTGCTGTAATCCCAATGCCGCTTGCAGATCCTACATCTATAGCAGTTTGATTGGAAAGCTCGGTTCTTATTAAGAAATTCCCGGTAGTCTGGACATAAGGCGGGTTCTTGATATTTGCCAGTTGTATAGTCGTTGCGCCTGTCTGCACAGCAGAACTTGTCCTTTGCAGGCTGATAATCTTATTTGTGTCATCTTTGGAAAGGTTATAATCATTAGTAACGCAGAAAGTATCCACCTGGAATACATAATCCGGATCGAAATATATCTTAACATACCCTCCAACAGGAAGCTCATGTGCCAATGTAAAATTAAAGCTTAAATACGGAGTAGCTTCTATCCTTTCGCTTACCTCGGTTGTGCTGGAAGAGACTGACAAGCTTGTCAGAGTACCCGTTACGATTGTATTTTTAGCCACCTGGGAATTTTCATCCCTGATTTCGCCTGTGGACTTTTTAGTAACAATGGAATAATAATCCGTAACCTGCGCCCCGGGGTTCTTGATTCCGGAAATAGCAAAAGTTGCAGGAGTCAGGCTTTCAATCGCCGTGCCTAAGGTAACAATGAGTTTATTGGATGAAATACTTAATGTGGCGCCGCTATTACCGCTTGAGAAAACAGCACTTGTCAAAACATAATCGCTGTCAAATGTAATCTCTACCAAATCCCCTATACTAAGGGGGTTAACCGGGGCAAACGCAATATAATTAGTACTTGTTTCAGTGGCAATATAAGAAGACGGCGTAACCGAACAATTTACTAAAACTGATGCCAGGATACTGAAGTTTGGCGAAGTGCCGCTGTCAACCCTTCCGGAGGCATTGTAAGTGCTGATACTAAAAGTAACTGACTGCACATAGGCAGGATTAGTTATGTTTCCCAGCCTAATGGCCTCGGCAACTCCGGTTTCAAGAGCATTTACCAAATTTAATATCACATAGTTACTCCCTCTTGAATTAATTGTATAGTCAGAGGATGGAGAGATCAGGCTCGCCGAACTCGTATTATAATCAGCATCAAAATCTATCCTTACGGTACCTCCTGCCGCTACGCTATGGATAGGAGTAAAATTAAAGGTGTACTGTACCAGCGTGGCTCCGGTTTTATCACTGGAAACATTAGATATAGAAACAGTAGCATTAAAATTACCGGCAACCGTAGTAACACCACTTATAGTTGCCTGGTCAATAATCTCTTCATTAGGATCCTTGCTTATTATTGAGAAATTGTTCACTGTCTGCACATAAGAAGGATTCTTTATATTGTTTATAGTTAATACCTCTGCGGTTGTTGCCGGGATACTCTCGCCCAAGGTAACCGTTAGGATATTTCCATTAACACTAACGGTTGAGCCGGAGTTCCCTCCCACGCTAGATACTCCCACTCCGGTTAAATCATAATCAGGGTCAAACTGAATGCTGACTTTATGACCTGCCGCTAAAGCATGTTCAGTGGTAAAACCAAAGTTATAATCCGTAACCGCGCTCACCTCTAAGCTTGCCGCGGAAACGGAAAGGCTGCTCAATGTACCCGCTGTTATGCCCACGCCGGCCGCTACCCCCTGGTCTATTGTATTCAAGGCCGCTGTCTTTGTAGCCACTGAAAATGCCTGCGTGGTTTGGACATAGGGAGGATTCTTGATATTAGCTATAGTAAGAGTGGCCGTACTGGTTATCCCCGAGCCTAAGTTTACGGTTATAATCTTGGCGCTATTATCCACTGAAAGAGTGGCACCGGTATTTCCTGTGATATTACTTGCGCCTACCGCGCTTAAATCATAGTCGGCATCAAATCCGATCACTACCTTACCACCTGCTTCAACCGTATGCGCCGGCGTAAAAATAAAACCATAACTGGTTAGAGTGCTCACCTTCAAACTCCCAGAAGTAACTGTAGGAGATATTGTACCAGGCACTATTGTTAAGCCATCTGTCGTACCCCTATCCATCGCCCTATCCTCTGCATCCTGGGTTTCTATAAAGAATGAGTCGGTTATCTGGGCAGCTGGATTTTTAATACCAGAGATTACCAAGGAAACGGCTTTACCGGCGGGAACCGCGGTTTCATCATCCATAGTCAAGGTTGGCGCGCTTGCGGAATATTTGTGGCAATACAAATAAGTTGAAGGTATAGGATAAACTTTACCCGTGCTATCAGCAGGGGCCCATCCTAATTGCGCTACAGCGCTTCCTGTATTTTCATAATATTCAAATTTAATAGGCACTACGGAAGAAAGACTGACTGCAGCAACATATTCGGTTTCAGCTTGATCAATGAAATGATTAATAACCAGCGTATCGTTTACATAAAGCCTGGCTCCGTCATCTGTAGTAGTATAGAAATTATGCGTACCGCTGCCTTTATTTTTTACCCACCCTTCCCACCTTATACTAAGCGTATCAGAATCCGTTCCCACCCCGTTAATTGAAACAACATCACTACCCCAATCATGGTTGATATCCGTATCTATGGCGTTTCCCAACGAAGGATCCGCAAAGGCAATCCCATCATAATATTTAAATCTTAACCCCGCATCCATTGTAGCGTCTATGCTGGATGTTGTTATCGCGTCAGCCTTTCCGTAATATATATAGAATGATGTTGTGCCGATATTAGGGATCTTTACCCAAATCTTGGAAGTTCCTCCGCTGACCCATGTTTCTATCCAGTAATCCAATGTATTCATAGCTGTATCATAGAATCTTATATCGCCTCCATCTGATTTAGCATGGCCATAATCAAAATCAGCAGCAGTCAAATCAACCTGCACCTGATAATTAGCTATTGTGGTGGCAGAACTAAGGTTAATTAACCGCCTGTACTGATAGACCGATTGAGTACCTTCATCTATTGCAGTAGCAAGGTTTATTACCAGGCAGTTATTCAGCTTGCTGACAATACTGGTACCATCCGTAGGCAAGGAGACTGCGGCAGCTGAGATATTATAATCCGCATCAAAAACTATCTCCACATCTCCATCAGCCGGTATAGGGCTTTGAACAGTAAAATCTATATTATAATTAGTTGTTGAGCGGGCAATATTAGAAACCGGCTGGATAGTTATGCCGCTTAAGGCCCCGGCGGTTATGGTAAAATTGGCATTTGATATATCCCATACCCCTGACAACGAAGCATCGCTTACCCTGACTAACGCCTCTCCATCACTGACCCCGTTATTAGGTATAGTCCAGCTATAAGAACCGGTGTTCGGCGTAGAGGCAATAATTTCATCCCAGGTTGTGCCATTGTCTACGGAATACTCTAACTTGACGTTTGAACTTTGCAAGGAGACTGAACTCCAGGTTATATTATGCACAGTAGCTATCGCCCAGTTCTCGGATCCGTTAGGAGAAGTAAGCGTAAGCCCTTTAATGGTAAATACCTCAGAAACATCATATACATCTGCATCAACATAATTTATTACGCGCAACTCCACTGACTCAGAGCAATCGCGCGGCACTGTCCATAAATAAGAGCCGGAATTAGCCAGTCCTTCTACGATAGTGTGTACGTCGGAAACAAAACCATCCTTGGAATATTGAAGTATTACCTGATTAATCGTACCTACTGTATCCCAATAAATATATTCAGTGCTCCCCCCCTGAACCTCGGTAAACTGAGGAAGATGATCCACTGATGGAAGTATTAATTTACCCTGGATCTTAAAAGACGCATCAGATACATCGACAACGAGCGGATCACTATTATGCCTGATTCTAACCCGCACATCCGAAGATGGAGCATCCGGTATAGAGAGCCAGGTAAAGGTACCGTTTCTATTAAGCACATAATCGTTTATAGCGGGAGTTACCCAATTAGTACCTCCGTCAATAGAATAATCCAATGTCATATAATCAGTATCCTTACCTATATTACCATCGTATCTCCAGGTTATATCGTAGGAATCCGCAGTGGTAAGCACCTCGCCGCCGTTTGGCTGCTTAATAATAACCCTTGGATAACTGATAATACTGAAATAATTATCGGATGCATCGGAGATCGTGCTGCCGCCGACTACGGTATTGCGGTCAGTAATATACACCTTTACGTACTGCGATAGGTCCGCAGGATCAGAAGGTATAGTCCACAAATATTTATTTATCGGCTCTTCTGCCGCAACTACCGGAGTAGCCGGAGCTGTGCTTGCATATTGCCTTCTCTCAAAATGCGCGGTTATCTCAGCTAAAGACAAGGCTTTATTATAAATAGAAACCTCATCTATCCTTCCCTTAAAAGTATCCCCGATCTTAAACGGTGCCGATGTAGTGTTAATCTCAGTAGCTGTAGCAGTGCTAACCTGTAATGCGCCATCTATATATAATTTTACCAGTCCATCAGTACTATCGTATGTTCCAGCGATATGATAAGGAATGCCGGCAGAGAGCGCCTCATTCCCCGAAGCTATTTGAGGCGTATTAGTTGCGTCATATATACAGAATTGCAGAGACCCTCCTGCGGCTATTTTAAGGGAATAACTGCTTGTATCGCCGGTCTTTTGAACAATATACCCCTCAGTAGTAACATCTGTAGGATATATCCATGCCTCTACGCTGAATTTCTGCGGATCAGTAATAATATTGTCGGAATATCCCGCGTAATCATTTCCGTCAAAGATCAGGCACGACCCCGTGTTAAAACTTACGCTCTTTTGAGTGCTCCATCTTCCTCCGTCAGCCGTATGCCAAGTAGCCCCTACTACACTTAGGTCCCTGCCGGTACCGCTGGCATCATAGGCAACCGTCCCTGCCCCTTCATCAAAATGCCAGTACCCTGCGATATCATCATTAATTACATTTTTTATAAATGTATTATCGAAATTTTGGTTAACAGTGGCATTGGGATTGCCGTAATACATATATATCTTCTTGGTTGCGCCAGCCGGTATCTGGGGGACCTTCACCCATATTTTAGTTTGAGTGGTATTTATAGTACCCGGCTCAATCCAATACGGGCAGACCTCATCTTCATCAGCGAACATAATATCATAGCCATCCGCACGCATTTTCGCTGAGATCAAAGAACTGGTATCAAGCGTAAATTTAACCTGATAATTTTCAAGGCTTAAAGCGGAAGCGGTATTATTAATAGTTACAGCCCGGGCATAATTTGATCCGGGAGTCAATCCCGTACCCGGGACAATACCGTCATAAATAGTATACCTGGTTGGACTGGAGCCGGAATCCCTCGAATATTCTATTAGGAGGCCGTTTGACACTAATCCATCCGGTGTCCAGGTAATATAATTTTGCTCACTCTGCACCCAGGCCTCAGCATCATTTATAGATGCGGCGCCATTAGGAGAAGTAATTGTAAGAGTTGGGTCTACAATAGTAAATACTGAAGAGGTGCTTTCAATCTTTTTGATAGTATCTCTAACAGGAATAGTAGACTCAATGACCTTAACCTTGGCAAGGCTGGTCAGGCCGACATTAGGCACCCTCCAGCTATACGTTCCGGAGTTAGAAACACCCTTTGCTATTACAGTAGTAGGGGTAGAGCCATTAATTGAATAATACAGGTCAACTGTGCTGGATAAATTCCCTACCTTAGTCCAAGTGATATTATAAGAGGCGCCTACCTTCCACACAGTTAATCCGGTAGATAACGGCGAGGTAATCGTCATCTTGGGGACAGGCACAATAGAAAAATCAGCATTTGACTCATCTGTTTTAGTAGGAGTACCGAACGAATACGCCTTTACTCTAACCTGGGAACTTACGCTATCCGGCACTGACCATGGATATAACCCGGTCTTGGCCCTGCCTGTGGCTATAGTAGTATCATAACTTGAGCCGGAATTTGTAGACATCTTAAGCACGATATCCGTAGTCCCGTCGGGGACTCCGCTGCCGGAGACCCATTTAATATTATGGATTGTCTGGGTTGCGTCGCTTGCGTTACGCACCTCCCATAACTCTCCCCCGTTAGGGGATATCACGGTAATCCCGGAAGTACATATAGTAAAGACAGCGTCGGATATATCCGTAATAGTCGGATCCTGTATGCTGGTTATCCTGATCTTTACATCCGCGGACGGATCATTAGGCACCCCTACCCAGGTTTCCGAACCGTCGTTGGGAGTGGATGATTTGATAAGGTTGATATCGTTAACGAAATTATCTTTGGAATATTCAATTGTTACATCGTGGCCTGTAATTTGCCCCGCAACTGCCCAGGTTATAGTATAGGTATCTCCGATTGTCCAGATTTCTCCGCCGTTAGGGCTCCTGACCTCTATTGTCGCGCTCGGGATTATCTTAAAAGTATTATCGGACACATCGCTGACTGTGGTCCTCGCGGTATCTTTTATCTTGACCTTACATAAATCCGATACCGCATCCGTAGGTATGGTCCAGGCAAAAAGGCCGTCATTGATCCCGTCAAAGCCTGTGATAGTTATCCAGTTACTGCCTCCATCCATAGAATACTGCAAAGCTAAACTCCCGCTATGTATAGTTCCTTCCGAAGTCCAGGTAATATTATTGGTTTCCTCTTTTACCCATAACTCCCCGCCATTAGGCGACGTCAGGGTGATCTTGGGGTCAACGATTTCGAATATTGAAGAAACCTTCGAAACCTTTGTAGTCGTGTCCCTTCCCGTCGGGACGGAAACCTCCCTTACCCTGATTGTAACATTATCGCTTAAGTCATCCGGGACAGTCCAGGCATAAGAACATGATAAATCTGTGTTCGGGGTAAGCGGTGAAGCAGGAGCTCCGGAAGATACTGTTGCTATATATGTCTCTGTGGTAAAACCGTCTTTGGAATAATACAAATCAAACTGGCTGCCGAATTGCTGTGAATTCGTGGTCCAGGTAATATTACATTGCGCTCCTACCTTTAGCTGCTCTGCCCCCAAGGGGTAAGTAAAGGTAATTGCCGGTTGCGGCACCAAAGCAAACACCGCGTCTGAAGAATCATCCACTTGCGTATTATCTGTATCTGTCATACGCACCTTGACATTATCTGATGCGTAAGAAGTGCTCGTTGTAATATTCCAGGTCAAATCCCCGTCATCTGTCTGGCCGGAGGCAATTTCCGGAGAGACCCACGTAGAACCGCCATCAATTGAATACTCAAATTTTAAGGTACTTGAACCAAGGGTCCCTCCTGAATTCCAGGTTATCGCATGGCTCCTTCCTAATTCCCAGATATTTCCGCCATTAGGAGAGGTAATCTCCGCGCCCATCAACCTGAATGTTGTATTTGATTTATCAACTACATTAGGGTATTCAATACTGGTAATCCTTACTTTGGTTAATAAACCCGGGTCATTAGGAAGCGTCCAGGTATAAGTACCGGTATTAGGAGTTGAGGCAATAATCGTTTTCCAGGTTGCCTCATTATCAGGGGAATACTCTAATTTTACATTACTTGCCCCTGCGTCTATGCCCTGGGATGTCCAGGTAATATTGTGGGCTGTCCCCTCAAGCCAGGATTCCCCGCCATTAGGCGCGGTTATATTCAGCCAGGCGTCAGTATAGGTCAAAGTAACACTACTGACAGTAGGCGTATTTCGGCCATCGGAATAAAGAATAGCTTTATATTGCACCCATTGATCGTTGGCGATATCGCAATTTAAAGCATTAATCGCGTCAGCTCCATCTTTTGCCGTATAAAATGTCTCTGAAGCATTTAAAGCCACAGCAATATTATCTAATTCAGGGGTATATGTACCGTCATTTGAATGCAAATATGTCCTGAAATTTAATGACCCTGATGGGAATAAAGTCTGGAAGCTTGCCAGGTTTGTATTAATCTCCGCTCCGGTATTTGCCTGCGTATAGCCGGCTGTAGCCAGGTTCCAGCCTGTTGAAATACTATTGTACGCGGTTCCACTGGCCCAGACAGAACCTGTACCTGTAGTAGAATTATCCTGCCAGTATGTTTCATATAAGGCCCCGGTTATAGGCTTGGTGGAATCGCTTGAGGTATGGCTTAATATACATTTATAATCTTTGTTGTCTGTGCCCACCACCTTGCTTATGGCCGTAGAGTTATACCAATACCAGTTCCAGGCATCAGGGGAAATCTGATGTTTTAGCCCGGATCCCGCCGGGACAGTTGATGTCTCAACAATAGAAGCAAGGTTACTGTCATAAAAAACACCGCCTAAAGGCTGAATAACCGGATTATCCTGATAATATTCATTAAGAGAGAAGGTATTGGTAATTCCTTTTATGATGTCTCCCAAGCCAACTGTTACATCATACGTCATATTCAAGAACACCTTCCAATCAGTCGTACGCGTAAAATAATCCCTTCTATCATTGACTATATGCGGCCTTAAATTGCTTTCTGTTGAATACGTAGAAGTATAAAGTAACGTCCAGTCCACATCTTCGGATTTCTTGTAATAATAGAGCGCGCCCATTACCTTCAGCTCTATCCTGATATCATACCAGGTATCCCTAATGTATGTGCCGCAGCTATAGACGTTTGAACCGTCTTCATAGATATACATTGAACCGTTGTTAAAATAAATCCCATATATGAGGTTTGAATACGATACCCCGATTTCATTATCCTTCCAGCCAATCATTACCTGGGCGTTATAACTAGGGTATATCTTTGCCTGGAAGGTCCTGCCTGCTGTCCTTGCAAAGGCTGTTCCGTTCCATTTAATATAAGAATCCCAGGCATCGCTATTGTTATACAAGGTAACATACCCTTGATTTATAATGGGTGATTTATCGGATGTTGCCGCGCCTCCTGCGGTAAATCTTGTTTCATCTACAGCACTGTACATATAAAGATCGTAAGCGTTGTATATATTATTAAAGTCGGTAAGTACCAATGGGTTTCCATAATAAAGGGATATTGTCCTTGGCCAGGTAGTTATAGGGACTGTATTTTGGCTCTGGATGCGCACATCAATACTGGCGGTTTTTTTATCGTAATCAAAATAATCAATATCATAATATAGGTAAGTGGGGTCACCTGAAGTTACATTCTCGTCATAAAAACGGATATCCCCGCCGTCAGAGCGCACATTGGACCAAAAACTCGTCCAGGTAGAAGGTATCTGTATATTGACACACCTGTTTACAACATTATCCGGGTCTGTTGACACATTGCTTACTGTAAAATCCATCTTATACTGCCAGTCAGGGTTAAATGTTGCCCCTGAACGCGATACCTGCGTGGGAGTACTGGAAACCTGTTTAAGGGGATTGAGAAAACTGTTTGTGCTCAAAGAGGTGGCATCGGATTTTCCGTAGTATAACCAATATTTTTGTTCGGCTGCGGTATTAATAAAAGGCACGCTTACCAAAAAGCTGCCCTGCTTAAGGTCCGCGTCAAAGAAATCAAGAAAATACGTCATTACCGTCTCGTTGTCAGATGCTACTATCCGGACATCCGAACCATCACTGTTTACATTTGCCCAGAAATTATCCCAACTATCCTCCATATCCACCCTGACCACAGCCGGGCTGCTGCTATACGCAATCCCGGTAGCCCAGGTAACCCCTTTACCGGTAGTGGAATTATCCTGCCAGTATGTTGCCCAGTTTGCCCCTACATTCGGTTTATCAAAAGTAGTAGAGCTATGGCTTTTAATACACTTATAATCCTTGCCGTCCGTACCCACTACCAATGCCTGCCCCTGGGGAGCGCCTGAATCATTCTTAAGCATAAGCGGAATTTTATACAACCATCCTGAAAGCGCAGTAGAATCACCTGCAACCTGGTTGCAACTGTTAAAACCTTCCTCTAGGCCCATAAAGCTGGATGAATCAGCAGCCGATACCGCACTGCTGTTGCCGTAATAAATATAAACTGTCTTTGTACTGGATGCCGCAAGCGAGGCTGTCTTGGCAAGCACAAAACCTTTCTTATTAGCATAATCCCATTCAGGGATATAATAACTTAAAACTGTTGAATCATCCGAATCCACCACGCGGATATCGCTTCCGTCGCTCTTTACATGCGCCCAGAATTCATACCATTTGCCTAAATCAATCCTTATGATGGCATTGCTTTTTAAACCTCCGGCATTAGTTACCTGCACAGGAATCTTTTTCTGCCAGCCTCCGGATACTAAACTGGCGCATGTTGCATCTGTCTCATTACTCCCAAAGGTTACTCCATACGTAAAATCCCTGGATATACCCTGATATAAATAACCTACCTCAATGCCTGTTAATGCCTTATTATAAAGGACGATTTCATCAAGTTTGCCTTTCCAGTTATAGGAAGTACTATTGAAATAGCGACCAAAATCCCACTGCATACTTGGCACATCCCTGGATGTATAGATAAAACTTCTGTAATCGCGATTTAAAGCTGCATCTGTATATGCCCGGTATCCCAAAGCATCATGAATTACTACATAATGCCTCCAGACTTCATCCCTTTTTGTATGATATGAGAAATTATCTCCATGGCTGGCATTCTTGGAATCATACCAGTAATGGTACATCCAGTTATTCGGATTTAACCAGACAACCGGATAGCTAGTTTGAGAACCCATAGCTGCCTGCCAACTGTTGCTGGCTATAGGCACCTCATCTATTGTACCCCAGAATGCCATAGTATAATCAGTGCCTAAATCCGGCACAGTCACCCTGACATAATCATCTATACCGTCAAAATAAATACAGGAACCGTACTTGCCATTACTATCCCAGGTAGGCATATTCTTGGTGGTCGGATACAGCGCCCCGGTATTGCCGTTTCCTGAAGAATCATACGCCATAAGCCCTGCGCCTTCATCAAACTTCCAATAACCCACAAGGCCGTCCCCGGGCTTGCTCACATAAGTGGCGTCACTTGCGGACAAGGCATCCTCGCTGCCATAAACCATATAAAAAGTTTTAATAGAATTTGCTCCTATACTGGGAAAATGCACGTTTATCTCTGCTACTTTATTCACACTGTCAAAGCTAACCAGATAATAGCTCAACTCCTGCGTGCCGTCGTGGAAACGCATATCCGCTCCGTCTGACTTTATATGGTTCCAGAAATGATTGTTAGTTGATGAAATAATAATGCTTACTACAGAATCAGTCTTTGCCGCGCCCCCGGTATTATCCACATAGAGTGTTTCAGAATAGGTAAAATCCGCCAGTTTTTTGTATAATTTTATTGAGCTTCCGGTAAAGAAAACCTCTGAATTTGCCACATAATCCTCTTTATCATTGAAGGTAAACTGTTCAATGGTTGTGCCTGCCGGGCCATACCATGATGCGGTTAATAAACTTGCCAGGTCCGCTCCGGTACGTATCTTAAAACGTACATCTGTTCCTGTCAGTTGCTGATCAGCCCATTCAAATTTTACCAGCCTGTTAGTGGCAAATGAGGTATTATAAGGCGAAGAAACAACCTCCTGCTTAAGAGGATAAAACTCATAATTGATATTTACATCTGATATTTTAGGAAGCTGTAAAAGATTATCAGTAGAAAACCCTATTTTATACTGTATATATACATCCTGCGCGCTGATTGAGGAGGCAGTGCTTAGGTCAGCCCCATTCACTATATCCGAACACAAGTCCCAGCTAAGCGCATCTGATAAATCCGTTTTATTGCCTGACCTGAAAGACACCTCAGCTGCCTGTGTGTCATTAAAGGTCCAGCTGACATTACCCCACCCTGAATGGGCGCCTACCGGCTTTATACCTGAAATGTAAGTGCCATAACAAAACGCATAATACATGGCAAGCTCAAGCCTGCCATTACCCTTGGTGGCATAATAATATTCGCCACCCGGCCAGATCATACTGCCGGGATGGTCAACCCCGAATGAGGCCGGAGCAAGCTCGCTCCAGGTACCTGTTCCATCCGATTTTATCTCATACCTCATATAAGTATAAGACTCATAGCTATCCCCCCAGCTTGAGCCGTGTAATACATACAGGTAATTGCCGAACCCCGGATATATCAGTTCGGAGTGCGAATCAAGGATCTTAACCATGCAGGGATTAAGAGTAGTCCATGTATCTGTGGTATAATTATACCGGTAGAAATTTGAACTCCTGTTCCCTGATAATGCATATAGATAATTACCTTTATCAGGATATGTAAGCGCGCCGCCCCTGCCTACTGTAGTCGGGAGATCAGCCAGGGTATCCCAATCATTATTTGCTATATCATATTTCCAAAAACTGACTGCCCCGCCGCGCATAGCGTAAATATACCTGCTGCCATAAACATGTTCAATCGCATTGCCCCAGCCCCAGCTATAAGAAGGCGGCTCCAATGTCTCCCAGGCATCATTAGCCACAGAATACCTGTAAAATGTTTGCGTACCCTGGCCTCCGGTTACGTAGATACTTACATCCCCTTCATACTCCACTGCCTTCATACATGGGTCTTCATTGGGCATAGTAGAAGGGCAGGTTGCCAAAACTCCCCATTTCTTTTGGCCTATATTAAACCTATAGAATGCCCCTGAATCTCCGCACAAATAATATATATTCCCCTTATACCCGCAGATTACCCCTCCTTCATCAAGGGCAACCGGAAGATATGCCGGTATATCATACTCATTCTCAGTCTTATGATACCTGAAAAGATAATCCATCTGGGTAGCATTAAATATATATATATAATCATTTCCCACGCTGGACATTGCCGAACCATAACTAGAAATAACCGCAGGCGGCGGTTCCAATTCCTCCCATGTTAAATTATCTATATCATAACGCAGAAGGGAGTAATTGCCGTCTCCTGTCATACAATACACGTATTTCTGCCCGTCATTAGGGTAATATAATACCGCTGACTCATCACAGGTATAAGTGGTGCCTGAAGAGCCTCCTGTACCTACCGGGTTAATCGTACCCCAGGTATCCTGCTCCGGGTTATATACATAACAAGTGCTGGTAATCTCTGTGCGCAATTTATATACCCGGTTGTCATACGATGAATACGTCATACTGTTAGTGCCCCTATAAGAGTGGCCGTCAAGCGCAGAAAGATAAGAGGTCCAGTAATCATACCCCGGCTCGACAAAATACAGGTTAAACTGCGTTGCACCATTACCTCCGAGGCAAAAAAGCACATCCCTCGGGCTCTCATGTCCTGAAATATTCACCCCGCATCCGCCGGTTAATTCAGAACCCCTGTTTACAACTGTCAAGGTATCCTTGGCCCTTAACCAGCGGTCATTAGTAATATCATACTGCCATACATATTTGGTATTCTTGCCTTCCAGGAAATATATAGAATTCTCATTGGCCATATACTGACCTTTGGTGCCCGGCCCCAGATAAAACGGCGCCCTGATCAAACCGCTCCAGCGATTGGCATGCTTTGAGCAATAATACCCTGTGCTATCTGTCCATATTACACCTTTACCTGTTGAGCGGGATGTCTGCCAGTAAGTTGTCCAATTTGCCCCTGTTGTCGGGTAATTATCAGCGCTGGAGGTATGGCTTAAGATACAATCATAATCAGCGCCATCGCTTCCCACTATCTTTGACTGCTTTGCATTTGTGTCAAAAATCCATATATTACTGTTTGTATAATAATACATATCTCCAAAGATCATATAATTATACCCGTTACTGTCCACCGCGATATTACCATCAGCATAAGACGAATAACAGGTATCATACACCCTCTCTTCCCAAATACCCGGCTGGTTATGCGTAGGCTTTGTCAAATCGTATTTCATCAACTGGTCATTGCCGTAATACGGGGATGCCCATATAGCATCCGGAGTCTGGCATACAGCCCTGTATATAGAACAAAACGGTAAGGAAGCAAATTCGCTCCAGGAATCAGTTGATGTGTCATACCTCTCAAGCCTGTAATCATAAGGCGTTTCATGATAACCGGATAAATGGTAAATATATTGAGAGCTTCCGTCATTTGCCAGCCCTCCTGCCGAATAATGATAATAGGTAGGGATAAAACTATCTGTTTTACGGACCCAGCCATCCATTTCAATATCATAGCGATAGAAATATGTACCCCCATGCCCTCGTTCCAGATAAATATATCTTCCTTTATCAGGAGCATTAAGCCCTGTCCAAGTAGCCTCACCTCCATAAATAGAAGTAATCACATTTTCGCAAGTAAGCCAGGTATTATCTATCGGGTCATACCGGTACCAATAAGATGTGCTATAACCTGGAAATCCAAAAATAAATTTATAATGGCCAACTGTGCCGGTGCGCGAGTTATACATGGTTCCGCTTGCCCATGTATCACCCTGCCCTGTTGTCCCTGTAGCAACCCAATAAGTCTGCCAGGTAGAGGTTGTGCCGGTAATTGGACAACTGGAAGTTGCGGATATATGATTCTTAATGCACCGGTAATCATTACCGTCAGTACCCACTACTATTGACGGCTTGATATTTTCTAATCCCGGGCCATAATCCTTAGACTCAACCCAAGTAACGCAATCAGTGGTCGAGCCATTAAGCTCCCAATATTTTGCCCAGTTAGCCCCGCTTATAGGCTTATTAAGTGTACTTGAGACATGCCTCTTTTTACATATATACCCAAGGCCATCACTGCCTAGAACCCGGTCAGCCTTTGATATAACCCCTATCACCCCAAAACCATAGACAAAACCGGCAGAATTAGGTGAATCTGTAAGCGTCTCCCATACATCAGTCGACATATTATAACGCGCGAAATTATAACCGTTATTCCCTCTGTGGAAATATAAATATCCGTCCCCTATATCTGTCATATTCGCACCGCTATAACTGCCGCTCCAGGGCAAATCAGCCAAACGCTCCCATGTATCCGTTGATATTTTATACCTCCAGAAATTGTAATTATAATATCCTCCCCACCAATAGAGATAATCATCATAAGGCCCGGATACATAAGCCTTGGCATTTATCCAGGCAGAGCCTCTTGTAGTTACGGCAGGGGTCTGCCAGTATGTGGAATATGAAGCCCCGGTTATAGGTTTATTTGTATCAGCTGATAAATGGCGCCTTATACACCTGTAATCAAGGCTGTCTGTGCCTGTAATTATATCCCCTTCTGCATAAACTGTGCCTGTTGCCCAGGATTTTGTATCATACGGGTTTAACCTCCTCCAGTAAGTCTCCCATGAGGCCCCGGTTACAGGCTTAGTCTGATTACTGGAAGTATGATCGAGTATGCATATATAATCAAACCCGTCTGAGCCTAAAACAATATCTGAATGAGTATGGTTCTTTACCCAATATATATCCCTACCCCAACTGGATGAATTCCACAGAGGCTGAGTTAACTCCTTCCATCTATTCTTGGCAATATTATAATGCCAGGGATTGGTATAGTTATTTCCTGAAAGAAGCTGTATCTCTGTTCCAGCGCCGTCAGGGTCATATAAAATAAACCCTTTATTATCGGTATAACGCGGGCAATCTGCCAGCCTTTCCCATGCAGGCGTACCGCTAAGCGGCCCTAAGCGCCAGAATGTCTGGTAATTAGTTATGTTGGACTTGTTATAGCAATAATATGTCATAGCCGCATATATATAATCCCCTGTTCCCGGCCAAAACATATTTGAGGCGCTCCACATCCTTGCTTCATAACCTGCTGTACTTTCAGTTGGTACGGGAAGATCCGGAGTCGTTGTATCCCAGGCATCAGCAGAGATACTATACTGCCAGATAGTACTTGTTGACTGGCCGCGGCAGGCATAAATGTAATTCCCTGAGCCCGGATAAACTAACCTGCCTCCAGCCTCTACAGTTGCCGGAGCGCTGGATGCGCCTTTCCATACGCCGGATGTTCCTATAGTAGGGTCAAAACATAAGAAATCTGTGGTATTGCCGCCTAAAAGGACAAATAATTTTCCCACCTTGGTAGAAATAATCCCTGTGGCGCATATTGCCGCCCCGTATTCTACGCCCTTTGATAAAGAAGTAAAAACCGCCCAGGTATCAGTTGAAGGGGTGTATTTATATACCTGTTTAGAACCCTCTCCGCGCAAGGCAAAAACCGCCTCTCCGTCCCAGGCAATACAACAGCCGGCAGCAGCCGGCGCCGGTAAAGGAGCAAGCATTACCCATTTTCCCGTAGCCGGAATAAATTTCCCGAACTGCCTTCCGTCTCCTGTTGCAAATAGGCAATATACAACCGTGCCTGCCCGGCAAAATACCGTAAACCTGTCCGGCCTTGGCTGCGCAGGCAGGGTAAGCCATTCTCCGAGTGTTGAGGCAAACGGATCTGCCACAGAAGGAGTAACCTGTAACAATGCATCATTGCCGGTACCATCCACAACCACCTTTTCCATCTCACCTTTATCAAAATCCACATCCGTAGTATCGGTTAAAGTAGCTGTATCAGGAGCAAGAGTCAAATACCCGTCGGTTTCCGTGGTAGTTGCATAATCATCTTTTGAGTAATAAGAGTCCCAGCTTGACTGGTTTGTAGGATGGACAGCGCTTGCAGAGGATTGGCCAGCGCTCCAGGTTGACTGGGTAAATGTATAAAGCGCATCCGCGCTGTTTAAACGGTCGCCCGGCAAACAGATAGCTGCGGCTAAGATCGCAAGATATATACCTATATTCTTTAGATTACGCCCGGACACCTTTATCCTCCCCTTTTATTAAGCTTGCCTTTTTCCTGCTTAGGCGCATCTTCTATCTCAACCATCCTGTCAATCTTTGGATCATACTCAAAATAATCCCTATAGATCCTTAAGAGCTTTTTCTCATAACGCAAGGCATCCTGATTCGTTAAAGCATCTATCCTGCCCAAGAATATTTCATTTTTTAAGCTGAAGTTTCCCTTCAACCGCTCAAAACCGTTTTCCATAACCACATAATATTCTATAAACTTATCGCCTTCAGCGAATTTCCCCAGGTCTAAAACTACCTGCATAAGCCCCAAGTCACCAAGCACGCTGTTATAATCGCTCATCACCGTAACCAGCTCTTTTTCTTTTTTAATATCTTTTTCCTCGCGAGCCTTTTTAAAAAGGTTGTTTACCATAAGAAACATATTATCCAACTCATCCCTGCAGTCGCCGGTGCGCTTAATCATTTTTTCATATAACAGTTTTCTTGTAGCCTTAAAATTTTCAAAAGCCTTTTTTTTATCCGCTGAATCATTTTCATAACCCTCATTGGGAATCTCTTCCCTGAGGGCCCCTTTTGTCTTCTCCGGAGATAAAAAGGCGCCTGCATAAATAACGCCTGCATTTAGAAACAGCATCAATAATGAGACTACGCATATTAATATCTTCCTCATTGCGCGCCTCCTGTTGTACCTTCAATCAGTTTAACCTGTACTTTTGCCGTCAGTTTATCAAGCGGAAAACTGCCATCTAAATCCTCAGGGTACACTTTATAAGTACCCTTAGGCAGCCTTTGCCCAATCGCCCGATCCGGGATCATGTTTAACACCTGCGTTTCTTTTCCGTTTTTATCAACCCGGACAATGGTACAAGCTCCTGTTATCCCGGCATCTACAAACATAACCTCCCCGGCTGATGGAAGGGTGACCTCCTGCGAAACTCTGGTACTTCCTATTTTGCTGCCGCTAATCTCATAAAGAAGAGCGGCAGCTGGTTCATCTGCCGCCGGCTTAGAAGAGTCTTCGCTACCGGAAGAAAGATTCTCGGAACCTTGATTTTCAGATGAACTGGCCTCGGAAGAACCAATTATAATTACACCCGAAGACGGACTGTCCTCACAATAAGTATTGGTTGGAAACGCCAATAAAAATGCAGCATAAACCGTTAAAATCAATATGGCTGCTTTCATTTTAACATCATCTCCTTAATGACAATGTTAAACATCCTTTCTACGCTCTTATCCATCTTAATATCCAGGGGGTTATCCCTGGGGTTATACTCCCTGTCAAGAACCCTAACTACTTTCTTTGCTGAAAGTTTTTTGTCAGTCAGCTTAAACCCTGCAATAAGCCCCTTGACATATTCCAGTTTCTCATCTCTATCTTGTTTATTCCACCAATAGCCATCTCTTGAGCTTTCCTCTACGGGTAACTGCTCATAAGCTGCCAACTCTCCAACTGATACCATCTTCTGGGCTTCTAACACCAACTTGCTAGGATCAGGAACATCATAAACCTCATTCTTGGCAAAAACTAAATCCAGGCATAAAATAAAACAGGCGCAGATGAATAATATCCCCATGCCTCTTTTATCCATATCACAGGTCATAGTTTCTCCCTTTTTTCCCTGTCTTTCTTCTCTATCTCCTGAAGCCGCATCGCAGTAGCCTTATAAGAAACCATATCCGCGCGGTATTTTTCCTCTAGCTCCCTGCTGATCTCTTTCTTTGTGGCGATAATATCTTTTGCAAAAATCTCATCTTTTTCCAAAGCGGCCTCTTTAATTTCGCGTTTTAGATTTGCGTTACCCGAAAGAAGAAAACTGCCTGCCCCTAAGGATGCCAATATAAAAACAACTAAAATATAAACCATGAGGCTTCTTTTCTTTTTTTCCAGGAACAACTCCGCGTTCCCATCCGGCTGTTCCTGCCCTGCCTCCGCGGCGGCTTTTAAAATCTCCCTTATCCTTTCCACAAACTTTTCGCTTCCTACAACAGAGGCCCTGTACATTTTATTTTCAAAAGCCTCCAGGTCAGTCAGGCTGGCCTTTTCCACAAACTCCTGGTACTTTGCATGCCTGCCTTCCAAAGGCAAAGAGGATAAATTTAAGGCTTCTTCGCAATCAACATTGGCGCTAATATTTTTATCCTGTTCAGTTTTTAGGTAAGACAAATAACTGCTCCATTTATAATCCTTTAACTGCAACGGTGGATTGTCTTTTAAAACAATGCGGTGCACAAAACGGGTCATCTCAAGCAAATACCCCTGTTTTTCAATCAAGACTGCCTTGAATCTTTCCTCAAAAAGATGGCCTTTCTTTTCATATTTTTTATTATAGTATTTTGTATAATTGGCATTCACATCATGCATAATCTGGGAAACAGTAAACTGCTGGGAAGGCTCTATAAGCAGGTGGCTTTCATTAGAGGTCAGGGCAAAAGAATACAATTTAAAATTATATAGCCCCTTATATTCAAAGATAAAAAAAAGATAGCGACTTTTATCGCTATCATCCCTAAAAAGATTAAGTTTATAATCTGCCTTAGTAGTTATATAATACAGCGCACCTTCTAAATTTATCCTCGGCAGCCTTGGCATTTTGCTTTTAACCTCTTTTTTCTCACAAAGTACGTGGTACTTTTATTTTTCTTCAAAAAAAAACCCCGGTAAACTCACCAACCGGGGTAAATCCTAATCTTCGGCAACCTGGCTATCCTTAACCTCAGGACCCTTGGCTTTGCGCCCCCATATTACTATGAGTTTACCTTTTCGGATCTTTTTGTTCCTGTCACAATAAAAGTATAACATATTATATTTATTTGTCAAATTTTAATAGTACGTGGTACTTTACCTGTTTTTTAGGCGCCGGAAAGCTTTTTTTGTATCAAATTCAGGGGATATCCTTCCCTGGATAATTCAGAAATCTTCTGTAAGCGTTCCTTTACCATACTCTCCTCATACATACGTTTATTGCCCACCTTGGCGCTAACTGGCAGCAGGCCAATAGCGGTATAATAATTCACCGTATAATAAGGCGTATTGAATTTAGAGACTATTTCCTGCGCGGATATTACTTTCTTTTCCATGGCGTTTACCTGCACAAATAAAAATAACTTAGTTATTCTAGTAATTACTATAAGTACTAAACATACTGCATGTATAGCATATCTTCAATTCTAAAGAATTCATCTGCCCCGCTTATATTTTTTTAACTCCTCCTCTAACTCACCGACCCTTTTAACCTCCTTATGCAGCCTTGCCGCTAAACTAGTATACTGAATCTTATCTGTCTCAAGCTGTTTATCCTTTTCCTTGATTATCAGGGCCTGCTGATCTACCTTTTCAATCAGCATCTTTACATGTTTTCCCCTTATTGCAATACTGATAAAACCCAAAGCCAGTAAAATTCCGAAAATTATAATTATCTTCTGCTTTACAACTACTTTATTACCGAGGTCCATCTATAGCCTCCTTTTTTACGGCTCCTGCTTTATCCTTTTTATTCAAAGTATTTACCTTTCCAGATGAATTCTTCTGCCTGTCTTGCTCCTGTTTTAGTCTCTTCATCACGACTTTATAAGAAATCATATCTGCCCGGTATTTTTCCTCCATTTTTCTTCTTATGTCTTCTTCTAATTTCTTATGCTTCTGGGGGTCTTTGTTTTTTACAATTGTTACCGCCTTAGTTATCTTCTTAAGTGATTCCTTGAGCATCAAATTAGAAATTAAAAGATAACCACCTATGCCGCAAAATATAAGTAAAAATAATTTGACAGCCAAGATAACCTTCCTTTGCACTCCCTACCTCATTTTCCTCTGCCACTCTAAATCTTCCCTGGCTTCAAACATCCATTCTGCCACTACGTTAGCATCTTTAGCATCAGGAGACAACTCAAGATACCTGCGGTAATGTAATATAGCCTTTTCATTATTTTGCAAATGGTCATCATAAACAATGGCTAAGTTATAGTGGATATCCGCATCATCAGGAGCCAGCTCCAATGTCTTTTCGTACTCATCGGCCGCCTCCTTATACCTTCCTGCATTTTCGTATATTATCGCCAAATTATAATGCCGCTTGAGCGCTTTTTCCCTGTAGGTACCAAATACCTCGCTTAAATCCCCAGGTTGAGTATGCCTTTGTTTATCTTTCTGGATTAGCTTCTGTTCTGCCTCATTTAATTTTTTGGTAATAGCTATTTTCTCATTAACCATGGTGCCGGCCAAAGAACCCCCGGGGGACTGTTGAGTATTGACTCCTTTCCTGCTGTTCAAAACAGCATAGCCCTTGGCGTAAAAGTCCGCCCTCTCAGGATCCTTTATGCTGTAGATATAAATACTGGCCAGGCGAAGATAGATATTCGCATCCTGAGGGTCAATCTCCAGGATTGCCTCGTATTCTTTTACGGCTGCTTCATAATCCTGTTTATTTTCATATGATAACCCGAGCTTGTAATGGTCAAGCTTTTCTTTTTCCTTCATCAACCTGGCAGTTACTTCTGCGGCATTAACCGCATTTTTCTCCAGCGTATCTTTTTCTTCGTTTAAGTTATTAAGTTTTTTATTTAAATCCACTATCTGGCTGGTAAATTCTTTCTTTTTAGCAAGATACTGCTTGCTTTTACGCAACAGCTCCTTCCTGCTTTCCTGCTCTGAAATCCGGAGCTTATCCTGCATCAACTGGGTAGTCTGCGCTAAGCTATCTTCAAGTTTTTTCTTTTCTCCCGCAAAAAGGCTGAGCTTTTTACTCAGGTTAATTTCTTTTTCTTTTGCGCTATCAATATCCTGCTCCAATTTTATCAATTTTCCTTCTAAGCTTAATTTTACGCCTGCCAGAGAACTTTTCTCCGCATTCAATGATTCCATTTGCTTTTCCATCTGGCTCAATTTTGCGTCCTTATTTTTAAGGTCATTGTTCAATTCATTTATCTCCGCTTTTTTCTTGGATACCGCGAATATGGTCAGGCCTAAAGCAATAAGGAGCGATGCCAATACTATACCTGAAGCGATAATTAATATAAGCCGTTTATTCATCTCTTGGGAGGCTTTCTTGTCTTCATCTCGTCTTTTAATCTAGTCATCTCATTTGTTCCAGAAATGACATGCGGGGTCAAAAAGATAGCCAGCTCCTTTTTCGCATTTAAATCCGAAACATTACTGAACAATTTTCCTAAAACCGGCAGGCTGCCTAATAAAGGCATCCTGGATACATTTTTATCTGTTGTCGTTTTTATCAGCCCGGCCAAAATAATTGTGTTGCCGTCCTTGACTAAAACATCTGTCTCAACATTCGAGGTATCTACTATTGGGATCTTATTCCCTTCCGTAGTCTCCAGCCATTCTGATATTGAGCTGACTTCAGGCTTTATATGCATCTTGACAAAACCGCCCTTATTAATCGTCGGCGTAACATACAGGGTTACCCCCACGTCTATAAATTGGACACTTTCGGAAGTAGTGGTGGTTACATCTCCGGTAGTAATAGTAGTAGTTATATACGCCTCGCGCGTACCAACCATGAATTTTGCCTCTTCGTTATTACAGACAACGATATGCGGCGAAGAAACTACTTTCAACTTACCGAAACTTTTTATAAGCGTTAAGGCAACACTATATTTATTATTGGCTAATGTGCCCACACTAAGTTTCATAGTGGAAGCGGTGGAAGTCGGGGCGCTAAATGGAAAAGAGCCGGTAAAAGTCAGGGAATCCTCGGCCAAACCATAAACCTTTTGCCAATCCACACCCATAGCAAAATCATCACTTAAGGTTATCTCGATGATCTTCGCTTCGATAAGCACCTCCCTTGTCTTGGAATCAAAATCTGCAACCAGCGCCCTAATCCTCTCCATGTTATGAGGCAGATCCGTAACTACAAGCTTGTTAGTCCTTTCGTCCACTTCAATAGTCCCGATATCTTTGGTCAAGGCCTTAGTTATTTCCCCTTTGACCTCGCCTATCTTGGCATACTCTAACTCAAATGTTTCCCTAACCGTAGGCAATACCCGGTTAACGGTAGACAGATCGGCCCTTGCTGCAGCATCCTCCATCTCCTTTATCTTATCCGGGGTATCAATCAAAATAATCATCCCCGTAGCCTCATCTATAATCACCTTGCCCACTGAACTCTTAAGGCTTCCCAATATAGTACCTACCCTTTTAGGATCGGCATATTTAAGAGTTATAGTCTTGGTTTGTTTTTTATTTGTGTATTTCTCGCCATAAAGCGCTTCATATTCATTTTCCGTCATCAGAGTAATTATCCCGGCCTTTTTCTCGCAGGCAAGGTTATTGGTAAGCAGGATCATATCCAGGACATCCGCTATAGTCACATCTTTTAAGAATACAGTTACCTTTCCGTTCACATTTTTAGTGGCGACGATATTTAAATCCCCCTGCTTAGATAAGAACTTAACCGTATCCATAATATCCATACTGCGCAAATCAAGGGATATTTTCCTGGATAACCCGGAGAAAGGATCGTTAGCATCCTCCACAGCCTCTTGGTTAGCAGTATCTTCTGTTGCAGCATCCTGTCCTTTTTGTTTGGTGGATTTTTTATCCAAGGCTTCTGAGGATGCCTGCCTTTCCTCAGAAAACTGTTTTTCTTCAGGAGCAGTCTGTGCATCTATCAATCTAAAACTCAGGCCTATAAAAAACAGGATTGAAATTCCAATAATTATTCTCTTCATCTATATTAGCTCCATTTTCTGTCCCTCGGATTCCAGGATGACTTTATCTTTTAAAATAACATCTATCTTAAATTTACTAATCGTATCGCCGGCCTTAAGAAAATAAGTCTTATTTTCTTTTGTATCTTCAATAATTACTTCCGGATCCTTGCCCCAAGATATGCCTACCAATTTAAGGTCTTTAATCAATGTAGATAGGGCTTTCCTGGTTTCCTCTTGAGGATTTTCCGTACTTATCAACTTAACAGGCGAAAAAATATCCCTACGCTGCACCATTTCCAAATAATACAAAAATGGACGTATCTCAGCCTTTACATCTTCATGGAAACTCCTGCCTTTTGTCGCAGAGACTTTCTTAGTGAACTGTTTTATATCTAAACGCCTAAGAGTAAAATCCGCTGTTAAATAAACAAATAAAATAAGCGCCGCCACAGCTAAAACCTTGTTCCAGGCTTTCAGGTTAGGTTCATCAATGCCGCCCTTTAACTGTATTAACCAATCTTTTATGGTAATCTTAAGCCGCGCAAATAAAGTTGACAGCGCACTTAAACTCATAAATGAAAACCGGGATGATTTCTTACGCTTTAGGCTTAAGGTACTGGGCCCTTCTCCGTCTTCAATTAAATTCAATAACTGTTCTTCAGGAGTAGGTTTGTTTTTTGCCATCTTAGATTTGCCTCATGTTCAATAAGTTCCTTAATAATCTCATTATCCACAATGGGCTTATTTTTCATTACCAATAACTTTAGTGCCTTATGGCATAACATCCCGATGCGCCGCGGGTAACCCTCAGTGTATTTAAATATCTCCCTGATTGCCGATTCGTTGAATAATTTATCCCTGCCTCTGTAACCAGCCTGCCTTACGCGAAATTCAATCATTTCCTTAGTTTCATCGATACCAAAAGGAGTAAGCGTATACAACAGGCTTACCCTGTCTATAAGATTCCTGACTTCAGTCAGGCGCGGCAATAGTTCCATCTGTCCCAGTATGACCAATTGCAACAATTTAAATTCATTAGTTTCATAATTTAAAAGCATGCGCAATGCTTCCAGAGAAAGTGAATTTAATTTTTGGGCTTCATCGATTAATAAAACTATAGTTTTATTTTGTTCCGCCCCCTGTTCAAAAAGATATCTTTTTATTGCCTCTTTATAATCTAGGACTGTAGGTTTTAAAACAGGTATTTCTATGTTAAAGGTACGGACAAGGGAATCGAGAAAAATTTCTTCCGTATCAAAAGTAGGATCTAGGATCATATGAAAAACAACATCATCTCTTTCTTTTAACATCTGGAATAACTTCCTGGAAAGAGTAGTTTTTCCAGTACCCACATCACCCAATACCACACTCAATCCTCTTTTTAAGCGTATCTCAATCACCAGGCGCATCAAAGCCGCGCGGTGCTCGCTTGATTCATAAAAGAAATTAGGATCCGGGCTAGTGGAAAATGGCTCTTTATTTAATCCTATTACTGCGAAATAACTCATTTTTATTGTTTTTATCAGAAACTTAACCTATTGTTAAATCAATAGTTACAATCTTGTTACATTCCTAACAGTTTCTTGCGAATCAAATTAAGAGGATATCCTTCCCTCGCCAGCTCCGAAATCTTCTGCAGCCGCTCCTTTATTACCGCTTCTTCATACATGCGCTTATTGCCTATCTTTCCGGCAACCGGCAGCAATCCTATGGCAGTATAATAATTTACTGTTTGATATGGCGTATTGAATTTAGAGACTATTTCCTGCGCGGATATGGTTTTCTTTTCCATGGCGCTTTAGTTGTGAGGGCAACTCATTAGTTTTAGCAGTTACTAAAAGTACTGAATATACTATATGTATAGCATATTTTCCGCATTTGTCAAGAAGAATCGGGATACACTTAGGCAAGAATATTTCGCGCTTTTACTTTTAAGGCCTAACCATGCCAATGCTTAATTTTGCTATAGTAAAAATAATGGCGCGCCTGTTTTTTAAGAATTAAGGTAAGAAAAAACGGGAACGCCCCTTATTTAATTTAGTTTTGCAAAAGCAGTTCTAATTGCCCAGCCAAGTTTGTTATCAAAACGCCGCACTTTATACCAACCTTCTACCTTCTCCACTACCTCAACCCTGCTGCCTTTGCTAAGTTTAAAGTATGTCGTGGCGTTTTCTAATGGCTCAAACTTGACATCTGCCTCGTTACTTATAACAACCGCGGTTTTATTCAAATAATTAATTTTCCTATTCAGCGCGTAAGCTGATAATATGAATAACGCTGCAAGGATGCAAACAACTAACCCGGAAAATCGTTTCAACCTGTTAAAAAATAAGCTTAAAATAAGAAATACTATTAAAACAACATAGATAAAAGACAATAGAATTGTTAAAGAATCGATTGTTGTCCCCTGGAACAAAACATAAACCATTTTATCAAACCAATTTCCAAAAAGCTCGGGTTCTAAGTTTAATACCTGCAGGACATAGCTATAATTAGATTTCAGATCGCCATCATTGGGGATAAAACCCTTTGCTTTCTCATAATTTAAAACAGCCAATCCAAGTTCGCCTTTCTTAAAATAACTATTGCCTAAATTATAATAAAGATTACCGCTTTCTAATCCTCGGCCAATAAGCCTTTCATAATCCTTGATAGCTTCGTCATATTTACCTTCCTGATAATAAATATTTGCTTGATAAAAGACAGCGCCTGGCGTATTTACTGCTTCTTGAGCCAAAGAGTTGCGTAGGTAAAAGGTTAAGATAAAACCCAACACAAAAAATATCAACAGAATAGCCAAAACTATTTTTTTCATGCCTTCTTCCTCTGCAAATAATCTATCGCTTCTTCTAATTTAATTAAAGAAGCGCGCATATCTTCCCTGGTTAACTGCGAAGACGCATACCTTACTATATCGCATTCCCGGAAGAGATCTCTTAGTCTTGTTAAAACATCTTCAGCTACACCATTTTTACGTAAATACTCATCTATAATACTTATAGTAATCCCTTTTGAGGACAAATGAAATTTATCCCCCAGGTATTCCTGCATAGTCATGAATAAAATATCGTAGAATTTTTGCGCGTCTGCTTTATCTAGATATTTCTTTGCCTGGCGCAAACCCGCCTTGGCTTTACGGGGAGCTAAAAGTCCCCTGGCGTATTTTAAATCTGTTTTTAATCTTTGTTTCTTTGCATAAATTATAGCCGCAATCAAATAGAACAACAGCAAGAGGACCTGGAACATCAGGAATATTTTATTCTTATAAAGATAATCGTTTTTCTTCTTCAAAATACCGGGGCTATCCTTAATATAGATAATATCCCTTCCCAGCTTCTCCTCCTTGGCGGAAATAGCAAGGGCAGGCTGTTTATTCTCGACTATTTTAGATTCTTCTTCCTTCTCAGGCTTAACTATTATCAGGGGAAACGGGCCGCGGGTGATAGTTTTGTACTCTCCGGAACCAATATCAAAAAAATCAAAAGATAACGGAGGAATTTCTTTAACTTCCAAACTCATCGGCATGACTATCTGTTCAAATATCTTTTGATTGGTTTCCTGCTTTATCTGAGGCTCGTAAACCTTAAAACCCTTCTCTGATTTAAGCTTGGGGACCCCAACAGTGTTAAAATTTCCTTCCCCACTGACAATCATCTTAAGGGTAACCGGATCACCCAGTTTCACCTCTAAGGGCGCAGCTGTTATATCCAGATTAAAATTACCCAGGGCGCCGGAGAAATCCACGGGTTTATTTTCTTGCGGCAAGGCCAACACAGTAAATTCAATATCCCCGGATTTTAAATCCAAGGGGTAAGTCTCATATCTGCCGAAGAAATTATCAAATATATCCGCATCAAAAGAACTGTTGGATGTAAAAGTAGACCTGCGGTTCGTCTGCTTACGCATAATCAAATTACATTTAATATGCGCTGGCCCGAGCTTGAACTCATTCGGCCTTAAACCAAAAATAGAGGTATTAAATTCTATGACATCAAAGTTTACCCCGTTACGCACCTCCTGATACTGGCTGGGCTTATCAAATGCAGCTGCCGAAAAACCTTCATGGTTAAACTCCGGATATTGTATATCCCTTATACTCAATCTGTTTACATATAATTTTATGGTTAAAGGTACGGTTTCATTCAAATAAGCTTTATCTTTTTTAGCCTGAATTGTTACAAACAACCTGCTACTTAAATCTCCTAACTCCGGTGCTGATTCCGGCTGGCTGCCGGACCGGTCAACAGAACCTTGCACCTGCCCCTTTAATACTTCCACATTCAACTGATTAGAGGCATATTTATCGCCATTGCGTTCAAATTTAAAAGGCCCTATCTTAAAATTTCCTATTTTCGTAGGTAAAAGCACATAATTATGCGTTATAGAGCCTGAGACTTTTCCATTAACAAAAGACATCATTGTGGAAGGGCCTAAATAACGAATTTTAAATCCGTCCATGGATGGTAGATCCGGTGCGGGCATATCTTGCGCATTGTTAAAACTTAAAGCTAGTTGCAAAGAATCCCCCAAAGATACCTTGTTCCTGTCTACCGTCGCCTCAAAACTAATATCTTTGGCCAAACAGGCAGGAGGAAGGCTTAAAGCATAAAACAGAAGGCTTGCGCTTAGTATCAAGAATTTAAGAATCCTGGTTATAATATTCATAATCTTATCAATTACCAATCCTTTAATACATCTCCAAGAGGCCCTCTTTTCCGGTCCTCCAGCTTCCCGGAGGAATTTTCTTCTTGCCTATATCCTTCCAAGAGCATATTTGCTTCTTTCTCAGACATTTCTTTTGCTTCTTCCGAGGCCTGCCTTTTTGATTCTCCCTCTTGCTTTTCTTTCCCCTCTTCGGAATCTTTAGCTTCCCGGGCCAACCTGGTCTCTTCTTTACTTTGCTCATCTATTTTTTGCTCCTCAGCTTGAGCTGCCTGTTGCTTCTCCCCCTGCCCACCCTGTTTATTTTCCTGTTGCCCTTCCTGAGACTGCCCCTGGCCTTCTTTTGTCTCATTTTTATGCTCAGACTGCTCCTTTTTCTTATCCTGTTCTTGTTTTAACTTATCCAGAAGCATTTTTAACTCTTTTTCCACCAGTTCATGGTTTATTTTCGCATCCTCATCCTTAGAATTCAACTCTATTGCCCTTTTATAATAATCCAAGGACTGCCGCAATAAATTTACGGTTTCCTTAAGATCGGTATTCTCCTTTAACTTGCCAAGCTTATATTTTGCATTGGCAATATTGTAGTTTGCCTTAGACTCTAAAATCTTATCTTTAGATACAGTTGCCTTTTCAAGTAAGTTGATTGCCGTATTATAATCACCTTTTTTATACTGGGCTATACCTATATTATAGTTAATCTCCTTGGAATCAGGTGATTTAATTTGCGCCTCATTATATAATTTGATCGCCTCATCGTATCGCTTTTGTCTGTATAAACTGTTTGCCTTATTCACCAGGCCAGCGCTATCTTCTGCGAATGAATATAGATAAAACCCGGATAAAATAAATAAAACCTGTGATATAATGAATATATATCTTCTCATACTAAGAGATGCTCCTGGATGTCTTCTTTTCACTTATAAAATGCTCAATTATAAACAAAGATAAAGCTAGTCCTAGAAATATCTGGAACCTTTCTTCATAATGCTTGTTCATTTTAGCTTCAAGTTCCCTCTTTTCCATCCTGGCTATTTTTTCCCGATAAATCAAATCCAGGCCAAACTCGGCATTAGTAGCTCTCACATATACGCCGCCGGTATTCAAAGCAATCTTCTGGAGGCTAGCCTCATCAAGATGCGACTTAACCACATTACCCTGGTTATCTTTAACGAATAATCTCTGCCCGTTTTCATCCGTAACAGGTATAAGGTCTCCTTCCTTAGTGCCTATCCCGATACAAAATATCTTAATTCCTTCCTTTTTAGCCTCTTCAGCTGCCTGTTCAGGGTCGCCTTCATGGTCTTCTCCGTCAGTAATAATGACGAGGACCTTATATCTCTTCTGGCCGCCTTCATAGCTCCTTAAGGCCTCTTTTATCGCGCTGGTTATAGAAGTGCCGCCCTTAGGGATAGTGTCTATGCCTGTATTATCCAGCGAAAGCAGAAATCCTCCATAATCCAGCGTTAAAGGACATTGTAAAAATGCGCTTCCGGAGAAAGCAATCAAGCCGATTCTATCCCCTTTAAGATTACGCACCAAATCTTTAATTGCTAACTTTGAGCGCTCTAACCTGCTGGGCTTTACATCCTCCGCAAGCATACTTTTTGAAGTATCCAGGGCTATCAGAATATCTACTCCTTTTCTTCTTACCTCTTCCCAATGAAAACCCCATTGTGGCCGCATCAAAGCAAAAAGCATAAGTGTTATTGCCAAAACTATCAGTATTATTTTCATAAATCTTTTCTTATAATCAAAGCGCGATAATAATTCACCCAACAACTCTTTTTGGGCGAATTTCTCTAAGGCGCTCTTTCGTAATTTAGCTGCCCATAGATAAAATAGCGCCAAGGCCAAAACGATAATAAACCCGAAAACAAAGTTTCCTGCCGCAAATCTCATGGTATTTTCCTTAAAACAGTATTAGATAAAACAATGTCCGAAAGCAAGAACACAAGAGCCAGGATTAAGAATACGTTAAATAATTCATTATATTCCAGGTACCCGCTTTCCTCTATATCGGTCTTCTCAAGGCTATCTATCTCTTTATATATTTTACGCAGGCTTTCTGTATCCGTAGCTCGAAAATATTTTGCCCCTGTCATCTCCGCAATCTTGATCAGAGTATCCTCATCAATATCTATCTGTACCGGCTGGTATACAGTATTACCGAAGAAATCCTTTACCGGATAAGGCACCGGCCCTTTTGAACCTGCGCCAATCGTATACACCTTAATCTTTAAAGCCTTAGCTGCTTCTGCGGCAGTTAAAGGTGAAATCTTTCCTGTATTATTGCGTCCATCAGTGAGCAAAATAACCACCTTGCTTTTTGCCTTGGCATCTTTGAGCCGGTTTAAAGAAGTGGCTATACCAGAACCTATTGCTGTGCCATCCTCGACCAGGCCTGTTTTAACCCTTTCCAGATTATCCAGCAACCAACCATAATCAAGAGTTAACGGACAAACCGTATATGCCCGGGAAGCAAAAGCAACAATAGCAATACGGTCATTTTTTCTGCCCATGATAAAATCCTTAACCACACTTTTTACAACCTCAATCCTGTTTTGCCTTTGGCCTCCTAACCTAAAATCTTCGGCAAGCATACTGGTTGAACAATCAATCGCTAAGACGATATCAATACCTTCTGAATGTATTTTAGAATCAGCTATCGGAGTTTGCGGACGGGCCAAGGCAAATATTAACAACGCAATTGCTAAAAACCTCAGATAAATCAGGTTCTTGCTCAGTTTAAGCTTAAAAGAACCCTTTAATTTCCCAATCAATTCTCCAGAGGAAAACTTAAAGGCAGATGCAGACCTCTGTTTTTTCTGCTTGTATAAAAAAAGCAGTATTATTATGGGAATAAAGATTAAAGCAAGCGGATCATGCAGGCTCATTTTCTTTTGTCTGGTCTATGAAATTCTTTGCTGAATTAAAAATAGAGTTTGTCTCATCCGTAGGAGGCGCGTACTTGGCAAATTTCACCAAATCGCAACAGAGCAAAAACTCTTTAAGTAAATTCTTATGTTCACTGATTAATTTCGCAGCGTCCCTGGCGCTAACCAAAAATTCTTCCGTGGTCATCTCCGGAGCCCTAAGCTCAAATCTATTCTCAAGATAATGCCTGATAATATCTGAAATCTCCGTATAATATTCCTTAATCAAGCCCTGGCCGATATAGTCTTTTGCACCTAACCGCTCGAGTTGCTCATAAGCTATTTCATGAGCAGGCTTCTTAGGAACAACCAATCCTTCTTTATTCCTCTTCATGAAATAAGCGCCGGATAAGCCTAAAGCAATCAAAAACAAAACACCTGCAAAAATAAAGTATTTACTTATTGCCGAATGCAGACCTACCGGATCTTTTATATCCCGCATCTGAACATTGGGCCCGCCCTTATCCAGGGAGCTTTTTACCTCCACAGAAAGTTGGCCAGTCTCAACCTGGCTCCAATCATTATCTTTTTTTCTTTTATATTTAATCGTAGCTTTAGGTATGGTAGTTTTTCCGGTAATATATGTATCCAATATATACCATTGGAATATCTTATCTTTATTTAAAGATTCGCTTTTCTTTGAACCAAAATCTTTAACTGCAAAATTGCCTAAATTCTTGCCAAAAAAAGAAGGTTCAATCTCAATATCCTTATCCTTTTCAATAAAGATCGTATATTTTATTTTATCTCCAATTGCTGCTGTTGTCTTATCTACTGTTGCCTTAACTATAATCGGTACGCCCGGCTCCTTTTTCCCTTTGGCGCAACCGGTTAATGTTACGGCTACGAAAGAAATACTTAATCCTAAAAACAGTATTTTGCTTAATAATTTCATTTTACAGCTTTCTCATCTTCTGTTTTCGGTTGGTATAAAATCTCAATCTCCTGCTGCTCCAAGGCTTTATCCAGAAAGGATTGCACGATCTGCTGCTCTTTCTGTGAGCGGTATTCTTTTTCAACCCGGTCCTTTACCTCTTCAAATGATTCTTGCCTCCTGGACTCTTTCTCATTAATAATAAACATATACACCTTATCTTTAATCTTAACCGGATCAACAACCTCCCCCTTCTCTTTTTTAAGAATAGCTTCCACCGCCTCTTTTGATTCTCCTATCCCCGGCAAAAAATCAGAGCCCTTTCCAATCCACTGTTCTATTCTTTTACCTTTACCCTGTTTGAGATTAACGGCTGTTTCATCACTTTTAACCGGATTATTAAGCTCAAGAAACGATACCCTGGACCTTTCAGGGATGCTGTATTTATCTTTATTGGCCCTATAATACAACAAGATATCTTCAGGAGTAATCTTTAATTCTTTTTTTATTTCATCGCGCAGCAGTTCCTGCAAGACAAGCTGTTTCTTAAAATCCTCTACTGCTGAACGGATATTTACATCTTTATCCAACCCAAGTTTCTTGCCTTTTTCATAAAGCACCTCCGTGGCCACGTACTCCCGGACAAATCTTAATTTTGCATCATTGCTGCCTAATCCCTTCCTTGCCTGCTCAGGGAGCCGGTTAATTACCATATCAATCTCATCGTTTGTAATCTCTCTTTTGCCGATCCTGACGGCAATCTTTTCATTCTTTTGAACAGTTGGCTTAATAGATGTACGGCTCTCTAATTCATATTGCGCCTGCTGGCTCAAGCCCAGGTTTTCTAATGTGCTGACTATCTTTTGATTCATATCCTGCCTGTATTCAGAGTCAGGATTAAGTAATTCACTTTTATAGAAATTAGCCAGAGCCTTTTCATATTCTTTTAAATCCAGATAAATATTACCCAGCTTATAACATATACCTGCCAAATCATTTTTATCCGCATGACCTCCTTCTATATAGGCCTCAAATGCCTGCGCTGCGTCGGCATTCAGCCCTTTAGCAAGTAAAGTATTAGCATATTCCAATTGCATTTTATCCGTCCAGGCCGATTCCTGGTTTTTATTTACAAAACTCCCCGTATTCCTTATAAAAAATAGTCCAGCTATTATAAACAGAATAATTAAAGTTAAAATAATCTTCGAATTCTTCTTCATCTTATCCTTAGCCTCCTCTCCCTGGCCCTAAAGAATCTGAACAGGCTCTGTGAATAAGGTACATCTGTCCTTATGTCAATAGTATCTACGTTTACCGAACGGAATAACATACTCCTCTCCTGCTGTCTTTTCCTGGCTTCTTCACTGTATTCTTTTCGCAATTGAGAATCTGAGGTATCCACCGTAAATATTTGGCCGCTCTCCAAATCCTCTAATTTTATAATTCCTACATCCGTAAGTTCCAATTCCCTCGGGTCAGTTACGGTTATAGCTACAATATCATGGCGCTTATTACTTACTGCCAACATTTTCTTAAAATCAGGGGCGTAGAAATCAGAAATGATGAATACTACTGTCTTGCGTGTAGTAATTTTATTCAGATACTCCAAGGCATCTGCGATATCTGTCTTCTTGCCTCTGGGCTTGGAATATAAAGCCTCGCTAATGATGCGCAAAACATGCCGCAATCCTTTGCGCGCCGGGATGAACTTTTCGATCCTTTCGCTGAAAGCAATAAAACCCACCTTATCGTTATTTTTTATAGCGGCAAGCGCCAGGACCGAACAAACTTCAGCCGCAAGCTGCATCTTAAGTTGATTTCTGGTACCAAAAAAAGAGGAAGGCGACATATCTAAAAGAAGCATCACGGTTAATTCCCTCTCTTCCACAAACTTCTTAATATACGGACTGCCCATCCTGGCGGTAACGTTCCAGTCTATGGAACGAATTTCATCCCCCGGCTGGTATTCCCGCACCTCATCAAACTCCATCCCCTTCCCCTTAAACACGCTCTGGTACTGCCCGGCAAAGACATCAGTAACCATGCGGGAAGTAGTTATCTGGATACGGCGGATATTTTTTAAGACTTCCTTAGGAATCATATCTGTATTTTAAGGAACCTCTATGTCGTTAAATATCTTCTTTATTATATCATCGGAATTCTTCTCTTCGGCCTCTGCTTCATAGCTTACAATTACTCTATGCCGCAATACATCCGGCCCGATAGACTTTACATCCTGAGGAGTCACATAACCTCTGCCCTGGATAAAAGCATAGGCCTTGGAGGCCAACATAAGATAAATCGTCGCCCTGGGAGAAGCGCCATATTGTATAAGCCCGGCAAGTTCATCAAGCTTGTATTTCTGCGGCTCTCTTGTAGCAAAAACTATATCCAGGATATATTTTTCTATTTTTTCATCTATATAGACTTCGTCAACCACACTGCGCGCCCTGAGAATATCCTGCGGCTCTACAATTGATTTTACTCCAATCTTATTTTCAGTAAATCCCATGCGTTTTAAAATCTTATGCTCTTCTTCGATATTCGGGTAGGTGATATTAATTTTAAGCATAAACCTGTCAATCTGAGCCTCAGGAAGCGGATATGTACCCTCCTGTTCTATAGGGTTCTGCGTGGCCATAACTAAAAACGGGTCATCCAGTTTAAAGGTACTCTCCCCTATAGTAACCTGCCTTTCCTGCATAGCTTCAAGCAACGCGCTTTGCACCTTTGCCGGGGCACGATTTATTTCATCGGCCAAGATGACATTGGCAAATATAGGCCCTTTCTTGGTAGAAAATACCCCATCCCTGGGATTATAAATAAGCGTACCGATCAAATCAGCTGGCAGCAAATCCGGAGTAAACTGTATCCTTTGAAACTTTGTATTTATAACCTGAGCTAATGTCTTAATGGACAAGGTTTTGGCTAAACCAGGCACGCCTTCAACAAGTATATGCCCATTGGCAAATAAACCGACGAGCAGCCTCTCAACCAGGTATTTTTGCCCTACGATAACTTTACCTATTTCAGCAATCAGGCTTTGCACAAATAGACTTTCTTTCTGAACTTTCTCATTTATAGCAGTAAGGCCCGTGTTCATTTTTTTCCTCCTTTTTTAAGAAAATTATAACTATAAAATTATTACTTTTTTAATAATTTGTCAATAAAAATCACCGTCAAATTATCGTTAATCAGGACATTTTATATATCTTCCTATGTCTTGATTTACAAAACAATTGCTTATGGCCAAAACCAGGTAATTGTTTTGTATTAAAGAGGGAGGTTAGTTTTATAAGACGCCTTTGTTTTCTATTATTTTATTAGCTTTCTGCGCCTTGTTTAAATTGGATATACTTATCTATTTTTACGATTAAGCGTTCTATTTCAATTGGTTTTTCCATATAGTCTACTACTCCAACCCTATAAGCCTTATATTTGTCTGCGTCTTTAGCCAAGGCAGAAATAATGATAATGGGTATGGCCTTGCCGACTACATCTTTATTAAGCATCTCGCAAACTTCAATCCCCTTTGTCCCGGGCATAATAATATCGAGTAAAATAATATCCGGCTTAAAAGCATGGACTTGAGATATGATGTCGTTCGCATTAGGCAAGGCCAATACTTCAAATTTTCCGGTTTCCTCGAGATTGGATTTTAATAACCTGGTAAAATCCACTTCATCGTCAACAATTAATATTTTCTTATTTGACATTTTTCGCCTCCTTTTTAATCTCGGTCTTATTACTTATTAGTATTATCAGCTAAGATCTTTTTTATCGTACTGTAGAGCTGTTTATGTTCGAATGGCTTTGTGATTATTCCATCGGCCTTAGCTATGTCTAAAGCGGTGACCGTACTGGGATCATCATGGTAAACGGAACAAAGCACTACCGGCGAATTTGGCCTCATATCCTTAAGCGCGTTTAGTACCTGCCTGCCGTTTAACCCGGGCATTTTAAAATCCGTAATCACTAAATCAAAGCCTGTTTCTTTTGCCTTCTTCAAACCCTCTTCTCCCGAATAAGCAGTATATACATCATACTCGCCGGTACTTTCTAAATTTGATTTTAATAAAATACAAAGGTTTTTCTCGTCATCTATGATTAATATTCTTTTCTTGGCCATCCCCATACTCCTTTTAGATACTCTTTAAGATTTTTATTATTTTATCCTTTAGCTCGCTTGAACCTATTGGCTTAGTTATGAACAATTCAACATCTTTACTTGAAGCTTGGATCCTGGTTGCATTATCCCCTTTTGCGCTAAGCAGAATCACGGGGATCAAAGCAGTATTAACATTTTTCTTCAATTTATCCAAAACCTGAAATCCGTCCATATCAGGCATGAGTATATCCAGCAAGATTAAATGCGGTTTTAGCCTTGAGGCTAACCTGATACCTTCATTTCCGTTTACAGCAACCTCTACTTTAAGGTTGCCTGATAATTCCAGGTTTTTCTTGACTAGCTTGCCAAAATTCACCTCATCGTCAATTATCAATATCTTCTTAACCATTTTATCCCCCCGTGGCTAACTTCAAGGTGATGGTTACCTTGGTTCCCTTTCCTAACTGGCTTTCTACATCAATTATACCCTTATGCATATCCACTATGCTCAGGCATATCCCCAAACCCAAACCAGCCCCTCCCTTAGGGCCTTTCGTAGAAAAAAAGGCATCAAATATTTTCTTCAGGTTCTCTTCTGATATTCCCGTTCCTGTATCTTCGATTTCAACTACCAAGGCTTCCTCCCCAGCGACAAAATAATCCACCTCTTTGTTAATTCTTGATTTTTTGGACTTTTCTAATCTTTTTACATAACTACGGACAGTAATTTTACCCTTACCATCTGCCATGGCCTGAGCCGCATTAACCAATATATTAATAAAAACCTGCTCCATCTTATTCTTATCAATATTTACTTTAGGGATATGCCCTGCCATTTCTTTAACAATCTGCACTCCGGAGAACCTGGATGAGACCTGCGCTAAATCTATTGAACTTTCCAATACATATTTTATATCCTCCTGCCTGAAATCTAACTTAGTAGATTTGGAAAAATCAAGGAGTCCGTTAATAATTTTATCCGCGCGCCCTATGCCGTCTTTCATCATCCCCAGGACTTCGCAGATATCTTTTTCCTCGCTTGGTATCTTATTTTCCAGATAATTTATGCCCTGCAAAATTATTCCCAAGGGATTCTTAACTTCGTGCGCTACTCCGCTGGCCAGCTGCCCTACCGCGCTAAGCTTTGCTACCTGCACCATCATCTCCTGTGTCTGCCTTAACTCTATCAAACTCTTCTCTAACGCATCCCTGATCGTATTATTATCCTCTAGCATGCTCATCATTATTTCATGCGTCTTCGCCCTTCCTTCCAATTGGATGCTTAATTCCTGTGCCTGTTTCTCCAATTTTTCCTTAGATTGTTCAAGCATACATTCCGCCTGTTTGCGCTCGGAAACTTCAGTAATCAAGGCATCCTTGGAAACCAGGGTCTTACGCATTGTGTCAACCATCACGTTAAAAGAATCCGAAAGATCTTCAAGCTCATCTCCGCTTCTTAAATTTAAATAGTAGCTTAAGTTGCCTGCGGCAATCTCGCGCATCCCTAAACGCATCTTTTCAATTGGCAGGATTAACAAACGCACAAACAAAAAACTAAAGTACATTGACAAAACCAGTAATATCCCGAACAATACTATAGAATACAATAAAAGTATCAACTCCTGCCCTGCAAATATTTCTTTAGTATCCTGCTCAACACAAGCAAACCATTTTACTCCTTGCTGCAACAACCCCTTATAAGGCACTACTGCCCACGAAATCAGGAAAACACTGCCCGTATCGCGGCGGACATAAGCAGAAGATAAAAAAGATTTTTTTGATTGCGTCTCTTTAATGACATCCCATTCTGGCAAAACTGAACTTTTGTTTCTAGCAAGATTGTGCCCGCTTTGGCATATAAGCTCCCCGCTATTATCAAACAAAATTGCGCGCCCGGTAGATCCTATTTCGAATCTAGAAATCACGTCAGAAAACTTTAATGTATTATAAACTGCCTTGCAGACACCGACTACCTCTGCATCCTTACCGTACACCGGCACTGATATAGTAATAGACCAGCTGTTACTGAATGCATTAAACTCCATATCACCGATAAACACACGGCCTCTGCCAGCGTCAAAGGTTTTCTGCCACCATGCTTCATCCGCCTGATAGAAATCATTTGTTTTTGATGAAGCTACTACAAGCCCGCCGTATTTATCGGTAAAAAATATCTCTGTAATATTGCCTTTTGTCTCAACGAATTTCCTAAGCCGCAGGCCTAAGAGTGTATTAACATACTTATTTACCACAGTACCGCCGGGGGGTGACTGCAACCATTCCCTATCCTTACCTGCGAAATACTCCTGTATAGTTTTATCAGGCACTGTAGAATATTTAAGATTGACATCATTAATAACTGCTCCCCAGATACTCGGGCTCGCTACATAGCTCTCCAATTCCTTGACTTCAGACTCAATAATCTTACCCATAGAATTGGCCATCAATTGCACAATAGCCTGTTGCTGGCTAAAAGTAACTTGCCGCAGCGTAAACAACCCTGAAAAATAAAGCATTAACACGCTAGTCACAAGAATAACCAAGCTGAATAATACCGTGAAAACTAAAACCTTGCGTTTGATGCCTCCGATAAGGCGGACCTTTATTTTATCCTTATAAAAAACCCCGGTCATCCCAAAGGCTGCTGCTGCCATAATAATAGCACACAGTATTCTAATAATCTGCACAGGAAAACCAAATACCCTGATAAAATTAGTATAGTTTATTGCTGAGGCCGGGAAAAAATCCGCCTTGGGCACGATTAACCCTGAAACAACGGCATATACACAGCTAGCAAAGATAAAAACTATTGTACTTACAAAAACCAGCATCGGTAATTCTTTTTTATATAAAACAAGGCGCTGAAATATATCAATTATAACAATGGCAATCCCGGGTAAACATATAAAATAACGCGCCATTATCCCGGCAGTCATTGCCCCCTTACCTGTAATACAGGCAAAAAACCACGGCAATAAACAGGCAATCGGCAAAAAACTCAACCATTTGTAAGCCGGATGCCGCTGTAAAATATTGAGGACCCCGAATAAAACTATAAAAACAAAAGAAAGAGGAAGAAGAATAGCCCCTATGACAGTAAGTATTCCGGTATCAAATGCCCCTGTCCTTATAATAAATATGCTAACCCAGGAGTTGACCCCGTGGATTACCGCAAAAAGGGCAAGCGCCCAAAAGTTCCCTACAATCCCCAGAAAATCTTCTTTTCTGGGGATGGCGATTAAGACCATGCCCATAAGTATAAAAGCCATACCATAAAAGAATAGTACTATAGTCATCCCTGTCTCCTGAATCCGGGGTTTATTTTACGTTACCCAATCTTTGCTCGAGCTCCCTTATGTGCTTTTTAAGTTCCAATATGCGTTCTTCCCTGCCTAAAGAAGCTTTATAAAAGACCTCCAGATCATGCAGGTCCTTCTTTAGCTCCTGCTCCGCCTGTTTAAGCTCGGTGATATCCCGGAATGTCCATATACGGCCAAAGTATTTTCCGTTTTTATCAATAACCGGGGATGAATACCTGTCAAAAACCATCCCATCTTTAAACTCTATCTCATCGCGGCTTTTTTCATCCCTATGGGCATAAAGGTAATTTACTTTATCTAAAAACTGCTGCGGATCTTTTGCTTTTTCCACCACATACTGCAGGAGCGCTTCATCATTCTCATCTTCAACGATCTCTTGCGGAATCTTCCATAGTTCAATCAACCGTTTATTCGCCAAAACCCTCTTTCCGTATTCATCGACAACTAACAAACCATCAAGAGAAGCTTCTTTTTGGGCTTCTAAAAATTCCGTTTTTCGCTTCAGCTCATCCTCTATCTTCTTGGTTTCGGTAATATCGCGCACACTGGCCTGGACTATCTTTTTACCGGAAAAAGTAAACACGCTAAGCAAAACTAAACAAAGAAATTCTTCTCCATTAGGACGCTTATGCGTCCATTCAAAATAAGACGATCCTTTGCTTATGGCGATTTCCAACATCTCCTTTGCCTTTACTACAGAAGCCTTGCCGTCAGGCTGAATTTCTGGAGATATATCCCATGGGCAAAGGGTTGTAAATTCCGCCATATCTTTAATTCCGAATAACTCTATGGCTGCGACATTGCCGGAAGTAAACTTAAACCCGGGAGGGTCCAAAGTCATCAGTGCATCATGAGAACCGTTAAAAAGAACACGATAACGCTCCTCACTCTCCCGTAACGCCTTTTCCGCCCTTCTGCTCTCAGTAATATCCTCAACCATCTCAATTGCCGCAACGATCTTCCCGTTTTTACCCCGGACAGGTGAAGAAATAATTCTATAATTAAAGATTTTATCTCCCATAGGGGTCTCCGTGACACTTTCATGGACCTGTCCGTCTTTGAGTGTCTTGACAGTCGGACAATAAGAGCAGATTTCCTTCGCCGGAGGATTATTAAAACAACAATAACAAATATGTTTTTGTTTCAAATCAATACCGGGATACCACTGCCTCATTTGACTGTTCAAAGACAAAATCTCCATATCCGGGCTAATCAACGCAATGCCGATACCGATATTGTTTACGATGCTACGGTATTTTTCTTCGCTCTCCAATAACGCTTCTTCAGCCTGTTTTTGCAAGGTAACATCTAAAGAAAACCCTATTACCCCTATGATATTACCGTGCTCATCTTTATAAGGGATCTTATCTGTCTTAAGCCAAAGCACCCCATTTTTTGTTATTAAAGACTCATAGATATCTAACTTTGGCAAATTTGTATTTATAACACTGAGGTCGTCTTGCCAATATTTATCTGCATATTCCGGGAAAAGCTCAAAAGCGGTCCTGCCTTCGATACTTTCTTTTGGTAATCCGGATATCTCCGCGAAGGCTTTATTTACAAAAATAAAACGGTTCTCTTTATCTTTATAATAAATCATACTCTGAGAAGAATCAATTATTACCTGCAATTCTCTGGAAATTTTATGCAAATCTTTTTCTATCTGCTTGCGCTCAGTGATATCTTCCCCTGAAAATAATATGCCGATAATCTTGGAATCTTTACCCCTAAGGATAGCGTTATGAAATGCAACCATGCGCAATACCCCATCTTTCCTTAAAACCTGGTTCTCATAATACTCCTTAAAATCTTCATCACCCGAAATAATCTTTCTAAAAACTCCGGACACCTCTTCTTTGTTTTCTTGTAACAGGCAGGTTTGAAACCAATTCTTTCCCATTATTTCCCGTTCTTCATAACCCAGGATAGCGCAGCCTTTTTTATTAATCATGCTGATATTGCCCTCTTTATCCAAAATTACCAGCATAACGCCTGCAATATCCAAATATTCCTGCACGCGGTCACGTTCTTTTTCTAATTGGTTCTCGGTGATTTTAAGTAAGTTCACCTCTTTGGCAAGTTCAATTTTGTTTTCCGAGAATTTAAATATAAGCCTGGCTATCTCGGCAAATTCATTGCTCCCGGACTGCATCTTAAGAATATGCTGCAAGTTATGTTCTTTAAGCGCCCTGGATATGAGGACCAAAGGCCTATACACTTGGCGTATAATAAACCAGATATAAACCAAGGCTACGAATAAAATAAAAAATACGATAAGTATGATCTCCAGCCTTGACATAAATTTGGATTCAATAACGCTTTGTGATATCTTTGCCACATCCACTCTGGCAACAGGGCTATTGCCCCAATCCCTTAGGATTTTTGAAAACTGGATTGCCTCATCCCTATATTGAAAATTGTTTATAAAAGTTGTTTTGCTGAATGGATAAATTATATCTAACCGGCAGTCGGTAATCCTGGAAATTTCATCAATATACCCCTTACTCCACAGCTTAGCGACGAATAAAAATCCCTGCGGCTCGCCTTTTCTTAACGGATCATTTGTAGGATGTATCGAAGCGCCACACACTTCCAATACTCCTTCAACGACATAAATAAAGAAATGGTTAACCCTCTTTTGCATAAAGACCTCAGGCAAGGCCACTTTTTGACTGAATTGACCATAAAGAGCCTCATTGCCGGCCGTAGAAACATGATAAACCATAGAAAAACCCCGGTCATAAACCAGCATTAAATCAACGTCATAAGTTGAAATGGCGGTTTTTAAATACTGCTCTGCCCATACCTTATTCGGTTTCTTAACATAACTTACCAATTCATCCCAATAGCTATAATCCAGCGCAAGTGTTTCCAATGGCTTTGATTTGAGATCTAATATCTTATTGAAGGTATCTTCTATATCCTTCTTCTGGCTCTGGAATAAAATAGTGTTCTGCTCAAATTCCACCCTGACATATACTGAAAATATAACAATAGCGACCAATATAAGGATGCAGGTTTGAATAATTAATTTTATATGTATACGCATAAAATAGGCCTCTCCCGGAAACAAAAAACTCAAGCCCTTGCGTTTAATAACGCAAGAAGCCTGAGTTTAAATTTACCAGCTTATGTGAGGACGTTTCCGCTTATTTACCTGAACCATCTCCACCTCATATAGTATGATTGTTGTTGCTTAATATACCATATAAAACATTTATTATCAAGGCTTTAGCCGTTAATGCCTGGCTTAAATATTTTGATAGCTTCCAGGATCAAGAAAACAGATAGAAACAGCAAGATGCCTCCAATAAACCCAAGCAGGCTGATTTTATACTGAATGATTACGATAAACAAAGCCCACAAGGTCATTGCAAGCATAAATATCATTGGCAATACCGCAAACCAAAACGGCTTTCCCTTTTTCTTTAACCAAACACCAACTACCATCAACGCCAAGCCTGCCAACAGCTGGTTAGTGGCCCCAAAAACAGGCCAGATAGTTTTCCAGGCCGGGACAATATTGCCATTGGCATCTTTTAGGTTTACTAAAACAAATACGGCCGGTAAGAATAATGTCGCTATGGTAGAAATAAAACGGGAACTCTTTGCTTCCATACGAAAGAATTCCTGGAAAATATAGCGGCCAAGCCGGGTAGCAGTATCAAGGGTAGTCAGGATAAAAGTGGATAGGGCCAAGACACCAAAAGAACTGCCATATTTTTCCGGGATACCGAATATAGATAAAAATTTAGCCATACCAGCTCCATAGATAGCAAGTGGATTTCCTTTAATTAGAGAATCATTTTTACCAATTATCATTATGGTACAAAGAGCGATTACTGCTACTACCCCTTCCACCAGCATCGCTCCATAACCTATTGGCAAGACATGGGTTTCTTTCTTGATTTGCTTAGAAGAAGTGCCGCTGGAAACAATAGAATGAAAACCACTGATAGCACCGCAAGCCACAGTAACGAATAAAAGCGGAAACATTGAGCCTATATCAGAGGAAACCAAGCCGGTAAAGGCCGGGTATTTTAGGGTGAACCCGCCAAAAACTATTCCTAAAGAACCGCCTAAAATTGATCCATAAAGCAGAAAACTTGAAAGATAATCTCTTGGTTGAAGCAAAATCCAAACCGGAGTAACCGAGGCAATAAAACAATAAACAATCAAGACAATATTCCAAGTTTTTATGCTATCGCCAAATAAAACCGGAACATTATTAAGAGGTATCTTTTGCCCAAGCCAAACACAAGAAAAAAGCAAAAAAACAAATATCCCGGTAGCCCAAAGAAGCGGAATTTTTAATCGATAAAGCGCCAACCCAAAACCAATAGCTAGTATAATGAATAATATCGAAGAGGTAGCTACCCCACCATCAGCCTTAAAAGTCACGGCAGTCAGGTCCATAAATACAGCAAGCACATAGACCAGGGTAAGCCAGATAAAAACCAGCATCAGCCGGTAAGCCCTCCTGGACATATAGTTACTGGCGATCTCAGCAATTGACCTTCCGCGGTTACGCATAGAAATAACCATACTGGAAAAATCATGCACGCCACCAATAAAAATAGATCCAATAATCACCCAAAGCCATACCGGAAGCCAACCAAAAGCCAAGCCAGCAATAATCGGGCCTAAAACCGGACCGGCTCCGGAGATTGACGAAAAATGATGCCCAAACAATACTGGTGCAGGGGCAGGCACATAATCCACTCCGTCATACATGGTCTCCGATGGAGGAGAATTCTTATCATCCAGCTCAAATAACCGGGCCAGAAATTTACCGTATTTTAAATAACCCAACCCAAAGATTAACCCGGTCAAGATAAAAATAATAAAAACCATGGTATTTTAATAAAACTGGTTCTAATACTAAACCCCTAAAAATTAATGAATCATTATAACACCATAAAACTGCTAAGCAATTATTTTCAGAAAAGGAGGGCAACCGGCCTTTACTGTTTAAACCAATTTCTCGTATTTAAACAGAATTTTACCAGCATAAGCATAACAGGAACTTCGATCAAAACTCCAACTACCGTAGCCAAAGCTGCTCCCGATGAAAGCCCAAACAGCATGGTAGCCGTGGCGATTGCAACTTCAAAATGATTACTGGCCCCAACTATGGCCGAAGGCGCCGCATCTTCATATTTTAAACGAATTTTCTTTGCCATCCAGTAAGTGAAAGCAAATATAAGGCATGTCTGGATAAAAAGCGGAATGGCTATCCAAAGGATAGTTAATGGTTGCGCCAGGATTACTCCCCCCTTAAATGAAAACAAAAGGACTAGAGTAAATAACAAGGCAATAATTGAAACCTGGGCCAAAACCTGCAAGAAATTTTCATTAAACCATCCTATCCCCTTACGCGAAATAATCCATTTTCTTGAAAAATACCCCGTTATTAAAGGCAATGCCACATAAATTGCGATTGATAATAATAACGCCTGCCAAGGGACCGGCATCCTTCCAACGCCCAGCAGAAACCCTCCCAAAAAGCCGTAAAACAACAGCATGGCGAGAGAATTAATAGCGACCATAACAAGCGTATGCCCGTCGTTGCCTCCAGCAAGGAAGCCCCAGACCAAAACCATTGCCGTGCAGGGGGCAACACCAAGTAAGATACACCCAGCGAAATAACTGCGCCAGAGTGGCACCTGAAGCATTTTTATGCCTTCATTCATAACAACTGTTCCTGAACCGTGGATAGAACCCAAAACCCAATCCCCTCCAGGCGGAAGCTTAACAAGATCTACCGCATCCACTCCGATTAATCCTTTAAATAAGATTCCCAGGAACAAAAAAGCGATAGCATACATAGTAAAAGGTTTTACCGCCCAATTCACAAATAGTGTCAAGCCTACCGGCTTAGGAGATCTTCCTGCTTTTAACACCTGCGCAAAATCTATCTTTACCATTATAGGATACATCATAAAGAATAAACAGACAGCAATAGGTATTGAAACAACCGGGGCTCCATTTACATAAATAGCCATTCCATCAAGAAATCTTGCCGTACCCGGAGCGATCCTGCCTATCATAATTCCCATTCCAATACACGACAAAACCCAAAAGCTCAGGTACTTCTCAAATATTGACATATTCCGTTCTCGGATTTTGCTCATAGAATTGCTCCTATATTTTAGATATAGATATTATATGCACCCATACATAATAAACTCCAATAACTATAAAAATCGCTCCGGTTAAACAACGGGTATAGCATTCTATTTCAGCAATCCGGCCAAACCATTGCTTAAAAGAGGTAACACCAAAAGCAATAGCCACTGCAAATATTAACACCGGAAGCCCGGTGCCAACTCCATAGATAAATGGCAATAATGCCCCCGTTTTACTATTAAGCGCCAAGGGAATAATACTGCCAAAGAATAGTGCTGCTGAAATTGGACAAAATGCTAAGGCAAAAATAAAACCTAAAAGAAAAGCTCCTGCAGCAGATGATTCCCCAAGCCTATTTTGATGTTTTTCGGAAAGCGAAATATTTGGCAAACGCAGGATTATTACTCTCAACAAAATAAGCCCCGTAATTATTAAAAGAGGGCCTAAAACTTTACCTATATATTTCTGCAGGAACTGGGCAACCTGCGGGACACTTAAAAAAGAGTTGATAATAACCCATCCTAAAACCGCATAGGAAACCATTCTGCCAAGCGTATAGGCAATTCCAGAAATGAACACAAGCGCCGGATGCACTATCTTCTTAGACAAAAAAGAAACAGCAGCCACATTACTGGCCAAAGGACAAGGGCTTATTGAAGCTAATATGCCAAGCCACAACGCCGACACTGAACTTATTAATATCTCCGTCATTGGGCTTCTCTTAGAAAATTTCCGGTCTCATCCTTCACATAATCAATGAATCTCTGTCTATTACCTGCATATTCCCAAATCTTATCAAGGTTCTTCCATCTTTCCTGCTTGCCGTCTTTAATAAAAGACAAAATAAGCGATTTGGTGTAAAGCTGATAATCTCTTGTATAATGCTCATTTTCCTTAGTTTCCACGTTGATAACCTTAAATTCCAATTCACCAGCTGCAAGTGCGTCTTCGAAATTAGTTTCTATAGCCTCTTTAGAATATTGTTCAAGTTTACGGCAAGTCGGACACCGGAAAGAACCATGAAAATAATAGGCTATTACTTTTGATGTTGGTGCCTGCGCTGCACAAACAAGATTTACAGTAAGCTCAACATCGGAACTAAAGAGTGCAAAAATAAGAAAAATCAAAAGTATTTTTTTCAATTTTATCCAAATAAAATTCTTTGCAAGAAATTAAACAGGTAACCCGTAAGGATGATCGCCGCAGTAGTCACTATAAAGAATATAGCAATCAATTTTAATTGCATCGCCCTTCTTAACATAATTGCCTCAGGCAGGCTTAACGCTGAAACTGCCATCATAAAAGCTAACGCAGTGCCAAGGGGGAATCCTTTTTGGAATAAAGCTACGGCTATCGGCACAATTGCCGCACAGCTGCCATACATGAAGACTCCGATAAATGCAGCCAGGGGGACACTAAAAAACCCCGCCTTGTTTATTAAATTATGTACAAGCTCCTGCGGAACAAAATTATGGATTAACGCGCCCAGGCCTACCCCGGCTAAAACCCAGAACCAGAGTTTTTCGACAATTGATTTTGCCTCTTGTACCCCAAATAATATCCGGTCTTTAAAACCTTTCGGTATTTTTGCAGAAGTATTCTGACTATTCTGATTGACCAAATCTTTTACAAGATACCTCTCCAGTCTCATTCTTCCCAAAACAATCCCGGAAACAACCCCTATTATTATGCCACTCAACACATAAAAAAACGTAATCTTAAAACCAAAGAAACCGATCATCAACACAACAAGATACTCATTAATCAAGGGCGATGTAATCAAAAAGGAAAATGTTACCCCTAAGGGGACACCTGCTTCAAGAAAGCTTATAAATATAGGAATTGAGGAGCAGGAACAAAACGGGGTTACTGCACCAAACATAGAGGCCAAAAGGTTAGGAAATACTTTCTTGCCGCTTAAATACTGTTTTATTTTACCTGCCGGTAAATATGACCTCAAAAATCCAATAATAGAAATCAAAACAAACAAAAGTAATAAAATCTTTATAGAATCGTAAATAAAAAAGTTTATTACTTGCGCCCATTTAGCAAGCGGGTCCAATTTAAATAAAGAATATACCAGCCAATCTACAATTAACTGCAGCATGATTTCTTATCCGATTTACCGTTATTGCAACAACAAGATTTAGATTTTGACTTTTCTTGCATTTTTTTATCCAATTTATCAATCATCCTGGCAAAAAAACCTTTTTTTATCTTCCCCTGGCCAGTTAAATCTTTCATTTTATCCTCCTTTTAATCCTGCAGCAACCACCTTCAATTCTAATCACCTTTATATTCACTAAGCCATCTGCTACTTTTTTTCTTGCCAACGCTACAATACGTGAAAATGTCGGGCGGGATATATGCATAAGCCTTGAAGCATCTATCTGCTTTAACCCCACAAGATCAGCCAAACGAATAGCTTCAAACTCGTCGAGGCTAAGATAAACACCCTGAAGTTTGCTAAGCGGCTTACAACGCGGCTTAAAACACCTCTCATCCGGGGCGCATTTTATCCATCTGGTCTTTTTAGGCCTCAAATTTAACCTCTTTAGTTATGAACATATGTTCATAACAAGTATAACATAATGTTTAATACTGTCAATGAAAAATTATACTGCGATTAATTGGCAGGATTACGCTAGCAGCTTAGAACTATTTTTTATATCCTTGTTCCTTAATATAAGATTTCAATTTTTTCCGAAAATCAGATTAAACGGTAAAGTGATAATCCCCCAAGCACCCTTTGTCCCAATCTTAGCTGTCCCCCAGGCCGAATTAAAGGTATCCCCTATCTGGGAAACCACAGGTATAATCTTTAAGTTAATTAATTTTCCTATATCTGTATTCTCTATTGCCTTGGAAACAATCAGCCTGACTACTTCCTGCTCATTGCTAAGGTTAACAAACGCTACATTCTTTATGCCTATCGGATAGATATGTTCCTTTTTATTCGGCCCGCTATAGTCAGTAAACCTAACCTGGCCGACACTTAACACTATCACATCAAAATAAAAGGGAGTCTTATCCTGAATGGCAGCATTTTCATTCCTAAGGGGATTAATCTCTTCTATATTAACCTTGCCTTCATTATTTTTTATTATATTCAGACGCTTAAGATCCAGGCCCAAAAGGTAAATGTTTGGTTTTTTATTGGTAATAATTTCTATAGGGTCAAATATAAAGTGGATCGAGCTAATATAGGCTAGCTCTTCTTCCTCAAAGCCACTGGGATTATGTATAGTTATGCCGATTACCCCGACATGTGCAAGAAGCGGAGAAAATTCTATTCTTTCTATTGAGACATTGATTCCAAGGCCTTGTTCTATCTGCCCCTCTACAATTTCCCTGATCTTTAAATGTTTTGTAACAAAAAAACCGGCAACCAACAGGAGGACCAAAACAAGAAATACTATGCCGCATACAATAATCAGCCTCCTTATAATCTTCATCTTCTGCACATCCGATTGGCCTCTGCCCTATAGGTTTTTGCTAATCTTCGCCCATCAAAAATCAGAAGCGATATTATTATCGGTAACTAAAACTGCTCTAAGAACACCATCCGTGGATTTGTAATATCTTACAGTAACAGTGTCATTTGACTCAAGGTCATCAAGCATTATATTATCTGTACCGCGCTGGATTCTTGCCGACGGATCTATGGAAAACCTTAATTCTTCGCTGCCATCAAATATCACCAAAAGCGAGCCGATTGAATCAACCTGCGTAACAACCCCCTCCCTGGACTGCATTTCGGCAGGACCCTCATCCTGCTGGCAAAAACATATACCCGGCATCATTAAAGAAATCGCTATAACACAAATATACAGCCAAACTTTCATACCTGCCTCCTTCGTTTAAATACCTCTTGTTTTCTTAGGTTTATTTATTCATTGCATTAGTTAATGGACCTAAACTGTCATCTGTCTGGCTCACGCCTTCTTCCTGCGCCTTTTTCTTTGCTTCATCAAACAATTGTGTTTTCTTTTGTTTAACCGCTTCCTTAACTTTAGCTACCAAGCCTAAGTCTCCACCCTTAAACCCATATGCCAGCCCCTGATCAATTGCCTGCAAAACTACATTACCGGCTTCGCTTACTTTAGCTCCTGACTCAACCAGCGTGCTCACCGATTCAAGAAAAATATTTAAATCTTTACCAGCAATACCTTTTTTAGTTATATTAAGCACTATGCCCCTTAAATCACCCCTCACAGCCCCTTGATTTAACAATTTCTTTAAAACTTGCGTGATCGAATTAACATCTTTAATAGGCACTTTCGAATTTAACAAATCACTTCTTAGCTGCTCCAATACAACATTAACACTCTGATTCTGGGCATAAACAGGGCATAAAACCAAAGAACCAAGCAGGCTAACTAGCAAGAATATAAACAATAATCTCTTCATGGAACTCCTCCTCTGGCTGTTAATATAAACAAATCTAAGCTATTTTCTTTTGGAACCTGAGAGTACTCATGGTTATTACAAAGATACCGAAGAGCAAAAGCACCAGAAAATTCGTCCATAAGATATCGATGCCCACACCTTTTAAAAATATCCCCCTGATAATAATCAGGTAATAACGCATAGGGTTAATCAAGGTAAAATACTGGATAACCTCGGGCATATTGGCTATAGGATAAGCAAATCCCGACAGTAAGAATGTCGGCATGTAAAACAAAAATACAGACATCATCGCCTCCTGCTGGGTTGAGGCTATCGTGGAAATGAATAATCCTATTCCTAAGGCGGTGAATAAATACACACAGGTAGCCAGTACCAATAAAACCAAACTCCCCCTGAAAGGGATGTGAAACCATAATACCCCCAACGTCGTGATGAGGGCGCATTGAAATAACGCGATAACCCCAAACGGAAGCAACTTGCCAAAAATAAGTTCCAGCGGCCGCAAGGGGCTGACAATAAGCTGCTCCATAGTGCCGATCTCCTTTTCCCTGACTATGGCCATAGAGGTCAATAAAAGCGACATGATCGTCACGATTGAGGCAATTACCCCCGGTAGGTAATAATTTCGCGAGATAAGGTTTTCATTAAACCAGGCGCGATCCCTTAGATCGACGCTCGGGGCACTAAACTGCACCCCCATGGTATCCGCGTCGCTTTTAAGCAGGTTATATTGGTAAGTATTTATGATCGTATTGGCATAACCGGCAATGATCATTGCGGTATTTGAATCTGAACCATCAAGTGCAAGCTGTACATTGGCATCCTTACCCGCTTTGATATTACGGCCGAACCCACGGTCAATACGCAACACAGCACTCACCAACCCCTTATCCAGCATGCGGTCTTCTTCGCCTTCGCTATGGATATAATACTTCGGCACGAAATATTTAGAATAGGTAAAGCTATCAAGAAGCAGGCGGCTTTCTTTAGTATTATCCTGGTCATAAATCGCCGTGGGGATAAAATCAATGTCTTTATTGGCAGCATAACCAAAAATAATTATCTGTATAATAGGCGAGATTATAATTACTGTCTTCATCCGCGGATCACGCAAAACCTGTTTAAATTCTTTGATCAGTATAGCCTTAATTCTTTCAAACATCTCAAAACACCTTCTTCCTGAATTTTATTATCGCTAGGCCAAACATGGAAAACGCAAACAATAACAAAAATAACGCATCATCCCACATCTCGTCTATCCCGTTGCCTTTTAGGAATAGCCCGCGCAGGATAATAATATAATAACGCGCGGGGATAAGATAGGTTATACCCTGGACTATCTGCGGCATATTAAAGATTGGGTAAATAAAACCCGATAAGAGCATTGTCGGGATAAAGGTAGTCAACATCGCCAGTTGGCTTGCCAATAATTGCGTCCTGGCTACAGTGGAAATTAATATCCCCTGGGAGAGGGCGCCGGTCAAAAATAAAGCGCTCAAAAACACAAGCAGTAAATAACTGCCCTTAAAAGGCACGCCGAACAGGAACCTGGCCATAACCACCGCCACAAAAAGATCAACGAAACCAATCACAAAATATGGAATGAACTTGCCGATAATAAGCTCCGGAGCTTTTACGGGAGTAGAAATCAACTGCTCCATCGTCCCCCTTTCCCATTCCCTGGCTACGCATATAGAAGTAAGCAAAGCGGCAATAACCATTATGATCATAGCAATTACCCCCGGGACAATAAACCACCTGCTGTTTAAGCCCATATTAAACCAAATCCTTGAACGCATATCCACAGATCTTGCCGGGCTCACCCCCAGACTTGAAAGCGAATTTACCAACAGGTTCAGGTTATATTTGGCAACCACCGAACGCACATACCCCATGGCAATCGTAGCTGTATTGGAATCACTGCCATCAACCAATAACTGCAAAGTGGAGGTCTTTCCGGATTCTATGAAATGCGAGAAATCTTTAGGGATCACCATGGCCATCATTACCTGGCCGTTATCAATCATATGCTGGATATCCCGGTAATTATCCGTATACTTGACTATCTTAAAATATTTGGAATTCTTAAAATTAAGCAGGAAATCACGCGTAAGTTTAGATGAAGCATCCTGATTCCATACAACAGTAGCTACCCTGTCAATATCTAAAGATAACCCGTAACCAAATATCAAAAGCAGCAACACTGGTATAAATATAGCCAAGGCAAGCGAACGCGGGTCGCGCCGGATCTGGATAAATTCTTTGCTGGATACAGCTAAGATTCTTTTAAGGTTCATTTATCTTTATGCTCTGCGTCGTAATTCTCTATCAGCGAAACAAATACATCCTCCAACGAGGCCTTGATCTTATTCACAGAATAATCGCTGATATTTTCATTTTCGAACAGTCTCTTTAAATCAAGCGAGGCCTTTTGCGCGTCATAGGCGACTGCGTGGATATTTACCCCAAAAAGCGCGGTCTCTTTAATGGAATCAAGCTGGGATATTCTCTCAAGCCAGGTCTCTGCCTGCGGCATAATAACCTCAAGGATCTCATGCTTCATAACTTTAGTCTTCATCTCCTCGGGTGAGCCCATAGCAATCATCGTACCATGATAGATCATTAACAGGCGATTGCAATTTTCCGCTTCGTCCATATAATGCGTAGTCACAAAGATTGTCCTCCCCTGGCCGGCCATCTCTTTAATCACGCTCCAGAAATTTGCCCGGGTAATCGGGTCTACTCCGGATGTCGGCTCATCAAGAAAAATTATCTTTGGCTGATGGATTATCGCACACCCCAAAGCCAAACGTTGTTTCCATCCCCCGGAAAGCGTGCTGGTCAGGCTCTTTCGGAAATCCTCTATACCAGCTAGCTCTATCGTCTCATCCTTGCGCTTTTTCCTTTCTTTTTCCGGTATATTGTATATGCGGCTGTAAAAATCTATATTTTCCTCAACAGTAAGATCGTCGTAAAGAGAAAACTTCTGGGACATATACCCTATATGTTCTTTTATTTTATACTGCTCTTTGACAATATCAAACCCTCCTACTCTGCCGCTGCCGGAGGTAGGCGTATATATGCCGCAGAGCATCCTGATAGTCGTGGATTTTCCCGCCCCATTAGGGCCGAGAAAACCAAAAATCTCCCCTTGCTTAACTTTAAAGTTAATATTATTTACTGCGGTAAAATCGCCGAATCTTTTTTCAAGATTATTAACACTTACGGCAACCTGGCTATTTTCCATGCCCGGACTCATAGTCATTAACTATCCTTATAAAAGCCTGTTCCAGTGTTTTTGCATTAATTTCCTTTTTAATATTATCCGGAGTGTCACAACGCAATAGCTTACCTTTATGCATAAGGCCTACCCTGCGGCACCGCTCTGCCTCGTCAAGATAAGAAGTCGAATAAAGGATGGTAACTTTTTCTTTTAAAAGGTCATAGAGTATCGACCAAAAATCCCTGCGCGAGACAGGATCTACGCCGTTGGTCGGCTCATCAAGGAATAATACTTTCGGGGTATGCACAAGCGCGCAGGATAACCCAAGCTTCTGTTTCATCCCGCCGGATAACTTACCGGCTAAGCGCTGCTTAAAAGGCAGCAGCCCGGAAAATCCCAGCAATTTTTCAATTACATCCTGGCGTTTATTTTTAGGTATGCAAAAAACATCTGCGTAGAAATTTATATTTTCTAAAACGGTAAGCTCTTCATAGAGTCCAAAACGCTGAGACATATAAGCAATATTTTCTTTAAGGCCTTCAGATTCTTTTATGATATGCTTACCGTAAACCCAGCCTTCTCCGGAAGTAGGCTCAAGTATACCGGTCAGAAGGCGCATGGTCGTACTCTTGCCAGCTCCATCCGGCCCAACCAGGCCGAATATCTCACCTTCCTCTATTTCAAGATTAAGTCCGCCTACTGCGGTATTATCTCCGAATTTCCTGGTAAGCACAGAAGCCTTTATGGTAATCATATTATTCTATGATATAGGCGTCCGCGGGCATGCCCGGTTTGAGTTCAAGGCTGGAATTATCAACCCTGACCTTTATCCTGTAAACCAGCTTAACCCTTTCCTCCGTAGTTTGTATAGTTTTAGGGGTAAATTCCGCCTCGCTGGACACGAAAGATACCCACCCCTTATATCTCTTGCCTGGATAGGTATCGGTAATAACATATGCCTCCTGGCCGAGTTTTACACGTCCAAGGTCGGTTTCGTTGATATAAGCTGTAACCCATATATTATTAAGGTCAACAACCGTAAAAACAGGCGCGCCTATCTGGACTACTTCTCCCGACAAGGAACTTTTTACAAGCACGAATCCGTTAAGCGGAGAAACAAGTTCAGCAAAACCTAACCTTGTCTTGGCCAATTCAAACGACGCGCTCAATGCTTCAATATTGGCCTTATCCGCATCAGCCTGCGTCTTAGCTGCATCTCTCTTTTGCATGGGTATCGCTCCTGCCTTAAAAAGATTCTCCGCGCGCTCATAATCAAGCTTATCCAGCGCATACTGATGCTCTGCTGCCTTTAAAGATCCCTCGGCGTTATCGCGTATTTTAACCAGCTCATCTGTATTAAGCCTAGCTACCGGCTCCCCTTCTTTAACTACCTTACCCTCATCTGTAAGCAATTCGATAATTTGCCCCTGCACGCGGAAAGACAGGCGCACATCATCCCCCTCGATATTTCCAGAAACCTTAATCTGGCCGCGATTATGGTTATGTATTCTCCAGAAGTAAGCGGCTCCAATACCGCATGCAATTAGAATAATAATGATAAATACTACCGCTTTAGCTTTCTTTTTCATTTATTCCTCCTGATAAAAAGCTCTTTCCCAAAGTCCTCTCTAATTCTGCCTGGGCCATAAGATAATCATAAATACCCTGCGAAAGGTTTGTCTCAATCTGGCTCAACGATACCTGCGCATCAAGCACATCAAGATTCTTGGCCTCACCGTTATCGTAGCTTACTTTGGCTATCGCTAAAGCCTCCTTAGCCTGTCCAACATTATCTTTTTGGGAATTAATCACTTGCTCAGACTGTTTTAAATCAAGGCAGGCCTGGCGCACATCAACGGCAATCTGCTCAACTAAATTTTCCTTAGTCAGGATCGCCTGGCTGTAACGAGCCTTAGCAGCATCCACCTTGGCCTTGGTAGAAAAACCATCGAATACCGCAAAAGATAAAGTCAGGCCGATATTCCAGTTATTATGCGACTTATTAATCATATTGCCCCAATTATTGGAGCGAAAATCATATCCTGCATTAGCGTTAATCTGAGGACGCCATCCTGATTTTGCCATTTGTATCGACCACTTATTTATATCAACTCCCAATGTCCTTAAAGCCATCTCCGGTTTATTCAGGTAAGCCTGTTTCAGGAAATCATCCTCTCTGATATCTATTAATGTAAACTCAAGCTGTTTATCCGTTATCTCCAGGGCCTGCTGTTGTTTAATACTAAGGAGTTTTTTTAGCTCCGCCTTGATCAGATCAACCGCGTTCTTCGCCTTTACCAGTTCCGGCATAGTCAGTGAGACTTGGACGCTTGACTGCAGAAGGTCGAACCTTGATGATAATCCTTGAGCATACCTGTTCTTTACATCCTCATAATGATCCCTGGCATTATCTGTAAGCTCCTGAGCAATCCTCTCGGTATCATAAGCAAGCAACAACCCGTAATAAAGCCGCTTTGCCTCAAACTCAATATCCAGTTTCTTAGCGCGCAGAGTTTCTTCAGATACCTTAAGGTTAAGCCTGGCTTGGTTTAAATTAGCAGTATTAAAGCCTCCATTATAAACTACCTGGCTTAAACCAGCCCCCAGTGAATTATCATTCTTGTAACCAGTGAATACTCCATTGTCTTTTTTGCCGCTTGTTGAAGCAGAAGCTACGGCCCCATTGCGCGTATATCCGGCATTAAGGTTAAGGAGCGGCAGGAATTCACTTTTTGCCTCCAAAATATCTGCGCGTGAAATTGTAAGCTCCTGCTCCTCTATTTGGATATCTTTGTTATTTTTGAACGCGGTAATTATGGTATCACGCAGAGACAACGGGTTATCCTGAGCAAAAAGGAACCCCGGGCAGGATAAAAGCAATATTATATAAACGCAAGCTGTCTTAGAAATAATGCTTTTTAATTCATTATATATGGGGTTATTCGTATTGATTCTAAAAAACCTGGCGTTAGCTTTATATTCGCTTAAAAGCAGGCCGTCTTTATGGAGGGTATTTAAAGCCCTTTGGAATACGCCAGGCTTCTTTCCTAATTTACGGCCTATCTCCTGGATGTAGAATTGGCTTGCAGGATGGTCGTAAAAAAGCTTAAGCAGCTTAAGTTTATTCTTGCTGAATAGCTTCATCATAGCTATCTATATATTCTTTATGCATACAAACATATATATTTGAATATAATAATATACTTATACATACAATTATATACATCATGCATATATTGTCAAGAAAAAAATCTTCCTAAAACACCTTTCTTTTGTGTATTTTATATTGAAAATGGCAGGAAATATATCAGGTGGCGTTAATCACCGGACACGGCTTTCGGGAATTCTTTATTTCCCAATATTTCGCATAGGCCATCAATTGATATTGAGCTGAGGCAAGCGCCATCATAAATCCGACAAATCCTTCCCGGTGCCCTTTTTTAATAATATAAAACTTAAAAAACCGCGAGGCCATTTTTAACACACAGATTTTAAAATTCATCTTGCGCTTATCCCTTATCCACTTCTTAGCCTCAAAATCGGTTTGATGGTTCAGCTTGCTGAATAGGTTCTGAAAATCCCGGTAAGCATAGTGTATGATATCGGATTTCAAGGTAAAGGTTTTACCTTCAAGAAAAGCCCGGGGATGATACTCCGCCTCATCTTCATACCTGAATTTTGCCTTTGCGAACATTTTTAATTTGGCATTTGGATACCAGCCTCCATGCCTAATCCAATGATTTCCGATAAAATTACGATGGGGGATATTATAACCAAGATAGGCAGGCCCGGCCTTAAGGATTTCAGTAATCTCTTTTTTTAATTCAGGCGTCACGCGTTCGTCGGAATCAAGGCTGAGGACATAATCATATTTGGCCAGGGAATATGCATAATTACGATGCGACCCCTCCTTAATCCATTTCTTAATATATACTCTATCAGTAAATTCTTTTACTATTTCAAGGGTTTTATCGGTACTCATATCATCAACAACAATAATTTCTCCTGCCCAGCCATAAACACTCTTAAGGCAGTCTCCTATGATTTCCTGTGAATTTTTGGTTAAGACTACTATTGAAAGCTCAGTTTTCATTTCGCTCTCCTTGAGACTATTTGTATTGTTAATCTTCACCTATCCCAGGAGGGGCTTTTTTCCAATTATATCCTGCCGCTGCTTCTTTAAAACCTAAATCAAAGAGTTTGCGCATTTCAGTAGGATCAAAAAGCTCCTTTGCATTTAATATATGAGTTGCCGGGATATAGGCAAGGTTAAAATCACCTTTACCGTCTTTAGCAAACACATACAACTGGTAAAGATCGCCGACACTCTGAGCATTTGCCATAGTGTCAACCGTACGCTCAGCGATTGCAGAAAGCTTATCCGGGATTTCCTTGTATAAAGGGTCAACATAGCCGTTTCTTATTACATAAATTTCGTATTTAATCTTAGAGATATCTACCCCTTTTTCTTTAAGGGCTTTATCAAACCCCTGCAAGACACCATAAAGAAAGAATACTTGTTTGCTTATTCCGCCGTCAACATGCATCTCGTCATACTTCTTATTATTAGCTTCCACGCTTAAATAGACCGGCGGAAAAACAACCGGGATAGATGACGACGCCAAGATGATTTTACGAAACAACTTTAAAGCCTTATCATCGCCTATAGATGCGATCTTCCCCATATCCCAGATAACCAGCCTTTGTGCATCCAAATTGGTAGTTCCCACATAAAGTCTGCGACCTTTTTTATGTTCAATAGCAATCTCTTTTAGCAATCCTGCGTCACAATACCGTTCAATAAGGCGCTCCAACGGACGAGTACTAACGAAAGAATTAATAAATGGGATACGTATTCGTATAACATCTTTTGTGGAATGCTTCGTGTAAAATTCTTTTAACTTATCATCATATTTACTTCCCAGGAAGGCGAACGGCGCAATCATTGCTCCAGTGCTTATGCCGGTTACTGCTTTAAAAACCGGGCGAGTACCGGATTTTGACCATCCATTAAGCAATCCTGCTCCATAAGCCCCATTCGCAGCTCCTCCCGAAATAGCAAGCATGAAATAAGTCCGGCTGGCTTTAAAATTAAAAAAAGAAGGGTCATTTTCTTCTTCACGCTCCAATAACGCCACAAAATCTCTCTTGAAAATATCGCTCGGTATTCCGCTAAATGCCCTTATATCCTGCATACCAAAAATCCTTGCATTATTTAATAAATCTTCCGGAACGGCATGCCGCACGCTTGCGCATCCGGAAATAATAAAAACACTGAGAGCTAACCAATAAGAACGTTTCAACATTGTTTCATGTATTAAGGCCAAAATTAATTCTTCTAAATAACTGCCAAGGTTGCAGCTACGACTTCAGGATCATATAATAGACCGCTGTTTTGCTTAATTTCTTTTAAGGCTTTTTTTATACTTAATGCCGGCCTATATACCTGCGGAGAAACCATGGTATCAACTACATCGGCAACTGCAATTATTCTGGAAACAGGATTAATATCTTTTGCTTTTAATCCAAAGGGATACCCTGACCCATCCAGCCTTTCGTGATGCTGTAAAGCGACCTCCGCAACAATCAAATCCGACTTTACGAATTTTAACAAACGATACCCCAATTCCGCATGCCTCCTTATTAAAACCCGCTCGTTCTCATCGAGCGCCCCAGGCTTATTAATCACTCCCGGCGGTAATTGAGTTTTACCTATATCATGGACAATTGCAGCGAAACGAATATGCTCAAGCCCTGCTTCGCAATACTTCATTTTACCACCGATAGCATAGGCGAGTTTAGCAACTCTCCATCCATGATGAAGTATCGGCTTATTTTTATTCAACAATTTAGTAATCAAAAACAGCAGCCTTAGATCTTCCATATTTTAACGCTTAAAGATCTTCCTTTCGAAGCGTTCCAAATACCAGAAAACCACCGGAACCAGAATAAATGTAAACAGGATTGAGGCGAGCATTCCTCCGGTCATTACCGCACCCATAGACTGTTTGGCTTTCACAACCGACCATAACTGCGGCATAACGCCCAGAATAATCGCCAGAGAAGTCATTATGATCGCCCGGAATTTCTCCGAAGCCCCCAGCCACAACGCTTCTTTGACCGGAATGCCTTCCTTCATTTTAATTAGCGTATGGTCTAAAAGCAGGATAGCGTTATTTACCACCATACCCACCAGCATGACCATGCCCATCAGTGAAGCGATATTAATAGACTGCCCAAGGAAAAACAACCCCAGGATCATCCCGATAATGGAAGTAAATACTGTAGTCATGATTGCTAAAGGATAGGCTACCAAAGAATCCATGAGTGCACACAAAAGCATAAAAGTTAAAATAATCCCCAGTATAAATGCCTTGCCCAATTCACGGGTCGCTTCATCCATATTCTCCGCATTTCCTACATAACGATACCCATACCCATTTGGAAATTGCATGACCTTGAACTGCTTATCCAGTATGCCCGAAACAATACCCATCGAACTTTTACCCAGAAAACCGTCAAGACGGATGACCCGTACCCTATCCCGGCGCCGGATAGTCGGGATAGCTTTATTAGTCGTTAACGTGCCAAGTTCATTCAAAGGTATAAGCCCTTTACGCGAAAGCAAAGACATTACTTTTATATCGTCAAAATCCTGCGCGTAGGCATCATTCAACTCGATATTAACCTTATATTCCTCGCCTTTTTCCTTATATGTATTGGTATCTTCTCCGTATACCGAAGACCGAAAATTCGACCCCACGGAAGCAGCAGTAACTCCATATTCAATAAGTTTCTCCGGCAAAGGCTTCATCCGGATCTCATCGCTGGGATATTTATAAGATAAAATAACGCTCTGAAAATACCCGCTGCGCTGCATTAAATCTTTCATCTGCTGGGAAAGCCGGATCATCGTATCGTAATCAACTCCGTATAGGTCTATGGCCACATCCCCCATGCCTGTTTCGGTAGCAATACCACGGTCATAACTTGCCTCAACATCCGGGATCGTGGCGATAAACTTAGTAAGCTCATCCATAATCTCCACATCTCTTCTTTTGCGGTCTTTTAACGGCACAAGGTCAAAAATGATCTTGGCATTCTCAACCCCATTGGTTCCAATATTGGTCAAATACGACTTCTTCTCCGGAATCTTCTCCAGATACCCCTCCACCAGTTTGCAGGTTTCCAGGGTGCGTTCTATAGTAGAGCCTTGCGGAAGGACCATATTAATAGTAAATTGATCTTCATCGGACTTAGGGGTAAAATCGCTTTCAATATATGATACCAACATTAATGAGCCGAAAAATACCAGGATAACGGCGATAATGGTCATCTTGGGATATCGAAAAATGAATTCAAAAATATGTCTATATTCTTTCTTTAGAAACTTCATGCCATGGTCAACACCTTTACCTAACCAATACAACGGAGCCAATAATGCATCCAGGAAGAATTTATGCCTGCCAATACCCGGTTTCTTTTCTCCTTTAGGCTTAAGTATCGCAGCACACATCATAGGAGTCAAAACGAACGAAGATAACAATGAAAAAAGCGTGGCATAAACTACCGTAAGGCCAAAAGACTTCATAAATACCCCGACTATCCCACCCATCATGGAAAGAGGCATAAAAACAACAAGGTTCGTACCGGTAGCGGCGATAATCGGCACGGACACTTCTTTAGTACCATCAATAGCCGCCTTAACCGGGTCGTCGGAACGCTCAAGGTGCACCAATACATTCTCAATAATAACAATGGCGTTAGAGATCAGTGTCCCTAACACTGAGGCAAGTGCAAGCAGGGTCAAAACATTAATTGAAAATTTCGAAGCCCACATCGGGAATAAAGTTGAAATAATCGAAGCTGGAATAATAATGCAGGCAATAATCACGATATCCCACCTGCCCATGAATAAATAAAGAATCGCTGCAGTAAACAAAAGCCCGACAAAAATACTCCATATTGCACCGTTAGTTTCATTAATAATGAACGTAGTGGTATCGGTAGCAATATCCAGCTTCATCCCCTGCGGTAAGATTGCCTTAAAAGAACTCATCCGGCGCCTCATTTCCCGGACGATAGACACCGCATTGCCATCAGAAGCCTTATTGATCGAAAGCCCTACCACTTCCCTGCCTTTATATCGCGCCTTTGATTCAATTTTCTTATAGCTGTCTTCTATAACCGCAATATCCTTTAGCTGAAAATTCGATCCATCGGAAGAAACTAGCTTCATCTGAGAAATCTCATCAATACTTTCAAATTCCCCGGTAAACCTGACCCCCAGGGAATTAAAACCCTTTTCCAGATCTCCGGCAGGAACATTTTTATTCCTTAGCAGCATGGCATTAATTACTTCCTGGATACTTATATAATGCTGCTTCATTAGCATCGGATCCAGCCATACATTGATTTGACGTTTTTTGCCGCCATAAAGATCAACCTTGGCCACCCCGGCTATAGAAGAAAATTTAGTCTTTAAGGTCTTATCGGCATATTCATATAGGTCGCGTTCATTAATCGTATCGCTGGAAAGCACCAAATCCATTACCGGAACTAACAAAGGGTCAAATTTCTCAATCACGGGTTTTTCTATATCATCCGGCAGGTCATTGAGTATCGCGTCAACCTTATCTTTTACTTCTATAGACTTGACATTAACATCGGCTTCAATCAAAAACTCGATAGAAATAAACCCTAAATTTTCATATGCGTAGCTTTTAATTTTCTTGATTTCGGATATCTCGGCAATTACGTCTTCAATCTTTTTTACTACCAGGGTTTCCACTTCCAAGGATGTGGCTCCCGGATAGGTCACCGAGACTGTAACAATCGGAAAGTCTGTTTTCGGAGTCTTTTCAATCAGCAGGTTGGAATAGCTGTAAATACCCAAAACCACAAACACCAAGACAAACATAATAGTGGTAACCCGGTGTTTTACAAAAAATTCGATCATAGTTTTCTGCCTTCAGTATCAATTAGCCGCAATGCCACATCAGCAGGGACAATACGCACTAAGTCATTTTCAGACAATATGCTGCGGCCGTTAAAAACAATTAAATCGCCTGAGTTAATCCCTTCATTAATAACCGTGCCGTACCCATTACTTGAGCCGACCTTTACCTGAACCCTCCTGGCCTTCCCATTCTCTATTTTCCACAAGTAGTGGCTACCTCCGGATGTATCAATTATACTGTTAGGCACTACCAACGCTTTCTGTAGAGTCTGAATGCGCGCAAAAATTACCGCTAACGAACCCGGTTTGGCAACCGGAACATTAAACTTCACCTCTACCGGGAACATACCGGTATCTATATCTAATTCCTGCCCTAACCCGGAAATTACCCCACAAGAATTACCTTTATCCGTAAAATAAATCTTCTGTCCCACTTTAAGTTTATCCTTAATATCTCCGGTTACAAAACCGCTTGCAGATTTAACAGAAGTATTGATAACCGTAAATTTTGCATATACCGGGGTATCTGTTGCCTTAATTGCCTTAACAACCACTGGCTTACCAAACTTGTTCCATTCGGAAACAAAACTGACAATCGAACGGTTGCGCTCGGCCTGTACTAACATTATCCTCACAAACACAGAAAAGACGATAAAGAGTAATATCGCCGCGTATATCCTTTTCCTGGAATTAAGATTTTTTATCAGTCCTTTGTTCATCATATTGCCCAGCAATGAGTTTTTCAATTTCTGCTAAAGTTATATTAATGTTAAATAGGGTCGCCTCTTTATTCAGCCTTTGATTGGTTAAAAGAAGTTCGGCATCATTTAAATCTGTCAGGGTTACCTGCCCGGAAGCAAACATCTCCTGTGTCTGCTTAAATGATTCTTCGGCTAAATTAACCGCATCGATATTTGCCTTAAGGTTTTCTTTATATTGCTTATATACCAGATAGGCTTTCTTAAGTTCCAATAACAGGTTTTTCCCCAACTGCTTCTTTTTAAGAACCGCTATTTCTTTATCTGCTTTGGATTGAGTAAGCTGGGCTTGCTTTTCTCCGCCTTCCCAAATCGGTATACTCACCTTAAAACCCGCAAGCGAATAATTGTCTAATTCATTGCCATTTAAAAAAGGGTGTTCATTAGACCCGCCGCGATAACTCCAGGAGGCAAAAGCAGATAAGGTGGGCAGAAAACTGGCATGCCTACTCTTTACTTTTTCCTCAGCCGATTCAATAGCCTTGCTAAAACTCTGTAAAGAAGGTTCATACTCATTCATGACGGCTACCAGGGTTTCAAACTTAAAATCATCGTATTTTCCCTGAAAATCTCCCGAAAGCTCAATCTTTGATTCAAGATCTACATCAATAATTTTTCTTAATGTTTCCGTGGCCGAATCAAACTGTGTCCGGGCTTCATTTACCGTAGGAATCCGGGAAGCCACTTCAGCATTCATCCTGATGATCTCATATTTAGAGCTGCGCCCGCCATACGAACGATCACCCAGCAGTTTTTTATTCTCCAGGACGTTTGCATACGATTTCTCTGTTATCGACAAGGCATTTCTAGCTAACAGGCTGCTGTAATAACTTAATTTTGCGGTATAAATAATTTCCTGCCTCCCTGCCTCCCTGTTAAACCTGCTTGCTTCAACTGTTTTCTTAGCCGAATTAACCGCATACGCAATCTTACCAAATGACCAAAGGATCTGCGAAGCGCTTACTCCACTATTAAATTCATGATCAGAATAGCTACTTGCCGCACTATCAGGATAATCCAGATTATGGCTCCAGCTTAATTCCGCGCTTATATGAGGCAAGATTCCTGAACGCGTTTCCCTATAAACTCCTTGGGCCCTGTCAATCTCCCGTTCTTTTATTTTCAATTCCTCGCTGGTAGCCAGAGCCCGTTTAATAGTTTCATCAAGACTTATCTGTAAAATAGAGCCTTCTGCCGCATAACCGGCATAAACATTAAGAGCAAACACTGCAGCGATACTTAAGTTTATAATAAGCAAAATCTGTTTTTTCATCTCCCCCTCAACTGCTCTTTTACCCCTAATCCATTCCAGAGAAAACGTAGTTGACGCATATAATGGTATGATCTATCTTTGATCTCCGCAAATTTAGCTGCCAATAAACTACCACTGAGTATGGTCATCAAAGACACAAGCACATCATTGATTTTAATATCTTTAGGAAGCTCACCATTCCTTACCGCCCCTAGCAGGCACTCCCTTAAGAAATCATCTACAAGCATAACCCTAATATTATCAATACCTTCGGCACCAGGAAAATAAATCTGTCTTTCCAGATTTGATATTACTACTGTTTTTGGCTTTTCCCGCTGAACAATCATAAGAGAAATCATTTGATAAACAATATTATTATGGTTTAACAACTCCTCAGCTAATCCCGAGAAGGTAGCATTAATTAAAGGTATATATTGCACCTGCGTCGCGTCCTTGCGGGCCTTCCAGATGATTTTAAGGAACATAAGATTCATATAATAATTAATAATATCAATTTTCTCCGGAAAATAATTAAAGAATGTCCCCTCGGAAACCTCAACACTTTTACAAATCTGGCGGATGGAGATATCATCAAATCGGGACTTTTCTAAACGCTTAATAAAAGCATCCATTATCGCAATCTTTGTCCTGGCGTGTTTTCTCTCACGCAACGAATATTCCTTTTTTACCACTTTAACCCTCCATACTTTTGAAGCTTACACTAAAAATGTAGCATACTATAATTATATTGTCAAGTTATTTTTTCTTTCTACTAAAAACAAAACCTTCACCGGCTATATTTGTAGCCAATGAAGGTTTAGGTTTATTTCTTTTAAGTTTCAATATTTCTTCTACAAACTCCCGGATATCCGCCAAGCGGACAACTTTAGGGACCTCCCATGCTGGATAAACAGAGATATCTATTGCTACTGGTTACTCATATCTCAAAGCCTCAATAGGATTAAGCCGCGAGGCCTGCCTTGCCGGCCAAAGCCCAAAAACCACCCCCACTATCAGGGAGAAAACCGTAGCAAGAATTATTGAAGACAAAGAAATTCTTACCGACCATTTTGCAACCATAGTTATTATTACAGCTGAACCGCTGCCGAATATAACGCCGGCTAAGCCTCCGATAAGAGACATCAACACTGCTTCGATAAGGAATTGAGTCATAATATCTTTATTGTTTGCCCCTATTGCCTTACGTAGGCCGATTTCGCGCGTGCGCTCGGTAACTGAAACAAGCATAATATTCATAATGCCTATGCCGCCGACTAAAAGCGAAATAGCCGCGATTGCTCCAAGCAAAAGCGACATTGTTTGAGTAGTAGCCTCGAGCGTCTTCTTGATATCGGACATATTGCGGATTTGGAAGGAATCTTTCTGGTCTTCAGTAATCAGGCGGTGCTGCTTTATAATAAGCTTACCGATCGCTTCCTCGGCGGCATCAATTGTATCCGCGCTGCTCGCTTCTACATAGACAGAATCAATATATTCTTTACCCAAAACCCGGTACATCGCTGTAGTTATGGGTATAATTACAGTATCGTCTTGATCATGAAAACCGCCAGCTCCTTTAGTCGGTAAAATCCCGATTACTTTAAAATTTAACAAATTTATCTTTATAGTCTCACCTATAGGATTATCCTCTCCAAAAATTTCCCTTACAACAGTATTACCAAGCAAAACTACCTTGCTTCTCATCCTTACCTCATCTTCATTAAAAAATCTTCCGATTGTCGGGATAGCTGCGCGTAACGGCGCATAATCCACACCCACTCCTTCAACCTGAGTATTCCAGTTTTTACTCCCATAGACTATCTGCCCCCTGCCTGTTACCGAAGGACTAGCCCTGCTTACGTAATCACTCAGTTTCTTAATAGCTGTCACATCCTGAAGAGTAAAACGGGTAGTTGTCCCGGCCTGTGAAGCTATCCCTCCTGATTTAATTGATCCTGGCCTGACCATAAGAAGATTGGAGCCTAGCGATGCCAGCTGTTTTTCAATAGATTCTTTAGACCCTTGGCCAATCGCCAGCATTGCAATAACCGCGGCTACGCCAATAAGTATTCCAAGAATAGACAAAAACGCGCGCATCCTATGCGATAACATAGCAGAGATAGCCTGGCGCAGATAATCCAAAAACTCCATTCCGCCTTTTGTAACCTTACCTGCCCCTGATAAAATACTGCTTATCAGGTTTTTAGTGATGCCTGCGGCAGCGGATTCTTGCTCTTTAGAAATAATCTTATCAGAAATTACCTCTCCGTCGCGCATCTGAATAATTCTTCTGGCTCGTGCAGCGATTTCACTCTCATGGGTGACCAAAACAATAGTCTTGCCCATTTGGTTAAGTTTTATTAATATAGACATTATTTCTTCTTTGCTCTTTGTATCAAGGTTCCCCGTAGGTTCATCTGCAAAAATTATTGGAGGGTCATTAACCAAAGAACGGGCAATCGCAACCCTCTGTTGCTGGCCTCCGGACATTTCATTTGGACGGTGGAGAATCCTATCCTCCAGGCCTACTTCTTTAAGTCTCTCTGCCGCCACTTGTTTCATATGCCGTTTCCCGGCATAAACTAAAGGAAGTTCGGCATTTTCTAAAGCTGTCATTCTCGGCAGCAAGTGAAATTGCTGAAAGACAAAACCGACCAATTGGTTCCTAATCAAGGCTAATTCCTTATCTGAAAGTTTTGTTACTTCTTCGCCTCCCAAAAAATATTCTCCTGAGTCCGGCCTATCAAGTAAACCCAACACATGCATAAGAGTGGATTTTCCTGATCCGGAAGCGCCAATAATAGCAACAAACTCTCCTGAGGCAATCTTTAAGGATACCCCGCGTAAAGCCTCCACCTTAACCGTCCCCATTTGATAAGTTTTAGATAAATTCTTAATTTCTATCATTTGTATTATTTCTTGGATGAACCGCTTCTCCTTATATTAGGCAAAAATGGATTGTTGCCTGAACTATCAACTCCGGAGAATACATATTTCTTTGTTGTAACAAGTACTGTATCTGAAGAAGTTACCCCAGAAAGAACTTCATAATTTTTATCATCGGTAATACCGATTTTAATTATGCGCTTAGCTGGATTATTACTGCCTTCCTGTTTTAATAAAACATAACTGTCTTCTTTTTCCCTGCGCACTGCTTCTACCGGTAAAAGCAGTACATTTTCCCGGGTCTCAACTTTAAAATCAACTGTCGCATTCATTCCTGAGCGAAAAAACTCAGGTATATTTTCCGGGATAAGGTCAACCTTATATATAGTCACGTTATTCACGGTTTCCGATTCGTAATATATATGGTCGACAACCGCCCCAATCCTTGCATCAAGATAGGCATCTAACGTTATAAAAGCGCTTTGTTTAAGCTTAATTTTTCCTATATCAGTTTCATCTACCTGCGCCCGTACAATAAGGCGATCCGATAAAACAACTACGGCATCACTGGCCGTAACAGTCTGGCCGGGCTGGGTTGTAGCGACTATAACTTCTCCGTCTATAGGCGAAAGCAGAGGTATGGCCTTATAAACTTCTTTCCAATACTTTAATACTTTGTCTCCTTGGCCCTCGGCAGCATCAAGAAGGGCAGCCCGTTCAGTAGAGCTCATCCAGGCTAAAATCTGGCCTGTTTTTACATCTTCCCCCTCCTGGACTAAAATACTTTCAATCCGGCCGGCAACCGGAGGTTTAATCTCCAGGCGGTTTTTAGGAAGGACCGTACCAGTGGTAGAAATAAAAGTCTGGATTGTGCCTATCATAGGGCTGGTTTCATTGATTATCTCAGAACCTGAGCCCTTACTCCTTATTTTCATAATAACAAACACAGAGATAACCAACAAACCTAAAACTACAAAAATAATCTTTGATTTAATTTTTGGCATATTCTAACGTCTCTCCTTTCGCCTTGATCCAGTTTGCCTCGGTCTGTAATGCATTAGCCCGGGCATTTAAATAGCTGATCTTAGCTTGCACAAGGTTATCTTCAATAATTGTCCAGTTATCATAAGTAATAAACCCTGTCGCGTATTCTGCTTCGGCTATTTTAGAACGCTCTTCAGTAGCATTAAGGTTTTTGTATTGAACATCCACTGTTTCAATAGCATCCTGCAAAGACACCCAGGCCTGTTCCAAAGCAACTACCAGGCCGTCCTTTGCGCTTCTTTCGTTTTCTTTCAGCTGGTTAAGTAAACCTTGGGCTTGAGATACCTGCGCCAGCCTTAAGCCTCCTTCGAATATGGGGACTGATAAAGCAAGGCCCAGGTTCCAATTGTCGCCTCTGGGCGTCCAACGGGTACCTCCTTTATTAGCCCCTGCGGAACCGGAAAGGGTAGGAGAGAAATTAGCATAAGCGGATCTCAGGCTAAACTCAGCGGAATTCTTTTGAGAAATAAGCTGCTGCAATGACGGATGGTTTTTAACCAAAGCCTCCAGATCAGGCTTATCCCTAGCTGAATCAACCACATCAAAATCAACCTTTACCATCATTGGAATAAATTCTCTTCTACCCATTTCTTTAGTCATTTGCCTCTGTGCCAGGCCTATATCTCTTTTTGCCTGGGCAAGTTCAAATAAAGCTTCTGCTAAGTTTGCTTCCGCGGTTAACAACGCGCCTCTATGCTCTAAACCGGATTCATAACGCAAGGTTATAAGTTCGTAATTCTCTTTTCTTATTTTTACAATCTCTTCTGTAACGCGGATCAATTCCTGTGCTTTTAACAAATTGATAAACGCAGTGCGTAGATTCAGCCTTACCTGCGTAGATGTGAACCTGTAGTTTTGTTGAGATGCTTTGATATCTTCCGAATTAGCCCTTACATTATTAATTGTCTTGTTCCCATCGAATATAAGTTGGGTACCGCTCACCCCGTAACTATAGCTATCGGCGGTAGTCCCTGGTTTATTGTCGGTTGCAGTCCGAGAAGTTGAAGCATTAAGATTAGCGTCTATTTGTGGGTAAAGGCTGCTGGCGGTTATTTTCTTGGCAGCCTCTGATTGTTTTATCTCTTCCACTGCAGCAATTAAATCCGGATGGTTTTTCGCTGCCTCTTTTACGCAATCCTGCCAGCTAAGCGTTTCTTCGGCATAGGCAGTATACGGGGAAAAACCCCATAGCATTATTATTGTTATTATGCCCTTCACAAATCTCTTCATCTATAAGATAGGGATAATGCAGAGAGATACATATCTCTCTGCATAACCAGCAATTTCATAAGCAAACACTCACTCACCCCTGGGTTACCGGTAATTCTTCATTCAGGCCTGGGCCAAACCCTCTTATTTTCCCAGGCTCCATTTCCGGGCCCCTGGATCCGCGGCCTGCCTCAAACTCATTTTGCAATGCCTTGAATTCCTCCTGTTGCTGGGGGGTAAGCACGCCCATAATCTGCTTGTCTCCTTTTTCCTTAATCTCGATAATAGCACTACGGATATTCTTTCCTACTCTATCGATTTCCTGGCGCGTATTTTCTAAGATCTCCGCAATTTTTGCTTTCTGTCCCGCGTTAAGACCCAGCTTAACTGTCAGCATCTTAATTGGGCCAACCCCAGTCTTTCTTTCCCTGGCATCTCTTGGGCCATGCCTCATAAAACGTTCAGCCCTTTCTGAAAAATCAGGCCTCTCAGGACCACGCCATGGCAAATTTCTACTCTTAGTTATCCCTGCCCCAACTAAGACTCCCGCTAAAACACACAAAACCCCAAATACGGCAACATACACTACATTCTTATCCATATCAATCACCTCACTTTCCTTAATTTAATACTCCCAGCATTACGCCTAAGGCTGTCTCTGTTGTTGTTTGGGCCCCGCTCAATACGTGCTCCTCCAATGAATATTCAGTCAGTTGCTGTTTAGAAGTTAATATCATGAATACAAGCGATATTACAATTACAGCAACAGGAACGGGGATAATTTTACGCGAAAAATCCCCTATTCCGGACAACCAGGACAACCCTTGTTTAATTATACAGCGTTCATCAGCAATATTCTGGCGCAAACGGCAAACTAGATAATCCTGCGGCAGGGTTTTTCGTTCTTTTCCCAAAACAAGTTCCTTAATCCGGGAAAGCTCCAATAATTCTTTTTTACAAGAAAGACATTTATCCAGGTGCGCCTCAATTAAGAGATTGTCGGCGCAACTTGCCTCTTTATCAAGATACCGGGATAATAATTTGCTTACCTTTATGCATTCCTTCATCTCAATTCTCCTGTGAGCTTAAGCAGCCCTTCTTTAAGAAACTGTCGTGCCCGGAAAATTCTCGATTCAACTGTTCCGATACTACAACGCAAAACTTCGGATATCTCAATATAGCTTAAACCTTCGATATCCTTAAGTACCAACGCGGCCCTGAATTTAAGGGGTATGCCCAGCAAGGCCTCCTGGATCATTGCTTCTTTTTCTCTCGTCAACAAAGTATCCCTGGGCCCCTCACAAGTAGCAGCCCTCATCTCCAGGATATCTTCATTACTTATAAAATTCCTTCTCTTGCGTAAGAAATCATACACCGTATTTACAACAATACGATAAAGCCAGGTTGAGAATTTACTTCGCTCCTTAAAATATCTTAAATTACGGTATACTTTTAAAAATGCTTCCTGCATGATATCTTCGCTTTCCCTGTCTTGCCTAATAATAGAATATACTATGTTTAAAACCCTATCCTGGTATTTCTTTACCAATATCTCAAAACCATCTTTTTCCCCGGTAAGGAACTGTCTGACATAAAAGCTGTCTTCATTCATTTCGTTTCTCATATATTAGACGTAAAGATATTAAATTTATTCCCAAAATCCTAAAGATTCTCTTAAGCTTACAAAAACCCAAATTAAGGAATATGAATAACTATTTCTTGTTTTGCTTAATAAATTCATCTTTTAAAGTAGACATATGGTCAAAGAACTTTAGGAATTTGTTAAATTCATCTTCGGGAAAAATACTAAATGTCCTTTTATGATGCGGAGGCCCGGAAATAATAATAACCTTATCCCCCGGCTTAATCCCCATCTCCTTCCTTACCTCTGCGGGGATAACAATTTGTCCTTTTGCTCCTACCGGTACCTTGCCGAAAAACTTGGGAAAGTCATTCATTTTTCTCCTCTTTTCTTATAACACCTTTCTATATGCTTACTATGTATAACTTGTATTACAAGTATCCCTATTCATACAAAGGATACTATATGCTTATTTTCTTGTCAATATCTTTATTTTTAAGGAAAGCTTTATTTAACCAGGAGTGATAACTTTATTTACTAAATAGATGAAAGACCTTATTTTATAGCAGGACTTTATAGGTGGAAGGCACTTGTTCTATAAAACTTTTTTTATCGCGCTGTTTAAATCTTCGAAATCAACGGGCTTGGTTATATAAATATCCGCACCAATAACCATGCTGACTATACGCTCAACATCAGCATCCTTGCCAGTCAACATTATGACCGGAATCTTATTGGAAACAGGGTCTTTACGGATACATCTGCATACTTCTTCGCCATTTAATTTAGGAAGCACGATATCCAGTATTACCACATCCGGATTATCGTTTTTTATTTTCTTTAATGCCTCCTCCCCATCAAAGGCGGTAATTACTTCATACCCATCGGCCTCAAGATTAAGCTTAAGAATTTTCAGGAAATCAACTTCGTCATCAACAGCAAGGATTTTCTTTTTGGAATCTGAATTATTAATCATTTTTATAGCAAAAATAATTACCTGGGCTCATATTTCGTATTGTATCCGGGGTTATCCTCAGGCCGTAGTTTATTTGGATAGTTCCAGTCCGTTTTTACATCTACCATTACAGTTTTTATTTTCTTAAAAACTTCATAAGGATTATTGACTGCAATAAAATCATTCGTAAGAGGACTGCCCTTACTGCTAACCTTGCCAGCTGAAATATGTATCGTCCCTACGCCTAGAATATTTTCTAATGGATTAACTGTAACCTGGATATCCGATATTTTATCATAGTCTATAGCATTAAAATCTACGCCCCAGAAGCCGCTCCTCATCATTAAGCGCTTATTAGTAATGGCATAAAACGTATTCTTGTACACCAAAATAAGACGGAATATATTAAGGATGCTCGCCCAAAAAGGAAATAAGTGTAAGGTAAAAAATGGTATTACGAACCCTAGCGGCAGGGCCCCCTTTGCGTTTCCCATATGCCGTATGAAACCAAAGTAATCCATCGCACCCCATAACAAACCTATAATTAAAAAAGGAATCCCGGTGCATAGAAAAGGAACAAGCAGCGGTTCGCCTACCCAAATAAAATTTTCATCATTATCTTTGACAGCGATAAATTGTTGCGGAAGGCTACCCGGACTAAGCATTTTTAAGCTCCTTGTTTTTATCTTTTTCCAATCTTTTCTGAAGTTCTTTTACCTTACTCTCAAGCTCTTCTATTTTTAATTCCCTCCCGGCAGAAAGATTATTAAGCCGCTCCAAATCCTGCATCCTGACTTTTAATTCCTTTTCTGTTTGGCTGCGCCGCCTGATTTCTTTATGCAAATCCTCGTTAGCTTTAGAAAGTTCCGCGGTACGCACTTTTACACGCAACCCCAGCTCTGTATAAGACTCTTTCAATGCTTCTTCCAATTTCTTACGCTCAGTGATATCGCGCCCCTCGGGGATCATAAAAATAACCTTACCGGATTCATCTTTCACTGGCTTAAGAGAAAAGTCAATATAATGAAGGCTTCCGTCTTTTGCGACATGAGTGGCTTCAAAACGCACAAATTCTCCTGACGCTACTTTATGTATAGAATCACGCAGCTTTTGTTGCAACTCTTTAGAATGCGCCCACCATGAAGTCTCCCAAAAAGGCTTGTTTAGTACTTTTGAGGCTTCAACCCCGGAGAAATCCAATGCAGCCCTATTTGCTTCTATCAAATTACCCTTAGTATTCATTAAGCCGATGAATTGAAAGGTCTGGTCAAAAACAGCGCGGATTTTGAATTGACTGTCCCGCAAAGATGCTTCTAATCTTTTTTTATCGGTAATATCTTCAATAGCCAAAAGGACTAGCTGCGGCCTGGCAGCCCCTCTAGGTATCCATTCGGCGTTAAAAAACACTACATGCTTTCCAAATCCAGAAAAATTATATTCTATCTGGAAATTGCTGATGACTTTATCCCGGGGGAGGATTTCATTCAAAAGCTTACGTAAATCCGGGATGTCCCATTGACGCCCTCCTAAATCATAGATAAAATGGCCTAAGGTTTCTTTTGGTTTCAAGTTAAAAATATTATAAAAAGATTTATTGGCGAAAATTACCTTTAACCCCCCATCTAGAACTACCAATGGCTCACGCACGATATTAATAACGCTCTCGGCATATTCAAGCCTATCCTGAATAATTAAACCTTCTTCGGTACACAAGAAGCCTTTTGCCCGAATTTCTTTCAACCGACTATGCAGTCTTTTTACTTCCGCATCCAACTGCCCTTCTTGTTCTTCCCTGTGGCTTTTCATTTTTTCTTTCTGTAAGAAAATAAATCCCAAGGTCTCGTGCTGCTAAGCACAAAACACTTGGGTTGATTTTAGAGAAATTTACCAGACTGATTGCCCTTGTTTACAGGTTTATTTTTCTTCTCCAAAGAAACTCCTTGTGAGATTTAAGTAATATTATACTCTTTTATGTATTTGAATCAACAATAAATAGAAATATATAAAAAGTTGTCGGATCTATTTAATCAATGGTTTCTAAACTTTCCAATCATTATAAGATAAATAATTATTATGATTATTTTTTAAGGATTTTTCCTGTCCATATGATTCCAATGACGGCCGAGCATATATCGGTTATCAGTCTTCCCCAAAAAATCCCACAGATACCGAATAATTTCGCTCCGAAATACGCTAAAGGAATCATTAGAATAATCACGCGAATTGCATTTAAGAAAACAGAAGAGACCGGCTGATGGATGCCAATCATGCAAAAGCCTGAATACCGATGTATTTCCATGAACCCGTAACCAAAACAGGTAATATATATATACCGGACCAGGATATCGACGACTTCAGGATCTGACGAAAACAACCGTCCAAGCGGGTGCGCGATAAACAAAAAAACCCCGGCAATGATAACGCCGAAAATCAACGCGAATAACATAGCGCCTTTTCGTACTGCCCTGATCCGGTCGAATCTGCCCGCCCCGTAATTCTGGGCAACAAATGGAACTAGCGACATCCCCACCGTCATAGGAATCATAAAAGCAAACATTTCGATACGACTGGCAACACCGATAGCAGCAACCGCGGCACGGCCAAAACCAGAAACTATCTTGATAACGATCGCGGCAGAAACCGGCGTCAAGATAGAGCTTAAAGTAGTAGGTATCCCGATACGCAAAATCCGCCGCCACGATGATATAATCCGTAAACGCGAATGTGAAGTGAAAACGATCAGGCGGTATTTTTCATGAATAAAATAGAATGCCGCTAGCAATACGAGAACTTCGGAAATAACCGTGGCTATTGCCGCCCCCTGTACCCCCATCTTCGGACACCCCCATAATCCAAAGATCATCATGGGATCTAGGATAAAATTCAGTACTGTCCCGCCAACCATTAGGAAACTTACCGCTTTAGTATTGCCCGTGCCAATAATGATATCGGCGAACATCATCTGGACAACCCTGATAACCAATCCGCAATACCAAATCCACATATATTGCTGCGTAAGGATAAGCACCTCTCCTGCCGCGCCTAACCGCGCAAAAAGCGGTTTTATCGTTAAGAGACCGGCTACTGTAAGACACAAGGCCAGACTAGAAGATAAAAAAACAGCATGCGTCGTAATACGCGCAGCAGTTTGCTGTTTTCCCCGGCCCAAGGCATGCGCAACTACCGTCATAGCGCCAGTCCCTAACCCCCGCATGATAAACACTAAGAGCATGACTACCGGAAAAGTAAATGACATCGCAGCCAAAGCCTTAGTACCCAATCGAGAGACAAACCAGGTATCAGTCAAATTATATGCGTTCATGGCAAATGTCCCGGCTAACATCGGAACAGCCATACGTAAAACCGTCTTAAAAACCCCGTTTTTTACCAAGAGTGCCATCTATTTATTCCATCTCCCTATTCAATTAAGACTACCCCGTAATAATTACCCTTACAATCCCCATTCCTGAGCACCTTAATCGGGTATCCGTTACCCCGCACAGTAGAATACACATCTATCCCGCATGCCTCCATGGAAGGCCGGGTTTTCTCCGGGTAGCGGCAAAATTTAGCACAACGGACGCAGAGCTCACACGGCCCAGCACCCATTCCAAATGCTTTGAAATAACCACCCAGAAATATTTCTCTCTCTAATACGGGGATAAGCGCATGGATATCTGTATAAGCGCCGCCCTGGACTAAAATTGCGGATTTATAGAAACTTAAAATCCGGCGTGTTTCATCAGGCAGCGGGGAATGAGGTGGGCAGGTCAAACTTTGCCCATAACCACTACAGCCAAATTTACATTTAATTCTTACCCATTCCGCAACCACTATAGTCTTGGGTGAAATTATTTTGGAATCCTTAGCGCCAAGTCTTTTAGCGCAAACTATATACCTTTCATATGCACTCATATCGTAATTATATCATTCTTAAAAACAGAAAACTACAAATACAAACAATTTCCCGGAAAAACACACCCAGGCTTTTATTCCTCCTGTTTGCTATAAAATTAATCTTAGCAAACAAGCTTATTGATCAAATCTTTGGCAACTTTTTTACCGGCAAGAAGCATTCCGCCGAATATCGGCCCCATACGCGGGCCGCCAAAAACCGCATTCGCACACATGCCACAGGTATACAAACCAGAACAGGCCTGCTTTGAATTTTCCACAATCGTTTCTTCTCCCACCTGCGCCCACATTGATTCTTCTCCTAATGTTTTCCCGGTTTTTGTCTTAAGTCTTATTCCGGATTTTCTTTCAACAATACGCGTTACTTCTGCTGGATGTCCTGTCGCATCCACCACGACTTTAGCGCGCATAGTAATCGGATCAACGTGCAACTTCGCCATTTCTACCGCAGTCCAATTCAATACCAAGCCTACTACTTTCTTTCTTCGTACCATAACATCCTCTACGCTCATAAGGTTAAAAATTCTCAGACCTGCCTTCATCGCTTTAGAACAGATAGTTGATACTGACTCTACGGAATCCGCTAAATAATAGCCCGGTTCATAGCACCTGCTTCTAATGCCAAATTCATCGAGAATACCTTTGGCCTTATCCTGAACCACTATTTCATTAAACATGATCCCTCCGCCCCACATGCCTCCGCCAACTGAAAGTTTTCTTTCAAAAAGCACTACTTTCTTTCCTGCTTTAGCCAGATAATAACCACACACCATACCGGCAGGTCCTGCCCCAACAATAGCAACATCAACATCAAGTGCATCAATTAATTTGTTGTTATATGATTCAATAATGGCCTTGGAAATTTTTATTTCATCTAATTGCATGGGTTTCTCCTTTTTTTATTAACTATCTCTATTTAAATTAACAGCAAAAAACCCTTATGCCAATTGCATAAGGGTCACGCATTAACCTCCCTCCGCTGGCATTATCCAGATCAGGTTCATAAGGGTAATCTGTTTACTGCACAGAACTCTCAGGCCGGTTAACCAGCCTCCCCCGATATCGCACTATCCAGATTATACTAAAGAGTACTTAAGAAATCAAACAAAACTTAACCTAAGTGAATAACTAAAGAATCCGGATATCTTCGCTAGTTTAAAAAATAAACTTTGCTTTTCATTATCTACCCGACCCGATCATTCTTCCTTCCATAATCTTATTAAATAAACTCATTGCCATAATTTCATAGCCCCTTGCATTACAATGGCCATCAGGAACGAAAAAATCACCCACCTCTGCACCTTTACTAAGGATTCCCCGAAAGATTCTATAATTATCCACAAAAGCTATATTAAAATCTTCGGCTATTTTAGGCAAAATGAGGCTGTTGAAATAAGGCACCTTCTCCATATTAACAGTGGGAGGATAATTTTGCAGAATTATCTTTATTTTCTTATTTTGGATAATTTTAATAATTTCTTTAATATCCGACTCTACCCAATCGTAAATTTCTTGTTCTTTCAGGAATAAAATGTTTTCCAAATACTCGGGGTTAGATTTTCTAAAGTCTCTCATAAATCCATCTATAAATTCTTTTACTTTCTTGTCATTCGAATTGAAATATACCATTCTAAGTAAAAAATAATTCTTATTTTCCTCTTCATCCCTCCTATACCCGGGATCTGCCTGTATGCCCCTGATAAACCATCTTGCCGCTTCCCTGTATCTTCCTTGAAAAAAATAAATATCTCCTATAAAACGATAACTATTCACTTGCCGGGGGAAAAAAGCTACTTCCCCCTTAAGAAAATTCAGCGTTTCTTCAAGTTTCCCTTCATTAAAGGGACTCATTTTATTAGTTGCCTCAAGCTGGCGAAAGTGCTTCATTATTTCCGAATAACAAGGATCATGTTTTTCAATCTGCAGATCTTCATTCGCACTCCATTTCTTCATTTCGTGAATTAATAATAAACTCAGCCTGTAAACTCGGCTGCAATATAAAAAATCATTTAGATAAAAAATAGGCTTTCTTAAAAATGCATTAACGCAATATTTTCTATCTAAATACTGACTATATTTATGTTGATTCCAGAAGTTGGGCTGTCCGGTTTGGAGAATTATTAAATCTGGATTCCACCTGATAATATTGTATTCCAGCGTACTCAATAATTCCGTTGAATTTTGATTGCCTACGCCGGCATTTATAATCTTTACCTTTTTACCTTTAACTTCTTTATCAAACAGTTTTTGCAATTGACTTGGGTAACTTTCCCCTTTAGGAGCTCCATAGCCAGCTGTAAAAGAATTCCCCAAACACAATATGCAATATTGTTTTTCTTTTTTACCGAATATGGAAATCGCTTCAGGCGCTAGATTGTTTCTAAAAATACACCCTACAATGCGCAAGCCAATCTCCAATAAAAATAAGGCTGTAATTAATCCGGCAATAAATATTAGGACGATCTGTTTATTATTATTCAACTAACCCCCTCTTATCAACCACATAATTTTCCAATACTAAACAATCCATTTTACTTTTTCTAAAACTGCCCACAGCGTCTTCCGGAGAACAAACAATAGGTTCTCTCCTCAGGTTAAAAGATGTATTAAGCACAATCGGTACCCCTGTTATATTTTCAAAATCTTTAATTAACTGCCAGAATCTCGGATTCGTATCTTTGCTTACAGTTTGCACTCTGGCTGTCCCATCAACATGCACCACCCCGGGGATAAGGGTTCGTTTCCCCTCTTTAACCTTGGGAGCTAACAGCATAAAGGGCGATTTACAGCGCATTTCAAAAAACTCATCAGCCCTTTCTTCTAATACGGCAGGAGCATATGGTCTAAAGGGTTCTCTTTTCTTTACCTTTGAATTTAATAGTTCCTTAACCTGAGGATTGCATGGATTGGCCAAAATAGAGCGGTTACCAAGGGCCCGGGGGCCAAATTCAGCCCTCCCCTGGAACCAGCCTACTATCTGGTTCTTTGCCAATCTCTCTGCAACTTGCTTAGTTAATTCAGTTTCATTAAATTCCTTGAAAATCAAGTTAAAATTCAACAAAATTCTTCTTATCTGGCTTGCTGAAAAAGCAGGCCCCAGATAAGGATGCGTCATGATATAGTTCCTATTTTTCTTAAGGATACTGTGATATATATAAGCAGCTGCCCCTAAAGCCCCGCCAGCATCACCCGCAGCCGGCTGGATAAAAATTTCTTTAAAAAGGCTGTCTTCTAGGATCTTATTATTTACAACACAATTCAAGAAAGACCCTCCAGCAAGACAAAGTTTTTCCATCTTCGTTTCATTATAAATATTCCTGGTAATAGTAATTAATACCTCTTCAACAAACTTCTGAAGGCTGCAGGCTATATCACAATGCCTCGTCTCAAGGATATCATTAAACTTCCTATCATTTCCGAAAGTTTTTATAAATTTATTACTGTACATCCTGCGGCCTTTATTAAAGTTAAAATAACTGGTATCTAAAATAAAACTGCCATCCGGTTTTATAACAAAGATTTTCCTGAATTTATCCAGAAAAACAGGGTTGCCGCAACTAGCCAATGCCATAACCGTACCTTCTTCCTGGTTTGCGGAGAATCCAAGATATGCGGTTAATGTTGAATACAATAACCCCAGTGAATGGGGATAACGCAATTCATTGTAAATCTTGATCTGGTTGCCTCTTCCAATACCATAAGCCAGAGTGGCCCACTCCCCTATTCCATCACAAGTCAGAATAGCTGCCTGGTCAAAAGGCGAAACTAAAAATGAGCTGGCTGCATGAGAAAGATGGTGTTTAACAAATAAGGTTTTACCTTTAAACCCAATTTCTTTCTCTAAGGTAAGAGGCAAGGTTAATCTATCTTGAAGCCATTTTGGCATTGAATCTAGGAAATTCAAGAAAGAAAATGGCCATGTTTTCAAATGGTCTAAAATCACTCGATGGAATTTAAGAAAAGGCTTTTCATAAAACCCAACATAGTCGATATCAAGAAAGGTAATATTTGACTCTTGAATGCAATAATTAATGGCATTAACGGGAAAACAAAACGAATTCTTTATGCGATTAAATCTTTCTTCTTGAGCGGCAGCTATAATTATACCGTCCTTTATTAAACAAGCGGCTGAATCATGATAATAACAAGATATCCCTAATATATTCATAGACAGGTTTATTTCTTAGAGGCAATCCATAATTTATTAGAATCCGGCATAGATAAATGCGGTTATCGCAGCTGGCCCGATTGAATAAACTAAAAATACCAATAAAGCGAATGTGATAAATATCGGGGCTAAAAACAATAACTTATGTTTCTTAACTAAATAAAAAAATTCCTTGAGTACATAAATAACCTTCTTCAATAATTCCCCCTTGTTAAGACTGCCTTATGCTATCATTGATATCTGCTTCATACCCTTCGGCTATATCCCAAAACGTAGGATCTAAATTACATTTCTTATTTATATTTAAAACCTTGCGATTAAAAAACAGCAGTAAAAATAAAGTAAACCCAAAACCAAGAAAATACAAAATAGTTAAAAATATCATCAAAAGAATTCTTTGAATCACTCTGACAAAGAACTTGGTTATTTCCCGTATTTTCCTAAGTAAATAATACATTTATCCGTCTTCTTATTTTCGGGCTTGCGGCCTTAGCCAACAATATCATTCTTATTCGAATTTTCTGTTAGTCGCTAAATCGATAACCTAATCTTGAACCAATTGAATTTAATAATTCCTTAGGAAAATTAACTTCCAGGCTCTTTAACGCCTCTTCCCTGGTTAATAATCCTTCTCGGATAAGCTTGCTCATCTCAACATGATAATGTGTATACCCATAGTCTCTCATGGTGTTATAAACAGAGATAAAATTCAAATAACAATTAGTTGAATTTTCCGGATAGCTTAGTTTGGGCAACTTCCATTTTAACTCTTTTTTTATCATCTCAACGTAAGTCTCCGGATCAAAAGGTAAAAACCAGTGGGGCGACAAAACAACGCATTTCTGCCTAATCTTAGCTCTCGACAGAACCTCTTCCATGCTTTTAGGAAAATCTTTGTATTTAGGGTTACTTTTTATATATTTATCAAGAAAATCATTTGTAGATTTTGCCATAGAGTGAAATTCGGGTTGATGCATACTGCAGCCGCATCTTGACATTAACGGTTGTTTTGTAGATTGCCCCTTAGTCCAACCCGCAATAATTATAGGGATGTTAAACTTGGCTGCCATCTTAAAAGTAAGATCCATATACCAAATTGAACAAAGATGGCATATAGAAGCCTTACTTTGAGTTTTAATAATTTCAGAAAACATGTCTTTCATAAATTCAGTCTTGAAAAATAGGAAATCTACCCCCAATACCTCTACGGCGTTTTTTACATTCTCCATCGCATCTTCCGTCTCAAAACCATGATCAAATGTAAAAGCAAGCGGATTTAATTTATATCTTTTTTTCATATAATAGAGGGCTGAAGTACTGTCTTTTCCTCCGCTACACATAACAAGGCAATCATACTTCCCGCTACTTTTATACATTTTTAATAACTTAATGAAATCAGTCTCCAGGGTTTTATTCCTGGGCTGTTTTTCTTTCTCATGCCCTAAACACACATTGCAAATTCCTTCTTCATTAAGCCAGATATCTGGCTTACTCTCTGGTAAAACACATTTCTTACATATCATCGAATCCTCCGTTGCCTACGACACCCCTCGATAATCAAAATAATTACCTGGCACCAGGCAGGCGCGTACAAACTTATTTTTTAATTATAACACGAAGAGGCGATTGAATGAATTGGTTTTTGCTATTTCTAAAACAGACGAGTAAAAACGGTTTAGTTAAAAGGCAGGCTAAAACAAAAACAAGAATGGGAGCAAAATCACAAGCGCTGATACAACCGGCTCTTGCAATACATTAGTCTATATGAATCCTCCTATTTCTTAGACTGCTTTAATGTTTTAGGATCTTCTCCGCCAAGCCCTTTTATAAATATGCGGCTATAACAGAATATAAACAAGCCTATGATAAAGCTCCACGAAACAACCATAAAAATCCAACCGCCCAGTTTCAATCCTCACCCCTATTGCCTAATGTTATAGGTAAGCGTAAAAATTACCAAATACCCCTGTCAAAATACAAGTGCATCCTCCTGTTAATACCCTTTTATTTTTTAAACCATCCTGCATTTAGATATAAGATGACAACCCGGCCACCTAAATCCTTCAAAAACGAGAAACTTCGACCCCCCCCAATTCAGCAGAGATTAACGATATCCTCAGGATGATACAATGAAAGAAACAACAACATATAATCTCTTAAATGACGCGTAATCAAGAAATTATTTTTTATATGCTCACGCCCATTTTCCCCCAATTTACTGGCGTAAGCCGGGCTGCTTAAGAGTTGTTTTATGGCAAAACTGGCCCCTTCGATTGAATGGCAGAGTAAACCTGAATATTTATGTTTTATTTGCAAGGGAATACCTCCAACATTTGAAGCTACAACTGGCTTTGCTTTCCACAAAGCCTCAGATACAGTTAAGCCGAATCCTTCCTTTAGGGACTTTTGAACAATTACATCTGAAGCTCTCTGCAATGCATTAACCTCTATATCATTTTGAGGTAATAATAAAATATGGATATCCGGGTCTTTCTTGGCTCTTTCCTTAACTTCCTCTAAAACCTTAAATCCCTCGGGATCATCCTCTGCTGATCCGCCAGCCAAAATCAATTGACAATCAATGTATTTCTTTACTTGCAAATATGCCTCAATTACGCCTACAGGGTCTTTTAAACGATCAAAGCGGGAGATTTGAATAACAATAGGCTTATCTTTCTTGATATTGTATTTTCTTAAAACAAAGTTTATTGTTTCCTGCGGCAACTCTTTATTTTTATCGCTTAGCGGATCAATGGAAGGAGGGATTAAGAATTGCCTAATAGGTAATCTCCGTGAAAAAGCAGGAGCGGAAAATACTGCTGAATCGTAACGAGGTATAAAATCCATAAGGAATCCCCAGACTTTTTCATTAGGACTGGCTACATCAATATGGCAACGCCAAAGCCATTTATTATCAGCTTTCTTTTTTATCAAGGCTATTGGCTGCGGGTCATGGACAAAAACTATATCCCCATAAGCATTGACACTCTCAATATTCTGCTGGCTCGTTTCCATAAATATCTCAAAATCCCTTTGAGTTATTTCTTCAGCCCTGCCATGCAAGGAATTATGAAATTTCTTTGTAACTCCAAAAAATTGCTCTCCCCCTTTTATTACATCCCATTTCGTATCTACTCCTAATTCCCTTAATAAAGGCACCATGCGGCTTAATATCTCCGCAACCCCGCCTCCTACAGGAGTAGAATTTATATGCTGGATCACCTTACCTTTCAACCGTTCGCTAAGCAATCTTAAATCATCGATAACTGCTTGCCCCACTAAGGGTATATACTCTTCTATTTTCGCCATTTAATCGGTTATCCTTCTTTCTACTATTTGGATAATCTTATTTCTTAAATCCTCCAAAGTACGGGTATAGGGATCAAAACCGGAAATCTTATCCGCTAATTCCTTATCCCCCAAAGAGTTTTCTATCCAATATGAAAAGTCATTCGTTGATTTTTCGAGCCTAAGGCGCGCTTCAAAAATATGGAAATAAATAGAATCAATGGTAATTTTCTTTAAAACCTTTGCAAATTCCTCCAGATCATAAACAAAATAGTTTGTCGGCAGGATAAAACTGACCGACTTCATGAAATGGAACTCTTCCCCGGATCTGGCAAATTTCAATTTAGCGAACGGGCTATCCCGTAAACAATCCTCAATAGTCAAAGCAATCTTATCGCGAAGATCACGGATAGTTGAATATTGCATAGTATCGATACTAACCAGCCTTTCTCCAAGTTCATCTTCTCCAAGGATATCCGTTACCCAGTAGGCGAAGTCGTTAGGAGGCTCAGGAGAAAGATACTGATGCTGCTGCAAGAACCTATGCGTATGGTGATAGATACATGAACCAGGCACTTCCTTAATAAGGACTAAAAGCTGGCCTAAAGTAGTAGCCCGTAATCCGGTCAGCTCTGATAAATGCAATCTTGTACAAAACCTAAACGGCTCTTTTGCCTTTATTAATTCCGGCATAATCAGTTAAGTTTTAAATCCCCTATTAAACGCATGAATTTAACTACTTCTTCTGCATTCTTTAAGTAGTAATCCGCTTTAGAATTCCCGGGTTTGCCAACAAATATCGTCAGACCTTTCCCCTTTAACGCCCTGAATGCATCTTCGTCAGTTACATCGTCACCGATATAAACAGGAAAAATGTTTTTTTTCTTAAACGCAAGGATCTGCCTTGTTAAAAGCCACAAAACAACTTTCCCTTTATCCCAATCCACTGGCGGCATTACTTCAAGAACTTTCTTGCCAGGCCTAATCTTAATCTTATTTCTTATTAAATATGGAACAATACTCTTACGGAAGATGGTTTTAACAAAGGAAAGCTCCCCCTTATCAACAAGCCTGAAATGCAGTGCTAACGAAAATCCTTTATCCTCGATAAAGATTCCTTTTGTACCGGAAAGCTTTTCCTTAAGCTGGGTTTTAATGCGCAACAATGCCTTTTTATACGCCGGAGAAACTGGCAACCCATGCTTAATCTTCGGACCGTCTATTTGAAAACCATGATTACCTGAATAAATTACATTTTTAAGACCAATTCTTTTCTTTATGTCAGCCAAGGCCCTGCCACTAATAACTGCTATTCTGCAATTATTTTTTTTTGACAGTAAATCAAGTAACCTTTTTGTCCTTTGCGGAATTATCGCTTTATCCGGGGTACCAGCAATAGGAGCTAACGTCCCATCGTAATCAAGAAATAAATATAAATATTTATCCGCTAAACTTATTTTTATATTTTCCAGATCATTAAAAACATGGCGCATTTTATATCAAGCTACTTTCTCCTGTTCATAGTTTATCGCCCTTACAGGATAAGGGATCCCAATCTCTTCTTTGATATAGCGCTTGTGCAACCTTTTAATAAACTCATGCTTTATCAGATACTGATCAACAAATTCCTTAACCCTTAATATAACTGTAAACTTTATGCCGGAATCCCCAAATGTATGATAGCGGATAAACGGCTCAAAATAGGCAACCCCGCCGTTTACCTCTGTCATAACGGATTTGGCCACCTCAGAAGTAACCCTCTCCACTTTCTCCAGGTCGCTTTTATAATGCACTCCCAGATCAATCAAAACTGACATTTCCTTATCTGGCAAGAAATAATTGGTAACAATGGCTTTATTTAATTTATCGTTCGGTACGAGAACAAGATTATTGGCCAACATCTTGATCTTTGTTGAACGCCAGTTAATATCAACCACATAGCCTTCTTCTCCTGTTTCCAATTTAATATAATCACCGACCCTTACCTGTTTTACAATAGTGATATGAAAACCTGCAAAAAGATTTGTCAAGGTATCCTGGAGGGCCAAGGCAACTGCTAAACCACCCACTCCCAAAGTTGCTAATATGGGAGTTATGGATATGCCCAAGCTGTTAAGAATTATTAATGTGCCGATTGAAAAAACAAAAATCCTGGCAATATTCTGAGTAAGGCTGGTAACAGCCAAGGCGGAATCAACCCTGGTGGCATAAGTTTTTATCATCCCGGATAGCAAATTCGCCGATGCTAACATTACAGAAATTATCCCCAGTATAAGTATGCTTTTACTTATAACATGCACAATATTTTCTGGTAATTTTGAGAATTGCAGGGCAAAATACAAACTTAACATCAGGCATAAAACCATAAACGGCCCCTTAATTGCTCGCATAATAATATCATCAAGTTGCGTAGATGCTTTCTTGGCCCAATGTAAAAAACGATTAAAGATTATCCACTTAAGAATTAACCCTATAGATAAAACTACCAAAAAAATAAACAATGGCATAAACTTTTCAGCTAAATCAGGAAGTCTTAAGAATAAATTTTCTTCCATTTACCCCTCATAAGTTATATTTTCTTTAATGCAACCAACTCGGTAATAATATTTGCTGCCCAACGGTAAATATTGTTTTCAGCTATCACCTGGCGCATATTCTCCATACGCCTCCGCTTCTCCTCCTTAGGCATCTGGACTGCCAGCCTTATGCTATCGGCAAACTCTTCAATCGAATATGGATTAACCATGATAGCATCAGTAAGTTCACGCGCTGCTCCGGTAAATTGACTTAAGATTAAAGCCCCGGACAGATCATCCTTCTCCGCAACATACTCTTTAGCCACTAAATTCATTCCGTCATGCAGTGAACTAACTATACAAATATCACCAAGTTTATAATAAGGCTGAATATCGTCTTGGGAAAAATGCTTTTTGAGATAAATTATCGGCTTCCAATTACCATCTATATGCTTCCAGTTAATCTTTTCAACTAATTCATCAATTTCTCCAATTAAATCGTGATAACGCTTAATATGCGTACGGCTTGGAGCGGCCAATTGGATAAAAACAAATTTCTTTTTATATTCAGGATATTTATCTAGAAACCTGTCTATCGCCAAGATTCTCTCAACTATACCTTTAGTGTAATCAATCCTATCTACACCCACAGCAATAATCTCATTTTTAAGTTCAAACTCTTTTTTCAACTTTTCCACCTGCCTTATCGGATCAACCTTGAATGAGCCATCTTCTATATGCGCGTTAATGCTTATAGGAAAAGCTCTTATAAAAGTTTCTTTTCCCGAACGCACAACGCTGAATCTTTCAGTATCTACGCGTGACTCAAGCAGGCGATTAGCGGTATCAAGAAAATTATTACAATGATTCTGGACATGGAAACCAATCAAATCGCAACCCAACATTCCCTCTAGAATTTCATTTTGATAAGGGCAAATCATAAAGGCTTCGGGAGTAGGCCAGGGGATATGCCAGAATAAGGCTACTTTTGCATCCGGACGCTTATCTTTTATCATCTTTGGGAGAAGAGTAAAATGGTAATCCTGTACAAATATAAACGGACTGCTGGCTGGCAACTCACTCAAAACACTATCCGCAAACTTCTGATTTACTTCTTTATACATACGCCAATCAGATTCTTTAAAAATTGGACGTGTGTGCGTATTATGGCATAAGGGCCATAAACCTTCATTAGAAAAACCGTAATAATAGCCTTGTTCCTCCTCTTTATTAAGCCATACTCTCTTAAGGATATACCGGTTATCTTCAGGGGGAACACCGAGTTTATCTTTAGAATTAACAAATTTTCTATCGGAATTACCGCTGCCATGAGCAATCCATGTACCGCCGCATGCTGAAAGTATAGGATGTATCGCAGTGACAACTCCGCTTGCCGGCCTTATACATATCTCCTTACCCAGGGCATCATCGAAAACATGCATATATGGCTCTCTGTTGGAAACCACAAATAGTGAATTATTTCCCAGCTTTGCATGGATAAGATCTTTAAGTTTAGCTTCAGTCCAAAGTTCTTCTTTTTGCAACCGGACATGCGCTTCATCAGACATGGTACGGCGGGCCACTCTTATGCTTAAGGCAACCTGCTCTACTTCACTAATGAGTTTTCCGAATTCACCTTTTTCTTCAAATGGCTGCAATTTATCAGTTTCCCCTCTCTGGAAATGCGTAAACCATTGGGTTAACCTGCGCACAGGAACAATAAAAATCTGCCTTTGGATTAATAAGGCAGTTAAAACTATCAGTAAAATAAGTGCAATAGAGGTAACGCTTATTTTTCTCCATAGTTCCGTTAAAGTAGAAAACATATAAGAAGTATCATAAATTACCTCTACCATCCCCAGCACGCTCTCATCGTCATTTAAAACAGGCAAAATGTAACTATATACAGAATATTCTTTAAATTTTTCTAGAGATCCCCGCGGATTCTTAGTAGATAGGATATCTTTAAGATATGGCCTTTCTCTTTGTTTAAAATCAGAGAACCGCTCAGTAATAGCCAGTATTTGGCCATCCTTATTATAAATAACACACCCCTGCAGCCTTTCTCTCTTCTGGAAGCTATCAACTAAACGATTGGCTTGCCTTAAATCGTTATTAATAAGGATATACCTTGCGGATAACTCCAGGCTCTCATCCACAGACTTGGCTTTTCTTTTCAAATCATCCATAAGCTTTTCTTCTGTGAAACGAGCCTGCATAATACCTGAAATAGCAAATCCAAGCGCTACTAAAATTAATATAGGTAAGATAAACAGAAGAATTCTTTTCATTTAATTAGCTCCTCTAAGGAACAAAACCGTCATCTGATTATTAAACCAGATGGCGGCCCGACCATCAAAAAACCCCTCCAGAAATACCCTAGAGTACTTCCGGACCACTTACTAACTTTATTCTTACATATTATATCACTTCCAGTTAATACCTCAAGACATATATCTTTCGTGAATTAAGAATAAATTTTGCAGAAAGCCCCCGGATAATTAAAGAGATATTCTCATTATTGCATAGGGATTAAGATAGAATTTGATATGGCCCGGTAAACACGATGCCTTAAGCCTTTAGAATAGCACAGATTACACCCGGCATTTCGCATTTTGGTTAAGAATTGCCGACCCGCTTACTCTTGCAGCCTGCTGTAACATACAAATCTTTGCTGCCGTAAGGCAATAAAACCTGGATACTGGTTCTAGGAGTCAGGATTGTTCGTTTTGCAGGATTTTCTTAGGCTGATTTGCTAATATTGATAAGTTTTGGGCTATCTCAGCACTTAATGAAGAAACTGCCCTACTGAGCGCTTTCGCTAATCCGGGATAATTATGCGGATTAATTGCCTGGACCAGATCCGACCTTTTTGTAAGGAGCATCTTCCTGGTATTTGCGTCAATAATCGACCATTGCGCCACAAGTGAAAGCTCTTTTTTAAGGTTGCAATCCAATTGTATGACTCCTACTATCACCTGATAATTCAACGGGATAGCAAAATTACAGGGAAACACCTCAAAAGTCCCTCCTGGAAGCATAAGATTAAGGTCTTCAATAATCAAACGCGCTATTCCTGCATCAAGAGATTCACCCCAGCGGTCAAACTGAGCGATATCTATCATTCCTTTATCTTCCTGAGTAACCATCTGCGGACGGTCCAGATATTGAGGAATTGCCACAGGGCCGATTACGGTAATTATGCCAGAGGGGAGGTTAAACTTCTGCACAACTTCATTATCTTCTAACTGTTTAAGCATATAAAAACGCGGGTTGATGCTGCTACCAGCTGAAATACATCCGCTTAAAAAAAACATAAGTAATCCGCAGGCAGTTACGCTAAAACAGAAAAACCTCAATCTTCTCATTTTTATTCTCCTTTGGATATTGTTTTTCCTCTTAACAATGCTTCGGGATGCTGCTCAAGATACTCTGTCAACAGCCGTGCTGAACGGGCAGCCTGGGATACTTCCCGCAGTGTTTTCTCTAATTCAGCAACACCTTCTGAATTTACCAGCCTGTTAATACCGCTAACTGTCTGTTCCAGATCATCTGCGATCTTTACAATCGGGATCTTATTCATTATATCAAAAATATCCGGCGATATCGGAAGCGCGGGCAATTCAGGATATTCTTTGATGATCCCATAGGTTTTGGCTGGCCTATCCGGATAAAAATCTAGCCCTATAATCAACTGCCCGGTAATAAAATTCTGTATTTCAAGCTTGGCCTGCAACCCTTCTTCAATCAACTTCTTGTAATCGGGATAACCGAGCTTATCAGGCACCCCCTTGACCCGAGATAATTCTACATCAATAATTACAGGTATCAGCACGCTTTTCTCTTTCTCATCATACAATAGTCTGATATTATTGACATTCCCAATTTTAACCCCCCGGAAGATCACTGACGCCCCCTCCGAAAGCCCCTTTACCGAGCCGTCAAAAAATAAAACGTACTTATCTGATTGCTTAAAAAGCATGCCAGATCCAAAAACTATTACGGCTATGATTAATAACACAACCGCTCCCACTACAAATGCACCAATCAATGTTTTATTGGCTTTTCTCATTTTCCGGCTCCTTGCTTTTCTCCCCGCGTCAGGAATTTAACAACCCGAGGGTCTTTAGAATTAGCTAATAAATCTTTAGGCGCCCCTTGCGCAATCGCAGTCTTGGTATCGGCATCCAAAAGCATAGCATTATCTCCCACAGTAAAAATGCTGGCAAGCTCATGCGTTACCACTACGATCGTCGCCCCTAAATCATCCCTTAATTCAAGGATTAAGTCATCCAGCATCTTTGCGCTTAAAGGGTCAAGCCCTGCCGAAGGCTCATCAAAAAAGATAACATCAGGATCTAAAGCGATTGCCCGTGCCAGGCCCGCTCTTTTTCTCATTCCGCCGCTTAATTCTGCAGGATAAAAATCAGCGTAACCGCCCAACCCTACCAACCCAAGTTTAAGTAAAACTACATCTTGAATCTGTAGGGCCGATAAGCTGGAATATAATTGCAAAGGAAGTGCGACATTCTCCCCCAGTGTCAACGAACTCCAAAGAGCGCCCCCCTGATAAAGTACTCCGAAACGACGCATAATATCCTGCCGCGCCTGCTCATCCTCATCCCAAAAGCTTAACCCGCTATACAAAATTTTTCCTTTTTGCGGAGGGTTAAGTCCAATCATGGTTTTAAGCAGGGTACTTTTACCGCATCCGCTACCACCCATAATAACAAAAATCTCGCCCTTCTTTACGTTAAAATTAAGCCCGCGCATCACTAAAAAATCGCCATAAACCAAATCAAGGTTTTTTACTTCAATAACAGTTTCCATTAATTAAACCCCTATAATCTGGCAAACAAAAGTAATAATTGCGGTAGCAATTACGATAGCAGTTATTGCCGTGACCACTGCCGAGGTTGTAGCTTCACCTATGCCTGTGGAGCTTCTTTCGCATTGCATTCCTCTATAACATCCGGAAACTGCGATGATTATGCCGAAAACAAACCCCTGAATCAACCCAAGCCAAAGATTATTCAACTTTACCGCTGTTATAGTATGATTAAAATACTCAACAGGGTTAAGCCCCAAAACCCCCGTGCTGATAATAAACCCCCCGGCTATACCCATCAGGTTTGCATAAATAGTCAACAGCGGCATCATTATTACTAATGCCAATACGCGCGGCATGATCAAAAATTCGGCCGGAGAAACTCCCAAAGTTTTCAGTGCATCAATCTCTTCATTAGCCTGCATAATCCCCAATTCTGCGGCAAAACTGGCTCCGGTGCGGCCAGACATTAAAATTGCCGTCATTATCGCCCCCATCACCCGGACCATAGCAATCCCTACGATATCGGCGATATAAATCTGCGCCCCGAACATCTTTAACTGAATCGCACCGATAAAAGCCAGGATCATCCCCACTAATATGCTAATCAGTGAAACCAACCCCAAGGCATCTGCTCCACATCTTTGCACGATAGCAAGAAAATCATCTTTGCGAAAAAAAGCTTTACCGCAAATAAAGCGTTTAAAAGCGAGCACAATATCCCCTAAGAAACTCAACACAGAAAGCGTGGTATTTTTAACCCCGATAACCCTACTGCCTATACTATCGAGAAAAGGCTCCTCTACTGTCTTATGGGGTATTATTTTCTCAGCTTGCGCGGGAGAAAGCTTAAGCAGCTTTTCTATCTGCGGAGGAAGGCCTAAAACAGTAAATCGGATATTTCTTTCTTTAGAGATACTTCTTAATTTAAACAGGAAGGAAATAAACGCGCTGTCCCATTTGAAATCCTGAGACGCAACAAAACTAACCCCGGTAATACCTGCATGGGAATCAAGCTGGGCAAGGACTTCATCTGCCGAAGGAAGGCCTGCGGAAAGCTGCCAGTCTCCGCTTAGTTTAAGCTGGAGAATTTTTGACTCTAAATAATCAAAGGTAAGTTTTCCTGAAGACATTTTTTTCGCCTGATATTATTTTAACCCCAGATGTTTCTTAAATCAAGCTTCGATTATTTTATAAGAAATATTTAAAAGCCGGAAAAATCCGGGCTTAATTATATGATAACTACGTTTATTTTATGCGCTCTTCACAGACAATCCTTTCTCATAGGGCTGAAGAAATATTCTATTTCGAAGCATCCAAGGACTTTATATATTTATAATATTCACTGTCGGTAGTCAATATTATCGTAGATTTTTCATCAATAGTAGTTCTGTAAGTTTCCAGTGTTTTCATAAAAGAATAAAAATCGGAATCCTGACTGTATGCGCTAGCATATATACTGATTGCTTCGGCATCCGCCTTACCGGTAATAATCTGCGCCTGACGGTAGGCCTCCGAAGTAATAGCCTTTAATTCCTTGGCTACCTGCCCCTCTATCTCAGCAGATTTTCCCTGGCCTTCGGAACGATATTTCTCTGCGGCACGCTTTCTTTCGGCAATCATACGATCATAAACTTTATTACGCACATCTTCTACATAATTTACGCGTTTAATACGCACATCAACAATATCAATACCATATTGGGGGGCAAGAACTTTTGCTTTTTCTAAAATTGCGCTCTCCAGCATTTTTCTGCCTACTTCAATACGTTCTAATGCCTCATCCGTAACAATCATATCCTCACCTTCTACTCTGGACTCCAAAATACGGTTAGAATCCCTTACCGCTTCAACCAAAAGATGGCTGGTAATTATATCCCTGGTTGCGGAGTTTATGATATCATCGATCCTGCCCTGAGCACTCATTTCATTGCCTACTGACTGCAGGAATTTCAAAGCATCTACAATTTTCCATCGGGCAGTAGTATCCACCCAGATATATTTTTTATCTTTAGTAGGTATCTGGTTTGGGTCTCCGTCCCAATCTAACAGCCTCTTCTCAAAATAATGCACTTCCTGAATTAATGGCTGCTTAAAATGCAGGCCAGCCGAGGTAATCGGGTTGCCCACGGGTTTTCCGAATTGCGTAACAACCGCCTGTTTTCCTTCTTCGATTATATATATCGCGCCGAAGGCAAACAAAAGCAATATAATAGCTAATAATACCGCAAAAAACCCAATAATTAAACGTAATGTCCTCATTACTGCTGCCCTCCTTTCTTGTTAATATCCAAAAGAGGTAGAATTGATTTTTGCTGCGAATCAATTATGTATTTCTCTTTTGCGTTAGGAAAAACTTGCGTCAAAGTTTCTAAATACAGCCTCTTTTTAGTTATATCCGGGGCTTTCTTATACTCCTCTAAGGTAGCAAGGAATCTGGCTGATTCCCCCCTTGCACGGTTTATCTTATCCATAGCATAACCCTCTGATTCACGGATAGTCTTTTCTGCTGTACCCTTGGCCTTAGGAATAACTTTATTATATGCTTCCCAAGCTTGGTTAATCATCTTTTCTTTTTCCTGTTTAGCCTCATTTACTTCGTTAAATGCGGACTTTACCGCCTCAGGAGGATTAACATCCAATAGCTTAACCGTAACTATATGCACTCCAACATTATAATTATCAAGTATACGCTGAATCTCTTGCTGCGCCAAATCATCTATCTCTTCTCTTTTAGTAGTAAGGACTTCATCTACAGAATAATCCCCGACAAAACGCCGCATAACTACTTCGGAAATGTCGTGTATATTATCTTCGGGGTGACGTGTAGCGAAAAGCAATTTTACCGGATCTTTTATCTTAAACTGTACTATCCAGCGCACATCTAGTATATTCAAGTCTCCGGTAAGCATCAATGATTCATCCTCATATTTACGCGCGGAATATGTTGTCCTGCGCCCCGGCTCTATGGTCTTAAACCCGAATTCCTCTTTGAAAACCTTTTCTACTTTAATCGGCATCACCTTATCTATCCCAAAGGGTATTTTTGCGTGCAGCCCAGGTGAACTTAAGGCAATGTATTTACCAAACCTTTGAATTACGCCTACCTCGTCTGGCCCTATGGAATAAATTACCCCCCTTAAGCCTGCCAGTATAAAAAAACCAACAATTACCAAAGGCAGGAACTTTAAAAAATCGCCAAATTTCTTCTTACCTGCATCAATAATATCATTGGGATTAGGAACTCCTTCTTTCCAGTCCATCTTTCTTGCTCCTTTCTTCAGAATCAGTTTTTATTAACATAAAGGGTCTGAGTTGGATATGCAAATTCGATACCCCTTTTTTCAAACTCTTCTTTAATGGAAAAATTAATCTCCTGCTGGACATCCATATATTTATTATAATCAGAACCAACCACATAATATACTACTTCGAATATCAAACTGAAATCTCCGTAAGCACAAAAATGGGCCCGGTCAAAGACTGCATCCTTTGTATTTTTTATAATTCCTTCTATAATTTTCGGCAACTCTTTTAATTGTTTAGTGGGCACCTGGTAAACAACCCCTAATTTAAACACAACCCGCCTTTTTTCCATTAACTTATAATTACGTAACCGCGAATCCGTAAGATCCGAGTTGGAAAAAACGAGCATCTCCCCTCCCAGGCTGCGGATACGCGTTGTCTTTATGCCGATATATTCTATCGTCCCCATATAGTCTCCGACTATAATGAAATCCCCGACTTTAAAAGGTTGATCAAAGATTATGGAAAAATAGCTGAAGAGATCTTTCAAGATAGTCTGCGCCGCCAATGCCACAGCCACGCCGCCAATGCCCAAACCTGCTATAATCGCTGAGATTTTAAAACCAAGATTATCTAAAGAAAAGATGATTGCGCCGCCCCAAACCAATACTTTTATCACTATCAATACACCCTGGAGACTGTGCTCAAGAGTAACATCATTACTATTTTTGGCCAGGTATATTTTAAAACCATACCCAACAAGCATAATAACAAAACGCGCAACGAAAACAATTACAACGGCAAAACCTAAATAATTCATACCGCGTTCAACGTAAGGATACAATGCAAAATTCTTTACTATGGTATAAACAGCAACCAGATATAAGAAAGGAACGGCGAGTTTTTCAATGACCTTTACCAGAAAATCATCTACTGTGGTAGTTGTCCTTTCTGCGATTTTCTTAAGGCGTTTTATGAAATGCCGTTTAAAAATATTAATGACCATAAAACTGGCCAGTAAAGCTACAGCGGATATCAAATAATCCGATATTTTATTTCCTAAAAAAACCTGCTCAAGTATTATTCCGTTCATAATTTCTCCTGAATTCATTTCCAAGAATATCGTAAAAATAAAAAAACGCCACCTGATTTTAAATCAGATGGCGGCCCGACCATCAATGCTCCCTTCAGAAATAATCATTACTTCTGAACCCGGAATATTTCATTCTGCTTTGCTTTTGTTTCTATAGTAATGATTTTCCACTATCCTGTCAAGCTTTATCGAGAATCATTAAAATCAGCAAAATTAATCAGTTTCTAAATTTAGCACGAAAAAGTTTACGAGGAAACTTATCGGTAATCATATTTATCTTCCTGGCAATTTTATTTTTAAGGAGGCCTCTTCAATAAATGCCTCATATTTGCCGGTCGCTATATCAAATTATGGGCAAGTTACGGATCGAGGGAAATTCTTATTAGGTATACTAAAGGTAACTTTCGTTCCCTTATTTTCCTGGCTTTCTATCTTTATGCTGCCGCCTAATTCCTCAATGGCTAACTTACAAAAAACCAACCCCAAGCCGCTTCCCAGCATACCGTCTTTTTCTTTTTCATGGAATTGGTTGAATTTCCTGAAAAGCCTTGAAGTTGCAAGGCGCGGAAATCCCTTTCCTTCATCTATAACATTAAAAATTACGTTGCCTTCAACTCCCGTTACGCAGATAGAAACAATGCAGCCATTTGCGCTTGCCTTGATAGCGTTACTCAATAGATTAACCAGAATACGTAAAAGCAATGAGTAATCCGTATAAAAATCTTTCGGGAGAGACTCTAAGTGCTTTTCTAATTTTACCTTCTGATTATTTGCATATACTGAAACCATCTCTATAGCTGAAGTTATCCCTGCATCTAAGTTTATATTTTTTATATCCAAAGGCATTTTTTTAGATTCTAATCTAGAAAAGTCGAGGATTGAATTAACAAGTGTTATTCCCCTTTGGCTTGCGATCTTACAAATCGTAAGAATTTCTTTCTGTTTTTTATCCAATGAGGTAAAATCCTCCAAATTCTTAACAGCAGCGTAAATTGTACTTAAAGGGACACGTAAATCATGGATTATAAAATCTACAAAATCTTTATAAGTTTTCTGATAGCTCCTAATTTTGAATATGAAAAATGCAACTGTTACAAAAACTATAAACCTGATACCTCCATTCCAAATAAAAATATACACTGAAGCATGCTGATGTCTCGTAAATATATCTATGGAGTACCACGTAAAAATACTTATCAGGGATACAAGAATACCCAAGAATAAACCCCCAAACCAGACTATTATCCCTATGGGCAAAAGATAGAATATAAAAAATTGCAACTCCCATCCAGTTATATAGTCTAAAAACCCTATAAAACATACTAATGCCAATGCCAATATGAAATAATATTTATAAAGAATTGTTTTTAAAATGTGATTTATTTTCATCTATCTATCTTGTTTCATATCCAGCAGTCCTTACTACAGCCTAGAGCGGCCAGGCCACATATGCTCTTTTTAAAAAAACAGGTTGTTATTAAAAAACGCCGAACCTCTCCAGTTCCTTACGCAACCGGTTGGCCTCTAATTCTTCTTCCTTTAACCTGTCTTCTTTAATTTTTATATCTTCATTCTTTTTTAGGATAGTTTCCTGAAGGTCGGCTATCTGTTTTTCTAGTTTCTTAGTTCTAGAAATAGTTGTACAACCCACAAAGGTAAAACATAAGAAAATCAGTAAGAAATATTTCATCTCTTTATCCTTTCCCCGGCAGCCTCAATAAATTTACCAGTTATTTTGCCTTGATTAATCCCCATGAAATTAAACATCGGTTAATATCGAAATCAAGATAGATCATATCCGAATAAAAATAATGGGTGGGATGCCGGTAAAAACAAGTTTCCTTAATCTTGCATCCACCTTCTGATGATCTGCAAAAAACAGGCCTGCCATACACAGATAAAATTTTCTTGCCTGGCAGGCCTTTAGTCAAACGGTTATTCAAGACATCATCTTTAAGTTTATAAAATAACCTTTCCTGGGTATCTAAATATTCTTCGATTTCTCTCTGGTTATCCCCAAGTCTTTTAAGCAGCACAAATTGCTTATAATGAGCGATATATGTGCAACCTTCTAAAGATACAATAAAAAGCAAAAGAGTTAAACTAACAATAATTCTTTTCATCAAAGCTGCCCTGATACTTTGACTTTCTTGTACACCGCTATTTCCCCTGGATTAATCTTTAGGCCATTTAAGTTTAAATTCTAAATACAATATACCGCGTTCAAGATAAACTTCAACAATTCATTAAAATATCTTTATTGAAACCACATGTATTATTTCGCTTGGACAGTTATTAAAGAATGAGCTATGACTTTAAATTGTCATAGCCCATTAAGTTTCCATCTGCAAAAACCAAAAGTTTCTTATTTTTCCGGGCTTACTTCCGATTCCGGAGCAGACCCCGCAATCTTTTGCGCCGGCACCTGAGCTGCCTGATCAGCTTGCTTTGGCTCTGACATCCCCTGGTCTGTTTGTTGTTTATCCAGTGCTTTCTCTTTTTGCTGAACCTGCGGTTTCTGCCCAACAGGAACAATCTCTAGAAGAAAATTCTTTCCCCAGCCAATAAGCCTGGCATCTTCAAAAACAAGAGGCGTTAACTCATCTTCTTCGATTACGCAATTATTATTGTTTAAACTGGTAACATAATATATTATTTCTAGCGTCCTACCCGAGGTCTCAATCATCTCCGTACGGTAAGGATTGCTTATTGTAACCTTAGGAGGGATTTTTAAGGCTGCTTGATCACAATTATAAACACTGATCTTGGAACCCATAATAGAGAGTACTTTCGCCTTGCTCATACCCCGCGAAAGATGCACTAAATTCATACTATTATTGGCGACCAAATTAGAAACCGCCATTGTCGCGCACCCGCTCAAAAATACCGCCACAACCAGCAAAAAACCTGTTTTTCTCATAGCCTCTCCTTTCTGTTTTTTATTATACTACTCTTAATTAACACTTCAATAGATATCCCCTTTAAAAACAAAAAAATAGTAAAGGCAGACAACAGGAAAAGTTACTGCGGTAGAAAATCCAACAGTAGAATAAAATAACTTTTCTATTTATAAAGGCAATTTAATGCCTCAATATATCAAAAATATCTAAACCTAAAGAGGCATTTATTCCTATAGCCTTATGTTACGCAGCCTGAGAGAATTACCGATTACCGAGACCGAACTAAAACTCATTGCCGTACCGGCAATCATAGGACTTAAAAATAGCCCCAGAAATGGATAAAGTATACCGGCAGCAATAGGAACGCCTAACACATTATAAATAAAAGCAAAAAATAAGTTTTGACGGATATTCCGCATAACCCCCCGACTAAGCCTGAGCGCCTTGACGATTCCACTAAGATCACCCTTAACCAGAGTTATCCCTGCGTTCTCGATTGCCACGTCCGTTCCCGTGCCCATAGCAACACCGACATCTGCTTCAGCCAATGCCGGCGCATCATTAATACCGTCTCCAGCCATCAACACCCTTGCGCCTTTGCTCCTTAACTTTTTAACAATCTCCTGTTTATCTTTTGGCTCAAGACCTGCATACACATCGGTAATTTTTAATTCTTTTGCGATGGCATTTGCGGTCTTTTTATTGTCACCTGTCAACATGACAACTTTCAAACCAATTTTATGCAAAGTACTAATAGCATCAGGAGTTGTTTTCTTTATAGGGTCCGAGATTCCGAATATTCCAGCTACCTGCCTATCAACAGCTACCCAAACAACTGTCTCGGCTTTTTCTTGAAAATCATTGGCTTTATTTTCTAATTCTTCAGGGAGTTTTATTCCTTTCTCTTCGATAAACTTTTGTTTTCCAAGTAAAATCTCTTTACCGTCAACCTTACCTTTAACCCCTGTACCCGTTACGGATTGAAAGCCATCGACTGGCGCCAATACATAGCCTTTATTTTTTGCATAATCAACTACTGAGCGGGCTAACGGATGCTCACTGCCCTGTTCAATAGAAGCCGCTACGCTCAATAACGCCTTCTCATCCCAACCATTTGCCGTAATGGCGGCAATTACCTGTGGCCTGCCGACAGTTAAAGTACCTGTCTTATCGGTAAGGATATGGGTTACTCTCTCGCACTTTTCAATCGCCTCGGCATCTTTAATCAATACGCCTGACTGCGCGCCAATTCCGACGCCAACCATAATTGACATCGGCGTTGCCAGGCCCAAAGCGCAAGGACAGGCAATTATTAAAACTGAAATAGCGCTGACTAAAGCATATACTAAAGCCGGCGGCGGCCCAAATATAGACCAGACAATAAAAGCAATTAACGCGCACCCCAAGACGGCAGGGACAAAATACCCGGAAACTTGATCCGCAAGCTTCTGGATAGGGGCGCGGCTGCGTTGCGCATCTGCTACCATTTTAACGATTTGAGAAAGAAGGGTTTCCGAACCTATCTTCTCGGCCTGCATCACAAAAGCACCTGTCTGATTAAAGGTTGCCCCAATAACCCGATCGCCTTGCCCCTTGGCAACCGGAATCGGCTCTCCTGAAATCATTGATTCATCGATTGTGCTCCTGCCTTCAATAATAATGCCATCCAGGGGTATTTTCTCTCCCGGGCGAACCCGCAATAAATCACCTTTTTGGACCTGATCAACTACAACATCTTCTTCTTTACCGTTTCGAATACGGTGGGCAACCTTTGCGGCTAGGCCAAGCAACGCCTTAATCGCCTGGCCTGTTCTATTGCGCGCTCTTGTTTCAAGAAGCTGCCCCATAAGCACCAGGACCGTTATTACAGCGGATGCTTCAAAATATAATCCGAGCTGGCCGCGTTGTTTTAATGATTCAGGAAAAATATCCGGAAAAAGAATAGCTATCGCGCTAAAACCATAAGCCGCCCCCACACCCATAGCAATCAAAGTAAACATGTTGAGGCTTTTATTCAAAACCGATTTCCAGGCCTTTACGAAGAACGTATTTCCTGCCCACAGTACAACTGGTGTTGCAAAAATAAACTGCAGCCAACGGGAATGATTGTAAGAAATAAATGCCTTTGGGTTAAAAACCGGGATCATCTCACCAAGCGCCAGGAAGAAAACGGGGAAAGCCAAAATCAATCCAATCCAGAATTTATGCAACAGCGCGCGCGTTTCTTTATCGTCATCTTCTCCGCCAAAAGCAGCCTTTTGCTCAAGCTGCATCCCACACTTCGGACAATCTCCAGGCTTATCCTGCTCAATTTCAAGATGCATAGGGCAAATATACATGGCTTTACTTCCAATCCCAGGCATGGGTTTCAGTGAATTTAATAACTTGTTTCATCATATCAACACATTCTACGGGATATAAACCGACTGCTGTTTCTGCGGAAAGCATCACATAATTTGAGCCGTCTAATATGGCGTTAGCTACATCCGAAACCTCTGCCCTTTCAGGGAGGCGATTTCCAATCATACTCTCAAGCATCTGCGTAGCGGTAATAACAAATTTTCTTGCCTTGTTACATTCTCTAATTATCTTTTTTTGAACTATTGGCACTTCATATACAGGAATAGAAACTCCCATATCGCCTCTTGCGACCATAATTCCATCGCAGACCCTGATTATTTCATTAATATTCTTAATGCCTTCTCGATTTTCAATCTTTCCAATAATTTGGTATTTATACGGATAATCCTTAAGATATTTCCTAACAACAAGAATGTCCTCCTTGCTTCTTACAAAAGACTGGGCTATATAATCAATTTTATTCTCCCTGCAAAAACGTATATTCTCCTTGTCTTTTGCTGTCAATCCCTTAAAGTCCAACTTGATATCAGGTATATTAATACCCTTACGTTCTTTAATGAGGCCAGGTATAATTACTCTTACCTTCACCATATTTTTCTTTCGCCCCAGGACTGAAAGGACAATATTTCCATCATCAATATAAATATGCTGGCCTTTTTTGATCAAGGCTAAAGAACCTTTATAATCAAACGGTATCAGGTTGCCTTTTCCCAAGACGTCCTCTTGAGCTAACCAAACTACCTGCCCTTTATTTACCTTAAAAGCCCGGCCCCCCTCCAACCTACCCACCCTTATGCGACAACCTTCTAAATCTCCTAATACCTTGACATTAAAGTTATATTTTTTATTTAGTTTTCTTATGAGTCGTATCCGATTCAAATGGACTTTTAATGTTGAATGGGAGAAATTTAATCTTGCCACATCCATGCCAGCTCGCATCATCTTTAATAAGGTGTTTTCTTTCGTTGAAGCAGGACCTAAAGTACAAATTATTTTAGTACTTGGCATTTATGGCTTTTCCCTATGATTTTTAAGGCTTTTCTCAGCGCATTCATAATCATCAATTTCATAATACAATTGCCTATTGATTATCTCTAAAGCCCTGGACGCTGTTTCCATCTGGATCCTTTTATTTTGAATGTGATAAAAAATATACCCGGAGACAAGAAACACAAGAAAGAATAATCATATTGACACCAATATGTCTCTTAAATTTCTAAATAATGGTCCAGTAAGCGCACTAAGCTTTTCTGTTACAACAACAGAATAAAGGCCATTTTTACCCTATAAATGGGTAAAGGCAAAATAGCTTCATTTCTTTTTCCAGTTTATCCTCTTTTACAGAAAACAACGACACTGAAGTTCACGAACTATTAGAATCCAGTTTCTTGATAAAAACCTCCAGCTTGGGAAATTCCTGTACGTTTAATGCTTCTTCGTCATTTATATGCTGGATTAGTTTATCTATATACCGGGTTCCTGCTTAATTATTGTTTTTATCATTTTAAAAGCACTAACCTTATCCATCCATGCAAAAGGCATCAAATCATTTTTTATTTATTTTTATCATCATTTTAATTATCACCGCTGTATTAATAAACCCAGCAACAAAACCCATCAGAATAAAAATATACATAATGTATTCATGTAGACCAAGTTTGCTTTTTAGATACATGCCTATAAAAAAACCGATAAACGGACCCGCGGCCATTTCAAAGGGGATAGCCAAAGCTAACCCTCCGATCTGCATCATTTTCCAAAGGTCCTTACCCGGCTGTTTCTTATCAATAAATTCTGTTCCCATAGTTTTATCTCCTGACTCGGTTAACTTTCCTGTGTTCCTCGACGAAACATTATACCAAAATGATCCATTGTTTTATCGACATGGATTTTTATTAAATCATTAAGGACAAAGAAAACAAATGCGTACCCCCATACAAAAAACGCCAACCCCCAGCCTATCGGCTTCATAAATATTCCATACACCGCAAAAAGTGTAGCAATTACTTGAGTCGTTTCACATGTTAATATCAACGCGGGAGCCGGATAAGGTTTATGCCAAAAAGGTTCTTCCCCCGTCCTGGCTAAGTAAATAGTCATATGTCCGGCAACCGCTAATTTTAAGAAAATAAGCGTCTGGATCATTTGAAGATCCAGGTGAAGAATTTCTTTCCCGATCCAAAACATCCCAAAACTGGCAAATACACCGGCTATCCCCAAAACAGTTGACAGGCTTAAAACCCTCCTCATATTCCAGCTTACCGGATTTTGGTAAATTTTCGTCTTATCGTAGGCAATCATCATTATGGGTATATCATTAAGCATTGCCAGGATTACAATCATAATGGCGGTTACCGGATAAAAATTAAAAACCAGGATTGCCAAGGTCATAAACAATAAAACTCTGATTGTCTCTGCAATACGGTAAATCGCGTAACTATTCATACGCTTAAATATTTTGCGGCTTTCCTTAATCGCATCAATTATCACCGAAAGGCCCGGTTTAGTAAGAACAATAGATGCTGCAGACTTTGCTGCATCGGTAGCACCTGCAACCGCAATTCCGGCGTCTGCCTTCTTTAGGGCCGGAGCATCATTAACACCATCGCCGGTCATTCCGACAATATGGTTTTTCGCCTGCAATTCTTCTACTATTTTATACTTATGCTCAGGAAAAACCTGAGCAAAACCATCCGCGCCTTCAATAATCTGCTGCGCCTCCTTGTCAGATTTATCCAAAAAGCTAGATGCAGGTAAAATATTCTCGCCTAATCCTACTTCTCTTGCAATCTCCCTGGCCACTGCTACATGATCTCCGGTTACCATCTTTACGTTTAGGCCCATTGACTTGGCTGTATTTATGGTTTCCAGAGAATCTTCACGCGGCGGATCATAAATCGCAAAAAGTCCTGCATACTGCCAAACTCCTGAATCATCTGTTTTAGCAATTCCAAGGGCGCGGTAACCTTTAACCGCAAATTCATTGACAATCTCGTCTATTTTAAGCGAAATCAAATCCTTATTAGCCACAAGGGAAAGAATAACCTGTGGGGCACCTTTAGTTACCTTGAATTTCTTGCCTCCGTCTTCTTCCACATTTGCTTCAGTACGCTTGGCAACCGGATCAAATGGCTTAAAAGACGTTACTTTGTACTTACCGAAATCTTGCATAGCCTCGCCTGCCGATTGAACCCTGGCAATAATAGTATCGTCAATAGGATCTCTATCTTCTGCCCGGGAAGCCAACCTACCCAATAAAAGCATATCCACATCCCTGAATCCTTCTAAAGGTTTAAGCTCCTTAACACTCAGCTCATTTTTAGTAATAGTGCCTGTTTTATCCGAACATAGGATATCAACCCCGGCCATTTCTTCTATGGCCACTAATTTACTTACGATGGCTTCTTTCCTGGCAAGCATAGACGCCCCTACTGCCATTGTCACCGTCAATACGGCAGGCATCGCCACCGGAATAGAAGCTACAATTAAGATAAGCGCAAACTGAAGGATCTCGAAGAATTTCTCATGGCGAAAAAGCGAAACTAAAAAAATAACTGCCACCAAGGCTATCGCAATCACAATCAGATAATCCCCTATTTTAATTACCGCTTTCTGGAAGTGGCTGCGCGTTTTGGCTTCGGCAACGAGCTTAGCAGTTTTACCAAAATAAGTATTTAAACCAGTGCAGACTACCAAGGCATCCATCTCGCCTTGCTTAATGATTGAACCCGAATAGCCAATATCAGAAAGATGCTTTTCAACCGGCAGCGACTCTCCCGTTAATACAGATTGATCCACCAAAAGATATTCACCTTCAACAAGCTTAATATCAGCCGGAATAATATCCCCAAGGCGAATGCGTATTAAGTCCCCCGGTACCAATTCTTGAGCCAATACATCAACCCATTTTCCATCACGTAGGACCCGCGCCTTAAGAGCCAGCCTCTTCTTTAATAATTCGATGGCATTATCTGCTTTATGCTCCTGCCAGAACCCCACCGCGGCATTTATCAACAACATCGCAAAAATCACCCCAAAATCCTCCCAATGCCGAATAACAGCGGAAAGTACCGCAGCGGCCTCTATCATCCAGGGAATAGGCCCCCAAAAATAACTTAAGAATTTTACAATCGGGTTAATTTTATTCTCGGCTATTTCATTAGGGCCGTACTGCTTAAGCCTCTTGCCTGATTCTTCAGAAGAAAGACCTGCCTTGCTCGAGGAAAGCTTATTAAACAACTCATCCACCGGTATTTTCTTAGCTTCTTCTGTATTCATATAATAGCCCTCCTATCCTACATTTATAAACTACTATACTCCACCATTAATCTAAATCAAATAGTTAATTCAGTATTTTATTGACTTTTTCTGCTAAAATAGAATTATATATAAAGTTGTTTTATGCATTAGGGCAAAAGGTAACCCCCTTAAGGAGCAAAGATAAAACGTAGCTGACATTAATCTTGATGCGTTCTAAGTACCGCCAGGTTAGTTTGCATCCGGCGTGCCCAAAAATTAAAGGCATCTTGCACGTCGCCCCAACGAGTGGGCTTACCAAGTACCGATTTTGTCCCTGCGCGTCGGTCAACTACGGCGGCCAGACGCTGACCGGTAATGCTATCCAACAATTCCCCTTCCACGCTTACAACTCCAACACCACTATGTATTCCAAGTACAATTCGCTTGGCATAACTAATCCCCAGTCCGGCGGGGGTAATAGTAGAAAGCAAATCCTTAACAGGGCTCGTTGACCGGGCTTCGGTTATAGCGCATCGGACCCGCATTACATCAGGACCGGGCTCATTAACTATAACATAATCTTTCTGAAGCGCGTCGCGCAGTGCAACATAAAGATAATTAACTAACAACTGCTGATCTTCCCGGGACAGCTTGCTCAAAGCAGAAGTCTTAGTTTCGGCAGCCCAGAGTTGCACAGGATCAAGCATAACCCGCTGGTACTTACTCAAATCCATATTGGGGTCACGATATGTAAACTCAGCCTGCCCGCTCTTCCCGCGATGTAATTTCGAATAATCCCCGAGAAATCCTGACATCCTGACATTCGGCACTTGTTCGGTCGTTGCACAGCCAGCGATAGCCAGCGCCACGATACCTGCGCTAACTAAAGGCGCGATTCGTTTGGCAAATATTTCCATAATTTTTCTCCTTTTATTAATCCTGGCTGGCCGACAACTAATGCTACAGTATACTCCATCTTCCTGGCCAAAATTAAAACTCTCTTTAATAAGCCAATGTGCTTCAAGCGCACAACCACATTACAACTTCAATCCTTGCGCATAGAGTAAAACTTCTCCTGAGAACAAAAGACAGGCATCTCTTTCACCAGTTTAAACCCCCAATGTTCATACTTTTGGACGTTCTCCACACTCTGAGTTATCGATGTAAACTTCCCGAAGCCCTAACCGCTCTCTTATTTCAGTCAACTCTTCCACATAGCTGGCAACCGAATACTGCGATTTATCTTTAGTCCTATCGCTCCTGCCGCAACCAAGTTGGTCATAAAAATAGACCGGCCTTTGGTCAGAAAGGTCTTTTACCACTTCCGGCATGCTTAAAAATCCCGGGCCACCGTGCAATACAAGTAACGGTACACCCTTTTTATCTTCGCCGTATCCGCTATACCAAATTTTACCGTTTTTTGTTTCAATCAAGCCTTCAAGCATTATCTTATTTGGAATTCAAGAATATCATACTTATTTTTTGTAATTATCCGATCTTCACTGCCACCGAATGATCTATCCGGTCATCAATAAGCCTCACCGCCATCTCCTCCTGCGCGGCACCATCCACTTCGATAGAAGTTACACGATCGCCTGATCCGGAACATGCGAAATTAATATGATAGAATGTCTCCCGGTACCGGTAATGCAGTTTCCAGGAGGACCAGTCCGCGGGAAGGCACGGCTGAAAATAAATCTTATCTACTTCCAGCCGGATACCCAGCAGATACTTCACGATAAGTTGATACATCCAGGCTGCGGATCCAGTGTACCAAGTCCATCCCCCCCGCCCGGCAAGACCAAAAGAAGCATAAACATCTGCGGCCATTACGAACGGCTCCACCTTATAAACGGCGCACTTATCCACGGTATCGGAATGGTGCACAGGGTTAATTATATCAAACAACTCCCAGGCCCGTTTTTTATCCCCTAAAACCGCAAACGCGATCGCCGCCCAGACCGCAGCATGCGTATACTGCCCCCCGTTCTCCCTCACCCCTGGGAGATAACCTTTGATGTATCCCGGATTAGGAGAAGCCTTGTCAAAAGGAGGATCAAACAATCTCACCAGCGCCTGCTTCCTGTCAACAAGCTGCCGATCCACCTGATCCATGGCCATACTGGCCCTTTCCTCCCGGGCCGCGCCCGAAATGACTGCCCAGGATTGCGGGATCGAATCAATCCGGCATTCGCTGTTTGAAGAAGAACCCAGGGATTCTCCATTGTCAAAATAAGCCCGGCGATACCACTGGCCGTCCCAGGCATGCTCTTCAATATTCCGAACGAGCTTCTCCGCCTCCGCTAGGCAAAATTCCGCAAAAGCCTTATCCGCGCGCCGGCCTGCCAGGGCCGCCATCGACTTCAAGATGTCAAAAAGAAAAAAAGCAAGCCAGACACTTTCACCTTTGCCTTCACGCCCAACCAGATTCATCCCGTCATTCCAATCTCCGCTTCCCATAAGAGGAAGGCCATGAACGCCAAATTTCAAACCCCTTTTTACGCTTAAAACACAATGATCATAAAGCGTCCCGGTACTAGGGGAAGTTCTAGAGATGTCATAATAAGATTCTTCTCCCTGTTTAAGCAGTGGCCCTTCCAGAAACCCCACTGTTTCGTCAAGAATCCCCGTATCCCCGATCTTTTCAACATACAAACAGGTCACCAACGGTAGCCATAAATAATCGTCAGAACACCGGCTGCGGACCCCGCGGCCAGAAGGCGGATGCCACCAGTGCTGCACATCCCCCTCCACAAACTGGTGCGCGGCAAAAGTCAGCAATTGTTCCCGGACCATTTCGGGCCTGGAATGGATCAGCGCCATCACATCCTGAAGCTGGTCACGAAAACCAAAAGCCCCGCCTGATTGATAAAAACCGCTTCGCCCCATAAGGCGGCAGCTGATAATCTGATATTGCAGCCAGCCGTTAACTAGAAAATTAATTGACTGGTCAGACGTTTCCACATACACAACACCCAAAATACGTTTCCAGTATTCCCACACCTTTTCAAGTTCCTGGTGCGCTGCTTCTATACCGCTAAAACGCCGTACAAGTTCCCGCGCCTCATCCACTGTTTTTCCGGAACCAAAAGTAAAAATGATCTCCTTCTGCTGGCCATCCTCAAGCTCAAATTTTACCTGCGCAGCAAGGCAGGGATCAATCCCAGCACCCACTTTTCCGGAAAGCCTGTCCCTGCGCATTACGGAAGGCGATGTCATCGTCCCGTTCCTGCCGATAAACTCAATCCGGTCCCCGGTCACGAAACGCACCGGCTCGCTGACATCCAGGAAAACCGCCCGGTTCGGAAATTCTTTGTTATAAGGATTACGAGCAAGAAGCGCGCCGCTCTTAGGATCAATCTCAGTCAAAATATGCATATGGTACTTATCCCGGAAGGTGCCCATCACCAGTTCGCAATAATCCGTCGCGGAAATATGCCTCCGGCGCCCGGAGATATTTCTGATCTTTAAGACCGAAAATTTAACCTGATCCTCCAGGGAAACAAATACCGTCAATTCGGAAACGATCCCGTTTTCGGTGTGTTCAAAAACGCTATAGCCGAATCCATGGCGCGAGGTATAACTGGTTTTGCCCATAGCCGGAAGAGGAGTCGGAGACCAAAATCTCCCGCTCTCGTCATCGCGGATATAAAACGCTTCTCCCGAGGCATCCGAAACAGAATCATTCTTCCAGGGTGTTAAGCGGAACTCATGCGCGTTCTCGCTCCAGGTATAGGCACTCCCGCTTTCAGAGATCACCGTGCCAAAATTCCGATTCGCCAAGACATTGACCCACGGAGCAGGAGTAGCCTTTAAGCTTGAGGTAGTAATTACGTATTCCCGGCCATCCCCGGTAAAACCGCCAACGCCATTAAAATAAACAAGATCAGAACGCTCCACAGGTCCTTTGATTTCTTCCTCCCAATCATCTTTCCTGATCGGAACAAATGGCAGAAAATTAACCTTGGGCTGCCTCATATCCTCTAACTGCTCCTCCAGCGTGCCACCACGGTCCGAAATAATGATCCGGGCAACCGTTTGCATAAGGATCCGGTCTTCATCCGACATCTGATCAGCACGCCTTAAAAAAATACCGCCATTATGACCCGCCCTGTCCTTAGTGCTGGCAACAATCAACCCGTTGATTTTCTCCCCCAGGCTATCACGATAAATAGAACTATCTTCATTCCATATAAGAAGATCAACCGCCAAACCTTTCATTTGCCAATAGGAATGCGCCTGCATCATCTGCACGACCAAATCAATATTATCCTGATTTTCGATACGCACCAGGACAATCGGCAGGTCCCCGGAGATACTGTATCCCCAAAGATCGGGCTGGCCACGGTTATTCCGCCGCAAAATACTTGCGCTCGCCCGCCAGGCGGGATTCGCGTACAAAATGGCACTTGCCAGGCGGCCATAGAGCTGTGCAGCCGCCTCTGTCGCATTGATCTGCTGCAAAGCAACCTGTCCCTGGGTCCAGGCCAGATTAAAAACACGGTCGGCAAGGTTCCTGTCCCGGTATTTTTCCATCAACGCCTGTGCCGCCTCCCGGCTCTCGCATATTCCGGTCACATAATCAATAACCGCTGATTCGTCCGGAGCCAATTCAATACGGCTACGTATCGAAACAATCGGATCAAGCACAGAACCCTCGCTGTCCAAAAGCTGACCAGGCCCTTTCATCGCCACGGGATCAGCCACGGTGCGGCCTCGCCCAATAAACTTGCTACGGTCTGTCTCATATGAAGCACCCAAGACTGCATTTCCATGGACCGCCATCAAGTGCAACATCCATGGAAACGTTTCTTCATCGGAGCGCGGCCTGCGCCGGCAAAGGATCGCCTGGTGAGTCCTGATAATTTCGGTCTGTACAAATAAATTGCTAAACGCCCGGTTGTCCTGATCGCTTGCAGGATCATTTAGAACGACTTCCGCATAACTTGTCACCTCAATGACACGCTTGTTGCGGGACCTGTTGGTGATCGTCACCCTGCGCAGCTCGATATCATCTTCCGGAGAAACTGCAATCTCAGTATGCGTCTCAATCTGATAGTCCCTGCGCTTGAACTCCGCCCAAGCTTGGGAAAACAAGGCTTCATAGTTCTTGGGAATTTTTTGCGTAGGCTGATATGCCGATGACCAGAATTGCCCGGACTCCACATCCCTAAGATAAATAAATGTTCCGTCATTATCCAAGGCTGAATCTTCTCTCCAGCGCGTAACGGCTATATTTTGCCATCGGCTATAGCCTCCTCCAGAGTTAGTGACCATTACATGGTAACGGCCGTTAGATAGAGGGTGGACTTCAGGTACCGGAGTTTGAGAAGTCGTAAACACTCTCAAAAGGGTTTCCTTGTCTCCGAATTTTCTGAGCATTCCGGTCACTTCAAAATCATAAAGAAACGGCTCGGTGGTCGGAACACGCTCTTGAAGCAGGAGTTCAGTTGATTTAAACATCGGCTCCGCAAGAAAACGCCTTTGCATAGGGCGGCCCAAAAGCACATAAGACAAAGACAACAAACTCATCCCCTGATGATGCGCCATGTAGGATTTCACGACCACTCGTGTTTCATCCGGAGCAAGGCGCGCTGGCGTATAATCAATAGCTTCATAAAGGCCATAAACTCCTCTTGCCCCTTCTTCGGATAAACGTTCGAGATTTTCGCAAGCCTTCTCCGGCTCCACCATCAAGGCCAGCATAGAAGCATACGGAGCTACAACCAAATCCTCCCCAAGGCCACGCTTAAAACCCATATCCGGAACTCCAAAGGAATGATATTGATAAATCATATTCGAGTCGATCTTATTGTAACCGGATTCTGATATCCCCCAGGGAATATTGTTCTTGGCCGCATACCGGATCTGGCCGCTGACCGCAGCTTTATAGGTCCGGTCCAACAGGCTCCCGGCATAGGTCGGCATTACCAAAAGGGGCATAAGATACTCAAACATCGACCCGCCCCAGGAAACCAGCACAGGGTCTCCTTCGCATTTGGCGATCATCCGGCCGAGCTTGAACCAATGGTCCTGAGGCATTTTCCCCTGGGCGATAGCGACAAAACTGCAAAACCGGGCCTCAGAGGCCAGAAGGTCATAACAGCCCCGATCCACCTTATGCTCGCTGACATTATATCCGATAGATAAAAGGTGCGTGCCCTTGTCATACAGGAATTCATATTCTATTTCGGAAATTTCGTTACACCGCAACACAATATAATCTATTGCCTTAATCCTTTCGGCGGATCGCGTCCCGGCATCTTTAATAGTGTCGCGAAGTTTCAAAAACCATTCGTATACCCTTTTCGATTCATCATCCGTAACACGCATAGCACCCATTATCTCCTCGATAAGCGGGACCAGCTTCTGCTCAATCCTGGCCACTTCCCCGAGCGCAGGGATCTCGTCCAAGTACCGCAGAGACTCCCGGAGTTGAACAAGCCGCTCCTGTTGCTTGTCATCCCCCTCATCCCACATCCCCGGCATTTCCGGGGCAAGCAGTATCCAAGGGGCGATAAAAGACATATCCTCCAGGAAGTCGTAACATTGCCGCTCGAGGGCGCGGGCCCATTTTTTACCGTGCTCATAATGTTTCTGGTCCAGGCCCGAAAGAATCTTTGAGATATCCGTTGAAAGCTGGCGCAGGAACATATAAACCTCTGAAAGGCGCGCGGGAGAGAACCTGCCCTTTTCCTGAAATTGCTCGATCTTTTCGGAAACTGTCCGGAGGGACCCGGCTACGCCGCTCTTTTGGCTTTTTTCAAGCTCCGCCACACTTTGACGCAATATCTCCAGGGTATCCCTAAACCCATCAAATATCTTCGTAGAGATTATCTTATGTGAATTCATTTCCGCCAGCCCCGAACGCAAAACCATTAAATGGCCTGCCAAGTTCCCGCTATCCACCGATGAGATATAAAGAGGCGCCAGGGGCTTAAGCGTCTCCGTATCGTACCAGTTGTAAAAATGCCCCCTGAATCTTTCCATAAGATTAAGAGTGTCGAATGTTTTCTCCGTACGGTGGAACATCATCCCCATGGAAACATAACCAAAATCATAAGCCGTCAAATTCGAAAGCAGCAACAGGCCGATATTTGTCGGAGAAGTCCTATGGGCAAGGATGCTAATAGGCTCCTCCTGAAAATTATCCGGCGGCAGCCAATGGCTTTTTTCGGTCACAAAATTCTCAAAGAACGCCCAATCCCTCCGGGCAAGTTTCCTTAAGAAAATGGTTTGCGCTTTGGAAAGTAGAATCTTGCGGACAAGGGCAGGTTGACTGATACCATAAGCAATCGCGGGAGAAACAAACCATAGGCTTAAAAAAACCAAAACCAATCCGTCTAAACGCGGAAATAACAATAGAAAACAAACCAACAGCACAACAGCGGCAACCGGCGCCAACAACATACTCTTGTAATAACCTGAAATATGGTTCGACAAGGAGGCTTCCATTTCAAGGAAAGTCCTCCATTTTAACAAACGTCTCCGCGAAAAAAACATTCTCCACAAAGTACGCACGATCGCATCCAGGCAATAGAGCGCCTCGTGCAGCAAGAAAACAAGTGAAAAGAAAAACTGGAGCGTGTTCTTTTTAAATGAAGACAACACCGACCCAAAATGGGTTTTAAAGGTCAGATTCTCGGATTTCCTCACCGCCTCCACCAAAGACATCGGGACAAGCGGAAAACCAAGAAGAACAATCACGAAAACCGACCATATCCAGGACGGCTGAAAAAACATCCATCCTGATAAAAACAAGATAACCGTCGCTAAAGGAACAAGGCTGCGTCTTAAATTATCCGCAATCTTCCATTGCGACAGGAAAGAAATCGGATTTCTTACTTTTGCGCCTCCGAGGCCGCGAACCATAGTAAAAAGCCAGGGAGCAATCTGCCAGTCCCCGCGGATCCAACGGTGCCTGCGGCTTGAATCTTTAAGATACCCTGAGGGATATCCCTCGTAGAATTGGACATCCGTCACCAACCCCGAACGGGCATAACAACCCTCCAAAAGATCATGGCTTAATATAGAATTCTCCGGGAAGCGGTCTTTCATGGAACTTTCAAACGCGTCTACATCATATAGCCCTTTGCCAATAAAAGAACCTTCAAAGAAAAGATCCTGGTAAACATCGGAGACCGCTTTGGTATAAGGATCAATCCCCGTATCCCCTCCGAAGATCTTCACGAACAATGAAGGATTTTCTCCGGGATAGCTGGGTTCAACCCGGGGCTGAAGAATCCCGTATCCGGAAACAACCCGTTGTTTTTTCTCGTCATAGACCGCCCGGTTCAAGGGATGCGCGATGACCCCCACGAGCTCCCGGGCCGCGTTGCGGGACATCCGGGTGTCTGCATCCAGCGTAATAACATATTTCACTTCCTGAAGCCTCTGGGGATCGCCGAGAACCACACTGAACCGTCCTTCGCCTTTTCCGCGAAGGAATGCGTTCAGATCCCCGAGCTTACCCCGCTTGCGTTCATACCCCATCCATACCTTTTCTCTTTCATCCCACCGGCGAGACCTGTGAAGAAGACAGAAAACATGATTTTTCTGCAACCGGTATTTGTAATTCAACTTTTCGATTCCGTCTATGACCTGCGCAAGAAGCGCCTCATCTTCAGGCATCGTCTCCTGCGGTGCATCGCAAAAATCCGTCAAGAGCGCAAAATCCGTATTCGGGTCAATATTCGCTAGATACCGAACCTCCAATTCTTCGAGAAGCGAACCGACTGTCCGGATATCACTAAGCATACAAGGAACTACAGCCAGGGTATGGGCATACGCGGGGATCCCTTCCGAAAAATCCATCCGGGGAAGGTCTTGGGGGCTCACGAGTATCATAGAAAACCAGTTTACCAGCGAAACCACCATCTGGCTTGTCGTAAGCAGAAGCGATACCCCGAATAAGACAAACCACGGCCAACTTAATATCCCCGCAGGCTGTATCCAATTAAGGATGCCTACGCTCAAGGCAAGGGTCAACAAAGTAACGGAGCCAAAAAACAGGACAGACGGCCAAAAAGTTTTTTTCGCCTGAAGATACTGGCGTAAAGATAAATGCAAGCCCAATTCGCGACAAAAAAGCTCCAGGCCCCGGTCAAGAAGGTAAAAACCTACATGCGCCGTGACATGGTCAGACCCTTTTTCCGTTTTTGCCTTTTTCGCCATCCGGATCGCATGCGCCGCAACCTCCTCTTCCTTGATCTTACTTCTCAAAGAAAGCTTTTCAATTACATGCCGGTAACGATCACGGGTCGAAAAAGACATCAGGGTATAATCCCCTGAGGGATCCTGGCCCAGAACCTTTTCGACAACGCTTAGCGCCTCGACAAAATCATGCCAATCAGTAACCCCCAGAAGACGCAGGCTCCCGATCGTATTGGCTATTGAGACCTGGTCCGCCGCCTGTTTCTGGCTGGTCGCCCGGATAATCCTATCAAGGGTCTCTCCCTGCTCCGAAAGCTTCTTTTCCAACCAGGTAAAAGGAAGATTAAGTACCTGGCTTTGGCCATGCAGACGCCGCGTGAATTCAGCGACAAAAGCATCGGAAAGCAGCAGGTTAGCCTTGGACATCGCCGCAATTTCAAAGATTACCCCGTCGGTATCTTTAGCCGAAACGTCCAGGATGCGCGTCGCCCAATAATTCGCTTTATCCCTTTCCGTTTGAGCCACGATCAGACGGGAAGAAACACGCCTTAAATTCTCAATAAGCGCCAGCCTTAACATAATAGGAATAGCCCACAGTTCGCCAAGTTTCAGGTAACTGACGCTTTGATAAGCCGTGACAAATTCCGTAAGCCCCTGAATATCCAGCCGCCCGTCACCGTGAGAAACAAGCTCCATCGCCAGCTCATAAACTCGCGGATAGCCGGCAAGCTCACCCTGAGAAAGGTAAGGTAATTCACGAATGTAATTTTCCGGAAGGTATTTCTGGGCAAGCCTTATTTGTTCTTCAATAAGGTAGTAGTTATCAAGAAGCCATTCTCCGGCCGGCGAGATCTTTCGTTTGGATTTGCCGGTCTCATTAAGGAGATCATGGATCTCGGCAAGGACCTTTTCATTCTTCTTCAGCCGCAACAATAGCCTGTTGCGCCCCTTTTTGTAACTGACCAGGTGCCCCTGGGCAAGGTTTTTCGCATGTGTCTTGAACTGCTCAATGCTGAAAAGTTCAGCACGCAGAGGCTGTTCCTCAACATTATTATTCCAAGCCAGAGAGGCGCCAAGGCGCATTTTAAGAGGCAAAATATAATCCTGGAAAGATTTTAAAGGCAATACCGTCTCCTGTTCCTTTTCTGTAAGTAAAACCTATAGAAAATAAAATTTCTAGAATAATGTTTCCTTTGAATTATTATACACCATAAATGATGTTTCGGTTATATAAAATCTTAGGGCTGGCTTTACCCCAGGAATTGTGACCACCCCCATTGGATTTCCGGGATGTTGCCACCTGCAACGAAAAAACCTATGATCCACATTCAGATCATAGGCCTAAACTATTCCCCCTCCCTATCATTTCTGTTCTTTAGAAGGAGGCTACCCCTTAACAGCTGTAATCCTCAACCCTCCAAGATTACCTTTATGAAAAAGCTGTAATATTTTTTTATAGAAGTCTTCCATCTCTTCCGCAATCTCAACACCATGTATCTTTACATAACAATTGCGGTTTTTGATAAATTTATCCAGGCGCTCTTTCACAAAATTACTCCAACACGCCGTCTTATCGACTAGCTCAATCTTCGTAAAACCATTCTCAATGAGCTGACCTTTGTATTCCTCCGCCGTAGGCAGATATGAGCATTGAACGTCCTCGGACAATATCTTTAATTCTTGCCGGCCAAACTCACCACGCTTGCAATAATCCTCGATAAAAATTTTACCACCCGGTTTCAGGATACTATAACACTTCTTTAAAAGGGCCACCCGGTCCTGGATATGTAAAAACGAAAGCCAACTTACCACGGCATCAAAATTAGCGCCTTGTTCCGGAAAGTCAAGAATATCACCGCATAAATGATCGACGGACTCAGATAGATTACAACGTTCTGTCAAAGAACATGCTATCTGGTTCAGGTCTGATTGGAGCTCAAGAGCGGTTACATGACAACCCGTTTTCTCCGCCAGGTATCTCGCAGGACCTCCTAAACCAGAACCTATCTCTATCAGTTTATTTTTAGAACAAACATTCAAGCAACCTATAGCATCATCAACTGCTTCGGTACCTAAATAATGATACTGGTCAAAAGAAGATATGTCTGCTGCCTTCAACGGAATATCTTTTTTATATCCGATTGATTCAAGCTCACTGTAAATCCGCTCAGGATGACGGTAAAGTTTCATTCTTTTAATATTTTTCACATTATTCATTTTAGCTATCCATTCTTTATGTACAATACCAGTTATATCAAGAATATTCTGGCTGGATACTTCCCCATGAAGATTCTTCAACGCCTTGATTTTCCAAGCTTAAGATCCAATAACGAAAGAACATTTTCTTCAAACAAATCGCGACTATCGCTCATCTGCTCATCTGCCTCATTAAACCCGCCTCCTCCAAGCACCGCGTAAGCCTTCACTTCATTTACAAACTTGGATAGCTTTAAAGAAATGAGCCCCTGCTGCGCGCTATAAAGCGATCGCTGCGCATCAAGGACGCTCAAATAGCTGTCGATTCCATTCGCGTAGCGCTTGCTTGAAAGAAGATAAACCTTCTGCGCAGAATCAACTATCGACTGCTGCAAGGAAATCTGTTGATCCACCGTTCCCCGTACAGCAAGAACATCAGAAACTTCCCTGAAAGCAGTCTGGATAACTTTCTCATATTGGGCCAAGGCAATCTTGCGATCCGCTTTACTAACCCTGTATGCCGCCCAAGTGCGGGCATCAAAAATCGGCATCACTACCTGTGGGGCGTAAGTCCATGTCCCCTTACCGGCCTTAAACAATCCGGAGAATTCATTGCTCGCGGAACCAAAAGTAGTAGTCAGCGAAATACTGGGGAAAAATGCGGCACGGGCCGCCCCTATATTGGCATAAGCTCCCTTTAACTGGTGTTCAGCCAATATAATATCCGGCCGTTTCAAAAGAACCTCAGAAGACAGACCAGGAGAAATATCCATAAATGGGCTGATACTTGCCAGATTAAGAGGCAAGAGGTCTTCCGGAACCGGAGAACCGGCCAAAAGGTTTAAGGCATTTTCATCCTGCGCGGCCTGCTGTGTATAAAGCACAACATCCCCCCAGGCAGTATCCACCTGGGTTTGCGCCCGCTCCAGGTCTATTTCATTGACCAGATTAATTTTATATTTCCGTGAAACTATACTATAAGCATCTTCCTGCGCCTTAAGGGTAGACCGACCCAGTTCAAGATTTTCCCTGTCCGCGGCAATCATCAAATACGTCCTGACAACTTCCAAAACCAATGTAATCTGAGCGCTGCGGCGGGCCTCTTGCGTACCTAAGTATTCTTCCAGCGCCTGTTTTTTTAAACTGCGAATACGCCCAAAAAAATCAATCTCCCAGGAAGTAATACCCAGGTTGACGCTATATTGGTCAACTCTTCTGGGGGCTCCGGAACTTATAAAATCAGAAGAATACTGTTCTTTATCTAATCCCGCTCCCGCGTTGACAACCGGAAACAATTTTGCCCGCTGGACGCCGTACAGCGCACGCGCCTTTTCAACATTCAAAGCAGCCAACCGAAGATCCCGGTTATTATCAAGGGCCATCGCGATAATCTGCTGAAGTTTTTGGTCGGCAAAGAATTCCCGCCATTTTAATTGCGTAGCATCCAAAACTTTAGGCGCCGGAGGCATCTGCTGATAAGCAGACCCACTTGGCCAGCGTTCAGGAACCGGACTCTCCGGCCGGCTGTATTTCGGAATCATGGTACAGCCGCTCAGGCAAACGGTAATTATTAAAATTAAAAAGAGTATTCGTTTCATATTAATCTTTATCCGGCAATTCCTTAAAATCCGTATTACCAGGAGCAACCTGATGCTTTTGCTTACGCTTAAAAAAGCGGGTCACGAGGATAAAAAATAGCGGGATAAAAATAAGGTCGATGAATGTGGCTGAAAGCATGCCCCCGACAACCGCCGTTCCAATCGCGTTCTGCGCTCCGGCTCCGGCGCCGGAACTAATCGCCAGCGGCAAAACACCGAAAAAGAAAGCCATCGAAGTCATAATTACCGGACGGAAACGGGTTCTTACCGCCCCCAAAATTGCCTCAACCAGTTTTTCTCCATGTTCCAGTCGCTGCTGGGCGAACTGAATAATCAAAATAGCGTTTTTAGTAGATAGACCCAAGGTGGTAAGAAACCCGATCTGGAAATAAACGTCGTTAGGCATTCCACGCATCCAGGTTGCCAGCGTGGCCCCGAAAACGCCTAACGGCAGCATCAACAGGTTAACAATGGGGATACTCCAACTTTCATACAAAGCCGCTACACATAAAAAGATGATCAGGATAGAAAAAGCGTAAAGCGGTCCCGCCTGAAATCCGCTTTGCCGTTCCTGATAAGAAAGCCCGGTCCAATCATAACCAAAATCACGGGGCAGCTTAGAGGCAAGCTCTTCCATCGCCTGCATAGCCTCTCCGGAACTTTTTCCCTTTGCCGGCTCTCCCCAGATATTAATGGAAGGAAAAGCATTAAAACGCTCCAATTTAGGAGATCCAAAGCCCCAGTGGCCGGATGCAAAAGACGCATAAGGCACCATTTTTCCTTTGCTATTACGCACGTAAAGGTTTTTTAAATCCCCAGGCAGCATGCGATAAGGGGCATCAGCCTGGATGTCTACGTGCTTAATCCGCCCATCTTTAATAAAGTCATTAACGTAACTGGAACCAAAGGCGGTAGAGATCGTATCCTGAATGGAAGAAATAGAAACCCCCAGGCTTCCGGCTTTCTCCCAATCCAAATCGATCTTGTATTGAGCTACATCTTCCAGTCCGTTGGCTCTCACGCGGGTCAGGCGCGGATCCTTTTTGGCCATTTCAATAAGCTGATCGCGAGCCTCCATTAACTTTTCATGCCCGACTCCGCTGCGATCCTGAAGCTCGAAATCAAACCCCTTGGCATTACCCAATTCAATGATCGCCGGAGGAGGAAAAACGTAAACCAGTGCCTCTTTATACTTTTCGAAATCTTTCATTGCCCGATCCGCCACCGCATCAGCCTTTAAACTCTTCTTTTTACGCAAATTCCAATCCTTAAGTTTAACAAACGCCATACCTATATTTTGTCCGCGGCCGGATTGATTTTGTCCGGAAATAGTCAAAACAGAATCAACTGCTTTTTTTTCGTTGGCCATAAAATAATTCCGGACCTTTTCCATCACCGTTTCGGTCTGCTCCAGCGTGGATCCTGAAGGCAGCGAACCCATAACTGCTAAAAGCCCCTGGTCCTCGTCCGGAAGATAACCCGTGGGCATACGCATGAAAATAATTAACATCCCCACTACTATCAAAAGGTAGAAAAAAACATAACGTGCGTTTCGATTAAAAGAATGCCCAACCATCCCCACATACCGGTCGCGGATCCGGAAGAAAATCCGGTCGAACCAGCTAAAGAACGAACGCAGGAACCAAGCCCCGCTTTCGGCAGACTGATGCCCCTTGGGTACAGGCTTTAAGAATGTCGCGCAGAGTACCGGCGTTAAAATCAAGGCCACCACTACCGAAAGAAGCATTGCCGCAATTACAGTCACGGAAAACTGACGGTAAATGACACCCGTAGCTCCTGTGAAAAACGCCATCGGCCCAAAAACCGCCGAGAGCACCAGGCCGATGCCGACCAACGCCGGGGTAATCTGCCCCATAGATTTGGCGGAGGCCTCCCGCGGCGAAAGCCCCTCCTCGCTCATTAACCGCTCTACATTTTCCACAACCACAATCGCGTCATCCACCAGCAAACCGATCGCCAAAACCATAGCAAACATGGTTAACATATTGATCGAATACCCAAACAACCCCAGCACCGCGAATGTTCCCAAGAGAACCACCGGCACTGCGATCGTCGGAATCAAAGTAGCCCGCATGTTACCCATAAACAAATACATTACCAGGAAAACCAGCATGATCGCCTCAATCAATGTCCTGATTACCTCATCAATAGCCACGCGGGTAAAAGGGGTAGTATCGTAAGGATAGGTAATCTTTACCCCTTTGGGAAAATATCGGCTCAATTCTTTCATTTTCGCCCTGATCGCGTCAGCTGTTTTCAAGGCGTTAGCTCCCGGCTCCTGACGGATAGCAATAGCAGCAGACGGCTGGCCTTTGTTATAAAAAACTTTAGTATCGTCGATGTCGCTGCCCAGCTCGGCACGACCCACATCTTTGATCCTGATGATCGAACCATCCGGATTGATACGAATGGGGATATTAGCGAACTCTTCAGGTGTCTTAAGCAGGCTTTGCACAATAATCGAAGCATTCAGGCGCTGACCTTCCACAGCCGGGGCGCCGCCAAACTGTCCGCCGGAAACCTCAACATTGTAATTTTGCAGTGCCTGAGTAAGATCCTCAACGGTCAATCCGTAATTAGTCAGCTTTTGAGGGTCGAACCAGATACGCATGGCATATTCACCGCCAAAACCCTCCGCTTCACCTACTCCCGGCACACGCGCCAAAACCGGCTGCACAACACTCAGCATATAGTCACGCAAATCAACAGCGTTCATGCTGCCGTCTTCAGAAACTATCCCCACGATCAACAAATAATTCTTGGTTGACTTACGGACTGAAACCCCTCTGCGTTGCACTGAATCAGGAAGCCGCGCCATCGCCAACTGAAGCTTATTCTGCACCTTAGTCCAGGCAACGTCCGGATCCGTCCCCGGAGCAAAGGTCAACTCAATAGTAGATATACCGGAAGAATCACTGCTGCTGGACATATACAACATTTTATCCAAACCGGTCATTTGCTGCTCGATAATCTGCGTAACGCTATTCTCCACGGTTTCGGCCGAGGCGCCGTTATAAAGACACCCCACCCGGATGGATGGCGGGGCTAAAGGCGGATACTGAGCGATAGGAAGAGTAAAAATCGCCAAGCCCCCCAGGACCATGATCATAATCGCAATTACCCAGGCAAAAACAGGACGATCAAGAAAAAATTTCGAAAACATAAATTCTCCGTTTAATTCATATTCACAGCCAGCTTCAGTATCTTATTAATCCGCCTGGTTGTCTTTATTGCTGGCATCAAAAGGAACAACTATCACTGATTCGCCAGCTTTGACTTTTTGAATACCCTCAACAATTATCCGATCGCCGGGATCCAGGCCGGAAGAAACAAGCCACTTATCACCAATTGCCCGATCGAGCGTGAGCGTCCGCTGCTGAACTTTATTTTCGGCATCCACGATCAAGGTGAGGGCCTGGCCTTTCGGGTTACGAAAAACTCCCTGCTGAGGAATAAGGATTGCATGTTCATTTACGCCTTCGGTAATTACCGCCCGGACGAACATTCCAGGTAAAAGGACCCCTTCCGGATTAGGGAAAATCACCCTCAAGATTACTGAACTGGTAGTCGGATCTACCGTAATATCCTGAAACTGAAGCTTCCCATCCAGAGAATACGGCGTGCCATCCCCCAAGATAAGTTTTACCCTGCTCAAATCAACCTGATCATGATTAAGACGTCCTTTTTCCAAACTTTTCCGCAAGCGTAGCAACTCTGTAGTAGACTGCGGGATATCTACATAAATAGGATCCAGTTGCTGAACGGTTGCTAAGGCCATAGATTGATAGGCAGTAACAATATCTCCGTCGGTGACCGCAGAAGTACCGATGCGACCGGAGATCGGCGAAACAACCTTGGTGTAATTAAGATTAATCCGGGCAGTTTCGAGTTCCGCTTCGGCCTGTTTCAAGGTGGCATCCGCGTCATCAAATTCCTGCTGGCTGACCGCTTTATCGATCAGTGCTTCCTTATATCGGTCTACTCTCAACCGCAAAGCTGGAAGATTAGCCTGAGCCTTATCAAAGGCCGCCTGGAATGGGGCCGGATCAATCTGATAGAGCACCTGTCCGGCCTTAACTTCAGAGCCTTCCGTAAACAAGCGTTTCTGTATAAGGCCGCTAATCTGAGGACGGATTTCATCAATAAGGAAAGCTGCAGTACGGCCTGGCAATTCAGTGGTAATCACTAACCGTTCAGAACGCACATTAACCACAGCCACTTTGGGATCCTGCGGCGCCAGAGACTCTTTTTGCGTACAGCCAGCCAACATCAACGGCAGGAATAAAATACCTAAACGCAGGACAACGGAGAAAGAACTATACAAATAAGCCTTTATTTTTCTATTCCTCCTGCCGGTAATTATTAATCGGGGATTAAAAGAATTAATTTCGTTTTGCATTTTCTCTCCAAATAATGCTATATTGCTATTCATTGCTTAGAAACTGCTTTTTTCAAATTGGCTACATGTTCTTCAAAAAACTTTAAGAATTTAATAAATTCATTTTCAGGGACAATACTAATCATCCTGTCATGATGAGGCGGGCCAGAAATAACAATCAGGCTATCTCCCGGCTTAATATTCATTGCCTTCCTTGCTTCTACTGGGATAACAATCTGCCCCTGAGTCCCCACGGGGACCTTACCGTAAAACTTTTTAAAACGCCCCATTCCCTGCTCCTTTTCTAATTGTTCTTTAATAAATACTACATGTATAACTTGTATGAAAAGTATTACTTACTATACAAAAAATACCATATTTAATATTTATTGTCAATAATTTTTAAGGCAACTTTTGGCTAAAAATAGGCTATTTTAAATACACCTGGCTTCTTTTGTCCTGAAAATAATAAAAACAGGTTTAATTATAAACCGAATACGTTAATATATCAATAAAACTTTGAATTTATCAGGCTAATTCCTCGCCTAATTTGTCCACTTTATCCGGTAATTTTCAACCTTAAACTATCCAATTATCAGAAAACTATAGCTAATTTATAACCCTTGACAAATTTAAGTCTATGTAATATAAGATTACTGACCTTTCTCTTTTTTCTTAAAAAGATGGGACGGCTATACTTAAGAATACGGCTATCTCTCTTATAACCAAGGAGGTTATAAAGTGAAGAAATTAATTATTGTAAGCTTGGCAATTCTTCTTTGCCTCCCTGCGGTTGCTTATGCCGCCACTATTGGCGGGACAGAGACACAGGGAAAAGGAAAACTCAGTATCGGACTAGACCAGGAATTTGTATTTAATAGAGATATGGAGTTCGTTAAAGAAACGGGCTATAGCATCACTCCGGGATCGTCCTTACAAGATGTGGAAATAAACGACATAAATCGCACAATGATCAAAGCAAGTTATGGCGTTATTGATAATCTTGATATTTATGTAAGGCTCGGTATCGCTAACCTTAATGAGCAAGATAGATGGTATGTTAATGGAAACTATGATAGTCAACAAAACCTTACCGGAAAATGCGCATCTGCTTATGGCCTTGGCCTAAAATACACATATCCCCTAGGAGATAAATGGCTGCTGGGCGTTGACGCCCAATACCTAAGACACAGAAACAGCTATTCCGGAAAATGGACTATTGATGATAGCCCATGGCAAGGACATATGACAATCCAAGAGTGGCAAATTGCTCCCTATGTTGCCAGGAGAATAGGGAATTTTATCCCCTACCTGGGAGTTAAATATAGCGACCTAAGATTATTGGATAAGGGTAACGATAACTCCCAAACAGGATGGAACACTACACATAAAGCTGAACATAACTGCGGAGTATTTCTTGGCACAGATTTTAAGATCGGCGGACATTGGAAACTAAATATCGAAGGCAGATTTATAGATGAGACAGCAATGAGCATCGGAGCGGCATATAAATTCTAATAGATAAAAACATTTTTCAGTTCAATAAAACGCCTTCTTCCGGGAGGCGTTTTCTTAGGAACACATCCTATAACTTACCGTATAATTTTTTGGCGCAAAAACTGAAATATGAAAAATGGGGTCCTTGCTATACTTCAATTCGAAAGAATTTTGCGAAATAACGTTCAATTTTTTCTCGCCCCCTGAGAAACCCCCCGGGGTAAAATTCTGAAACATCTCTCTACTCCCGCGTCCCTGCAAACAAAATTTTTTCCCGGAAAGAACCTCTGCCGCTATGTTATTGCTATACCACGC
>DJVP01000012.1 GCA_002441245.1 Candidatus Omnitrophica bacterium UBA6253 | reverse complement strand
GCTGGGTAAAGAAGACATTGATTTACAGTAACCAGTCGTCAGACATCTACGCCGGTAACTACAGTGAGTACCACCATGAATTCTTCTTCCCCTATTCTCATGAGAATTACCACGGGAATGCAATAGTCTTTATACCTCAATGTCCCATAGATTTAAATAGTGAAATATTCTCTTGGGCAGAGCTTAATAATGATACGGCCTTTGCCGAAGAAATAAAAAGCTACGTTGCCATAAACAAATTATCAATCAAAGAAGACCTTGAAAGAGCCCTGAATGAATACCTGGATGAAATAAGAGTCATACACCGTATCCTTGAAAAAGCAAAAGATATGGTTAAGGCAAGAAGGGCCAGTGGGGATAACCGGGCTGTTTTAATCGGCGTACTTGGCCCTGCCGGAGCAGGAAAGACCACCTTCTCAGATCTGCTTACCCTTGCAGCCAATGTAATGGCCTTAAAATCCGGTTATGCCGGTTGCGATGGTTATCTTCATCCTGGAACGGTAAAAGATCCTAAAATAGGGGAACAAAACCCAAGAGGCTTCAGGTTTGATTTAGTTAAATATCCCTATGGTGAATACCGCAATACTCATCTTTGGGGCCCGTGTATCTACAATGATACCGAGCTTTGGAGAGTGCTTAATTATTTGAGGGAAGGTGGTAAATTATTTAAAAGCGCAGATGTACACGCAGGGAAGACTTCTGAAATGGTTGGGCCTGATCTGGATATATTGGTAAGTGATGGCGTATTTATGGGAATGGATAAAGAACTATCCAAACTGGTAGATATTTTCGTATCTATATACGTTGATACTACCGAAGCGACCAGATTACAGAGAAAGATCGGCAGGGATATGGCTAAAGGATCAACCCATAAGGGCATTGAGATTGTTTTGGATTTTTCCGAGAAACAGCATCATGAGACTAAGGATGGTTTAAAAGTATTAATGGAAGAGCGGGCAGATTTTGTTTGGTTAGGAGCACAGCGTAGGCTTTATGCAAGAAGATCATCTTCGCCAGTAGAAGAAGAGGTTATTACCCGCAGGAAAAATATTGATTTAATGAGGGATATCCTGACGTCTGCAGATTATAGAGGTTACGATGTAATTATTATTAGTTCATCAACGGATGATGAAGCATTATATCAGCAGAAATTGTTCGAAAAGGCCTTTGGCAGCAAAGCCTTAGTTCTTTCTGTGGTTGATGATACCAACAGAGGTAATCATATCGGCACTCTTTATACCTGGTTAGAAGCTGAGAAAATGGCAGCAGCCAAAGGAATAGACTTAAGAAAATTAGCCCAAGATAATAATGTTAAAGTAATGATGCTGCATAACGGCGGTAAAGGTGAACGTTTTAGCCCTATAGCTCAAAGTCTAGGTAATAGCCGAGCAGCTCAAAAGTTAGTTGGAACTATTGCAATAGAAGGCGAAGAAGAGATTGATTTAGAGTTACTTTTAGCCGTTGCTTTGCAATCAAGTACCTTTGCCCAGACGAATGACGCTAAGAGGATGGAAGTAGTTTGGACAGGCCAGTTGATATTTGGAACCAATGATTTTAATCAGTTAAGACGTTCTTATTCTTTATTTGATCAGATTGTTGTAGGTATGGATCCAACAAATGTAAGCATTGAGGAGCTTACGGATTTAGGCATCATAAGGATGTCTCCTCAAGGCGTCCCGCTTAAATTTTATCCCGCCAAAACTTTCCTTAAAAAACAGGCTGATGGGAAAACCTTAGCCGTTGATCAGGATAATAGATTGATTAAAGACAGCGACGCCTTAGAAGGGCTAGCCCGGAGTAAGGACAGGTTTGGTTATAGTTTAGGTACCTTCAGCATAAGTTTTGAAATGCTCTTTGCACTGCTTGATTATTGGCAGCCGGATTTAAACAAATTATATCAGGGCTTAAATGATCAAGTAGCCAAAAGGGACCTTGATCCCGATTTTGTCCCTTGCCTGGTTGAACTTATCCAGGAAAAGATTGACTTTTCTGTGTTGGATATTCCAAGCAATATCAAAGAATTATCTCTAGATGACAGGAATAATATCTTACAACAGGCTATTTCAGCCATGGAAATAAAATATCCCCAGATAAAGAAAATCCGTAATTATCAGGAAATAGCAGGTTTAGCTATCCTAAACCTTAATCATTGGAAAGATATCAATAATTTGGTTGGTTCGGCGGACGTAGGCGTTAATTCTCATTGGTTACGTTACCGCAGGGCTATTGATACCGCTAATGAAAAGCTGGCTATGCTTTATGATTTATTAGGTAAAGTAATTAAGATAGATGATGACGGAAGCATAAAAGAGGAAACCTTGACCGAAGAAGATATTATCTTGGCCCAGGATAGCCGCAGGATAAGAGGCATAGCAGATGACGGAATTGCTCAGTTCTCAGTTGAAGGCAAGAAAGTAATCTTAGGCTTGGATCAAGTAAGAAGCGGCTTAGAAATAGAAGGAGTTTATATTAAGAATTCCATTATCCTGAATTCTGATTTAAAGAGGGGCTCCAGGATAATAAACAGCGTGATCAATAATTCAACCGGCAGGTTTGATCTTTCGTATTCTTATGTTGAATCGAGCATGATTAGTAAACTGGTAGCAGTAAATAGTTTCATCCATAAAGCTGTAGATGCCGGATTATTAACCGCCGAAAAAGAAATTATCGCGGATATATTCAGAAAAGATGCTAAAGATCCCCGTTTCCCTGAAGGACAGAGTAGGGTCAGGGCTCCTATTTACTATGATCCTAAGGGGGTTACTACTCCGGGTATGTCAGACAATGTTCGGTTCGGCGATAATGCTTATTCCTTAAAGGAATTAAGAGAAGACTTAGAGTGTAATAGAGCTGGGAATGATGAGATCGAATCGAGATTGCGCGATGAAGCATTAAAGAATATCGCATCTTCTCCTGTGCTGGCTAATTTTATCTTGAATATAAATTCCAAGAGTAAATATCCTTTACGCAGGTTTACTTTAGAGTTGCCAGATTTAAAGACTTTAAGCAAAGAAACGCTATCAGGATTAAGATACAATATTGTGCGCCGTCTTTACAGCCGGTTAATATTTGTCAGACCTTACAAAATTACCATTGAGGCCAATTTTACAGCTTATCCTGAATTAAGAAGTTTGATTGAAGAAATAATGGATATCCTAACCAATAAAGATAATAAATTCAAAGGTGATGAAGAGATATTGTATAAAAGGGCTTATCATGTTGCTCAGATGATATCCCGGATTAAATCCAGGCTTACTGGGAAGGCTGATCTCGAGATAGAGCTGGTAGATAAAAAAGATATAAGCTTCAAGAAGCCAACTATTACTAAAGGTAAATTCGCAAAGGCTACGAAAGCAGCCTTAGCTGCTCTGAAGAATTTACAAGGTTTATATATCGGTATCGATGTGGGCGGTTCAGATGTAAAAGTAGTTGCAGTCAAGGATAATATAGCTAATAAGCTCTTTGAAAAAGAGTTTGGTGAAAAAGAGGGCTGGAAGCCGGAAGATTTTACTCGGGCTAGCGACTATATTGATTTCATTAATAAAATTGTAATACCGGAAGTATTGAAGGCTGTAGGAAATAATGAGAAGATAGTAGGTATTGGAATAAGCTGGCCGGATATGATAATTAATGATGAAAATTATAATGGCTTAATTGTTGGTGGAGATACCGGTAAAACCGCAAGCCTGGGAATTACAGGAACGAGAGAAGGGATTGAACAAGCTAAAGAGGATAGAAAGAAGCGTTGGAATCGGGAAGAGTGGTCTAAAGAAGAATATTGGAATGAATTTGATAAGTTAGGTTTATTAGCTCAAGAAATAGGAAAAGAATTTAAAACCGAAGTGGCTATTGCTAACGATGGTAATATTACTGCTTTCTGGGCTGCCGTAGAAAAAGAAAGAGGCAATATTTTAGGTATTGCAGTTGGAACTTCTCCTGGCGCTGGTTATGTGGATATGAATGGCGAATTAACCCCGATGTTTTTGAGGGCAAGCAATGTGATCTTGACAGATGACAAGGAAGCTGGCACTGAAAACAAAAACACCGGTATATTAGATGCGGCCCAGAAACATTTAGCTCAGGAGGCAGCTTTTAGATTGGCTAAAGAGAAAAATATAGAATTAAAAGCAAAAGAGAAGGCAGAAAGATTAGAGGAATTACAGCTTATGACGTCTCCTGAAAGAGAAGATTATAATGAAGACGCGGTAGAAATATTCCGGCACTTAGGTAAGCATTTGGCTATTTTTTTAAATGATATATATTATGATTTTGGGCCGGACTTTCCAGACGAATTGCTTCTCACTGGTAGAATCACTAAGGTTAAAGTTAAAGATAAGGCTCAGAATAAAGATTTTAATTGTTTAGCTGGTAAAGTTTACTATGAGAGCTTAAAAGAAACTATAGAAAGAGATTTCCCTCATCTTAGAGCTCTAATACCCCAGATTATTTTTCCTGAAGAAATAGTTCCAGATGATAATTTACGCAGATTTGCCCAAGCTTATGGGACTATTTATCTGGTAAATCAAAAAATTCAGAGAAAGAACAAAACTGAAAAACCCAGTGTTTCTTCGCCAATTAAAGCAATTCTGAAGCTAAATATAAACAACAATGTAAAATCAGGAGTAATTAAAGAGATTATTGAAAAGCGTTTCCAGGAATTATCTTGTAGCGATAGAGACATTTTTGCTTACAAATTTATTGATACTTTTTCCCAGAAAGTAACGCTTGGCTCCGGAGCTGAAATAGAAGTAGTTTTATTTAATTTAAGGGAAGGATACGTTAATCAACAGAATGATAATAATTCGCTTTGTCCTTTTTGCAATATTCTGGATAAACAGGTTTTAGCCGAGATTGAAATAGAAGGGAGAGAATATAAATTAATAGCCAATAAATTCCCCTATGTTCCATTTCACCTAAATTTGGTTAGCAAAGAGCATCGGAAACAATCATTGGATGCTAAAAGAGTAGAAGATACTTTGTTAGTTTTAAAGGCAATGGGTGAAGATTACGAAGCCACTTTTAATAGCCCTGGCGCAGGCCATTCCGTACACCACTTACATTTCCAGATCTTTAAGAAACAGACCAATATCTGGAAATACATCGATGCTTATGATCCCACGAAAGAAGGATTGATTATGGGTTGGCCGGCTCCGGCGTTTATGTTTAAAGAAAAAGATATAGAAAATTTGAGTGAAGCAACATTAATAGACATTAATAATTTATCGCTTAAGAACATGCCTTATAATTTGTCATTTAACTTAAGAAAAAATAATCCGAGGGCTATTTTATTTCCACGTCAAGATGAATACGCAAAAATCAATTTAAATGGTAGCCATAAGCTTAAATTTGCCAGCTTAGAAATGACCGGGCACATTTTAATTGCCAATGAAGAACTTTATCGTAAGTTGGCCGAAGTTGGTTTAACCCAACAAGACGTAGAGAGGATTTATGTTTCTTCCTCCCCTCTCAGCGCTATAGTTCGTATCTATAGCGCCAACATCCGCACCGGTAAGCATACTTACACCTGGGGCAGGCCTGCCAAGGAATCAAATATCTTAAAGCTTTTAGGATTGACTTACAAGGACCTGCCAGCTGGAGATATAGCTGATGTAAATAAAGCTAATCCTGAGAATGAGCCTGTAGGTGAATTATGGCTTGCCTCAGATGATCAAACCTATCCTTCAAAGGTAGTTGATTCTAATCTTAACCTCATCCAGCTCTTAGAGCAAGAAGGGGAACGTATCTTAGGTGGTGAACATATCAGAAGATACGGCAGATCCATGGCTACTATCATGAAGTTAATTGATGCCGGTTTATCCTTGGGGGTTCAGGTTCATCCGGCTATAGGTCATTCTTCCAGGCCTGCTAAGCCTGAGATGTGGATGGTTGGTCCAGGCGGAGCAAAGTTATATCTGGGCCTAAATCAAAATATAACTGCTGAAATCCTTTTGCGAGCCTACAATGAAGGAAGCTTAGAAAACCTACTGTATCAATTAAATGCTAAAGAAAACGATTTGATCTTAGTTGGAGGTGGTTTAATCCATGCTATTCGGTTTGGCACAACCATCTGGGAATGGTCTCATGCTCCAACAGGTGAAGAAATCAAGAAAGGTGATTTAAAACGAGCTACAGTTGCTCTTTGGGACAGGACTGATGGTAAATCACCCAGGCCAGGCAAAGAAGATATAGTTGGAGCTCTGGAGGTTTTAAATGATGCTTTAATCAGAGCCAATATTCCTGCTTATGATAAAATAAACTTAGCTAAAGTTTACAGCCAGAGAGCAAACCTGTTTAATGATAATCAAGGTAATCATATTGATAATCTCTTTACCACCACTGAAGTAATCGTAGATGAGATTACTCTTAACACCCGAATAAGCCAGCAAGCTAATGACCACGGCTATCCTATATTCATCTTAGAAGGCTCAGTCCAGATCAATGCTCCTAACTATTCTCCTGAAACTCTCTCTACCAATGACTGCGCCATAATCCCGGCTTATCTTAAAGAATTCACCCTTACCAACACTTCTAACCACCCCTCAAAGATAATCAGATGGTACGCTCCGGTAGGGTCGTCTTCCGCTATTACCTCAATAAAATCGCTAAATGTTTACTTTTCGATCTTATCAGCTTTGGATGAGGAAGTTGTATCAGAGGTAAGGAGAGTGGAAGCCGCGGGGATGAATGGGATACATATCGATTATCTTGACGGCGTATTTACTCCTGATTCTGAGGCATTTGATTGCAGTAAGCAGATTCGGGAGCTTTCTTTCACAAAGTTGCCTTTAATAGTCCACCTGATGTCCGTAGCACCGGATTTCTCTCTTGTAAAAAGAATGTCTGATGCCGGACTAAAAAGCAAAAGGGATAAAATACTCATTCATTTTGAATCATTTAATGAAATTGAGAAACTGAAGGATATTATTAGAAAGACCGTAGGATTAGATTTAAAATTTGGTTTAGTGCTTAATCCTGAAACTCCTTTATCCGCGCTTGAGAATATATCGGAGATGATCGGTAGGGAAATAGAATCTATTATGCTGATGGCGATAGTCCCGGGCGCCTGCAGTCGTCCGTTTATTCCTTCAACTTTGGAAAAAATAGCCATGTTGAGGAAATTCTTCCGTGAACGATGTATCCACAATGTTCCGATTGAAATCGACGGTGGGATCAACGAAGAAAGCCTGCATAGAATTTTGCGTAAAGGCGTTGATTCCTTTGTCGCTAGGACCTGGTTTTTAAAGAAGAATAGGACCCTTGAAGAAGGGTTGAATAAAATGGAAGAGCTTTTTTCACGGATCACCAGAGAGCAGGATATTATTTTCAGGACGCTCGCAGATAATGGGATCATGATAGATCAGTATGATTTGAATAACTTTATGGATTTTTGTAACGGCTTTAACGTCTTTACCGATAAAGAAATGATTATCTTGCTTAGTCAGATCTCCGGCGTCCAGAGGGTAACTATTAATAAAGACCGTGTTATTGATTTGTATTTTGCTGATAGACTTGTCCGTTTCCACAAAAATGACATTTTTCCCGTTGAGTATGCCGGCCTTAAAGATCGGATCTTCTACGACGGGATAACGATAAAATTATACCAAGGTGATTTCGGCGCCAATAGAAAAGGTCAATATATCCTGGGGATATCTGGTTCTTGGCATGATTCTACCGCAGTCCTGCTGAAAGACGGAAAGATTGTAGCGGCTTTAGAAGAAGAACGTATGTCTAGGACTAAGCACGATGCTTCAAAGTTTCCTATTCTGGCAATTCATAAGCTTCTTAAAGATGAGAATATATCGTTAGAAGATATAGCTCATATTGCCATTGGCTGGAATTATAATCTTTACGTTGATACTCCGCATTCTCCTGCCCCCTCGGATGAATTTTTTCGGAAAATGGATGAAGAGTTTGCCGCAAAAAAAAATATTACTATTAAAGGGATTATTCGCAGAAATGTTCCCGAGAAGAATAAAGCGCGATTTAGCATCGGTAATCTGGAAGAGTTTTTGGCTGAAATGCGAAAATACTATAATACTAGATACACTCCCTTAATTTCGTTTATCAGTCATCATCTTGCGCATGCTGCTTCGGCATATTACCTCAGTGGTTTCAAAGACCCTGTTTTGGTTGTTTGTCTGGATGGCTATGGAGATGTTGATTCAGGGACGATTTGGATCGGTGATAATGGAGAAATGGAAGGAATCGGAAATTATACCTTGCCTAATTCATTAGGATGGGTTTGGGCTGCAATGACAGAATATCTTGGCTTCCGGCCTACTTTTGCAGAAGGCGAGATCATGGGCTTAGCTCCATATGGAGAACCACGGGACGATACGGAAAGACACCGGGTAAAAAATCTAAGGAAAATCTTCAATGATTATATATATTTTGATTCTACTAGTGGAAAATTGGTCGCTAATCCCGAATATCTTTATTATGGAGGTATTGCGCCTGGAAAGATTCGCGTTACCAACGCGCTGGTAAAGAAGCTCCAGGCATTAGTTCCTTTATGTACAAAAAATAGCAAAGAAATTGATCCTCTTTTGATTGAAGACAGGTCTTTCGCCAATTTGGCTTTTGTGCTTCAGGAAACGACAGATAGCATTGTAACAGATATTGTAAGGTATCATCTTCGAGAAGCCCGTAAGACAAGAGATATTAAAAAGGTGTCTTTATCCGGCGGGATTTCTTTGAATATATTAGCGAATGGGAAGATCATTTCCGATGGATTAGTGGATGGCGAAGATATTTTTGTTCAGCCGGTAGCAAGCGACGCCGGAACAGCGATCGGCGCGGCTTTGGTGGTTGCTAAAGAGGTATATGGGCAAGATGTTTTCTTTGAAATGGAGCATGCTTTTTATGGACCTGAATACAGTGATGAAGAAATTCGAAAAGTTCTGGATCGGTTTGGGCTTCAACAGGGAATTGATTATATCGCGGCAAACGATCAAAAAATAATAGATGAAGCTTCTCGTTTGATAGTAGAAAATGAGCCGGTTGCCTGGTTTCAGGGGAAAAGCGAGTTAGGCCCGCGGGCGCTAGGCGCAAGAAGCATTTTATTAAACCTTCTGGACGACACCGCCAATAATACCGCCAATATTCTAAAGGGAAGGCAGTTATGGAGGCCGTCTGCCTGTAGTATTTCTGAGTCTGTCGCGAAAGAATATTTTAAGGGAATTTACAAATCTCCCTTTATGGTCGTTGCTTTTGACGTCCTTGCGGATAAGAAACATATGTTGGCTTCCGGAGTTCATCAATATGGGAAAAGACTAGCGAGGCCCCAGACTGTAGACGGAAAACATAACACCCTTTATTTGAAACTTTTGGATAAGGTAGGGGAATTGACTGGGGTTCCGGCAGTGGTCAATACTTCTTTTAACAAGCATGAACCATTAGTAGAGAATCCGGAAGAAGCCCTGAATACTTTTAGATATATGCAAGATGTCGATACACTGTTCATTGGTAATTATATCGTCAAGAAAAATAAAACAAAGATTTTTGATCCGACTGTTCCGGCATTAAGCGATGAATCTGGTTTAAAAAACCTTATTAAAGAGGCGCTGACATCCGGAGATATTAATGATTGGGATATGCTTTTTGCCCTGATTACTAACAAATATCCTAATAGCCATAGAATACTGGTTGCTTTACAGTCTGGGCTTGAAATGAGAGAGGTTTCAATTCCTCTTGTAAAAGAACTCTTTGAAGGTCCAATTAGACAGAGTGTTCTTAATTACATATCTTCTTTCCTCTACAATTACATTGTTGCTTTTAGCGCGGAAAAAGTATACGTTGGCTCAACCAATGAGAAGATGTCGGAGGCGGTATTTTATCTTTTAGCGAACCATCTTAAAGATAATTTCAAGAGGTTGGAATATTTCGCGAATTTCGGGAATAAGGTTAGTTTCCTAACGTATGACAGTAAGGAAAATCAGTTTTTGATGGATAAGTTGGTCAGGCATTTGTTAGGGCCTTTACCTCCGGAAATGATGAAAGGGGCCTTTATCGGAATCGATGTCGGAGCAACAACAATAAAGTCCGTAGTTGTTAGGGATGGGTTAGTAATGGAAAAAACTACGATTGATACCGTGACTACCGGTGGGAAAGAACTGAAAGACTTGATAATGAATTTAGCTAAAGATATGTCTAAGGGCTATAAGATAGATGGCATAGGGATATCATTGCCGGGAGTAGTAAACCCGATTGAAAGTAACATTATTTGGTTGGTTAATTATGAATACAAATGGGGGAAGGCTCATGAGCGAGTGGATGCGGATTTCCGGGAAGACTATGGCTATTTACATAGCATGTTGGAAGAACTAAAAAAAGAATATCACATTGAATGTGTAAGGGTTTTAAATGATGTAACCTCGTTTGCCGTAGCCGCACTTAATTATGACAAAATAGATAATGGAGTGCTTTTGGCTTTAGGTACCGGAGTAGGATGCGCTCGGTTTGAAGGTGGATTAATAGATATGAGTCGAATTGAACAGAGCGGAGCTTTTGTGGTCAACCTTAGAGAGGATGCTCCATTTGACCAAGGATGCAGCGTTAAAGGATGTTTTGCAGCTTTTGCCGGAGTCAGTGGTATCTTAAGGATTTCCCAGAAGTTCGCTTTACCTGGTATTGCAGGGAAAGATAATCTTAGTGTTTTAGAGATAAGTCAGTTATTAAAGAATCGAGATCAAATCGGGTATGCGGAGGCGCGAAGAGTTTATTGTGATTTATCACATTCAATTTATTCCTGGATGCGCTTGATGAATAGGATGAGGCAGGATACAAAATTCATAATTACAGGAGGTATTACGGTAGCGGAAGCCGGAACAGGAATATTAAAAGGAATCAATAATTTATTGAGTGAAGCTAATGAAGGGCGGTTTACGGTTTCTTTGTCGAGTGTGGATAGGCAATACGGAGGCGCTATAGGCGCTGCGCTTTATGCAAGTTCTCAGTTAGATCTAAAATCTTCCTCATCTATCATTGAAAACCCTGCTAGTGTTCTTAAGGGCGCGATCTTTGATTTTGACGGGGTGATAGCGGATACGGCATTGGTTTGGTTTGAGATTTACAAAAAAATATTAGCGAGGGAAGGTAAGTATTTTGATTTGAATCTATATAATAGATTTGCCAATGGAGTAAGCGGTAAGGATGCCTTTAAAGCAATGTTCCCCGGTGCAAGTAAGGGATTTATTCAGGAATTAGACCAACGGAAAGAAAAAGCGATTAGCGAGTTCGTTAGGGATAGCAATGGAGTCCCGTTATTTGATTCAACTGCATCTCTTATAAAAGAATTAGACCGACAAAATATCCGCATAGCAGTAGGCTCCGCGACAGTTTTTTCTTATTACTTAAAAGAAAGCGTTTTCAATAATATTATTAAAGTCATTATAACTAAGAAAGATGTTGGCGAAGGTAAGCCTAGCCCGAAGATATTCTTGTTAGCTGCCCAGAAAATTGGAGTTTTACCTGAAGAGTGTGTCGGTTTTGAGGATGCTCCTTTAGGTGTTGAGGCTTTTAAAAGAGGGAACTTCGGTTTAATAATTGGTATAGACAGGGTGGGTAACAGTCAGAAATTGGAAGAGGCAGGTGCAGATATTGTTGTAAGAGATTTATCGGAACTAAACTTTGCCAGGGTCCAGTCTCTATATAAATATAAACATTCGTCCTCATCTCTTCTTAACATAAGGCTGACTGCTATTGGGAGATTAAAGAGTATTATTGGTCCGGATATACATAGCCCGGAGGATATTTTTAAAGCAAATTCATATATTGATGAGGCTATCTATGAGAATGGTCAATTTGGTCTCCTGAGTGGTTTAAATAGATGGTTTATTCCGTCAGGGATGCGTCAGGTCAAGAAACAGATAGAGCTTTTGGCAAACAAGCCTCTTCTTATCTTACTAAATAAACATATTAATAAGAAGACTGGAGATAATTTAGTTTTAAGAGAAAGAATTGAGACTGTGTTGCTTAGGATATTAGCGGTAGCGGAAGAGAGGATTGTAAATCTTGAAAAAATCATGGAAGATATTTTGCCAGCCGTTATTATTATTGATGATGTTAATCTAATGATTATTTTAAATAGATTACTTTGTTGTTTTACTGTAATTCACGAAGCTTTGCCTTATGGCTGGAAGATTTTTGTAGACGTTGGAAAATTTTTACCTGATATTATTCCGGAAAATTGTATAAGAGGTAATTTCTGGCTTAAGCCGTTATCCATAGAGGAGAGGATTAAGGACGTAATCCCCGGGAGAATAATCTCTCATCTGGATACAATAATTAAGCAATTCAGCGAAAAGCGCTGGGACATGCTTTCTATGCGCCTTGCTCCTGAGCGAAAGGTGGCTTTGGATGAAGGGATTGTTGTAGATAATATTTCTAATATAAGCATAGATGGAAACATTATTCTCGCCAATGATCTTAGAAGGATAGGCAATTTCTGGAGACCGCAAAGTATTACAAAGGGGGGTGCAGAGGTTTACAATTTTAGAGAGCTTGCTATCCGTGAAGGGGTAAAAGTAATTATTTCCCCCGGGGGCGGTCACACTAAAAGCGCTTACCTACTACTGCTTAATCCGGTTGAAATTGATGCTATCGGCACTATTTGCGAGGACGCAATATTTATAAAATATAAGCATTACAACGAGACGCACGATAATACGAGGTTTTTATACTATCTTTATGCAAAGATGCTGCCGAAAATCATCGATATGGGCGTTGCTGAAGGAAAAATTACTAGAACAGACCTGTATCGGGCAATAAAAGACCAGCCTTTAGCTGGTTTATATGTTTATAATCCCGTAATTATCCAGCCGTATTATTATCCTATTCATGCATTGTTTACTAGTTGGATCAGTTATAGTCTTCAGGGATTAGAAACTTTCCCTATGTCTCAAGATCTGCCGTTAACAGACGGCGGAAAGTGGATATATCATAATTTTGTTTATGGGTTAACCAAACTAGGGGTTTACATAGATGAAACCGAGATAACTAACTCTGGTATTATCTATGATGCTGAAGGACTAGGGTCTTTGACGCCTGAAACTTTTAATGAATCGAGTAATATATTCAGCTCTTCACCATTACAAGAATTAACTAATCCCTTGGATAGAATCAGCTCGGTTGTAATTCCGGCTATTGATTTTGGCGGCACGAACATAAGAGTAGCATTAGTTCAAAGAAAAATTAGAAAAGGTCAGTTTATCGGCGAACCGATTATTCTCTGGAAGGGTTCTTGTGTGAATCCGTTTAAGATTATTAATGGAGAAAAAGTTGTTGATTTACCTGAAGCAATCGATTCCATGGTTGTTTTGATCAAGGAGGGCTTAAGAAGCAAGCAGATGCAAAGTCGTCGTTTATTAAAGTCTGTAGGTATTTCAGCTCCCGGCGCCTGGCAAGAAAACGGGCTGGTTTATAGCGGAACAGCTTTCAATGTGCCTGATTTGGAGCGTTTGAAGTTCGCAGATGAAATAATAGATAGATTAAGCAAAGAATGGCAGGTGTTTATCAATAATGACGGCGTTGCGCATAGCCTGGCTATGACACACCATTTACTTTCTTTGATTAATTCGAGAGAGTTTGCGTCGGTTAAAGACAGGCTTAAAACTGCTCCTAAAATTATTAATATTATTCCCGGCACCGGTTTTGGGGCCGGAGGTTTGTTCATTAAGAATAATCAGGTAGTTATTATGCCCGGGCCGCAACAATTTTTCGATATTGTTATCCGTAAAGGCAAGGGAAAGTTTTCTAAGGATTATTTGACCTGTGAAGATCTTATTAGCGGCAAGGGGATTGCGAATCTTGCCTGCCAGAATACTGTTTTACAAAAATTAGACAGGATTGACGGTGAATCCCTTAGCAAGTTGACATATTCAACGGATGCTTTGATTCGGGCATCCAGTATCTCGATATTTAACCAGGTAGGTATGGATTTATCCCGGGCTATCATTGCGATCTATGAGGGTAGCGGTAGAAAATTAATAGTTAATATTCCTGAAGAATTGGAAAGACAATTCTGGCAAAGCGTTAAAGGTTGTAGTATTTTTATTTTAGGCGGATGGTTGATCAAAAGCTCTAACAGAAAGAACATTCTCACTGCCTTGAAAGACGAACTTAATTCCAGGGGATATAGAGATATTATATTAATAGAGGCCGACCGAATACACGGGCTAAAAGAAATAGTTGGCTGCACCGGGATTTTGGGGGCTTCTTTATTTGTGCCTTCAAGGTCATTAATTCAGAGAGATGGTGTTTCTAGCTCGCCGATGGAGATTACAGGGAAAGAGATATTATTTTCTAATAATCTAATTAACAAAGGAGGAGTAAAATGCACGATTTACAGGTTCTTGAGTTCGCTAGCCTTGAGTCTACAATTGAAGGGATTTTTATCAATGCTAAATACCCGGGCTGGTTCTCTGGCTATAACTTTCTTATCGAGCCGGGAGGCAGTGTTAAAGGAAAGAGTGGTTCTGGCAACTGGCTTGAACTCAGCCATGAGATTAGCGCCCTTATTAGAAAAAAGGCCATATGTAGTCTTTCTGAAAGGGGCATCGCTTTCTTCAGCTAAGGATATAGGGAATATTAGAAAGAATAACTCTTTTTACTCCAGTTCACCGGTAGAGATTAGAGGCGAACGGATTGTTCAGATAGAGAAGATCTTGAGCGAAGAATACAGGGGCAAGAAATTTTCTTCTGGAGAGACATATTTTACACATACAAAAAGAGTAGCGGCTAAGGCCTTGGAATTTACCTCCGAGGAAGAAGTTATTTATGCTGCTTATTTGCATAAGGTCTCCTCGGAGAAAGAGATAAAACGGATACTTAAAGGGCTGGGGGTTGATAAGTCTAAGGCAGGAAGAATTATCGCTTATGTAAAGAGGCTGACCGGATTAATTAACCTTCCGTATGGTCTAAATTACAAAGACCAGGAAGCCGTTAATAACCGCATCAATCTTGTTATAAGACTTTCCGAAAGCATCGAGGGTTTATATCTGGTGTTGGCGGATAAGTTCATAAGTATTTCTACTTATACAGGAAAAAAGGATTTGTTAGAGGAGATAGCCTGTATATATGCTCCGTTGGCTGAGAGATTGGGTTTGGATGAATTGGCCGGGGATTTCCTGGATGAAGTATTCAGAAATTACGCCGGCAGTATCCATAACATTATAGAGAAAGAAATCGAAACAGTTATCGGAAGGAGCCGAACGGATGCCAATAAATATTTAAACGATTTATCCGAAGATATAAGAAATGGGCTTAATGAAGATGGGATAAGGGCAACTGTTTTAAACAGGGTTAAGAAGGCTTTTACCGCGTGGTTAAAGATCAATAGGGGGGACGAAAAATACACTTCAATATCAGACCTAACTGACATCTTGGGGATAACGGTTATCGTGGAAAGTGATGTAGATGTGCATGGCGCAGTATGGTATATCGGAAAGATCTTGAAGGGCAGATTTGGTATAAATATAAATGCAAGCAACATAGACAGTAAAGACATTAAGCTTGAAGGGGGGTATGTAATTCCGGGACAAAAATACCACATAGATTTTGAAGACGGCTTTGGCGTAAAATACGAAATACAGATTTATTCACAAAAAACTTATAGGGAGATGCGTTTGGGTAAGATGGCATATTGGTCTCATAAGTTGCAGAAAATTGACGCGCTGGAGAATCAAAAATTTGAGGTGATACCAGGGGTAGAAGCGGCGGAAAATGCCGCGGAAATATTTTCTATAATTTCAAAATATATTAGCGAATATAAGTATATAAATGTTATCAAACTGGGGAGCAATATAAAAGCTCCCGTTACCATAAAGGCCCTGCGCAGCCCTTCAGAAAGCAAGATAGATAGTATAGCCAGTGTTTTGAATGTAAGCGATCCGCATATTAGAGTTTGTTCCTTAGGTGAATATTTTCCCGATAGCCAGGGCGATTTATCCATGGTCTGCAGGCTTAAGCGGGGAGGAGACTATTTAATTAAAAACGGGGATTTACTTATTATTTCAGATAACGATAAAAAGCCTGTCCCCCAGACAATCCCTTTGTTGCATAGTAATAAGATTTTTAATAAGATTTCTTTTGGTTCAAGCCCTGTTAATATCTCAGACGATAAATTCCTCCATATCCTTCAGAAGATTTCAGGTTTTACCTCGCAAGCAATAGTAGAAACCGATGTAATAGCCAAATCCTTGCCTAAGAGAGGCCCGCCGGCTGGGGAAACTATTGTTTCTTCGCCCGCAGAAGTTTCCGCTTATTTAAACTCCCCGGTAGAAAACTGCTCTTCACCCGTAGAACATAATATTTGTTATGGTTTGTCACGAGAAATTATTAATACAAAATATCCGTTACCACATCAGGCTATTCGGGATAATAAAGGTAATATGCCGGCATACTGGGCAATGTTATTCGGGACAGCGGAATTATTGCTTGAATGGGATAAGCAAGGACGCCTGCCGGTAAAGCTGGATGATACGATGAGTAAGAAAGTGGAGATGGAGTTATTAGAGCGATTTGGTTTTAGCAATATAGGAGATAGAAGCGGAATACATATCCAGGATATCTTTGATTACCTGGAGAATTTGAAAATAATCTCAAGGGATAAACATGGGCACTACGAATTGAGAGAGAAAAAAGAAGCCATAGCGACTTGGGCGAAGTTGAATTTCTTCATAGAGGAAGAGTTGCGTGGAATGTTTAATGAGCAGGGAGAGATTAAAAATGAAAAGGCGCTGGCAGAGATGGTAAATAGCTATAGCGCGGCTTCCGAAGAATTCCCGCTTGGTCCCGTAGAGGCGCGCCAACCGTTCCTGAGAGGCGTGCTGGGTTTAAATGCAAAAATGAGGGATATGTTGGTAAAGTATTTGCTCCGTAGTGTTAACGGAGATTTATTAGAGTATGTGGCAGAAAGAAGCGCTCTTACAGAGTCGGTGTTGTTAATGTTGAATATGATCCCGGATTTACAGAAATGGGGTGAAGAGGCATTTAAGCATCTACAGGGCAGGAGATTGTATTTACTTGCTCCAGAAGTGTCGCAGCTTAAGGGTGGATTAGGCAGAGTAATGCAGTATTTGGCAAGGGCTCTAAAGGCAATGGGTCTCGATGTAGTAATAGTGGAGCCTCGGTATTTATGGGGATCAAGCTATGAGAGAGAAATCGACAAAAAACTAGATTACGGATCGCTGCCTATACCATTAAAAATGGGTGATGATATTACAATGAGAATAGAGGCAACATTTCAGGGGAAGAAAGAAGAGGTTCTGGTATATCAGGCTGAAAATGATGAAGGTATTCCGGTTGTCATGTTCAGGGATGCAGGTGGCTGGTACGCACAGATTCTATATCGCTACGATGACAGCAATTGTGGAGCCGAACGGCATAGGGATCCAACGGTATCACATTCAGTTGAGTTTGCGACGAAAGCATTCCTTGCGGTGGTTAATAAAATAGAGGAGGGCCGGCGGGCGCAAGAAGGGGTATTGTGGAAGGCACCGTTTTTAGGATTGAATGATGGACAGACGGTGGCGGCTGCGGCGTGGAGTTTATTTTTACCTGAGTTCCAGACACCTGTTTTATTAGAGGCCTACTATGGGAGTACCTCACATACGGTGTTGAATACATTATCGGCAACCAGAGAATATTTGAAGCAGGCCGGTGTTCCTGATGAATGGTTATGGTTATGGAAGCGACGGACAGTCCACGGTAATGAAGGTTATGATTGGACGAGCGCGGGGTTGCGCGCAACGATGCTCAGGAGGGGGTTTACGAATTACGTAAGTGATTCACACGGTTATCAAATGAGGAAATTTGATCCACAGGTTTATGAAAGTACCGGCATAGGGGTGACTAACGGCGACCTGTGCAGGCTGACGCTCAGGTATTTTGCAATGCGGTTTATCGAATCTCGCTTTGCGAGACAGGCATCAAAAGATGTTTACGAGCGATTGAATGATAAGATGCGTGTTGCTGATAAATTCGAGAAAGCGAAATTCCAGCAGGAGAGGGATAAGCTTACATACGAAGAATTGTGGGCTTGGGTAGATAACGTTGAGCGGACAGACCAAGAGTTGATGGAGATGTTCGCGGAATTGGTGCGAGCAAGCAAATGGTATTATATTAACACCTATATAAAGTCTCATGTTCAAGAGTGGAATATAGTATTACCTGATGAATATAGCGGCGACTGGGATGCGTATTGGGCAGCAATTGAAGATATGCCGTGGGCAGGTTACAGCGGTAGGTGGGTACATGAGAAGTGGGGTCGTGATGGCGCGTTTAGCGATGAAAATGTGAAAAAGGCTATTGAGAGAGGACAATTCTTTGTGATCCTTGGTAATGTGCAGGATTATATGGGTACAGAATTGCCGGGTGGGAGCAAGTATGAAGGTGAGCAATTCCTGGGATTTACCAGAGAGATAAACGTGCATGGTCTGAAAAGCAAGCTGATTTATCAGCCGAAATTCGATATAGATCAGCAGCTTGCGCTTTTGCCTTGTCTGGCGCCGCAGATGCAGGATTCGTCATTCTTGACACAGTTACGCAACCCCTTAATTACAGGCGCCGCAGAGTCAACTGAGGCGCATACTTGGATGCATGGCGGATGCGCGGCTTTACACGGGTATATACAGTTGATTCAGGCGTTGGCTAACCGTCAGTCAGTCCGGGGGTCGAATATTGTACCGAAAGATTCAAGTGAGGGTTCATACTTAGAGTTGTATGAATGGGTATTGGAAGCAGGGAAACAGGGTAGATTAACTGAGCATTTGTTAGACGGGTTCAAGCTTTTCCGTAGCGTGGATGTAAATTTGACGGCAGCAGAATACGCGCGGCAATGGGATAAGATGGTCGGTAAAGAGGAAGCAAAGAGGCAGGAATTGATAGCCAAGAACCCTGGTAAGTTCATCCATCAGATATTATTGAAGGAGTTTGGAGGATTCGCACAGCCGGAGCATGAAGTAACCTTTGCGCAGGATGAGAAACATTATCTGCGGATAAAGCAGAAGTTAGATTCGGGTAAGGTTATACTGGATAGCGAACCATGTACGGGAGGAAGCAGGGTATGTGTGATGTCCAGGAATGCTAACGAGTTAGAATTAGTAGTACCGGTTCGCCTGAATGGATTGAAGCGTGTAAGCGCATGGATAGAAACTCCGGAAGGAGTTATTGAGGAGTTTAATCAAGTAGAAGAAAAACCGGAAGAAGGTGTGGTTATATTTAGGAAAGCAATATGCATGAATGGTAAAGAGAAGAAGTTCCGCGTTATAACCACATCAGGAAAATGGCAGGAGGAGTATGAGGTAACGTTGACACCCCGGTTGACCTGTAAGGCGCGCCAGGAGATCAATAACCAGAGTAATCACAAGATGAAAATCAAAATCATTGAAGAAACGGGCTATGTTAAACAAACAGAAGAAAGAATTTGGGATGTAGTAATGGGGCACAAGATGAAAATTGAGATAACCATTCCTCTGCGTAGATACGAGTTATGCTCTAAGCTTGTGCCGGTAATATTGGGGACTACTAATCCTGTAAAGAATGTAAATAGCGAACGGTTCATAGTGGAGGCGGATGCCGGGGAGTACTTAGTAGAGAATGATAGCGTTAAATGGACTGTTGCGTTTTCGCCTAAGAGAAGCGGATGGCTGACAGCGGCGTTATTTGAACGCATGGATACTAATAATGGCTCCTTACGCAAAGAAGATGTTATTAGCTGGGCTAATGGCTGGGGCGTGGATACTCAGATTAATGTGTTATCGCCTCAAGAGATGAGAGCGAATCTCCAAAAGGGCAGTTGTTCTATCTCGGGACAATCAAGCTCTCCTGTTTCCAAAGAGCTTGGCGCATTAGTAAAGGTAGAGTCGCGTAGTTTTATTTTGCCTTCGAATGAAAGCGTTTTCTTAGTTTCCAGCTCACCTATGGATGCCTGGTGGCAGATGCCGGATGAAACATATATTGTTGAGACAATGAGTATTGGCGCGTTACGCAGGCCGGAGAATGATCCCGGAATCGGAAAATGGACTGATATCGCTCCGCATTTTAAATCAAAACTCCTGTCGAATGGAGTAAGGGTTGCGGTTATGCTTCCGCATTATCCTATTCTATTGGAGAGCCCTTATGGCTCAATTTGCCAATATGCTGTTAACACTGATTATAATGACTGGTCAGAAGTTCCGGAGGTGATCAAACATAAAAAGGAATTCGGGCCATTGCTAACTTTTCCTTCACGAGAAATTAATCACGCGGAATTGCGCTATCGCGAAAGCACAATTTTGCAGAAAGCCTTTGAGGTTTTTCAACGGGAATGTATTCTTAATAACACTAACCGGGCCGGGCAGTTTAAGGAGTTCTGCAAAAATCATGATAAGGTTTGGTTGGATGATTTTGCCGATTTTATGGTCCTGCACTTAATTTTCAACAGTAGGCCCTGGTGGGAATGGGAGGATGAGCGGGTAAATCAAGTAAGAGTAACTCCATACTACTCGGAATTAAAGAATAGGTACAAATATAGTCAATGGATTGGGTACCAGCAATTGGCAGAAGCTGTCCGGGATGTGAATACCATGGGTGGATATTTACTTCTTGACGATGCTATGTTTCGCGCTAAAGACAGTGTGGATGTTTATCGGCATCATAAAGAATTTTTCCGTGATATTTATAACCGCTATCCGGGGATTGTAAATGAATGTTCCAATGAAAGATGGATGGATTTGGCCCTTTGGAACTGGGAAAACCTGCGTAAAGATGGATATAAACTTAAACTTGATCCTATTATGCATTGGTTGGATTTCGGTTTTGCCGGAGGCCGTACTGATGCTTTGCATTTTAGCTGGAATTTTGGTAGCGGACAGTTAGCCAGCGGCGATGAAGATGGGGAGGATTTTGCGGCTGCATTGATTAAGGTTTATCTTGAACGCGGTAAACTTCCTTTAGCTGAAGCCTATGAAGGTAAAGCAGGCGATGCCGAGCGTCTTGGATTTGTAGTTATGGATGGAAATGCCAAGAGGCTTAGTACCCATGATGACCATTCACGTTGGTATCACAGGAATGCGGTGGATTTTATGGTTGGATTCAATAACTTATTACAGGCGCAAGTTTCTCCCAATGCTTCCAAGTTTATTATTTATACTATGGGTGATTTATGGGGAGATTACGAGCTTATCAAGGTTGTGCGCATAACTACGTCATGGGGTGAAACGATCTACGCCACGGGCTTTGACAGATATGACCGTTCGTTAAAATTAAAACCTGAAGAGATAGTGCTTCGTGAGTCACTCTGGAGATATCGAATACCTCTCCCCGGTGATTCGGATTATTATCAACGCTGCCGTTATGACTTGGGGCCATTTATTAAATTTACGACCCGGATTTACCCGCGTTTGCAGAAAGATGGAAAGAGTGTCTGGAAAGATGAAGAGGCTATAGCTTGTATTATGCCTACTTTAAGCGCCGCAGCGGATTCCTTTGTTAAGTCATTTAATGGAGTACCTCAAATTTGGGCCGCCAGCCGCGATTGGTTCTTTGAGCAATGGGGAAGGGATACTTTTATCAGTTATACCGGTTGCTTATTACTGCAGAAATGGCTTCATCCTGAAGCACGGGCGCTTCTCGAAAGTTTTAGCAGATTCGAACGCGATGGCTTGATCCCTAACCGCATCATTGACCCGGCTAATCCGGAGTATAACACAGTGGATGGCTCTATGTGGTTTGTTTATGTTATGGCACATAAATATTTGGATTATACGGGGGATTTCGAAACCATTAAACAAATGCTGCCTGTAATCCGCCGGGTCATGTTAGGTTATTATAATGGTACAGGGTATCATGACCGCAACGGTCAGCGGCAAAGCATTTATGCTGATAAAGAAGATGGGTTAATCATTAGCCCTGCGCAGAGCACTTGGATGGACGCTATCCCGGAGCATACCTTACCCGTAACTCCGCGTAACGGTAAGTGCGTAGAGATTCAAGGATTATGGTATTCCAACCTTCGCTGGTTGGCTAAAGCAATGGAAGAATTCGGGCTGCAACCGGAAAAGAATGAGCCGAACTGGAAAGAACTTGCAGAAAAGGTAAAAAGTAATTTCAGGGATAAATTTTGGAACAACCATTTAAAAAATCCCGGAGAGCTAGATGAGAGGGAAAATTGTTTGTTTGATGTCATTGGTCCGGATGGGACACCGGATAGCGCCAATCATGGAGCTGCTTTGCGGCCGAACCAACTTATTGCTTTGAGCGTGGCACCGGATATTTTACCTATGGAGGAGCAGGCTCAGGTGTTAGATGCCTGCATGAAGGATTTAAGTACGTCTTATGGCCCGCGAACATTATCTCCACGCGATTCCAACTACCATTCGCACTATGATACTAACAGTCAGCCAGGGCCAGATTCAGTTGATTTTGGTAAACACAAGGATTTTGCTTATCACCAGGGTACAGCTTGGCCGTTTCTTATCGGTCCTGAGATAGATTTATTGGTGCGAGTCAGACGATGGCAAGGCGTAGCGGAAGAAAAGATTAAAGAAGAGGTGCGTTTTAAAACAGAGAAATTGCTTCTTAGGCTTTTTACGCATGGCTCAATAGACGAGGTATTTAATGGCGGAGAGATTGGTCTGTCCGTTCCTCAATATCCGGGAGGGACTTCTTCGCAGGCCTGGAGCGTAGCAGAGGTACTGCGTATTCTTCATGAATACAAGGTTTGTGAAGGGGGAATAAGCATGGTTAATTATCAAGCCGCCAGCTCGCCGTTGAGAATATTGAGTCGCAGGAAAACGATTCAAGAGATTGTTGCTTTAAAGGAAAAATTGGGAGTTCAATTTATAGGCATTACGGGATTTATGGGGGTGGGGAAAACCACTGTTTCCGGGATTATAGAAAAAGAAGGCTGTTCTGTAGTCTATGGCGATTTTTCAAGCTGCGTGAAAAATATTATTATAAATAGGTTAAAATACATTTTTTCATTGTCACCTCTGTTGTATTGGTTTTATATACGCATTTCTTGTTTACCTAGAAGGCATTTGGTTTATGAACAGATACTGAAGGTTTTGCATGATTCTAATAATGGGAGCCGCAAGCCTATTTTTATAGATTCAGCCAACCTGTTCCAACTAAAAGTCGGGAAAATATTAGATGGAGTATGGTATGTAAACAGGGATGAAGAATCCCGCCGTCAGGCCGTTTTAAAAAGAGAATGCGATTTAGGATTGCCGTTATCCGTCGCAGCCCGTTATCTTAATTGTGAAAAAAGCATGCGGATTAGATTGTCGAAGTTACTAACAAATGTATTGGAAATTGAGAATACAGGTATTTTTATAGATCTAGAATATTATGTGCGTGGCATATTGGACAGTTTTTCTTCCCAAAATGAACAAGTAGGCTGGCTATCCTCGGATTTCTTGCGGAATAATGAAAGCGTCGGTGACTCCCTGATAAGCAATCTTTACCAGAAGGCAAAATCAATTTTAAACGACAATAGGGATGGTGTTAACTTATCGGGCGCTTCATCGATGTTTCACTCCAGTTCGCCGGTATTTTTTTCAAATGAGAAGAAAGCGGTTTCTCCTTCACCTGATGGAATTAAAGCAATTATATTTGATTTTGACGGCGTGATTGCGGATACAATACCTGTTTGCCGTGATGTGCTCAGGCAGATAATTTATAAAATGTTCAAGGAAGCCGGATTTGAACTTAAAGATATTCTTTGGCTTGAGCCATGGATAAATGAATTTTTTAAGAGGGTTTTAGGTACGCCTACCAGGGAAACATTGCCGGAGGTATCCGGACTTATCAGACAGCGCGGTAAAATAGAAGCCAAGCCTGTTATGGAATATATCAAAGACTATGAAGAATTAAGAGACAGCCAGTTAAAAAATATATTGAAAACTCGAGCCGTTTCTTTATTGACTCCGGGTGCCAAGGAAACAGTTGAAAGACTAAGCCAGGTTTTACCCCTTTATATAGTTTCTGCCGGAGGCTATGAAAAAAGAAATATACTGAAATATTCCGGATTAAATAAATATTTTAAAGAAGCAAGGTTTCTTCTTAAGCGGCAGAATAAAAAATCTGACACGATAAAGGTTAAGATAGATGAAATGGTTCAAATAATAAGGGCTAATGGATTCTCTGCAGAAGAAGTTTTAATAGTGGATGATGCTCCAAAAGTAATCGTTACGTTGAGGAAGGCTGTTGAGGGTGTGCGGTTGGCGATGTTCGCCGCGGCCGAAGAAAAAGAAAGTAAGTTGGAGAAAGCCAAAGCGCTATTTGATGGAGTCGAGCCTTTTGATTTTGTTATTGAGAATTTAGGCGAGCTAAAAAATCATTTGGCCGGTTTCGATTCTTCCTTAAGTTCATCTCCTTGCGCTAATAAGCTTGATGATAGGGAAGTAACAGTTTTAGTGTTGCTTGTTTTGGGAAAATCAAACGAAGATATTTGCAGGGAATTGAATGTAGGTTTTGGTTCCCTTAAGAGATTGCTAACCAGTATCACCGTTAAATTGGGTGTAGACAAAAAAAGAGGGCAGGTCGCTCCTTTGATAATTGCGGCGTATAAGGATAGTGAGCGTTATTTTGAAAGCTTCCCCCACTATATCCATCTTAGCCAGATCAAGGAATATGTCTATAGGGCGTCCAAAAGAGGCGCGGAATGGCTCACCGAGATGGAGTTAATGACGCTGGGGGTAATCGCGGAAGATATCCTAAGCGGCAGGCCTTTAAAAGAAGCAGGAAAGGAAATCGGTAGCAAGCCGGTATTACGTAACAGGCTGTATTGGGTAACTAAAAAATTAGGCACCTCCCGCAATTACGGCAAACTATTGCCTATTTTTATGGAAGTATATAAGCAGGAATATGAACTGGTTAACAGGCAGGGAGGAATAATCAGCAGGGATAAGTTAGCTGAGGTAATTTATATTTTACAAAGAAATGAATCGGTTGCTAAACAGCCTGCGCAGGAAGAGGCAAGAAAAGTTAAAGAATCGAATCCTTTGCTTAAGACCCAGATAAAATTGCTGGAGACAGCTATAAAAGCAGGCTTAGAAAATAAGCGGATATCATATAAGGATATTGCTGCTTGCTTAGGCCAATCATTTATTACTGTGAGGGAGAGGGTCGGTGAGATTAGGAGTATTTTAGATATTCCGAAATTTCTTGAACCGCGTTACCAGACATTGGTGCAATGTGTGGTAAGTGCCGCGGAAAAAGGCTATATCGAGTATGACGCGGGAGAATTCAAGAGATTTAAATTTATGTTCGAAAGGAAAAAGCTCAGCCTGAAACTTAAGCAGGCATTATTAATCCAGGCTCTGGTTGCTGACAGGGATATGGCTTGCAGGCTGTTAAAGATAAAAGAAGGCGCTGATTCAATCCGCAGGTATAATCTTTTTATATGTGGCGCCATGGGTATTGATAAAAAAGGCAAGAATATATCCGAAATCATAATGTTCGCGCTTAAAGACGGTGAAATATCCGAAAAAGATATTATTAATACAGCTATGGAGTTGGAAGAAGGGTTAAGGTTATGCAGCATCCAATACGCGATAGATAAAGGGTATCTGCCCGGAGTTAAATATCTATTCATCCAGTTTAAAGAAAACATTAAAAGCTTAAGCAGGGAAGAATTAGATTTGCTTAGCCAGGTAAAATCAGGCTCACCCGATTTACGGTTGGAGAAGAGCATATTCGCTAAGCTGAATGTGGAAAAGGCACTGGATTTAGAAGAAGTAAGATTGCTTTATGGCGTATTTGTTAATCTTTATGGCCAAAATGATAATAGCTCAAGCAAAGAAGAGAATGGTAATGGTAAGAAAAGAATGGGAAGAAAGCCGTTTGAGAGAAAATGGGAAGCAAAATATAGTGATTTTCGTTCTCTTCCGGATTTAAAGGGTATAAATTATGTCAATTATGATAATGAAAATGGCTCCGGGATCAGTAGTATGTATGACGGCTATAGATGGCCGACAAGAGAAGAAGAGGGGGTATTAGGCCGGGAATGCCTTAATGGGAACGCGGCAGCCCGCGAAATACTGGCAATTATAGGAATGAAAATAATAATATTCCGTATCCAAAAGATAATAAAAAGCCAGTATAAAGGATATTTGGATTTATACGGAAGGTTATTGGAGAATATTTTCTACACCAACAGGGCAATTCTGGATTTTTCCAATATGCGTGATGTAGTAGCGTTATACGATCCTGATAAGGGGTTCAGGCTTTCCACACTTCTTTATAATTGGTTTCCCGATGAATCCATAAAAAAATTAATTGCGGATGAAATTGAGGCAATACGTATAGAGGGCTTATCAATAGATACCCCGGTTGGTGATGATAGCGATGGACTTACCCTCCTGGATATGTTTGCGGATAATAAAACAGAGAATCCTCTGGAGCGTTTAGAGAAAAAAGAAATAATCGCATATATTATCGGCAGATATAAAGAGTATAAGGGGAAGGATATCAGCAAGGCAGAAGATTTATTTCTTGCTGTTTTAAGTATCCTGATGGGCCAGCACTCCGGGAAGGCTAATGAGATAAAGAAAGCGCTGAAAGATGAAGGCTTTGCAAGGTGGGATATTGGCAGGGAAGGAATCAGGCAAAGAATTGAAAGAGGCAAGCTGATTTTGGCGCGGATATTAAAAGAAAAAGGAATTGTTATGCCCCGTTGGAAAGATGATAGTGATTTTGCTTTACCTTCCGTGGCTGGTGGGGAGCAAAAGTTTCTTTCCGGCGGGGCATTTAGCAGCAGCCCGGTTTATGATACTAAAGAGGAATTGGGCCAGGATGTCATATTTTTAAGGAATATACTTAAACCTTCATTAAGCATAGAGTTGAAGGTGCCTGATTATTATAAGTATGATTTAAGGCCCAGGGAGTCCTTAATCAGAAAGCAACTTTTCTACGACTTAGGGTTTGAAAATATTACCAGCAAGGGGGATTTTATTTTTATCAGAGGAAACGGGCTTCTGGCATGCCTGGATTATCAGGTTGAGAATATAGAAATAGTGTCTATAGAAACCCGTTATGGCCGTATCGGCCGGGAATATATTGGTATTGGTTCAACAATATTTGATTTTTTACACCGGGAGGCATTGCGCATGAATTGGACAGTTACTTTTGTCTATATCCTGGAATTGCGCAAAGGAAGGGATTATTTGCGCAGATTGATCCGGAAATATTTTATCGATTTAAAGGTGGTCCCCGAGGGTAATAGAGGATTAAGCCCTGGATTTGAAGACTGGGATGGCCGGGAAAAATGCACGGTTGTCGGTTTACCCCTGCCGATAAGCAGATTAAGCGATCAAGAAAAGGCATCCAGCCCGGTTGTAAAGATTAAGCTGGCCGGGCAGGAGAAATTAATGCCAGGGGAATCATGCGAACTTAACGATCGGCAGCTTATTGCCTTAAAGCTTTTGTGCCAGAACGAATCCTATAAAGGAATAGGCAGTATTTTGCACCTGAGCCATCAAGGCACAGTAAAAAAGATTGTGCATTCTATACTCGATGCCTTTGGTTTAGAGCATAATATTAAGAAGGTGCGTGCTCAATTAATAGAAAAAGCAAGGCAGATTTATCCCGACATCGAGGTTAATCCTTTAACCGACACGGAAAAAGATATCCTGGCATTGATGCAGAAAGGCAAGGCAAGATCCCGGGATATCGCCGTATCCAGGCGCGTTCATACAGATGCGAACAAGAGGCATATCAGCGGTATCAAGAGAAAATTGGGGATTCAGGAGAAAGGGTTTGGCCCGGGAGTTGCCGCAAAAATCCTAAGGGCTGCTGAGCAAAAACTGCATTCTTTGCCGCAAAAGAATCCGGTATTTCTTTCCCATCTGCAGATACAGGCGTTATTGTTAAGGGCGCAGGGGCTGGCCTTTGAAGAGATTAACAGTAGGTTGGAAATATCAAGGAGCGACATAATATGCGGGCCTGCGTATATCAAGAGGCGAGCTGGAAAAATGGGGATTAAGATAGTACTTGAGAAAGGAAATCAAACTAAGCCGTACGCAACCTCCCTTAAATTAATTAAATCATTACAGTCTAAAGGGCAATTAGATAAGGATTTGGAATTATCCGGTTTGCAGCAGAAAGTTAAACAGGAAAAATTCGGTTTTTCCAAGATAGAGGCATTAAAGCTCTTAGCCTGCGGAAAGGGCCTGCCTGAGATTATAATAGAGCAGGGAAGGGCTTCATACAGCTCCCTGTGGGATTTAATAAAGAAGTCCTCCATAGCGTTGGGAGTGGATATGAAAGTTTCTGAAAAAGCTGATTTCCTTCCTCTTTTAAGGAAGGCCAAGCAAGAAGGCTTGATAAGCGGTTGTTTAAGTATTGATGAGTTAGTCTTAGAGATAGAAAAGCGGATTGAGGGTTTGCTGGATAAAGACGATATTTTAAAGACCAGATCTGAGGTTTTGGATGAAATAAAGGCCGAGGCTTTATCAGGCGAAAAAGACGAAATCACACTGGCTGCAATCAACAGGTATTATCAAACTGTTGAGCCGGAGGCAGCGGAAACACGGATTTATGAAAAAGCTATTTCAAGCCCTGTTTACGGAGATGAAATACAAAATAAGCTCTCCGCAATAACACCCAGGAATTTCCAGGACATAAACTCATACAGAAGCGCTTTTCTGGATTTTCTTGTTTATTTTGCCTCGGAAGATATAGGGGGCCTTTCAAGCTTAGGGGCAGATGTTCTTACGGATATCGCGGCTAAAACATTCAAGTTTGAGCCCGGGCATAATAAAGATGTCGAACAGTTTAAGCTTCTAATAAGCAATGTACCCGGCCAGGAAGAAAGAGTGCTTTTTACGCTTCACAGCGTTGCAGCTTATCTTTATAACGAGGGGCAAATTAAGCAGGATATTGATTACTTATCGGCAGGCAGGGATATTCTTAAGAAAATAATTTCTTTCTTAGGCAATAATGGAGAAGCGATCTCCACTCCCTACCTGGACCGCCTCTATTCGCTTATCCCCAGTGCAACGTTATTAAAGGCCCTCAAAGGACAGCAGTTTTATTTCAGGAATATATGGATGGCCTGCGAGGCGCATTACGATATAAGCATAGTTTTGAGGGATAATAACGCTCCGGGAGCGCTTTTGGCTGCAGAACAGGCAGCAGAGGCGTATATTAAAGCCAAAAAGTCTTTATTAAAAGCAGAGCCTTTGTTGGGAGAAGATATAATTGCTGATATATCAAAGAAAGTCGCAAACTGTTATATAAAAATAATATTTATGAGTATAGAGCAAGGGAGCAAAATAGCCAAATACAGGATTGCAGTAGAAAGATTGCTTGCATCTATCCCTAAAGAAGATTTTGAATTTCATCTTTTGAATACATATTTTAATGTCGCTTTAGTCCATGAAGGGCATACCATGGCATATGATTTATATGCTAACGAAGACATAGCAACCCTGCGGAAAGAGGTGCTTTTTTATTCCAAGGCATCCAAGAAAGAGCTTGAAGGCATGGTTGATGATATAAGAAACAGGATAATCCTTCCGCTGACGGCATTCCGCAGGGTCTTGGATAAATCTGGGATATTCCTGAATATAAGCGCAGGTTATGGGGAGATCTTCAGGATAGCTGGAATAGATATGGAGGGGGCTAAGGGCCGTATTGAAAAACAGCATGTGAGGCTGGTTGTTGATTATGTAAATATATGCTTGTTAGCCGCAAGATTTGATTTGGCTGAAGACGCCCTGAAGTTTCTCCTTAAGACAGCAAGCGGCTATTTTGACATGGGCCAGCAGCAGAAAATAAGCCAAATTATCTGCGCGGTACTTGTTTCGGACAAAAGGCAAATCGCTGATTTATTTCGAAGCCTCCTTGGGCTGGAAGAAAGAAAAAGAAAAGAATTTCTTGCCTTTCTTGGGAACAATTTCCAGGGCCAGGAGGGAATTATTAATTTGATAAGAGACATATATCTTCAGGCAAAAGAAGAGGATTTATTACGGGCGTTTTTTACGCTTGGAGCAGGGATGCCTATAGGGGATTGGAAATCTGCTCTTGAAAGCAAGAAGCAGGAATTGGAGCAATACCTCTCTGCGTTAAAAGGCGATAGTGGAGCTAAGCAAAAAAATAAGAACAGAAAAAAGGAAAAATCAACCAAAATGCCGGATATAGAACTTTTAATATTAAGCAGGGACCTCGATTGTTTAGAATATCTGGTAGAGAAGCTATTATCCAGCCATTTTCCTCCTGCTTTTCTGGATAGATTGAGCAGTTACATTGCAACAGCGATTCAGGCAGATTCTCTTAGCAACCTGAGATTCTTGATTGCTATTAGAGAGGGATTTTTATCTTACGAAGAAAGAAAACTTTCCCAATATACAGCTTTGTTTAATGAAAAGCTCATAGGGCGCGAGTTAGAGCGTATTAAAAACAACGGCATTAGAATGAATAGCGGCCTTTTGTTTAAGATACAGAAAAATGAAGCAATATTTGAAATCGGTGCAGAATTTTCTTTTGCGGATATAAATAGTAAAACCTTAAAGGAAGTATTATGGATTTCTGTAAAAGTTTTTAAAACGGAATATATTGTTTTGGACACGCAGGGGTTGAGCCGGGAGGAGGAAAGAGGCGTGGATGCCGAAGTTGGATTGCTGGAAAGCGCGCTTCAAAATATAGTTAACCCAGGCAGTTCCAGCCCGATTACCAGGCCTAAGTTAACCGGCCAGGAGAGTTTGATATTTGAGGAAGTAATAAAGGAGGCGGTAGCCGGAGGATTCAGGGGGCTTTTTGACCGGGTAGTAAAGAATATCGCTGATAAATTTATAATTACCCTAAGCCGGGAAAGAGTAAGAAACGCTTTAAGCGACGTGCGGCGTAAATTCGGGATTAAAATAGATAAAACAAGTGTTAAGGGGACCCGGACTACAATTTCAGGGTTGTCTGCGTTGATGCTTAAAGCTAAAGAGCTAAAGCTGAAAGCGGTTGAGAATATCAGCGATGCAGATATTGAGAATATACGCTCCAAGGAATCAAACCCACTTAATGATGATGCCAGGAAAATCCTTGCTTTTATACTGCAAGGCAGAACATTGGAAGAAATAGCTAAGGCCATGAATTTTCCCAATACCAGGTATATTTACCGCAGGGCTTTTTACAGTGTTTATGGAAAAACGCCTAAGGAGGTAAAAGGCGAAAGAAACAACTGGAGGCATAGCCAGTTGATTAAAGCGGCAAAATATGCCTTAACACAAGGTTGGATTACGGTTGAGGATGCTTCCGGCGCGGAAAAAATCATCACCAATCCGTTGACCAACAGAGAAAGATCAATTCTGGAGGCAGCAGTTAATAATTCAATGGATACAAATCGCCAGATAGCGCAAGCATTGAACCTTAAGCCGCATACAATCCAGGTTTTTGTTGACGAAATTGCCAATAAGCTTGGTATAGATAAAGACGGCAGGAATACCCTTATAGAATGCGTTAAGGCAGGGTATGAGAAGGGGTATATAAATTGCGGTAAAGAAAGCTATGATAGCTTTATCTACCTTTTTTATAATAGCGTGAAATTAAGCAAACTTGAAGCAGGGGTTTTAGCATATAGCGCGATGGGATTTGAAGCGGATAAAATTGCATTAAAACTGGGAATAAGCCGCAGGCGTATGACAACGGATGTCTATGGGGAGATCCGCCGAAAATTAGGCGTGAAATTAGAACCCGGGCAAAAAATGGCCCAGATAATGGATGGGGTTATAAAAACCGCGTTGCAAAAGAAAGCAATAATCGAAAGCGATATTTTATCAGCGATATGGGGGGAAGAAAGAAGTTTACGCCTGTCCATCGTAGAACATATATTGGCCAAGGGGTATTTTGTAATACTAAAAGGCGTACTGAATAAGCTAACTAAGAAATTTGCGGCTGAACTATCAGCAGCCAAAGAAGAACCTTTGGCTGTTCCGGAAGTAATCATGCCCACTTTAGTTGAGGAAGAAAAATATAGCCCGGTAGGCACCGGAGATTCGGATGGCGCTCAATGTGAAGGGCTTCCCGATATCGCAAATTCAGGATTCAGTAAAGCTAAAGATGATGATATGGAAATGGAGACATTGCAGTCGTATTTTGCTTTTAAATATCCAACAAGAGAAGAGCAGAGGGTGTTAATGGAAGCGATTAGAAACGGGAAAATACCCGGAGCAGATACCAGGGCTAAAGCCAGGGCAAAACAGGCGCAGGATAAATTAATTACAGGCAGCATGCAACGGATAATAAAAAGGGCCCGGGATTATAAGTGTCGTTTTCCCACCTCTATATCTTTATTTGACCTCTCTCATGAAATTGTAGAGTATATGATCGGCCGCTTAGATAAATTTGACCCTGATAAAGGTGATTTTATGACATTCGTTATAGGTAAAACAGTTCCTAATACTAATATGAGTACATTAGATGTACAATTCAGCAGAATAATCATTGCCAAGGGCCATCTTAATGGAGCCAAGCTGCCGGCGGATATATATTCCCGGGTAAGGAAGGTAAATGGAGCTATAGATTCATTCAAAAATGAATCCGGAGGAAACGTTCCTACAATAAGCCAGATTGCCGATAGGCTGGGGGCAGGAAAAAACACTATAGGGGGCGTTATACGGTTAGGCAATCTTATCAACCCTGCTTCATTAGACGCCCAAATCAGCCCTGATAATGACGGAAAATTAAGGGATATGCTGGGGGTAGAGGACGATACTTTGGATAGAATCAACTTAAAAGGTATTGGAATAAGCATTAGGGATCTAATGGGTAAAGCAATTGAGAGATACAATAGGTATGAATTAAGGCACCATCGCAGGAATGGCAGGATAACACTTTTAAAAGAGTTTGTTTTTATTCAATTTTTGATAAGAGATAAAACTTTTGAGGAAGTCAGGGATATGGCGGAAAAGAAATTCGGTCATAGATTTAACACCAGGCAGAATATGAGTGCTATGGCCTGGGAGGTCGTTGAGAAATTAGAGACCAAGATAAAATATAATTCATTAAAACCCGTTTTTGATTTTAGAAAAGTAGAAAAAATGATGGGCGTGCCGGGCATATTCGGCAAGATTTCCGTAAAATACGGCAAAGAGGCCCGGGGACCAAAAAGCCATTCTTCCAGCCCAATAGCAGCCAGGGTGGCAAGGCGCGATTATCCTTTGGAGATACCTGTAGCTTCTGAAAATGTATTGCAATTTCCTGTACTTAATAAAATTAATTTAGCATTTAAGGCAAACAGGAATTTTGAATTGGAGGCCCTGCCTTCAAGAAAAAGAATTGTCCCAATAGAAAGGGAATTATCCGAGTTATTCAGGTTGATTAAGAATTCCAACGCTAACGCCCCTCCCGAAGGGCTTAATATCAACGTTGTTTCTAACCCCAAATACACCAACGGGAAAATTGCCAGTTTCATATATTATCCTCAAGTCTTAATCCTCCACTTATCATTCTTTAATTTTATACAGAACCAGCAGCAGAAACAGGCACTCCAGAAAGAAGCTTTACTGGAGCTGATGAAATCTCCTCTTATTGTAGCCAAGGAGATGTTAGAAGCTATCCGGGAGCCGGCATTCAGGAATTCCGTGGGCGGACTGGTAAGGGTTGAATTTAAGGTAAGCATTGATGAAATATGTATCGGGACCCTGGATTGGAAAATGCTCGTTGAGACTAAAGATTTCTCCCGCATTAATAATAGGATTTTAGTTTACGCAGTGAGGGCAGGCAGAGAAATAACGGGTAGTGAATTACTGGAGTATGTTTTAGGCCAGGATTTCTGGGGAAAGCATAAATTCTCTTTTAAATCAAAGGAAGCTGTAAGGAAAACCCTTAAATCATTGAAAGACACCTCCTCATCCAGTCCTGTTGGGTCAAGCTATTCTGATATTGCCAGGGTGTTAATTGATAATTCCAGGGGGTATGGAAGCCCGCATCGTAATCGCAGGAACATGAATTTCCGGAAGTTGGCTTTCGCCATCCTTAATTATGAAGCGTCTGGAGTCAGAAACAGGAAACAGATAAAACAGGTCCTGAGGGCATCAGGCTATTCTAATAAAATAATAAAGTGGTTAGATAGCTATCAATCATATCCTACCCCGGGAGCAGCTATGGCTGTTTTATCTGTAATTTTCAGGCAGAAAAATAGCCTATATAGAAGATTTGCCAGGGAATTATATAGTGAATTTAGCTTAGGGAATTTCTCCTGGGTGACAGTATTGAGCTGGATTACTATTTTATCTATCTTTTTTACTGTTTTAATTAATATTGCTTGGTCCTGTGAGGCAGAAGGCGCCACCCCCTTATTTTTTGGCGCGTTAATGAAAACGTTTTCAAAATCAACAGGGGTTATGAGCAGCTCTCCGTTAACATATAACAGGGCTCTTGTTCCCCAGCTTCCCAAGCCGTATAGGAAAACTATCCATATATACGAAAGCATTATTATGTCTCAGGAAAGGATCAATCAGGCCTTAAAGCTTTTAAGCTCCCTGAGGCTTGATTTTTACAGAAAGACAGGGCATCTGGAAATATTATCCGAGGTAAAGACAATTTTAGGCAGGATGAGGGGCAGTAAAAATAAAGTTGCTGAGGCCCACGAAATAACCCTTGCGCGCCAGGAGCTGGATTTAATGATAGGAGGCCTGGAAAATGGCATGACCGGAGAAATTCTTGATAGAGTAAACCTGGCAATTAATTTATTGGAGGCAAGAAAAGAGCGCCTTAGTATTAAAATCAAATCCATAGAAAATATGGTAGAGAAAATTATAATCCCAGAGCTTATTTTATTGGAGCCGCAGGTCCCTTATGATGCCCAGGCTGCCAAAAATAAAACCAGCATTTTTGTCTCGGCTGTTTCAGGTTCAAAAATTAAAGCCAAGGGAGAGGTTACTTATAGTTTCTTTGGCGTAGACAAGAAATTCCGGGCCAGGATTAAGGAAATATTGTCAGGGTTGGTAGTAAATTATGCGCATATAAACACAGTAGAAATATTTTATGGAGACCATAAGCAAGGCTGGGTACCGCAGGGCCGGCAAGACCTTCTTTTGTGGCTTTCCCGCTATTATCCCGGAGAAGCCGGGTTTGATGCAAAAGAAACAAAGGAATTATGGGCAATTTATCGTGGCGTTAGGAGCCGTACATATTTTAATGTATGCATAAATGGAGATATTACTGCCCAATTTGGCAAAATAACACTGATAGAGAAAAAAGATAAGGCTACCCGCCTAAAAATAGAGGTTACTCCTTCTTCAGGGTCATCGCCGGTTACGGGCGGCTATTGCATAACCAGTATCGGAGGAGGCTCCGGCCCCCAGAAGCTGGTTAAAGGGCTTATTAGCCGCGGAGCGCATTTATATAATATTATCACAGTTTTTGACAACGGGTTTAGCACCGGAATATTGCGCAGACATCTGGATATGCCGGCTATTGGCGATTTACGTAACAGGCTGGTCGCACTTTTACCGGATACCCTGGAGAATAAATTAGTAGAAGAGATATTGAACCATAGGTTTCCCCGGGAAACAGAGACCAGGAACAGCAATTCCCAGCTTAAAAACCAGCTGCTTAATTTAATAGAGGCTAAAGAGAGGGCAAGCGGTATCAATATATCCGGAGAATTAAGAACCTTTTTGCAGGGTTCAATTGAGTATTTTATCCGCGAGAAGATTGAAAACGCGAATACTGGCTTTCCGTTATTTGATGCCAATGTCGGCAATATTATTGTTGCCAGCCAGTATTTTGCTGCGAAAAGGAATATCCTTAAGGCTATAGATAAAATATCCGGTATTTTGGGCGTTAATACTTACACACAGTTAATCCCGGCGAGTTTAGCTAATTTAGATATCGCCGCGAAGATGAAAAACAATAGCGTAATTTATGGCCAGTACGAAATTGATCATCGTTTTAACCAGTCGGAACAGATTGAACGGATTATTTTTGTCAGAAGAGGGACCCGTAAAGAGGTGAAGCTGCCGTCAGCTACTCATGAGAGCCTGGCAGCTATTTTGGAATCAGACGCCATAGTTATCGGTCCGGGTAGTATCACCAGCTATATACCGGCTTTAGCGGTTAAGGGGAACCCTGAAGCTCTTAGGTTAACCAGGGCAGCCAAGATTTTTGTTGTGAATATCTCATGGCGTAATTTCCGCTATAGTTCTGCGGAAAGTAAAGGTTTAGCCGCCAGCGATATGGTAAGGTTGGCCCTGTTACATCTGAGGAATGCGGATAAACACCCCAGCCGGATAAACACGGATTATATTGAATATGCTCTGGTCAATGTGCCTAAAGAGAATGAAACTTACTATACTTACGCTGATATAGCGAATATCCGGGCAATGGGGATAAAACCGGTAATGGGGGATTTTGAGGACGAAGAAGCAAAAAGTTATCATGATTCCGTGAAAATATCGGAAGTGATTTATGGGATAATTAGCAGGCGCGGCATTTCCGGCAAGAAAAGTTCTTCGCCGATTAATTACCCGCTTGAAGCCAGGATATATTTACATGGTACCTCCGTAGAAAAATTTGCCTTAATAATCAGGGATGGATTTATTCTACCCAAAACCATCACTAATAAATACTCCAAGCCGGTTATTTTCTTGTCCCATCCTGATTATGGCCAACCCGGTTATTTCTCAAACGGAGTATTGCTGTACATAAGCCGGGCTAAGCTTGTTGAGCAAGGTATTAATTTTTTCAGAGAAAACGACACCGTTTATTTTATATCTTATGATTCGATTCCCTTGAATTGCATAGTGAATTTAGAATATTATAAAGTGATAAAAGACCCGTTATTACTGGGTAAAGTTGATGCCGAGGCCAGGCGCGCAGGTATTCTAAATTCCCCGGAGTATCAAGAAAACCGTAAATGGCTGGATAGGATAATGTCATCCAGCCCTGTTGACAAGATCATAGATCTGGAGTTAGTGCACATGAAGCTTAAGGAATTGTCTGATAACTGGGAAAGAATCGCCCTGGGGAATAAAGACGTACTGCGTGATTGCAGAAGGCCGGATGAAAAAGTAATTGAGGGATTTGTTAATGGGTGCAAGTTTATTAATGAAAAAATCGGGGTTAAGTTCAGAAATGTAGATGAATTCAGCGCGTTCCTGGCTGATCTGAATACCATAGTTACAAAACCTACCAAAGAATATGACTGCGCAAGAATTTCCCGGCGTAACCAGGATTTAGGGATGCTTAGGGAAAAGGCTGTCCGGGCAAGAAAATACGCCAGATGGTTTATTAGAAATTACAAAGATGATTTGGAATGCGATTCTGCGTATTTGTTTGCCGCTGAATGTTTTGTTAAATTAACCCACCTTCAGCCATATGATGAAGCGCATAAACGTACCGCTTGCCTGTTATTAAACTTCGCCCTTTTGAATTTATTAAATCATTATTGCGTTTTGGATATAAATATCGCGCATAGATACTTTGTGATAAGTGACGATATAGCATTTTTATTGGGGGCAGAGCTGCTTCCTCCGCTGAATATTATACGGGAAAAAAGATTAATTAAGCAATTCGCCGCTTTTTTAAGCCAAAATGCTCAAGAGTGTTCCAGCCCGATAATATTCCCAGTTGAAAAGAGGACTCAATTTGACAAGGTTGCGGGGCCTGGTTCTGTCACGGGGTTCTGGCGTGTTGAAAAACCCCTTAAACATGCCTGTTTAAACTGTGTGGTGGTATTTTTCTTTACCCGGGATAGAAGTGTTTACATGGCTCAAATAAATCCTGAAACATACCGTAATGATATGCTCGGACAATGGAAGGCTGGAGGGTATTTTGATGCGGGCGATATTTTTAACGAAACTACCAAGGCACTTGTTTCTCATATAATGAAAAACAGCATACCCGCAGAATCAACCAAAAATTTATTAATTTCCTATGGCCTGCACAAAAATAATGTACAAATAGACCCTGCGCCGCAAGGGATAGGCCTTTTTGCGGAAAACCTGTCTTTTTGCATCTGGCCGGGTAAAGCCATAAAGATCACTTATACTATCCCTAACTTTTTTATCAATGCCCTTCCTAAAGTCTTTAAACCCGAAATCATCCAGGTTAACCGTTATTGGCTGGACAAGGGCTTTACTCTTTTAAGAGCTTCTTCCAGTCCGGTAGAATTACCATCTATTGCAGGAACAAGATTCTATGAGATCAATAACGCGGATTTTGTCTGCGGCACAGAGAGTGGATTCTGGTTTGCGCAAAAGCCGTTAAAGGATATATGTACGGCTTGCGCTCTTGTAGTATTCCTGGTTGAAGACGGCAGGATTTATCTTGCTCATATCAACCCCTCTTCATTAAAAGCTGGCCTTAACAATATTATTAAGGAATGGGGAAAATACTGTTTTTTTGAAAGAAAGAATGTCTTTAAGGCATCTACCAAGGTACTTATCGCACATAGAGATAATAACAGCAAATTTACAAGGGCGCTCAAAGATTTCATGATTTCCTGCGGCTTAACCCCGTCAAATATAAAAATAGACTCTGCCCCGGGGGCTCATGCAAAAACAGAATCAACCGGTATTTTTATCTGGCCCCAGGAAAAAGCTATCCAGGTTTGTTATGCCAGCCGTACAGGTTATAATTATAAAATTGAAAGGATTAACAGGTATTCCCTGGATAAAGAGTTTACTCTTTTAGAAACACTTTCCAGTTCGCCAACTAATTCCCCTGTAGTGATAGAAATGCTGCCCGATGATTATTATACGGAAGAAATAAAAGATCTGATTTCTTCAAAAGAGTTTGCTTCCTTGCGGTTTAGCGAAAAAGAAGGGCTTGTTCAAGCTAATTTTATTTATACAAAAATTACTTTTATGCTTCCGGGCAAAGGTACTATTGGCACCGAGCCTGCAAATATCCCGGCCGCAGAACAACACCTGCAAGTTAACCCCGCTCAGTTAAAAACCTTTGTTGAGATTATAGAAAAAAATGGCATTGGCCCGGCGCTGGAAGGTTTCGTTTTAATATTCATTAAAGGACAGCAGCCATATTACGGAATTTATAATAAGCATCTTTTCCTGGATTTTGATTTACTTGGAGAGCCAGGAAAAGAACATCTCGGGTATATCCTTAAACAACTAATCAGACAGCGGGAATATGTGCGGGTTGGCCTGGGAGATTTAGCTTCTGAATTATATGACATCAAGGCATTACATCCATTTATGCGCTCTGATGAACTCCGCAAAGCCATGGCCAGGTTGGCAGGCTCCGCCTCACCGGTAGATAGAGTTAGCCTCTTTGATTTATCTGAACGCTGGCAAGGCATCGATACTTTATTGGCAGGCAGGGTTAGGAGAAAGACGCGAGAAATATTAAAGGGCGTTTTTACTTCCACGGGAAATGTTCCGGAGGTTTGGGAGAGGGCATATGCTGGTTTCAATGGAAGGAGTACAAAGAGAAGGCTTTGGGGAGATAGATTTGACTCCGAATCATGCTTTACAAAGGTAGTTTTGAAGATAATAGAAGATATTTTTCTGGAAAGAATAGACAGGAGCAGGGGTGGGATAGCCGGCGACTTAATAAAGCTGATAGAAACGACAAGAGCAGAGCTCCTGAGAGAGAAGTCAGTATTCTTAGCATCATTAATAGAGGAGTGTATCTATTTAAAGCAAGTACTCTCAAAAACAGGATTAAGAGCGGTAAATTTAACCCCCCAGACTATCTATGTAGCTAAAGATTCCAACAGCTTGCGGGTAGAACAGGAAGAGGTAGCGCGCCTGCCGGAAACCCCTAATAAATTCTCTTCCATCACCTGTTTTATAGACACTTTTTCTTTGAGAAGGATATATGGATCTCATTCGGTGCGTGTAATTGAATCTGAAATACATTATGCCATGGCCGGAATTATTTACTGGTTAGTTACGGGAAGGCACTTATTCACGTATACGTCAGGTTGTTTAAGGCTATTATGTCAGCAAGACGTAATTGGTAAACCAAAAAATATTCGTGCTTTCTGGGGGCAGGCCGAATATGAGTTTGAGAGAGCGATAGAAGAAGAGGGGGATAGCTTAAAAGAAATTTGGGTTAGTAATGGAGGGGAGAAAACAGCAGAGGAGCTAATAAGGGGTTTATTTACAGGCGTATTGAAATGTAATAATCTTATGTGTATTTCTTCGCCAGTGTCACAGCAGCCTATTTCTCCGACGGCAAATGATGCGATTATAGGGTCTAAAATTGAATCAGAAAAAACAGTTTTCTTTAGTCCGCATTTAGGTAGGGACCTTTTTGCCTATAAGGGTATCCACATTCCCGAGATTACAACTATTTTGAGTTTAAAAGCGCTGGAGTTATTTTTTAATGAGATTCCCCAGTGCCCTGGAATTAATTTTGTGGATATAGGTTGCGGCACGGGGATATTATCCATACGCATTAATCAACTTGCCGGAGGTTCTGGGGTAGCCGTAGATATCGACAAGCGCGCTGTACAATCCGCGAGGGAAAATATCAAACAATTCGGGTTATTTGAGAGTATAAGGGTTGTACAAGGTGATCTTTTTACTGATTTGGGAGAGGAAAGATTTGATTTGGTGGCATGTAATTTTTCCGGTTGGCCTGAACGAAAAAATATAGCTGACAGGTTCTTTCAAGAATTAGGAGCGTACCTTAATGTGGCAGGAAGGGCGATAGTCGTATGGCCCATTGAGTTTTTTGTATCTCCGGATGACTGGAATCCTGCAGTAACGGAGAATGATCTATTTAAGATAGTTGAGAAATATGGTTTTATTGCGCAACGCATGCTCGAGGAGAGAAATTATGGCGCATATCATGTAATGCCTGCTGTCAGCTCGCCGATAGTAAGAAACCAGAGGCATCTCTACGATAATCCATTGTTAGGCAATGACCCGCACAAAAACGGCCTTGTGGGAGCAAAGAGCGATATCGGTAACGGACATCGCGAGATTTTAAATGGGATAAGGGAATTGTCCGAAACCGGCCCGCCTATAGTAGTTTTAGTAAATGCAAACCATCATAGTTCTGTCAGAGGCGTAAAACCATTAAGATTTGCCAGGGTAAGCGCTTTCTTAAAAGAGAATAAGATCCCTACCGAATTTATTGATGCAAATAACCTTAATCTTGCAGCCGAAGACCTGTCCGTTAAAATAACCACACTCGCTAATAGCTATCCCGAAAAACAGATATTTATATGTTTAAATTTGTTTCCAGGAGATAAAACGTATTTTGTCGAGTTCCTTAGTTATCTGCCCCGGGAGCTAAAATCGGAAGAAAGATTTTTTATCTGTGCCAGAGGCCATCTGCCTGCTGTTTGTAAGGGTGAGCTCTTGAAGGAAATCCCAGATATAGATTTTATTATTGCCGGTGAAGCGGAGTTTGCTTTATTGGGGGCGGTAAGGGCATTATCTGAATGCAAGGGCCTTGCGGGAGTGGAAAATATTATCTACCGCGGGCCGGAGGGGCAGATAGTCATTAACCCGAACCGTGTCTTAACCACAGAAGAGTTGGATAGTTTGCCTTTTCTGGATTGGGGCATAGTGCAGACTGGCTCGGATATGTTTTCTAATAAGATTATGCTGGATACTTCCTACGGATGCCCCGGAAATTGCACTTTTTGCATCGAGCACTGCTTTTTTAATGAAGCCCAGGCGGAAAACCGTAAGGAGGGCGCAAAATTAAAAGATTTATTATGGCGGCCGCGTTCTGCAAAAAGAGTGGTCGATGAAATAGAATTTCTTCACCGGGAATTCGGAGGAACCGGATTTGATATTCTGGATAATGATTTTATTGGTACTGACCCGGAAAGGGCCAGGGCCATAGCCGAGGGGATTATCGAAAGAGGTTTAAAAATAAGTTTCTGGATATTAACCCGGGCTGATGCTGTATGTAAGGCAGGCAGAGAGATTTTCGCCCTTCTGCAGGAAGCGGGATTAAAACAGGTATTTGTAGGCGTAGAAAGTGATAATAATGAGGAATTAAAATATTTTAGAAAGGGCATAACCCGGGAGCAAAACAGGGAGGCCATAGAAATCCTCCAGGGGTTAGGTATTGTTGTCCGTATAGGGTTAATTAATTTCTGTAAGGAGAGTAATTTTGCCAGGATAAGAAATAATGCGGAATTCATAAAAAAGTATAAGCTTCAGGCAGGCATTGCTTATCCTTCCAGGAAGTTAGCTATATATTTCTCTACCTTGTTGTATAAGAAGCACATAGAGGCTGGTAGCAAACTGGTTCAGACCGGAGATCTGGAGTTTGATGATGAATTCGATGATCCCGAAGTAGCAGCGCTGTTTGATATTACTAATCAATTTTCCGAAGCCACTCGCCGCCTGATGGTTTATTTCAGGGAGCTGCAGGAACTTCTTTACTATGCGCCTTCCACATTAGCTGAAAAAGCGGCGGAATATTACCCGAAGTTAAAAGAAGTAGAGTTTGATTTTTTTGATGAAGCCTTAAGCCTTGCTGAGGGCAATGATGCAGGTTATACCATTTCAGAAACCGAATTAAACCATCGCCAGCAGATAGAGGAGTTGGTCAATCAATTTGCAGGATGGTTGAAAACCCGAAAGGATTATAATCAGGAACTCCTTTTCCTTGATGAAGCCTGTAAGCCGATAGCTCATATAACCAGCTCGCCTATTTCGGCTTCAGATTACCCGGATGAAACAGATTCTGTGATAAATAAGTTGCTAAAAACCAGGGCGTTATTAATAGCTAACCGGGGTATCCTTAGCGAGCTGGGCCGGCAATTCCTTTTAAGGGTAGAAGGATTAATAGAGGGGGTCCAGGGCGGATTTTATCCTGATAACGCCACAATAATAGAAATAATTCTCCGCAAGCTTCCCGCGTCCGAAAACCCGCGCCCGGAACTATACGAACATTCTCTGGAGCAAGCCAGCTTGCGTAAGCGTTCCAGCTCTCCGGTAAAAGTCGTAATCCTTAATCAGCCGATTGAAGACCATTCTGACATTTATGATCTTATAAAAATCAGGGCTAAAGAATTAGGCGGGAAAATACTGGTGCTTAATGCGGACGCACATGAAGATTATGATTTAGGCAATAGCCTGCTTCGTAATATAGGTAACTGGGGCAGCAGGATGGAGAAGGATGGATTAGGATATTTAGTCTGGTTTAGGTCATATTACGATGGTTCTAACAATGCAAGAGCAACCAGGACAAACTGGTCTGCTTGTGATGAGCGAGGGGTTATTTTAGAGAAAATCAAGGGCTATCTTAATGGCGGTGAAGTCAAGGAAATATGGCTGACCTTCTGCTTTGATTTCTTTTCATTAAGGACGAGGTTATCTATCGGCGGAATGGCATTTTGGGCGAATATTTTTAACATGGATGACCGGCAGATTGAAAGCGAGATCCGTAAAATAAAAAGCTTCTTGGCAGCTAACCGCATTCCTATTGCCAGGATTGTTCCGGCTATTTCCAGGCAATATCTTAACATAGGGAGTGTCCGGTTTGAGGATTTTATCAGCAAGATTACAGGAAAAATTAAGAATGTATTTGAAGCTGTGCCAGCCAGGGAAAGCTGGGATATATCCGGAACAAAATGCTGGCTATTCTTCAGGAGGATTTTAGAAGCTAATGCTGGTTTTAGCGAGTCTCCGGCAAGCAAAAAAAATAGAATAGAGCACAGTGCCGATTCTTTCCGCATAGAACTTGTTCACAAAAATGACGCGATTGCGGTTAGGGTAAACCGTAAGAGCCCGGAGTTTACTTTTATATTTTATGATAACACGCAGCATAGGGTGTACATACATTACCGAGAGAATGGCTTGGTGCAGATAAATGTCGATGATAAGCCGTATGAGGAGCGCTATTCCAGGCCTGCCCAGTTAAATACAGGGTTTTATCCCTGTGATTTAAGGCATGATTTTAATTTTTATATTGAAGGCCAAAGAGACCGATTTACTGCAGTTATGCAGCTTGGAAGTTTCCCCAGGGGTTTAGAAAAAATCAAAGGAAATATATTTGTGTCTGGTTCCGGGCATAGGCTGATGTTATCAGAAGGAGAATTCAATTTTGGTATGCCCGGCGCGGGGCAAATATCCAGTTCTCCGATAGAGAGGGAGAAGAAAAACGATCTTGAGAATATAACAGTGATTGTGGGGGGCAATGGTTTTTTTACTTTCTGGGAAGAGATATTGGATTTACTTAAGTCCGCGGGGCTATCTTCATTCCACATAAGCAGCTTGGATAGGGATGTGCTTGTTAATCCTACATGTACTTTTATACTGGATTTCCATAAAGGGGAATTGATAGGGATATTAGGGGTATGCGGCCGTGACGGAAAAGATCTCTGTGATGCGGAAATTCTTACCATAGCGGTGCATCCTGAGTTTCAGCACAGGGGCATCGGTAAAAAAATGTGGTCAGAAATGATGGCTATGCTTAAAAAGTCCGGATGCGACGAATTTATGATCTTAACACCCGTTAACCAGCCAGTAGCGAAATGGATTAAAGAAATGAAAGATAGGGGTGAAATTAAGAGACTATTGGTTTCGCAAAATGAACTTAACCCCTGGCTGTGGTCATACCATGCTTGTGAGGTTTCTTTCAGCGCTAATACAGTTGTTAGCTCACCAGCAGCCAGGCCGGCAATTTCATACCAGGATGCCGAAAGGATCATGGAGGAGGCAGCCAGGGAGGCGATAGCGATAAGAATCACGCAACTGGAGGAAGTTAAGAATGAAACCCTGAGAAATAACCGGCCGAGTATAGCCCGAGACATGGAAGAAGAAATATCCCGTCTCCCGTTAACCCGGGAGCAAACCTGTGAATTAGCCTGTTCGCTTATCCCGGATAAATTATTCAGGGAGTTTTCCATTCCTTCTTTATTGGTTAGCGGTTGGGTATGCGGAAACTTTCATTGCGTATTGCTTTTTGTAAATAAAGATGCCGTATTTGTTATGGATGCCACAGTCAGGCAATTTAACAAAAAGAATAATAACTACTTTGGGCCGCTTGCGGAATATATCAGGCGGACAGGTTTTAAAGACCTCTTGGTATATAAAAATAAACTTAAAGAATGGTCACGGGGCAGAGCAGGGGTAGAAGAATTTGAACAGTTCTTAAATCATCCCAGCTCTCCGGTTGCCGCATTGCCGCTATCTGATTCAAACCCATCGCTAATCATCCCTGTTTCAGATGTAATCGACGTTGATCTATTGCAGGACGCGGTCTGGGATAATAATTTAGAGTTAGCCAGGGGTATGATTGATAGGGCAAGACAACAGGGCAGGAATTTGTTTATGAATGCCTGGGTCATAGAGGAAGATGATTTGGATGATAGCTATCTCAATTCGAATGAACATAAGAATATTATAGAGCTATCCAGTAAAGGTGAGGCTTTAGCAGCAGATGTTGAACAGGGGATAATGCTTTTATTGAATAATTCAGGATTTGATTTTGATGAATACGAGAATCCTTTCAGGGTTATCATAGAAGAATTATTGACTAATATATGGAGGCATGCAATTTGGGGTATTTTCCTGGTGAAGATTTATGGGGATCATGCAGACAGTAAAGTATTTGAAGTAACTTCTATAGACCATGGAAGCGGCATGGATGATGTGGAAGCCATACTCGCTGGTGATTTTGTCAAAAAAGGCAGCCCCGGAGTAGGTATACGTAATCTAAACAGCATAGAGGATGTTTTTGGTATTGAAAGCGAACTTGAGATTGATAGTGAATATAATAAGGGAACGGTAATCAGGTTGCGCCTGTATAGCAGTTCGCCGGCAGGAAAGGATATTCCGGTGATGTTTCGAAGTATGCCGGGAAGGAGATTTTTATGTGTTGACGCCGCCTGTTGTTTTTTTAGGGATGAATGGATTCCGGAAGAAATCAAAAAGGTGCTTAGAAGAAAATATGGCAAAGATTGCCCATATACAAGAGAGTATTTTGCAATCGGCGACCTCAAGCCTAAACAGCGCTATTCGATTATAGGTCAATCTAATCTTGTTTCAGGGTTTCCCTGTTGGGCGCTGCAGATAATCCTGGATTTCTCAAATAGCACCGGCCTTACATTCGTTTCTTCCTGCAAAATATACCAAGACAGGGATAAGCCGAGAATCTGCGGGAAATTCCCAGCCATAAAGAAAGACCTGTCTCCTTGCTGGTTTGAGTTATTTAAGCAAGGGCTTTGGGGGCTATATTACCTGGTTTATCGAGACCTGCTGGAAGAAAAACCTGTTCGTACATTCAAGGAGGCTATGGGTAGCGGAGAGGGTGTTTTTATTACTAAGAGCGGGCACAGTTTTCTTTCCAGGGAATTTGAGCAAAATCCGGGGAACGTTACTTTTGACAAGAATGGCAAAGGGGAATTTATAGTTCTTCAGCCTGTTGTTAATCGCCTTGTGGGAGTCTACCGCAAGGAAGGCATAAAATTGCACCTTTCCAGTTCGCCTGTAGCGCACCCCGCATTTTTAAGTAACGATACCTTTAAGGAGATGGCTATTGCCGCCTTGCCGTTATCTGTCTCAAGCCCATTACCAGACAGCTCTGTACCTCAGGATCCAGTTATCCCGCAAGAAATAATGATAGAGTATCGTGCAAGGGTGCCTGGCGGTATATCTGATGAATTCTTGCAATCCCTCTGGTTGTTAAATACTAACCTGAAAATAGTATTGAGAGAGGTTAAAGGTTTGTATGAGCAGAAAGGCCGTTTATTGCCTCCTTGCTATATCTATGGAGGTATTCTTAAAAGATTCATGTCTTGTGAGCCGTGGCCGATAACATCAGAAACCGATTTAGATGTAAAGATTATCGATAGCGATAATTACACAGTTAAAGACCAGCAGAGAAGCTGGTTTGACAACATGCGCGTACATATTTTTCCGTTTCCGGGAATAAGCAAGGCGGTTGCGTATCCTATAGACATGAAAGTTTTATATGAGAGTAATTTTTACATGCTGGATGTATTTCTATCTATCAAAAAAGCCGCTGCGGCATTAGATCCAGGAACAATTGAAAAAAAGAGTAGTTCGCCGGTTGATATTAATGTGGCCGGCGCTTTAGGAGAAAGCAAAATATCATTTAGGAATATATTGGATCACAATATAGGCATTGAATTAGTTTTAGATGGAGAGCCTAAAGGGGAAGAGAAAATTGATTTATTATATTCTATAGGTTTTAATGGCCAGTTCCATAGAGGTAACCGCGTGAATATAGTAATAGATCCAGAATATAAAGAGATAAGCATACCCGTGATATATACCCTTAACAGCAGAGGGAAGGGTGAATATAAAGGAATAGGTTTGAGTGTGCTTGAATTTCTGCGGTTAGAGGCCTTACGCTTGGGTCATTCAGTCCGTTTTACCAATCTCCAGAGCCGTAAATTGGCAGGAATGATTAAAATATTCTTCGAAGACTTAATGCAGCCCCAGGAAAGAAGCAGGGGTTATGATTTCGATGCTATTGTTTGGCAGGGCTGGTTGAATTGCGATATTATCGGTCTTCCTAAAACATACGGCCCTGATAGAACAAATAGTTTGTCTTCCCTAGGAAGAGATGGTGGAGACAGATATTACAACCTTGTTGATGAAGCTGTACGAGTGGCATTCTTGGCGCAAGATGAACTATTGAAAGGGTATCCCAATGTGCCAGAGTTTAATGATAGTTTTCCGGGAACTATACTTAATTCACTTTTAGGTTCAGGTTATTGCGCTTCATTACATGCAAAAGATATTCCTTCAATAGATGAAACGTCTCGGATCAAAGATTTGGTTCATCAAGAGCCTCCTGATTCTGAGTATGATTGGCCAAGGTGGTTGGAGCGTTATGTTGAAATTCCTGCGCAAGAGTTGGTAAGGGCCGTACTCCAGGCAGGAAACCGCCCAGAATACTCCAATGCCTATGGACCTGGGTTAAAAGGAGTCTGGTGGACTAGGGGAGACGATTATTACGGGCCTGTTTATTTCACTCCTTTGAAACCGGAAGCATATCTTGAAATCAACCGGGAATTTACAAGTAGCTCGCCGGTGGGCGCATATGTTGCTGAACCGTTATTTAACCAGCGTCAATTGGTCACCTTGAAACTTTTGTGCCAACGGGAGCCTTATAAAGTGATAGGCAGTGCCTTAAATTTAAGCCATCAGGGAACGGTAAGAATAATCGTTTATTCCATACTTGATGCTTTTGGTTTGGAACGTAAAATTAGGAAGTCCTGGCCGCAATTAATAGAAAAAACAAGGCAGATCTATCCTGATATTTTGGTTAATCCGTTAACTGATGCGGAGAAAGATATTTTAGCCTTCATGCGGGAAGGAAAGGTAAGATCCAGGGATATTGCAAGCAGTAGATATGTGAAGGTGGATGCAAATAAGAGGCATATCCGCGGGATTAAAAGGAAGTTTGGCATTGATGATAAGGGTTTTGGCCCGGCAGTTGTTGAGAAAATCCTGAAGCGGGCGGTAGAAATGAAGTTGTTCGCTTCTGCGCGTAATGCGGTAATATTCCTTTCAAATGTGCAGATAAACGCGTTAAAGCTAAGAGCCAAAGGGCTTTCTTTTGAAGAAATTAATCATGAACTTGGCATAGCAAGGAGCGATGTTTTATGCGGCCCGGCATATATCAAGAAAAGAGCAGGAAAACAAAATATTAATATAACGTTAAAAAATGGGAGCCATAAAAAGCCATTCGCTACATCCCTGGTTTTAATAAAATCATTACAGGGCATGGGCCAGATTCCTAAAGAACTTGATTTATCTGTTTTGCAGGCTAAGGTACAGCAGGAGAAATTTGGTTTAGCCAAGCTGCAGATATTGAGGTTATTGGCTTGCGGTAAGAGCCTTGCCGAGATTATGGATATACAGGGTAGGTCATCTTATAGTTCTTTATGGGGTTTAGTTAAAAAATCCTGTCTGGCATTAAAGCTTGATATCGAGGTTTCGGAAAATACTGATTTTCTTCCTCTTTTGCAGGCCGCCAGGCGGAATGGGTTGATAAGAGGTTATTTAACCATTGATGAATTAATCGCTGAAATGGAGAAAAGAATAGAGAGTTTGGTTTCAAGAGGTATTTTGAAAACCAGAGGAGAAATATTAGAAGATATGGAAAAGAAAGCCAGGAATGAAAAAGACGATATTACCCTGGCGACGCTAGCGCGCTATTATAAAAATGTTGAGCCAGCTTATTCATCTTTACCGCTTAAGCTGCGTTCCAGTTCACCGGTAAAAGAAACCATTCAATCGCAGATTTATGGCGGTATTGGTTTGGAAGGCAAGGTAGTGGTCCTTGGCCATAATCATGCCGGAAAGGTTATGGTGGAATTACCGGTGGTAATGGCAAAATCATTAAATGCTGCTATGAAATTATCTGCGGCAAATAGTTTTAATAGATGGATATCGTTTGACGGAAAGCCTGAGACAGAGCATATTTCGGATGTAATAGCTTACAGGGATTTTCTTGAGTGGCAGTCAGAAGGCTTAGGCCAACTATATTTAGCCCTGTCTTTTGATAATGAAAAACTAGAAATAGAAGGTTGGGTTGATTTGGATGTTGGTTTCTCGAGTTTATATCAGAATATCCGCTATGCAGTCATGGAGATATCACCTTGGAATAGGCTGCCTGAATTAGAAGCCCGCCGTTTTGTAGGCCTTGGCCATGAATTAAGGGTTTTTGGAATTAAGAGATTACTGCAGAATGATCCTGAATTAAGGAACGAGTCAACCTTGGCCAAAATCAGGACTTTAGGGCATAGGGATATGCGGTGGGATGTTTTTGACGATGGCGTAACAGCCTGGAGTATAGAAGAGTATCTTTTTGAACAGCAGATTAAGAAGGATGAATTTATAGCGCGTTATGGTCTTTGTTCCAGCCCTATTCATAAAATGTGGAGTTTGTATCCTGTCTTTGATCAAAGGGCGTTCGTTTCTGAATTTAAAGAACGGGCTCCGGTGGGTTTATTTCAGCGTCTCAACTTATTCCAGGAAATTTTTGGAAAAAGGCTCTCGGAAGATGTTGAGTTTAGGGGCCGCACATCGCCAGAGATCGATCTGGCACATTTGTTGGTTTTCCGCAAGACGGTAGTTGATAGGGCTACCTTGGGTTTGTCTAAGGCGTTCGATGGAGCGCAGCGTATTTTGGGAAACGTTGGCAAAGACGATCTGGCGCGGCTGAAAGATTTTGAACATCTGGCCAAGCCCTTGACTTCTTTTGAAAAACTCCTGTTTTATTTTGGCTCCGGAGCCGTCACCGGGATTGAGCTAAACGCGGCATCTCCGGGGCAAGTCGGTCACGGGATCGAGTGGAGGAGGCATTTTAACAGCGATTGGCACGATTGGCACTGTTTTTATCATAATGATCGTTGTATTTTTCATGTGGCGGTGCCGAAACAGAGTAGCGCGCATATCAAATTGGCCCTGGGAGTTGGCTGCCAGTATGAAGATTGGAACAGGGATTTTGGCGGATTATCGAGCGACGGAAGAAAACTTTTGGGTAAAGGTTTTAGTTTGTATTGTTTCGCCAAACAAATGCATATTTTATTCATTACTAGGGCGGGTCTTTCCGAAGTTAGCATTCTTCATGGGGCGGTCGTGCGTTATTTCCCGGAGCGGACAGTTTCATTTTACCTTAATAAAGTTGGCGGTTTTTCTTGGCCCAAATTGACTCGGAATTTGGCGCAAGAAGAAGCGGATTATGAGCGTCAGGCAGCGGCAGCGGGAGTGTGCTCCAGTTCACCAGTGGTAAGGTCTGCAAAGGGGGTTGCCCGCGATATCGCAAGAAGTTTTAACCGTATTATGGAACCAATGAATAGATTCCATCCAGAGTTTAGCGGCGATCTTTACATAAAAATCGCAGCATTAAAGAAAGCTAAGGATGATATCGTGGAGTTGGAAATAAGAATTAAGCAGGAAAATGAGCGGTTGGTTAAAAGGGCTATTGATGATATCCATAGCCGGTTATCCATCTCACCGCATACTCCTACTGTCCTTCCTGGGGCGGTAACAGTACCTGCTGATATGGAGATAGTTTCTGAGGAAAGGATGGCTCAAGTGTCCAGGGATATTGAAAAACTTCTTTCAAGATTCCCCCTGGAAGGAAACCGGAAAATACAGATAGGCGATAAGGATTATAATTTTAAAAGAAATTTTACCAGAAGTATGTACAGGTTAGGCCGGATGATATTTATTGTTCTTTTGTCAGATAGTTATGGGTGGTCTCAGGAGTCGGTTTCTCGGAAGGCGAGGGCATTGGCCAGACAGTATAAAGATAAGCTCGGTGATCTTTATATCAAGCATTCCGATTTCATTTTCTTTATTTCTCCCTGGTCAGCCCAGCCTGGTCAGCCGTTGAATGATTTTACAGTTTCCACTATTGCCTCGATACTGGCAAGAGAAGAAATGTTTAAAAACGCAATTGTTGTTGACTTTGGGGCCGGGACAAGTGTTCTTTCTTGTATAGCACTTTCCCTGGGGGCACGCAGGGTTATTTTAATAGAAAATAATTCCCGAAACGTAAGTTTCGCAAGAGTTATATTGGAAGAACATGGGTGGATAGAAGATGATGATTTTTATATTCTTAATGCAAATTTGAGTCAAAAAGAGCTGATTAGCAACTTTTTACAGAAATTCCGTGGTAGCGGGAATTTAATCGGATTGTTGAATATGGGGCCGTGGAGGCATTATGGTACTGCTAATAGGGATTCATTAGAGATAATTAATGAAGATGGAGCTTTTGATTTAGTTATTAATACCGGGTATTTGAGCATGTCTATAGAAGCACCTCATCAAGAAGAATTTCAGAGAGTCAAAAAACTTTTTGAGTTAAGGGGGTATCAAGTCAATGATTTTATATTTGCCCCTAAAGGCTATCTCGGGGCGATGGGGTTGATTGCGGAAAAGGTTAAGCCGTATCCTGTTGTTGCAACTGTCAGCTCGCCGGTTAAACTACAAAAGGAACGTCAGGCATTTGCTAGGGCTATTTACTTAAGGGATAACAGAATACTTACAGCGAGTCAGCAAGTACATAATTGGTCTCAGATTTGGCAGGCCATAAGTCTGCCGCAGAGCGAATTTATGGGCCGGCTATTGAATAAAAACTTATTTAAAAACGGAGATAGGGTTCTTTCTTTAGGCTGTGGACGAAGAGAGGATGAGATTATCTTAGCCCGGGATATCGGGTGTTTTGTTACAGCTACCGATATTTCTCCTGTTTGTATCAGCAGGATATCTCAAGAGGCGGCCAGACAGGGTATTCAGCATAGACTTGTTGCGAGTATTCAGGATTTATCAGAGCCGTTCAACTTTCCGGATGAAGAATTTAACACGGTTTTTGCTAACTGTAGCTTTATTTCTTTTGATGATGAGAAGATGACGCGCATTGTTGATGAAACTTGGCGGGTGCTTAAGCGGGGAGGAAAGATTTTTGCGATGGTTTATTCAAAAGCCGATGATAAATACGCCAAGGGACTTCCCCTGCATAAAGACCGGTTTAATATTAATGGAATGCCATATCGATTTTTTGATTTTGAATCATTGGAGAACGCGTTTAAAGGTTTTGCAGGCATAAAGATAAGAAACGCAAGAGTCAAAAGCCTCAACGGTGAAACAAGAAGGATGCTGGAATTGCAGGCAGGAAAGCCTTTATCTGGGATGGGCGTCAGCTCCCCGGTTTCCTCTCCACTGATTGAACGTAATCTGATAATGCAGGTTTTGGAAGGTGTTTATCCATTGGAAAACTTACGCAATGGGAAAGGCGTAATATTGGCTGAATTAATAGAAAATAATGAAGATATGGGTAAAACAGCAGATAAGCTCGGTGTTATTGATATACGTTTATCAATCCTTGTCCACCTGTTGCATAATTTCAAGCACGTTAAAACTAAAATGCTGGTTTTAATATTGCAAACAGCTGAAGAATATAATGTTTGTGTGTGCGATACCGGAAAAGGATTTTCTATTCCCATAGAGAAAGCTTTTGAAGAACAATTGAGCGGAGGTAATAGTTTAGGGGTTGGGCTTTATTATGTAAAGAAAGATTTTGTAGGTTATTACGGCGGTAAAGTTACGGTACACACCAGGAATATTACTCAAACTTTGGAGAAGGCCGAAGGCGGGGAAGCATTGTTTAGTCAACCAATCAAAAATGATAATAATCTCCCGGGGGCGTGGATAGAAGCAACGATAAGAATAGGCAATGGCGCTTCCTCTGTGGAAGTGCTAAGGGCTAGTTCGCCTGCGAGGTTACAGCGGGAGCTGATGTTTTTGAGAAACTCTCCTGTTTTTGGAAGGGATAGTTCTTCTAGGTTGATTAATGACGGTGATTTTAGTTCGCCGGCAGCCTCGTCATCGAGCCCAGTTTTAGGCAAACGCGGGATGATCTCAAACGTAAGCGGGGGATCGCTGGGCGCGACTGTCAGTTTAAAGTTGGTAATTACGAAAAGCCGTTCCAGTTCTCCGGTGAGTGGTTATATTGTATTTAAGCCAAACGATATAAAGAAAATTGTTCCAGAGGCAAAAAGCCGGATTGTTTGTTTTGTACTTGATAATTTTTATGGGTATCACGGAGATATAGTGTTGAAAATCGTCTGGACGCAACCGGGTACTATATGTGATGTATGGGCAGTTAATGTAGGCGATTTAGATGGTAGAACAATGAATAAGATATTGATTAAAGAGGCTTTGGTAAAAATAGCAAATTTTCAGGATAGATACCCGGTAGCTAAACTAGTGATAAATATGAGTTTTGCCGGAGATTTTGATCTTTTGCGGGATTTGGATTGTTATAAGTTGATAGAGCGCTTGATTCAAAGAAATATTATTTTTATTGCCGCCGCCGGAAACAGAAAAAATGAAGAAACTATTTTTTACGATCTATTTCCTTCTTGTGTCCCCGGCGTGATTTCAGTCGGAGCCTTGTCATCATGGGCAGGAGAGGAACTTCATGATGATTCCTTGCCGGGAGATTTTGCGATGGCTGCAATCGATGGAAACGGCTCAACCTCTTTTTCTGCCGGTGCATTTACAAGTTTATTGCTCGGACTTATGGCGAATAAAAATTTAAACGGAATTGGGGCTATTAAATTAATTAAGCGAGTTTCGCCTCCAATTAAATCCGGTTTATTGAAAAGGGTGTTGGGGGATTTCACTACAGAGGTATATACAAAAGCGGTGTATTATCCCCGGATTTGGGAGATGATGGAAAAAGAACTGGCTGTAAACAGAGCGATATATATATCTAGCTCTCCGGTAGAGGTATCTTTAGGAAGCAAACGTTTTAATAAGATACAAATGAAAAGCGTTACCGAATGGTTATTTAAAAGAGCAGAGCAAACTTCGGGCAAGGTCAACGCCAATGAATTAGAACTTTATTTTAGAGTTATTTTAGGCAGGCAAGATATGCTTAGTGAAGATGAATTAGGGGTATTAATGGCCCAAGTTAATAAAACCGGAAAAGTTGAGCTAAGGAGTGCCGGAAATAATAGCTATGAAATTATTAAGTTTAAAAGTAAGAAAAGCGGAAGTTCGCCGGTGGAGCATCTTTCGTATTTTTCATCTTTTACGGTTATTAACAAAAGTGATCTGCCTTATAATATTAGTTTGGAGGAATTAAAGAAATTAGGCCATGTGGTTATAAGAGGGGTATTGGCTAACGGGGGAAGATTAATGTTGGGTAAGTATTGGGGGAGGTTTACTGCTTATGACAAATCCGGATATTTGCTGGAGATAAAGGGTGGCTTCCCGCAGAGAATTTTATTGACTAAAGACAACACTTCCAAGGAATTTTTTCCGATAATAGATAATTTTACCCAGGAGACAATAGATGTGTATTTAGAAAAGATAAAACGCAATAAATTAGCGCAGTTCAAAAATGTCACTGTTTATGGCTGCCTGGATAAGGATGGCGGTTTATGGATAGGCGGAGGAAGGCCGTTTGTTGACGGCAGTATGACCAAAAATAAAAGACGCTGGGCAAAGTTTTACAAGAATCCCAACGAAAGAGTAAAAATTTTGGTTATAGACGGATTGGTCAGAAGAGTTACCTCTTTAGATTCAGATTTAGATGTTGAATTCTCACTTATTTGGAATAAAGAAAAGCAATTCTATACAATGTCTTTTGTGGAATTAGGTTTTGAAGAAGAATTTAATATGTTGAATGAAAGATACGAAATTCACAATTATCCTTTAAGTAAGGACGGCTCTTTAAATATAGGCGGGAGGGAAAACTGGATAGATTTTGGCCCTAAATATAGCTATAAGAGAGTAAATATTTTTGATATCCGTAATCCTTCAGGTAAAAAGGCCTTTATCGTAGGGGCAGATGTCTTTGAAGATGGTAAAATTTTAACTACGAAAAGGTTGTCTTTAATGTATAAAGCTGCCAAGGATAGCTCCGAAGATTCGTTCGCTAAAGGCGAGATGTTCAATGTTTTTGAAAGATGGAGCAACGATAAACTGGTAGATTGTGCTGGCAATCAGGTTTTAGATTATATAGCCTCGGAAATAGGCCTGGATAATCGTGGCATATTTAATCTTATGAATTACTGGGGCTGGTTTTATCTTTATCCCCTGGCCAGGGTAGAAGCAAAATTTATTGCCGGCAAGCCGGCCTTTCTCAAGTTCATTAAGGATAGAGAAGGTAACTATATATTTAATTTGGATAATGAACCCTTAGTGATTGATGTAAGAAAAAGCATCCGCCGGGAAATGCTCATTAAGTCCAGGCTAAGGAATGATTCCAGGATGGAGGAACCGCGCAGGCTTTATGCCCAGGCCAAAGAGTTGTTTGCTCAAACTAAATATAAAGAAGCGCAAAGATTATTTTCCAGAATAATCTATATTAAAAGTAAAAGAAAAGTGCCTATAGTTGAAGAAATTAACCTTGCCCGGGAAGCCAGGATTTATATTGATCACTGCCGGAGTATTTTTAAGGCTGACAGGCATGCCTGGAAAATCGAAGCTGCACGCCAGGAAAGGCTATTTAATTTAAAAGGACTTTATGATCTGGGCATAGATTTATTTTCAAAAGATAAATTAATTGAAGCTGTTAAAATATTCAAAAATGTATCAAGAGGGCTTAAAGACAAGTTTATTGACGATCCTGCAGCGGGAGAAATTCTGGAATCTACCAATGCGTATCTTAAGCATTACGACGAGATAAAAAAATCTAAAGAGATAGAATCCAGATTCGCCCGGGCGGAAGAACATATTTCCAAAAAAAGATATAAGCGCGCACTTGCAGAATTTAATAAGGTTATACGGTTGGCTCACCCCTTAAATGAAATTGTTGTTTTGGCACAGGATTATATTGAATATTGTTTGCAGAGGATCGCCATATCCAAAGAAAAGCTTCCCGAAAGAGTGCCTTTTACCATTAAAGATTATTATAATGAAAAAACGCATCTTGAACAAAGTCGGCAATTGGGGCTTTTGGATGAAATAAAATGTGGTAATTTTGAAGCGAGGACTATATTTATCGAGGCTTATATCTGGCTGGTAAAGGAAGTAGCCGCTCATTATGCTAATCCGCAAAACGGGTATATTGAAGAATTAATCCAAGAAGGCATATTATATATGTATGATATCCTGGATGAATATGCGGGCATTGATTCTAATCTCAGGACGGATTTTGAAGATTATGTACGAAAGGAGCTGAATAGGTTCTTTGTTAAAATGAGAAAAGAAAATAACAAACTTTCTTTTAAGCAGAAGTCTATTGATGAAGAATCGAATTCTGCGGGGTTTAGCTTAAAGGATGTTTTGCCGGATAGAACTGCCTTGAGTGAATATGAGCTTATAGACATAATAGATTTAAAAGGTGGAAGTTTTGGAAACCATTTAGTTGCCGATGCATTTAGCAGGCTTACCAGCTTGGAGAAAGATATAGTAATAGCTGTTGAAGTTTCAGGTATGGATGTTAAAGATATTGCCGGAAGCCTTAAGATTGGAGAAGGAGAAGTAAGGCAGGTATTGGTTAAGGCTATGGTAAAAATGAGGGAAGCAGGTTTAAAATAATCAGTGGACAATTTAATAAAGTAAGGGATAATATTGTTAACTTCCCTTATATCAGCATGTTAGGTATCAAGTGAATTAGATAAGGAGGGGATATGCAAGAGCGTAGGCAGGTAGCACGGTGGCAACTTGATAAAGAGGCAGGGTTGGTTTTTGATGGTGGCATTAGCTCTATTCCTTGTACAGTGGAAGATATAAGCACTTCCGGAATGAAGATTTCTTTAAGCAGGGACCTTTTTCATGAGGCCTTTTCAAGTTTCAGGCTGGCCTTGACTGAAGGTTTAGTATTTGACATGGGGGCGCACGTAGCCTGGCATGATAACGCCTATGAAAAGAATATCTATGGGCTTTCTTTTAACAGGATTGAGGAATCGGCAATAAGCTGGATAAGCGAACATGTTAAGAATAATCTTCCAGTGAATTAACCGGACAGTGGCGGAGAGGTGCATAAATGCAGGAACATAGAAGATATGTTAGATATCAGGTAAAACAGCAAGGCAGGCTTAAGCTGGAGCAGCTCCCCGGGGAGTTGCCCTGTCAGATTAAAGACATTAGCTATAAGGGGGCGAGGATTGTTTTAAATACCAAGCTTCCGGAAGATGCCGCACTTAGAATAAATCTGCGGCTTTATGAAGATTGCACTGTAGATGCTGAAGTCTGGATTGCTTGGCACAAGGTTTTTAACGGGGTAAACCATTACGGTATTTATTTTGATAAAATCCGGGATGCTGATAAGGATAAGATCTATAATTTTCTAAACAAATATTGCCACAATGAGATAAAAGAAAAATGGTGGCCGGATGAAAAGAAACTTGAGAAAGGAGGTGATAATATGAACGATCATCGGATTTTTGAGAGATTTCCAGTGAACATCTCTGCCCGGTATTTGAATCCGGATACAGGAGAGGAGGGTTTAGCTAAGATCCAGGATGTCAGTGCCAAGGGGTTAGGCTTGTCAGCCAGTGAGGAGTTAAGGCTGCCTGCTGCTTTGGAGATTTGGCTGGAAATGAAAAATCAGGGGGAGTCTTTGTATACCAGGGGTAAGGTGGTTTGGGAAAAGTCGGAAGGGGTAAATAACTATAAATTAGGAGTAGAATTAGAGAAGGCGGATCTAATGGGTATCTCCCGTGTCCTTAGATCCTGATTTTTTCAAACAAAAGAACTTGACCAGAGCATTAAAATATGTTAAATTTTAACATTACGTCTTTTTATAATCTATCCCCAAGGGGTAAATCCCCCACGATAAACGGAAGGAGTATAAGGATGCGGCGTAGAGGTTTAGGTATTATTTTATTTTTATTATTTGTTATCTCAGGATGTTGTCCTGTAAGCGTTGATTCAAAACCCTCCATTTCAGTCTGGCATTGGATGACTGACCGTGATCCAGCTTTCCAAGAACTGGCGAAAAAATATGAAGCCTTAACCGGGGTAAAAGTTAACTTTGAACTTTATGCTCCCTCGGATGCTTATTCGCAGAAGATTCGCGCTGCAGCGCAAGGCACGAACCTTCCGGATGTCTTTGGTATCTTAGGAGAGAAACGGGATTTCGCTTCGTTCATTAAAGCCGGCCATATCCTGGATATTACCTCTTATATGGAAGCTAATAATAGTAATTGGAAGAATAATTTCTTTCCCAAGGCATTGGCGGTAAATGAATTCGGCCCGGGGAATAGCTATGGTATAAAACCCGGCATATTCGGTGTGCCTATAGATATTATGACTATCCAGATGGTTTATAACAAAAAACTTTTTGAACAACTGGGTTTAAATCCTAACCGGCCCCCTAAAACTCTCCAGGAATTTCTGGATATCGGTGTTAAAATTCGTGCTGCCGGGATGCAGGGGTTGGTTTCCGGATGGGGCGAGGTCTGGATGATTGATTGCCTGGCGAACAACTACGCTTTTAATATTATGGGTAAAGATAAGGTATTGGCTACAATAAGAGGCGAGGTCGCCTATACTGATCCGGACTGGGTTAAGGTATTTTCTATTTTTAAACGAATGCAGGATTCCGGTGTTTTAGCAAAGGGCCTGGTAACGATGATTAATAAATCAGCGGAGCAGATTTTTGCCAATGAAAAAGCTGTGTTTGCTTTTAACGGTTCATGGTGCGTGAATGTTTATAAAGGGATGAATCCTAGTCTTGAGTATGGAGCAATGCTTCCTCCGGCAGCATCCAGCCAATACCCTATGGCTATTTGGGGCGGGGCAGGGTCTTCTTTTATGGTCAATGCCCGTTCTAAGAATAAGGAGGAAGTGGTAAAGTTTTTAATTTGGCTGACCGACCAGGACCAGCAGGCTTATTTGGCACAGGCTACCAACAATTTGCCTGCCAATAAAAACAGCTTAACCAAAATCCCGGAGATACTTGCTCAATTTGCCCGGGGCATGGATTACGCTACTCATCCTAATGTCTGGGGTGTTTCAGAGTTTTCTTTGGTAATAGAAGCTTTTGACCGGGGCATCCAGTCAATTATTATCGGAGAGAAATCGCCTGAGCAGGTAGCCAGCGACGTACAGAAGATCAAGGAGCGTGAAATGGCCAAGAAAAGAGCGAAATGAAAATAAGGGATGCAATAGAAAATTATACTTTTGTATTGCCCGCAGTAACTATATTCTCCGTTTTTTACATCATTCCATTTATTTGGGTTTTTCAGCTGGGGATGTTTGAATGGGATGGGATTTCTTTTACCAGAGTATTCGTGGGGCTGCAGAATTTTAAAGAGATATTCCTGCAAGATAGCAACTGGTGGCAGTCAATGTGGAATGCTTCCTATATTACTTTGATTGCGCTTACCTTTCAAAATATCCTGGCTTTTATGCTTGCCTTGGCATGTGATCGTGAAATAAGAATGAAGAATTTTTACCGGGTAATCTTTTTTATTCCCCCGGTTCTATCAGAAGTAGTCGTTGGTATGGCTTGGCGTTTTATCATCAATGATATTGATGGGGCAAATATTATTAATCGTATGCTTATCGGCATGGGGTTTGGCAATCTGGCACACAATTGGTTATCTGACCCGAATACCGCTCTTACTACTGTTGCCTTAGTGCATTGCTGGAAAGGGTTTGGTTGGGGGTTCCTTATTTTTCTTGCCGGCCTGCAGACTATTCCGCGCGAGCTTTATGAGGCTGCCCGCGTGGATGGAGCCAGCGCCTGGCAGTCATTTAAGAAAATAACTATGCCTTTGATGGTCCCGGTTATGGTGCTGGTTGCTATTCTTACAGTGTTAGGTACCATGCAGGTATTTGTGTTAATTGTCAGTCTTGTGGGAGGTGAATTCGCCGGCCATACGTCAGTGCCGGTTTTAAGGATCCTGGCTTCCATGCGCGGCTCATCGCGTTTTGGTTATGCCTGCGCGCAAGGGATTACTTTCGGCATGGTGCTGGTTGCAATTTCATTTATTCAATATCGTTTTTCAAAGAAAGGCCATTAGCTAAAATGAAGCACGCGTTTTATTATAAGAGTAAAAAAGTTGCAATAAACACGCTGATACATATTTTCTTACTCAGTGTTTCTGTAACTTGTCTGTATCCTTTGCTTTGGATGATTGTCTCAAGCCTTAAAACCCAGGATATGATTTTTAAGGATATTTCTTTGATCCCGCATCAATTCCGTCTGGAGAATTATGTCCTGGCCTGGAAAGAGGGAGGTTTTGGCCGTAATTTTTTCAACAGTATTATTTATACTGTATCAGTAGTTTTCGGAATCGTAATAATTTCTTCTATGGCTGCTTATGCTTTTAGCCGGCTGAAATTTATGGGAAGCAAGTTTTTGTTTATTATGTTCATGGCGGCAATGATGATTCCTATTCCGGGGAGCTTCGTCGCCCTGTATGTCTTATTAAATAAACTGCATTTAAGAAATACCCCCATCGGTTACATATTGTGTATGATTAACGTGGGGCTTTCTACAAGTATATTCTTACTTAAAACATTTTTTGATAAGATGCCTAAGGAGCTGGAGGATGCCGCGCGCATTGACGGCTGTTCTAAGATCGGGATCTGGTGGCATGTTGCCTTGCCACTTGCCAAACCGGTATTGGCAGTGGTAGTTGTGTTTAACGCCCTGGCTGTATGGAATGAATATATCCTGGCCTTGATTATCTTCGATAACCGGCAGTTTATGCCGCTTCAGGTGGCCTTGCAGACCTTTCAGGGTGAATTCGTTACTAATTATCCGCTGTTAATGGCAGGATTAACCATTACTGCCTTACCTATTATTATAGTTTATCTATTGATGCAAAAATATATTGTCAAAGGGGTTACCCAGGGGGCAGTAGTAGGTTAATGCGTAAATATTTATTATTAATAGTTTTTTTAGCTTTAAATGCTGGTATTGTTTTTGCCGAGGATAAACCTGCTTCCGGTGAATTGACTACTAAGGCCTGGATTGCCCATGGCAAAAAGGATGTGGAGGCAACTTTTAAATATACTCAGGAATGCATTGATCTTTATAAACAACAGGCGGATAAACAACAGGCTTCTTTAGGCAGTTTGCCTAAGAATAGAAAAGAGATTGAGGCGGTGCAGGCTTTAAATGATGTTGCTACTTGTTATTTTATCCAGGCGGAAAGCCTGATGCGTCAGGAGAAAATGGATGAGGCCAAGAAAATATTCAGGTTGATTATGGATAAATATTCTTATGGCCAGGCATGGGATCCACGCGGTTGGTTCTGGTCAATAAGGCTGGCTGCGGAACAAAGTATAAAAAAGATAGAAACCGGTTCCATTGAAGTGGAGCAAAAGAAAAAGGTTAGCCAATTGCCGACAAAGTTGGTTTTATTTGATCCTGGTAAAGAGAGCTTTGTTGATTATACAAAATACGGAGAGTTTAAGAATGTCGGGACCAGGGATTATCAATATGTAGTTATAGACCAGGCGGGTTTAATGGATGCGGTAGGGGAGGGTGTTTATCCTAATAGCAGCTCAATCAGGAAGGACCCGATTTTTAAACAGGTAATTAAAGATAAGCGTTTGGAAGGGGATGCCTGGGATTTTCTTTATTCTCCTGACCTGCAGGCGGCATTTGTAAAATGGACGACCTCAAGTGAGCCTCAGGGGGTAAGATTATTCTGTACCGGCTTGATCCTTGAGCGGGCAGGCCTTATTACTCAGGCAATAAAATGTTATTATTCTATTGTCGTGCATTTTCCGGGAAGTTACGGTTGGACTTATTGGCATACCCCATGGTATGTAGGTGTGGCAGCAATTGCCAAAATAAATTTTCTCTTAAGGCGCAACCCGCAGTTAGGCTATAAACTGGAAGGCGCCGAGATCAGGATACTTAATGGTTTTGATAATGATATTTTAAATGATATTGCGGTAACTAACCCGGGAAAATTTATCAAGGTTGATTTGGCTCAGGAGGCGGCAAAGATTAAGCCTACTGCTGAATCTTCAGGCGTAAAGAAGAAAGTCGGTAAAGGCAAGGTACGGCTTGTGCAATACAATAACGGGGATTGGCAATTACTGGTGGAAGATAAACCGTATATTATTAAAGGCATCACCTATGCGCCTACCAAGGTAGGCCAATCTCCGGATGACGGCACCCAGGGGAATTGGATGGAGGAAGATTTCAATAAGAACGGCAAGATTGACGGTCCGTATGACGCCTTTGTGGATAAGAATAGGAATAATCTGCAGGATAAGGATGAGCCGGCAACCGGGGATTTTAAATTAATGCAGGATATGGGGGTAAATACTATCCGTCTTTATCACCATCCTTTGAAGATAAACAAAGAATTAATGCGCGACCTCTGTAAGACTTACGGTATCAGGGTGATCATCGGAGATTTTCTTGGTAAATACGCTATCGGTTCAGGTGCACAGTGGAATCCGGGTACCGATTATAACAATGAAACGCACAAAAAGAATATGATTGAGTCGGTAAGGCAGATGGTCAATGAGTTTAAGGATGAGCCTTATGTCCTGTTCTGGCTTTTGGGAAATGAAAATGTCTATGGCTATGCCTGCAATGCCAACGAAGATCCGGATGCATTCTTTAAGTTTGCCAATGAGGCGGCCAAGGTAATAAAGTCTATTGACCCGGACCATCCTGTAGCCATATGCAGCGGTGATATTCTATTCCTGGATAAATTTGGTAAGAATTCCCCGGATATCGACATATTCGGCACCAATGCCTACCGCGGAGACTACGGGTTTGGCGCTTTCTGGAGTCAAGTTAGAGAGGAGACGGGAAAGCCTGCATTCATTACTGAATTTGGCTGCCCGGCTTATGCAGAGGGAAAAAATGTCGATGAATCCGAAGAGTTGCAAGCGCAGTACCATCTAGGTTCCTGGGAAGATATCCAGAATAACATGGCCTTTTCTTCCGGCGTTGGTAATGCTTTAGGCGGAGTAGTCTTTGAATGGTTAGATGAATGGTGGAAGGCTTATGAGCCGTCTATCCATGACTATAAAGGTTTATGGGCCGGTCCGTTTCCTGATGGATATATGCATGAAGAGTGGCTCGGTATGGCTGGCCAGGGTAATGGGAAATTAAGCCCATTTTTAAGGCAATTGCGTAAGTCTTATTATATGTATCAGAAGAAGTGGAAATGAAGGTATATTAGGCAGGATAAACTTGCACATTGATTTATTCGTACTGGCGTATTCGTAAGTCAAGTGCTCATTGAAAATAGGAGGTGTGGAGATGAAAAAGTTATTGGTAGTGATCTTAGCCTTGGTCCTTGCGGCTCCGGTAGCTGTTATGGCTCAAGATAAGACTGCCAGCTCCAAGGAGTTTGTGGTTTTCTTAGACAGGAATGCAAAAGACAACCATTATATTCCTTCCGGCTGGATGGGTGATTACGGCGATATTAAAATGAATGATCAGGCAGCAGAGAATCCGCATAGCGGCACAACTAGCATCCAGTTTGTTTATAGTGCCAAGAAATCACAAGCTCAGGGTTGGGCCGGAGTTTATTGGCAGAATCCTGCGAATAACTGGGGAAACAAAAAGGGCGGGTTTGACCTGACCGGAATGACTAAGCTTACCTTTTGGGCACGCGGAGCAAAAGGCGGCGAGGTAATCCAAAAGATAATGATTGGCGGGATCAAAGGGACATATCCTGATTCTGCAGTAGTTGAAATGGGCCCTATTGAGTTAACCGATACCTGGAAACAATATGCGGTTAACCTGGTAGGCAAGGATCTTTCTTATATCAATGGTGCTTTTGGGTGGACTACTACCGCTGATTTAAATCCTGAAGGGGCCACGTTTTATATTGATGATATAAAATTTGAGGCCGATCCGACTTTAAAGCCAGAGGGTAAAAAACAACAGGCTATGCCATTCTATGTTTATGCCGATCGCTCATCTTTAGCCAATCATTTTATTCCTTCCGGCTGGATGGGTGATTATGGAGACATAAAATACGATGGTTCTTCAAAGGATGATGCCTATTTAGGGGATACCTGCATTAAGATAATCTACAGCGGAAAAGCCACGCAAGGCGCACGCTGGGCAGGGATCTTTTGGCAAAATCCGGCGAATAACTGGGGGAATCTTGATGCAGGGTTTGATCTTTCCAAGGCTTCCAAGCTGACCTTCTGGGCGCGCGGTGTAAATGGTACAGAGCGTATTGAAGAGTTTAAGGTCGGTGGAATTATGGGTGAATTCTCGGATTCAGATAGCGCCAGTATCGGTCCGGTTATCTTAAACAAAGAATGGACACAATATACTATTGACCTAAAAGGCAAGGATATGTCGTATATTATCGGAGGTTTTGCCTGGTCAACCAATGTTGATAATAACCCGGAAGGCGCTACATTCTACCTGGATGAGATCAAGTTTGAATAATAAGAAACGCATACTATTTACAGCTACAGGTTGCAGGCGCTTCTTGCTTGCAGCCTGTAGTTTTTTGTTTTTATTTATTTTATCCGCCTGTGGAGCCCGGCAGGATGTTTATATCCAGAAATTAAAGAATAAACACTACCGTCTTATAGTCAAGGGCTCTCCATATATTGTAAAAGGTGTTTGCTATAATCCTATCCCAACGGGTTATAATCATGAGTATGATTGGTGGAGCGATAAAGCTAGGCCATGGTTAGTTGACGGTAAACTCATGAAAGCAATGGGGATTAATACCATCCGTCTTTATCAAGCAGGTGAAGATCCGCAGAAAGTAAAACAGGTAATAAGTGATTTGTATCAATTCTATGGCATACGCACGATTATGGGGGACTGGCTGGGGTTTTGGGAATATCCCTGTCCTTTTTACGGCGATGCGCAGTTCCAGGATAAAGTGAAGAAAAATGCTTTGGATATGGTGAGGTTATATAAAGATGAGCCGGGTATATTAGGATGGATTTTAGGCAATGAAAATAATTTTTCCTGCCTGGGGCAGGTAAATCCCTGGTCGACGGATGATATAGATAATGAACCTGACCCGCAAAAACGTAAAATGCTGCGTTCAAAGATTTATTATTCTTTTGTAAATGATATATCCAAAGAGGTGCACAAAATAGATATGAACCATCCCGTAGGGCTGGGGAACGGAGAGTTAATAGGTTTAGAGTTTGCCAACCAATTTTGCCAGGATGTTGATTTTGTAGCTTGTATAATCTACCGCGGAAAAAGCTTCGGCAATCTTTTCAGGTCCGTAAGAATGACATTTGATAAGCCGGTGCTTTTAGCCGAATTCGGAGCTGATTGCTATGACGCCTACCTGAAAAAAGAAGACCAGGATATGCAGGCGTTCTTTCTGCAGTTGCAGTGGAACCAGATTTACGAAAATCTTGCTAATAGCAAGGCCGGCGCAGGGAATTGTATCGGAGGGACGATGTTCGAGTGGACGGATGAATGGTGGAAGCATTTTCCCGATAATCCAGAAACCTGGAAGGTGCATGACACTGAAAGCGGCTGGTCTAATGGAAGTTATTATTTTGATATTCGCGCTAAAGCTAATATGAACATGAATGAAGAATGGTTTGGTATAGTTGCCCTGGGTGATCAGATGGAAAACGGCCTGAATAAGCGCATCCCGCGAAAGGCGTATTACGTAATCAGGGAATTCTGGAAACACCCGGTTTTAAAAAAAACGCGCGGCAGAAAACTTCATTAGGATATTAGGAGGAGTATTTATGTCAAAGAGTATAAAGTTTACAGTATTTATTTTAAGTATGTTCTTATGGGCGTCGTTTTCTTCCAAAGCCGCTGCTGAAAATACCGCCACAGGGGTTGCCTGTTGCGCCAACATAGAAGAGTCAAAGACAGATTATTTTAAAGATAACCGTTATAATGAATTTGTCGATTTCCTTGGTAATTTTAAAGACAAAAAGAGTCTTCCTGCCGGCTGCCTGGATTATTATAAGGCGCTTAGCCGTTATGCACAGCTTAAACACTTGGAAGAAAAACAGCTATGGGATGATTATTTTAGCAATGGCAATACCTATCGCGACCAAATCTTGGAAAATGTTAAAAAGGCTATTGCTGAAACCGATAGCAGCAGTTGCTTGAGGCCCAAGAGCAGGTTTTTACTTTGGCAGTTTTACCATGATCAGCAGAATACTTTTGGAGAGCAAGGGTTGGATGAATTAATAGCAGATGTAAGTACTTATGCTAAGGTAGCAGATGACCCAGGGTTGATAAAAGTTATCGCAGATAAACTTTTATCAACTGATGAAAAGCCGGGGGCACGCGCAATTTATAAACTTTATGTAAATAAGCTTGCTTCAGGTAAAATCAGCGATGCCGAGTTAAAAAACGTAGGCTTGGGTTTTTATAAAGACGGTAACCTTGAATTAGCCGAAACTGTTTACGATATTTATCTTGAGAGAATTTACAGGGATTTGACTCCCGAAAAATTAACCCCGGAATTATTTGAGATCGCCAGCCTATTTGTTTATAAGGCGCCAGGTTTATATGATATGCCCTATGCGGAGAAAATTTATACCAAAATAGATGAGTTGGGCCAGGAAAATAGTTTTAACGAGGAATCAATCTACCTACGGGCCTTTAACTTAGAGAAATCCAGGGATTATAAAAAAGCTGGCGAGCTTTATTCTAAACTGGTCCAGCTTTATCCGGATACCAGGCATTTTGATGAGGCTGTTTATAAGATTGCCATGATCAACGCGTATGTATTGGCGGATGTTCAGAAAGCCAGGGAATATTTTGACAAGCTTATTGCCAAGACTGCATTCAGCCCCCAGGTAATCTCCAGTTTTTATCAGTTGGGTTTATTGGCTCAATGGGAAGGTGATTTAGCCAAGGCCAAGGGGTATTATGATGTGTTGTTGAAGAGTTCTGGAGATAAATATGCGCAAGTCGTTGCACAAGCTAATGACAGGCTTGAAGAAATTGAAGAGAATAAACAGCTTAGCTATAATTTAAAGACTTTCCTGGACGCAACCCTAAAAAAAGAAAATGCGCCGGTTGAATTAGGCAGCTCTGAATTAAAACTCTCCAGCTTTATATTGAAAAAAGAACAAAAAGTTATAGTTTCCACTTTTGCTAATATGCCGGAGAGTGGTTGTAATCAGGTTCAGGTTCAGTATCTCTGGTCAGGTAACTTAGGAGGCGCTAATCCCCAGGCAACTGATGCGAGTTTTGAGAGTTCTTATTCAGGTACTGGCACAAAAGAGATAAATGTGGTTATAGTTTCACCTGCAGGAATAACCGACCTTTCATTTGCGATGGCGGATGTATATTAGTTTACTATCTTGCCAGGCAAGCTCTTATTATTTCTTATAGCACAGGAAAGCGCTATTTTTACTTTCCTTGCTACTGTGAGGATTACCCAAATTTAACTGATTCTCTTGAAAATACTTGACTTATACTTTTTTTAGTAGTATAAATAAGATAAATATTTTCTCTAATTTGCCACGGGGAAAGGCAATTCTATTTTATGCACACATTGGATTTACAGAAGGAAATTTTCAGCGAAAAAGAAAAACGCAATATTGAAATATTTGACATACTCAGGAAGCGGGGACCGATAAGCCGTTCGGATATTTCGCAGGGGATGGGTATAAACGTGGTGACCATCTCTAATTATGTTGATGATTTTATAAAATATAACCTGGTCTATGAAAAGGATCTGGATGTATCTGAAGGCGGCCGCAGGCCGGTACTGTTAGATTTAAATCCTCGCGCCGGCTTTGCTGTCGGCGTAGGGCTGAATCTGATGAACATGGTCGGCCTGCTGGTGGATCTAAAAGGCAATATCATCACTAAGACTCAAATCGCCCGGCCGCAGACGTCAGTAAAGGAAGTTTCCGAATGTCTATTAGAAATCGTACGCGAGATTCTAAGGCGTTCCAAAGGCTATGCTGAAAATATAAAAGGCATCGGCATAGGCGTTGCCGGTTTAATCAATAAAAAAGACAGCTCCATCCATTGGCCGCAGAAAATGGACCATTATTATACCTATGCCTCGGTAGACCTGCCCTTAAAAGGCTTAATGGAAAAAGAATTTAACCTGCCGACTCTTATAGAAAATGACGCCACTAGCGCTTGTTTTGGAGAGCACTGGTTGGATTTAGAGGAAGGATACAAGAACGTCCTCTATATGTTTTCCGGAGTTGGCTGCGGGATGATGATTAATGGAGAGCTTTACCGCGGCTCACAGGGTTACGCCGGTGAGGTATCCGTATATAATTACAAAGAGCAGGATATACTTAGCTGTTCGGATAACGCGCCATGCCTGGTTAAACGCTGGGATATGGATTTGGGAATTGTTAATGATGTAAAAACATCCCTGCTTAACGCCAGGAAACAGGCAGAGGATTTTTTCCGTATTACTTCAACCAGGGCAGAGGAGGTAGATTTAAAAAGTATTTTTACCGCTGCGCGGGCAAATAATGAGATAGCTTTGGCGGCTTTAGATAGAGCAGCTAAAAGATTAGGCATTAAAATTGCTTATTTGGTGAATCTCTTAAACCCGCAGGTAGTGGTTATCGGCGGAGGCCTTGAAGAATCAGGAGAGGCCTTCTTAAATAAAGTCAGGTCTACAGTTATGGATTGGGCTTTCCGGGAAGCGACCAGCGAATTAAAGATTGTTTATTCTCAATTAAGAGAGAATGCCGTGGCCATGGGTGCGGCAAGCTTGGTTTTAGAGAGAGTCTTTGCCCAATTATAATCCGGAAGGGCTATAGTTGCCTTCCGTTTAGCAAAGCCATAACAGGGGGGATTATGGAGCATAAAACAAAATTTATTATTATCGGCTTGGCTGGTTTTTCCTTGGTTTGCCTTTTCCTTTTTATTCAGGCAACCAGTTCACAGCAAATGCTTATCCGGGAACGTAATGATTTAAAAAGCGAAAATGCCGCCCTTAACGGTAAAATAAATCAACTCGAGGGTGATTTAAAAGAGAATCAAAGAAAGCTGGTTTCTCTCAAAGGTGACAGGGATAAAGCGGCGCAGGAGCTTGTTGATTTGCAGAAGAAATTTGAACAGGCCAGCCGCGCCAGAGATGAATTGGTAAATAAGCTAGAACAACAGAGCCAGGCTAAGCCCAGAGAAGTATTTATTACTAAACAAGTTGAGGCTGCTCCGGTTAATACATCTGATGCCTATTGGGCAGGAGTGCTTAAGGCAAAAACAGATTTAGAGATGCAATTATCCAGTATACGTATAGAATTAAGGAAGCTGCAGATTAGCAATGAATCACTGCAGAGGGAGAAGAGCGCTTTGGGGATAGATATAAACAGCCTGAATAATGAAAAGAAGGACCTTTTAAGGCAGATTGATTATAACCAAAGGCTTTTAGACAGTTTGGCTCAAGATGTGGTCCGGGAAAGAAATGATAAGGCCAAGATTCAGGATAATCTTAAGATAATCAAGAATGAAAATTTAACCCTTGGCAGACAATTGAAGAGCCTGAATAGCCGCAAGGCAGCTTTAGAGAGGAAAATTCAAGAGCTTCAGGAAGGTAAGACTACGGTTGAAAAGCGCCTGAACGAGATGGAGACAATGCTTGCAGACAGGGTTTCTCAAATTGATTCTCTTAAAGACGACTTGGACCTGATAAGAAGCGGTAAGACTTTGCCTGTTTCAAAAGATAAGCCCAGAGAGTCTGTGGAGCTTCCGGCAATAGTCGTGCGTTCCTTGTCTTCTTCTGAGGGGAAGGAAGAAGCGGGATCAGGTACCTCTTCCGGTAAAATACTTGCGGTAAACCCGGATAGCAACTTTGTAGTTATAGACTTGGGTGTTTCCTCTGGCGTTAAGACCGGGGATACTTTTGATGTTTACCGCGAAGGAAAATCTATAGGTTTAATCGAAGTAATCCAGGCCAGGGGCAATATATCTGCTTGTGACATAAAGAAAAAAAGCACTACGTTTAAAATCGGAGACATCATTAAGTAACTTCCTTGTAATATAATGACACGCACTAAGAAACCTTCTCCTAAGAATATTTCTATTATGGATGTTGCCCGGGAAAGCGGTGTATCCATTACCACTGTTTCGCGGGTAATTAATAAAATAGGAACCGTAAAAGCAAAGAATCGTATCAGGGTGATGAATGTGATTAAGGATTTAAAATTCCAACCGTCTATCTTTGCGCAGCGCCTTGCAACCGGAAAAAGCAATGTAGTAGCCTTAGTTATCCCCCGCTACGAAGGTGTTTTCTATTCGTTCTATGCCTTGGAGATTATTCGTGGCGTAGGCACGATGTGCGAGGCATTGAAGCTGGATTTGCTTTTGCATCTTACTGATGCCCGTTCTGCACTGTCTTTGCGCGGGGTAGGTGGCATGATCTTTTCTGACATCATAGGCAACCGCGTCCAATTGGAAGATAGCCTAGAAAAAGGGATCCCCACCGTAGTTATCAATTATTACGTGGAAGATATGGATGTTTCCTGTATTGCCGTAGATAATTGCGGAGGCGCGGAGAACGCGGTTAATTATTTGATTGAATTAGGGCATAAGAAAATAGCGCATATTACTGGCGACGTAATGACTCAGGCAGCGGCAAAGCGCCTGGAAGGGTATAAGCGGGCATTGGAGAAGAATAGTATTAAGTTGAGAGAGGATTACATTTTTTATACCGATTATTCCCGGGGGCAGGCTCGAAGCGCGGCCGAGAGCCTGATTAAGGCCCTTGACCCGGCAACTGCTGTTTTTGTTGCCTCTGATTCTATGGCCCTTGAGGTAATGGCTGTTGCCCGCGAACTGGGTAAGAATATTCCGGGAGATTTATCGATTGTCGGTTTTGATGATAATCCTTCGGGCCTTTATGGCCCGGTTGCCCTTACCACGGTGCGCCAGCCGTTAATCCGTATGGCCGAAGAGAGTGTTAAAGAGTTAAATCGCCTGATTGCTTTAAAGAAAAATTCGCCAAAAAAGATTCTGCTTCCTGCGGAATTAGTCATCCGGGAATCCTGCAAGCCATTTTCCGGCGGATAAGCTCTTAATACAATCTATTGTATATTACAATGTATATCTACACCATATCTTGTAATTTTTTTGTTGACAATGTAAGCTCCTTTTGTTATATTGCTGAGGTGATTTGAAATTAACCTTCCTTATTTAATCGAGGTGAAATATGGATTTAAAGTTATCCCCCAATGCCATCAAAGTTCTCGAACGCAGGTATCTTCGTAAGGACGAAGAGGGCAGGCTTATTGAAACTCCAGAGCAGATGTTTATTCGCGTTGCCAGCGCTATCGCTATTGCGGATAAACAATACGGCAGGACTGAGCAGGATGTAAAGAAACTTCAGGACTCATTTTTTAAGATTATGTCTAATTTAGAGTTCTTGCCGAATTCTCCGTGTCTTATGAATGCAGGAAAGGATTTGGGCCAGCTTTCCGCTTGCTTTACTCTTCCTATCGAAGACTCAATGGAATCTATTTTTGAAACCTTAAAGATCACCAGCCTTATTCATAAGTCCGGAGGCGGGACAGGTTTTAATTTTTCCCGTCTGCGGCCGAAAAACGCCGTGGTCAAGACTACCGGGGGAGTCGCCAGCGGGCCTATTTCATTTATGCGTGTTTATGACGCGGCGACTGAGGCAGTCAAACAGGGGGGGACGCGCCGCGGTGCGAATATGGGCATATTGCGCGTGGATCATCCGGATATTATGGAATTTATTACCTGTAAAGAAAATAATAACCACATTACTAATTTTAATATTTCCGTTGCCATAACCGATGAATTTATGCTTAGGCTTTCCCGTGGCGAGGATTATGATTTGATTGATCCGCATACGCATAAGCCGGTTCAGAAGATTAATGCCAAGGATGTGTTTGATCTCATTGTCAAGCAGGCACACAAGAACGGTGAGCCGGGGATAATTTTTATTGACCGTATCAATCAATATAACCCTACCCCTAAATTAGGAAAAGTTGAAAGCACCAATCCCTGCGGCGAACAGCCACTATTGCCTTATGAAAGTTGTGATTTAGGTTCGATAAACTTAGACCAGATGTGCAGGAAGGTTGGTTTACGCTGTGAAATTGATTGGGAAAGGCTTAAGGAGGTAACTGCACTGGCAGTGCATTTTCTGGATAATTTAATTGATGTAAATAGATTCCCGCTGCCGGAAATTGAAAAGGCTACCAAGGCTACCCGTAAAATAGGGTTAGGTGTTATGGGTTGGGCAAGTTTATTGATCCGCCTGAATATACCTTACAATAGCGAAGAGGCTGTGGCTTTGGCGGAAAAGGTAATGGGATTTATCCTGGATGAGGCGAATAAAAAGTCTCTGGAACTAGGTAAAACAAAAGGCGTATTCCCGGCTTTTAAAGGCAGCATTTATGATAAAAAAGACGGTTCAACCAGGATGCGTAATGCCACACTGACAACTATTGCCCCTACGGGTACAATAAGCATTATTGCCGGCCCTTGCTCATCGGGTATTGAGCCGTTGTTCGCGATATCATATTACCGTAAAGTTATGGATAATGATAAGCTGGTTGAGGTTGAGCCGTTATTTGAACAGGTGGCGCGCGAAAAAGGATTTTATAGCCTTAAACTCATGGAGAAGATTGCTGAGAGTGCTTCAATTAAAGATATAAAAGAGATCCCTGAAGATGTGCGCCGGGTATTTGTGACCTCGCATGATATCTCTCCGGAGTGGCATGTGCGTATGCAGGCAGCCTTTCAAAAATATGTGCACAATGCAACCTCTAAAACCATTAATTTTTCGCACGAAGCAACTATTGAAGAGGTGCGTAAGTCTTATGTCCTGGCATTTGATTTAAACTGCAAAGGCATAACTATCTACCGCGATAAGAGCCGCGAAGAACAAGTGTTAAATGTCGGAAAACCCAAAGAAAAGCAAGAAATAAAAGCTGCGCTGGAAACAAAAAAAGAGATCGCCCCGCGCCCCCGTCCGGAAGTAATCATCGGTACGACAACTAAAGTATCTACGGGCTGCGGTAACCTCTATGTAACCATAAACGTCGACGAAGACGGTAAGCCCTTTGAGCTATTTACCCAGATGGGTAAAGCCGGCGGCTGTGCTGCCAGCCAGCTTGAGGCTACCGGTCGCCTTGTTTCTTTAGCCTTTCGCGCCGGCATTGAAGTAAAATCTATTATTGAACAGCTGCGTAATATACGCTGCCCGTCTCCTTCCTGGGAAAAGGGGCAGAGGATATTCTCTTGCGCCGATGCTATTGCCCGTGTTGTGGAGCGCCGCTTGGTTAATGCGCAGGCGCCTGCAAGGCTTGAGGCAGAATCTATGACTATTCCGATGAAACATTCGCATGATGATCAACTACAGTCTTCGGATTTAAATGAGCAGGTAAATATTGTCGGTGTTTGTCCTGATTGCGGAGGCGCCCTGCGCCACGAGGAAGGCTGTGTTAAATGCCATGCCTGTGGTTACTCTAAGTGTTAGTTTAGTTTCCCTTAAAATATCTCCATGAACAATTTTGATGTGATTGTTGTCGGTGCCGGCCATGCCGGCATCGAAGCGTCTCTTGCTTGTGCCCGCCTGGGTGCGAAAACCCTTATGCTTACCCTTGATATTAATTCTATTGGTAAAATGAGCTGTAACCCGGCTATCGGCGGCGTAGGTAAAGGGCAATTGGTAAAAGAGATCGATGCTTTAGGCGGAGTTATGGCTAAGGCAGCGGATGCCTGCGCGATACAATTTCGCATCCTTAATTCTTCTAAAGGCGCGGCTGTGCAGTCATCCCGGGCCCAGATTGATATGCATAAATACGGCCGCTATATGCAGAAATTGCTTATCAACCAGAAAAATCTAGTAATAAAAGAGGCAGAGGCAAAGAAATTAATCGTTGGTAATGGAAAGATTTCAGGAGTAGTAACAGATAAAGAAGAGATTCGCGCTAAATGCGTGGTTATTTGCCCTGGGACATTCCTGGATGGCTTGATCCATATAGGGTTAAGGCATTTTAGCGGCGGCAGGATTAATGAACGTGCAAGCATTGGCCTTGCGGATAACTTAAAGAGATTAGGTTTTAACCTGCTGCGTTTTAAAACCGGGACCTGCCCGCGCCTGGATAAACACACTATAGATTTTTCTAATCTTGTCAGGCAGGATGGCGATGCTATTCCCAAACCGTTCTCATTTTCTACGCTAAAACTCAAACAGAAACAAATTCCCTGTTACATAACTTATACCAATAAGAAGACACATGAAATTATCCGTGCCAACCTGGATCGTTCTCCGCTTTATTCCGGTAAAATCAAGTCTACCGGAGTAAGGTATTGTCCGTCAATAGAAGATAAAATCGTCAAATTCAGCGGTAAAGAAAGGCATCAGGTATTCTTGGAGCCTGAAGGTTTGGGGGTTTGCGAGGTCTATCCTAATGGCATCTCTACCAGTTTGCCCGAAGATGTACAGATTAAAATTTTAGGTTCTATCGCGGGATTAGAAAATGTCAAGGTGGCCCGTTTTGGTTATGGTATTGAGCATATTGTAGTTGAACCAACACAGCTTTATCCGAACCTTGAAACAAAACTAATTAAGAATCTTTACCTGGCAGGGCAAATTAACGGCACTACGGGTTATGAGGAAGCTGCGGCGCAGGGATTAGTTGCGGGAATTAATGCCTTCTTGCGTATCCAGAATAAAGAGCCGTTTATTCTGGACCGTGCCAGTAGTTATATCGGAGTTCTGATTGACGACTTAACTACCAAAGGAACCCTGGAGCCGTATCGCATGTTTACTTCCCGTGTGGAATACCGGCTTATTTTGCGTGAAGATAATGCGGATTTACGTTTAAGCAAAATTGGTTTTGATTTAGGCCTGTTGAGTGCGGCAATTTACCGCAAAGTTAAAAATAAACAAAAGGGCATAAAGGAGGGGCTAGCTTTCTTAAGAAAAACGCGTATCAGGCCGGACAATAAGATTAATATTAAATTAACGCAACTTGGTTCTTCTGCAATTAAGCGGATAGTAAGCCTGGAGGAATTGTTAAAACGGCCGCAAATACGTATTAAAGATTTGAAAACAATGCATAAGTTAAAAACCGGCATACCTGAATCTGCTTGGCAACAGATTGAAATAGAGGTAAAATATTCCGGTTTCATTCAGAGGCAGCTTAAGGATGTTGAGCGTTTTAAACACCTTGAGAAAATAAGGTTGCCGTTTGATTTTGATTATAGTAGTTTATCCGGGATATCCCGGGAAATAAGAGAAAAGTTAGTTAAATTTAAGCCGCTCAACCTGGGGCAGGCATCACGGATTTCCGGAGTTACTCCTGCTGCGATTTCCTTGCTCATGGTTTATATAAGGAAGGTCAATGCCCAATAATAGTAAACTTGAACTTAGGAAATTTTGTTTATCACTGGAAATTGACCTCTTCGGTATTGCTGATATAAAAAATATAAAGCATGAGTTTTTAATTGCGCCTAGGGTTTTGGCAAGGATGGACCGTGCGGTATGCTTAGGTTTACGTATTTCGCAGGCTGCTTTGGCTGAGATAGAGCAGGTTCCTACAAGAATGTATTTTCATCATTACCGGATGGTGAATATGTTTTTAGATCAAGTAGCTTTGAGAGTGGGGAATTATATACAAAAAAAGGGGTATCTTAGCCTGGGTATCCCGACCTCTCAGATTATCGACTGGGAGAAGATGAGCGCGCATGCATCACATAGAAAATTAGGGGTTTTAGCGGGGTTAGGTTGGATCGGCAGGAATAATCTTTTGGTAAATAGAAAATTAGGTAGTCAGTTTCGCCTGGTAACCATATTAACTGATATGCCGCTTGAGCCGGATGAGCCGGTAAAAGAAGATTGCGGTTTGTGCCGGCTTTGTGTTAAAATATGTCCTGCGCAGGCCATAAAAGATGATCCGCTGCAGTTTGAGCATGCCAAATGTTTTGAAAAACTAAGGGAGTTTCAAAAGCAGCGCCAGGTTGATTCTTATGTTTGCGGTATTTGCGTAAATGTGTGCAAGGGCAGGAGAGAAGGTACAGGATGAAAGAGAAGATCCTGATTGTTGAAGACGAGAAAGATATTATTAAAATGCTGGAGTATAACCTTAAGAAAGAAGGTTTTAAGGTTATTGCTGCCCGAGACGGAGAGGATGCCCTTGATTTAGCTTTGCGTGAATACCCCGACCTTATTTTATTGGATTTAATGCTTCCGGGGATAGATGGCCTGGAGGTATGCAGAACTTTAAGAAAAGACACTAAAACCGCCCCTATCCCCATAATTATGCTTACTGCTAAAAGTCAGGAGTCAGATAAGGTGGTGGGTTTAGAATTAGGAGCTGATGATTATATTACTAAACCATTCAGTCCACGTGAACTGATTGCCCGCATAAAAGCGGTGTTACGTAGGGCAGCTGAAAAAGAGAAAACTCCCGAAATATTTCAATCGGGCGGCCTGAGAATAGATTTTGCCAGAATATCTGTAAGCGTTAAGGATAAACCGGTTGAGCTTACAGCTAAAGAATTTGAACTGTTGAAAACTTTGCTTAAAGCTAAGGGAAGGGTTTTATCCCGGGATTATCTTTTGGATTCTATTTGGGGCTATGATCATGCCATGGAGATCCAGACTCGCACGGTAGATGTACATGTGAGGACGTTGCGTAAGAAACTTAGATCATTGGCTGAGATGATTGTAACGGTTAAGAATTACGGCTATAGGCTTGAAACAGGAGAGGAGTAACTAAGAGGTGGCATTGCTTGTTATTCTAGTTTTGCTTATGGGTTTAGCAGTGGGTTGGTCAATTGGTGCTAATGATGCCGCTAATTCTTTGGGTACTGCCGTTGGTTCAAAGGTTCTAACCTTGCGTCAGGCAATCATTCTGATTGTAATCTTTGGTTTTTTAGGAGCGTATCTACAGGGCGCATATGTAACTAAAACCGTTGGTAAGGGGATTGTCCCACTGGACCAGCTGGAGAAACAAGTTTCTATGTACGTGGCTTTAGTGGCTACGTTTGCAGCTTGTGTTTGGGTAATTATTGCTACTTATTGGAAGATTCCTATCTCTACAAGCCATTCCATTGTCGGAGCGGTTGCGGGAGCGGGTCTTGCAGTCGGGGCCCCGGTTAGATGGAAGATGTTGCTGGATATATTTGCTTGCTGGATCTTTACTCCTGTAGGCGCGGCAATTTTAGGTTATATATTCTTTAGGATTCTGCAAAATTTATTTTATCGTTTTTTTCCGCGTAAATTCATAAAACCAATTGTTTTTTTTCTGGTTATCGCCAGCGGATGTTATGTAGCATATACCTGGGGGGCAAATGATGTAGCTAATTCCGTGGGAGTTATTTCCGGAGTTGGAGTGCTTACGCAGAATATGAGCGTAACCTTTGGCGGTTTAGCTATAGTCTTAGGTATAATGACCTGGGGGTATAAGGTTATTGAGACTGTGGGGTCAGAGATTACCCGCTTGCTTCCGATTATGGCGCTTTCCGCGCAATTAGCCAGCGCAGTTAATGTGCATCTATATACGGTTTTCGGTATACCTGTTTCTACCAGCCATTCTATAGTCGGTGCGATTTGCGGGGTGGGTTTGGTCAGGGGGATCAGGGTGTTAAACTTTCGCATAATGAAGGATATGATCATTTGCTGGATGGCCACTCCTTTTATTTCTGGATTAATTAGTTATATGGTGCTGCAAGTAATTAGAATGTTTATAAAAATTTAACAAGATTCCGCGTTAATAATCACCCGGCGTTAATAGGTATTGCGCCGGTGTGCGCTAGGTAGCGCAGGTTACGCGAGTATGCCCTTGTGGGTAAGGAGGTAAAAATGAAAGAAACGAGGAATATCTTAGGTTGGTTAGGCATGGCAGAGGAACAATCAATACTTCAGGATGCCAAGAGGCATGTAGAAGAAACTTATAAGACGGTTGCTTTTTTTGCCGAGGCAGTAAAATATTTTATTAAAGGAGACCTTGAGGCCAAGACACAAGCAATTGAGAGTGTCAGGCAGAGTGAGCACCAGGCGGATGTCTTACGTTCTAAAATGATCGATCAGCTTTCCGAGGGCATGCTTCTGCCTCCTGACAGGGAGGATATGATGCATTTTGTAAAAACTTTGGATAAAATAGCTGATTGGACTAATGGCGCAGCCAGGCTTCTGGGTTTTATTGAAGGCGAGATCCCCGAAGGCGTACTAAAGAATATTTCCTTAGGCACGGATTTGATCGTAAACTCTATTTCTAAATTGCAGGAGGCTATAGTTGCATTAACCAAGAATGAGTTAAAAAATGCCATGTTGCTTAGCGCTGAGATCGACCATTTAGAGCATGAAGCCGATGACCAGAAAAAAGCGATGATCGAAGCTATTATTCACGCAAAGCTTGAGCCGGTTAGTCTGTTGCTGACTTATCAGCTGGCGGAATATCTGGAAGGCGTAACTGATAAGATAGAAGATTGCGCTGATTTTATTAAGGTTCTGGCGATTAAATCAAAATAAATATGAGGATTAGTTTCAAGCTCAAACTTATTTTATCCTATCTTTTTCTTATTTTCATATCTTTGGGTTTTATTGCCTTTTTTCTTGACAAGAACCTGGAAGAAAAATCACTTCAGGAAATTAAAACTTCTTTAATCAATGAAGCCCGCCTTATAGAAAGTAATATTTCTGCTGTTCCTTCGGTTTTAAATAATTCGACATATCTGGATAAGCTAAGCAAGGATTTAGGTCTGAGGATCAAATCGCGTATTACTATAATTAATCCTGAAGGTAAAGTATTAGCTGATTCGGGGGTTTCTTTTCAGGAGACAGCTAATTTAGAAAATCATCTTTACCGGCCTGAAGTAATTAAGGCTTTTAAGGGGCAGATTGGGCAGGAGATCCGTTATTCTTCTACCCTAAAAATAGATATGCTTTATTTAGCCATTCCCATTAAAAATAACGATATTAATATTGGAGTATTAAGGCTGGCCCTGCCCTTGACCAGTGTGCAGAAGGTTTTATTTGTCGTAAGAAAGACGATCATCGTAGGATTGTTTTTTACGTTGGGGCTTGCTTTTGTCCTATCTTCAATCTTAGCTAAGGCATTAATCGGGCCGATTAATCGTATAATTTATACCTCTTCCAAATTTGCGCAAGGAGATTTTTCTCACAGGATATTCCAGAGTTCTGACGATGAAATAGGCAAGCTCGCTGCTACATTAAATAAAATGGCGCAGGACATTGAAGAGAAGATCCGTGAGATTTCAACCAAGAATCAGCATCTGGAGGCTATCTTTAACAGTATGATTGAGGGGATTATTGTTACAGATAGCAGTTCCAGGATAATTTCTATAAATCATGCTATTGAAGAATTATTTGATATTAAAAGAACCCAGATGCGGGGAAAGTTTTTCTTAGAAGTCATACGCAATAGCGAAATATCTGAGCTCATAAATAACGCGATGGGTTCGGCTAAGTTCATTTCAAAAGAGGTAGTGCTGCTTATTTCTGCGCAAAAAGTAGCGCAGGTAAATGTTTCTCCAGTTTTTGAACAGGATAAAGTAATCGGCTCTGTTACGGTAATTCATGATATTACTGAGATACGCCGGCTTGAAACAATTCGCCGGGATTTTGTGGCTAATGTTTCCCATGAATTAAAAACCCCGCTTACTTCTATAAAAGGTTTTGTGGAGACGTTGATTGAAGGTGCGTTGGAGGATAAAGAAAATAGCCTTAATTTCCTGGAAATAATCAATAAACATGTAAATAGATTGGATACCCTGATTAATGATCTGCTCGATCTTTCGCATATGGAATCAAAAGAGATTGTATTCTCAAAGAATAAATTCGGATTATCCGGGTTGGTCAGTGAAGTTGTATTAGGGTTTAAGTCACAGGCAAAGAAAAAGGGGGTAGAGCTTAGTTTTGAACTGCCGCAGGGCTTAGAGATATTTGCCGATAAAAGTAAGATTGAACAGGTTTTGGTCAATCTTGTCAACAATGCCATCAAGTATAATAAAGAGAAAGGTTTTGTGCGGATTTATTCCGAACAGCTTGCAGACAAAATAAAGATTATTGTGGAGGATTCCGGTTCCGGTATACCCATAAAAGATATCCCGCGTATTTTTGAACGTTTTTATCGTGTAGATAAGGCGCGTTCGCGCGAGCTTGGAGGAACAGGCCTCGGGCTTTCTATTGTTAAGCATATCGTAGAACTTCACTCTGGCTCCGTTGGCGTTGAAAGTACTGAAGGCCTCGGTTCCAAATTTTTCTTCACCATTCCCAGGTAAATTACTAATTAGTAAGCTGTTAATTAACTGAAACGCCCTTAAAAGGGGCGTTTTTATTTTACTCAAATTTTACCTATCCTTGCGGCAGATTTAACCATCTTGTTTTATACTCCAACTATAATTAACATTACCCCGGGGATGGTCCAATGACTAATGATAAGAAAATTATTATTGTAGAAGATGACGAGGATATAAATAACCTTCTAGCCTATAATTTAGGTAAAGAAGGTTTTACGGTCGAGCAAGTCTTTGATGGCGTAAGTGCCATACAAAGGATTAAAGAGGATGTTTTTAACCTTATTATTTTGGATATTATGCTTCCCGGTATAAATGGTTTTGATATTTGCCGGCAGATAAAAGATGACCCCAGATATTATAGATCGTTTATTGTGGTAATCAGTGCTAAATGCCGTGAGCAGGATAAACTATATGCCCATTTACTTGGAGCGGATTGTTATTTAACTAAGCCTTTTAACCTGGCAAACCTATTGAGCGCGGTAAAAGAAATTTGCGCATCTTTGGATAAAGAGTATGTGGTAGAAAATGGCTAGACAGGCTTTACGCAGATTTTACCTCTGCTTAATTTAGAATCAATATGAAGAATGTAATATTAATAGCGGTATACAGAAAGGAGGGTTGAGAAAATGAATGCCATGTCTGCTATTCGCAAGGATTTCTTAGCCAGTAATCTCAGGAGCCAGTTAGGCAGGTTGAGCAACATCTTAAATAATATAGAGGAAGAGAGATTGGTTGATGGAGAATGCGCCAGTGATTCATTAAAAGAAATAGAGTTGAATTTACGCCAGATACGCAAGTTGTGCATGGATAATTAACAAAAAGGAGGAGGAGAGATGAAGAGGTTGTTTATTGCAGTCCTGATGGTGAGTTTTTGCTTGATGAGCTTAGGTGTCCAAGCTTCTTGCGCGGGAGAAATTGACCTATTATTACAAAAATTAGTGGAAAAGGGTGTTTTAACTGGCTCAGAAGCGCAACAGGTTAAAACCGAAACCCAGGAGCAGGTAAAGAAAGAAATTGCCCAGGGTAAGTTTTCTTCCCTGCCCGCCTGGGTGCAGAATATCAAGTTTAAAGGCGATCTGCGGTTAAGGTATCAAAACCAGCATGAGAAAAATACTAATGATATCCAAAAAGATGTAAATATCGGCCGTGTGCGTATGCGGCTTGGCATAGAAAGCAAGATAAACGATAAGGTCATAGCAGGGATTGGTATAGCTACCGGAAGCGGAGATCCGCGTTCTACAAATATCTCCTTTGGCGATTACAATTCTAAAAAGCAGCTTGTGTTGGATTATGCTTATGGTAAATATATGCCATTACCCTGGTTAAAACTTGTTGGTGGCAAGATGCTTCCTGGTGATATATTTTGGGAGCCAACTGACTTGGTCTGGGACACGGATATAAATCCCGAAGGTGTTGCTTTTGGATTAAATAAGGCTTTAAACCCGCAGGCCTCAGTATTTATGAATGGCGGATTTCTGGTTGTCCAAACTGATTCTACATCAACTTCCGGGGCCTCGGCGTTTCTTATCCAACCGGGAGCAAGTTACAAATTTAATGATACCTTTTCATTAAAAGGAGCTGTTTCCTATTCTTCATTTGATGTTAAAGACCAGACCCCTTCGAGTTATGATAAAGGTTATAACACTAAATATAACAGTAGTTCTGCTACTACCGGGAACTATGCCTATAATTACGCAATGCTCAATCCGGCATTAGAGTTTAAGATTATGCAGCCTTTTAAGGCTTTTGGATTTAATGTTGAATCTTTAAAGTTTTTTGGTGAATATGTAAATAATCTGGATGTCTCAGATAAAAATACCGGTTTTTCCTTAGGGTTTCAGCTTGGCAATGAAAAAATCGAGAAATGGGGTGATTGGCAATTTAAATATATATATGCCATGCTTGGTAAGGATGCAGTGCTTGATATATTGCCTGATTCTGACCGCTATAGCGGTAAAACAGGCATCAGGAGCCATGAAGGTTCCTTTGGTTATGGTTTAGGTAAAAATGTCTGGCTTAGTCTTGATGTATACCGTTCATGGGGTATAAATGGGATAAATGGCAGCAAGGGGGCGCAGCCCGAAACTTTAGCCCAGGTTGATTTCAACATGAAGTTTTGATGAGTGCAATTATTTAAAGGAGGGGTCGAGATGAAATTTGCAAAATTAATAATATTAGGAGCGCTGGTTTTAGGTATCGTTTTCCCGTGTTATGCTGAGAAAATTGTTGTTGAGGGCTCAACTACCGTGCTTCCCATTGCTCAAAAGGCAGCAGAAGTTTATATGGATAATAATCCCGGCGCTAATATTTCAGTACGCGGCGGCGGCTCAGGCGTGGGCATAGCGTCATTATTAGACAAAAATTGTGATATCGCCGCTTCTTCCCGTCCGATCAAAGACACGGAATTGGATAAAGCGGTAACTAACGGCGTTGATGCCACAGCTAATATAGTTGCCATGGACGGTTTGGCAGTGATAGTTAATCCGGCAAATAGCATTAGTAAGTTAAGCAAAAGACAGGTAAAGGATATTTTTATGGGGGGCATATCTAACTGGTTGCAGTTAGGCGGTAGCGACGAGAAGATCGTGGTTATTTCCCGTGATACTTCAAGCGGCACGTTTGAGGCTTTTCTTACATTAGTATTGGAAGGCAATAAAACCCGCTCTGATGCTTTGATGCAGGCATCTAACCAGGCAGTCGCAACTACTGTTAGCGGTACGCCGGGAGCCATAGGTTATGTGGGGCTGGGATTCCTTTCATCTTCGGTAAAAGGAATTGAAATAAACGGGGTGATGCCTTCAAAAGATGCGGTTGTCTCTGGAAAATATCCGGTTACCCGGCCGCTTTTTATGTATACTAATGGAAAGCCCCAGGGGTTAGTCAAGGAGTATATTGATTTTATCCTAAGTGATGAAGGTCAAAAGATAGTTGAAGAGGAAGGCTTTGTGGGGTTAAAGGAGAAAAAATAAAGCGTTTACTTACTAATCCTAAGATGGCGCGGTGGGTTTACCCTGCTGCGCCATCACTCCTGTTATGAAAAAACTTCATTTTAAAGAAAAACTGTATAAAGGGATTTTTACCATCCTTGCCTTTGCCTCGCTTTTCTTTTTGGTGGGCATTGTGCTGGTACTTATTAAGGAGGGGCTGCCAATATTTAAGGAAGTAAGCTTTCTAAAATTTATTTTCGGCCGCTATTGGTATCCTACTTATAACCCGGCAGAATTTGGAATTCTACCCTTAATCTTAGCTTCTGTTTGGGTCACTTTGGGCGCAATGATAATTTGTGTCCCCCTGGGGGTGGGCAGCGCGCTTTATTTGAATGAATTGGCGGGTCCTGCTCAAAAAGCAATCTTGAAGCCGGTCATTGAGTTGCTAGCCAGCATCCCTTCGGTAGTTTTTGGTTTTTTTGGCATGGTTATACTTACCCCTTTTCTACAGAAGGTATTCCATTTACCTACTGGTTTAACTGCTTTAAATGCCAGTATCATTCTTGGAGTCATGGCTATTCCTACGGTATGCAGTATTGCGGAAGATGCGTTAAATTATGTCCCAAATGCATTTCGTGAGGCATCTTTTGCCGTAGGCGCAACCCGCTGGCAAACTTTGACTCGGGTAGTAATTCCTGCAGCAGGTTCAGGGATATCTACAGCCATAATTTTAGGGATGAGCAGGGCGGTTGGTGAGACTATGACTGTATTAATGGTTGCCGGAGGCGCGGCAGTTATACCGCATACCTTCTTAGAGCCGGTGAGGCCGATGACTGCGGCAATTGCCGCGGAGATGGGGGAGGCACCTATGGGCGGCAACCATTATCATGCGCTTTTTGCTATTGCGCTCATATTATTTGTAATTACGTTTTTATTTAACGTTATCGCTGAGATAATCAGCCGGCGTTTCAGGATAAAACTGGGGTTAAGCGGATGAAAAAAGAATTTTCTCAGAATATTGGATTCTTTGGCTTATTTTTTTGTATGGTTATTACTCTTTTAGCCTTGGGTTCAATCATATATTTTATTGCCGCGCGCGGATTTGGAGTATTAAACTGGGATTTTCTTACTAAAGTACCGTATTCGGCTATGACTAAAGGTGGAATTGCTCCTGTAATAACAGGAACATTTTATATTACCCTAGGGGCAATTATATTTGCTTTGCCGCTTGGGCTCGCTTGTGCAATTTACCTCTGCGAGTATTCCCCTAAGAGCATTGTGGTAAATATTATTAGAATTAGCATAAATAACCTGGCCGGAGTACCGTCGGTTGTTTTTGGTTTATTTGGCCTTGCGGTATTTGTTAAATTTCTCGGGTTTGGGGTATCGATCCTTTCCGGCAGCCTAACTTTGGGCATCCTTGCTCTTCCTATAATTATTTCATCAGCACAAGAGGCGCTTTTAGCTGTTCCGCATTCAATCAGGGAGGCTTCATTGTCTTTGGGCGCAACGAAATGGGGAACAATCAAGAATGTTGTTTTGCCTTCAGCTTTGCCTGGTATTCTTACCGGGGTAATCTTAAGTATTGGCAGAGTGGCAGGTGAGACTGCTCCGATCTTGTTTACCGCCGCAGCTTTTTATACCCGCGGTTATCCTAAATCCGTATTTTCTGAAGTTATGGTTTTGCCATATCATATCTATGCGCTTATGACCGAAGGAGCGCATCCTGATGAGCAAAGAGCAATCGCTTATGGGTGTAGCTTGGTGCTTTTATTGCTGGTTTTATTTATTTCGGGGGTTGCTATATTCTTGCGGCAAAGAAAGAGGGGTTTGTATGGATAATAACGTAAAAATGCAGGCAAAAAACGTAGATTTTTTCTACGGGAAAAATCAGGCGTTAAATAATGTAAGCCTTGATATTTATGCGAACAAGGTCACGGCGATGATCGGGCCATCGGGTTGCGGTAAGTCAACCTTTATTCGTTTATTTAACCGTATGAATGAACTTGTCCCGCATACTATTCTTCACGGTAAGATTTTTCTTGATGATTTAGAAATTAACAGCCCGCTGGTCGATGCCGTTGATATCAGGAGAAGAGTGGGGATGGTTTTTCAGAAACCCAATCCTTTCCCCAAGAGTATATTTGAGAATATAAGTTATGGTTTAAAAGTGAACGGCATAAAGGATAAGGCATTCATTGAGCAGAAGGTCGAGGATTCTTTAAAAAAAGCAGTTATCTGGGATGAGGTAAAATGCAGGCTCAATGACAGTGCTTTAAAATTATCTGGAGGACAACAACAGCGTTTATGTATTGCCAGGTGCCTGGCGGTAGAAACTGAAGTAATCTTGTTTGATGAACCTTGTGCAAGCCTTGACCCTATATCGACTGCTAAAATAGAAGAGTTGATACTGGAGTTAAAGAAGGATTATTCTATCGTGATTGTTACGCATAATATGCAACAGGCGGCTCGAGTATCTGATTATACGGGGTTTTTCCTTTTAGGTGAATTAGTGGAATTTGGCAAGACTCAGGATATCTTCACCAGCCCTAAGGAAAAAAGGACAGAGGATTATATTACTGGTAGATACGGTTAAGTATGATTTCGTGCAGCAAGTATGCACGCCCTAATCAATATAGCGAGGTTTTTATTTATCAAGATGCACTGGATAAAAACAGGAGGTACTCAAAATGTTAAGGCATTTAGATGAAGAATTAAAAGAATTGCATAGGGATATTTTAAAAATGGCGGTGTCTGTGCAGGAATCAATTTTTAAATCCATTGAATCATTAAGAAGCCGTGACAAATACCTGGCCCAAGATGTTATTAATACCGATAATAAGATTGATGAGCTAGAGTTGGTAATAGACGAGAAATGTATTGACCTGATTGCTCTTTATCAACCAATGGCAGGGGACTTAAGATATATTACTACCGGGATGAAGATCAATACGGAATTGGAGCGCATTGCCGATATTGCCGTGGATATCTCGCAAAGATCGTTAGTCCTGATGGAAAAACCGTTGCTTAAGCCATTAGTGGATATTCCTAAGCTTTCTCAGGTTTCTCAGGATATGGTAGGAGATGCCATCGATGCATTTATAAAAAGAGATGCCCAGCTTGCTAGAAAAGTAGCCCTGGCAGATGCCGAAGCAGATAGGTTGCGTAACCTGGTGCAGGATGAGTTGATTAATGAATATTTGGCGTGCGATCCGAAAACCGCAGACCGGGCCGTGGCATTATTGCTCATCGCCAGATATTTAGAGCGTATTTGTGATCATGCTACTAATATTGCCGAAGATGTAATTTATATGGTAGAAGCTAAAGTGGTTAAGCATCATCCTGAAGAACTAAAGTAGATAGTTAATATATCTCCTTGACCCTCCGAATTTAGTGGTATATAATCCATTCAATATCCGCCAACTAATATAAGTTAATCTTTCAGTGGCACAATTATAGCAAAAGGAGCTAAAATGGATGAAATCTTAGAAATTTTAGAAAAAGACGGCCGGGCAAGCGTGGAGGATATCGCAAAAATGATCCGTAAAAAACCGGATGAGGTAAAAAAAACAATTAAAAGGTATGAGAAAGAGGGCGCGATCTTAAAATATAAAGCAGTGATCAATAAAGATTTGATCAAAGATAATGAATCTGAGGTCAGGGCTTTAATTGAAGTAAATATCATTCCCCAGAAGGATCTGGGTTTTGATAAGATTGCCGAGCGCATCTATTCTTTTCCCGAGGTAACCAGTTGTTATTTAATTAGTGGGACATATGATTTATTGGTAGTTGTGGAAGGTAAAAATCTGCATACGGTTTCTAACTTTGTTGCGGAGAAGCTTTCTTGTCTGGAAAATGTGCGCGGCACGGCTACACATTTCTTATTAAAGAAATACAAGGAAGATGGAGTTATCTTAAAGCACAAATCTGAAAACAAAAGAATAGCAATATCGTATTAACTTAATAATAAAATGCAAATATCGAGAATTGTAGAGAAAATGCAGCCATCCGGAATCCGTGCATTCTTTGACTTGGTGCTGGGAATGAAGGAAGTCATATCGTTAGGCGTAGGTGAGCCGGATTTTGTCACTCCGTGGCAGATTCGCGAAGCAGGTATATATTCTCTTGAGCAGGGGTTTACCAGCTATACCTCAAACAAAGGTCTCTATAAACTACGTTTGGGCATACACCGTTATTTAAAGAATAAATATGCTCTTGATTATTGCCCGGATGAAGAAATATTAATTACTGTAGGAGTAAGCGAAGGCCTGGATCTTCTCCTGCGGGCAATAATTAACCCGGGCGATAAGATATTGATCCCTCAGCCCAGTTATGTTTCATACGGTCCGGTTACGGAACTTGCAAGAGGGGTGCCGGTTTATATCGATACTTCAAAAGACGGATTTAAAATAACACCCAAACTTTTGGAAAAATATATTGATAAAAAAACCAAAGGTATTGTTTTAAATTACCCTATTAACCCTACTGGTGTTTCATATCGTTGCAAGGAGTTAGTGGATATAAACAAATATTTATTAAAGCATAAAATACTTTGTATTAGTGATGAAGTTTACGGAGACTTGACTTATGATTTTATGCATACTGCCTTTCCAACATTAACGGGCGCAAAGAAAAATACAGTTTATTTTAACGGGTTCTCCAAGTCTCACGCGATGACCGGCTGGCGTGTAGGTTTTGCCTGCGGGCCGAAAGAGATTATTGCCGCAATGACTAAAATCCATCAATATACGATTATGTGTGTGCCCATTACCAGCCAAATGGCGGCTGCGGAGGCATTGGTCAATAGCAAAAGATCAGTAGAACAGATGAAGCGTGAATACAACCGCAGACGTCTTTTTATGGTGGCAGAGTTAAATGCTCTTGGGTTAAAATGTTCGCGTCCCCAGGGGGCTTTTTATATTTTTCCTTCGATAAAATGCACAGGTTTGTCTTCTATGGATTTCTCGCGTAAATTATTGGAAGAGGAGAAAGTTGCAGTTGTCCCAGGGACAGCTTTTGGTTCTTGTGGTGAAGGTTATATCAGGATTTCTTATGCTTCTAGTTTTGATAGTTTAAAAGAAGCCTTGGTCAGGTTAAAAAGGTTTCTAGAAAAGAGGAAATAATGACGGTTAAGAAAAAAGATAGTTTCCAGGTTTATGTAAAGCAGATTGAGGCAATTTCCAAGGTTGCTAATTTAATTACCTCCGGGATGTATCTTGAAGAATTATTGCGTTTGGTGGTTCAGGTCACCGCCGAGATTATGAATTCCAAGATTTCTTCTTTAATGCTGTTAGACCCAGATAAAAAAGAGTTAGTAGTTAAGGCTACTCAGTCGATATCCGAGGCATACAATAAAAAAGCGAATATTGTTTTAGGAGAGGGTATTGCCGGTGTAGCGGCCCAAGATAACAAGGCGATCTGTGTCCTAGATGTAAAGACTGACCATCGCTATTTAAACCAGGACGTCGCCAATAAAGAAAAACTGTGTTCTTTGGCTTGTGTGCCCCTGGCGGTAAGGGGCAGGGTTATCGGAGTATTAAATTGTTATACTTCTAAAAAACACAAATTCTCTAAACATGAATTGGACCTTTTGACTGCTTTAGCCAACCAGGCAGCCATTGCTATTGAGAATGCGGAGTTAGACTTGCGCGTTCGTTCTGCCGAGGAGGCATTAACTACGCGTAAGCTGGTTGAGAGGGCAAAGGATATACTTTCACAAGATGCGAATATCCCGTCTTCCGAGGCCTACCGTTTAATTCAAAAACAAAGCATGGATATGCGTAAATCCATGCGTGAAGTAGCCGAAGCAATTATTTTGGCTAAAGATATAAGAGCCAAGAAGAAATGAAAGATAAAAATTCGTTGCGCGTAGCAATTGCGCAGGTAAATTCTACTGTTGGCGACCTGCATGGAAATGCCGTTAAAATCAGCCGGTATATTGAAGAAGCAAAAAATTACGGCACAGATATAATCTGTTTTCCTGAATTGGCGCTTTGCGGATATCCTCCCGAAGACCTCTTGTTAAAGCCGAAATTTATCAGCGATAATGTCAATATCCTGAAGAATTTAACAAAAACTATTAATGGCGATATCGTTGCGGTTGTGGGCTTTGCTGATGGCGAATTCAAAAAAGCATACAATGCCGCGGCAATAATCCATAATGGGCAAATCAAAGGGGTGTACCGTAAGAATTTCTTACCTAATTACGGAGTCTTTGATGAGCAGCGTTATTTTTCCTCCGGGGATAAATCGCTGGTTTTTGGTCTTAGCGATTTTATCTTCGGAGTAAATATCTGTGAGGATATCTGGCATCCTGAGGGGCCGACAAAGTCGCAAGCGGCTGCGGGTTCAAAATTAATCCTTAATATCAATGCCTCTCCTTATTACGCGACTAAATTTAAAGAAAGGCAGGCGGTTATCGCTAAGCAGGCTAAAACTAACGACGTATTCGTTGTTTACGCTAACCTCGTTGGTGGCCAGGATGAGCTGATATTTGACGGCCAGAGCATGATAGTTGATAACAAAGGCAGGATACTAGCCAGGGCTAAGGCTTTTGCCGAAGATTTATTAATTCGTGATTTAGGTATTCCTGTAAGTAGGCTCAAGCATCCTAAGAAAGTAATTAAAATTGCTAATCTGCTCTCAACGCCAAAGACAGGTTTAGTTATTCCGCAGAAGCCCAAGGTTTTAGAACCTGTAGCAGAGGTTTATCAGGCATTGGTTCTGGGGGTAAAGGATTACGTAGTTAAAAACGGTTTCCAAAAAGCTGTAATCGGTTTGAGCGGGGGGATTGATTCTTCTCTTGTTGGGGCTTTGGCGGTTGATGCCCTGGGTAATGAAAATGTTACCGGTGTATTTATGCCCTCACGTTATACTTGCAGCCAGTCGCAGGAAGACGCTACGGCGCTTGCTAAAAATTTAGGGATTAAATTCGTTACTATCTCTATTGAACCAATATTCAGATTTTATCTATTGGTGCTTGAACCGCATTTTGCAGGCTTAGGAAGGGATACGGCAGAAGAGAACCTGCAGGCACGCATAAGAGGCAATATTATGATGGCCTTTTCCAATAAATTCGGTTGGTTGGTTTTGGCTACCGGGAATAAATCAGAGATGAGCACTGGTTATGCTACTCTTTACGGCGACATGGCCGGTGGCCTTGCCGTAATAAAAGATGTGCCCAAGACATTAGTTTATAAATTAGCCGTATACAGGAATTCTCTGCACCAGGTTATTCCTGAGCGCGTATTTACAAAAGCGCCTACTGCCGAACTTAAGCCGAATCAGTTGGATCAGGATACATTACCTCCTTATGAAATACTGGATGCGATCCTAAAGGCTTATGTTGAAGAAGATAAATCTTTAGCGAAGATTATTTCTTTAGGTTTTGATAAAGAAATAGTTAATAAGACTATAGGTATGGTAGATAAGAATGAGTATAAGCGCAGACAGTCTCCTCCGGGAATAAAGATCACGCCTAAAGCCTTTGGCCGGGATAGGCGTATGCCGATCACCAATAAGTATTGTGGTTAAAAATTATTGTCATTGATCTTGCTGGTGTTTGATAAAGGGCTGCGGAGATCAAAGCTATAAAGTATTCAATTTTTGCTTGACATCAATAAAGGATATGATATACTTTAAATAGATTACAGCGTTGTAGCAAGAGACACGGAAGTCTTCTGGTGAATTTGGTATGCCAGAAGGCTTTTTTTTGGACCAAGACGTCCTTTACCTGAAAAATAAGGTAGGGACGTTTTTTATTTTATCCATGGGGGCAATATGAGTTTTGAAGAGTTGCATAAGAAGTTATCGCCAACCATAAAAAGGATTGCCTACCGGTTAAATGGGCATTACCGTTCATTTAATCATGATGATCTTTATCAGGAAGCAACTATTCATCTTTGGGGCAGTTTTCTCAAGGGAGAACTAGGAGATAAAACAGATAGTTATATTTTACAAGGGTGTTATTTTCATCTGAGGAACTATATCCGCAAGATTAATGAACGTTCAAATATTGTGAGTATCGATGCGGCCTTGAATAGTAATAATGAGGCGACCGTGGAGGATATACTTGGCGAATATTGGGCTTGCGATGATTGCCGTCAGGAGCTGCACAATAAGTTTTTGGCCCAAAGTATCAGGAATAATGGTTTTAATCCAGTGGAGAAAAGGCTGCTTGATTATTTTAGTCAGGGGTTGACTACCAGGGATATAGGTAAGCGTATGGGCGTATCGCATGTTACTATAGTAAAGATGACGCAGAAAATCAGGGTTAAATCCCAGAGGCATTTGGATAAAATTTAGTTACCATTTTTATGTTTTTTATACTTGTAGTAATGTAAGACACATTGAAGTGTAAAATTTGACACGGGCGTTCTATGAAAATAGTACGCTTTTTTTGTTTTCAAAAGACATGGGCGTCTAAACCGTATTTTAAAAGAGCGGGCCAGGCGCCTTCGCTTTTTAAGGAGGTAATGATGAAAAGGTTTAAACCAGGATTATTCTTAAGTGTATTCTTAAGTGTATTCTTAAGTGTGTTAACATTCGGATCAGCGCAGGCAGCCGAAGGCGGGTTGCTGGATGGTATTTTATCAACTTCGGGGATCGAAGTTTCCGGAGATTTAGCTTTTAATTCCATATATATGTGGAGAGGCATAATGCTTGACGGAGATGCCGTAGTACAGCCGGGTTTTTATGTACGCAGCCCGGAATCAAAGTTTGGCAGGATAAAAGTAGGTATATGGCTTAATCATGATCTAGAAAACAAGGATAATTTAAAATCCAGTGAAACAGATTATCTGTTTGACTATACCTATAGTTTTCCCAGCATAGATCTTTCTACCGGGTTTACTTATTATGATTTTCCTGATGCTGCGCCTGCGGATGGCGCTCCGAGAGGATTCAGCCGGGAAGTATATGGGGGGATAACTTTTACTAAATTGCTGCTTTCTCCGGCTATTTATTATTATTATGATTTTGGCAAGAAAGATGATGGCGGAGGTGAGGGTAGTTACACGGTGCTTAATTTATCCCACAGCATCCCATTTGTTATAAGCAAGTATAATATGAGCTTGGATTTTTCAGGACACCTAGGTTATAACAATAAACAGTATTATCGCGGTAAGGGTGGCGACGCGGGTTTAGGGGTAGGGGTTACCGTGCCTTTATTAAAGAACTTAACCTGTAAGCCAAATATTAATTATTCTATTCCCTGGGGCAATATCAGCGATAAGGATAATGGTAATCAAAAGAATAGATTATACGGCGGTGTTTATCTAAGCTATGTATTTTAAGGGGGAGGGATCATGTATAAATTCATATTTTTATTATTGACGTTTTTACTGGGGATGAGTGCTTTATGTTTTGCCCAGGATCCGGGAGGGGCTGAGACTTTGGCGGCCAATCCGTCAGCTCCCATCGATTATGTTTGGGTTCTAATGTGCGGATTTCTGGTATTTTTCATGCAGGCTGGTTTTGCTATGGTTGAGGCAGGTTTTTGCAGGGCTAAGAATGCCACTAATCTGATGGCTAAGAATGTGATTGATTTTACTGTGGCTTCTCTTGTTTTTATGGCCGTTGGTTTTGCTTTTATGATGGGAAATGATTATATGGGGTTGATTGGTACATCGGGCTGGTTTCTGCATGGTGAGAATTACGATGTGGGTAGATATTTGACATTCTTCTGGCAGTTGGTTTTTGCCGGGACAGCGGCAACGATAGTTTCAGGCGCAATTGCCGAACGATTGAAATTTAAGGCGTATTTTCTGTATAGTCTTGCAGTTACGGCCATAATCTATCCTATATATGGACATTGGGTATGGGGAGGAGGGTGGCTTTCTAAGCTTCCTTTTGGGGTAGGTCATATTGATTTTGCAGGTTCCGGCGTAGTACATACTATTGGCGGGATTGTCGGTTTAGCCGGCGCTATTGTTCTTGGTCCGAGGTTTGGCAAATTCAGCAAAGATGGAAAGCCGAAAGCAATTCCCGGTCATAGCATTACTCTGGCGGCACTTGGTACCTTTATATTATGGTTTGGTTGGTTTGGTTTCAACCCGGGGTCCACTTTCTCTGCGCATCAGTTAAGGATTGCTGTGATTGCCGTAAATACTAACCTGGCAGCAGCGGCAGGAGCAGCGGTTGCCCTTCTTTTGGTGTTTCTGAAGACAAAAAAATGGGATGTGGGTATGATGTTGAACGGCTGCCTGGCTGGTCTTGTCGCTATAACTGCTCCTTGCGCCTGGGTAGAAGCGTGGGCAGCGGTAGCTATTGGATCAATTGCGGGTTTATTGGTAGTGTTGGGGGTATATTTCTTTGAAGGAAGAGGGATTGATGACCCGGTTGGCGCAGTAAGTGTCCATGGCGTAAATGGCGTATGGGGATTGATCAGCGTCGGCCTTTTTGCGGACGGGACATACGGCCTTGGTACAACTGAAGCACCATTGATTAAGGGATTATTTTACGGCGGTGGATCTGGCCAGTTGATCGCTCAAGTTATCGGCGCGCTGGTATGTGTAATCTGGGCTTTTAGCCTTGGGTTTATCATATTTAAACTTATGGATAAATATTTCGGTATCAGAGTTGCTCCTGAAGAGGAGCTGAAGGGGTTGGATATAATCGAACACGGGACTCCGGCTTATCCGAACTTTTATACCACGAATCAGAGTTAATTTATTAATTTAATTTTGCTGCTTCGCCTAAAGGCGGAGCAGCAGGAAGGATTAAGAATGAAAAAGATAGAAGCGGTTATTAGGGTAGAAAAATCGGAAGAGGTTACTGAAGCCTTGGAAACATTGGGTTGCCCTGGCATGATGATCACGCATATTGAAGGCCATGGACGCCAAAAGGGAATTGTTGAACAATTCAGGGGGAGAGAGTACAAGGTCAATTTCCTGCCTAAGATAAAGATTGAAATAATTGTTAAAGATAGCCAGGTGGATAAGATTATAAGTGCTATAGCCAAGATTGCCAGGACAGGCGAAATTGGCGATGGGAAGATTTTTGTTTCTACTATAGAAGATGCTATGCGCATACGCACAGGAGAACGCGGTGATGTAGCAGTATAACGCATATGGTAGATAATGAATTAATCAGGAAAATATTGCGGGTGAAAGAAGAAAATGGTTATACCCTGTATGATTTATCTAAGAAGCTGGATATTCAAGTTACTACCATAGAGAGATGGCTGCAGACCAGGCATATAAATAAGGTTTATGCAAAGCTGGTTAAAGAAAAGCTGGGTTTAGATTAAGATTGAAAGGAGGAAAGAGGGTGTTTTTTTGCCTTGTTTTTGCACAATTGGTTAATCAGGTTTTTTAAGTAACTAAAAAGAGGAGGGAAAATGATTAATGCAGGAGATACAGCATGGGTGCTAATCTCGTCAGCGTTGGTGTTATTGATGACCCCGGGTCTGGCATTCTTTTATGGAGGCATGGTCAGGCGTAAAAACGTATTAAGCGTTTTGATGCAATGTTTTATTATTATGTGCGTTTTAAGTATCCAGTGGGTTTTGATTGGCTATAGTTTATCTTTTCACCCGGGGGAGGGTTTTTGGGGAGGGTTTGGCTGGTTTGGTTTAAATGGGGTAGGTTTAGAGCCATACACTGATTATGCCGGTACAGTCCCACATCAGGCGTTTATGATCTTTCAAGCCATGTTTGCCATTATTACTCCCGCTTTAATTATTGGTGCATTTGCCGAGAGGATGAAGTTCTCTGCGTTTTTGATTTTTACTCTTCTTTGGACAACCTTTGTTTATGATCCGCTGTGCCACTGGATATGGGGCATGGGTGGCTGGCTGAGAAATGTAGGGGCATTAGATTTTGCCGGAGGCACAGTTGTACATATCAATGCCGGTATTGCTGCGTTAATTACGGCTATAATTTTAGGAAAACGCACTAATTTAGAAAAGAATGTTCCTGCTCCGCATAATATGCCTTTTGTGGTCTTGGGGACCGGGCTTTTATGGTTTGGCTGGTTTGGCTTTAATGCCGGAAGTGCGCTTGCAGCAAATGGTTTAGCAGTAAATGCTTTTGTAGTTACCAATACCGCTGCTGCAGCCGCTGGTTTAAGTTGGGCATTGATAGAATGGATACGTAATGGTAAACCGACCATTCTAGGCGTTTGTTCCGGTGCAGTTGCAGGTTTAGTCGCCATTACTCCTGCAGCTGGATTTGTAGGCGTGATTTCTGCGATTATCATCGGTTTGTTGGTTAGTGTTATTTGTTTTATTGCCGTGGCTGTGATTAAGCCATTATTCGGCTATGATGATTCTTTGGATGCTTTTGGCGTTCATTGTGTTGGCGGTATCTGGGGCGCTTTGGCTACAGGGCTATTTGCTTCAAAGTTGGTTAATTCTGCGGGAGCAAACGGGGTATTTTTTGGTAATCCCAAGCAGTTCCTGATACAGCTTTTAGCCGTGGGGGTAACTATTGCTTATACTGGCGCGGTTACTTTTATTATCTACAAATTAGTGGATATCTTTATCGGGGTCAGGGTAGATGATAAATCGGAAGCTATTGGTTTAGATCTTACACAGCATCGTGAGCGGGCATATACAGTGTTAGAATAATTATGATTAGCATAAAGCATAGGAGCTTACTTATAGGATGAATAAGAATCTTATTAACGTTAAGTATTATTCGCTGAATGCTACAAGGAGGATTATATGAAATTAGTGATTGCCATAATTCAACCATATAAACTTGAAGAAGTAAAAGAAGAGTTGTATAAAGCGGAAGTAAATTTAATTACAGTAAGCGAGGTCTTGGGGCATGGCCGACAAAAAGGAGTTACTGAGGTTTACCGTGGTTCTAAAGAAACCGGCAACCTGTTGCGAAAGATTCGCCTTGAAATTGCGGTTAATGATAACTTTCTTGAGCCTACCATAAAAGCGATTGTCGGGGGGGCCAAGACCGGTGAAACCGGAGACGGCAAGATTTTTGTTCTTGATCTTAAAGAATGTGTCCGCATCCGTACTGAAGAGCGCGGATCATCTGCCATAGGGTGATAAAATAGGTTACCAGAAGCCTGATTTCCTTACTTGTAATTAAAGAGTCGGGCGTTCTGGGGGCTTAAAGAATGCCTCTTTTAATTTTTACGGCTTGTGGTAAAATAAGTAAACCTAATTTAATACGCAAGGGGGAGGAAGGATGAGCATAAGACAGAAAGTTTTATTTAAAATCAAGAGTATAGAATTAGATAAAGTGGATGCCCCAAAGAAGGTTTCTACATATTTTGGGGAAAATACTTTTAGTATGGAGACTATGCAGAAGCATATCTCCAAAAATACCTTAGAGGCATTTAAAACTTGGATGTCTGAAGGCAAGACGATTACTTTAACGCAGGCAAATGAAATCGCCGATGCTATGAAGAAATGGGCAATCGCAAAAGGCGCCACGTATTATACGCATTGGTTCCAACCGATGACCGGTCTCACTGCTGAAAAACATGATAGCTTTATTTCGATAACCGGGCCGGGTAAGGTAATTGAGAAGTTTTCCGGAAATAAATTAATCCAAGGGGAACCTGATGCCTCAAGCTTTCCTTCCGGAGGTATTCGCTCGACATTTGAAGCCAGAGGTTATACAGCCTGGGATCCTTCAAGCCCGGCATTTATTATCGAGAGCAAGCTCGGTAAAACTTTATGTATCCCTACGATCTTTATATCTTATCATGGAGAGGCATTAGATAAAAAACTTCCTCTCTTGCGTTCAGATGAAGCCTTGAATAAAGCTGCCTTAGGCCTGGTTAAGCTTTTTGGTCATAAAAACGTAAAGAAAGTGTTCTCAACCTGCGGTCCGGAGCAGGAATATTTCTTAATTGATAAAAATTATTATAACTTGCGGCAGGATCTAATCATGGCAGGCCGTACTTTAGTCGGGGCAGCTTCACCTAAAGGCCAACAATTGGAAGATCAGTATTTTGGCACGATTAAAGAACGAGTAATTAATTTTATGTTTGAGGTTGCCGCAGAGGCATATAAATTGGGGATCCCCTTGATGACCCGGCATAATGAGGTTGCGCCTCACCAGTATGAATTTGCCCCGGTATTTGAAGAATCAAATATAGCCGCTGATCATAATCAATTGCTTATGGAGTTGATGAAAAAGGTTGCCCTGCGCCACGATATGGTTTGTCTTCTACATGAGAAGCCATTCGCCGGTATAAATGGAAGTGGAAAACACTTAAACTGGTCTTTGGCAGATGATAAGGGCAATAACCTTCTTAACCCCGGCCAGACCCCGGAAGATAACTTGCAGTTTCTGGCAGTGTTAGCTGCGGTTTTGAGGGCAGTTTATCTGCACGCTGATCTTTTGCGCGCCTCGGTTGCACTGGCTGGCAATGAACATCGTCTTGGGGCAAATGAGGCTCCTCCTGCGATTATCAGTGTATTTTTGGGTGAGCAATTGACCAAGATCCTAAATATGATTGAAAAAGGGGTTGAGTCAAAAGTTTCTAAATCCGATATTGTGGATTTAGGAATTGGTCGTTTGCCCAAATTTAATAAAGACGCTACAGACAGGAATCGTACTTCGCCTTTTGCTTTTACCGGTGCGAAATTTGAATTCCGTGCCGTAGGATCTTCGCAAAATATCTCTACCCCGATTGCAATATTGAATACTATAATTGCGGAAAGCCTGGATTATATTGCCCAACAGATTAAGCAGACCACGTCTACCGGGAAGGATTTTAATTCCGCGGTGTTAATGGTCATTTCTAAGATTATTAAAGAAACCAAAGATATCCGTTTCGAAGGGAATAATTATGCGGAGGCCTGGCTTAAAGAAGCTAAAAAACGTAACCTGCCGAATATCGCCTCAACCTACGAGTCTTTGGAAGCTTTAACCAAGAAAGAAAATATTGCTCTTTTTGAGAAGTATAAAGTTTTCTCCAAGGAAGAATTGGTTGCTCGTTATCACATTTGGATCCATACGTATAACTTAACTCTTGAAATCGAAGCTAACACCTTGAATGAAATGGTTAATGCCTCGATAGTTCCGGCAGGTTATAAATATGAACAATTGCTGGCGGGTAATCTGGATGCTTTAGTGAAGTTACAAAAAGATGCCAGCCTGAGGTTAGATACTGCTGCATTAAAAGACAAAAAGGAGCATTTAGCTGAAATTGTCGCCAAGATTTATTACGTGCGTAGAAATGCCAATGAAATGGTCAAATTGCTCGAGAATGCCAAAAAGGTAAGCGACGAAAAACGTTCGGAGCTTTATTTTAATGAGCTCAAGCCTTTGATGGAGCATATTAGAAAACATGTCGATCAATTAGAATGCGTGGTTTCTGATGATGCCTGGGATTTGCCTAAGTATCGCGAGATGCTGTTTATAAAGTGAGCAACTTAAAATCTTGATCCAGCGAAATACTGGATTGGACACTAATGGGATCAGGTATTAGAGTTTAAAATGTAAGCACGGCGTAGTGCTTCAAGTATAACATATAACACATAGAACATAGACGTTCATGATGGCTTAAATTCTTTTTGCCAAAGTGAGCGTCTTTTTTTCAATAACGATGCATAAAGTTTAAGCAGAAGATGATTACAATCCTCATAACAGAAAATGAGTTGCAGGTAAAAGATGCGTTGACTAAATTGTTTGCGCAGGAGGGTTATTCTTTTCCTGAAAATACTGCCGGAGATAACATTATCAGGTTAGTTAAGAAGGATTGTATAAGGGACTTGGCTTTTATTAAGGATAGGGTAGTTGAGCTGGAGAACTCTTTGTTTATTGAAAAAAGAGGAGTATTATATAAGTCTGTTTTAGAAGCGATAGAGAAGCCTTTGCTTGAGCAAACTTTAGAGCGTTGTGAAGGCAATCAGCTTAAGGCTGCGCGTATACTGGGGATTAATCGTAATACTATGCGCGCAAAGATTAAAAAGCTGGGCATTGATGTTAGCAGGTGGAAAATAAGTCTATGAGATATACGTACTTACCTCAAAAACAAGGTTTATACGATCCGCAATTTGAGCATGATTCTTGTGGCGTAGGGTTTGTTTGTAATATCAAGGGCAATAAAAGCCATGACATTGTTAAACAGGGTCTAAATGTTTTAAGGCGACTTGCGCATCGTGGCGCAACTGGCGCAGACCCTAAGACAGGTGATGGCGCAGGCATACTTATTCAGTTTCCGCATGATTTCTTTGCCTCCATTTGTTTAGAGGCAGAGATTGATTTACCTAAAGAAGGCGGATATGCCTCAGGCCTGGTATTTCTTCCTCAGGATGCCATGGAGCGAAAATTTTGTAAAAATATTCTTGAAAGAATTATTCGGGATGAAACTCAAGCGTTTTTGGGTTGGCGCAGCGTTCCGGTAGATAATCAGGATATTGGGCAAAGCGCAAAAGACAGCCAGCCGAAGATTGAACAAGTTTTTATTGGCCGTAACAAGAAAATAACGGATTCTTTGGTTTTTGAAAGGAAGCTTTATGTTATCCGTAAACAAGCAGAAAACATTATCCGGGCATCCAAGATAAAGCAGAAGAGGTCATTTTATATCCCCAGCTTATCCAGCCGCACCTTTGTCTATAAGGGTTTGCTTATGCCGTATCAGGTGGAGAATTTCTTCTTGGATTTACAATCTGAAAAGATTAAAAGTGCCCTGGCGTTGGTGCATTCTCGCTACTCTACGAATACGTTTCCTACCTGGGACCTGTCTCAGCCGTTTAGGTTTATCGCGCACAACGGGGAGATTAATACCTTAAGGGGGAATATTAACTGGATGCGTAGCCGGGAAAGCCTCTTGTGTAGTGAATTATTTGGGAAGGATTTAAAGAAGATAATTCCTGTAATCGTTCCGGATGGAAGCGATTCTGCAACAATTGATAATGTTTTTGAACTTTTAACTTTATCCGGGAGAACCCTGCCGCATGCTATTTCTATGCTTATACCGAGTGCCTGGGAGCAGAATAATTTGCTTGAGGAAAAAGTAAGGGCTTTTTATGAATATAACACTTGTTTGATAGAACCCTGGGATGGCCCGGCAGCTATTGCTTTTACCGATGGACAGAGTATTGGAGCCGTGCTTGATCGTAATGGCCTGAGGCCTTGCAGGTATATTGTTACTAAGAAAGATTTTGTGGTCATGGCTTCTGAGGTAGGTGTTTTGGATATTGCGCCTTTCGACATACTTTATTCGGGGCGTCTTGAGCCGGGCAAGACATTTTTTATTGATACAAAGGCCGGATGCATAATTGAGGACAGCCAGATTAAAAAAGAGCTTAGCCAATCCAGGCCTTATAAGCAATGGGTCAAGAAAAATATAGTCCAGTTGGATGAAATACCCTGTAGATTTTCTGGAGAAGATAAGAGTAATATGTTGGTGCAATTGAAAGCCTTTGGCTATACACGCGAAGATTTGAAAACCATTATTAAGCCTATGGCTTCTGATGCACAAGAGCCGATAGGCTCTATGGGCAATGATACCCCGCATGCCGTGTTTTCTGCTCAGCCACAGCTTTTATTTTCTTATTTTAAGCAATTGTTTGCTCAAGTGACTAATCCGGCAATCGATCCTATCCGCGAAGAATTAGTGATGAGCTTGGCCAGTTATTTAGGTCCAGAGAAGAATATCTTAAGTGATGGAGAAGATCATTGCCGTAAGTTATTGGTTGCACAACCGATCCTTAGCAATGTTGAGCTTGAGAAAATACGTAAAATAAAAAAGAATGGTTTTAAAACTAAAGTTATTTCCCTGCTTTTTAAGATAACCGGAAAAATAGATTTTGCCAAAGCAATTAATAAAATATCCCGCGAAGCAGAAAACGCGATAAAGAAAGGATATACCTTTATCATTTTAAGCGACCGCGGAGTAAATAAAAATTATGCCAGTATTCCTAGCCTTTTGGCAGTTTCCGGTTTGCATCATTATCTGGTCCGGCATTCTTTGCGTACTCAAATCAGCATTGTCTTAGAAAGTGCTGAACCGCGTGAAGTAAACCATTTTGCTTTGCTTTTTGGGTATGGTGCAGATTGCGTTAATCCCTATCTTGCCTTCAGGGCAGTAGAGGGACTGGTTAAAGATAAAGAGCTAACTCTTGGTATTGAGAAAGCTGAATACAATTATATTAAGGCGGTAGATAAAGGAATTTTAAAGGTGCTCTCCAAAATGGGCATATCTACTTTACAGAGTTACCGTGGGGCGCAAATATTTGAGGCAGTAGGGTTAAAGCAAAACGTGGTTGATAATTATTTTAGCGGTACTGTTTCCAGGATTAACGGGGCATCTTTAGCTACTATTGCCAAGGAAACCATTATGCGCCATCAAGAGGCTTTTCCTGCAAGGCCAATCAAGGAGGATTATTTGGCTAGCGGAGGAGTTTATCAGTGGAAGCGGGATGGGGAGTTTCACCTTTGGAATCCGGATTCTATTGCCTGTCTGCAGGATGCCGTGCGAAATAATGATCAAGTAAAATATCAGGAGTTTGCTAACCTGATTAATGATCAGTCGAAAAATCCTGCTACCTTAAGAAGCCTGTTGAAATTTAAAACACAAAAACCCGTTGCTTTGGATGAAGTTGAGCCGGTCGAAGAGATTGTAAAACGGTTTGTTACAGGGGCGATGAGTTTTGGTTCAATCAGCCGGGCGACTCATGAGACAATTGCAATTGCCATGAATAGATTGAAGGGCAAGTCTAATACCGGTGAGGGGGGTGAGGACCCTGCGCGTTTTTCTCCATTGCCTAATGGCGATTCTTCCAGAAGCGCAATTAAGCAGGTGGCTTCAGGCCGTTTCGGGGTAACTACCAATTATCTAGTCAATGCTGATGAAATTCAGATTAAAATAGCCCAGGGTGCAAAACCTGGCGAGGGTGGACAGCTTCCCGGACATAAGGTAAGTGCAATAATTGCCAGGACGCGTTATACTACTCCTGGAGTAACATTGATTTCTCCTCCGCCGCACCACGATATTTATTCTATAGAAGATTTAGCGCAGCTTATCTTTGATTTAAAGAATGTTAATCCTGTTGCACGTATTAGCGTTAAGCTAGTTTCTGAAATTGGCGTAGGCACGATCGCCGCAGGCGTTGCCAAGGGGCATGCAGAAATGATCCTTATCTCAGGCGGAGATGGAGGAACGGGTGCTTCGCCTTTAAGTTCAATTAAACATGCCGGCCTGCCCTGGGAATTAGGCCTTGCAGAGACGCATCAGACCTTGGTTTTAAATGATTTAAGAAGCAGGGTGCGTCTGCAGGCTGACGGCCAGATGCGTACCGGACGCGACGTAGCCATTGCTGCTTTATTGGGAGCTGAGGAATTTGGATTTTCTACCGCAGTATTAATTACTTTAGGGTGCGTGATGCTCAGGCATTGTAATTTAAATAATTGTTCTGTAGGGATTGCTACGCAGGATGAAATTCTTGAGAAAAGATTTGGCGGAAATCCGGATTTTATTATAAATTATTTTACCTTTGTTGCTAATGAGCTGCGTAAGATTATGGGTTCCTTAGGCATAAAAAGATTAGAGGATATGGTGGGCAGAACAGATTTGCTTGAATTAAATAAAAAAATACTGCCCTGGAAAGCAAGAGAAATAGATTTCTCGAGGATTCTTTATGCGCCGCAAATGCCGCAATCGGTAATTATGCATTATTCTCAGCAACAGGAGCACGGCCTTGATAAAATAATGGATTTAAAGCTAATTGAATTATCCGGGGCAGCGCTGGAGAAATCTCAGGGGGTTCAGATTAATCGGCAGATTAATAATGTGAATCGCACAGTCGGTGCTATGCTAAGTGGAGAAATTTGCAAGAGATTTGGGGAGAGTGGTTTGCCGGAGGATACGATTAAATGCAATTTTAAGGGGGTAGCTGGTCAAAGTTTTGGAGCTTTTTTAACCAGAGGGGTCACTTTTATCTTAGAGGGGATGGCTAATGATTATGTGGGTAAAGGTATCTCGGGTGGTAAAATCATAATTTATCCGGATAGAAGCGCAGATTATAATCCGGGTAAGAATATTATCGTAGGAAATACTATTTTTTACGGGGCAATAAACGGAGAGGCATATATCAGGGGGGTTGCCGGAGAGAGATTTTGCATCAGGAACTCAGGATTAAATGCTGTGGTTGAAGGCGTAGGTGACCATGGTTGTGAGTATATGACTGGAGGCAGGGTGGTTATTTTAGGTAAAACCGGCAGGAATTTTGCTGCAGGAATGTCCGGAGGGGTAGCCTATTGCCTGGATGAAGATAAAGATTTTAATAAAAAATGTAATATGGGGATGGTGATATTAGAGAAAATTGATTCCTCTGACATAGAGACAATTAAATATTTGCTGGCTAATCATTATAAATATACTCAGAGTTTAAAGGCAAAACTAATGCTTAGTAATTTTCGCAAATACATCGGTCTTTTTGTTAAGGTCATGCCTTTAGAGTATAAGCGTATTCTGGGTGAGAAAAAACTGTCCAGGAGAATAGATCCGGGAGAATATACTGATGGGTGACATTAAAGGTTTCTTAAAAGTTAAAAGACAGCCTGGTAATTATCGGCCGGTTTGCGAAAGGGTTAAAGATTTTAGCGAGGTGAACCTTTTGCGTACTGAATCTCAGGTTGAAGAGCAATCTTCGCGTTGCATGGATTGCGGCACGCCTTTTTGCCATTCGGGGTGCCCTATCGGTAATTATATCCCGGAGTGGAATGATCTTGTTTTTCATAACCATTGGGAGAAAGCCTTTAGTTTGCTTAGTGCTACCAATAATCTTCCTGAGATTACCGGGCGTATCTGCCCGGCAATTTGCGAATACGCCTGTGTTTTAGGTATTAATGATGACCCGGTCACTATCCGGGAAAATGAGCTGGGGATAATTGAATATGCTTTTAAGAATGGATTAATTAAACCGTGTATCCCCAAGAAAAGAACAGGTAAGAAAATTGCCGTGGTTGGTTCGGGGCCTGCTGGCTTAGCTTGTGCGGATCAACTTAATTCTGCAGGCCATAGAGTTGTGGTTTTTGAAAGAGATGATGCTGTTGGCGGAATCTTACGCTATGGGATTCCGGAGTTTAAATTAGATAAGAGAATTATAGAGCGCAGGATTAAGATTTTAGAAAAAGAAGGGATAAAATTTAAAACAAAAATAAATATAGGTATTGATTATAAGGCAGAGCAGTTAGCGGGTGAGTTTGACGCAGTTTGTATTGCCTGTGGTTCGCGCACTCCTCGCGATTTAAATATTGAAGGCAGGGGGCTTTCCGGGATTCATTTTGCAATGGATTATCTTATTCAGTCCAATATGAGAATAAAGGCAAAACAGGTTACGCCACAAGAATTAATTGATGCGAAGGCTAAGCGTGTAGTGGTAATAGGCGGAGGCGATACCGGAGCAGATTGTGTGGGGGTTGCGCACAGGCAGGGTGCCTCTTGCGTTATGCAGATTGAAATTATGCCTAAACCGTTAACCTGCCGAGGCAAGGATTATCCTTGGCCGAAATACCCTTTATTGCTTAAGTCTTCGACCAGCCATGAGGAGGGGGGAGAAAGGGATTGGTCAATATTAACTAAGAAATTTATTGGTATAGGCTCAGAGTTAACCAAGCTTTGTTGTGTTAGGGTAGAATTTAAGAAAGATGCCCAGGGTTGTACGCTTATGCAGGAAATAGCCGGGTCTGATTTTGAAATCGAGGCAGATTTAGCGATACTGGCTTTAGGGTTTTTGCATCCCGAAAAAAAAGGATTAATCCAGGAGTTGGATCTTGATTTAGACCAGCGGGGTAATGTTAAAACAGATGAAAGATTTATGACTTCCAGAAAAAATGTATTTGCCTGTGGGGATATGCGCCGGGGTCAATCCCTAATTGTCTGGGCGATTGCTGAGGGTCGGCGCGCTGCCCACCATATTGATAAATACCTTATGAAACAGTCAAGCTTGCCTGCGTTATAAAAATCAAGACTTTTTCTAAAATTTGATGTAGAATATCTTATCCTAATTGGTATGCATATTTCGGTTATTTCTTTAAGCACAATGAACAATAGGAGGAGCTTTTATGAATATGTTGTGGCATTTGATTAAAATCGGCGGGGTCACCATGGTTGTACTCTTGGCAATCTCAGTGGTATCCGTTGCTATTATCCTGGAAAGAGTTATTTTTTATCGCAGTAAATCAAGGTTAAAACGTAAAGACCTTATGCTTAGGATCCGTCATGAAATCAAGAAGGGCGGGGTAAATCCGGCAATGAAAATATGCAAAGACAGTAATGCCCCTTTTGCCCAGGTAGTCTATGCGGGTTTGAATTTCTTTGATTGCAGCGAAAAAGAGATATCTAACAATATGGAGCGCCAGATTATTATTGAAACTGTCATCCTTGAGCGTTTTACGTCCGTAATCGGCACAATCGCAAGTGTTTCGGTTTATATTGGCCTTCTAGGGACAATAACTGGTATTCTCAGGGCTTTTCATGATGTATCTATCAGCGGCTCAAGCAGCATAAGCGTAATTATCGGAGGAATATCCGAGGCATTATCTACTACTGCCGCAGGTCTTACTATTGCAGTCCCGGCGGTAGCTGCCTATAATTACTGCATGAAGAAAATAGATGATTTTATTAAAGATATGGAGTTGGCGGCATCGGAAACCATGGATTTAATTAGCGCGATAAAAAAATGAGACAGCCTGGCAGAAGACAAAAGCCGTTCACTGAGATAAACACCGCGCCATTTACAGATATAATATTGGTGCTTATGGCTATATTTATGGTTACTACGCCTCTTGTTATGCAGTCAAATATTCAGGTTAACCTGCCCAGTTCCTCAACCGGCAAACCAATGAAAGAGGCCAGGCAAATCAGTATTATGGCAACTAATGAAGGGATGATTTACCTCGATAATAAATTGATTTCAAGAAAAGCGCTCAAGGCAGAAGTCACCAAGCTTCATCAGGCTGATCCAGGCTTAGAGGTAATCTTGTATTCCGATAAAATGGTAAGGTTTAAAGATATAGTTGGCCTTTTGGATATTTTTAATGAATTGAGTATAAAGAATCTGAATATCGCTACTAAAACAGAGTGAGCAAAGAATAATTGACAAGCTTGTAAATTATGGTAAAATAACACTTGCTTACAAAAGGGTAAAGCAGTTATTAAGATAACAGACGTCTTAAATCCAGTGGTGGATATAAGACGTCGATTTTTTTATAAGCACTTTATGCAGAAAGAAGATTTCTATAAAGGGATAAAAACCGTAGGTTTTGTTTCTTTTATTCCCTTTATCTTAGCTGCCGGCCCGCTTTCAGGTTACCTTGCAGGTATTTATTTACAGAAAAAGTTTAATTTGCCTTTTTTAGTGGTATCGATTGGTATTGTTTTTGGTTTTTTGACAGCAATTATTGAGATAGTTAAGGTTTTAAAAGCTATTGCCAGGGTGAATAAGCAATGAATGAGAATACTGTAATGCCGGAGTTGGCGAATATCTTCGCGATCTTGGCAGATAAATTTCCCGGGAATGTTTTTTTTAAATTCATTTATCTTTGGGAAAATGTTAGCTTTTCCCTGCTCATTGTTTTAGCTTTGGGAATTTTTGCTTTTTTCGCCTGTAGAAAAAATAGTTTTATCCCTGTAAGCCGGCTGCAGGCAGCCGTTGAAATTATTGTTGGAGGCCTGGATGATTTTATATGCGGGATTATGGGGCCAAGCGGTAGAAAATACACGCCTTTTATAGGCACGCTGTTTATTTATATACTCTGCATGAATCTTTCAGGTTTAATCCCGTTTATGAAATCGTCTACCGCCAGCTGGTCGACAACTTTAGCTTTAGCGTTGTGCGTATTTTTTTATGTGCAGTATACGGCTGTCAGGGAATTAGGTTTTCTGGGGTACCTGGATCATCTGGCAGGAAAGCCGCGCGGGGTTTTAGCCTTTACCATTGTTATGCCGTTGTTTATGCTTTTCCTGCACGTAATTACAGAATTAATCCGCCCTTTAAGTTTATCTTTACGTTTGCGCGGTAATATTTGGGGGGATGAGGTATTAATTGGCCTGCTTTCTGGTTTTGGGATTAAAGGGTTGCCGTTATTATTTTTTAATATGTTAATGGCAGTTTTAACGGCAATTGTTCAGGCCGCGGTTTTTTGCCTGTTAACTACAATATATTTTGCACTTGTTTTAAACCACGAAGAAGAAGCAGCAGAATAGTACCCTGCGTTGGTATTGGCTATTGTTGTAAAAATTGCGCGGGTATACCCTTTCTGGGTAAGGAGGATAATATGGATTCAAAAACAGCAATGGATTTAGGTGTAGCTATAGCTTTGGGCATGGCGGCACTTGGTTCGGCGATCGGTTTAGGTATTGCGATAGCTTCGGCTATGGGGGCAATCAGCAGGCAGCCGGAAGCAAACAATAAGATTATGATGAGCATGATTATCGGTTGTGCATTTATTGAAGCCATTACCATATATGTTTTGGTATTTGCTTTTATGTACGCCGCCAAGTAAGCTCAAGAGGAGGAAAATAGCGTGGAATTTTTAAAGATGCTTAGCGCAAGCGAAATATTTGCGCAGATTTTAAGTTTCTTTCTGCTGTTATTCTTGCTAAGATTCTTTGTCTGGAAGAAGATTCTTGGTCTCCTGGATCAGCGCAAAGAAAGAATACGCTCTGAATTTGAGAAAATCGAAGAGTCTAAACTTGAAATCTCCAGGTTAAAAGCTGATTATGAATCTAGGATGGCGGTAATCCAGGATCAGGCTGAATTAAAAATCAAGGAGGCTATTGAGCAGGGCAGGAAAATAAATGCGCAGATGCGTAAACAGGCCCATGAAGATGCGCAGGATATTATTATTGATGCGCGTAATCAGGTAAAGTATGAGGTTTCTCAGGTTCAAGAGAAACTCAAGGATAAAATAGTGGATATTGCCTTGGGCGCAGCCAGAAGCGTAATTCAGGAAAAACTCACCGAAGACGGGGATCGCAGGATAGTGGAAGATTTTATTAAGGATCTGGAAAACGCGCAATGATAAAGAATAAGGTAATTGTTAGCAGGTATGCCGAGGCCTTTATAAGTTTGACGCGGGAAAATTGCGGATTGGATAAGGCCTTAGATGATTTGGTAATTGTAAAGAATATTATTCGTGACAACCCAGGGTTCAGCGAGCTTATGCATAACCCCGAGATTTCGTATACTGAGAAATGTTTGATTATAGACGAGGCAATCAGGGACGGCCTTTCAGACGAAATACGTAACTTTTTAAAACTTCTTATTGAAAAAAACGTTTTGATATTTTTCGGGATGTCGCGGAGTACCTGCGCGCAAAATACGCTCATCATGGTCAAATGGATGTGTTGCTCAGGACTGCTTTTCCGCTGGAGCTGGATCTGATAAAAAAAATAGAGGTTGTTTTAAGAAAACGGTTTAAACAAGACCTAAGATTTTATATTGATTTAGACGGCAGCCTCCTGGGGGGAGTGCAGGTAGTCATCGGAAATACTATTATTGACGGCTCGGTAGTAAAACGGCTTGATGAGTTAAAGGGAAAGCTTACTACGGTAAGCATGGAATAACTAAGGAAGGTGTAAAATGGTTTTAAAACCGGAAGAGGTTACTTCCATAATTAAAAAAGAACTGGAAAAATATAAAACTCGGTTGCGCACTGAGTCTATAGGCACGGTTATTCAGGTGGGGGATACCATCGCGCGTGTTTATGGATTAGATGATGTGATGATGGGGGAGTTGGTGCAGTTTTCCGATAATATAATGGGTATGGTTTTAAATCTGGAAGAAGATAGCGTTGGCGTAGTTATTTTTGGAACGGATAATCCGGATAAGAATATCCGGGAAGGCGATATTGTTAAGCGTACCGGTAAGATCGTCCAGGTCCCCGTAGGAGAGGCGCTTATCGGTAGGGTAGTTAATACTTTAGGCCGGCCAATTGATGGCAAGGGGCCAATTAACACGCAGAAATCCAGGCCGCTTGAATCCAGCGCTCCTAATGTCGTACAGAGGCAGCCGGTAAAAGAACCATTGCAGACCGGGATAAAGGCTATTGATGCCATGGCTCCTATTGGCCGGGGTCAGCGTGAGTTGATCATCGGTGACCGGCAAACCGGCAAGACCGCTATTACTATTGATACGATTATTAATCAAAAAGGAAAGGATGTTTATTGCATTTATTGCGCTATCGGCCAGAAGTTGTCAAGTGTGGTAGCGGTAAATGAAATGCTTAAAAAACACGGGGCAATGGATTATACTACGATTGTCAGTGCTTCCAGCCGGGCTTCGGCAAGTTTGCAGTATCTTGCCCCCTACGCGGCGACAGCCATGGCAGAAGAGTTTATGTATTCAGGGAAACATGTTTTAGTAATTTATGATGATTTGTCCAAACATGCTCAAGCCTATAGGCAGTTGTCTTTATTGCTTAGGCGGCCCCCGGGAAGAGAGGCATACCCGGGAGACATCTTTTACTTGCATTCAAGGCTTCTTGAGAGATCTGCTAAATTGAATAATGAATTAGGCGCAGGTTCAATAACTGCTATTCCTATTGTTGAAACTCAGGCCGGCGATATTTCAAGCTATATCCCTACTAATGTTATTTCCATTACTGACGGACAGATTTATCTGGAAAGTGATTTGTTTTATGCCGGGGTGAGGCCTGCGGTAAATGTTGGTTTATCAGTTTCCCGGGTTGGGGGAAAGGCACAAAGCAAAACCATGCGTCAGGTTGCTTCAAAATTAAGACTGGATCTTGCGCAATACCGTGAGTTGGTAACCTTTACTCAATTTGGAACGGATTTAGATAAAACAACGCGTGCACAGCTAACCCGCGGGGAGAGGATGGTTGAGGTTTTAAAACAGGTGCAATATGAGCCGCTTGAGACAGCTAAGCAGGTAATTATTATTTATGCTGGCACCAATGGCTATCTGGATGATTTGCCTGTAGGTGCGGTAAGGAAATTTGAAGTCTATCTATATAAATTTATAGAGATAAAATATCCTGGGCTTCGGTCAGAAATAGAGTTGAAGAATGGTTTAGATGTAGATTTAAGGAATAAGCTGGATAAGTTGATCATTGATTGTAAAAAAGAATTTCTAGCTAATCATTAAAAGTATTATGTCCCAGTCTTTGAAGCAGATAAAAAACCGCATTCGCAGCGTAGAAAACAGCCGGAAGGTAACTAATGCCATGCAGATGATTTCGGTTGCTAAATTAAACCGTATGGAAAATAATTTATTTGGTTTGCGACCCTATGCCTTGAGGCTCGAGAGTCTTATGCATAATTTGACTGCTTTAACGCAGGGGTTGTCGCTTGAGTATTTTAGGAAAAGTGCCGGTCAGGATGATATCGTGCTTTGTTTAATAACTTCTGATAGCGGTTTATGCGGTGCGTATAATCAGAATATTATCCGCGTTGCTGATGATTTTATAAATAAGTATGGAGTGGATAAAGTGAGTCTGATTTTAATAGGCCAGAAAGGCCTAAACTATTTTAAGTCCAAGGCCGTAAAGGTCTCCGGTTCATATATAGGTTTAAATGCAAAATTCTCGACAGATATATGTGCCAAGGTTACCTCGGAGCTCATGCGGCTATTTTTAAGCGGAGAGGCCGGTTCGGTTTATATAGCGTATACATATTTTGAGAATTCCATTACCCAAAAGACTATTCTTGAACGGTTGCTTAGTATTGAACCGAAAAATATCAAGCCGGTTGAATATATCGCAGAGCCGGATTTAAGAAGCATACTGAGGGATTTGATTCCGAGATATCTTTCAGTTAAAATGCAACTTGTTTTCTTGGAGGCGTTTACTTCCGAGCATGCTGCAAGGACTATATCTATGAAGACGGCAACTGACAATGCCAAGGAACTTTTAGGAGGCCTGTTGCTTTTGAGAAATAAGCTCAGGCAGGCAGGAATTACTCAGGATATATTAGAGATTACTTCGTCTGTTGAGGCGTTGAAAGGATAAAATTATGGCAGAAGGGCAAATTATTCAGATTATTGGTCCAAGCGTAGATATCTGTTTTCCGGAAAATCAAGGGCCTCAACTTTTAAACGCAATCAAGGTAGAAGAAAAAGGAATTGACCTTACTTTGGAGGTTGCCCAGGACATCGGCAATAATACTGTTCGCTGTATTGCCTTAGGTTCTACCGACGGCCTGGTACGGGGAATGAATGCAATTGATACAGGTAGTCCGATCACTGTGCCCATAGGCAGGCAAACCCTAGGTAGGATATTTAATCTTTTAGGCGAGCCGATTGACGCAAAGGGTTCTTTGGAGCATCCTGAAGTTAGGAATCCAATACACAGGGGTTCACCGAATTTCCAGGAACAGTTGCCCATTGAAAGTATTTTAGAGACAGGATTAAAAGTTGTCGATCTTCTGGCTCCTATCCCTAAAGGGGGAAAAGTAGGTTTATTCGGTGGCGCAGGCGTAGGGAAAACAGTAATTGTTATGGAGTTAATTCGTACTATTGCTACAGAACATGGTGGCGTTTCAGTTTTTGCCGGGATAGGTGAACGTACCAGAGAAGGGAATGAGCTTTGGCTTGAGTTAAACGAGTCAGGGGTAATTAAAAACAGCGCCCTCGTATTTGGCCAAATGAATGAACCTCCGGGTGCTCGCCTGCGTGTCGGTTTGTCTGCTTTGACTATGGCGGAATATTTCCGCGATCAGGAAAGAAAAGATGTGCTTTTATTCATTGATAATGTCTACCGTTATATACAGGCAGGTTCGGAGGTTTCTACGCTTTTAGGCAGGATGCCTTCGGCCGTAGGTTATCAACCCAATCTTTCTACGGAAGTTGCACAGCTTGAGGAGAGGATTGCTTCTACCCGCAACGGTTCAATAACTTCCATACAAGCGGTATATGTACCAGCGGATGATTTAACTGACCCTGCCCCCGCTGCTATATTTTCTCATCTTGATGCAAAGATAGTTTTATCCCGCCAGATCTCTGAATTGGGTATTTATCCTGCGGTTGACCCCCTGGATTCTACCTCCCGGATTATGGATCCACGGTTGCTTGGCGAAGAGCATTATAATACGGCTTTAGCCGTACAGAAAGTCCTGCAGCGTTATAAGGATTTAAGGGACATTATTTCAATTTTAGGAGTTGATGAACTCTCCGATGAGGATAAATTGACCGTACAGCGGGCGCGTAAAATACAAAGATTTTTCTCCCAGCCTTTTTTTGTGGCAGAGAATTTTACCGGGTTAAAAGGTAAGTATGTAAAATTGGAAGATACAATTAAAGGGGTTAAAATGATTATCCAGGGCGAGCTTGACCATTTGCATGAACAGGCCTTTTATATGGTCGGTGCAATTGAAGAGGCAATAGAGAAAAATAAACAACTGCTTGATAATAAGTAGGTAAGATGGACAAATCTTTTCATGTTAGTATCTATTCCAGCGACAAGATTATTTATGAAGGCCAGGCGCTTTCTCTGGTTGTGCCTTCAGAATCAGGTTATTTGGGTGTTCTAGCCGGACATGCACCTCTAGTGGCCAAGCTCTCTTCCGGTAAAATTACCTTGCGTCTGCCCGGAGGTAAAACCAGCGTTATAGACTCATACCCTAACGGATTTCTCGAAATCCTTAAAAATCAGGTAACCCTCCTTTTGTAAAAAATAATCTTAGAATATTCTTGACAAATAAACTGAAGATGTTATATTGATCTTGTTATTGTGAAAAATAGAACAAAATGATTACTAATAAGAACTGCATCATTCGGCTTTCCCGATATAAAAACGCTCTTTACAGATTACAAACCTTGGGTTTTGTGAAAGTTTTCTCAGATAACCTGGCAGATGCCGTAGGAGGAACTGCCTCTCAGGTAAGAAAAGATTTCTCAATCTTTGGTATCTCCGGTAATAAAAAAGGGGGGTACCAGATTGATTCACTGCTTGAAAAATTAAATAGCATCCTCGGCAAGGACCAGTTGCAAAAGGTTATTGTTGTCGGTGCCGGACATATTGGCAGCGCGCTTATGCGGTATCGGGGATTTGAAAAGGAAGGCATAAAAATCGTTGCCGGTTTTGATATTGATCCGGCTAAGATTAACCGCTCTAGCCCTGTTCCGGTTCTACCCTTAGAGGAAGTCAAGGCTTTTGTAAAATCTAATGGCATACGCATAGCTATTTTAGCTGTGCCGGATATCGCTGCCCAACAGGCCGCTGATTTAATTTGTGTTTCGGGAATAAAGGGGATACTTAATTTTGCGCCGTTAGGGCTTAAGGCCGCCGAAGGCTGCATCATTAATAATGTTAACCTGGAGATTGAATTAGAGAACCTTATTTATTTTGTTAATGTAACAGAAAAGACCAAATAATATATATTAAAGGAAGAGATGAACAGGGTTGCGTTAAAAGGAAATAAAATTTCAAAGGCTAGTTTAGATAGGGCAGAATTAGATAGAGTTATCTCTGGATATGCTGGTAAGCCGGGAAGGCTTTTGGGAATATTAGAAGATGCCCAGAAGCTAAATCAGCATAAATATCTTGCCCAGGATGATTTAGAATATATTGCCGCCAAAACCAAGGTACCCTTGTCCAGGATTTATAATATTATTACCTTCTACGCTTTTTTTAATCTTACGCCGCAGGGGGAACATTCAATTATTGTCTGCCGGGGTACGGCATGCCATACCCGGGGGTCAAGAAACCTTTTGGATTTCTTAATTAATCTATTCGGTTTTAAAGAGGATGATTTCAGCCAAGACGGTAAGTCATTTCTAACTACCAAGGATAATAAATTTACGATTAAAACCGTTGCCTGTTTTGGTCAGTGCGCGCTGGCACCGGTAGTTGAGATAGACGGCAATATTTACAGCCGGATGAACTCGGAGAAATTACGAAAAATTATAAAAGGTATTTGCTTGCGGAGAAACAAGAAATGATCATTAAAAACGCCGAAGATTTAAAGCTGGTTAAAGAAAAAGGGATGGCGAAATTATTACCTAAAAACTTGCGTATCGCAGTGGGTATGGGGACTTGTGGTATTGGTAACGGCGCACAAGAGCTATTTTCTGCTTTTAAGGTTGCACTTGCCAAAAGAAAGATGCCGGCACTATTGACCAAGGTAGGTTGTTTTGGTTTTTGCTCTCAGGAGCCCTTAGTCAATATTTCTTTGCCAGGTAAGCCTTTGGTTATTCTAAATCGTGTTTTGCCCAAAGAAGCAGATTCTATAGTTAGGGGGCTTGCCCGTAACAATATTAATCCCAGAAGGGCTTTATGTAAAATTGAGACATGGGACCATCTCACCGGCCAAATCTCTTACGGCAAAGGGTTTGAGCAGATACCTGATTGGAATAAAACCCCATTTTTTAAGTGGCAAAAAAAGATTGTTTTAAGGGATTGCGGTTTGATTAACCCGGAGGATATAGAAGAGTATATCGCTGTAGGCGGATACCGGGCTTTACTGACTGTTTTAAGAGACCTTAAGCCTGAAGCCGTAATTGCAGAGGTAAAAAAATCAAAGTTAAGGGGTAGGGGAGGGGCAGGTTTTCCTACCGGATTAAAATGGGAATTAATGCGTAAGGAGGGCCAAGAGGAGAAATATATAATCTGTAACGCTGATGAAGGCGATCCCGGAGCATATATGAATCGTAATGAAAGTGAGAGCGATCCGCACATGCTTTTAGAGGGGATGATTATCGGTGCCTATGCTATGGGGGCTTCTAGGGGAGTTATTTATGTGCGCGCAGAATATCCTTTGGCGGTAGAGCGGATAAGAAAAGCAATTGCCGATGCCCGTAGTTTTGGTTTACTTGGCGACAATATATTTAATAGTGGTTTTTCTTTTAACCTGCAGTTAGTGGAAGGTGCCGGTGCATTTGTCTGCGGAGAGGAGACGGCACTGATCTCTTCGCTTGAGGGTAAATCAGGAAGACCGCATCCCCGCCCGCCGTTTCCTGCGCAAAAAGGATATTTGGGCAAACCCACTAATATTAATAACGTTGAAACCTGGAGCAATATCCCGGTTGTTATTGCAAAAGGGGCGGATTGGTTTACGCAGACTGGTACTCAAAATAGTTCCGGGACTAAAGTTTTTTCTCTTGTAGGCAAGATAAAAAATACAGGTTTGGTAGAATTGCCCCTAGGGTCAACTTTGCAGACCCTTATATATAATATTGGCGCAGGTACCGGTACAAATAAAAAGATCAAGGCTGTGCAGAGCGGCGGTCCCTCAGGAGGATGTATCCCCGCATCGCTATTTAATACTCCGATTGATTATGAGACCTTGGCTTCCTTAGGGGCGATCATGGGCTCAGGCGGAATGGTGGTAATGGATGATGATAATTGCATGGTTGATGTGGCGCGTTATTTTACGGAATTTACAACCAGTGAGTCTTGCGGTAAGTGTACCCCCTGCCGGGAAGGGCTGACCCAGAGTTTGAATATCCTGACTAATATTACAAAGGGAAAAGCCATCCAGGATGATATTCAGGGTTTGCAGGATTTAGGGGCAGTGATTAAAGACACCGCCCTTTGCGGATTAGGGCAAACCGGGCCAAATCCCGTACTTACTACACTTAAATATTTTAGAGGTGAATACGAGGAGCATATTAAAGAGCAGCGTTGTGACGGCGGAGTATGTTCGGATCTTTTTGTTTCCCCCTGTGAGAATAGCTGCCCATTGCACATGAATATCCCGGGGTTTCTGGAGTTATTTAAGGAAGGGAAAATTATTGAAGCGTTTGAGTGTGTTATTCGGGACAATCCTTTTCCTTCTTCCAGCGGCAGGATCTGTCATTTCCATTGTAAGATGCGCTGCCGCAGGGAAGATATTGATTATCCGGTTTCTCAGGGTGAAATTCATAGGTATATTGCAGACCAGGTATATAAAACCGGTAGGGAGGCAAGGATAATTGAGCGTTTAGCAAAAGAACGGTTGCCGAAGACAGGCAAGAAGATCTGTATTGTCGGCGCAGGTCCTTGCGGGTTAACTGCGGCTTTTTACCTTAGCCGGCTTGGTCACGATGTTATCATATATGAAGCTAATCCTGAAGCCGGTGGGGTTTTGCGTTATGGTATTCCCGAATACCGCCTGCCTAAGGCAGTGCTAAAGAAAGAAATTGCTTTTATACAGGAGATGGGGGCAAAAATTTTATGCAATAAGAAAATTAACGCAGATAATTTAAACAAAAAGATTAAAGGGGCGGATGCCGTATTTTTGGCAACGGGGGCTTATAAAAATATGGGTTTAGGTATTCCGGGAGAAGGTTTAAAAGGCGTGTTATCGGGTACTGAATTCTTAAAGGACGTGGCGGTCGGCAAAGAGCCGCTTATCGGCAAAAAAGTTTTGGTAATTGGCGCCGGAAATGTTGCGGTGGATGCCGCGCGTACGGCCTTAAGGTTTGGCAGTGAAGTGACCATTGTCTACAGGAGAGAAAAAACGGATATGCCTGCGAATAAAGATGAAATTAAAGGGGCTGAATCTGAAGGTGTCAAGTTTATATTTTTAGCCAGTCCCAAAGCTATACAGGGTAATCCCCGCGGCAGATTAAAGGGTTTGATTGCAACCAGGATGATATTGGGAGATTATGATCTTTCCGGAAGGAGAAGGCCTGTAGCTACTGATGAGTTTTTTGAAATTCCTTGCGATACTGTAATTCTGGCAATTGGAGAAAAAGTAGACGCAGAGTTTATTAAGGGTTGCGGTATTTTGGTTAACCAGAATGGGACAGTTAAGGCAGGCAGGTTTGATTTAAAGACCAGTTTGGATAAGGTTTATGCCGGGGGGGATTTAGTCATGGGCCCGGCAACGGCAGTAGAGGCAATGTCTGACGGTAAGAAAGCTGCCAGGATTATTGATCTGGCGTTAAGTTCGGAAGACAGGTTTGCCAAGTTATTCCGTAAGTTTACTTATAAATCTGAAATCCCCTTAGAACCAAAAGTGTCTAAGAGATTAGACGGCGGGAAGCTGGGGATAAATAAGCGGCGGAATAACTTTAGGGAAGTTTCTTTGGGATTGTCATTAAAACAGGCCATTGTTGAAGTAAATAGATGTTTAAGGTGCGATATCAAAGAGGGAAAATAAATGGAAGATAAGAAGGTTTCTTTAAAGATTGACGGCAAGGTTTATGAATGCGATGCCGGCATGACTATCTTGGAGGCTTGCGCAAAAGCTGCCATTGATATCCCTACGCTTTGTTATCTAAAAGATATCAATCAGGAAGCTGCCTGTTCAATTTGTTTAGTTGAGGTTAAGGGAGCTAAAACCTTGTTGCGTTCATGTGTTACTTCCATCAAAGAAGGTATGGAGATTTTTACGAATACCGAGCGCGTAAGAAATGCCAGAAGGTTGAATCTGGAGCTGCTTTTAGCAGGCCATCCCAAAGACTGCCTTGTCTGCGACAGAAACCAGTCGTGTGAATTAAGAAAGCTAGCTTTTGATATGGGGATAAGAGAGGTGAGGTTTCCCAAGACAACGAAAACAGAGTTACCCCTGGATGCTACATCAGTATCTTTATCCCGTGATCCTAATAAATGTATTTTGTGTGGCCGTTGCGTTTCTGTGTGTTCGGCTATTCAGAGTGTAAAAGCGATTGATTTTTCCGGACGCGGCAAGTCCAGCAAGGTAACTACATTTTTTGATTCCGGCCTGGCAAACAGCGTATGCGTTAACTGCGGTCAATGTCTTTTAGTGTGCCCTACTGGCGCAATCATTGAAAAAAATGCCATAGAGGAAGTTTGGCATGCTTTATCTGACCCCAAAAAATTTGTTGTTGTTGAGGTTGCTCCGGCGGTAAGGGCGGCAATTGGCGAAGAGTTTGGTATGCCTGCAGGTAGCCTGGTTACAGCTAAACTGGCCCAGGGGTTACGCAAATTAGGCTTTGCGAAAGTCTTTGATACTCAGTTTTCAGCAGACCTGACGATTATGGAAGAAGGTTATGAGTTGATCCAACGGATTAAGAACAAGGGCATACTTCCCATGATAACCTCCTGTTCTCCGGGGTGGATAAAATTTGCCGAGCATTTCTTCCCCGGGATATTAGGGAATATTTCCAGCTGTAAATCTCCTCAGCAAATGTTTGGTGCAGTCGCCAAGACTTATTATGCCGAGAAATATAATATTGACCCCAGGAATATAATAGTTGTTTCAATTATGCCTTGTACTGCCAAGAAATTTGAGGCATCCCGGCCAGAAATGCAAAGCGCATTCGATTATTGGAAGAATAAAATGGCCCTTAAGGAAGACGAGGCTTTTAGGGATGTGGATTATGTCTTGACTACCCGGGAAGCCAGCCGTTTGATTAAAGAGGCGGGGATAAATTTTATAAATCTCCCGGGTGAAGATTTTGATGAGCCTTTGGGTATTTCTACAGGGGCCGCGGTAATATTCGGGGCAACCGGCGGAGTAATGGAAGCTGCGGTAAGGACAGCCTATGAGGTGCTTACTGGCAGGCAATTGGAAAAGCTTGATTTTATGAATCTAAGGGGTCTTAACGGCATTAAAGTTGCCGACATAGATATTGACGGGTTGAATCTAAAGGTGGCTGTGGCAAATAGCTTAAGCAATGCGCGCGTATTATTAGAAGAGATTGAAGAAGGCCGTTCGCCTTATGCATTTATTGAGATTATGACTTGTCCCGGCGGATGCCTGGGAGGCGCAGGGCAGCCGATCCCTACAAATAATGAGATCAGGCTAAAGAGGATGGAGGCAATTTATCGCGAGGATAAAAATAAGCCCCTGAGGAAATCACATGAAAATCCTGCTGTACAGGCTTTATACAAGGAATTCTTGGGCCAGCCCTTAGGAGAGAAATCGCACCATTTGTTGCACACGTATTACAAAAAAAGAGAAGGAGTGCTTTAGTAAAATTTCCCTTGCCTTTTAGGAAAGATATGATAAAATTTTTACGCTAATCTACGAGCTTCTTGTTTTTGGCCCATCTTCAGTAAGCCAAGTTAAGAACTTAAGGATCAAACCGGCAAGATAATATTCTTAGAAATTTCAAACATGGAACATAAAAAACTTAATCCAGAATTAGTCAGCCTTGTCCAGCAATGGAAGGGTAAAGAAGGCAACTTAATCATGATTCTGCATGAGATCCAGAACCATCATGGTTATGTCCCGAGGGAGCTATCATTGGAATTATCCAAAATGCTGGATGTCCCGCTGGCCAGGATCTATGAAGTGATCACTTTTTATAATTTCTTTAAATTGATCCCTCCCGGAAAACATCGTATTGCCCTATGTATGGGGACAGCTTGTTATTTACGGGGGGCGGCGGTAATCCTGGATGAAATAAAAAATATATTAGGTATCAAAGAGGGGCAGACTACTAAAGACGGTCTTTTTTACCTGGATGTCGTCAGGTGCCTTGGTTGTTGCGGTTTGGCTCCGGTAGTAATGATTGATAATAAGGTTTATGGCAAGGTAAAGAAAAATGAGGTAGCGGATATCTTGTCAAAATATATTAAAGAGGAATAATATATTATGAATAAACTTTCTCCCGCTGATTTAGATAAAATGAGTAAGGCCCCTTCTGATAAGCCTAAAGATTGGATTAAGGTTGGCTTAAGCAGTTGCGGTATTGCTGCCGGCGCAGATGAAGTTTTTAATTTTTTTGTCGAAGAGGTAAAGAAGCGCAACCTTCAAATTGAAATTAAAAAATGCGGTTGCGCGGGTATGTGCTATGCTGAGCCTTTGGTTGAGGTAAATGTAGAGGGCCTGCCTTCGGTAATCTACGGTTCAGTGAATAAGGATATAGCCACTAAAATACTTGAAAAACATGTGATTTCTAAAATGTTAGTAAATGATTATATCTTTGAGGTATTGATTTAAAAACGGGAATAATTAATTTATGTATACCAAGGTTATTTTAGTAAAAGATACGGATCTAAAAAGGGAAGATAAGACGCGTGAATTCTATACCCGTTTATTAGACTATCTTCGGGAGGCAAGCCTGCATGAGCAGATCCAGGTGGTCAGGGTTGCCGATATCGGAGTGTATGATCAGGGGCTGGTAGTCAAGGTCTTGCCGGATAAGGTCACTTATATTAATGTTCAGGATACGGATGTTAAAAAGATAGTTGATGCTATCTTGTCCGAAGGCAAGGTTATCGAAGATTTAGTTTTTAAACCTAAGGCAAAGCAGCACAGGATCGTTTTGCGCAATTGCGGAAAGATTGACCCGGAGAGCATTGATGATTATATTGCCAGCGGAGGTTATTTGGCCTTAAAAAAAGTCCTCGGCGAATTGGGCCAGCTGAAATTAATTGATGAGATTAAGCTTAGCGGTATACGGGGAAGAGGCGGCGCAGGGTATCCTACCTGGATGAAATGGAATTTTGCCCGCGAGATGAATTCTGCCGAAAAATTTGTTATCTGCAATGCCGATGAAGGGGATCCTGGGGCATATATGGACAGGAGTGTTTTGGAGGGTGATCCACATTCGGTTATCGAAGGTTTGATTATTGCCGCCTTTGCCATTGGGGCTTCCAAGGGGTACTTTTATATCCGCGCAGAGTATCCGCTGGCAGTAGAGAGAATTGAGAAGGCAATCAAGCAGGCTTATGATTATGGCCTGTTAGGAAGTGGTATCCTTGGGAGTTCTTTTAATCTGGATATAGATATAAGGTTAGGTGCGGGAGCGTTTGTCTGCGGCGAGGAAACCGCTTTGATTTCATCTATAGAGGGTAAAAGGGGAACTCCTCACCCCCGTCCGCCGTATCCTTCGGTAAAAGGGCTATGGGGAAAACCTACTGTTATTAATAATGTCGAGACTTTAGCTAATATTCCGGTTATTATTGCTAAGGGCGGAAAGTGGTTTGCCCAGATTGGTACTCAGACCTCAAAAGGAACGAAAGTCTTTGCGGTAACCGGCAAGGTTAAGAATTCAGGTTTAGTAGAGATTGCTATGGGCGCTACTTTAAGAGAGATTGTAATGGATATCTGCGGAGGAACCCTTTCTGGCAAACCGATAAAAGCAGTGCAGACAGGCGGGCCTTCAGGAGGGGTTATTCCCGAAGAGCTTTTAGATACGCCGGTGGATTATGAAAATTTACAAAAGTTGGGTTCAATCATGGGCTCAGGCGGCATGATTGTTATGGATGATGATGATTGTATGGTAGATATCCCCAAGTTTTATCTGGGTTTCTGTGTGGAGGAATCCTGTGGAAAATGCGCTCCTTGCCGTATCGGCGGTTTCCAGATGCTTGGTTATCTGAAAAAGATTTCTGAAGGCAGGGGTATACCGGAAGATTTGGGGCAGTTGCGCAGGATTGCCCAGGCTATGCAGAAGGCATCTTTATGCGGATTAGGCCAGACTGCTTCAAACCCGGTGCTTTCTACTTTAAAATATTTTGAAGATGAGTATAATGAGCATATTCTAAACAAGAGATGCCCTGCGGGAAAATGCAGCAGCCTGATAACTTATACTATAATTGAGGATAAGTGTAAGCGTTGCGGGATATGTTTTAATAATTGCCCGGTAAAGGCAATTAGCGGAAGCAAGGAAGAGGGGTATTCTATAGCCCAGGATAAGTGCATAAAATGCGGGCAGTGTTTTGATGTTTGTAAATTCAAGGCAATCAATAAAAAGTAAATATGGCAAAAATAATTAAGGCAAGAATAAACGGAATTTTATTGCGGGTAGAAGAAGGCACTACTATTTTAGAGGCGGCTAAGAGGGTGCAGATAAAAATCCCTACTTTATGCAAACATCCGGACCTGCCTGCTTCAGCATCCTGCGGTATTTGTATTGTAAAGAATAAGGGGTCGCATAAGATGCTGCGTTCCTGCTGTACTCCGCTGGATGAGGGGATGGATATTATTACGCATGACCCGGAAATAGTTGAAATTCGCAGGACGGTAATTGAACTTATTTTATCCAACCATCCCAATGATTGCCTTAAATGTGCCAGGAATAATCAGTGTGAGTTGCAAAAACTTACCGCGGATTTCGGAATTAAAGATGAATCATTCCCGCAGTATTTAAGGGATTTACCGATAGACACTTCAACTAGCGCCGTAGACCTTGATCCTAAAAAATGTATTCTTTGCGGCAGATGTGTGCATGTTTGCCAGGAGCTGCAGGATGTCTGGGCTTTGTCATTTTTGGAAAGAGGGATGAAAACCCGGATTTCTCCTGCCGGGGATATACAATTAGCCGATTCTCCTTGTGTTAAGTGCGGGCAGTGCTCAGCGCATTGCCCTACGGGTGCCTTTGTTGAACAGGATCATACAGCCAAAGTCTGGAAGGGGCTGATGGATCCGGATAAATATTGCGTGGTGCAGATTGCCCCTGCAGTCAGGGTATCTATAGGAGAGGCCTTTGGTTATGTGGGCAAGAATTTTACCAAGAAACTTTACGCTTTATTAAGACGCTTAGGGTTCCATGCGGTTTTTGATACCTCTTTTGCCGCAGATGTTACGATTATGGAGGAAGCAAGCGAGTTTGAGGAAAGGCTTTTACATGGGAATAGGCCACTGCCTTTAATTACCTCCTGCTGTCCTTCCTGGGTAGATTTTATGGAAAAGTTCTATCCGGATATGATTGAACATTTTTCTTCCTGTAAATCCCCGCATGAAATTTTAGGTGTACTCTCCAAGACGTACTATGCAGAAAAGAATAAAATTGACCCTGCCAAGATTTTTATGGTTTCAATTATGCCTTGCACTTCTAAGAAATATGAGATTACCAGGAATGCAGAAATGTCTGCTTCGGGCTTTCAGGATATAGATACAGTTCTCTGTACCAGGGAGTTGGTACGCATGATTAAACAGGCAGGCATAGATTTTGATACTCTGCCCGATGAGGAGTGCGATAGTATTTTAGGCGAATATGCCGGCGCAGGGGTTATTTTTGGGTCAACCGGCGGTGTAATGGAAGCAGCTTTAAGGACCGCGCATTATTTTGTTACTGGTAAAGAATTAAAAAATGTGGAGTTTGTTAGCGTCCGTGGCTTAAAGGGCGTTAAGGAAACTGAGATTGAGGTTGACGGCAAGAAACTCAAGATTGCTATTGCCCATGGTTTGGGCAATGTGGAACATATTTTAAATAAGGTGCGCGAGGCCAAGCTTAATAATAAAGAAATGCCGTATCATTTTATTGAAGTTATGGCTTGCCCGGGCGGATGTGTTGGCGGCGGCGGCCAGCCTTATATGGTTACAGATGAACTAAGGATTAAAAGGGCTCAGGCATTGTATCAGGATGATGATCAAAAACAGATTCGTTGCAGTCATCAGAATCCGTATATAAAAAGGCTTTATAAAGAATTTCTAGGCAAGCCCTTGAGCGAGAAGTCGGAAAAACTTCTGCATGTGCATTATAAGGCCAGGCCGGTTTACATAAAATAGAAACAAATAATGAATCCTGCGGTAAGGACCGGAAAGCGGCTCTATACCCAAGGGAGGATGAATGCAACATCCCAATCTTTCTGCAGGATTATTTTTTAAGAAGGGTTGGGTTTTTTATTTTTAGAGGACATTCAGCGTTTGGCACCCCGTGCTAATTGGAATTGCACGGGTGTCCGCCTGGTGTCTGGCACCCCGTGCTAATTGGAATTGCACGGGTGTCCGCCTGGTGGCGGATTTTTATAAGAAAGGAGATAGGGATGGAAAAGCGTTTAGGATTTGTGGGGGTTATTATTCATAACCGTAAAAAGTCCGCTCCGCTAGTTAATAGTATTTTGACGGAATTCGGGGAGCTGATTCTCGGGCGTATGGGGATTCCTCATGTGAAGAGGGAGTTAAGCGTAATTGTATTGATTGTAAACGCGTCTACCGATGATTTAGGCGCCTTAACCGGTAAACTGGGCAAGATCGGCGGGGTGTCGGTAAAATCAGGATTAAGCAAATCCGAATAGTTAGCGGATCCTGTTCAGCCATTATATCTGTTATCGAACGAGGTGAATTTTGAAATACATAAATGAAGAGAAGATAAATAATTTGCTTGCTGATATGGATAAGTTTGATAGCCTTAAGCTTGATGCCATTCTTGAGAAAACAAAATCACTTAAACGTTTAACATTGGAGGAGTCTGCGGCCTTGCTTTCGGTCAAGGATCCTGAATATATCCAGAAGATATTCAAGGCGGCCAGTTTTGTTAAGGATGCTGTTTATGGCAGGAGGGTAGTGCTTTTTGCGCCGCTTTATATCAGCAATCTTTGCGTGAATAACTGTCAATACTGCGGTTTCAAATCGGATAACTCAGGACTTAAACGCAAGGCGCTTACTACTTCCGAAATTACCCAGCAAATCCAGTGGCTCCTAAGGCGCGGGCATAAGAGGATATTGGCAGTTTGCGGAGAGGCATCACCTGCAGGACAGTCAAACATCGATTATTATGTCCAGGCGGTTGAAACTATTTACGAAGCGGCAATAGGTAAACATAAAATTAAAAGGGTTAATGTCAATTGTGCGCCGTTAAGCGTCGGTGATTTTAAAAAATTGAAGGCCTCCGGTATCGGGACTTTTCAAATCTTTCAGGAAACCTACCATGACCAGACTTACCGGGCGATGCATCTTAGCGGCCCAAAGAGTGACCCGGATAACCGGATCAGTGCACCGGACAGGGCTTTTGCCGCTGGAATTGATGATATTGGTATTGGGCCGCTTTATGGTTTATATGACTGGAGGTTTGAGACACTGGGGTTGCTTTCCCATATAGAGCATATGGAAAAGGAGTTTAATGTTGGCCCGCATACAATATCCGTGCCGCGCATTGAACCGGCAGAAGGAGCAATGCTTTCTTTTAATCCGCCGCATAAGATTTCGGATGAAGATTTTAAAAAGGTAGTTGCTGTTTTAAGGCTTTCCGTGCCATACACCGGCATTATTATGTCTACCCGTGAGTCTGCTGTTATGCGCGACGCGCTTCTTGGCCTTGGGGTTTCGCAGGTCAGCGCGGAATCTTCTACTTCGCCCGGAGGATATTCTGATAACAGGGATGCTGGTACTGGTATCCCTGCCGAAAAAGCCGGCATGGTTTCCGAAAAGGCCGGAAGCCAGTTTTCTCTTGGCGATAATCGTACTATTGAGGAAGTCGTTGCTTCTTTGATTGCGCACGACTATATTCCTTCTTTTTGCGCCGCCTGTTATCGCAAAGAAAGGACCGGAGAGGCTTTTATGCAGATGGCTAAGCCCGGGACAATTAAAGGCAAATGTAGTATGAATGCCCTGATAACGCTTAAGGAGTATCTCGATGATTTTGCGTCTGTTGCGGTTAAAGATGCGGGTTATAAAATGATCGGGCATTATTTTAAGCAGTTAGAACCTGTTGAACAAGAAATGCTGAAATTGTTTTTTTTGCATGTTGATTCCGGTTTAAGAGATGAATATGTCTAAACTAAACGGGCTTTTAAATAGAATCTACGACGTTTCTCTGCCAGAACCTGAAGACTTGGAGCGGGTTTTAGCTTTAGACAGGCAGGAAGAATTAAATGAGTTGTTTTCTTTTGCCGATACTGTGAGAAAAAAGTTTTGCGGAAATGGCATTGTTTTGCGGGGGATAATAGAGTTTTCTAACTTTTGCCTGCGGGAGTGTTTTTATTGCGGTCTGAATAAGAATAACCGTAAGTTGGAGCGCTACCGGATAGATAAGGATGAGTTGCTTAAGGCAGTTGAATATCTTGCTTCGCGTAAGATTATGACAGTGGTTTTACAGTCCGGAGAAGATGAAGGTTTGGATGTTTTATGGCTAAGAGATATTATCTTAAAAATAAAATCAAGTTTTGACATAGCGGTTACTCTTTCGGTGGGAGAAAGAAGCGGGGATGATTATAGGATTTGGCGAGAGGCCGGCGCTGACAGGTATTTATTGAAAATTGAAACTACCGATGGGGCCTTATATTCATCTATGCATCCGCAAATGGATTTTAAGCAGCGCCTGGATTGCCTGCAGGTTCTAAGGAGATTAGGTTATCAGGTTGGCTCAGGTAATATTATCGGCCTACCCGGGCAAACCTTAAAGACCATCTCTCATGATATTATTTTCTTTAAACGCAATGATTTTGATATGATCGGCATAGGCCCGTTTATTCCTCATCAGGATACTCAGTTTGCCGGTCAGCAAAAGGGTAATGTTGAACTTAGTTTAAAAACCATTGCCTTGACCCGCATAGTTACTAAAAATGCGCATATCCCTGCTACGACTGCCTTGGGCAGTCTGGATAGAGATTACAGAATGGATGGTTTAAAGTGCGGGGCAAATGTTTTAATGCCGAATTTTACTCCACAACCATTCCGTAAGCTCTATGAGATATATCCCCAAAAGAGATGTATTGATGAGCCGCAAGGCGCATGTAACTTTTGTATGGATGAGATGGCTAAAGGTCTAGGAAGGTTTATTGATTATTCAAAAGCTGACTCTTTAAAACAAGGGAGGATTAATTCAAATGTATAGGACACCGGCAAGCAACAGGCTGCATATTGGAATATTCGGTAAAAGGAACACGGGGAAATCCAGTTTGATTAATGCGATTACCGGTCAGGATACGGCAATCGTTTCTGAGGTAGCCGGGACAACTACAGACCCGGTTTATAAGGCTATGGAGATTTTACCTATTGGGCCATGTATATTAATTGATACTGCCGGTATTGACGATGAGGGGGTTTTAGGCGAGGAGAGGGTTAAGCGTACCCTGGTGGTATTAAGAAAGACGGATGTGGGTTTAATTGTTGTTGAGCCGGATACGATGATTGATAGTTTTGAAGAGGATTTAATTAATACCTTCCGCAGCAAAAAGTTGCCTTTTCTGTTTGTAATCAATAAAGGTGAACTGCAGGGGAAAAGGGCGGAGGATTATTTAATAGATAAAAAGCTTCCATTTATCAGGGTAAGCTCTAAAACAAAACAGGCAATTGAGGAGCTTAAAGAGAAAATAATGGAGATGGCTCCTGGCCATTGGTCGCCTATCCCTCTGGTAGCTGATATAATTAGCCCTAAAGATGTGGTAATTTTGGTTTGCCCAATTGATAGTGCCATGCCTCAAGGAAGATTAATCCTCCCCCAGGTGCAGGTGTTACGGGATATTTTAGATGCTAACGCTGTTGCCTTTGTTACCAAAGAAACTGAACTTTTAGATTGTATTAATGCATTAAAAAAGAAGCCAAAACTTGTAATTACTGATTCACAGGTTTTCGAGGATGTGCGTGATATTCTTCCCGTGGAAGTGCCCTTGACATCATTCTCCACTGTTTTTGCCAGGCATAAAGGAGACCTCAATGTTTATATCCAGGGTGTTTATGCCTTGGAGAAATTAAAAGATGGCGATGAGATCCTGATAGCTGAGGCTTGTACACATCATGTGCAGCCGGAAGATATCGGTCGTACCAAAATTCCTACCTGGTTGATGAATTACACCAGGAAAGACCTGCATTATGAAGTCACTGCGGGAGGAGATTTTCCCCAGGATTTAAGCCGGTATAAGATAATTATCTCCTGTGGAGGATGCATGGTTAACCGTAAAGAAATTATGCATCGTATTGAAAAGGCCAGGTCCGCAGGCGTTGCGATTACTAATTATGGCGTGCTGATGGCTTATCTATCCGGAATTCTTGAACGGATAATTGAACCGTTTAAGGGCGGCCTGGTAAAATTGGATATGGAGTTTGACAAAACCATTAGAAAGTAGTACAAATATATAAACAGGCAAAGAGGGCAAATATGAAGATTATATCCAGAGAAGCAATTATAGATTCTGCAGGCGTAAGGATTATAAAATTATCCTTGATTGCTCCGGAAATCAGCCAAAAGGCTAAGCCAGGGCAATTCGTTGTAGTTATGGTTGATGAAAGAGGCGAAAGAGTCCCGCTTACTATAGTCGATGTGGATATTAATGCAGGCAGTATTACTCTTATTTTTCAGGAGGCAGGATTAACTACGCGGCTTTTAGGCGCACTTAATGCCGGAGATAGCCTCTATGCCCTGGTTGGCCCTTTGGGGCACCCTACAGAAATAAAAAAGTTCGGAAAAGTAATTTTAGCCGGCGGAGGCGTAGGAATAGCTGAGATCTTGCCAGTTGCCCGCGCATTAAAGGATGCAGGCAATCATATAACTGCTATTTTAGGATCCCGTAATAAAGATTTGCTTATTTTGGAGGCTGAACTTAAAGGCGCATCAGATCAAATTTATATCATGACGGATGATGGCTCTTACGGCAGGAAAGGTTTTACCACGGATATGCTAAAGGAGCTTCTGGATAAAGATAAATATGATTTGATCTATTCTGTTGGGCCTATTCCGATGATGAAAAGAGTGGCAGCTGTAAGCAGGGAATACAATACTAAAACTTTAGTTTCTCTTAATGCGTTGATGGTTGATGCAACCGGAATGTGCGGTTGTTGCCGGGTGAGTGTTTTCGGCCAGGTAAAATTCAGTTGCGTTGACGGCCCGGATTTTGACGGACATGGAGTGGATTGGGAGGAACTTGAGAAAAGAAATAAAGTTTATAGCGTACAGGAAAAACATATCTGTAACCTTTTTCCAGCATCTTAAATCTATGAAGAAGGAACCGGTAAAAGTTAGAGAGGCCAGCGCCGAAATAAGAGCAGGCAATTTTGAGGAGGTAGTAAAAGGCTACTCTGAAGATGAGGCTTTATTGGAAGCTTCAAGGTGCCTGCAGTGTAAAAATCCTCTTTGCAGCAGTGGCTGTCCGGTGGGTATTGATATAAAAAAATTTATCCACCAGATTGTTCAACAGGATTACCAGTCCGCTTATTTTACGATCAGAGAGAAGAGTAATTTTCCTTCTATTTGTGGAAGGGTTTGTCCTGCTGAATACCAATGCCGTAAGGCATGTATACTTACTAAGAAAGGCTTGCCTTTTGCTTCGGAGCAGGCAATTAATATACATTTTCTGGAACGTTTTGCGGGAGATTACGGCAAGAATAATAATTTGGATGTTCCGGTAGAAATTGAGGAAAAATTCTCTAAAGTTAAAGTGGCGGTAGTTGGTTCCGGCCCAGCTGGGTTATGCTGTGCCGGAGAATTAGCCCGTAAAGGCGTACAGGTTGATATTTATGAAAGCCTGCATAAAACCGGCGGCGTTTTAAGATACGGTATTCCGCCTTTCAGGCTGCCATGGGACGTCCTGGATTTTGAGATAAATTACCTTCAGAAACTAGGCGTAAATTTTATTACTAATTTCCTGGTAGGAAAAGCCAGGACGATTAAAGAATTATTTGCCCAGGGATATTCAAGAATATTCCTGGGGTTGGGAGCCGGAGTGCCTTCTTTTTTAGGAATTAAAGGCGAAAACCTTTGTAATATTTATTCGGTAAATGAGTTTTTGACCCGGGTGAATCTAATGTCCGCTTACAAGTTCCCTGAATTTCACACGCCGGTCAATATAGGTAAGAATGTTTTGATTGTTGGCGGAGGAAATACAGCTATGGATGCCGCTAGAGTTGCTTTGAGGCTGCAGAAGATAAACGGCCTTGTGCTTAATACTAAGGTTATTTATCGGCGCACGGAGATTGAAATGCCCGCCAGGCGACTGGAGATTGAGCATGCCAAAGAGGAGGGGGTAAAATTTGAATTCCTGGTGCAGCCGAAAGAGTTTGTTGGAGATGAGCGGGGATTTGTCAGGAAATTAGTTTGCCTTAGGTCTAAGCTAGGGGAACCGGATAGTTCAGGCAGGAGAAGGCCGGTGATTATAGAGGGAAGCGAATTTGAAATTGATTGCGATTTATGTGTGATTGCTGTAGGACTAAAAGCAAACCAGATCCTGATCAACGCAACGCCGGAACTAAAAACCGATAAATATTCAGATGTTATCGTGGATTCTGAAAGTATGGAGAGTTCCATTAAAGGTGTTTTTGCCGGCGGAGATATTGTCGGCGGCGAAGGTACGGTTATTGAGGCTATGGGGATGGCCAAGAAGGCTGCTAAAAGTATATTGCAAAATTCTTGACAAATAAAATTCCTGTATTATTATATATCTTAAATATTACGCCCGGGTTCTGCAGAGTAGCAGAGCCTTAAATTTTCAAGATAGATTCAAATGACAAAGACGTCTATTAAATCTAAATGGCGTCTTTTTATTTTTTTAAGTCCGGTTGCCTAATATTTAGGCATAAGCTGATTATAAATAAAACAGGCTCGAAGGCAGTGGTTTGGCCTTCTGGCAGCCAAAATCAAGGAGGTTATCAGTGATTCAGTGGCCAAAAACAAACGATGCTTTAGGTACGGTAAACAGAGGAAACCCCTGTGAAAGCGGTTTATGTTCCCTTTGCCGCGTGGACTGTATGGGTAAATGTGAAACCTGGCTTTCAAGTCTAAAAGGAAGAAAACTTCTTTATCCCCGGGATTATAGCTTTACTACCGCTGGAAGCGCGAATACAACTGCTATAGGAATCTCGTATAATTCTTTACGTATTAACGGGTATAATTATGGCGCTTATGGGTTACCTAAGGGTTTAACCAATTCCGAAGATGACTGTATCTTTCCCAATGTAAATATTGAAGGAGAATTTGGTCAGGCAGTTAAAACTAAATTCAGGGTCCCGGTAATGACAGGTGCCCTGGGCTCGACTTTTGTAGCCGCGAAATATTGGGAGTCTTTTGCTATCGGCGCTGCTCTTGTGGGCGTACCGATTGTTGTCGGTGAGAATGTGGTTGGTATTGATAAACAGGCACAGATTCAGAACGGTAAAATTATTAAGGCCCCGGAATTAGACAGAAGGATTGAAACATTTCTGCGTTATTATGACGGTTATGGGGCAATTATCGTGCAGATGAATGTTGAGGATACCCGTAACGGAGTCGCCGAATATGTAATTGAAAAATATGGCGATAAGGTTATTATTGAATTAAAGTGGGGCCAGGGGGCAAAATGTATCGGCGGAGAGATACAGGTAACCAGCCTGGAATATGCGCAGTTCCTTAAAAAACGGGGTTATGTGGTTGATCCTGACCCAACGATACCTGAAGTACAGAATGCTTTTAAGGCAGGAGCGATTAAATCTATAGCCCGCCATAGCCGCCTAGGTTATACCAGCCTGTCTTCTGAAAAACAGGTTGAAGGAAATTTTATGAAAGCGGTTAAATATCTGCGTAAGATTGGGTATAAGAGGATATCGTTAAAGACCGGTTCTTACGGTATGGAGGCTTTGGCAATGTCTATAAAATATGCCTCTGATGCTAAGCTTGATTTGCTTACTATCGATGGTTCCGGCGGGGGAACAGGGATGAGCCCCTGGAATATGATGGAGACCTGGGGTGTCCCATCTATATTATTGCATTCTAAGGCTTATGAATATGCAGAGATCCTGCGTAAGAAGGGCAAGAAAGTAGTAGATATGGCATTTGCCGGAGGCCTTGCGCGTGAGGACCATATATTTAAGGCTTTGGCATTGGGTGCGCCTTATACGAAATTAGTCTGCATGGGCCGCGCCTTAATGATCCCCGCTTATTTGGGTTCGAACATCGAAGGCGTATTAAATCCTCAGGTTAAAACAAAAATAAGCGGAAGCTGGGATAAAATTCCTGCATCCATAGCAGAATTTGGTTCAACTGCTGAGGAAATCTTTGCCGGTTATTATGACTTGCAGAAGAAGGTTGGTAAGGATGAGATGAAAAATATTCCTTTGGGCGCAGTTGCCTTTTGGACCTTAGCGGATAAATTGGCAGCCGGCGTGCAACAATTAATGGCTGGTGCCAGAAGGTTTACTCTTAAGGCGATTAGCCGCGCTGATATTTTTTCGGCAAACCGTGAAACCGAAAAGGAAACCGGGGTGCCTTTTATCACAGATGTGGCAGATGATAAAGCCAGAAAAATAATGAAAGGGTAAATTAGAGGCTCAAGAGTTAAAATAGAGACAGCGACTATTATTATAATAGTCGCTGTCTCTATTTTTATAGTTGCAGGAGAGCTTTTTTAGTTGTAAAATAAACTTTGTGAATAAAGAAGATATTATCGAAGATTTTTTCCGCAGTCTAAAGGTCGCCCTTACCAACGCCTTTTCTTACCCTAAGGACCATCCTTATTTTATTAAATCCGTGGAGAATTTTAAACTTAAGCTTGAACTTATCCTTGCTGTCTTAAATCCACTTAAAATCGGAGTAACTAATTCAGGGCTTGTAGTTGATGGGAAGGTCCTTACGAGAATCGGTTTCTATGACGAGTTAGCCCGCCTGCTACATCAGCGTAAAATTAAGAATATAGAAATCAGGAATGGGGTAACCCTTCAAGAATTAATCCAACTTCTTTCTGTGGTTTCGTTGCCACAGAAAGATATCTTTAAAAACGGCGGGATTAATGCGCTTTTAGATAAAAAGCAACTTAATAATTTTACGATAGAGGAGTTGGATTATTCTGCATTCTTGCATGGAGAAGGTCAGGAATGTGCTGATGTCTGGGGTTATATGCTTAAATATGCCGCGCACAGCAATGATGCGGTTAAGCTGGGGCAGTTGGCGGATGATTTTGGTTCGTTTATTAACCGGGTTAGCGAAAAAGATCTTCTTGATGCCGAAGGCATCTCTTCTGAAGTAAATGAGTTTTTAGCTTGTTTAAGAGGCAAGAATAAGGAGAAGTTTGATAAGTGTACGCAAGATGTTTTTCTTTGGCTCTTGCGTAATAAAAAATCCCTTAGCCAGGAAAAACTGGCAAGGCTTAAACCGGTTTTTAATGGTTTAAGCCAAGATGATTTTAGCGCCCTCCTGCAGGAAGGGTTCATGCAGGAGGATAATTTTGATACTTTGAGCCTGCAGCTTTTTTCCAAGATTTCCGAACAGAAAAATTCCCTCAATATCACCGAAAAATTCTTCAATAAGATAAATGAAACGCAGGACTTAAGAGATAACCCCGGGGTGGTAAAGAAAATAAGGAATTTATTAAGCACCTCCCACGACGATCCTTTGTCTGCGGTATACCGTAATACACTTGAATCTTTGATTAAGGGAATAACTTTTTCCGGCAAGCTTATCTTTGACCATAAAATACTCAAGGAAAATTACCGTTATATAGTTTTAGGCATACTTGCGACTGACCAGAACCCGGATACCCTGACGCTGGCAGCGGAGATTTTAGAGAAAGAGCTGGCTGGTATATTCGATGAGAATAATGTTGTTTTGCTGAAAGATATTTGGGCCCTGTTGCTTGAAAGGAAGAAAGATGGCATAAAGGCGTGTATTGATCTCGAAAAAAGTTATTCTTCTTTTGTTGAGAACGCTGCCTTAAACGGCCTCCTTGTTTCTGAGCAGGAATTTCTTTTGGAAATGATTTCCGCTCCTAGTAAGGAGTCGAGTATATACCTGGATAAAATATTTGCTACCGATAAAGCAAATAAGCAGGTTTTGGGTTTATTTTTAAGATTGTTTCAGGGCAACCTGAAAGATTTTTATGAGAAATTGAATCAAAAAATTCAGGATACAGAATTTCTCGGCAGTTTAACCGATGCACTAGGCCAGATTGATACTCCTGTAACCCTGAGTGTATTAGAACATATCTACCTTTCCGCTAATGAATTGGTTAAATCTGAATCATTAAAAGCCATGCGTAAATTAAAGAAGGTGGATATTGCGTTTCTTACGCGCCAGTTCAATACGAATTCGTTATTACTTAGAAATGGGCTGCTTTCTGTCTTGATATTGGACCCACAAGCAAAAAAATATGCCTTGGATTTGCTGTTTGGAATCCACAGCTTTTTAGGAAATAAAAATAAGCTTCTTATCGAGAATATGCAGATTGCTTTTGATTTACGGTTTATTGAGGCGGTTAGTTATATCAGGCAACTAAGCCGCAGGAAATTCTTGTGGAATAGGGAATTACGTATTAAGGCGGTTGGAATATTAAAGGAGTGGAATGCTAGCTAAAGTTGAAAAAGCTTTTAAGGAATTGCTCACCTGTCTTCAAACTGCCAAGATGTATGGCACAATGCATCCCATGTTTCAGAAATCTCTGGATAAAGCTTATGCGGCTTTTGAGGATGTTTTAGCGCAACGCCAGGAGATGGTTATCGGTATTGTGGGGGATGAACTTGCTTTCGAAAAAGAAATTCTTTTTGATTTAGGCAAGCTTTTGAGATCAGCGATCCTGTATCTAAAAGAAAGAAATATTGAAAGGCTTGCTTTTTATAGCGGATTAAGCAAAGAAGAGCTGGGTAAATTCGTAGGCCTTCTCGCCGGCCCGAAAGAGGATTTTAAAACAGATCCCCAGGTATTATTGGTTCATATTGGAGTGCAAAATATAAGCATAGGAAAATTGAAAGTTGACGGAAGGAAAGAAAATGATATTCTTGCGGGTAATCAACTTGAACTTTATAATTCTTCTATGGATAGGGTTAGCCAGGTTTTATCTAGCGTGCTTAATTCTGAAAAGATTGACCCGCTAGGGCTTAAATTTTCCTTAAATAATATTATTGATAGTTTAGGTACTCAGCGTCAAGAGCTTTTAAAATTAGCTACGGTAAAAAGGTATGATGCGGAGATTTATGTGCACATGCTCAATGTTTCCATTTTTGCCATGTATTTTGCCTCTCGCCTAGGTTTCGAGAAGAATGATATATTGGATATCGGCGTGGCTGCGCTTTTCCATGACATCGGAAAATTGTATATTTCGCGCAAAACTTTACATAAACCAGACAAGCTTAGCGAACAGGAGTTTAACCGTATTAAGAGTCATACGGTTTTGGGCGCTGAGTTTATGTTTGAATATGTCGATAGTTTGGGAATTTTGCCGGTGGTAGTTAGTTTTGAGCATCATTTAAAATATGACTCTTCCGGATATCCGCGAATGCCTTTGTTAAGAAAACAGCATATAGTTTCTTCAATCGTCGCTATCTGTGATGTTTATGACGCTCTGTCGCAGAGGAGAGGATACAAGCAGGATTATTCCCCGGATGTAGTTTACAATATCATGAATAAAGACAGGGGAAGTGCTTTTGATCCTGAGCTATTGGATAAGTTTTTTAGGTTTATGGGTTTTTGGCCGGTTGGTTCGGTAGTGGCGTTAAATGACGGAAGTATCGCCTTAGTCAAAGATGAGAATGAGTCTGATATCCGGAGGCCAAAAGTTGAAATAGTCTTTCCTAAAGATAAAAGGCGCCTGGTTGATTTGATTCAAGATAACAGTTTAAGTATTGAACGTTATCTTAACCCCTGGAAAGAGGGCAGGGAGTATCTGCAGTTAGCTTAGCGGGAAATACCCATCTTGGCCCCTTATACCTAAAGAAAAGAATTTGACAATCAAATTAGCTGTGTTATAATTATACAAACAAAGGCGTTTAGGGCCGTATTATCGGCACTAAGCGCCTTTTTAATGGGGCTACAAGTTAAACACGGGGTGAGTTTATGGCTAAATACATTTTTGTAACCGGCGGAGTAATCTCTAGCTTAGGCAAGGGCATAGCCTCTGCTTCTATTGCCAAGATTCTGGAAGCCCGGGGATTAAAGGTAACATTGATGAAGCTCGATCCCTATATAAATGTTGATCCCGGGACGATGAATCCTTATCAGCATGGAGAGGTTTATGTTACCGATGACGGCGCAGAGACTGATCTTGACCTAGGCCATTATGAGAGGTTTACTAGGGCGGTAATGACCAGGTTTAATAATGCTACTACCGGCCAGGTTTATAATGCAGTAATATCACGCGAGCGGCGCGGTGATTATTTAGGCAAAACAATCCAGGTTATTCCTCACATTACAAGTGAAATAAAACATAGGATTAAAAAGGTTGCTGAGGTCAGCGGAGCGGATATTGTGCTGGTTGAGGTTGGGGGGACCGTGGGGGATATTGAAAGCCTGCCTTTTCTTGAGGCGGCGCGGCAGTTTGAGTTGGATGCCGGAGAAAAGAATGTTCTTTATATCCACCTTACCCTGGTTCCTTATATAAAAGTAGCGGATGAAATAAAGACTAAACCTACGCAGCATAGCGTGCAGACTTTACGCGAAATCGGTATTCAGCCGGATATATTAATATGCCGGACGGAAAAACCGCTTTCCGATGAAGTTAAGGAAAAAATATCCTTATTTTGCAATGTGAGAAAAGAAGCGGTTGTTGAATCGCGTGATGTGGAATCAATTTATCAGGTACCCCTGGTTTTCAAGGGGCAGATACTGGATGAGATAATTTTAAGCCACTTTAGCCTTATTTCTAAGCCGTCCGACTTAAAGGAATGGGAAAATAACGTGGTGGAGCGCCTGTTTTCTTTTAAGGGGATAGTCCAGGTGGCCGTGGTGGGAAAATATATCGGCCTGCAGGATGCTTACAAATCTATTTATGAAGCGATTACACACGGAGGTATCAGCAACCAAATAAAGGTGGAAGTTAAAAAGATTGATTCTGAGGATATTGAAAAATATGGCCCGGAAAAGATGCTTAATGGCATCCAAGCTGTTTTGGTGCCCGGAGGTTTCGGCGGACGTGGTATCGAAGGTAAGATAAAGGCTATTGGATTTGCCAGGAAAAACAAAATTCCATTCTTAGGTATTTGCTTGGGAATGCAATGTGCGGTTATGGATTTTGCGCGTAACGTCTGCGGTTTAAAGGATGCCAGTTCTACAGAATTTAAACCAAAAACCAAGAATCCCGTGATCAGCCTTTTAGTTGAACAGAAGAATGTTTTGGATCTGGGGGGAACCATGCGCCTGGGCGCATACCCATGCAAAATAAAGAAGAATACTTTGGCTGCTAAGGTTTACCGGAAAAGCCTTGTTTTTGAACGGCATCGCCACAGGTATGAATTTAATAATAAATTTCGCAAGAAGCTTGAGCATAAAGGAATGGTTTTTTCCGGTATTTATCAAAACAAGAACCTGGTTGAGATCGTGGAATTAAGAAACCATCCGTATTTTATTGCCGTGCAGTTTCACCCCGAATTTAAATCCAAGCCCGATGCAGCGCACCCCCTATTTAGGGAATTTATCCGCGCTGCAGCTGAAAGAAAATAATTATGCAGGCCTTGCTTGTTTTAGAAGATGGTAAAGTATTCAGAGGCGTTTCATTTGGCGCAAGCGGTGAACGTACCGGAGAGGTTGTTTTTAATACCAGTATGTCCGGTTACCAGGAGATTATTACGGATCCATCCTATAAAGGCCAGATGGTAGTGATGACTTATCCTTTAATGGGGAATTATGGAATTAATAAAGAGGATGCAGAAAGCCGCAGGCCTTTTCTGGAAGGCTTTGTGGTAAAGGAGTATAGCAAGATAGCCAGTAATTGGAAAAAAGAACAGTCCTTAGGGGAATATTTAAAAGAAAACAATATTTTGGGGATTGAGGGTATTGATACCAGGGAGCTTACTTTACATATAAGGGAAAAGGGGGCAATGAAGGCAGTCCTTTCTACGCAGGATCCCGATGAGGCCAGCTTAATTGAGAAGGCTAAAAATTGCCGCGGGCTGATTGGTATAGATTTGGTTAAGGAGGTCAGTATTCCCAGAAAATATAATTACGCCTGGTCTAAAGATGCTAAATATAAGGTTGCAGTCTTAGACTGTGGGGTAAAATACAATATATTAAAAGAATTGGCGCGCAATAATTGTAATTCAGTGGTATTGCCTGCGCAGACAACTACTGAGGGGATTCTTGAAACCGAACCTGATGGCTTGTTGCTTTCTAACGGCCCAGGTGATCCTGCGGCTGTAGATTATGTGGTTGAAACAACAGCCAAACTTATCGGTAAACTTCCTATCTTTGGAATCTGCCTGGGGCATCAAATACTTGGTCTTGCCTTAGGGGGAAAAACTTACAAGCTTAAGTTTGGCCACCACGGAGCAAATCATCCGGTAAAAGATTTAAGGACGGGTAAGGTTTCCATAACCAGCCAGAATCACGGTTTTTGCGTGGACATAGATTCATTGAATAAAAAAGATGTTGAATTGACTCATGTAAATCTAAATGACTCCACCTTAGAAGGGTTGCGCCATAAGAAGCTTCCGTTATTTTGCGTGCAATTTCATCCTGAAGCTTCTCCCGGGCCGCACGACTCCAAATATTTATTTGCCGAATTTACAAAGTTAATGCAGAAATCTAAGAAACGAAAACATTAAGCTATGCCTAAGAGAAAAGATATCAGTAAAATATTGATTATTGGTTCTGGCCCCATTGTTATAGGCCAGGCCTGCGAGTTTGATTATTCCGGCACTCAGGCATGTAAGGTCTTAAAGCAAGAAGGTTTTAAAATAATCCTGGTAAATTCTAATCCAGCGACAATCATGACTGATCCTGAAATAGCCGACAAGACTTATATTGAGCCGATTACCGCTGATTCGGTAGAGAAGATTATTGCCAAAGAAAGGCCGGATGCACTTCTGCCTACTCTTGGAGGCCAGACTGCTTTGAATACCACTGTAGAATTGGCAGAAAAAGGAGTGTTAAGAAAATATAAGGTTGAAACTATTGGAGCTAATATAAAAGCGATTAAAAAAGGCGAGGACCGTCAGTTATTTAAGTCCGCGATGGAAAAAATTGGTTTAGATTTACCTAAAAGTGGCCGGGCTTATAATTTGAGTGAGGCGCTTGTTGTTGCAGAAAAAATAGGTTTTCCTCTGATTATCCGGCCTAGTTTTACTTTAGGAGGCGGAGGCGGGTCAATCGCTTATAATATTGAAGAGTTCAAGGTTTTAGCTAAGCGGGGCCTTGAGTCAAGCATGATCAGCGAGATCCTGGTTGAGGAATCTGTGCTGGGCTGGAAAGAATTTGAGCTGGAGGTAATGCGGGATTTAAAAGATAACGTAGTGGTTATTTGTACTATTGAAAATCTTGATCCTATGGGCATACATACCGGAGATAGTATTACGGTGGCCCCTATCCAGACGTTAACCGATAAACAATACCAGTTGATGCGCGATGCCGCTATTGCTTGTATCCGCGAGATTGGCGTTGAAACAGGCGGTTCAAACATACAATTTGCAGTGCACCCTGAGACCGGGAGAATGGTTATCATTGAGATGAACCCGAGGGTTTCGCGCAGCTCAGCGCTATCGTCAAAAGCTACGGGTTTTCCTATCGCTAAAATTGCGGCTAAGCTTGCCGTTGGATACACCCTAGATGAAATACCCAATGATATCACACGTTTAACACCCGCTTGTTTTGAACCGGCTATTGATTATTGTGTGGTAAAGATCCCCCGGTTTACTTTTGAGAAATTTGCTTTAGCCGAGAGCAGCCTGGGGATTTCCATGAAATCGGTCGGAGAGGCTATGGCTATCGGCCGCACATTCAAAGAAGCATTGCAGAAGGGGCTGCGTTCGCTGGAGATTAAAAAGTCCGGTTTAGAAAGCATCCTTTTTAGCGACCTGGATAATATCAAAATTGAAGATGGTATTTTAGATAAGGTTTATCAGAAACTAAGGCAACCTAACGCAGATAGGATTTTTTATATAGCAGATGCATTTCGCGTTAACCTGGATATTGAAGAAATTCATGAATTAACTAAGATTGACCGATGGTTTTTGTATAACATAAAAGAGATTATTGATTGCGAAAAAGATTTGCTTAAGGATAAGCGTAACCTTTCGGCTGAATTGATCAGGAAGGCCAAGGAGTATGGTTTTAGCGATAAACAACTGGCCAAGCTTTTGTCTTTGAGCCAGGCAGAGGTTTATGCTTTAAGGAAATCTATGAATATCTTCCCGGATTTCAAGCTGGTTGATACCTGCGCCGCGGAGTTCATGGCGCACACCCCATATTTCTATTCTACATATGATGGGTAAGTAAGTCTATCCCCGATTTTCTTTACAAAAGGCAAAGTTTGTATTATAATATGCCTAATTATTAGGCAGAAGATGATTAAAAAGACAGGTTTTGATAACGAAAAATATCTTAAAGACCAAACCGCTTCTATCCTTGACAGGGTAAAGAAATTTGATAATAAGCTTTATCTGGAGTTTGGAGGTAAGCTTTGTTATGATTATCATGCCGCGCGCGTACTGCCGGGTTATGACTCTAATGTTAAGATAAGGCTTCTGCAATGCCTAAAAGACAAAATAGATATAGTGCTTTCAATATACGCCGGCGATATAGAAAAGGGGAGGGTGCGTGGAGATTTTGGGATTACTTATGACGCAGCTACTTTAAAGCTAATCGACGATTTGAGAAAATGGGGATTGGATATTTTAGCGGTTGTAATTACGCGTTTTGCCAATCAATCTTCGGCAGTTATTTTCAAGAATAAACTGGAGCACCGCGGAGTAAAGGTTTATCTGCATTATCCTATTGATGGATACCCTGCGGATATTGACGCGATTGTCAGCGATAGGGGTTTTGGTAAAAATGATTATATTGAAACCAAAAATCCTATTGTTGTGGTTACTGCCCCGGGGCCGAATAGCGGAAAACTGGCTACCTGCCTTTCCCAGTTATTCCAGGAACATAAACGCGGCATTAACGCCGGCTACGCAAAATTTGAAACTTTTCCTATATGGAACCTGCCGCTTAAACATCCGGTGAATGTCGCTTATGAAGCAGCTACGGCCGATATCCAGGATTTTAACCTGGTTGATCCTTTTCATCTAAATAAATACAACAAGACCTCTATTAACTATAACCGCGATGTAGAGAGTTTCCCGATACTTAAACTTATTTTGAACAGGATATACGCTAAGGATTATAACCTTCCCACATATAATTCTCCTACAGACATGGGGGTTAACCGCGCGGGTTTCGGGATTGTTGATGACAAGGCGGTCCAGGATGCGGCAAAACAGGAACTGATCCGCAGGTATTTCAGGTATAATAGTGAATATGCCCTGGGTATTGAAAAAAAGGAAACCGTAGACAGGGTAACCTTGCTTATGGAGGAATTGGGGGTAAAAGTTACCGACCGTCTGGTGGTTGAACTTGCCAGAAGAACCGCGGAAGAGGCGGAGAAAAAAGGTCAGGGTAATGAGGGTATATGTTGCGGAGCTTCGATTGAGCTAAGCGATGGTCAGATTGTTACAGGCAAGAATTCCAAGCTTATGCATGCCGCCTCGAGTTTAATTTTGAACGCGGTAAAAATATTAGCGCATATCCCGGATGAAATCCTGCTTTTAAGCCCGCATATTATAAGTCAGATAGCCAAGCTCAAAGAGGGGATTTTGGGGCAGGATTCAGAAAGCCTGGATTTGGAGGAGTGTTTAATTGCCCTGGCTATAAGCGCCACCACAAATCATACCGCGGAACTGGCAATGAATAAGTTAGGCGAGCTTAAGGGGTGTGAGGTGCATATGACGCATATTCCTACTCCCGGGGATGAGGTTGGGCTAAAGCGCCTGGGGGTAAATCTTACCACTGACGGGAAGTTCTCTTCCCGGAATCTTTTTGTAACCTGAAAGTATTCTTCCTTAAAACTCTATTGCTATTTAACCCTATCTATATTATATTAATTGTAGTTTACATTGTTTAATATGCTTAAGATCTATTTTTAATTATGTCAGTAAAAATAAAATTCCTTGGGGGCACAAAGACTGTTACCGGCTCAAGCCATTTGATTACGGCAGGTAACACGGAGATACTTCTTGATGGGGGTTTATTTCAGGGGCACCGCGACGCCTTTTATGCAATCAACACCACTTTCCATTATAACCCGCGTACGATTAAGGCAATGGTATTATCGCATGCGCACATCGACCATTGCGGAAACATTCCTAACCTGATTAAACAGGGTTTGCGTTGCAAGATCTATACTACCTCGGCGACTAAAGACTTGGCAGATCTCATGTTGGTAGATTCAGGGAAGATCCAGGAAGAAGATGTGCGTTATGTAAATAAAATCAACAGGCGCATGAATTTGCCCTTGCGTAAGGCCTTGTATACGGCCAAGGAAGCATCCAGGGCCACCAAGATTTTCCGTTCCATTTCTTATAACCAAAAGTTTTGTATTGCCAAAGATGTTTCTGCCACTATTCTTGATGCAGGGCATATCCTGGGTTCGGGAATCATTGTTCTAGATATTAAAGACGACCAGAAAATTTTGCGTTTAGGTTATGCTGTGGATTTGGGAAGAAAGAACCTGCCTTTATTAAATGATCCGGTGATCCCTAAAGGTTTGGATTATTTGATTATGGAATCTACTTATGGCGGAAGACTGCATCGGCCGATCGATGAAGCGCAGTCAAAATTAAGGGAGGCGGTTTCCCGCGCGGTCAAAAGGGGGGGTAAGGTTATTATTCCTTCTTTTACCTTGGAGCGTACGCAGGAGGTAATTTATTTTCTGAATGAACTGCTTAAAGAAAAACTCATCCCCCTGGTTCCTATTTATGTGGATAGCCCGTTAGCCACGAATATTACAGACCTTTTTAATTACCACCTGGATTTTTTAAACGAGAAAACCCGCCAGGCTTTTAATAAAGGAGATAACCCCTTTGAGTTATTAAACCTGCGTTTTATCCGCGAACAAAAAGAGTCCAAGGCTTTAAATACTGATAAACGCCCTATGATTATTATTGCTGGAAGCGGCATGTGTGAATCCGGAAGGGTGCTGCATCATTTGCAGAATAATATTGAAGATTCACGTAATATGATCCTGGTCGTTGGATATATGGCTCAAGATACCCTGGGTAGAAGGATAGTGGAGAAAACCCCTTTTGTAAAAATATTCGGTGTAGAATATGAACTTAATGCCGAGGTGGTAGTGATTAATTCCTTTTCCGGGCATGCGGACCAGACCGAACTATTGGATTTTGTTTCCGGTTGCCTGCCGCTTAAACGTATTTTCCTGGTGCACGGAGAACTCGAACAATCATTAATTCTTTCTGATATATTAACCCAAAAAGGGTTAGATGTGCGTATCCCTGACAAAGACGAAGAGGTGTTGCTTAATTAATTGATTTGTGGTAGGATTACTTCTTGTTTGCAAGGAGGCTCCTGTTTGTAAGCGCTCACAGGGGGTTTACTGGATAAAAAATATAGGAGGAAAATTAAAATGATCGGTGGTTTTTCGACTCCCAAAAAAGATAAGGCAGTTAAATCAAGCGGCGGGAAGCTGGTTAAGACCGGAGAGATACTGGTGCGTGGTATCGATACCTATAAAGCAGGCATAGGTGTCCGGGGATTAGGTACTTTATTTGCAGCTTATCCGGGAAAAGTTTATTTTACCCGTAAAAAGACCAGCCATGGCAGCTTACGCACATTCGTTAATGTTGCACCTTTAGCGAAAAAAGAAGTTAAAAAGTGAAGATGGCTGATTTGGCCAAAAGATATTCCAGCCAAAAGTATTTATTAAATATTATTGATACGTTTTATAGCATAGCCCTGATCTTAATTGTTTTAGGGTCAGGGCTATGTATTTCCTTGGAGAATTTTATCAAGGTTTTTAACCTGCCTGGATATTTATCGATCGCCCTCTTCCTTTTAATTATTTTGTTTTTTTATTATTTATTGAGCCTGCCGCTTAATTTCTACGCCGGTTACACCCTGGAGCACAAGTTTAATCTGTCTAATCAGAAGATAGGCTCCTGGTGGCAGGATCAGCTAAAATCAGGCATACTGGGGTATGTAATTTCCTTAATTTTGATCTCGGGCTTCTACTGGATTTTGATCAAAATTGAACAGTGGTGGTTGGCTATTTCAATTTTCTGGATTCTGTTTAGCGTAATCCTGGCCAAATTAACCCCGGTTCTGATTATTCCGTTGTTTTTCAAATATAAAAAACTGGAAGATGAAGCTTTACGCCAGAGGATATTTAGCCTGGCCCAGAAAATGCAGATTAAACTACTGGATGTCTTTGAGATAGACTTCAGTAAGAAGACGCTTAAGGCTAATGCGGCTTTTACCGGGATGGGAAAGACCAAACGCGTTATTTTAGCCGATACTTTAAAAGACAGATATAATCATGATGAAGTTGAGGCAATACTGGCACATGAGTTTGCGCACTTTCAGCTCAAACATATTTTAAAGCTAATTGCCTTAAACTCCCTGTTAACCCTAGGGTTGTTTTATCTTATTTTTATAACCAGCCCTTATCTTTTAGGGGTGTTTAGATTAAGTTCTCTTACACAGTTAGCCAGCCTACCGATGGTTTTTCTTTATTTTCTCATTTTTGGCATTATTATGCAGCCTATAGAGGCATATGTGAGCCGAAGGTTTGAAAGGCAGGCAGACGCTCTTGCGCTTAAAACAACCCAGAACAAAGAATCGTTTATTTCTTTAATGGATAAACTCGCAGCACAAAATCTCGCCGATAGAAATCCTAATCCGCTGATTAAATTCTTTTTTTTCGACCACCCTCCGATAGATGAACGAATAAAGTCGGCAAATTCCCACTCTATTTAATAGACCTGTAAATTTATGCTGTTTTATTTATTTTGAAGGAAGTCTAAAATGAGCTTAGCTGCACGTTCGGCTGCGCCAGGCGAACCGAGATTGGTTTTTACGTAATCTAAATCTTCGAGCATTTGCTTGATTTGTCCGGGTTTTCGCAGGAATTCTAAAACTGCCCGGGCAATCATTTCAGGCCTGGCGTTAAACTGGATAAACTCCGGGACAACTTCTTTGCCTGCTACAATATTGACCATGCCTACGTAAGGAATTTTTATCTGTGGACGGTAAAGCAGGTAATTTAAGAGATCCATTTTATAGACAATTACAAAAGGTCTTTGCATAATTGCTGTTTCAAGCGTTGCCGTACCTGAGCATACGAGGCAGAAATCGGCGATATTCAGGCAATCATATGTTTTACCGTCGATAATCTTTAAATTCAGAGTATATTTCTTGCATTCTTTTTGATATATCAGCGTATTTAAATTAGGGGATTTAGCGATAACAAATTGCGTATTGGGAATTTCCTTGTTGATAAGCTGTGCAGCTTTAAGCATTAATGGCAGAATCATCTTGATTTCCTGTTTACGGGACCCGGGAAGCAGAGCAATAACCTTTTGGGATGGGTTAATCTGAAGATTCTTAAGCAGCTCTTGTTTTCCTAAGCTTGGGTGAACCAGGTTGATTAAAGGATGTCCCACGCAGTGCGCCTTTATCTTACGTTGTTTATAAAATTCTTCCTCGAACTTAAAGAGCACAATAATCCTGGAGATGAAATCTCTTATGTAGCCTACCCTATTTTCTCTTGAGGCCCAAACTTGCGGGCTTACGTAGTAAATAGTCGGTATGCGTTTGTTGATCGCCTTGGCCAGGCGGAGGTTGAAACCGGAGAAATCAACGAAGATTATAGCATCGATTGCGTCAGTATTTATTTTCTCAAGAATTGCCCGTTTTAATTTAAAGAACTTGGGTAGTTTCTTTAAGACATCAAAAAAACCCATTACGGACAGGTCTTTAATATCGTAAAAAATCTCTGCGCCGGATTTTCTTAGGTATGAACCGCCGACCCCCGAGACTTGAATTTCCGGGTTAAGCTTTCTTATCTCTTGGATAAGGTCTCCGGACAATAGGTCCCCGGAAGGTTCGCCGCAAACAATAAATATTTTTTTTATTTGTGCCATATTTGATTTTGGATTTCTAAAGCTACGGCCAAGGCTTCTCTGGCGACAGGCCCGGAAACCAAGGGGGGCTTTTTGTTGATTACGCAATCAACAAACGAAGCCAGTTCTTTCTGTAGAGGCTGCTCCTTTTCAATGGGCAGGCGTTCTTTGCTAATTTTACCCTGGATCCTGCGGTACACCGAGGCCTCGGCATTTTTATAGTCCAGGGAGATATAAGTATCTTTCTGAAATATGCGGATCTTACGCATTACTTCGTCGGAGACCCGGCTGGCGGTAAGATTGGCGATACATCCATTCTTAAAAGTCAGGCGGGCGTTAGCGATATCTTCGAAAGGCGTAAGTACATTTACGCCTACGGATTCTACCCGTTCTAGCGGTGAATTCACCAGCCCTAAAACAATATCAATGTCATGTATCATGATGTCTAGCACTGCGCCGACGTCTAATGAACGGTTGGGAAATACGGAAAGGCGATGGCATTCAATAAACTTCGGGTTTTGGATTATTTTTTGTGTGGCGCAAAAAGCGGAGTTGAATCTTTCAATGTGGCCTACCTGCAGGATAAGGTTTTTTTCTTTAGCTATTTCAATCAGGTCGTCTGCTTGCTTGAGGTCCACGGTAAAAGGTTTTTCTACCAAAAGATGCATGTCCTTTTCAAGAAAATCACGCGCTACCTGATGATGCAGCAGCGTAGGCACGGCAATACTAGCAGCGTCAATTTTGCCAAAGAGTTCATGATAATCGCTGTATCCGGGAACGCGCAACGATCCGCAAACGGCTTTTAGGCTTGCCGGATTAGTATCGCATACTCCTACCAGGGTACAAGCGGGGATTTGTTTATAAATTTTGGCGTGAATGCTGCCCAAATGTCCAGCGCCGATTACCGCTACCTTCAGCTTATTCATTACATAATAATAGCAAAGTGTGTAGTTTGTTGCAATTGAAATCTTTAGCTGGTCCTGCCGAGCCTTGTTTTCGCCGCACACCGCGGCTCAAATCAAGTCTTGGCCCCTGCTAAAGATATTACTAATATAAAGATTTGCGGCTTTTGTTTAAGGCGCAATTGAATATTTGGCATTGCTGTATATATGAATAAAAAGGTTTGCCATGCCCAGTCGGATGTGTTAAAATAAACCTTCTTTAGGAAAGGTGAAAATGAGGGACTATCTTAAGTTATTGAAATTCGTGCGGTCTTATTATGGTTTATTTGCTATAGCCATAGTCTGCATGGGGTTTTCTGCTATATTTGACGGCGTGTCGCTGGCGATGATGGTGCCCTTAGCGGATAAGGTTTTGACCAATAAAAAGATCATTGTTCCCGCTAAATTACCGGATTTTCTGGCTAATCTTGTGGATAAAATAAATAATACCTCTCCGGAAGTGCTGTTAAGCTATATGGTTGTAAGTGTTTTAGTGCTTTTTTTCTTAAAGGGGGTTTTTGGATTCTTTCAAAGTTATTTTATGTCGGATATCGGCCAACGCGTGGTCAGAGATATTAAGTCTAAGTTATATACCAAGATACAGTCTTTATCGCTTAACTATTTTACTCATAAGCGCGGCGGAGAGCTCATGTCGCGTATTAATAATGACGTCAGGCTTGTGGAGAATGCCGTTTCCTATGGTTCAACTGACCTGATTTATCAGAGCTTGCAGGTGGTTATCTTTTCTACAGTTATTTTCTTTATTTATTTTAAGATGGCCCTGGTTTCAATTATATTTGTGCCTTTAATCAGTTTACCGATTATAAAGGTTGGTAAAGTCTTAAGGAAGCTTTCCAAGCGCTCTCAGGAAAATACTGCCGATACTAATTCCCTGCTTTATGAGACGATTATGGGCGCGCGTGTAGTTAAGGCTTTTAATATGGAAGAGCATGAAATCAAAAAGTTTAACAAGGTAAATATGGATTATTATAAGCTTTCTATGAAGTCAATTAAGCGTACGCTGCTGCTTAATCCTTCTACGGAATTCTTAGGATGTATCGCCGGTGTGTTGGTGTTTTTCTGGGGCGGCCGTGAGGTTATTGCTGGCAAATTATCTTTTGGCGTCTTCGGATTATTCCTGGGCTCACTTTTATCCTTGATCAGGCCATTTAAGAAATTAAGCCAGGTAAATGCCTTGAACCAGCAGGCTATGGCAGCTAGCGAGCGCATACACGAGGTATTGGAGACAGAGCCAAGCGTAAAAGAGCCCCTCGCCCCTAAGAATTTATCCGGTTTTAAACAAAATATCAGATTCAGCGATATCTGGTTTAGTTATGCCGGTACGCAGGTTTTAAAGGGGATTAATTTAGATGTAAGCTATGGCCAGATGCTGGCAATTGTCGGGCCCAGCGGCACCGGCAAAAGCACACTAGTAGATTTAATCCCGCGTTTTTATGACCCTCAAAATGGAAGTGTTTTCATTGATGGTGTGGATATACGGGAGTTTAATTTGAAATCATTACGTAACCAGGTGGGCATAGTTAATCAGGAGACTATACTTTTTAATGATACGATCCGGGCTAATATTGCTTATGGCAAATTGGATGCTTCCGATAGAGAAATAGAGGATGCGGCCAGGAAGGCGCATGCACATGATTTTATATCAAAATGCCCGCAAGGGTATAATACAATAATTGGCGACAGGGGGGTAAAGATTTCAGGAGGGGAGCGGCAACGGATTGCCATTGCCCGCGCCCTTTTAAAGAATGCCCCGATATTAATTTTAGACGAAGCCACCTCGCAGTTGGATTCTACGTCTGAACGTATTGTCCAGGAGGCCCTCGATAGCCTTGTTACCGGCAGGACGGTTTTTATGATCGCTCACCGGCTTTCTACGGTAAGAAATGCCAACAGGATTGTAGTTTTGGATAAGGGGGTAATCGTTGAACAGGGGACGCATAGCCAGCTGCTGGAAAACAATGGTTTGTACAAGCGGCTTTATGACGCTCAAGAGATACAATAATAGTTGCAAATAAGAAAAAATTTGATATAATTACAAAATTAACTTTTTTACCTTAATTTTCCGGCTTATTTGGAGTACGGGAAGGCAAAAAAGCATATTAACTAATGAAAAAGGGGGAATAAAAACGTGCCATCAGAATTAATCAAACAGCTTTTAGAGGCAGGGGTACATTTTGGGCACCAGACTAAGCGCTGGAATCCCAAAATGAAGAAATTTATTTTTGGTTCACGAAGCGGTATTTATATTATTGACCTGGAAAAGACCGAGGAGTGCATTAACGCCGCCCGGGATTTCTTAATGGATATAACTTCAAAAGGCGAGTTTATCCTTTTTGTGGGGACTAAAAAACAGGCTCAGGATGTAATCAAGCAGGAGGCAATCCGTTGCGGTATGTATTATGTTACTGACCGTTGGCCGGGCGGGATGCTTACTAACTTTGCCACTATTAAAAAGAGCATTAACCGCCTGAAGGACATCGAAAAGATGCGTACTGACGGCACATTTGAGAAATTAACCAAAAAAGAGGTTGCCGGGCTGGAAAAAGAAATGGCCAAGCTGAATAAAAACTTCTCAGGTATAGTTGCTATGGAGCGCATGCCTAAGGCGGCCTTTGTCGTGGATACCAAGAAAGAGGAGACTGCGGTGCTTGAGGCGCGCAGGCTGGGTATTCCGATAATCGGGTTAATCGATACAAATTCCAATCCCGACCTGGTGGATTACCCCATTCCGGGTAATGATGATGCTACTAAGTCCATCCGTACAGTTGCTGCAATTATCGCCGATACCATTATCGAAGGAAGGAAAAAATTCCTGTCTTATCTTTCTCAGGAAGGGGTTAAAGTAGAGGAATTAAAACAGGATATTTCGCCGGAGGTCCTTCCGGAAGAGGAGATTAAGATTAAAGAGATTGAGGAGATTGTTGAGGAAAGCCAGCCACCTATTGATGAGGCTGGGGCGGCAAAAAGGGCGCACATTAAGCCGGCAGCTGAAACAAAACCGAAATCGAGAAAGAAGGGATCGTTTTAAAATGAAAAATTCACTAAGTGCCATTAAAGAGTTAAGGGATATGACCTGTTCGAGCATTGCGCATTGCAGGAAGGCTTTGGAGGAGTCCAAAGGGGACATAAAACAGGCAGCAATATTGTTGCGTAAACAAGGCCTGGAAATTGCCGCCAAAAAACAGAGCCGCGCTGCTAAAGAGGGCAGGATTGATTGTTATATACACCATGGCAATAAAATCGGCGTTCTATTGGAAGTAAACTGTGAATCTGATTTCGTGGCTAAGAATGAGGAGTTTACCAGATTTACAAAAGATTTGGCTATGCACATAGCTGCCAGCAGTCCTGCGTATATAAAGAAAGAAGATGTTCCGGAGGAAGTCTTGCAGCATGAAAAAAGCAAGGAAGATTACTACAAGGCCAATTGTTTACTAGAGCAGGCTTTTGTCAAGGATCCAGGTTTAACGATTAAAGATTATTTAGGCAGCATTGTTGCAAAGTTTGGCGAGAATATTGTTATCCGCAGGTTTATCCGCTATAAGATTGGCGAATAAATGCTTAAACCGGTTTATAAGAGAATAGTCCTTAAACTTAGTGGCGAGGCGCTTCAGGGTAAAAATACGCATGGCATAGACCCGGAGGTGCTTAAAACTATATCGCGCCAGATTAAAGAAATAATGGATTTGGGTGTAGATGTTGCTGTCGTTTTAGGCGCAGGTAATATCCTGCGCGGCCAGGAGAATACCGCTTCGCGCGGGCTTGATTTAGATCGCAGTGTGGCCGATTATATGGGGATGTTGGCTACTGTAATTAATGGGCTTTCACTGCAGGACGCGTTGGAAAAATCAGGCGTGCCTACCAGGGTGATGACGGCTATTGAGATGCAAAGGATAGCTGAGCCTTATATTAAGAGAAGGGCTATACGGCATTTAGAGAAGGGCAGGGTGGTTATTTTTGTTGCCGGGACTGGCAACCCATATTTTACTACCGATACAGCCGCAGCTCTTCGGGCCATGGAAATTAATGCGGATGCTATCTTGAAGGCGACCAAAGTTGACGGGGTTTATGCCGCCGATCCCATGAAAGTAAAAGGTGCCAAAAAATTTAGCCAGTTAAAGTATATAGATGTGCTTAAGAAGGGCTTAAAGGTAATGGATGCAACAGCAATCAGTTTGTGTATGGATAACAAGCTGCCCATCGTTGTCTTTAATCTTAATCGCCAGGGGAATATCAAGCGTGTAATTTTGGGCGAGAAGATTGGCACGCTTGTAAGATAAGCGAAAGGCGGGAAGATAATATGACTATTAAAGAAATATTGCATAATACAGAAGATAAGATGAAAAAGGCTTTTGAATCAATGAACCGCGAGTTTCACGAGGTGAGGACTGGAAGGGCATCGCCCAATTTGGTTGAAGGGCTACATATTGATTATTACGGGACTCCGACTATGCTCAAACAGTTGGCAGCTATATCTGCTCCCGATGCTCATTTGATTGTTATCCAGCCTTGGGATCCTGCAGTGATTGCTGAAATTGAAAAGGCGATCATGAAATCCAACCTGGGGATTAACCCTTCTAATGACGGGAAATTAATCAGGCTTGCCGTTCCTCAGCTGTCAAAGGAAAGGCGGCAGGAGTTGGCTAAATTAATACATAAAATGTCTGAAGATGGCAGGGTGTCTATGCGTACGATTAGAAGGGACGCCAAAGAAACTGTAGAAAAACTGGAGAAGGATAAGGTTATCTCTGAGGATGAAAAATTCCGCGGCATTGAAGAATTGCAAAAAGTGGTCGATAGATATATTGCGAAGATTGACGAACTTCTGAAGAATAAAGAGAAGGAAGTGTTGGAGTTTTAAGTTCGGGCTTCTAGCTTTACTCTCTTGGAGGGTTCGCTAGAAGGTCGATAAATGGAACCTAGATTTAAGGGCCTCTAGCTCATCAGGTAGAGCACCACACTTTTAATGTGGTTGTGCCGCGTTCGAGTCGCGGGAGGCTCACTAATTTCACAAAGCTAAATTTATCCCGAAGTCCGCAGTAAAAATGTAGTAGATATTCGTACTGCGTTTGGCGAGGGATAAATGTAGGTGGAAAAGAGGAAATATCCGGGCGGATGGCGGAATTGGCATACGCGATAGCCTTAGGAGCTATTGGGGTAACCCTTGGAGGTTCAAATCCTCTTCCGCCCAATTGACAATCTTGCAGCACCCGGCACCTAGCGGAATTGCGCCGGTGCGCACTTCGTAGTGCGGGAGTAGCTCAGCTGGCTAGAGCGCAACCTTGCCAAGGTTGATGTCGCGGGTTCGAATCCCGTCTCCCGCTTTTATTTTGTATTTATTATTCGAAAGGAGAAACAGATGCAGATAATGGATTTTCTTTCTAAGAAGGCGATTCTCACCGATATAAAATCTACCCGCAAAGAAGATGTGATTAAGGAGATGGTAGACCTTTTGATTGAAGCTGGTGATGTGGAGAAGCGCAATCGCAATAAACTTATTGAAGCCCTTATGTCGAGAGAGGCCTTGGGTTCAACCGCAATCGGCCAGGGCATAGCTATACCGCACGCAAAGTGCGACTGCGTAGATAAATTAGTGGCAGCCTTTGGGCTTTCTAAAAAAGGCGTAGATTTTGATTCTCTCGATGGAGAATTAGCTTATATTTTCTTTCTGCTTGTTGCCCCGCAGGATTCCGCCGGACCGCACCTTAAGGCATTAGCCCGGATATCGCGCCTATTGAAAGATAAATATTTTCGCGATACCCTGCGCACTTGCATGGACGAAAAATCTGTAATTAAGATTATCACTCAGGAAGACGAAAAGAAAATATAGTCCATTGTTTTTATTTAATAAAGCCCCTGCTAGCCGGGCAAGCGGGGAAATCCTGTAAGCTAATCATACAGTTAACAGATTTTTCGTAAAATGAAAACAGCCTCTAGTGTTATCTTAAAATGGTTTTATCCGGGCATAGGCATTAAGCGTTGGGTGGGACTGAGCGCTTTTGGAGTTGTGCTTTTAATTATAGGAACGGCTAACTTGCGAGCTGAGCAATTTTGGCTGATCCAGCTTTTAGATGCCCTGGTTGTAATTTCGGGGATCATAATTTTAATCCTGGGCATAAAACGGATGATGCGTTCTTTTATCACCGTATTTGCCCCATCTTCCAGGGGTACGGAGCTGGTGGATCTTTTGTACCAGAAGAAACATCTAAGCCGGGGGCCTCGTATAGTTGCCGTAGGCGGCGGGACAGGCTTATCCGTCCTTTTGAGCGGTTTAAAAAGCTACTCTTCAAATATTTCCGCCATAGTTACAGTGGCTGATGACGGAGGCTCAAGCGGCCGGCTCAGGCAGCAGTTTGATGTCCTGCCTCCTGGAGATATCCGTAATTGCCTGGTAGCTTTAGCTGATGCACCGGCATTAATGCGCGATCTTTTTCAATTTCGTTTTGATAAAAATTCAGAATTTTCAGGCCATTCCTTTGGAAACCTTTTTCTTACGGTAATGACCCGTTTAACCGGTGATTTTGAAAAGGCAATTAAGGAAACCAGCAAGGTCCTGGCTTTAAGGGGGCAGGTTATCCCTTCTACATTAGGTGATGTAACGCTTGTGGCCCATTTTAAGGATGGCTCTATAGTTGCAGGGGAGGAACAGATACCCAGGGTAAGAAAAACGATTAGCAACGTTAGCCTTGATCCTGAACAGCCATTGGCTACTCCGGATGCGATAAAGGCAATTAAAGAAGCGCAGATTATTGTTTTGGGGCCGGGTTCTTTATATACGAGCATTATTCCTAATCTTTTGATTAAGGATATCTCCCGGGAGATCGCGGAGTCTGAAGCAATCAAGGTTTATGTTTGTAATGTAATGACTCAGCCGGGAGAAACAGACGGCTATAGTGTTTCTGACCATATCAAGGCCCTGGCAGGCCACAGCTCTTTGCGCATACTGGATTATTGCGTTGTGAATAACGGCGAAGTTCCTGAAGAAGTTTTAAAACGTTATTCCGGGGAGAATTCGCTTCTCGTGGTTAATGACCGTAAGAATATTGAGAACTTGGGTTATCGGGTAGTGGAAGAAGATTTTATTGTGATTCAGGATGGCGTGATTCGGCACGACGCGGAGAAATTAGCAAAAATCATTTTAAGTTTTATTGAAGAGATATAAAAATGCCTTTAATCAAGAGAGAATTAATCGTAAAAAATGGCCAGGGATTACATGCCCGGCCTGCTGCTTTATTTGTGCAGATAGCCAATAAATTTGATTCACGCATTACCGTCCGTCACGATGACGAAGAGGTTAATGGTAAATCTATTATGGGTATTCTTATGCTTGGAGCGGAAAAGGGCAGCTTGGTTATTGTTGAAGCGGACGGCTCTGATGCAGAACAGGCCTTGGCAGAACTGGAAAAGATTATTAACAGCGAGGAAGCTTTATGATTCAATTAAAAGGTATTGGAGCGGCAGGCGGAATAAGCATCGGCTTAGCTTACAAGCTCGGCAAGGAAGAGTTTGTCGTATTGCCTGAGAAAATCTCCTGGGAAGAGATCCCCATACAGATCCAACTTTTTGAAGAAGCCTTGATTAAAACCCGACGTGAGATTATCGAACTGCAAAAAAGGATTAGCTTTGATATGGGGCAGGAAGAGGCGCAGATTTTTGATGCACACCTTCTGGTATTAGAAGACCGCATGCTTATTGAAGAGGTCATCTCTCGGCTTAAGAAAGAGCAGTTAAATGTTGCCTATATTTTTTCAGAAGTTTTGAAAAAATATATAAGCGTATTCTTAAAAATTGAAGATGAGTACCTTAAAGAACGCATCGCTGATATTAACGATGTCGGCAAAAGGATTTTAAGGAACCTTTTAGGTAAAGAAAAAAGAGGCCTGGAGGATCTTAAGGAAAAAGCGATTATTGTTTCGCATGACCTTTCTCCTTCGGATACCGCGGCGATGCATACCAGGAATGTTTCCGCTTTTGTTACCGACATGGGCGGCAAGACTTCGCATACTGCGATTATGGCTAAGTCTCTGGAGATACCCGCAGTAGTGGGTTTGGAGGGGATTACCTCTAAGGTTAACCCCGGAGATATCCTTATTGTTGATGGAAACACCGGCACGGTAATTATCAATCCTGATGAGGATACGCTTAGAAATTATCAGCAGGAACTGCTAAAGTTAAAAGATATAGCTGAAAGGTTCTCGTCGGTTAAGGAGCTTCCCGCGGTTACTGCTGATGGCCGCTCGATTTTGATCAATGCCAACATTGAATTTCCCGATGAGGTTTCATCGGTTAAACTGCATGGCAGCCAGGGTATAGGGCTTTATCGTACAGAGTTCTTTTATATGAACCGTAAAGACTCGCCCAGCGAAGAAGAGCATTATCAGGCTTATAAGTATGTCGCTGAGCAGATGAGTCCCCACCCGGTAGTTATACGCACCCTTGATTTAGGCGGAGATAAATTCCTGTCGCAGTTTCAGATCCCTCATGAAATGCAGCCGTTCTTGGGTTGGAGGGCGATCAGGTTTTGTCTGGCTCGGCCGGATATATTTAAATTACAGTTGCGTGCTATTCTTAGGGCTTCTGTGCATGGTAACCTGAAGCTTATGTATCCCATGATCTCCGGAATAGAAGAATTGCGCCAGGCTAATGGGTTGTTTCGGGAGGCAAAAGAGGAGTTGAGGCAAAAGGGCATAGATTTTAACGATAAGATTCCCGTTGGCGTAATGATTGAAGTCCCTTCGGCGGCAATGACCGCGGATATTTTAGCTAAAGAGGCGGATTTTTTCAGCATTGGGACAAATGACCTGATTCAGTATTGTTTGGCGGTTGACCGCGGTAACGAGAAAGTAGCTTATCTTTATGAACCTGCTCATCCTGCGGTTTTAAGGATGATAAAACAGGTTATTGATGCGGCGCATCAGGCTGATATCAAAGTAGCGATGTGCGGGGAAATGGCCGGCGAACCATCGCTGGCGCTTATCCTCTTAGGCCTAGGGCTTGATGAATTTAGTGTCCCGCCGCAGGTTATCCCAGAGTTAAAATTTATAATCCGCGCAATAGAATTTAAGGCGGTGCAATACCTTGCCAATGAGGCAATGGAACTTCCAACTGGTACACAAGTAGAAGAGTTTGCCAAAAAAAGATTAGCGGAGATTTTAAAATAAGATGAAGGCTTTAATTTTAGCCGCCGGATATGCGACCCGGCTTTATCCATTAACCAAAGAATATCCCAAGCCGCTGCTTGAGGTCAAGGGCAGGCCGATTATAAATTATATAGTTGATAAGTTGGAATTCATTAGCAGTATTGATGAGATTTATGTTGTTACTAATAGTAAGTTCATTGGAGTTTTCCGCAAATGGGCAAAGACAGTTAAATCGCCTAAAAAGATCACCCTGGTTAATGACCTGACTAAAAATAATCAGGATAGGCTGGGTTCTATCGGGGATATAAATTTCGTGATAACCAGGAAGAAGATCAAAGATAACCTTTTGGTGGTCGGCGGAGATAATCTTTTTGATGGTTCATTGAAAGGTTTCTTAAGTTTCGCTAAGAAATGTTTTCCGGCTGTAAATTTAGGTTTGTATAGGCTAAAGCAAAGAAAAGACGCCAGCCGTTACGGTGTAGTTGGCCTGGATATTCATAAGAAAGTAATTAGTTTCGAAGAAAAGCCCAGGCAGCCACAGAGTTCTTTAGTGGCCATGTGCCTGTATTTTATTCCGCAAGCCTGCCTGGGGTTAGTTGGGGAATATATACGGGGCAGGAAAAATAAGATAGATGCAGCCGGAGGCTATATCGCCTGGCTTAAAGACAGGGCGGATGTTTACGGTTATGTGTTTGACGGAACCTGGTTTGATATAGGTGATTATAAGTATTTAAACGCGGCAAAAGAAAAATTTGCCTAACCAAGAGGATCCTGACTCGTTTCACTCGTCAGGACTTTTCTGGATAAAAATTATGGAGGGATTATGTCAGTGCGGAAATATTATTTTTCTTCAGAGTCAGTAACTGAGGGTCATCCGGATAAGTTATGTGACCAGATTTCAGACGGGGTCTTGGACGCTTGCTTAAAGAATGATGCTTATGCGCGCGTAGCCTGTGAAACTTATGTAACTATGGGGCTTTTAATCGTAGGCGGGGAAATAACTACCCGTGGATTCATACATGTACATGATATCTGCAGGGATATTATTGAGGAAATTGGTTATAACCATCCTAAGTACGGGTTTGATTTTCATACCTGCGCTATACTTAATGCCATTCATTCACAGTCCCCGGATATCTCTCAAGGGGTAGATGCCGGAGGAGCGGGGGACCAGGGGATTATGTTTGGTTATGCCTGCAATGAGACCAAGGAGCTAATGCCATTAGCCCTGATGTTGGCACAGAAACTTTCTATGCGCCTGACGCAGGTGCGCAAGAATAAGATTTTGAAATACCTTGGCCCGGATGGCAAGACCCAGGTAACTGTGGAATATGATAATAACAGGCCGGTGCGCGTGGATTCAGTGGTATTGGCTTCCCAGCATACCGATGATATCTTGGATAGAAGCGGAAAACGTATTACTGAAAAAGCCCGCCGCGAAATTATCCGGGAGGTAGCCGGGCCGATCCTTAAAGGCTGGGTGGATAAGGATACTAAGTATTTTGTTAACCAGACAGGAAAATTTGTAATTGGCGGGCCGCAGTCTGATACCGGGATGACTGGCAGGAAGATAATTGTAGATACTTACGGCGGCGCGGTTGCCCATGGCGGCGGAGCGTTCTCCGGTAAGGATCCGACTAAGGTCGACCGCTCTGCGGCGTATATGTGCCGTTATATCGCTAAAAATATTGTGGCAGCGGGGTTAGCCGAGAAATGCCTTGTGCAGTTGGCCTATGTTATTGGCCGGGCAGATCCCCTGTCGGTTATGGTAAAGACTGAAGGGACTTCGGTCATTCCGGAGGAGGCTTTGATAAAATTAGTGCGGCAGAACTTTCAACTTACCCCTAAAGGTATTATCGAGTCATTGAATTTACGCCGGCCTATATACAGAAAGACTGCCAGCTATGGGCATTTTGGCAGGCCGGAGCCGGAGTTTACCTGGGAGAAGGCGGATAAGGCGGCAGCATTAAAAAAGCAAGCCAGCCATTTATAATAATAAGAAACAGTAAACTAAAGAGAGGATACGGGAATGAAGCATGATATTAAGGATATAAAATTAGCTAAAAAAGGCGCTTTAAGAATTGAATGGGCAAGTAAGAATATGCCTGTTCTTAGTTTAATTAAGCAGAGATTCTCAAAAGAGAAGCCCTTGAAAGGTTTAAAGGTTGCCTGTTGTTTGCATGTTACTACGGAGACTGCTGTATTGGCTGATGTTTTAAAGGCAGGCGGAGCTGATGTTTATATCTGTGCCTCTAATCCTCTTTCTACCCAGGATGATGTGGCAGCGGCCTTGGTAAAAGATTTAGAAATGGCTGTTTTTGCCATTAAAGGCGAGGATACCAAAACTTATTATAATCATATAAAGTCCGCTTTAGCGGTTAAGCCGGATATTACCATGGATGACGGAGCTGACCTGGTAAGTACTATTCATCAGCGTACAGAGAAAGATCATGCTAATATTATTGGTGGTACGGAAGAAACCACTACCGGGGTAATCCGCCTGCGTGCCTTGGCGCAGGAAGGTAAGTTACGTTATCCGATTATTGCGGTTAACGACGCTTTAACCAAGCATCTTTTTGACAACCGTTACGGCACAGGCCAATCTACCCTTGACGGGATTATCCGGGCGACGAATAAATTAGTTGCCGGCTCTAATTTTGTAGTTTGCGGATATGGCTGGTGCGGAAAAGGCGCAGCTATGCGCGCAAATGGCTTGGGTGCTAAGGTGATTGTTGTTGAAGTTGATCCTCTTCGCGCGCTTGAAGCGACTATGGATGGTTTTAGAGTTATGCCTATTCGCCAGGCAGCTAAGATCGGCGATATCTTTGTTACGGTTACCGGGGATATTAATGTTATCCGTAAAGAGCATTTTAGCCTGATGAAGGATGGCGCGATTGTAGCTAACTCCGGGCATTTTAATGTTGAAATCGATATTCCGGGTTTGGCGGCAATAGCTAAATCTAAAAGGGCAACCCGTGATTTTGTTGATGAATATACAATGAAGAACAATCGCAAGATTTATATTTTGGGAGAAGGCCGCCTGATTAATTTGGCTGCTGCTGAAGGCCATCCGGCAAGCGTTATGGATATGTCTTTTGCTAACCAGGCGTTTTCCGCCGAATATATGGCCAAGAATTACCATAGATTACAGAAGCAGGTTTATACAGTTCCAGAAAATATAGATAAAAATATTGCTTACTTGAAACTTAAGTCCATGGGGATTAAGATAGATACACTTACTGCTGAGCAGAAGAAATATTTAGCCAGTTGGGAGATGGGTACTTGATGAAAAGAATTGCTGTTTTGACCACCGGAGGAGACGCCCCGGGGATGAACCCGGCAATCCGTTCCGTTGTGCGCTACGGGATTAACCAGAAATTAGAAGTAATGGGGGTTTTCCGTGGCTGGTGGGGGTTAATCAACGAAGAGCTGAAAGTTTTAGACCATCGTTCTGTTTCGGGAATTATTAACCAGGGCGGAACTATCTTGAAAACCGCCCGCTGTGTGGAATTCAGGACCGAAGAAGGCCAGGACCGGGCGTATGGGACGATTAAGAAATATAATATTGATGGTCTGGTGGTTATCGGCGGAAATGGTTCTTTTTCCGCAGCGCATGAATTTTATAAGAAATATAAAGTGCCGGTTGTAGGTATTCCTGCATCCATTGATAATGATGTCAACGGCATTGATTATACTATAGGCACGGATACGGCAATTAATACTGCCCTTGATGCTATTGATAAGATTCGCGATACCGCAACCAGCATGGAGAGGATTTTTGTGGTTGAGGTAATGGGTAGGGAATCCGGTTTCATTGCTTTGACTGTCGCGCTTGCCGGCGGGTGCGAAGATGTAATTATTCCGGAGAGGAAGCTGGACCTTGATGTAATTTGCCACGGTATTGTCCATGGTAATCTGGTTGGGAAGATGAGTTGGATTATCGTAGTTGCCGAAGGCGCAGGTAAAGCGGAGGATATAGCTAAAAAGATTACAGAGATCACCAGCCTTGAGACACGGACAGTAGTCTTGGGGCATGTGCAAAGAGGGGGCCGGCCTACTGCTGTCAGCCGTGACCTTGCTTTAAACCTTGGCAAGAATGCAGTCGATTGTTTGATCGCGGGTAAAACCGATATTGCCGTAGGGCTTGCAGGCGGAAATATTGTAGAGGTTGATTTTGAAGTTTCTATAAAGAAAAAAGAATTAAAAATTGATAATTTATTCAATCTGGTCAAGATTTTAACTTGAGTTATTGATAAACACGTAAACATTTATTAAAGGAGGATTAAGCAACATGGGAAGGAAACCGCTTGAGATTGATAAAATTGTAACGGATTTAATTTTAACCGAGGATGCTTCAGCTAAAAAGAAGCTCGCTAAAAAGATCTGGGATATTGCTTACAAAAAAGGAATTTATCCGTCAAGTATTCATGATTACTATATGGCCCGCGGCAGGGATGAGTTTAGCGGTTCTACTGTGCCGGCGATAAATTTACGCAGTTTGACTTATGATTTGGCGAGGGCGATCTTTCGGGTAGGTAAGAAGAACAATGCTAAGGCGTTTATATTTGAGATCGCTAAAAGTGAAATGGGTTATACTGCTCAGCCGCCGGTTGAATATTCCGCGGTAATTCTGGCAGCGGCAATCAAGGAAAGCTATAGCGGCCCGGTGTTTATCCAGGGCGATCATTTCCAGGCGAACGTAAAAAAATACCAGGATAATCCGGATAAAGAGATCGAGGCCTTGCAGGCTTTAATTACCGAGGCGGTGGGGGCGGGCTTCTATAATATTGACATTGATTCTTCAACTCTGGTAGATTTAAGTAAGCTAAAGGTAAAAGACCAGCAGTTTGCAAATTATGAGGTATGCGCTAAACTTACTCAGTTCATCCGCCGCATTGAGCCAAAAGGAATAACAGTTTCCGTCGGTGGAGAGATCGGCGAGGTAGGGCATCAAAACTCTACTCCGGAAGACCTGCGCGCGTTTATGGAAGGTTTTAAAGGACGCTTGCGTAAAGGGCTTACCGGTATAAGTAAGATTTCTATTCAAACCGGAACATCCCACGGCGGCGTGGTCTTGCCGGATGGTTCTATCGCCCAGGTAAAACTGGATTTTGAAACATTAAAGAATCTTTCATCTCTGGCGCGTAAAGAATTCGGTTTGGGCGGCGCTGTGCAGCACGGCGCATCAACCTTGCCCGAGGAGGCATTTCATAAATTCCCGGAATGCGAAACCTGCGAGGTGCATTTGGCTACTCAGTTCCAAAATATGATTTATGATTCCAAGCATTTCCCTGCGGATTTAAAGGCTAAGATTTACGAGTGGCTTAAGGTTAATGCTGCTAATGAAGCCAAGCCAGGGGAGACTGAAGAGCAGTTTTTCTATAAAACCAGAAAGAAAGCTTTGGGTGCATTTAAAAAAGAAATTATGTCTATGCCTCAGGCTACGCGTGATGCGATTGCCCAGGAGATCGAGAACAAATTTGATTTTCTGTTTAAACAGTTAAATGCCGTAAATAACGCAAGCCTGGTAGATAAATATGTTACTTTAAAGAGGGTAATTGTGCGTAAGCGCCAGGATGCGGCAGGTGTAGTGCATGATGGGGAAGGCGCTGACTAGAAGGTCAGTATGTAGCAGGTATAATATAGTATGCAGGTAAGCCCAAAAAACAGAACCGAGAAAGATAGTGAGGTAAATTATGCGTTCAGATCAAATCAAAAAAGGCTTGGAAAGAGTGCCGCACCGTGCGCTCTTGCATGCAACTGGCTTGTCGCGTAATGATTTAAAGCGTCCGTTTATAGGAGTAGCTACATCTTTTACTGATCTTATTCCCGGTCATGTCGGTATGCGCGACCTGGAGAGGTTTATTGAACGCGGGGTTTGTTACGGCGGAGGCGTGCCATTTTTATTCGGCGTGCCCGGTATCTGTGACGGTATGGCTATGGGGCATTTGGGAATGTGTTATCCTCTGGCCTTAAGGGAACTTGTCGCGGACATGATTGAAACGGTTTGTAACGCCCACCAATTGGATGGAATAGTCTGTCTGACTAACTGTGATAAAATTACTCCTGGGATGCTTATGGGGGTAGCGCGTTTAAATATACCGGCGGTAATTGTTACAGCCGGGCCGATGCTCTCTGGCCATTATAATAAACGAAAATTAGCTTTTGTGCACGATACTTATGAGGGGATGGGCCGGGCTAAAATTGGCGATATCTCGGAGGAAGAATTGACTTGTTTAGAGATGGAGGCTTGTCCCGGGCAGGGTTCATGCCAGGGGTTATATACGGCAAATACAATGGCCTGCCTTACCGAGACAATGGGCATGTCTGTTCCCGGATGCGGAACAGCCCTGGCTGGTTCTGCTAAGAAACGCAGGATAGCGCAAGGCTCCGGAGAGCGGATTGTGGAATTAGTCAGGAAAAATATTTTGCCGCGTGATATTATCACTCAAAAATCACTGGAGAACGCTATTGTTGTAGATATGGCCTTAGGCGGATCAAGTAACACGGTTTTACATCTTATGGCGATCGCGCACGAAGCGGGGATAAAGTTAGATCTTAAAACTTTTGATAGAATCAGTAAAAGCGTTCCGCATATTACTAATATTGAACCTGCAGGCGTTCATTTTATGGAAGATGTTGAATATGCCGGCGGTATTCCTGCGGTGTTAAAAAGATTAAAATCCAAATTGAATAATACGCTTAATGTAAGCGGCGAGAAGGTATTTGAGATTGCCGATAAAGCGAAGATCTTTGATGAAACAGTGATTCGTCATTTTGAACAGGCGTATCATAAACAGGGCGGGATAGCTGTTCTTTACGGTAACCTGGCTCCTGACGGAGCAGTAGTGAAACAGTCGGGGGTAAGCGATAAGATGATGAAATTCACCGGAAGAGCAAAAGTTTTTAATCGCGAAGAAGAGGCAATGCAGGCAATCATGGGCAATAAGATCAAGAAAGGCGATTGCGTGGTTATCCGCTATGAAGGCCCTGCCGGCGGGCCGGGAATGCGCGAGATGCTTGCACCTACCGCTGCCATTGTTGGTTTAGGGTTAAGCGATTCGGTGGCTTTAATCACCGACGGACGTTTTTCCGGAGGCACCAAAGGGCCTTGTATCGGGCATATATCGCCGGAGGCTTCTGCCGGCGGGCCGATTGCAATAATCCGGAATGGTGATACAATAAATATTGATATTCCGGCTCGTAAGATTGAGGTAAAATTAAGCCAGGCTGAAATTGATAAGAGATTTAAGAATTGGAAGTCTGTTGAGCCAAAGATTAAAACTGGTTATTTATCACGCTATTTGCGTATGGTTACTTCCGCCGATAAAGGGGCGGTATTAAAATAGATATGAAGATGACGGGTTCGCAAATACTTTTGGAGTGTTTAAAACGTGAAGGGGTAGAGGTGGTTTTTGGTTACCCCGGGGGGCAGATTCTGCCTACTTTTGATGCGCTATATGGTTATAAAGGATTTAAGTTCATTCTTACCCGCCATGAACAGGGCGCGGCGCATGCAGCAGACGGCTATGCCCGGGTTACCGGCAAGGTGGGGGTTTGTTTATCTACCAGCGGCCCGGGAGCAACTAACTTAGTTACCGGAATTGCCAATGCCTTTATGGATTCTATTCCTATGGTCGCGATTACCGGTCAGGTTCCGACTTCGTTGATAGGTAACGATGCTTTTCAGGAAGCTGATATTACCGGGATCACCCGTCCGATTACCAAACATAATTATCTGGTTAAGGATATTAAGGACTTGGCGCGTATCGTACGCGAGGCTTTTTATATTGCCTCAAGCGGAAGGCCCGGACCAGTGCTTATTGATTTACCCAAAGACGTGCAGGTAGCTCAAACAGATTTTGACTGGCCGCAAGAGCCGAAGCTTAGAAGTTATAATCCAAGGTATACCGGACATCCAGGGCAGATTAAACGCGCGGCCAAGCTGATTATGGAATCCAAGAAACCTATATTTTATGTGGGGGGAGGCGTAATTACCTCCGGAGCCTCAGATGAATTATTGGAGCTAGCGGAGAGGATCGGCGCTCCTGTTACCTGGACATTGATGGGTATAGGCGGGTTTCCTTCTTTACATAAGCAATCTTTAGGCATGCTTGGTATGCACGGGACAGCCTATGCTAATCACAGTATTATGGATGCCGACCTTATTATCGCTTTAGGCGCGCGTTTTGATGACCGGGTTACCGGCAGACTGGATATGTTTGCTCCTAACGCAAAAGTGGTGCATATTGATATTGATCCTTCTTCGATCAGTAAGAATGTAAAGGTCCATATACCTATTGTTGGAGATGCAAGGCAGGTAATTGTTGAACTTTCCGGAGAGATAAAACGTAAACCCGCAATAGGGGATTGGTTACAGCATGTGGAGGATTTAAAAAAGAAATACCCCATGTGTTATAAAGATAAGGATAAAATATTGCCTCAATATGTCATACAGCAGATCGACGAAGTTACTTCGGGAGAAGCGATTATCTGTACGGAGGTAGGGCAAAACCAGATGTGGGCAGCGCAGTGGTATAATTATACCAAGCCCAGGACTTTTGTTTCTTCTGGAGGCTTGGGTACGATGGGGTTTGGTTTTCCCGCTGCCATAGGCGCTAAATTAGGGCAGCCGGATAAGACTGTCTTTAACGTGGCGGGGGATGGTTCCATACAGATGAACATACAGGAGCTTGCTACCTGCGTGGAAAATAAGATTAACGTGAAGGTGGCGATTTTGAATAATGGTTACCTGGGCATGGTGCGGCAGTGGCAGGAGCTTTTTTACAAGCGCCGTTATTCCTATACCCCGATTACCAGCCCGGATTTTGTAAAGCTTGCGGAAAGTTATGGGGCGCTCGGTATACGTGTTACAAAAAAGGATGAAGTTAAGCCTGCCCTCCAGCGCGCTATCGAGACGGATAATACGGTTTTTATCGACTTCCTTATTGAAGAGGAGGAGAATGTTTTTCCGATGGTGCCTGCGGGTGAGGCGATTAATAATATCCTCGGAGGGTTGGCATAATGAGGCATACTATTTCAGTGTTGGTTGAGAATAAATTCGGAGTGTTGGCGCGGATTGCCGGGCTTTTTAGCGCCCGCGGATATAATATTGCTTCTTTAGCTGTGAGCGAAACGCTGGACCCGGAAGTTTCCTATATGACCATCGTGGTTGAGGCCAAAGACGAAAAGGTTTTGGAGCAGATAAATAAACAATTGAATAAATTGATTGACGTGATTACAGTAACTGATTTTACAAAGAAAGAGCATATTGACCGCGAGCTGGTCCTGGCAAAAGTGAATTATTCTTCCAGGGATAAAGCTAAGCTTGAAGCTGTCTTTGGAAAGTTTGTGGGCAAGATTATTCATCATAAGGCTGATACTGCGATTATCGAAGCAGTTGGGGATCAGGACCAGATAAAAGCGCTTTTGGAGGAATTGGATAAATTTGGGATAAAAGAATTGGTTAGAACAGGTAAACTGGCAATCAGTAATTAATCATTAGAAAGGGAGGAGTGGTTAGATGGCTAAGATTTATTACGACAAGGATGCGGATCTGAATTTACTAAAAGATAAAACCGTGGCGATTATTGGTTATGGCATACAGGGCCGCGGGCAGTCTTTATGCCTGCGTGATTCAGGGGTAAGGGTAGTGGTTTCAGAGATGGAAGGCACTCCTAACTTTGAGCAGGCAAAGAACGACGGATTTACCCCGGTCGGCGCAGCCGAAGCAGCCAAGGCCGCCGATATTATCCAGATCCTTACTCAGGATCATGTGCAAGCCAAGGTTTACAGTGAAGCAATCAAACCGAATTTAAAAAAAGGAAAAGCGCTTTGTTTTTCTCATGGTTTTAACATCCGCTTTAAACAGATTAAGCCTCCGAAAAACGTAGATGTATTTATGGTCGCCCCAAAAGGCCCGGGTGCCTTGGTGAGAAAGATGTATGAGGAGGGCAAAGGAGTACCTTCCTTAATTGCAGTTTATCAGGATGCAACCGGCCAAGCAAAGGGTCTGGCACTTGCTTACGCTAAAGCAATCAAGGCTACTACTGCCGGAGTTATTGAGACAACATTCGAAGAGGAAACGGAAACCGATCTTTTTGGGGAACAGGCTGTGCTTTGCGGCGGGGTGAGTGAATTGATTAAGGCCGGTTTTGATACTTTGATTGACGCCGGATACCAGCCGGAGATTGCTTATTTTGAGGTTTTGCATGAATTGAAGCTAATTACCGATCTTATCCAGGAACGTGGAATTTCCGGGATGCGCCGGGGAGTATCAAATACCGCTTGCTACGGTGATTTAACCCGCGGACCGAGAATTATTACACAAAAGACGCGAAAAGAAATGCAGAAAATGCTCAAAGAGATTAAAACCGGGAAATTCGCCAGGGAGTGGATTGGGGAGAATGAAACCGGCCGTAAGAATTTTGACAGTTTAATTAAAGCAGGGGATGAGCATTTAATCGAGAAGGTGGGCAAGCAGTTAAGAGAGATGATGCCTTGGATGAAAAAATAAGTTTACAGTTGCATATTGTTGCGGTCCTGCCTTGGACTGCTTCTCGCCGCACGCCGCGGCTCGAATTCAGTCTAAGTCACCCGCAACCAAGACCTGCAATTTATAAACTTATATAGGGGTGGTTGGTGGAAAAGATAATTATATTCGATACGACATTGAGGGATGGGGAGCAGGCTCCAGGTGCGGCATTGACCAGTTTTCAGAAGCTGGAGGTAGCTACTCAGCTTGAAAAGTTGGGCGTGGATATCATTGAGGCAGGTTTTCCTATTGCTTCACCTGATGATTTTGCGGCAGTCAGCGCGATAGCAAAATTGATTAAAAAAGGAACAGTTTGTGCCCTTGCCCGATGTATTTATAAAGATATTGAATGTGCTGGAGAAGCCGTAAAAAAAGCCAAACACCCGCGTATCCATCTTTTCCTGGCAACTTCCAAGATTCATCTTCAGTATAAGTTTAAGAAAGCCGAAGATGAAATAGCGGATATTGCCCGGAAATCTATACGTCAGGCCAAGAAATTTTGTCCGGATATCGAGTTTTCTCCGGAAGATGCTACACGTACAGAAAAAGAATTTCTATTCCGGATGATCGAGATGGCTATTAATGAGGGGGCCCGTACCATTAATATTCCTGATACAGTCGGATACAGCTATCCCCAGGAAGTTTATTCCCTGATTGCTGAGATTATTAATAACGTTCCCAATATCAGTAAGGCGGTTATTGCCACACATTGCCATAATGATTTAGGCTTGGCTACAGCTAATTCCTTGTCTGCGGTTTTGGCCGGAGCCCGCCAGGTACACTGCACGATTAATGGGATCGGAGAGCGCGCTGGAAATGCCTCGTTGGAAGAAGTAGTAATGGCGATGAAAACGCGCAAGGATGTTTTCGGCAAATTCTATACCGATATTAATACTAAAGAAATATACCGCACCTCGCGGCTGGTAAGTAAGTTGACGGATTTTCTTGTGCCTCCGAATAAGGCCATCGTCGGTAAAAATGCTTTTGCCCATGAATCCGGCATTCATCAGGACGCGGTTTTAAAAAAACGGATTACCTATGAAATTATGGATCCGCATGATGTCGGTATTGCCGACAGCCAGTTGATCCTCGGTAAACATTCCGGCAGGCACGCTTTCCGAGACAGGTTAAAAACGCTGGGGTTTATACTTAATGAGGAGCAGTTAAATAAAGCCTTTGGGCGTTTCAAAGAAGTTGCGGATAAGAAGAAAGCTATTTTTGATGATGACTTGAGGACCATTGTTGAGGATGAAGTCCGGCTGACTAAGCCTACCTGGACGTTGAATAGTTTTGAGATTAATTCCGGGACTAAAATTAAACCTAAGGCCCAGGTGGTATTGATCAGGGCCGGAAGGAATTTATCCGGAGTTTCTTCAGGGGATGGTCCGGTCGATGCCTGTTTCAAGGCGATTGATAAAATTACCGGATATAAAGTTAAACTAGAAGATTTTCGTCTGGAAGCAGTTACCGCCGGCAAGGATGCCCTGGGTCAGGCGAGCCTGAAATTAAAGGTAAAGGGGTTAAGCGTAGGCGGCCGAGGCTCAAGCACGGATATCGTAGAAGCGGCAGTCAAGGCATACATTGATGCCGTTAATAAACTGGAAACTAAATGACCTCCAAGCCTAAGCTCTATGGTTTAGTAGGTTTTCCTGTTAAGCACAGCCTCTCTCCCTGTATGCACAATGCTGCGTTTAAGGCCCTTAAGATAAAAGCTAAATATAAATTATTTGAGTTGCAGGTCGAACAGCTTGAAGGTTTCTTAAATAACTTAAAGAAGAATAATATAGCCGGTTTTAATGTTACTATTCCCTATAAAGAAAAAGTACTGCCTTGTTTGGATATTAAGGCTCCGGGGCTGCGCGAAATTGGTGCAGTTAATACCGTTGTTGTCGCTAAGGATGGTAAATTAAAAGGTTTTAATACTGATTTCTCCGGTTTCCGCAGGCATTTAAAGGAATTAAATGTTTCTCCCCGTAAGGCTGCAATTATCGGAGCAGGCGGTGCAGCTAAGGCCGTATGTTTTGCCTTGGGTAAGAGTAATGTAGAAGAACTCTGTATTTATGATATAGATGTTTATAAAAGTTTATGCCTGGTCAGCCAGCTTAAAGATGTATTTGGTCAGACCAAGTTTGCAGCTGTAGCCAGGATCGAGGAGTTGAATCTGGGGGGCAAGGATTTGCTGGTTAATGCCTCACCTGTGGGCATGCGGACGCTCGATCCATGTTTAATTGACGGAACACTGCTCCATAAGCGGCTTTTTGTTTATGATCTAATTTATAATCCAACTGAGACAAAACTTTTGGCAACAGCAAAAAAAGCGGGAATTCGTTTCTCTAATGGATTAGGAATGCTTTTATATCAGGGGGTAATTTGTTTTGAACATTTTACCGGTAAAAAGGCACCGGTTGAAATCATGCGGACAGCGCTAGAAAAAGGAGTAAAAAAGCTATGATTGCGAAAATAATTGTTTTTATTTTTGGTTCTATTGTAGGGAGCTTTTTGAACGTATGTATTCATCGTATGCCTAAAAGCGAATCCGTGGTTTGGCCGCGTTCGCATTGCCCTAAATGCCAGAAAAGAATACCAGGTTATGACAACATCCCTTTTATAAGTTATATCCTGCTTAAAGGCAGATGCCGTTTTTGCAAGGAAAAGATATCTTTGCGTTATCCCCTGGTTGAGTTATTGACCGCGCTTCTTACGGTTGCGCTTTTCAACCGTTTTGGCTTAAGCTACAGTTTTTTCTTATATATGGTTATGCTTTGGGGTTTAATTATCGCTACCTTTGTGGATATACGGCACCGCATCATCCCCGATGAAGTGTCAATAGGAGGCCTGATCATAGGTTTTATTATGGTTTCGGTCAAGGGGTTTGCGTTTAATCCCCTGAGGTATAATTTTCATCCTATGCTACGGTCATTGTTGGGTATTGTAGTCGGCGGAGGAATTATTTATTTGACCGGAGTATTGTTTGATCTGGTTTATTTTAAGTGGCTTAAGAAACCGGCGATCAACGGGGAAACCGAATCTATGGGCGGCGGAGATGTTAAGCTTTTGGCTATGATTGGAGCTTTTATAGGTTGGCAAAAGGCCTTGCTTACTTTCTTCCTGGCTCCTTTCTTAGGCATAGTAGTTAGTATTGCAACCCTGATTAAGAAAAACGATCACACCATACCGTATGGCCCGTTTCTTTCTTTTGCGGCATTGGTATCTTTATTTTGGGCAGATAAAATAATTCAACTGATCCTACCTATAAAATAACCTAGAAGATGCCGGAATCAAGCCTTGAAAATCAACTTTCCAGCGCCATCTCAAAAGATAACTGGAAATATACCGGGTTTAAAAAGCGCGCCGGAGTTTTGATCCCCCTATTTACGGTTTATTCAAAGAAAAGCTTTGGCATTGGCGATTTGGGTGATTTAAAACTTATCATTGATTGGGCAAAAACTACCGCTAATTCTATAGTCCAGCTTTTACCGATGAATGAAGTCGGTTCATTATCCTGCCCCTATGACGCCTTAAGTTCTTTTGCTCTTGAGCCGGCCTATATCTGTTTAAAGGATTTCCCATCTCTTAAAGAAAAAAAATTTAATCCTGTCCCTGGAGATGATCTTCATGTCGATTATTCGGTAAAAGAAGAAAAACTGCGCCTGCTTTGGGATATTTATCTGCTTCAGGACTTAAGTGAAGAGTCTGCTTTTGAGGATTTTCAGTGGAAGAATGCGTATTGGCTGCTGGATTTTGCGCTTTTTAAGGTATTAAAAGAATTCTATCAGGGGAGGCCATGGTATGAATGGGAAGATAAATTTAAACAGCGCGACCGGGCAGCGCTACAGGAGTTTTGGCAGGAAAATATTGAAAAAGTGACTTTCCAAATATGGCTGCAGTGGATCGCTTTTAAGCAATTTAAAACTGCTCGCGAATATGCATCTAGGAATGGCGTATTTTTAAAAGGCGACCTGCCGGTTCTGGTTTCCCGCGACAGCGCTGATGTCTGGGCGCATGCGGGATTTTTTAAACTGGATTTTGCCGCCGGAGCCCCTCCGGATATGTATTGCGCTAAGGGGCAGCGTTGGGGTATGCCGACGTATAACTGGGATAACATTGCCAAAGATGAGTATCTCTATATAAAAGAAAAATTAAGATATGCTGAGAATTTTTATCATATTTTACGCATTGATCATGTGGTTGGGCTTTTCCGTATCTGGAGTATTCCTTATAATGACCTTCAGGAAAATCAGGGTTTAAACGGTGTTTTTGACCCGATGGACGAGAAACTCTGGGCAGGGCATGGCCGTAAGATTTTAGATGTTTTGTTGAAAAATACAAATATGCTGCTTTGTGCCGAAGACCTGGGAGTAATCCCTAAATGTTGCACTGAAACTTTGCTTGAATTCGGTATCCCCGGAAATGACGTGCAGCGTTGGGTAAAAGATTGGAATATAAGGCATGATTTTCTTATTCCTGGTGAGTATCGCCAGCTTAGCGTTGCTATGCTTTCTACGCATGATACTACTAATTGGAAGGCTTGGTGGAAGTATGAGGCAGGTACGGTAGACGAGGGGCTTTTTGTAAGGAAATGCAAAGACAGGGGCATAGATTTTCTAGGGGCAAAGGCAGAACTCTTTGATTCTTCGCTTTCCTTGCACGGACGCCTGCGCTGGAGGAAGGATATCGATTGTGTAGATAAGCTGATTTTGCTATTGGGCAAGAGAAGGGAAGATATCGGAGATTTTATCGAGCTTTATGAAAATAGCTATGCTGAAAAGGATAAGCTTTGGAAGATATTGGGTTGTTCTGGAGAAGTTGCCGAAGATGCCAGTAATGAATTTTTAGCAAAGATAATCCAGTTCACTTTAAATTCCCGGGCGGTATTTTGTATTAACTCGATAATAGATTTGTTGGCTTTGTCAGATGTCTTTAATGGCGATCCATATCAGTACCGTATCAATGTGCCGGGGACAATCAGTCCGAAAAACTGGTCGTTACGCCTGCCAATCAGCCTTGAGCAATTACTCAGGCATCCAGTGAATAGGCAGATTCGCAAGATGATTATTGATTCCGGCAGGGGTTGATTTTTGCCTTTTTCTCCGCACATTTTTGCCGAAAACCTTCTAATTGTGTCTTCAGTAAAATCCGGAAATTTTATATTATCAATGCTATTGGCGGAAAAGGAAAATTGATGCGAGAGGCAAGGTTCGAGAGTATCCGCTAATTATAAGAATATAAAACTTATGGGAATATTTCAAGGCACGGAATATTATATTTCCAAACGCATGGGCAGGGCAATTATGGATTATAAAATGCTTGCCGATGGAGATAAGATCGGGGTTGCCGTCTCCGGCGGCAAGGATAGCCTGACTTTATTGCGCCTGCTACTTGACCGTAAGGCATTTGTACCCATAAAATACGATGTTATTGCTTTGCATATTGATATGGGTTATCCAAAATCGATTTCCAGGAAGCTTGAAAGATATTTCAAAAAGCTTAAAGTCGAATATAAAATTATAAAGTCCGATATACTTAAGAAAACAGAAAAGGATAAGATTAACTGTTTTTGGTGCTCTTGGAATAGAAGGAAAGAGCTCTTTATTGCGGCCAATAAGCTTGGTTGTACAAAGATTGCATTAGGGCACCATATGGATGATATCATCGAGACCATGTTGTTAAATTTATTCTTTCAAGGAGAAGTTTCAGGCATGGTACCAAAACAGGAGTTGTTTAAGGGTAAGATTACGCTTATCCGGCCCCTGGCTTATGTAGAAGAGCATTTGATAGAACGTTTTGCCGAGGAGGTAAAATTGGGCCATGATAGCTGTGCCTGTCCGCACTCTATTACCTCTAACCGCAACAGGGTAGGCCGGATTATCCGGGAGCTGGAGAAGGTCTGTCCGGATGTCAAAAAGAATATATTCCGTTCCGTAAAAAGGGTAAAAAAAGATTATTTACTTTAATCGCAAAGCTGTCAATGGTATAATAATAAAATGGTTATTTTAATCGCAGCATTATTTTTAATACTAGCAGCATTTATTGTTTTTGTTGTTTTGAAAATCTCCTCTCAGGTCAACGAGCGCCTGAATCAGATGAATCAGTCTATCCAGGAGGCTAATAAGATTATCGGGCAGAATTTAGGCAGCGCCACCTCTGCTTTTGGGGGTGTGAAGGAGCAGTTGGGTAAATTAGAAGAGACTAATAAGCAGATTATTGCTATCAGCAAGGATATCTCAAGCCTTCAGGAGCTCCTGCGTGCACCAAAGTTCCGCGGGGCTATGGGGGAGACCTTGCTGGATAATTTACTTTCCCAGGTTTTACCCAGAGAGCATTACCATACGCAATATCGTTTTAAGAGTGCAGACGCGGTGGATGCGGTAATTTGCCTTGGCGAGCGGCTGGTCCCGGTTGACGCGAAATTCAGTTTAGAGAATTTTCAGAGGATGCAGGATGCATCTGATGAGCAAGCAAAAGAGACATCGCGAAAGAAATTTATCCAGGATGTAAAAAATCGCATTAATGAGATAGCTGCAAAATATATCCTGCCTGCGGAAAATACCTATGATTTTGCCCTGATGTATATCCCGGCGGAGAATGTTTATTATGAGATAATTATCAAAGAAGATATTTTTTCTTATAGTATGTTAAAGAAGGTGATTCCTGTTTCGCCGAATACTTTTTACGCCTACCTGCAGGTGATCTGCATGGGCCTGCGCGGATTAAAGGTCGAGGAGAATGCGAAATTAATTTTAAAAAGTTTAGGCGCCCTTTCTATTGAGACGGATAAATTTAAGGAAGATTTTGGTATCCTGGGGAGCCACCTGCTAAACGCCAATACTAAGTATGCCGATGCCGAAAAGCGCTTAGATAAGGTTAGCCAGCGCCTAACGGATATTCAGGATACCAGGCAGATAACAGGCAAATAATCAACAGATGATTTTTGAGGTTTGTGTCAATCCCCGCTCCAGCCGTAATCGCGTTGAGCGGCAAGGTAATAAACTAAAGGTATATCTTACTAAGCCGGCCTGCGAAGGCATGGCCAATAAACAGCTTGTTGATTTGTTAAGCGAATACTTAGAAATAAAGAAATATCAAATAAGAATCAGGTCGGGCAAGAAGTCACGCCAGAAACTTGTGGAGATAGATGCAGATTAATAACCCTTTAGAAAAATTCGGCTTAAAAGATGTAGCGTGTGCCTTTAGCAGGCGTCAGGACGGCAACATGTCTTTATGCTATGGGGATACCCGTGGGGCCCTTGAGAATCGCAAGAGATTCCTTTCTGCTATAGGCATTGACTACCGCGGTCTGATATGCGCAAAACAGGTTCATGGCAAGGCTGTTACGTATGTTACGGAAAGCAATAAGGGCAGCGGAGCCTTAGCTTATGACAGTTCTATTAGCGACACAGATGGATTTTTGACAGATAAGAAAAATGTCCCTGTTGCCGTATTGACAGCGGATTGCCTTTCGGTTTTTGTTTATGATCCTAAGCGACCTGCGGTGGGGATTTTGCATGCCGGCTGGCGCGGCACTGAGAAAAATATTTGCGTTGAAGCAATAAGGCTGATGCAGGAAAAATTTGGCAGCCGTCCGGACAGGCTCTTGGTTGGGTTTGGTCCGTCAATACGGGTCTGTTGTTGCAAGATGGAAAATGATTTTAAGAGCAATTTCCCGTTTGGCTTAATTAACAGAGACGGCAGTCTTTATTTGGACATTGCTTTAATAAACACAAGGCAGTTAGTTGCGTGCGGCGTTAAAGAAGGAAATATATTTGATCCTGAGTTGTGTACTTTTTCAGGGAATAAAGATTTCTTTTCTTTTCGCAAAGAAGCTCAAGGCGCCGGGAGGATGATCTCGGTAATAATGCTTAGATGACCGAAAAATATAGGCTGGAGTTTATTTTACATGCCCAAAACAGTTCGCCAAAAATGATTAAAAGTTCCCTGGCGGAGTTTGGCAATGAGTTGGTAGTCAGCCAGTCTCAGGATCAGGACGAGAAGTGTGACTATAAGGTTAATATGGTTACGGATGAGCCCACCTTGGTTTTTGATCTTTGTGCCCAGCTTGGCAGAATCAGGTCAATGAGGGTGGTTTAAGTTTTGTTGAACGTGGCCCTTATCCGTGATATGATTTTAAAAAAAGGGGGCATAGTTTATATGTATGTTGTTATTTTTGTTACCGCCGGCAATAAAAAAGAGGCGCAAAAGATCGCCGCAGGTTTAATTAAGCAAAAACTTGCAGCCTGTGTGAATATTATGGATAAAGTTGATTCCTTATTTTTCTGGGAAGGTAAAATCCAGAAAGCCAAAGAATCCCTTTTGATAGTCAAATCAAAGAAAGAGAAAATAGCCAAGGTTATTAAATTGGTTAAATCTTTGCACAGCTATAAGGTCCCGGAGATTATTGTTCTTGGCCTAATTGCAGGGGATAAACCATACTTGAGGTGGATTGATGCTGCTCTCCGGTAGCCCATTAGATTTTGTTTATGCTTTTTTCGGAGGATTGCTGGCTAGTTTTACTCCTTGTGTGTATCCGCTTATTCCGATTAGCGCCGGATACATAGTCGGCAATGCGCAAAACTCTAAAATTAAAGGGTTTTTATTAAGCCTATTTTATGTTACCGGCATCGCTTTTACTTATTCTTTGCTGGGGATACTGGCGGTATTAACCGGCAGGATATTTGGGGAATTCAGCGTAAACCCTATAGTTAACCTTATGTCCGGAGTACTCATACTAATTTTCGGGCTTTCTATGTTTGATTTATTCCATCTTAATTTTTCTTTGAATTTAAAGCCTCCCGTTTACAAAAAGAGAAATTATTTTCTGGCCTTATTATTAGGACTAATTTCCGGGCTAATGATTTCACCCTGCCTTACGCCAATTTTGGGCGCAATCTTGACGTATTTATCGACTACGAAGAATATATTCTACGGAGGGCTACTTTTGCTTAGTTTTTCTTATGGTATGGGTTTGATCTTTATTTTAATCGGCACTTTTGGGGTTAGTTTTACCGGGTTGCCCAAGGCCGGCAATTGGATGCTGTTAATAAAGAAAATTTGTGCCGCAATTATTGTTTTAACTGGCGCTTATTTTATTTTCTCAGCGATAAGGAGATTTTAATGCGTAAATTTATAAAAGGTGCGGCAATCTTTTTGATGCTAACAGGTGTTCTGGTTTTAAGTTTTTCTAATATAGTTTTAGCCGGTGGTATTGTACTGAATGATTTAGAATCCAATCCGGTTAATCTTTCCAGCCTGGCAGGAAGGCCAGCCATTCTTTTCTTCTGGACTACCTGGTGTCCTTATTGCCGTACAGAACTGAGAACTTTAAACAAGATGTACCCTCAAATGGAAAAAGAAGGATTAGCTGTTTTTGCCGTTAATGTCGGTGAGGCTGGCTATAAAGTGGAAAGGTTCCTAAAGAATTATGCGATCAATATGAGGGTGCTTTTAGATATCAAAGGCCAGGCCGCGAAAAATTATGAAATCGGGGGAGTCCCTACTTATATATTTCTAGACAAGAGTGGCAATGTAGTTTTGCTGGAGCATAGACTGCCGGCTGATTACAAAAGTTTATTATCAGAATAGTCAATGGAACAAAGAATATCCAATCTAATCGCCAGTTTAAAACGCCGCAATATTGACGGTATTTATGTGGATTCTAAGGATGAGGCCAGGGAGAGGATTAAACAGCTTATTTTAAAAAGTGCAACTGTGGGTGTTTCAGGCTCCAGGACCCTGGATGAGCTAGGTATTGTAGCGCTTCTTGAGGCCTCTGATTATGAAGTGTTTAACCAGTATAGGCCCGGGATAAGCCGGGAACAAAGTTTGCAGATGCGTAATCTTGGTTCCCATGCGGATTACTTCCTGACAAGCTGTAATGCTATTTCTGAAGACGGCGAGTTAGTTTTCTTTAGCGGTTACGGCCACCGTACGAGCGGTATTGCTAATTCCGATAATGTGATCGTGGTCTGTGGTTTAAACAAGATCGTTTTAAATTTAGATCAGGCATTAAAACGCAGCAGGGAGCATGCTACTGTGCTTAACTGTAAACGCTTGGATTGGAAATCAGCCTGCTTGGCAGACGGGCTTTGCCATAAAGATATATGCCTTGCCCCGGAATACAAAAGGATGTGCTGCCAGGTTTTAGTTATTGAGTCTGAGATTAACCCCGAAAGGCTCAAGGTGATTATTGTCGGTGAGGAATTAGGTTTTTGAAAGGAGATTTATGTTTGATAAAATGAAACAGTTATTTGAGATGCAGAAGTCGATGCAAGAGTTGAAGCGCCAGCTTGAAGAAACTAATTTTGATTCCGTAAGCAGCAACGGAATAGTAAAAATCAATATGAACGCTGCACAGAAGATCAATAGTGTAAATATTAACGGAAATCTTGCTGAGCTTGATAAGGCTGTTCTTGAGAGGTCTATCTGTGATGCTTATGATCGGGCTCTCAAACATGCCCAGGAAATAGCAGCCAGTAATCTTAAAAATATATCAGGCCTGAATCTGCCTAGAACATAATGAGTAAATTTTTTGACTTAGTTGAGGAGATCTACAGCCGGGACAAGAGATATAAGCCGGATGCTTATGAGTTTGTGCTGCAGGGGTTAAATTTTACACAAGGTAAACTTAAAAAACAGGCGCATGTTACCGGAAGGGAGCTTGCCTTTGGGCTGCGGGATTATGCGATTGAGCAATATGGCGCCTTGGCGCAGAGAGTATTATCGCACTGGGGAGTAAACCTGACTCAGGATTTTGGTGAGATTGTCTTTAATATGATTGAGAAGAAACTTTTATCTAAGAGCGATGAAGATTGCATAGCTGATTTTAATTCAGTTTATGATTTTAATTCAGTATTTGCCAATGTCCTGGCCGATACCGTGGATTTAAATATTCCAAATAAACCATGATCAATAAGTGCTTAAGAGAGCTTATCGAGTCCAGGGAATTTATCAGTTTGGCCTCCTGTGATTTGTCGGGCAGGCCAAATGCCGCGCCTAAATTCTTATTAAAGGTAGAAGGAGATTATCTTTATTTGGTGGATTATATTATTGGCAGGACTTTTTCTAACCTTCAGATAAACCCGCGGGCCTCGCTTTCTTTTATTGATAGCAATACGCTCATCGGTTATCAGATTAATGGAAGGGTGGAGATTGTTGATGCAGGCCCGGAATACAGAGGGGTAATCAAGGAGCTGCAGGATAAACAAATTGACCTGTCTATAACCAGGATTATCGAGGGGGTAACTAAGGGCAAGGGGCATAAGTCTTTTGAGGTAGAAATACCTGATCAATTCGTAATTCTTAAAGTAAAAATGGAAGAGGTGGTTGAGATGAGGCCTAGTGGTACCCTTAAGAGGGAGAAGGTGTGATGAATGTGAAAGGTTTGGCAACTGGTGTCGGCAGCCTGCCTTTTCCCGACGCAGAAAAGGCGATAGATTTGATTTTGCGCTACCTTCCTTGCGCGCCTTTTTGGCCGCAGCTTCCCAAATGCGATATGCGGGAAGGGATGATTGCGCAGTTCAGCGAGAATCTGCCCGGGCTTAAGATTGATGGGCAGGGGTTACGTTTTGCGCCTGTCGATAAAGAAAAAGAGCTGGAGGTATTTTATGAGAGGTTCATTGAACAGGATTTACCTTACTTTAAGCTAAACCTTGATTTTTCCAGAGGGCTGCATGCTTTTTACCGGCGTCTTAAAGCGATGAAAACAGCGGATTTATCCAAAATAAAATTTATAAAATGCCAGGTTACCGGGCCGTTTACCTTTTGTTCCGGGATAAATGATTTAGACGGGAAAACCATCTTGCACGATAAGGTCTTAATGCAGGCTATGGTCAAGGGGCTGACTATGAAGGCTCTCTGGCAGCTGGATTATTTTAAGGTTTTTGGCAAAAAAATAATCATGTTTTTTGATGAGCCGTATTTAACTTCCGTAGGTTCTGCGTATACGCCGGTTAGCCGTAATGATGTAATTGATGTTTTTTCTGAGTTGACTGAGAGTTTAAAGCCCAGCGGTTGCCTGGTTGGCATACATTGCTGCGGTAATACTGATTGGTCTATGCTTATGGATACTGCGGGAATTGATATCATTAATTTTGATGCCTTTGAATACCAGGAGAGATTTGTGCTTTACGCGGATAATCTGAACAGATTCTTGAAAAAAGGGGGGATTATCTGCTGGGGGATCGTTCCTACCCAGGGCTATAATCCCAACCAGACCCCGGAGGAGTTGTCGCAGAAGATAAAATCCGGCCTGGATATCTTGGTTAAGAAGGGTATTGACCGGGGGCTCCTTTTGGAGAGGCTGATGATCAGCCCGGCATGCGGTTTGGGCACTTTGGATGCGCAAAAGGCGGAAGGAATTCTAAATCTGCTTGATCAGACCTCTGCATTTATCCGTAAAACCCTCTAAATAAAACTATTTGACAAAGTAAGATATAAGCTATATAATTAAAAAACTTTTGATTATCATTTTCTAGGAGTACCATGAAAGAAATCAGGATCCATGCCCGCGCAGGCCAGGGCGCAATCACAACAGCAGCATTATTAGGGTTTAGTTATTTTAACGAAGGTAGGTATCCTTATGCCTTTCCCAACTTTGGGGCAGCCAGAATGGGCGCTCCGATGAATGCCTTTGTGCGTGTGGACAGCGATCCGGTCCGGTTGCGCAGCCAGATTTATGAACCTGATTACGTAATTATTGTTGACTCTACTCTTTTACGCGGATATAACTGTTTTTCCGGATTAAAAGAGGATGGAGTTGCTATTATTAATGGAAAAGAAGATTTGGAATTGCCTAAGTTAAAGGCTAAACAGAGTGTTTTTGTTGTTCCGGCTAATGAAATTGCCTTAAGAAACATCGGCCGTCCGCTGGGAAATACAGCTTTAATCGGCGCTTTTGCCGCTGCTACCGGTGAGTTAAAGCTGGATAATCTTATTGAAGTAGTTAAAAAGCGTTTCAGCGGTAAGGCGCAGGAAGGCAATATCAAGGCGGTTCAAGAGGGTTTTGAGTTTGTCAAGAAAGGGATAAAATAATAAATGTTTGGTCCGTTAACCGTGAAACCAAAAAATAGCAAAGGTGATAAGACCGGCAGCTGGAGGACCTTATCCCGGCCGAATTATCTGCATCAAAATTGCATTGCCTGCAGGATGTGCCTGATGATTTGCCCTGAAGGCTGCGTAAGCGGCAAAGAAAAGAACGCTTTCTCGGTAGATTACACTTTTTGCAAGGGCTGCGGATTATGCGCGGATATCTGCCCGAAAAAAGATATTGAAATGGTTAGCGAAGAATCAAAGAGAGAAGAATCATGAAAGAATTCTTAGAGGGGTCGCATGCAATAGCTGAAATTATAAAATCCTGCCAGCCAGGTGTAATTTCCGCCTATCCAATAACACCCCAGACGCATATAGTTGAAGATTTGGCCCAGATGGTATCAAGCGGCGAGCTTAAGTCGCAGTTTGTGAATGTGGAAAGCGAGCATTCCGCGGCTTCCGTAGTTTTAGGCGGTTCGGCAACCGGGGTACGTGTTTATACCGCCACTAGCTCCCAAGGGCTTTTTCTTATGCAGGAGGTGGTCTTTAATATTGCCGGTATGCGCCTGCCTATTGTTATGACCTGCGCCAACCGTGCGATAAGCGCTCCTATAAATATCTGGAATGACCAGCAGGATTCGATATCTTTGAGGGATTCCGGGTGGTTCCAGATTTACGCTGAGGACAACCAGGAGGCAGTGGATTTTCACCTCATTGCATACCGCTTGGCCGAAGATAAACGTGTAATGCTTCCGGTAATGGTTTGTATGGATGGCTTCATTCTGACTCACGGCATGGAAACAGTGGATATGCCGGAGCAGGATAAAGTTAACAAATTCCTGCCAGCTTATAAACCTTTATATAAACTGGATACGGCTGATCCCATAAGTATGGGGCTTTTGGCTGATCCTGATTACTATATGGAAACGCGTTTTGCTATTCAGGAAACGATGAGAGAATCCATAGGTTACCTGTTTGATATAAGCAAGGAGTTTAATAATGTCTTTGGCCGGGATTATAAGGATTTATTGGTTGAGGAGTACCAGGTTGAAGACGCGGAGAAGGTGATCGTGGCAATGGGTTCAGTTTGTGGCACGATCAAAGAGGTGGTGGATGAGCAGCGCGCAAAAGGCAAGAAAGTCGGCCTCTTGCGGATTATCTCATACCGGCCATTTCCGTATGCGCGTATTTATGAAGCTTTAAAGGATGTGCCAAAGGTAGCGGTTTTGGATAAATCAGTCTCCTTGGGTGCTTATGCTCCGGTTGCGGTTGAGGTAAAGTCGGCATTTTTCGGCAAAAAGAAAGGCCCGAAGGTAATCAGCAGTTTTGTCGGCGGCCTGGGCGGTAGAGATATCACTATGGAAACTATACATGAAGTATTCAGAAGGCTTGGCGCCAAGGAAGTTAATTTTGATTTTGTAGATTTAAAACCAGAGTTGCTTAAGGAAGAATATGGAGAATAACCCTTTATTTAAATCCGGACATACCGCTTGTGCAGGCTGCGGCCAGGCAGTTGCCGCGCGTTTAGTTATTGAAGCGGCGGGAGCAAATACGATTATCGCTAACAGTACCGGCTGCCTGGAGGTTTTTTCCACTAAATACCCGGAAACCGCCTGGGGTGTTCCCTGGATCCACTCTTTGTTTGAGAATTCTGCTGCTGTTGCTTCAGGTGTTGAGGCGGCGTTGATATATTTGGGCAAAAAGGATACGACTAATGTTATTGCGCAGGGTGGGGATGGCTCAACCGGAGACATTGGTTTGCAGGCTATAAGCGGCATGCTTGAGCGCGGCCATGATATTTTGTATGTTTGTTATGATAATGAGGCTTATATGAATACCGGAGTGCAGAGGAGCGGCCTTACTCCGTTTGATACAAATACTACTACCAGCCCTGTTGGAGCGCTTTCTTCAGGAAATCTACGCCCCAAAAAGCCTGTCCCGGAGATTTTCGCGGCACACGGTATTCCTTATGTGGCCACGGCTTCAGCGGGATTTCCCCAGGATTTGACCCGTAAAGTAAAAAAAGCCATCTCTATCAAGGGGCCTAAATATATCCAGGTGCATGTGCCTTGTCCTTTAGGCTGGCGCCATGAGTCAAATCAGATGTTGCCTGTGGCGAGGATGGCGGTAGAGACCGGGCTTTATCCTTTATTTGAATATGAGTTTGGTGTAATTACGGCACGCAAGCAAATTATGCCTAAGCCGGTAGAGGAATATTTAAAGATGCAGGGAAGGTTTAAACATCTCCTCAATAATCCCGGCGAGATCAAAAAAGTCCAGGATGTTGCGGATAATAATATAAAGAAATATAATCTGAAGCTAGAGGCGCAAGGGTGAGACACCCCGTGTTAATTGGAATCGCGCGGGTGTTGTCTTGGTAGACAAGGAGGGTTACTATGGGAAAACAAGCAAGGGCAATTGTGGATTTAAGCTTAAAGGATCTGGTTAAAGATTTAAATAAGGCTTATTGCGATGAATGGCTGGCATTTTATCTTTATTGGTATATGGCTCAGACGGTTTCGGGCAGGGCCTATGAAGATATTAAGGAGATGCTTGAAAAATTAGCTAAAGATGAGTTAGAGCATGCAGGCGAGATAGCTGATTTAATTACTAAATTAGGTGATGTGCCTGTAGCTAATCCTATGGATCTGGAAAAGGGTGCTAATGCCGCTTATCTTATGCCTCCGAGAAATACCGCAGATATTAACCGGATTATCCGTATTGTTGCCGAGGCGGAAGCAGGCGCAATCGAGGTATATAATAAAATTGCAAAGAAGACATTTGGCAAGGATAATGTTACATACCAGTTGGTGAGCCATATATTGAGTGAAGAGGTAAGCCACGAAGAAATATTTGAAAATCTTTTGGAGAGATAGGAGATAATTATGTCAAAAGTTACGGTTGATGTTTCTACATGCGTAGGTTGCGGTTTATGTGAACAGTCATGCCCGGAAGTTTTTGAAGTACAGGGGGATGGCGTTGCCCATGTGAAGGCGCAGGTTTCTGCTTCTTGTAACCTGCAGGAAGTAGCGGATTCCTGTCCGGTAAATTCAATAAAGATAAGCGCTTGATAAACAATAAAAAAACAGGGCTAGTTAAAAAACTAGCCCTGTTTTTTTATCTACGGTTATTTCTACCTGCCGGCCTTTTTCTTGGTTTCTTCAGCAAATTTAGCAAAGACCTTATTTTTTTCCTGGTTAAGCATATTTTCCTTAAGCGCGTCTTTGTCTTTGGCGAATTTGTCTTCGTCAACAGGCTTAATGGCTTTGAGTTTTATAATATAGTAGCCACTAGGGTCGGAGAGTATGCCACTTGTCTGATTTTCTTTTAATTTCTTCGCCGCCTCCCAGAATATTTTTCCAGGCCCAAGGTTGTCAATTTGATCAGTAGATTTAAAAAACTTAGTTTGTCCGGATTTAAGATTGCGTGCACTGGCTATCCGGTTAAACGGTTTGTTTTTTAATTTATCGGCGCATTCCTTTATTTTGCTCTGCGCCATTTTTCTCGATTCTTCCTTTATTATGGTTTCTTTAATCTTATCTTTTACTTCCGGCAACTCCGGGATGCGGCCGGGTTTCTTTTCCTTAAGGGCATATACGTAGAATGTTTTATCCTTTTTTACCATTTGAGCAGGCATGCCTTCTTTAAGGCCCAAAATTAAGTTTAAAGTTTCTTGTGGAATATTTAAAGCAGCAGGAGGGGCGGATTGTTTGAATAAACCGGTCTCCTTTTTAGCCAGATTAAGCTCTTTGCATATCTTATCCAAGCTGTAGTTTTTATTTATTAAATCCGGTATTTTCTTTGATTCTGCATCTGACTCGGTAACAATATATTCCAGGTTAATGAGTTGAGGTTCTTTAAAGATATCCTTGTTTTTGTCATAATAGGCGGAGATTTCTTTATCAGTCGGTTTAATTTTCTTGGCAAATTCGGCAAATAAAGCGGCAACGTAATAAATGCTTAATTCTTCATTTGTTTTTAGCCATTCCCGACGCACATTAATATCTTCGATTTTTATGCCATCGGTGATTTGGTTATAAAGTTTACCCAGGGTCAGGTTCTGCCGCATTTGTTCTTCGAAGGTACGCGGCTGCAGCCGGAAGACATAACGCAGGATCTCTATGTAGGTTTTGTCATTAAAGACGGAGTTTTTTTGAAAATAAGGGGCTTTTTGAATGGTATTAATGACCTCCTGGTCACTTATATTCAACTTGCGTTTTTTCGCTTCATCCAGAAGTATTAATCTTTCCCAGGCCTGTGATTCCAGGTTTAGGTATTTCTCAACCTTAGAAAAGTTGTCTCCGAACTGCAAAATAGCAGCGGTTTTCGCGGCTGCTGCCGCTTTCTTAAATTCAAGGCTAGAGATGTTTTTGCCGAATATCTTTCCAGCTGGTATATTTTCTTCCTTGCTTCGGCTTGAACTGCCAAATCCCCAAAGGGTAAAAGCAGGGATGATGATTATAGCCAGCACAATCCATACCTTCTTGGCGGTTTTCTTATTGCGTAAAATTCGTAACATTTTTAATCCTTTCGTTATATTCATTAATTATAAAACAAAATAGACAGATTGCAACACAGTTTTGCCTTAAGAATATTTGTTAGATTTATTTTACTTTTGCGTCAATTGCAGAGGAGGTGCGCCGCATGCCTATAAATAACTGGCCGAATGAGGACAGGCCTAGGGAAAAACTGTTAAAAAACGGGGAGCATACTTTAAATAACTCCGAATTACTGGCAATTATTTTAAGGACGGGGACAAAAGGAGAAAGCGCGCTGGACCTGGCTAGAAGAATTTTACAGAAATTTAATTGCTTCCGCAGTATAGGAAAACAGGATTTAGCCCATTGGAAACAAATAAAAGGTTTGGGAAACGCCAAGATCAGCCAGATAAAAGCAGCTATCGAGATAGCCAGGAGGTTTAGCGAAGAGACAATAAGGGAAAAACGATTAAAAATAAAATCTTCAGGGGATATTATTAATATCCTTATGCCGAGAATGCAGGATTTAAGAATAGAGGTATTTAAGGTGTTGCTCTTAAACTCCCAAAATAGAATTATAGATATAATAGAGATAGAGGAGGGTTCTGTAAACCAGGCAAGGCCTATAATAAGGGAAATTTATCAGAAAGCCCTGCAGGAGTTTGCATCTTTTATAATCTGCGTCCACAACCATCCATCAGGGAACCCCCGGCCAAGCCGGGAGGACAAACAGTTTACCCGCCAATTAGTTACGGCAGGAGAAGCTTTATTTGTAAAATGCCTCGACCATGTAATTATAGGCGATGGCAATTATTTTAGTTTTTCTGATGAGGGTATTATTTGATAAAATAGCGGAGGTTTTTCTTATAGATTGCCGCAAGCTCATTTAGCTGGACAGTATCTATGCGACGTTGTCCAGCCTCGATTTTCGAGATGTAAGATTGAGTCCTGCCCAATTTCTTAGCAACATCAACCTGTTTAAGCTTGGCTGCCTTTCGCGCCCCGACTAAGCGGACAACTAACTCTTTGTGAGCTTTTGTAAATATAGTTTTATCCATTTACTTGACACCTTTAATTTTCTATGTTACACTTTTTTTATTAATATTCCAAAATGGAATATAAAGATTTTGCCGAGACAGGGGGGATTTAAACTATGAAAAAGATAAAATTAATAGTTATTTTTATCTTTGGGGTAATTAGCCTATGTTTTGCCGCTGAAGAGTCTATCACAATCACTACTTATTATCCATCTCCGTATGGAAGCTATAGTTCTTTACAGGCAGATAAATTTGGAGTAGGTGATAATAATGGCGATGGGTTGTTTACTTCTGCTGACGTGCCTACTGCTACCGGAAATGCTTGGATTAAAGGTAACCTTGGCATTGGGACGATGAGTTTGCATTTACCCGCACCTAATGGTCAGCCTGGTAACTTAGATGTGAATGATGTGTATTTAAGAAGCAAGGGTATGTGGGCGAGTCAAACAGCAGCGGTTAGCGATGAATATTCTTGTCATAAGCCCGGTGGAACCGGAAATGTAGATTGTTCTATAGGAGTGCATGCAGCATGTTTTATGACCGGAGTTAAAACGACGGAAGATGATAAAGATAACTATGACGGTTGTCATGTAGTGGGAACTTCAGGTGGAGATTGGCAAATTCAACTTCGCTGTCATTCCAATGATACTTATGATTGTTGGGCTCGATGTTTAGATTAGTAACTTTAGTAAACGCTTTCCAATTCACCTACCAAGTGTAAACTTTCTGTAAAACAGAGTCTAGGTGGTTTTACCCTATGTTTTTACTGAGCATAGATTAGGCCCTTGTCTTTGCTCTTCTTGTCGCTCATAGGAAAAGCTTTAAGGTGCTTGTTTTTTGTTTACAAATGGCGGTTTTTTGATATAATTATACTCTCAAATACAGGAGGAAGCCTCACGATGATTGAACGTTACAGCCTACCGCAAATGAAGAGTATCTGGCAGGAGGAGTTTAAGTTCAAGACCATGCTGGCCATAGAGATACTCGCTTTAGAGGCCTACGCTAAAGAAGGAATCGTCCCGTCACAAGCAGTAAAACGCATCAAACAAAAAGCCCGCTTCAGTATCCAGCAGATCAATAAAATTGAAGAGAAGACACAACATGATGTTGTTGCCTTTGTCTCTAATGTGGCCCAATATATAGGAAAAGATGCCCAATATCTGCATATGGGCCTGACTTCTTCTGATATTTTAGATACTACGCTAGGGGTGCAATTAAGATCAGCTTCGGATATATTGATCGCTGATTTAGAAAAACTCTTAAAAATTCTGGCTAATAAGGCTAAGGCCTATAAAGATATGGCCTGTATCGGCCGCACGCATGGAGTTCATGCTGAGCCGACTACATTTGGTTTAAAAATTGCGCTTTGGTTTGATGAAATACACAGGAATCTGGCCCGCTTAAAACAGGCTCAAAATGAAGTTTGTGTAGGAAAGCTTTCCGGGGCTGTGGGCACTTATTCAAATATTGAGCCGAATGTTGAGAGTTATGTTTGTAAGAAACTAGGCTTAAAGCCGGTAAACATCGCCACCCAGGTAATACAAAGGGATGTGTACGCACAATATATAGCTACTCTGGCGGTAATCGGAGCATCTTTAGAAAAATTCGCCACTGAAATCAGGCATCTGCAGAAGACGGAAGTTTTAGAGGCGGAAGAGCCTTTTGGTAAAGGCCAGAAGGGTTCGAGCGCTATGCCGCATAAACGTAATCCGGTAATCTGCGAGCGTATCTGTGGTTTAGCGCGGCTCTTGCGCGCGAATGCCCAAGTAGGTTTTGAGAATGTAACTCTCTGGCATGAACGGGATATCAGCCATTCTTCGGTTGAAAGGATAATCTTTCCGGACTCTACCTTAGCCTTGGATTATATGCTCAATAAATTTATTGAGGTAGTCAGCGGTTTAAAGGTTTATCCGGATAATATGCTGACTAATTTGGCCAAGACGCGCGGATTAATTTTTTCGCAGCGGGTTTTAATCGCCCTGATGAATAAAGGCTTAGGCCGCACCCAGGCGTATGATCTGGTGCAGAAGGCAGCCATGCAAACCTGGAAGGGCACAGGCAACTTTAAAGATAATCTTTTAGCTGTTCCCGGCGCGGCCCGGTATTTAAGCGCTAAAGAGTTGGATAAAATATTTGATCTGGATTTTTATCTGCGCAACGTAAATAAGATTTTTAAGAAGGTCGGTTTATAGTTTTTTAATCCTGCCTTTTAAAACCTCTTTAATAGATATGCAGTATAAAATAGAAATAGTGGATAAACCCGGTATTTTTGACGCTATTGGCCAGGGTGTAAGGAAGGATATTCTTGACCTGGGGATAAATAGCGTCAAAGAAGTTAAGTTTATCCAGGTCTATACTCTCGAGGGAAACCTTACCGAAAACCAGGTTGTTAAAATTTGCGATGAGCTTTTAACGGATAAAATAGCCCAGGAGTATAAGATTATATCCGCTTGCTCCGGGACCTTACTTAAAACTAATCAACACATAGTAGAAGTCGCTTATAACCCGGGAGTTATGGACCCTGTTGAGACATCGGTCTTAAAAGGTATTCAGGACCTGGGTGTCTTAGGCGCTGAATCAGTCAAGACCGCTAAGAAATATATCCTTTTCGGCAAGCTCTCCGGACAGCAATTAAAAACCATCTCGGGAAAACTTCTCTATAACAAGCTTATACAGCATATAGTTAACCCGGCGACTCCAGAGGGGGATATTAAACATCAGCCCGGTTATAGTTTTAACCTGGTTACAGTTGATTTACTCAACGCGACAGACGCGGGACTTTTGGAGATCAGCAAAAAGGGCCAGCTCTTCCTGAATTTAGACGAGATGCGCCAGATACAGAATTATTTCCGTAAACACAAACGCAATCCGGTTGATTGTGAATTGGAGACAATTGCCCAGACTTGGTCTGAACATTGTTACCATAAAACATTCCGTGGTAACATCGCGTATAAAGAAGCTAAAGCTGATCCTGTTTTAGGCAACAAATCTATTAAGGGCCTGCTTAAGTCTACAATTATGAAGGTGACTAACGAGTTGAATAAAAGCTGGTGTGTTTCTGTGTTTAAGGATAATGCGGGGGTAATTAGGTTTGATGAAAAGAATAATATCTGTTTTAAGGTTGAAACACATAATCATCCTTCAGCTTTGGAGCCGTTTGGCGGAGCAAATACTGGTATCGGCGGGGTAATCCGTGATCCGATGGGCACAGGCATGGGGGCAAAGCCGATTTTAAACAGCGATATATTTTGTTTTGCGCCTCCGGATATGGCGTTTAATAAAGTGCCTGCCGGTTCTTTGCATCCGAAACGGGTGATGAAAGGCGTAGTCAGCGGCGTGCGCGATTACGGGAATAAAATGGGAATCCCTACGGTTAACGGGGCGATTTTATTCCATGAACATTTCGCGGGCAATCCGTTGGTGTATTGCGGCACAGTGGGGATTATGCCCAAAGGTAAATCTTTTAAGAAAACTAATGCTGGAGACCTGGTGGTTGTACTTGGCGGTGCTACCGGACGCGACGGTATTCATGGAGCGACATTCTCTTCCGGTGAGCTGACTCACGAATCTGAAGCTATCTCTAGCGGAGCGGTGCAAATAGGCAATCCTATCCAGGAGAAGAAGGTTTTGGATACAATCTTACAGGCTCGCGATGCCAATCTCTATAGCGCGATTACAGATTGCGGAGCAGGGGGCTTATCCAGCGCAGTGGGGGAGATGGGGGCGGAATTAGGGGCTAAGGTTTATTTGGATCAGGTGCCTTTAAAATACTCCGGCCTGTCTTATATGGAAATATGGATCTCCGAGTCGCAGGAGAGGATGGTGCTATCGGTTCCTCCGGAAAATATTAATAAATTGATTGAAATTTTTGCCAACGAAAACGTTGAGGCTACTGTAATCGGTGAATTTACCGATACAAAAAGATTAGAACTTTATTATGAAGAAACCAAAGTTTGTGATTTAGATATGCATTTTTTGCATGACGGCATACCGGAGACTACTAAGAAAGCCATATATGCGCAGGCTAAGCACAAAGAACCAAGAATCCCCCAGAAGAAAAATCTCACCGCAGATTTATTAAAGTTGCTTGCGCATTATGATATTTGTTCCAAGGAGTGGGTAGTCCGGCAGTATGACCATGAAGTACAGGGTGGTTCAATTATCAAGCCCTTGGCCGGCATTGTAAATGACGGGCCGTCTGACGCCAGTGTTACTAAGCCTTTATTTGATTCTTCCAAAGGAATTATTATATCTAACGGCATAAACTTCCGTTTTGGTTTTATCGACCCTTACTGGATGGCAGCTTCCTGTATTGATGAGGCGCTGCGTCAGATTATTGCTGTGGGGGGGTCGCTAAAAGAAGTGGCGATACTGGATAATTTCTGCTGGGGCAATCCGGATAAGCCTGATCGTTTAGGCAGCCTGGTGCGCGCTGCTTATGGCTGCTATGATGCCGCTAAAGAATACGGCGTGCCGTTTATCTCCGGCAAAGACAGCCTTTATAATGAATTCAGCGTGCACGGCAGGTCAACTTCTATCCCCGGGACATTGCTTATTTCAGCAATTAGCGTAATGGATGATGTGAATAAATGCGTATCCATGTACGCAAAAGAAGCAGGCAACTTAATTTACGTTGTGGGCAAGACTTATGATGAATTGGGCGGTTCGCATTATTATGATTTATACGGAGCAATAGGTAATCAAGTTCCTAAGCTTAATTACCAGGAGTCAAAAAAAATATTCTTCGCTTTAAACAAAGCATCAGAAAAAGGTTTAGTTAGGGCGATGCATGATTGTTCTGACGGCGGCCTGGGAGTGGCTTTGGCAGAGATGGTTTTTAGCGGCGGCCTGGGCGCGGATATATTTTTATCAGAGGTCCCTTATGAATCATCAGCCCGGCGCAATGATTTTCTTCTATTTTCAGAGTCTAACTCCCGCTTTGTGGTGGAGGTGAATAAAAAGAATAAGGAAGAATTTGAGAGACTATTAAGGGGCATAGATTTTGGCCTGATAGGCTGCTTGGCGAGCAGCAATGAATTTAAAATATATGGCTTAGATGGCAAGGTTTGCGTAGAAGCGGATTCCCGTAGATTAAAAGAAAGCTGGCAGGAACCTTTAAGGTGGTAAGGGGGATTTATGGTTAAAATAAAATCGCGGATAAAAAAAGATTTACTGGTAAAAGATGATTTTACCCAGGAGGATACCTGGAGGATATTTCGCATCATGTCGGAGTTTGTGGACGGTTTTGAAATACTTTCTAAAATAGGGAAGGCAGTTTCTATCTTTGGCTCGGCGCGCGCCAAACCCGAAAGTAAGCATTATAAACTGGCTGAGGAGATAGCATATCATATCGCCAAGGCAGGATACGCGATAATTACCGGAAGCGGCCCTGGTCTTATGGAGGCAGCCAACAAAGGCGCCCGGCGAGCAGAAGGCTGTTCTATTGGCTTAAATATCCAGCTCCCCCGTGAACAGAAGCCAAACAGATTTGTGGACACTGTGTTAAGTTTCCGTTATTTTTTTGTGCGTAAAGTCATGTTTGTAAAATACGCCAAGGCTTTTGTAATCCTGCCTGGAGGCTTTGGCACGATGGATGAATTCTTTGAGGCGATTACTTTAATTCAGACCAAGAGGATTGCCAGGTTCCCGGTAATCCTCTTTGACAGTAAATATTGGAAGCCGTTATTAGAGTGGTTGAAGTCTACGGTTTACAGCCATGGCAATATAAATAAAGAAGATATGGATTTATTTGTTTTATCCGATGAACCCAAGGAAGTGGCACAAATAATAAAAAGATTTTATGATAAAACCTAAAGTTTGTATTTTAAGAAGCGCAGGCACCAACTGTGATAAAGAGACCGCGGCAGCGTTTAAGCTTGCCGGGGCAGAGTGCGAACTTTTGCATATCAACAGCTTAGTAAGCAGAGAGAGGTTTCTTAGTGATTTCCATATATTGGCTTTACCGGGAGGTTTCAGTTATGGAGATGATATCGCTTCGGGTAAGATTTTTGCCAATGAACTGAGGTTTAAGCTTGCGGATTCATTGCGCAAATTTATTAGCGAAGGAAAATTGATTATCGGTATTTGTAATGGTTTTCAGATTTTGGTTAAGAGCGGGCTTCTGCCGGAAAGCTCAAGGTTAACACAGAATACCAGTTTAATTATCAATGATTCCGGAAAATTCGAGGCGCGCTGGGTGTACTTGAAGCCGGCCGGTAGATGTGTTTGGACTAAAAGATTAAAGAAAATAATTTATCTTCCGGTTGCACACGGCGAAGGCAAATTTGTAGCACAGGATAAAACGGTGTTAAACCGGCTTAAGAGAAATAATCAGATTGTTTTTCAATATTGCGACGTTAAAGGTAGGCTTTCCGGTTATCCTGATAATCCCAATGGCTCTATGGAAAATATTGCCGGGATCTGTGATGAAACAGGCAGGGTTTTTGGTTTAATGCCCCATCCTGAAAGGCATGTCTTTGCGGCACAGCATCCGCGTAATTGGGATAAAATGTCCGCGGCAGAAGGCGACGGTTTGCAGATTTTTAAGAACGGCGTTGACTACATTAAGGGGAGTTTTAAATGAGTGGAATATTTGGGGTAGTTTCTAAAAAGAATTGCGCGGATGATCTATTTTATGGCACAGACTATCATTCGCATTTGGGCACGCAGTTTGCCGGGCTGGCTGTTTACGGCAAAGAGCTTACGCGTAAGATCCACGATATTAAAGGCAGCCAGTTTAAGGCCAAGTTCCATGAAGATTACCTTAAGATGTACGGTGATAAAGGGGTAGGGGTAATCAGCGCCCGCGATGAGCAGCCGATTGTAATGAATTCTAAGTTTGGGCCATTTGCTATAGTGACTAATGGTTATATTGATAACGCGGATAAATTAGCCAAAGAGTTGTTTAAAAAAGGACGTTCATTCGTTGAAGTGGCTGAAGGTAAGATTAATTTTACCGAGCTTTGCGCTAAAATGATTATATCGTCCAAGAATATAATTGAGGGGGTAGAAGGATTCTTTACCCAGATTCAGGGGTCTTGTTCGTTGCTTATATTGAGCAAGGATGGAATTTATGCCTGTCGTGACAGATTAGGCCTGACTCCTTTAGTTATCGGTAAGAAGGGGAGCAGCTGGGCGGTTTCCACAGAGTCATCCGCTTTTCTTAACTTAGGATATAGGCTGGTAAAATATCTTGATCCGGGTGAGATAGTTTTGATTACTCGCGATGGACTAAAAATAAAGCGTAAAGGCGCTAAAACAAATCAGATATGTTCATTTCTCTGGGTTTATACGGGATTTCCTGCTTCTTGTTATGAAGGGATTAATGTTGAGACCTCGCGTGAAAGATGCGGTGCACTGCTTGCTAAAGATGATAATATTAAGGCGGATATTGTCGCCGGTATTCCTGATTCCGGAACTGCCCATGCTATTGGTTACAGTATGGAATCAAGGGTTCCTTTACGCCGTCCTTTAGTAAAATACACACCGGGTTTTGACCGTAGTTATACTCCGGCTACCCAGGAGCGTAGGGATTTGGTTGCAAGGATGAAACTTATCCCTATTCCGCAGATAATTAAAGGCAAGCGTATTGTTTTCTGTGATGATTCCATTGTGCGCGGCACGCAGCTTAAGAATTATACCATCCAGAAATTAAAAAAACACGGGGCAAAGGAGATTCATTTGCGCATTGCCTGTCCTCCATTGATGTTTCCCTGCAAATTTAATTATTCTACTCGTAGTATAAATGAGCTTGCCGCCCGGAGGGCAATTAAGGCGCTTGAAGGTAAAGAACCGAAGAGTTTAATGCCATACTTGGATGAAAAATCAGCCAAGCATAAGAAGATGGTTAGCTGGATTAACAGGGATATAGGTTCAAGTACATTAAAATATCAGAAGCTTTGTGATATGATTAGTGCTATTGGTTTACCTAAGGAAAAACTTTGTTTATATTGCTGGACAGGAAAAGTGCCTAAAAACGGAGCAAGGAATGCTAATAAAAAAAGATAGCTTTGAGCCAAAAGAGTATTGTGGGTTATTTGGAATAACAAGCAACAGGCAGGCGGTGTGGCTTACATACCTTGGGCTTTTTGCCCAGCAGCATCGCGGACAGGAGGCTTGTGGTATTGTGGCTAATAACCAGGGTGTGCTTTCTATGCATAAAGATATGGGGTTGGTCAGCGATGTATTCAGTGAGCAGGTGCTCAGCCGTTTAAAAGGAAATATGGCGGTGGGACACGTGAGGTATTCAACCACAGGCTCAAGCGTATTAAAAAACTCCCAGCCGCTTTTAATTGACTATGCTAACGGTTCAATCTGTATCGCCCATAATGGAAATCTGGTAAATTCACTTGAGCTGCGTCAGAAGCTGGAGAAAAGTGGTTCGATTTTTCAAACTACCACTGATTCAGAGCTGATTATTCATCTTATGGCCCGTAGCAATAAACGCAGCCTGGAGGATAGCCTGGCCTATGCTTTAAAAAGGGTTAAAGGCGCTTATTCCTTGGTATTAATGAATAGTAATTATTTGATTGGGGTAAGGGATCCGCATGGCTTTAGGCCGCTGGCTTTAGGTAAACTCGGAGCTTCATATTGCCTTGCTTCAGAGACGTGCGCTTTTGATTTAATCGGCGCCAAATTCGTTCGTGAAATTGAGCCCGGAGAGATAGTGCTGATTAATAATCAGGGCGTATTAAAATCAATCAAGCCGAAAGAATTAATTGCCAGCCATTATGCGTTTTGTACTTTTGAACATGTTTATTTTTCCCGTCCAGATTCCAATGTTTTCGGTGAGACTGTGCATACGGTACGGCGCAAACTGGGGGCACAATTAGCCAAAGAGCATCCGGTAGAGGCGGATTATGTGGTTCCGGTCCCGGATTCAGGGTATTCTGCCGCCCTTGGATATTCGCAGGAGTCAGGGATTGTTTTGGAGATGGGGATTATCCGCAACCATTATGTAGGCAGGACATTCATTCAGCCGGCACAGGATTCCCGCGATATGGGGGTGCGCGTAAAATTTAATATTTTAAAAGATATCTTAAAGGGCAAACGTATTGTAATTGTTGACGATTCTATTGTGCGCGGGACGACTTCAAAGATCCGCGTGCGTAATCTGCGTAAGGCAGGGGTAAAAGAAGTTCATTTAAGGATCTCTTGCCCTGCCCACCGCTTTCCGTGTTTTTACGGAATTGATTTCCACCGCGCAAGCGAGCTGATTGCCAATAAATATGAAACATTAGAGAAGATCAGCAAATATTTAGAGGTTGATAGCCTGGGTTATTTAAGTTTGGAGGGAATGCTGAATTGTTTTAAGCATTCCAGGGGTAACTATTGTACCTCCTGCTGGACAGGAAGATATCCCGTAAGGCCGGAGAAGAGGCATAGTAAATTTTCTTTAGAAAGAAGCTGCTGCGGTCAAGGGGAGTTGCAGATATAAAATAATTAGCTATTTTATATCAAGAGGAGAGTAGTAATGAAGAAAATAACTTATAAAAAAGCTGGTGTGGATATCGCTGGCGCCAATGTTTTCAAGAGTAAGATAAAAACTTTAGTTAGGAGCTCTTTCCGTAAAGAGGTGCTTACGGATATCGGAGGCTTCGGCAGTTTCTTTAAATTAGAGAAAAATCAATATAAGAATCCGGTTTTGGTTTCATCAAGCGATGGAGTGGGGACAAAACTGGTGATCGCCAAATTAGCCAATAAACATGATACTGTTGGAATTGATGCGGTGGCGATGAATGTTAATGATATACTTTGCACCGGAGCCGAGCCGTTATTCTTTTTGGATTATGTAGCTTTTAGTAAAGTTAAAGAAGATGTTTTAGTTGATGTGGTTAACGGGATAAATAAGGGTTGCCTAGAAAGCGCCTGTTCCCTTATCGGCGGAGAAACAGCGCAGATGCCCGGGATGTATAAAAATGGCGAATATGATATTGCCGGCTTTTGCGTGGGGGTAGTGGAAAAAGACAAGATTATTAATGGCGGGAAAATTAAAGCAGGGGATCAGCTAATCGGTATTGCCTCAAGCGGCCTGCATTCTAACGGCTATTCTCTGGTAAGGGAAGTTTTAAGCGTTTCGGAATTAAAAAGAATGAGCGCAGAGCTGCTTAAGCCTACTCGTATTTATGTTAAGCCTGTCTTAGAGTTATTGCGCCGGTATGGCAGTTTGATCCATGGGATAAGCCATATTACGGGCGGAGCTTTTTACGATAAGATCAGCCGCATATTGCCGAAGGATATTGACGCGCGTATAAATAAAAATTCCTGGAGCGTGCCTGAAATCTTCCGGCTCATCCAGAATAAAGGCAATGTTGAGGATAGGGAGATGTATCATACCTTGAATATGGGCGTAGGTTTAGTCTTGATTGTAAGCCCGGAATCAGTCAAGGATATCAGCGCTAAATTAACAGAATTTAAGTTTAAATCATGGATTATCGGCGAAGCAATAAAAGGCAGCAAGAAAGTTGAAATTATTTAGGGTAAAAGGGGGCAGGTAGATGCAAAAAGATTTATTAAAAGAGTTTTATCTTAAAGAGCGTAAGAAGCTGGAAGATGGATCTGTTTTTAAGCATGAAGAAAAACTAAAGTTTCTTAATTTTAAGAAAGAGATACTGTCTAAGGCAGTTGAGAATTTAAATATCCCCCAGATTTTGGGTAGGGCAGATATCCTGGAAGAAGCAAAAGATACCCTTATTAGGGATAGGGGCAATGCGGATAAAATAGATGAGGATTTCAGTAATTTAATAGGAGCTGAATTGTCGGCAGTAGAAAAGGAATTAGAAGAAGCGTTTGAAGATGCAAAATATCCTCATCTTGAGTTTGCAGAATATCTATTTCAATTAGAGAAGGTCAGTATGATTGAAGGCGAACTAGAAAACAATCAATTGATTCCGGAAGCAATTTATGAAGAACAAAAAGATACTAAAGAAAAAACAGGAGGTGGAGCATGAATATATTAGGTTTGGTAATTACGACTGCAGTGGTAATATTCCTTATGGGCATCAGGATTGTAAGGCCTACGCACAGGGGTTTAGTTGAAAGGTTTGGTAAATATAACCGATTTGCCATGCCGGGGTTTAATTGGGTATTGCCTATTGTTGAAAATCTTTATCAGATTAATATCACCGAGCAGATGGTTGACGCCGAGCCGCAGGAGATCATTACCAATGATAACCTGAATGCCAAGGTTGACGCCCAGGTTTATTTTAAAGTAAAAGCTGATGAGGCAGATGTCAAGAATTGCCAGTACAGCGTAAATAATTACCAGTGGCAGATTGTGAATTTGGCTCGTACCACATTAAGAAATATTATCGGCACGCTAACTTTAAAATCCGCTAACAGCGAAAGAGGCAAGATTAACGCAGAACTACATAAGACTCTTTGCGAAGAAACAGCCAGCTGGGGCTTAGAGATTGTCAGGACAGAGCTAAAAGAGATTGACCCCCCTAAAGATGTCCAGGAGACGATGAATAAGGTTGTAAAAGCCGAGAATGAGAAAATCGCGGCGATTGATTATGCTACAGCAACTGAAACTGCAGCTGATGGACAAAAGCGCGCGGAGATTAAAAAAGCTGAAGGTATTAAACAGGCCCGTATTTTAGAGGCAGAAGGTGAAGCTGCGGCGATTAAGCTTGTTAATGAAGCAGCAGAGCATTATTTTGTGGGCAATGCGCAGGTGTTGCGTAAGCTTGAGGCGGTTGAGAAGTCGTTAGTAAATAATGCCAAGATTGTAATTCCGGCGAATGCAGAATTAGTCAATGTGATTGGCGAAATGGCCGGCTTTTTACCGATTAAGACTAAAGAAGAAAAGAAATAAATTTTGTGTTGTTTTTTCGATGGGTAGGTATATGAAATCTGGCAAAATAGGAAAAATCGTATTTTCGGTAATTATCTTATGCCTGGTTTTTAGCATAGTAAATTCGCAAGGTTCCTTTGGAGATGAGGGGCAGGATCTAAGCGAATGCGAGAAAGCAGGGGGGAAGATAACCAGGATAAAGGAATGCGATAACTCTGAAAGTGATTGGTGTATCATTTCGGAAAAAGAAGGATGTTACGCCGACCAGGTTAAAAACGGAAGATGTGCTGTTGTTAATATCTCCCCGAGGGTTCTTTGCGATAAAAATCAGTAAGTTGCAAAGAATAGGGTGGGCGTAATGTTTTGAGGAGGAAAGATGAAAAGTAAAATTGTTTATGCCGGGTTAATCGTTTTATGCTCATTAGGTTTTTCACTAGGTTACGCTGACGAGGATAATTTATCTTCAGAAAATTTGGTCTCAGTAGAATTCAAAATAGTTTGCGCCGGAGCGGGCCAGACAGATTGCCGGAAATTAGCAAAGCGGATTAATCAGGAAGAATTATATGTAACTATGGATGCGTTTCTTTCGACAAAAGATATTGTGTCTGCAAAAGCCAGGGAAGAATCCGGGGAAATTGATTTTCAATTCAATAAAGAAGGGTCGCAGAAGTTTAACGAAATTACGTCTAAGAATGCGGGAAGAAGAATGGCCGTATTCGTTGATGGGAATTTACTGGCAACCCCTAAAATTTATGATCCTGTTATATCGGGAAAAATTACAATAAGCAGCGGCCTTACAAAAGAAGAAGCGCAGGCTTTGGTAGGCCGTATTAACAAAACAATTACGCTAAACACAGCCACTGCTTTATCTTCCTCAAAATAAAAGATTAGCTTAAACAGTAATATTTAGCGGGTAGGGAGGATTGAGTTTGGAAGGATGCATAAGGGGGGGGGAGAGATGGGGAAGAAGATAATTTATTTATTTGCCTTAGTTCTGTTGGTTGGAGGTTGCGCGAGTGTGCAGCCGGTTCAAAAGGGCAATTTGACTGCCGGTATGGCCAAGACAAAGATTATTAAGGGGGTTAGTTCTCAGAATGATATTTTAGAGGTCTTTGGCGCGCCCAATATAGTTACCAAGAATAAGAGCGGTAATGAAGTATGGACATATGATAAGGCTTCAGTAGAGACCGGTACTTCAAGCGTATATGGCACAATACTTCTTGTTGGCGGAGCCGGGAGCAGGTCAGCTACCTCTTCGAGTACATTTACACTGATGATAGAGTTCGATGACCAGAACATAGTCAAAGATTTTAGTTACAGGGCGGCCTCTTTTTAACAGAAGGAGTTTTAATGAAAAGGACTTTTTTAATCTTCGGTATGGTATTTTTTCTTTCCGGTTGCGTTACGCCTATGAGCGCGATGCAGAGGAGGTCAATTGAATCAAAAGAACTCGAGGGAAATTTTGATGATGCTTTTAAATCAACTTTACAGGTATTCCAGGACTACGGGTATATAATCAAGGATTCCGATCATGCCTCCGGGGTTATCCACGGAGAAACAGGCATAAAACAAGTTTGGCTCAGGATGGAAAATTATGAGATAACTGCTACCTTGGAACAATTTGGAGATAATATAGTAAAGGAAAGAATCTCCCTTGTTAAAAAAGTCAAGGCAAGCTCTCAATACGGGACGCAGGAAGACTCTATAATTATTGACGATGCTGATTTGTTTCAGAGGATGTATAACGATATCCAGAAAGAAATGTTTATCAGGAAGAATCTTAGTAAATAGGGCGGAAAGAGTAATGTTGAAGAAAGTATTGTGTATTATGGTTTTAGTTTTGTTGCCTTCGGTTGCTTGGGCCTTGGAGCCCTGGGAGAAGAAAGATAACTGTTATTTTCTTGTTAAGAACAGGGATAATTTTGCCCTGGAAGGCGCCGGGCCGAATGTGTTTACCAGCAAATATTTGAAATATGATGGAGTTGATTTTTTGGTAATGGGGGCTAGCGACTGGAAAGATTACGGGAGGCTCAACCTTGAAGGAAATAATATGTTCAGTTTGCCGATAAGGCCGGGGATGAAAGTAGATGAAATACATTTCTTAGCCGGCGGCAATTATAGCAATAGTTATGAGCACGATGGGCTAATGCGTTTATTCGGGGATAAGTATTTTTACGCCACTCTTAGCGTTATATTTATTTACGAGGATGGTGTTTGCCGGGAACTTTCTGTGCCGGTTTTTTGGGATTGGTTTAGCATCGGCCTTGGCACATGGAGCAAAAACGGATCAACCATTAAATCTCTGGGCGAGAATCCCGTGCGCAAAAAATGCAGTATATTCCATATAAGTTTTATTAACCCCCGGCCAGGACAGCCGGTAAAGAATATCCTGGTTACAGATAGCTGGATAGGCGACCGGCCTTTTTCAGATGTTTTCGCAGTTACTCTTGAATCTTCTGATGCCTTGGATGCGGTAGTATGTGAGGATAAATAAATGCTAAAGATCATATATTTTTTATTTCTTACTTTATTGGTAACCGGTATGTCCTATGCGCAGACCTTAGAGGAGATAGAGGGGCATTTCCAAAAGGGGCTTCAATATTCCCGAAATGGCATGAATGATGAGGCAATAAAAGAATTTCATGAAGTAGTTACAGCGGATCCAAGTAACCTTACCAAAGATTATTATGTGCAGACATACGCAGAGGCTTTCTTTGATATGGGGATGTTGTATGGTAAAAATGGGGATAGTGAAAAGGCTGCTGAGAATCTTAAGAAGTCTTTGGAAATGATGCCAGATCACAAAAGGGCCCTGTATTATTTGTCTTATGTTTTTATAAATCTTGGCGAGGTTGCTAAAGCGAAACCTTTCTATGAGCGTGCCAAGCTATTAGGGTTTACCGGGGATGATTCTCAGAATGGGGATATTGTTGGAAGATATTTTGATTCTGTTAAAAAACGCGCCCTTACTTTTCAATATCCGCTATTCTTTGAGTCGGGAAAATCTGTACCGGTTACCATCGAGGGTGATTTTGGCGGAGATGAAGAATTAGCCCGGGATACCTTAACCGCCATAGAAAAATATTCGAAGATCGTCAACTATTCAGGTTCCTTCCAGCAGATTTTAGCTGAAACTATGCGTGTTAAAGAAAATAATACAATAATTGTTGAGAAGTGGACTGTTGGAGATAACGGTAACCAAAAGGATTTCTGGGTTAGGTATAATTTTGCTCCGCCTAAAGATTTTCCTTATAAAGTTATGATTAACGTTTCAGAAAAAGACTATGAATAAAACAGGCGGTTATGTTTTAGTGCATGGGAGGGTTTAGGAATAAATGCGTATATTAGTGGTTGGTTCAGGCGGAAGAGAGCATGCGTTGGTCTGGAAGATTGCTCAATCTGAACTTGTGGATAAGATATTTTGTGCCCCGGGCAACGGCGGCATTGCGCATTTAGCAGAGTGTATTGATATAAAAGCTGACGATGTTTTTGGTTTGTTGACATTTGCTCGCAAAGAAAAGATCGATCTGACTGTTGTCGGACCAGAGGTAGCGCTATCTTTAGGTATTGCGGAAGAATTTATAAAGGCCGGGCTGAAGATCTTCGGCCCGAATAAAAAAGCCGCTAATCTTGAGGCAAGCAAGGTTTTCAGCAAGCAGTTGATGGCAAAATATAATGTGCCTACCGCGGATTTTAAAATTTTTGATAACCCTGAAGCGGCAAAGAAATATATTAGTAAAATTGGCGCGCCTTGCGTAGTTAAAGCTGATGGCCTGGCTGCCGGCAAGGGCGTGATCGTGGCTAAAACCATTAAAGAGGCAAAAGATGCTGTGGCCTCCATAATGCAGGATAAAATTTTTGGTGATGCCGGAAAGAAAATAGTTATTGAGGAATGCCTTGTTGGGCAGGAGGCCTCAATCCTGGTGATTACAGATTCAAAAAATGTGGTAGCTTTGGCTTCAGCCCAGGATCATAAAAGAATATTTGATAATGACCGGGGCGCAAATACCGGCGGCATGGGAGCTTATTCTCCAGCTTCAATAGTCACCGCGGATATTTTAGTTGAGGTTATGGAGAAGATAATTTATCGTACTATTTACGGTTTGGTCAAGGAGGGGATAAGTTACCGCGGGGTTTTGTATGCCGGTGTAATGTTTACTAAGGAAGGGCCGAAGGCCTTAGAATTTAATGTGCGTTTTGGTGATCCTGAAACACAGGCAATATTGCCCAGGCTGAAGTCGGATTTAGTGGAAGTGATGCTGGCAACTGTTGAGGGCAGGTTGATTAAGATAAAGAATCTATATTGGGATAGCCGCGCCTGCGTATGCGTGGTTTGTGCATCCGGGGGTTATCCGGGGGTTTATGTTAAAGATAAAGAAGTCAGGGGGTTACATGATGCGGAAAGATTAAAAGATATTGTGGTATTCCACGCCGGAACTAAAAAAGCCGGGGATAAAATATTGACCAGCGGCGGCAGAGTCCTGGGGGTAACCGGATTAGGCACTACAATTGAGGATGCCATAGATAAAACATATAAAGCGGTAAATAAAATTAATTTTGAGGGCATGCATTTTCGCCGGGACATTGGAGCAAAGGCCCTAAAATAAGGGGGAGATAATGGCAAAGATCAGTATACTTATGGGAAGCCAGTCAGATTTAGAAACAGTAAGCGAAGCGGTTAATGTGCTTAAAGGATTTAAGGCAGATTTTGAAGTCAGGGTTTTATCCGCGCACAGGACGCCCAAAGAGGTGGTTCAATACGTGGAGTCGGCGCCGAAAAAAGGGACAAAAGTATTTATCGCTGCCGCGGGAATGTCCGCGGCTTTAGCCGGGGTAGTGGCCTCTCATACAACTTTGCCAGTGATCGGCATACCCATTGAAACCAAGAATTTAAAAGGATTAGATTCTCTTTTATCAACTGTACAGATGCCCCCGGGGACCCCGGTTGCTTGCATGTCCATAGGCAAGTCCGGGGCAAGAAATGCCGCGCTTTTTGCCTTGGAGATATTGGGCCTAAGCGACCGTAAGATTAATTCCCGGCTGGTTAATTATAAAAAGCAGATGTGCCTTAAAATTAAGAAGACAAAAATTAAGGTATGAGTTTGGCAAAAATAATAAAAATAAATCCTTCGGCGCCTGAAGAAGGGCATATCAATGAGGCGGCTGAATTTATTACTGCAGGCAGGCTGGTAATCATCCCCACGGAGACGGTTTATGGCATTGCGGCTAATGCTTTGGATAAAAAGGCGCTGGACAGGCTTTATGAGATTAAAAAACGGCCTCTTGATAAGCCTTTTGCGTTGCTTATTGCGGATAAAAACAAGGTTGAAGAGTTCGCCAGAGATATTCCGGTTGCCGCTTATAAATTGATGCATAAATTCTGGCCGGGGCCATTAACAATTTTGTTAAAAGCAGCAAACGGCGGTAAAGTGGGTTTGCGTATGCCGGATAATCAGATTGCTTTAAAGATTATTGAGCAGGCGCATGTTCCGGTAGCTTGCCCTTCTGCAAATATCGCAGATTCCCCTGCGCCGGATGATTTTACCCAGGCGATTAAAAATATGGATGGACTGGTGGATCTAGCGGTTGACGGCGGCAAAACTAAATTAGGCATGGAGTCTGCTATCGTGGATCTAAGTGTTGAGCCGCCAAAAATAGTCAGAAGCGGTTCGATAAAAGATGAGGCTATAAAAGCGTCTGTAAAAAGCAAGACTGTGCTTTTTGTCTGTACGGGAAATTCCTGCCGTTCGGTTATGGCTGAGGCGTATTTAAAGAAACTACTTAAAATACAGAAGAGGGAGGATGTAGAGGTGATTTCAGCCGGAATAATGATCTTTGCCGGCTTGGGGGCAAGTGTAGAGACCAGGGAGGTATTAAGAAAAGAAGGCATTGATGTCTCCGGACACCTCTCGCAAAGAGTAACTAAGGAGATGGTGGATAGATCAGATATTATATTGGCGATGGAATCTACGCATGAAAACAGGATCCTGCAGATTGCCCCGGAAGCCAAGAACAGGCTTTTTTTATTAAAGGAATTTGCTAAAATGGATGATAATAATTTAAATATTTGTGACCCCGCGGGAGCTTCGCTGGAATTTTATGATAATACTTTTTATACAATTAAAGACGCAGTAGAAAGGATAAGTAAAATAATATGAACGCACTATTGATTGCTTCGGACCACGCAGGTTTCGTGTTAAAAGAGAAGTTAAGAAGATACCTTGAACAAAGAGGGATAAAGGTAAAAGATTTAGGCACTTATTCTAAGGAGCGCTGTGATTATCCGGAATATGCTTATAGCCTGGCTAAGGCTATCTCTTTAGGCCAATATAAGCGCGGGATACTTATTTGTAAAAGCGGCATAGGCAATTCTATCGTCGCAAATAAGCTGCCGCATGTACGCGCTGCGCTTTGCCATAATCTCAAGATTGCCAGACTTAGCCGTCAGCATAATGACAGCAATGTTTTGGTTTTGGGTTCGGCATTTGTTAAGGCGGGTTTAGCCAAGAAAATGGCGGTTGCCTGGTTAAAAACAGAGTTTTTAGGCGGAAGGCATTTAAGGAGAGTGAAGTTAATTAATAAAATTGAGCAAAAGATAAGGAGATGTGAGAAGTGAAACATTTAAAACAGATTGACCCGGAGATTTACGCAGCGATTAAGCAGGAAATGAAGCGCCAAGATGAAAACCTGGAGTTGATTGCCTCTGAGAACTTTGCCTCTTTGGGTGTTTTAGAGGCTCAAGGGTCTGTATTAACTAATAAATATGCCGAAGGCTACCCCGGTAAACGCTGGTATGGAGGATGCGAATATGTTGATATTGCCGAGAGCCTGGCGATTGAACGGGCTAAAGCGATATTCGGCGCAGAACATGTAAATGTCCAGCCGCATTCCGGTTCGCAGGCGAATATGGCGGTATATTTTGCGGCAATAAAACCGGGGGATACGGTTTTAGCTATGGATTTGGCTGCCGGAGGCCATCTTACTCACGGCCATCCGCATAATTTTTCCGGTAGGTTTTTTAATATGGTCGGTTATGGCGTAGATAAGCAAACTGAAAGCCTTGATTATGAGGCTATTCTTGAATTGGCAAAAATACATAAGCCAAGGATGATCTTGGCTGGTGCTTCAGCATATCCGAGGATAATCGATTTTAAGAAATTCCGCCAGATCGCCGATAGTGTTGGTGCGTATCTTTTTGTAGATATGGCGCATATCGCAGGCCTCGTTGCTGCCGGTATACATCCATCGCCGGTACCTTATGCGGAGTTTGTTAGTTCTACGACACATAAGACCTTACGCGGCCCGCGCGGAGGGTTCATCATTTGCAAGAAAGAGTTTGCCAAAAAAATTGACAGCCAGATTTTTCCCGGAATTCAGGGGGGGCCGTTAATGCATGTGGTTGCCGCTAAAGCTGTGGCATTTCATGAAGCGCTGCAGCCGGAGTTTAAACAATATCAGATTCAGTTAACTAAGAACTGCAAGGAGTTAGCCGTTGCTTTGGAAAAGAAGGGTTTTCGTATTGTCTCCGGAGGCACAGATACGCATTTGATGCTGGTGGATTTAAACGCCAAGAATGTTACCGGAGCAGAAGCCTCAAAGATTTTAGGAGAGGTTAATATTACGGTAAACAAAAACCTTATTCCTTTTGACCAGAAGAGCCCGTTAGTCACCAGCGGTATCCGCTTGGGGACTGCGGCAGTAAGTACGCGTAAGATGAAAGAAGCGGAAATGCAGGATATTGCCCGCCTGATTAATGAGGCGCTGGAAAATAAAACCGACATAGATAAATTATCTAAAATCAAAGAGGAAACAATCGCTTTAGCGAAAAAGTTTCCGCTATACCCGGAGTTGTTAAAATAACATGAAAAAGAAAGCTATCTCGCACCGCCGTCCGAGTTGGGATGAATATTTTCTGGAGATGTCAGCATTAGTTGCTAAAAGGTCAACTTGTTTGCGCCGCAGCGTGGGCGCGGTAATTGTAAGGGAAAAAAGGATTCTGGCTACCGGTTACAACGGGGCTCCCAGCGGACTTAAACATTGCGTTGAAATTGGCTGTATACGCCAGAAGCTGAAGATCCCCTCGGGAGAGCGCCATGAATTGTGCCGTGCGCTTCATGCGGAACAGAATGCGCTTATTCAAGCCTGCCTACATGGTATAAGTGTCAAAGGCGCCACTTTATATGCTACGACCCAGCCGTGCGTTATCTGTGCCAAAATGTTGATTAACGCCGGGATAAAAGAGATTGTTATCGCCGGCGGTTATCCTGATAAGATGGCACTGAGTTTTTTAAGCCAGGCGAAGATAAAGATAAGGAAGATATGAAATGTCCGTTTTGCGGATATAAAGAAGATAAAGTAGTGGACTCCCGCGCAACTTCCGAAGAATCGGCAGTCAGGCGCAGAAGGGAGTGCCTAAAGTGCGGTAAGCGCTTTACTACTTATGAATATATTGAAGAAATTTCCTTGCTTGTAATTAAGAAGGATGGCCGCAGAGAGGCCTTTGACCGGAAGAAGATTCTAGCCGGCATAATACGCGCCTGCGAAAAGCGGCCGGTGAGCGTGGAGAAGATGGAGAATGTGGTTGTCCAGGTTGAGCATGCAATTCAGAAGAAAAGCGACCGTGAAGTTTTATCCAGCAGGATAGGCGAGCTGGTTATGGAGAGGCTTAAAACGATTGATGATGTTGCTTATGTACGTTTTGCCTCGGTATACCGGCAGTTTAAGGACGTGGGGCAGTTTATGGTTGAGCTTAGAGATATTTTGGGCAAAGATAAGAAGAAGAAATAAGGCTAATGGGGCCTGTCCTGGACTGTTTCTCGCCGCACACCGCGGCTCGAATTCAGTCCAAGCCACCCGTTAACCATGCTTTCTTAAAGTTGCCTAAAATATCATATCTATAAGGAGTTGGAAATGGTTGAGATGGAGTTGAGTAAAATTGTGATTGATGAGAAGCGGCATGACCAGCTGATTGTTTTAAAAGAAAAAGGCGGTTCCAGGGTCCTGCCCATCGTCATTGGTTTAAATGAGGCCAGCGCAATAAAATTGAAGATCAGCGGTTTTAAGCCCCCGCGGCCGTTGACCCATGATTTAATTTATGTAATGCTTAAAGATTTAAGCGCCAGCGTGGAGAAGATTATTATTGATAAGCTGGAAGAAACTACTTTTCACGCCAAGATTGTTATTAAAACCGGAAACGGTGATTTAAAGATTATTGACGCCCGTCCTTCGGATAGCGTGGCCCTGGCAGTTAGGTTTCATGCCCCGATATTTGTAGAAGAAGAGATCGTTAAGCAGTTTGAAGTGTTTGATAAAGAAAAGCAGTAAAACCTACCTAAGGCCTGACATTTATGCTTAAGATTAACGAAAACGATAAAGGTGTTTTAAGGCCGGTTTATAATTTTGCCAAATCCAAGAAGGTAAAATTATATCTTGTAGGCGGAGCTTTACGTGATTTAATTTTAAACCGTAAAAAAGATAATCCGGACTTTGATTTTTGCCTCAAAAAAGGAGCAATAAATTTCGGCCGAGCGTTAGCCAAACAATTAAAGTGCGGATTTGTGGTTTTGGATGAGGAGCATGCCGCATGCCGTTTGGTAAAAAAGATTAACGGCAAGGTTCATACTTTTGATTTTACGGATTTTCGCGCCCCAACCTTAGAAAAGGACCTCTTGCACCGGGATTTCACTATAAACTCTATGGCCGTGAGATTTGAGGATGTTTTTAGCTGTAAAGATTTAAACGCCTTGATTGTTGACCCTTATTCCGGAAGGGCTGATCTTAAAAGTAAGATTATCCGGGTTACGGGAAAGAATTCTTTTAAAGAAGACCCGTTAAGGATTTTACGCGCCTTTAGCTTTAGTTGTATGTTTGGTCTAGCCCTGGATAAGGAGACATTGCGCCTGGCGAAAAAGGAAAAGCACTTAATCAGTAAAGTTTCAAGCGAGCGCATTCGTGAAGAGCTGTTTAAGATATTTGACAGCCGCACAGCCCATATTTCTTTAACCGTTTTGGATAAACTGAAGATTTTGGAGATTATCTTTCCAGAGATAAAACCTATGCGCGGCATAGGCCAGGGCCCGTACCATCATTTGGATGTATGGCAGCATACCTTAGAGACATTAAATCAATTTGAATTATTACTACAGGCACTTAAGCAGAATCTTGAGATAAGCGGTTATCTTAGCCAGGAGCTTTCCAGCTTGCGCAAAAGATCCAGCCTTTTGAAACTCGCCTGTATCTTGCATGATGTAGGCAAACCAAAGGCCCTGCGCAGGGAGAAAGGAAAAATTATCTTTCATGGCCATGAAAGGATAGGTTTAGGGCTGGCGCGGATAATTTGCCGCAGGCTAAAATTAGCCAATGATGAAATCCGCTCCCTGGAGAAAATTGTGCTCTGGCATTTAAGGCCGGGATATCTGGCGGATAATGGTAGGCCCACTGAACGGGCAATCTTCCGTTATTTCCGGGATACCGGAAATGATGCCTTGGCAGTGCTTTTATTATCGCTAGCTGACCAGCGCGCAACCAAAGGGCCGCTGACAACAGCGCTTTCACGGGTAAGGCATGAGAAAACAGTCAGGGCTTTAATCCGCAGGCTGTTAAACCAGAATAGGGAAAAGAAACCCGCGCCATTTTTAAACGGCAATGACATTATGCGTAAGTTTAAACTGGCATCCGGGCCGTTGATTGGCAAGGTGCTTTTGGCCTTAGAAGAAGCGCAGGCTATCGGTAAAGTTAAGAATAAGAAAGGGGCCTTTAGATTGGCAGCTACTATAATTAAGCGAAAGAAATGAGGAAGTTTATTGTAATTGCGTCACTTCTGGTCGTATTAGTCTTTTTAGGGCTGATATATTTGAATAAGTTCTTCCTGCCTAAGAAAATGAAATCTATTATAATCTCAACCATGGCTCAGCAGACCCGCAAGGATGTAAGCCTGGGGTCTTTAGAATTTAACATATTCAAAGGGCTGATTTTGCGCGACCTGGTCATCGCCGATGGCCAGAATGTAGTTTTAAGCACCAAGGAAGCGAATTGTGCGGTTTTTATCTGGCCTATCCTAAAGAAGCAGATTATTATCCCCATCATAAATTTAAAAGGGCCATATATTTTATTAGAGCGCCTGAAGGATGATTCTTTTAACCTCCAGGATATTTTTGCCTCCCGGCCCGCGGTGGTAAAAATTCCTGGTTCCAAAGGAAACAAAACAAAAAAATCCGAGTTTAATGTGTCAGTCTATAAAATAAATATTTATTCCGGAACTATTGTTTTTCAGGACGATACTTTAGCCGCCCCTTTTAGAAAAGAGGTAAAAGGTATTCAGCTTAGCCTGGGCTTGGCTTTGCCGGCAGCGATTAAATTTAATTTTAAAGGGGAGCTTTCCAGTAATCCGCCTGCTTTTATTTATAGCTGGGGGGAATATAAGATCTTAAAGAATGAGTTGGCTGCCAATTTATCGATAAATAATTTTTCGCCCAAGGATTTTGAACCCTATTACGCCGGCATCGGGATTAATCTGGTTTCAGGCTTAGCAGAGGGCAAGGCGAAGTTAAGCCTGAAGGAGAGCCTTCTGCATGTTCAGGTATCTGTTAAGGCTACCAAGCTGGTTTTGGCGAAGGAGAAGGTTGAGGCGAGTTTAAATTTGGGGCTGGATAGTAAAGTCAATTATAACCTGCAAACAAAAAAGTTATCTTTTGACGGCGTTTGCGATATCCAGAATGCCGATATATCCGGTTTGGATTTTTTCGGAGAATTGAAAAACTTTTACGGCAAGGTTGCTTTTAATGAACGCTCTTTGGTGGCCCAGGGTTTAAGGGCGGAACTTTTGGGCATGCCGTTTGAAATTAATCTGGGTGTTAAAGATTTCAGCACCCTGGCGTTAAATATAAACACCAGTTTAAGTTTAAATTTCCTGCCGGCTATCGCAAAAGAAAAGTTTAATTTTTCTCATGTAAGTTCTGCGCTTGGCAAGGCGGATTTATTTATAAAACTGCATCCGGACGGAAAAGGCGGTTGGGTAATACAGGGCAAGGCGGACATCACAGGGGCTGGCTTTAAACTGGAAAATCAGCCTACCCCTATAGAAAATATTTCCTCAACCATTGAATTCAGCCAGCAGGGTTTTAGCTGGTCAGATACAAAATTCAGGTATAAGGGGATGGATTATCAGGGCAGCGGAGAGTTTTCTGATTTTTCCGCCCCGCGCATAAAATTGCAATTATCTTCCCGTGAATTATCTTTAGCCAGTGCCTTTAATATTACTGGCAGATTGATTAAAATTACCCAGGCTAAAGGTAAATATCTTGATTCGCAGTTTTTAATCAGCGGTGATATTGATAACTCCGATCCTGCAAAGCCGCAGGCAGATCTTAGCGGAAAGATAAAACTGGAGTTAGGAGATTTAAGTAAGGTATTAGAAAGGAAGTATCCTTTTATAAAAAATATGCAGCTAAGGGGCCAATTGGATACCCAGTTTACTTTTAGCGGCCCGGTTTATGCTTTTAATAATTGCTCTATCCAGGCAAAACTATCTAGCGGTAACCTTTCTTTGTACGGGTTAAACACAGGGGATTTTCAGCTTAGTTATCTGCAAGAGCAAAGAATTGCCAGAATATCTGCAATGCGCATTGCTTTTTATGATGGTTTAATTAACGGGGATGCTTCGCTTAATCTTGATTCTGTTAATTTTCCATATCATATAGAGATGCAGGTTGATGGAGTTAGGTTGGAGAAACTAAAACTGGATACATTATCTAAGAACAAAAATATCTCCGGGATCTTCCAGGGGGAGGCCAGCCTCAACGGTTTTTCCGGAGATTTAAATAAACTTAGCGGAGCGGGTAGTTTATCTGTAAAAGAGGGTAAGCTTTGGGAATTGAATTTACTTCAGGGGCTGGGCAAGTTGCTGTTTGCTAAAGATTTGGGTAACATCGAACTTTCAGAATGCGCCTGTACTTTCCTGGTAAAAGATAATTTTGCTTATACGGATAATTTAAAACTTAAAAGTAATATTGCCGAACTTTCCGGACCGTTAAAAATAGGCTTTAACGGTTCACTGGCGGGAACTTTAGACGTGGATATTATAAGCGAGATGGTCCCTTTAAGCGGAACATTAAAGGATGTTACCACGGCTTTTATGGGGCAGGTTGGCAAAATCGGCGTAATTAAATTAAGCGGCACGCTTCGTGAGCCAAAATATGGCTTTAAACCGGCGGTAACTAATATTATCAAAGGGCTTACCGATGTGCTTTTTGGCAGAAAGCCTTAATATCCAGAAGGGGATTTAGGTGCAAAAGCAGGAATTTAAACCAGTATTGTTTGTTTTGTTTATTGTTTTATTTGGCCAGGTTTATTGTTTGGGTGCGGATACAGAAACCGCTGCTGTTTTAGTAAACCCGGAATATCGCCAGGAGCTCGGGCGGGTTATAGCGATAAAAGAAGATGAATTGCCTTATGAACTTGATAGTTATGTGCGTTATATGCCTTCCTGTTCTGTCGATGCAAAATCGGGTAAAGTGGCAGTTACGGATTCGGCTTCCGAATTTAGCTATGATCTGAAAGTTTTCGGAGAATTACCGGTTGAGCTTGCTATCGGTTCCAGGTATATAGGGATAAATAATACAACCAGCGTAAAACTTCCGGCGCATTTAACCCAAATATCATTCGGTGTTGAGACTATCCTGCCATTCTTTTTTGATAAAACTTATCTTACTCTTGGGCTTGCGCCATCATTTTATTCTGATAGTTGGAACTTTAATTCCTCGACCTTCCGCTTGCCGCAACGCTACTTTTTTATTCATCAGTTTGATAAAAAATTGACCTTCATCTGCGGTGTAGGGGTTTTCCCAAGTTTTAAAGATGTAGTTGAGCCGATTTTAGGTTTTATCTATAAACCTGACGGCAGACTTACCTTTAATATTACTCCCAGTAAACCTGAAATTACCTATGTTTTTAACGACAAACTGATCCTGCTTCTTGAGGCGGATATGTCAGAGGATGAGTTTGAGGTAACCAAAGATAACCTTAAAAATACGGTACTTGAATATAATGAAATGCATTTAGGGGCAGGGGTTAAGTATCAGGTTAATAAATATATCCAAAGCTCAATTTCCGGCGGGTATATATTTAACCGTTCGATTAAATACAGAGATGACGATTTAGGCAAGGTGGGTATTAAAAACGGTTTATATACTGAATTGCGCGTAGATATATCAATATGAGCGCTAAAAAAATATTAAAAACTATAAAATTAATAAAAGGGCAGGTTAAGGATTGTATAATTCCTTCGGTTACCCAGATTTCTGCCAAGCATGATGCTTATCGGGTTTTGGTCTCCTGTATACTTTCTCTGCGCACTAAAGATAAGACTACAATTGCGGCCAGCCAGAGATTGTTTAAGGTTGCGGATAAGCCCAAGAGTATGCTAAAATTAACTGTTGGGAAGATCCGGAAATTAATTTACCCGGTGGGTTTTTATCGCAATAAAAGCAGGGTGATCCTGAATTTAAGCAGAAAATTATTAGAAGATTATTCCGGGAAAGTTCCGGACCGGCTGGATGCGCTCTTAGGTTTAAAGGGGGTAGGCAGAAAGACAGCTAACTTGGTTTTGGGTTTGGGATTTGGCATTCCCGCAATATGTGTGGATACGCATGTGCATAGAATCTCAAACCGTCTGGGCTGGATAAAAACAAATGATCCCGAAGAAACAGAATTTGCTTTGCAAAAAATCGTTCCCAGGAAGGAATGGATTGAACTAAACACTATCCTGGTAACCTTTGGCCAGAATTTATGTTTTCCGGTTTCGCCATTTTGCAGCAAATGTAAAGTTTATAGATTTTGTAAAAGAAGGGGTGTTGCTAGGTCGCGTTAACTCAAGGATAAGGAGAAAAATGCCTTTCAATAAAATAATTCTTCCTGAAAAAGATATCCCTAGGCAATGGTATAATTTAGCCGCGGATTTGCCCGGGCCAATACAGCCTCCCTTGGGCCCGGATGGCCAGGCGCTTAAGCCTGAAATGCTCGCCAAGGTCTTCCCTATGAATATAATCGATCAGGAGGTTTCAATCAGGCGTTGGATTGATATTCCTGAAGAGGTATTGGAGATGCTGGCTTTGTGGAGGCCTGCTCCGTTGCGCCGAGCGCTGGCGCTGGAAGAATATTTAAAAACCCCTGCCCGTATTTATTACAAAGACGAAAGCGTCAGTCCTGCAGGAAGCCATAAGCCGAACACCGCCGTGGCCCAGGCCTGGTATAATAAGAAATTCGGGATTAAGAAATTGACTACAGAGACCGGAGCCGGACAGTGGGGAAGTGCTATTGCTTTTGCCTGTAATCTAATCGGTCTTGAATGTAAGGTTTATATGGTGCGCATCAGCTTTGACCAGAAACCGATGCGTAAGACGATGATGCAGGTTTGGGGGGCAAAGTGTGTTGCAAGTCCCAGCCATGATACGGCTGCCGGGCGGGAGGTCTTAAGGAAGATGCCGCATACCCCTGGAAGCTTGGGTATTGCTATAAGCGAGGCGGTAGAGGATGCGGTTTCCGATAAAAGCGGAAATTCGCGTTATTCTTTGGGCAGCGTCTTAAACCATGTCTTATTACATCAGACAATTATCGGCCTTGAAGCAAAAAAGCAATTGAAAATAGCCGGAGAGAAAACTCCTGATGTGGTTATAGGTTGCGTAGGAGGAGGCAGCAATTTTGCCGGAGTATCTTTTCCGTTTATCTGTGATAAAATCCATGGCAAGAAGATTGAGATTATTCCGGTTGAACCTACAGCTTGCCCGACATTGACCAGGGGGCCGTTTACTTATGATTTTGGAGATACTGCCGGGCTTACTCCGTTGTTGGCCATGTATACCTTGGGGCATGATTTTGTGCCTGAGCCGATTCATGCCGGAGGCTTGCGTTATCATGGTATGGCGCCTTTAGTCAGCCAGGCAGCAGCCAAAGGCCTGATTAACCCGCGTTCATATGATCAGATCAAGTGTTATGAGTCAGCGATGATCTGGGGAAAGACCGAGGGTACTATCTGTGCTCCTGAGACCAGCCATGCGATTGCCTGTGCTATTGATGAGGCCAAAAAAGCCAAGAAAGAAAGCAGAAAGTAATCCTGTTTTGCTACAGCGGACATGGCCTGATGGATTTAGCCGGATATGATAAATTTTTGTCTGGCAGGCTTACAAAATATGCGCTTCCAAAACATAAACTGCACAAGTCTTTGGAGGCCATTAAAGGATTGCCTAAAATTGAGCCCTTCGGACAAAAGTCGAGGCGGAATACTTGAGCGGATAAGTTTTATCTGCTCTGTGAATGAGGCGGTTTCAGCCGCGAAAGTATAAAATGTTAAAAATCCGTTTAAATATTATTTTAACGGCGCTGGCTTTTTTAATTTTGTCTAATTTTCAACTGCAGGTATTTGCAGATATCCTTTATTTGAAAAACGGGCGCAACATTGAAGGGTTGATTAAGAAAGAAAGTGCGGATGAGGTTGACCTGGAGATCAGTTTCGGCTCAATGAAATTTTCTAGGAAACAGATAGAGCGGATAGTCAGGTCTTCTTCTGAAGAGGCTGCATCAATCAGGCAGGAATGGGCTGATGAAAAGTCAAAGGTGCAGGAAAGGGCTGAAGAGGCAGCGTTAAGAAGAGAACATGAGCCAAAGCAGGTAAGCGTAGACAAGCAAAGCGGCCATGTTAAGGTGATAACCACGCTGAACAATAAAGTCAAGGCCAACCTTATTTTGGATACCGGCGCTTCTTTAATAATATTGTCAAATAAAATAGCCAAAGATTTAGGGATGGATACTGATGTTAAGGGCGGTAAGTCGATAGAGTTGATGCTGGCAGACGGCCGTAAAACAGAGGCAAGGATGGTGATTTTAGAGAGTGTTAGCGTACAGGATTCCGAGGTAAAAAATATAGAGGCGGCGATCTTGCCTGAAAATGAAAATACAGCTATTCCCGAAGATGGATTGCTGGGCATGTCTTTTCTGAAGAAATTTAATTTCAAAATTGATCAAAAATATGACAAATTAATATTGGAGAAATTGTAAATGAAATCACATACTGAGTATCTTTATTTTAATACCGAGGGAAAACAGGATTTTATTAATATCACGGCTCAGGTAGAAGAGGCCTTGCGCAAAAGCGGGATTAAAGAAGGTTTATGCCTGGTTAACCCTATGCATATCACCGCCAGTGTTTTTATCAATGATGATGAAAGCGGGCTGCATAGAGATTTTTCTATCTGGCTTGAGAAGTTGGCGCCGTTTGGTAAAGACAGGTATCAGCATAACCTGACCGGCGAAGATAACGGGGATGCGCATTTGAAGCGTACGATTATGGGCAGGGAAGTGCTTGTGGCGGTTACGAAAGGCAAGCTGGATTTTGGCCCCTGGGAGCAGATTTTTTACGGGGAGTTTGATGGGCAGCGGAAGAAACGAGTATTAATAAAAATAATCGGTGAATAACTGGCGGGTCCTGTTGATGTCTGTTCTTTGTAGGCAATTGCCTTTAAGGGGAGTGGTATGAAGATTAAAAATACGGAAATCAAGGTGGTGTTGGGAGATATTACCGAGTCAAGGGCGGATGCGATTGTGAATGCCGCAAATAATAAGCTTTTGATGGGTGGAGGGGTTGCTGGTGTAATCAAGCGTAAGGGCGGTAAGGTCATTGAAGAAGAGGCGTTGAAGAAATCTCCCATAAAGGTAGGGGGGGCGGTTGAAACTACTGCCGGGGAGCTGGCGGCAAGATATGTAATTCATACCGTGACCATGGGCATGGATTTTAAGACCGATGAGGTAAAAATCCGTGACGCCGCAAGGAGCGCGTTGGCGCTGGCTAATGAATTAAAAATCAGTTCCATTGTTTTTCCGGCATTAGGATGCGGCACTGGAGGTTTTCCGCTTTTGGCATCCGCCAAGATTATGGCCCAGGAGGTATTAAAGCTTTTGCGGGAGGAGGATACTTCTTTAAAAGAAATTATTTTCTGCCTTTATGACCAGGAGGCATTTGCGGTTTTTAATAAAGGGGTTTTGGGATATTTGGAATATGTAACCACAAAGTTGTCCGGCGGTCCGTATGTTACGGTAGATGCAATCATCGAACTGGCCGAAGGGATAGTGATCATCAAGCGCAGTAACCCTCCGTTCGGATGGGCCTTGCCCGGGGGGTTCGTAGATTACGGGGAGAGCCTTGAAGATGCGGTAAAAAGGGAGGCAAAAGAAGAAACGGACCTGGAGCTCACCGAGATACGCCAGTTCCATACTTATTCGGATCCCAAGAGGGATCCCAGGTTTCATACCGTCGGTACGGTATTTATCGCCAAGGCAAAAGGAAAGCCGAAGGCCGGTGACGATGCGGCCGGCTTGAAGGTGGTAAAACGTCAGGAACTGGAAAAGCTCGATTTTGCTTTTGACCACAAGAAAATAATCCAGGATTATCTTAGCTTAGATTAGCCTTCGCGGAGTTGTTTTTCTGCGTCAACAATATCGCGGTTTATCACGCGGATGGTTTCTTTTATTTTATCTTTAAGCAGGTATGAGGCAATCGGAGCCTGTGAGATTTCCCTTAAAACCTGTACGCTCATCCTGAAATAACGCACTACCTCGCCTTCGTCGCAATCAGTCATCTGTAGGGTCTTATCAAAGTTTGTCCCGCGCAGCCATGCCTCCATGCTTGAGCATAGATGAAAATAGGGGAGTTTGCTGAAGGGGTAAATTTTGTAGCGGCGTTCTTTATCTTTTATCCGGTTGTAATTCTCTTCGCAGATGCGCTTGAGCGCGCGAGCAGACTTGGATATGCCTGTAGGCATACGTTGATTCTTGCGCGGCTCAAATACAACCGCAGAGGCCGTTACCCCTAATTCGAATTCATCCAGCTGTTCAAGTATATTCTGGTCATATAATTCCGCCAGTACCAATTCATAACCGTAAACGGTTTTTGCGAACTTGCCTTTTTCCGAAAGCTTTCCTTCATGGATATAATTTAATTCTTTTAATAGTCTGAGCTTTGCATCCAGCAGGTTTAATGCCTGTTTCTGTTCATTTTTATTTGATTGATAGTAATGCAAAGATAGGGGATATATTTTAAATAAATCCTCCTGGTATTTTTCGTAAAGGTTAAGGATGGTGGCATAGGATGTGTTGAGCTGGCTTTTTACCTCCTCGGGTTTACCGAAAATTATCCTGTTAACCTCTTCGAAATTTATCCTCTGCGGGTTAACCCGTGTATAAACAAATCCTTCCTTGTCGATGCCGCGCCTTCCGGCACGGCCGGCCATCTGGTAGAAATCGCGCGTTTTTAAATTACGCACATAGGTACCGTAGAATTTACGCAGGCCGTCGAACATAACAGAACGGCTGGGCATATTAATTCCTAGGGCAAAGGTTTCGGTGGTAAAGATAACCTTAAGCAGGCGGCTGGTAAAAAGCCTTTCAATTACTTCTTTTAATGTCGGCAGCATACCTGCGTGGTGATAGGCGATCCCGCGCTGCACCAGAGGGTAAAGGATTTGCGCTGATTGTTCATGTTTTAGATTAAAACGCACCATTAAATCTTCATACATCTGGGTGATTGCGCGGCTTTCCTTGGCATCTAAAAATTTAAATCCGTAGAGGTCTTGGGCCAATTCTTCAGCGCGCTTGCGGCTGAAGACAAAATATATCGCCGGTAATCCGTCGTTTCCGCGCAGGTAATCGACCAGCGAATTGAGCCTGTTAGGCTTACTTGAGCGCAGGCGCTTAAGGCGTTCAATTTTATCCACTATTTCATTCTGGCACTGGAAAAGAAAATGCAAAGGCACGGGCCGGTTTTCTTCGATCACTACTTTGATAGGTTTATTATGTATGGATTCAATCCAGGAAGCGAATTGTTTAATATTGGGAATAGTTGCTGACAGCCCCAACAGATTCATATGCTTAGGGAGAAAGATCAGGGATTCTTCCCAAACCGTGCCGCGTTCGGGATTATCAATATAATGGATCTCATCAAAAATAATCCAGGAGTATTTATTAAGGCTTTCCGGCTCATCCAGTATTTTGTTGCGGAAGATCTCCGTAGTCATGATCAAGACCGGGGCCTGGGGGTTAATGGAAACATCACCGGTAAGAATTCCGATATTATCCTGAAATTGGCCTTGAAAGTCTCGGAATTTCTGATTGGAGAGGGCTTTAATAGGTGCGGTGTAGATTACGCCTGCCGAACATTCTTTAGTTGCAATACATGAAGAAATAATGTGTTCGGCAATAACGGTCTTGCCTGCGCCGGTTGGAGCTGAGACGATTACCGAGTGGCCGTTATTGATGTGGTTAATGGCTTCCTGCTGGAACCTGTCGTAAATCATAGTTTCTATTATAAGTCAAAAAACCGCAACCGCAATATAATAATGTTTGCCTTGGGGCCCTGTCGTTAAAAGTATCCCCGTTCTTTAGGAGTAAGCCTCTCCTTGGAACAAAGATGTTCTTTTTTTATCGTCATCTTTCGGCATGCGGCAAGCCAAGACAGCGCCGCTATCTAAAATCATTGATTTATGCGATAATAATTATATAATAAAATATGGGCTATGAGGCAGCACTTAATAAGGCCTGGGAGGATTTATCTAATCTTAACCCTAATCCTGCCAAGAATTTATTAGTCAAATTCCTGGCGGATGGATACAGTATAAATATCCGGGAAAGAAAAGTCCTTTCCTCCTCCTGTAATATCCCGGCAAAGGATTTTGTAAGTATCCTGCTTTTACATTATTTGGCGCAAAAATTAAAAGGGTTACCTGCGCCAAGCGGCCGGTGGCTTACCTTCAGGGAATTTCCCGGGGGGCAAGGTTATTATGAAGCGTTTCACAGGCGCTGCATTAAGCCGATAGTCCGTAAATACGGCAAGAATCCGGATGCCTTAAAAGATATTTTATGCCGGTTGCCGGCAAGGCAATCAGACGGAGGAGATGCCAGCCTGATCATCGAGGCATTTATAGATGTGCCGGTGCTGGTTAAGTTGTGGAAGCAGGACACGGAGTTTGCGCCTGATGCAAATATGTATTTTGACTCAAGTATAAAGAATATTTTCTGTACTGAAGATATTGTGGTATTAGCCCAGATTATTGCCTCTCAGCTATGAGCAGGAAAAAGACACGGAATAAGAAATTTGTTTTTTTATTAGTTTCAGGGGTATTGGTTTTAGCGGGATATTTCTTTGCTAATTTTTTGAATCCCTGCATGGATTCTAAAAAAGAGTCGAACCGGTTTTCTCTTATCGGCAGTAATTATGACTATAGTAATATACTGGTAAAGAGAGTAGTTGATGGGGATACATTAAAACTGGAAAATGGAGAATACGTGCGATTACTGGGGATTGATACTCCCGAGATGCACGAATCTGCTAAACTCCATCGTGATGCCAGGCGAAGCGGACAGGGTATTGATATAATTAAACAATTGGGCAGGCAGTCTTATGGTTTTACTAGGCAGATGGCTGAAGGAAAACGCGTAAGGTTGGAGTTTGACAAAGAAAGGTATGATCGATATAACAGGATTTTAGCCTATGTTTATTTACCCGACGGAAGATTCTTGAATGCTATGATTGTTGAAGAGGGTTATGCGTCTTTAATGACTTATCCGCCAAATGTGAAATACGCGGATTTATTTTCAAGATTATATCGAGAGGCGCGCGAAAATAAGCGCGGGCTCTGGAGGCAATAGGAGGAATATTATGTTAAGATATTTAACTGCAGGTGAATCGCACGGAAAGGCAATCGTGGCTATACTGGAGGGTTTTCCCGCCGGACTTAAGGTAGATGTGAGCCGGATGAATAAAGAGTTAAAACGCAGGCAGTCCGGGTTTGGGCGGGGCAAGCGTATGCAGATAGAGAATGACCGGGTAGAGATAAGTTCTGGTTTAAAAAATAACATTACTCTTGGCAGCCCGGTTACTTTATTGATAAAAAATAAAGACGCAAGTATCGAAAGCCTGCATAAGGTAATGGCTGCCCGGCCAGGCCATGCGGATTTAGCCGGTTTGTTGAAATATGGTTTTACAGATATAAGGGAGGTGTTGGAACGCGCCTCGGCGCGCAGCACCGCAGCTACAGTTGCTTTAGGGGCTTTGTGCAAAGAACTCCTGGGTGAATTCGGCATAACTATTTCAAGCAGAGTTTTATCGGTAGGGGGCGAGGTTACTGTTAAAGGGGTAGCCGCAAAAATAACCGAGGCGATTAAGAATAAGGATACGATAGGAGGAGTTTTTGAGGTAGTTGCCAAAAAAGTCCCAGTAGGTCTGGGTAGTTATGTGCAGGCTGACCGCAGGCTGGACAGCCGTTTGGCAGGTTCTATCATATCTATCCCGGGGATTAAGTCTTTTGAGGTCGGTCTGGGTTTAGGGTATGCGGTTAGTTTTGGTTCAGAAGTGCACGATGCGATTTATTACAATAAAGGTAAGGGGTATTGCCGCAGGACTAATAATGCCGGAGGCATTGAAGGCGGGGTATCTAACGGGCAGGAGATTATTTTACGCGCCTGCATGAAGCCGATTGCAACTTTGATGAATCCGCTGGATTCGGTAAATATTAAAACCAAGAAATCCGCTAAGGCTGCTATTGAGCGTTCGGATGTGTGCGTGGTGGAATCTGCCGGCGTGGTGGCTGAATCGGCATGCGCGCTCGTTTTAGCTGATGCATTCCTTGAGAAATTCGGTTCAGATTCCTTAATCGATATCAAAAAGACTTACGCTAATTACAGGGGTAGAATATCTCATGCCTAACTTTAATTATTATCATATAGAAATTAAAAAATCCGAGAATACCAAAGAAGTAGTTGTAAAAGGTGAGGTCATTAATAATACCGATAAAAACTATTCTACTGTGGCAGTGCGGATTATACTTTATATGAAGAATATTTCAGTAGCCAATGTGGTATTTACTATTAATGGCCTGTCTGCTGGAGCTACTAAGCCATTTGAAAAGACAATTGAAGAACTGGATTATGCACAGGTAGGTAAAAGTATCAGCCGTTATGATGTCTATACCGAAACCGCATTCTGATTTTCTAAAAAGATATAAAGTTAGATAATCGTGCCTCTTTCGTCTATTGTAACAGAAAGGGGTGATCAAGATGGAGAAGGTAATAAGTGTCAGCCGGGTCTGTAAATTAGACAGCGATTCAAAACTTAAGGCCTTTGTTGATATTTCAATCTCGGGAATTGTGGTCAAGGGTTTCAGTGTAGTAAGCGGCAGCAGGGGTTTGTTTGTGAGCATGCCGCGCCATCAAGGAAAAGATGGTAAATGGTATAACACGGTTTATCCTGTTACCAAAGAGTTGAAGCAGCAGATAAGCGAAACAGTATTGGAAGCGTATAATAGTTAGCTATCCCGGGGACGGTTCTAAAGTCAAAGTTTAGAGCCGTCCCTGCATAAAAAATGAATGTATATTTAGTAGGATTTATGGGTACCGGGAAATCTTCTGTCGGATGCCAATTGGCTAAAGAGAGGGGATCTAGCTTTGTTGATTTAGATGAGCTGATTGAATTGAAGGAGCGGCGCAGGATCGTAGATATTTTTGCCAAAGACGGCGAGGCGTATTTCCGCAAAATTGAGAAGAAGGCTTTAAAGCAGGTCTCTGCGCAAAAGAAATCTGTGGTTGCCTGCGGCGGCGGAGTGGTCTTAGATAAAGACAATATTAATTTAATGAAGAGAACCGGAATAATGATTTGCCTTTATGCAAGCCCCGAAGAAATATTAAGGAGGGTTTCTGCAAATAAAGGCCGGCCGCTTTTGAATGTAGGCAAGCCGCAAAAACGTATAGAAACTTTATTGAAAATGCGCGCGCCTTATTATATGCAAGCCGACAAATTAATTGATACAACGCATTTTTCAATTAAACAGGTGGTTAATAAAATATCTAAAATACTTGCCAGTAAGAAATGAATAGCCTTGAGTCATTGGTAAGCCTGAACCTTATCCCGCAGATAGGCAGTGTATGTTTAGGGCGCCTGCTTAAATATTTTGATAAGCCGCAGGAGATATTTAAAGCCAGCCGACAGAGTCTGGAGTCGGTTGTGGGCTGCCGGATCAGCGAAAATATTGTTTCGTTTGACACCAGGAATCTAGAGAATGATTTGACTCAGGCTAAAAAAGCAGGCCTTGAAATTATTACGCTCTTTGACCAAGGGTACCCTCAAAACTTAAAGCCTATTCCCGGAGCCCCGATTGTGCTTTATGTTTCAGGCGGGATAACCGAGGTTGATAGTTTAAGCTTGGGTATTGTCGGTTCACGCCGGGCATCACTTTATGGTTTAAGCAGCGCAGAGAAATTTGCCGCGGAGCTGGCTTTAAATAACCTGACTATTGTATCCGGGATGGCCCGCGGAGTGGATACTTACGCCCATCGCGGAGCGTTAAAAGCTGCCGGCCGTACGATCGCGGTGATGGGGAGCGGTTTTAACCATATTTATCCTCCGGAAAACCGTGGCCTGGCCGAGCAGATATCTAAAAATGGAGCAGTAGTTTCTGAATTTTCTATGGATACAAAGCCATTGGCGCATAATTTTCCCCGGCGCAACCGTCTGATCAGCGGTTTGAGTTTAGGGGTTTTGGTTACTGAGGCAGCCAGAAATAGCGGGGCGTTGATTACTGTGGATTTTGCTTTGGAGCAGGGCAGGGATGTTTTTGCTTTGCCGGGCAGGATTGATACTTGTGTTTCAATGGGGACTAATGAATTGCTCAAGCAGGGTGCAAAGCTGGTTACCTGTAGTGAAGATATACTTGAAGAATTAAATTTGAGTATTTTTAAAGAAAATAATCAGGTCGGGCCGGAATTAGAGGAGAATATTTCGTGTGCAAAAGAAGAAAATGTGCTTTACAATTGCATAAGCCATAAAGCAGTGGCAATAGATGATTTAATGGAAAAGACATCTTTGACCAATAGTCAAATTTCAGGCCTGATTTTAAAATTACAATTTAAGAAATTAATCAAAGAATTACCGGGAAAACATTTTATAAGGAGTTAAATGAGTAAAAATCTGGTTATTGTTGAATCACCTACTAAGGCCAAGACCATAGGCAAGATATTAGGCGCAGATTATACCGTAGTTTCTTCTATGGGGCATATTATTGACCTGCCGCAGAAAGAGCTGGGGGTCGATATTGATAATAAATTTAAACCGGAGTATGTGGTTATTCCATCCAGAAAGAAATTAATGGCTCAGTTGAGAAAAGATTCAAAGGAAAAAGAAAGAATATATGTAGCAACCGACCCTGACCGTGAGGGTGAGGCAATCGGCTGGCAGATAAAGGAAAGGGTTTTTAAGGGTAAGGATGTGTTGCGGGTAAGTTTTCATGAGATTACTCCGCATGCGGTAGGGGAGGCATTTAAAGCCGCCCGTGAGTTTGATAACAATATGATTGAAGCCCAGGTAGGCCGCAGGGTGCTTGACCGGATTGTCGGATATTTCTTAAGCCCTTTACTTTGGAAGAAGCTCGCCCGTGGTTTAAGCGCTGGCCGGGTACAATCCGTAGCCCTCAGATTGATTGTGGAAAGGGAACGGCAGATCCAGGCATTTTGCGCCAATGAGTATTGGGAGATTGCTGCGGAATTATTTAAACCTAAAGTTTCCGGAGAGAGTAATTTTTGCGCTAAGCTTGAGAAAATCGAGAATAAGAAAACGGAGATCAAGACCCAAAAAGACGCGCAGGATATTGTAGATGAACTAGAGAATAAAGAGTTTAAAGTTGTTGAAATCAAACAAACGGAAAAAAAACGTTATGCCCCGGCGCCGTTTATTACCAGCACAATGCAACAGGAGGCGTTTAATAAGCTAAGGTTCAATGCTTCAAAGACCATGATAGTGGCGCAGCAGCTTTATGAGGGGGTTGATATCGGCGGGGATAACCCGCTGGGTTTAATCACATATATGCGTACGGATTCGCCGAATACTGCTCCTGAAGCTATTGTTGAGGTGCGTGAGCATATCGGCAGGATTTTTGGCAAAGATTTCCTTCCTGAGAATCCTAATGTTTTTAAGGCCAAGAAGTCCGCGCAGCAGGCGCATGAGGCAATCCGGCCAAGCTATATCTCGCGTTCTCCGGAAAGCATGAAGGATTTTCTCACGCATGATCAGTTTCGTTTATATGAGCTAATCTATAACCGTTTCTTAGCAAGTCAGATGAAAAGCGCGGAGTTTCTTGCTACTGCGGTGGACATTGCAGCGGGAAAATATCTATTTGTAGCCAATGGCAGTCATTTACTTTTTGAAGGTTTTTTGGCTGCTTATAACAAAACCGAGGAAGAGGAAAAAGAAGGCCAGGAGGATGAGAAAGATAAGAATAAGAATGTGATTCCTCCCCTTGTCCAGGGAGAGACGCTTGCTTTAGATAAACTTACTCCTTCACAGCATTTTACCAAACCGCCACCGAGGTTCTCGGACAGTTCTTTAGTAAAGGCATTGGAAGAAGAAGGAATTGGCCGGCCTTCAACTTACGCGCCGATTATGTATACGCTTATTTTACGTGATTATGTGCGCCGGATTAAGGGATATCTTAATCCTACAGAATTGGGCTTTAAGGTAAGTGATATGCTGGTAGAATATTTTCCAAAGATTATAGATGTCAAGTTTACTGCGCTTATGGAGGAGAGGTTGGATGAAATTGAAGAAGGCAGGCTTAAGCGCATTGAAGTATTAGAAGAGTTCTACGCGCCCTTTAAAGAGAGCCTTGATTTTGCCCAGGCGAATATTAAGAAAGAAATTATAACTACTGATCAGTCTTGCGATAAATGCGGCAAACCCTTGATTGTGAAGTGGGGCAGGCGGGGAAAATTTTTAAGTTGTTCGGGTTTTCCGGCATGCAAGAATTCAAAATCTATTACTTCAGGGGTTAAATGCCCTATAGATAATTGCGGCGGAGAATTGATTGAACGGCGTTCAAAACGCGGATTTTTCTTTGGTTGTTCAAATTTTCCTAAGTGTACCTTTACCTCGCGCACCTTACCGGAAAATAAAGAATAAGCCTGGGTGTATATGGAAAAATATATTGAAAAGTTTATCCGCTATCTGGAAATAGAAAAGAATTATTCTGCCCACACCGTCGTCAATTATAAATTAGACCTTAATGATTTTGGCAGGTTTCTTGCCGGCGCGGAATTAGAAAAGATAGATTATCTTGCTCTTAGAAAATATCTGGCGGTATTAAAGGAAAAGAATTTAGGAAACCGTACAGTCGGCCGCCGGCTTTCAGCTTTACGCAGTTTTTTTAGATTCCTATCCCGTGAAGGTTACATAAAAACAAATCCGATTCTTATGCTCTCCAGCCCGAAGCTGGATAGGCACCTGCCTTCGTTTATGACGGAAGAGGAGGTTAAGAAGCTTATTGAGTCAGCTTTTGCCAGGAGCGGGACAGACATCCTGGGGTTACGCGACCGGGCAATTTTAGAGACATTTTACTCCAGCGGCCTGCGTATTTCAGAGCTGGTGGGATTAAACTTAGACGACATTGATTTTATCAGTGGAATTGTAAAGATCAGAGGTAAAGGCAAGAAAGAAAGGATAGCCCCGATCGGCGAAGCGGCGCTTTTAGCTATCAGGGGATATTTAGGTAAAAGGAAGAAAGAGTCATCTGCCGTATTCTTAAACAATAATTACCGGCGCATTACTACGCGCGGGGTGCGCTATATTTTGGTAAAATACCTGCATTTGGCTGAGATAAAACCGGGGGTCTCTGCGCACACCTTCCGGCATTCTTTTGCTACACATCTTTTAAATCGTGGGGCAGACCTGCGTACGGTACAGGAGCTCCTGGGGCATGCTAATCTATCCACGACGCAGATTTATACGCATTTAACAACCGAAAAACTGAAGAGCGTTTACGATAAGGCGCATCCCCATGCGTAGGAGAGCAGTAGCTAGAGTATATTGTAGGTAGTATATAGGGAAAAACAAAACAATGTTCCTGCTTTATGATTTAATAATTTTAATTTTCGTATTAATTTATCTGCCGGTATATTTACTTAAGGGTAAGTTCCATTATGGGTTCTTCAGGCGTTTCGGGTTTTTGCCGGATAATTTAAACCTGGATAAGCCGATTTGGATACATGCGGTAAGCGTAGGAGAGGCTGTTTCCATAAAGGGGTTGGTCGGTGAATTAAGAAAGGCCTATCCGCATAAGAAATTAGTTATTTCCACTGTAACCGCAACCGGCAATAAAATCGCCCGGGGGCTAATCAATGATGGCGACCTCCTGACTTATCTTCCCTTGGATTTGAGTTTTATTGTTAAGAAGGTAATAAAGAAGATTAACCCCTGTCTGTTTATTATTGCTGAAACAGAAATTTGGCCGAACTTAATTAATTGTCTGTATAAACAGAAGATTCCGATAATTACGGTTAATGGCAGGATATCCGATAATTCTTATTCCGGCTACCGCGCGATAAGATTGCTTATCCGGCCGATTTTAAGGAAGGTTGGTAAGTTCTGCGTGCAAACGGAAACTGATGCCTTGCGATTAGCAGATTTGGGAGTAGATAAAGGGAACGTCCAGGTTACAGGAAATGTCAAGTTTGACATTAATTTAGAGGCAATAGCAGGATTTGATCCTTTTTTTATCCGCAATAAGCTTTGGCTGGATTTAGATGATAAGTTATGGGTTTGCGGCAGTACGCACCCCGGAGAAGAAGAGATAATTATTGAGGCCTACAAAGAACTTTTATTTACTTTCCCAAAGTTAAAATTACTGCTTGTCCCGCGGCATCCGGAACGCTGCGGGGATGTCGGAAGATTAATTTCGCAGCAGGATTTTATGCCGGTTTTTATTTCAAGCATATCCGGGGCATCTCCTGTCCATATTAATAATCCTGTGTTTATTCTTGATGTTATGGGGGAGCTGCTTAACTATTATGCTGCTGCGGATATTGTTTTTGTCGGAGGTAGCCTGGTTAAGACCGGCGGCCACAATATCCTTGAACCGGCAAGTCAAAAAAAGCCGGTGATCTTTGGTCCTCATATGTTTAACTTCCGGGATATTAGCAAATTGTTTTTGAAGAATAAGGCTGCTGTTATGGTGTGTGATTCACGAGAGTTGGCCAGTAAAACAAAAGAAATATTATCTAGTGATCTGTCGGCTGAGCAATTGGTTGAACACGCTTATGAATTGATTATCAGTAACAGGGGTGCGACCAAAAAGAATATTGAGGCTATCAAACAGTTGTTAATTGATTGACATCCGGCCCGGAAGGAAGCGGCCGGTATGCCCTTTTGCAGGGTAAAGGAGCCAAATATGTCAGGGGATATCTATCTAACCCAGGAAGGCTATGAGAAATTAGTTAGCGATCTGGAATATTTGAAGACGGTTAAACGCCGGCAGCTTTCTAAGGCAGTAGGCGAGGCCCGGGCGCATGGCGATATCAGCGAGAATGCCGAGTATGACGCGGCTAAGGATGCCCAGGGGCATAATGAAAAGCAGATCGTTGAATTAGAGGAGAAGCTTTCCCGGGTGCGCATACTTGATAAAGATATACCCCAGGATCAAGTTTTAATCGGTGCCAGAGTAAAACTGATAGATATGGATACGGAAGAAGAGATGGAATATGTATTGGTTTCGGAGCTTGAGGCGGATTATAACCAGAACAAGATTTCAGTGAGTTCTCCGGTGGGTGAAGGCTTACTGGGGCATAAAGAAAACGAAGTTGTGGAGATAAGGGTTCCAGCAGGGCTGCTTAAATATAAAATAATCAAGATATCGCGATAGGTGCTTATGGAAAAGTTTATGCAGGAGGCGATTAAAGAAGCTAAAAAAAGTTTAGCCGAACAAGGAATTCCTATAGGTGCGGTATTGGTTAAGGATGGGTTAATTATAGCAAGGGGCCATAACAGGCGCATACAAAAGAGTTCGGCGGTTTTGCACGCCGAGATGGATTGTCTGGAGAATGCCGGCAGGTTAAAAAGCGCAGATTATAAAAAGTGTATTATTTATTCCACGCTTTCTCCCTGTGATATGTGTATGGGCGCGATACTGCTTTATAAGATACCTAAGGTGGTAATCGGGGAAAATCAAACTTTTAAAGGTCCGGAAAGCTATGCCAGAAGAAGGGGAGTGAAGATCGTCAATTTAGATTCGGCTGATTGCAAACAATTAATGCGGCAGTTTATTAAGCGCAAACCTAATTTATGGAATGAGGATATAGGAGAATAAGTTATGGTGCTTAATAAGATATTTAACTGGCAGGTTATCTTGGGGGTTGTTTTAATTATACTCTCAGCATCGGTTTACTATATCCACTTCTTGATTTTTCGGGACGCACGGCACATATTTATCTATCTTATTGGGGATATCGGTTTTGTGTTTCTGGAGGTTTTTCTAGTTACGCTGGTGATGCATAACCTTTTGACTTATCGGGAGAAACAGGCTTTATTTAAGAAAATGAATATGGTCATTGGTGTATTTTTTAGTGAAGTAGGCAAGGAGCTGCTTAAATTCTGCATAGTTTTTGACATGCAGGGGTGCTCTATATCTGATAAATTAAGCGTACGCTCAGAATGGGCAGCATCTGAGTTTAACCGTTTGGAGAAGGACCTTGGAAACTATGATTATAAAATTGATTATAAAAAAGGCGACCTGCAGGGATTAAAAGATTTCTTGATTAAAAAGCGTAATTTTATGCTTGGCCTGCTGGAAAACCAGAATCTTCTGGAACATGAGTCATTTACTGATTTGCTCTGGGCGGTATTCCATCTTACTGAAGAGTTGGAAGGCCGTGTGGATTTAAAAAATCTTACCCAGAAGGATTATGAGCATCTCTCCAATGACTTGAAGCGTTCTTATCGGCTGCTTATAATGCAATGGGTCTCTTACATGAAACATCTTAAGGCAGATTATCCGTATTTATTTTCTTTGGCTATGCGCACTAATCCATTTGATGCTCGCGCAGCCATTGAAGTTAGTTAATCCTTAATATAAAATGTTAGAGAAAATCGGCCACTTAAAAGTGCAGATTTTTAAGATTAAAAACCGTAAGGGGTATGCGGCTGTTTGTTTTGACCATCTTACTGAAGGGGCTTCAGCCCTGGAGGCTTATGAGCGCATGGTTAAGGCCTTGCGCAGGAGCAACAATAAGGACCTTACTCAATAATATATGTTTAAACCTAAAACGCAATGCATTAATTGTAAGGCTTCCGCAAGTTGCAGGGACACTACTGTCTCCTGGCTATTTCTTCTTGTCGGAATAATTGCCACAATCTCTGTCAGGCTGGTAAATCTTGTTTTGCCCTTTGGATTATTCTGGCCGAAGTTTTTCTGGTATCTGGGTGTAGCAGGATTCTTTCTATATTTTCTATATAAATTCAGACAGGATAAAATCTTGCGCCAGGAATTGGAAAGATACCAAATCCATAAGAAGATATCGAACAGCCAGATTTTAGATGCCGGCGACAGAGAATTTTTGCGCATAATGCTCTGCCGCCTGCGTTCAAACAAAGATGCCATAAATTATTTTTTCATTTTCAGCAGTTCTGCTATTGTGATAATCCTGGCGGTTTATCAGGATTTTATAAGAAAATAAAAAATATGAAATATTGGATTTTGCTTTCGCGCATACCGTTTTTAAGCGTAGTCATCCTGCCATATATTTTGGGCGCATTACTTGCGCAACGCCTTACGGGTAAATTTAGTCCGGCAGTTTTTTTCTTGGGTTTAGCTGGTTCGATCCTTATTCAATTAGCCGCGCATTATAGTGGCGAGATTTACGATATCAAAGAAGACCGTCTTTCGGCGGTTTTAGGAAAAAGCCCATTTAGCGGCGGCAGCCAGGTATTGGTTAAGAAATTAATTCCCGAAAGCAAGGTAGGGGTCCTGTCTTATGCGGTTATCCTGCTGGCCTTTTTAATAGGAACAATCTTGCAGTTTTATTTTAAAACCGGCAAATGGACTCTTTTGCTGGGTGCTTCAGGGGTAATCTGCGGGTTATTCTATTCTAAGCCGCCTCTACGCTGGGTAAGCCGGGGATTAGGCGAGATATTTATTGCTTATAGTTTTGGTTTTTTGGCTGTAAATGCCGCATTTTATATTCAAGTTTCCAGTTTTGATATTTTGGCTGTTTTTGTATCGTTGCCTATTGCCTGTGCAGTGGTAAATATAATATTGATCAATGAATATCCGGATTATCAGGTGGACAGAGAGGCGTCTAAAAATAATTTATTAGTACGCATAGGCAAAGAAAGAGGCGCTTTTCTATATGCGTTGTTTGTTGTTTGCGCAGGAGTTAGTTTTTTTATCGCTTTAGCAAAGGGTTTCCCTGTAGAGAGCGCATTTTTCTATTTTCCGGTATTGATTATTGCCGTAATATTGGCGTCTTTAATGCTCAAGGGTGCTTATAGGGACAGTCTGTTGCTTCAAAAGATGTGCGCAATGACTATTTTGGTTAACCTGGGGACTTCTTTGTCCTTTATACTAGGGTTATTAATGAGTAAAATATTATGAAAGGCTAATGAAAAATCAGGATATAAAATTTATGCGTTTTGCCATAGAGAAGGCCGCGCAAGGGGCAAGGAAAGGCCAGGCACCTTTTGGCTCTTGTATTGTAAAAGGCAATAAAGTTATTGCCTGTAGCCATAATCTTGTCTGGAAGAATACCGATATTACGGCTCATGCTGAAATAACGGCAATCCGGCAGGCATGTAAGAGGCTTAAAAGAGTTGATTTATCCGGTTGCGTTATTTATTCTACTTGTGAGCCGTGCCCGATGTGTTTTGCGGCCTGCCATTGGGCAAGAATCTCGCGCATTGTTTTTGGCTGCGCAATCAAAGATGCCAAGAGGTATGGTTTTAATGAATTGCCTGTTTCTAATCTGGATTTAAGGAAGTTGGCAAAAAATAGAATCAGGATTACTCCGGCAGTATTAGTAAGAGAAAATATAAAGCTTTTTGATTCTTGGCAGAAACAGGCAAGGCCCAGGGCTTATTAACTAACCTTGTAATATATCCCTGGGCATGTTAGTATGTTTAAAAAGTGAGGTGTAAATGTATAAGATAGAAGTTGTGCATAATCAGGATTTGGCATTTAGCGTTAAATCAGGCGAAAGTGAATTTGTCGTGGACGCAAAAGGAAAAGGATTAACCCCGCTGGATGCGCTTCTGACCGGGTTAGGCAGTTGTATCGGGGTATATATCCGTAAATACTCCGAAGGCTCAAAGTTAAACCTGGAAAACTTCAAGATCAATGTCTCTGCTGAGCTTTCCAAGGAATCTCCGTTATCTTTCAGGCAGATCAATGTGGAGATAGATTTAAAATCCTGCTCAATCGATGAACGCAGGCAGAGGGCATTGCTGGAGTTTATTAAAAACTGCCCTGCGCACAATACCTTAAAATTAAATCCTGCCATTGAATTTAAATTAACATGCTAGAGATAAAATTAAGGCAGAAAGATTATATAATCATTATGGATTTATCCGGCCGCATAGACGTTAATTCCGCTAATCTTGTAGAGGTGGTTGGGCAATGCCTGCGTGATGGATATACGGATATACTCTGCAATTTGGAGGATATTGAAGGTATTGATTATATGGGGATCTCGGTTGTAGTTATTGCTTATAAAGAAGTGGTCAACAGCAAGGGTAGGATGAAGCTTTTAAATATTCCGGCGCACCTCAGGGGAGTATTTGCGGTTTCCGGCATGGACAGGGTTATTGAGGTTTATGCCACGGAGGATTTAGCGGTTAATAGTTTTAAGGAAGACAAAGCTATTGAGGATATCAAAAAGATGCAGCTGCGCCGCAGGTTTAAACGCCTGCCCATTGATTTAAAAGTAGAGTTAAAATCCAAATCTTCGACTTCGCCAAGCTGCCTTAAGGTTGATATACTTAATTTGAGCGCGGTGGGTGCCTTTATATTCGGTTGCGATAATTTTAAGCTGGGGGATGAGGTAATACTTAAGATGAGGCTGGCGCCAAAGAAAGAAGAACTTGTAATTGAGGCAGCTGTTGTGTGGGTCCCGGATAAAGAAGTCCAGCCCCATGAGTATCCGGGTTTCGGCGTGGAATTCCGCAATATCTCGGCTGATATTCAGCAGGAATTGATTGATTTCATCGAACGCAATCTTTCCTTTATGTCATCTGATTAATTATTAAAATATGAAAAAGCTAAAAATAAGGCCACGGGCAATTATTTTTGATATGGATGGAGTAATTGTCGATTCTATGCCATATCATTTTATTGCTTGGTATGAGGCCTTGCGGCCGTGGGGCGTGCGGGTAAGTTGTTTTGAGGTTTACGCACAAGAAGGTGAACGATGGGAAACTACCTTAAAAGGCCTGTTAAAACGCGAGAAGATTAAGCCGTCAAAGAAGATTTTGAAGGCTATATTTAAGCTGCGCCAGAAGATATTTAAACGTTATTTTAAGCGGCATATCTTCCATGGAGCTTGCGAGCTTCTGGTTGAATTAAAAGATGAGGGTTTTATGCTAGGGTTGGTTACGGGCAGCCCGCTCAATGAGATAAAAAGGATTTTACCTGTTAAAATGCGCAAGCTTTTTGATGTTATAGTAGCCGGTAACCAGGTTAAGAATGGCAAACCTCATCCTGAGCCGTATCTCAGGGCAGCCGGGCTATTGGGGCTTAGGCCAGAATATTGCCTGGTTATAGAAAATGCGCCATTTGGCATTATCTCGGCTAAGAAGGCCGGGATGTCCTGTATTGCTGTTTCTACCAGTTTACCCAAGGAGTATTTGGCTGACGCCGATATCGTAGTAAATCAGTTAAAACAGATCTCCGGTTACATCCTGCTTTAATTACATATCCTATTGGTATTCTTGCGTTTTAATCCTTTAAACTATTTGCCTGAAGGCACCTTATGTGATATCATAAATATTTAAAGCAACCTTATCATAGAGAGGAGCAGGAAGATGGATTGGAAGGTTTTTTTGGCTACTTTTGGCGCTGTATTCTTCGCGGAGTTGGCGGATAAAACCCAGTTGGTTGGCATTGGCATGGCGGCTAAGACTGGTAAGCCAATTTCTGTATGGTTAGGTTCGGTATCGGCTTATGTTATTGTTACGGTGATTTCGGTTTTTCTGGGGGCGCTTTTGGCTAAGTTCATCAGGCCAGAGTTGATTCGCTATATCGGAGCAGCACTGTTTATAATCATCGGGTTTTTAATGTTTTTTAAGGCGATTTAAATTTTTGCTATGCTTTTACCAAAGGACTACCTTTATAACTTAGTTACCTGCAAGATAAAAGGCCCGTTGGCAGCGTGTTTAAGAGGCCTGCTTTTTATGTTGTCTTTGGTTTATGGATTGGCTGTGGTTATTGCGGCGGGTTTCCATAGGTTTCGGCCGGCACGGGTTAATTGTACGTTAATCAGCGTAGGAAACATTACTCTAGGCGGCACAGGCAAGACCAGCCTTGTAGAATATTTGGTTGTTAAACTAAGCCAGAAAGGCAATAAGATAGCGGTGCTTACCCGGGGCTATAAAAGAGATATAAAACTTTCCGGGGAGCAAGGTATGGGAGATGAACCGGCTATGTTACAAAAAAAGCTGCCGCAAACTCCTGTTATTGTCGATAAAGACAGGTTAAAAGGGGCAGCCAGGGCAATCAAGGATCATGCTGCAAATATCCTGATTCTTGATGATGGTATGCAGCAGTGGCGTATATTTAAAGATCTGGAGATTGTAACTATCGATGCCTGCAATCCTTTTGGTAATCTTCGTTTGCTTCCGGCGGGTTTTTTACGTGAGCCGTTGATTGCGTTGAGCAGGGCAGATATATTTGTTTTGACTCAAGTTTATCCTGGCCAGGATACCGCTGGCCTGACGGCAAGATTAAGACAGTTAAATTCCCGGGCTCTTATTGTAGAGTCAAGGCATAGGCCTGAGGGTTTTGGTAATCTGCATGCTCCGGATGAAATTTTAAGCCCAGATAGTTTTAACGGAAAATCCGCGGTAGTTTTTTCAGCTATAGGCAACCCGCGGGCCTTCGAGAACACGGTTTCTTCTTTAGGAATTAATATCGCAGAGGCCTTGAGATTTATTGATCATCACGATTATGCGCAGGCAGACTTAGATGGTATTATTAAATGCGCCAGAGACAGGAATTTAGATACGATTATCACAACCGAAAAAGATGCCGTGAAGATTTCCAGGCTTAAATTTACCTATCCGGGCATATTCTCTTTGAATATTAAACTGGTCATAACTAAGAATGAAGCAGAATTTGATCGCCGATTACTTAAGCTGTATTCTCTTTAAGGCCGCCAGCCTGTTTACTTTCTTGCTGCCTTTGAACGCAAGCCTGTTTTTGGGCAGGAGGCTGGGGGACGTTATCTATTTTTTTGATTCCCGGCATCGCGCGGTCGCTTACGCGAATATCAAGAAGGCCGTGACAATAAATAAAGACTTTCGGTTAGCCGCAAAGATAACCCGCAAGGTTTATCAGGCATTCGGCCAGAACCTTATAGAGATTTCTTTTATCCCGCGTATAAATAAGAGGTATCTTGAAAAGTATATCCATATTGAAAACAGGCATTATATTGGCGAGGCTTTTAAAAGAGGCAAAGGGGTAATTTTTCTTATCGCACATGAAGGTAACTGGGAACTTTCCAATATCATCTGCGCAAACCTCGGGTTCCCTTTTATATTATTTGTGCGAGATCAGGGATTCCCGCGGTTAAATGACCTGCTTAATACCTATAGGCTTAAACAAGGGGCAAAGCTTATCCATAAGCAAGGGGGATTGCGGGAGTTGATTGATGTCCTTAAAAATAACCAGTCAATCGGGATGACTACTGATCAGGGCGGCAAAAAGGGGGAGATCGTAAGGTTTTTTGGTAAATCCGCCTCTATGTCTACCGGAGCGGTGAAGCTGGCTTTGAAATACGGCTGTTCCATAATCCCTGTTTTTTATACGCGCGTAAAAGGTCCTCATACTAAAGTTATTCTGGACCAGGTTTATGTGGCAACCAAAAGCGGTGACGCACAAAATGACCTGCATGACAACCTGCAGAGGTTGGCTGATATTTATGAGAAGTATATCCAGCAATACCCCTATGAGTATCTCTGGACTTATAAAATCTGGAAATACGGTAAAGAGAAAGAGGTATTGATCCTTTCCGATGGAAAGGCAGGCCACCTCCATCAGTCTGAAAGCGTAGCTAAATTGGTCAATCGGCAATTATCAGGGCGGGGAATAAAATCTACATTATCTATCTGTGAGGTGAAATTCCGTAGCTGCCTGTTCAGGGTTATATTTAACTGGATGGCTGTTTTTAACGGCAGGTATCAATGCCATCGCTGCCTGTGTTATTTGCATTATGCCTTAACCAGTGAAAGTTGGCAGGGTTTAATCAACCTTAAGCCCGATATTATTATTTCTGCGGGAGATAAATTGAGCGCTGTAAATTATATATTGGCTAAAGCAAACCAGGCCAAGTCAGTTATTGTAATGCGGCCGGCTGTCTTAAGCCTGAAAAAGTTTGATCTGGCGATTATCCCCCGGCATGACAGGCCACAAAATAAGAAAAATGTGGTAATGACCGAGGGGGCGCTTAATTTAATTGACGGGGATTATTTAAAAGAAAAATCAGGGAGATTGCAGAAGTCCGGCCTCTTAAAAGGCCCTTTGCTTAATCCTTGTATTGGCATATTAATTGGAGGCGATAGTAAAGGGTTTGCTATTAGCCGTCAGGCGATAACAGGATTGATTGGTCAAATTAAACAATCTGCCGAAGAGTTGAACGCGGATATTCTTCTTTCTACCTCCCGCCGTACGCCGCCGGAAGTGGAGCAGGTGCTTAAAAAAGAATTTGAGGCTTATTTGCGCTGTAAGCTTTTAATTATTGCCAATGAAAACAACCATCCTGATGCAGTTGGCGGCATATTAGGCTTAAGCAGTATAATTATAAGTTCGCCGGAGAGTATATCGATGATCTCTGAGGCGGTTATGGCAGAAAGATATGTTGTGGTATTTAAGGCCGCCGGCCTTAGCAAGAAGCATCAACGCTTTCTAAAAAATTATCAGGATAAAAGATATATATATTTAAAGCAAATTAAAGAAATCTCCGGCTTCATTAGAGAAATATTACAGAATCATCCCAGGGTAAGTTTTCCTGAAGATAACTTACGGGTAAGCGCAGGGTTAGATAAAATACTATGAAGATACTGCAAATATTGCCTGAACTTAATGTAGGCGGGGTTGAGACCGGTACCTTGGATTTGTCCAAGTATCTGGTGCGCCTGGGGCATAAAGTAGTAGTGGTTTCTGCCGGCGGAGCCCTGGTCGGAGAGCTTGAAGCATGCGGCGCCAAACATTACACATTAGCAGTACATAAAAAATCAATTTTTTCTATATATAAATTAATCCCTATTCTAGTAGGGATAATCAAACAGGAGGAGATTGATATCGTTCATGCCCGTTCGCGCGTGCCGGCATGGATTGCTTATTTTGCCTGCCGTAGGACCAAGGCCGTATTTATAACTACTTGTCATGGCTACTATAAGAAGCATCTTTTTAGTTTAGTAATGGGTTGGGCTAAGAGAGTGATTGTTTTAAGCAACGTGATTGCCCGGCATATGATTGAAGACTTTGCAGTGCCTCATGAGCGTATCAGGCTTGTTCCGCGCAGCGTGGATATGGAAAGGTTTAAATACCTTGACCCTAAGTCAAAGAGAAAAGAGGAGTTTAACGTAGGGATTATCGGCAGGATCACTCCTCTAAAAGGCCACCTGCATTTTATTAAGGCTATGGCGCGTATCTCAAGGACTGTACCACGGTTAAAAATATGGATAGTGGGGGATGCCCCGGCATCAAAGGAGGCGTATAAGGAGGAAGTACAGGTGTTAGTACGACGGCTTGGTCTATGGCATTGCACAGAATTCTTAGGAACACAGCGTGATATCCCTGGGATACTGGCGCATCTGGACCTGGTGGTTTTGGCTACGACAACACATGAGGCATTTGGCCGGGTAGTGGTTGAGGCCCAAGCCTCCGGCGTACCGGTGGTAGCTACTAAGGTAGGCGGGGTAATTGATATCATTGAAGATGGCAAAAACGGTCTATTAGTTCCTCCAGCAGATCATAAAAGCATGGCCGATGCTATACTGCGTATTTATGAAAATACGCAATTAGCACAGAATTTGGCAGAGAATGCCTACGTTAAGATTAAAGAAAAATATACGGTGGAGTTGATGGTTAAGAATACCTTGGATGTTTACCGTGATGCCTTGAGTAATTTTAAGATTCTGATAATTAAGCTCAGCTCTCTAGGGGATATAATCCTTTCCACGGCTGCATTAAGGGCGGTTTGGGAGAAATTTTCCCAAGCAAATTATAAGATAAGCTTTTTGACCGGAGAGGAATCAAAAGATGTATTGCTAAGAAGCCCTTATATAGATGAGCTATTGGTGTGTGATTTGAAAAATAATGATAAGGGGCTAAAGGGGTTATTGGGCATAGGAGGCGTCTTAAGGAAAAAGAATTTTGATATTGTTATAGACCTGCAGAACAGCCGGTCCAGCCATATACTTTCTTACCTGAGCGGCTGCGTTAATTGCTACGGTTATGATAACAAAAAGCTTTCTTTTTTGCTTCAGCACCGCATTAAAGATGGAAAACCGCTTATCGACCCGGTAACGCACCAGTTTCGCATATTAAAAATGCTCGGTATTGACCTTTTGAATAATTCGCTTGAGCTTTGGCCGTCTCCTGAAGATATAAAGCGCGTGGATGAGCTTTTAAACGCCCAATGGCTGAGCGAGGCTCAGAAAATAGTGGGGATCAATATTAGCGCTTCCAGGAGATGGAGTACCAAACTTTGGCCGCAGCAATACCTGATGCGTCTTTGTGAAGATTTGGGGTTGCGCGATATACGCGTAGTGATTACCGGTACTGCCCAGGATTTAGTCTATGCTGACATGCTCGTAAATTCACTTAAGGGTACCAAAATTATTAATGCCTGCGGTAAAACCAGTGTAAATGAGTTGGCTGCCCTGATCAAGAAATGCAATGTGTTTATTTCAGCAGATTCTTCGCCTTTGCATATCGCATCCGCGGTAAGGACTCCTTTTATCGCGCTCTTTGGGCCTACTGATGCGCGCCGCCATCTTCCGCCAGGAAAGAACTGCATTGTGATTAATAAAAATCTGGATTGCCAGCCTTGTTATAAAACTAAATGTCGAACCAAGCACTGTATGAGGCAGATTACTCCTGAGGAAGTGCTTGCGGCAATAGATAAATTATTATAATGAATATATTGTTTATAGCTAACCATCTTAATGTAGGGGGAATTTCCAGCTATCTGTTTACTCTAGCCTCCGGACTTAAAGAAAATGGCCATAGTGTTTACCTGGCTTCCGGAGGAGGCGGACTCTTAGGAAAGTTCACGGCAGCAGGCATAAAGAACATACGGGTTCCTTTATGCACGAAAAAAGAGGTCAGCCCGAAGATCATTATCAGTTTTTTAAGGCTCAGAAAAGAAATCAAGCGGCTTAATATTGATTTGATACATTCAAACAGCCGAACTACTCAGGTTTTGGGGAGTTTATTGAGTCGTTATTGCCGTAAACCGCATATATTTACCTGCCATGGTTTTTTTAAACCAAAGCTATCCCGCTTGTTTTTTCCTTGTTGGGATAATGCTATTATTGCTATAAGCCAGCAGGTAAAGGAACATCTGATTCTTGATTTTAATCTGGATGAAAACAAAATTAAAGTAATAAATAACGGTATAGATCTGCAAAGTTTCGGTGATTTTTCAGGCAGGCAAAGTTTCAGGGAATCTTTAGGCATAGAAGATGCCCCTTTAGTGGGGATTGTTGCCCGTTTATCTGACGTGAAAGGGCATATTTATCTTTTTAAGGCCATGCAGATTATTATCAAGAACTTTCCTTCAGTGAAATTGGTTGTTGTCGGCGAAGGTAAAATGAAGGATGTGCTGGTTGAAGAAGCGGATGATCTAGCTATCAAAAATAGTGTTTTATTCTTACCGCAAGCTGAAGGAACTAAAAATGTGCTTGCGGCACTGGATATCTTTGTTATGCCTTCATTGCAGGAGGGTTTAGGCTTAGCGCTTATGGAAGCAATGGCGCAGGGGTTGGCAGTTGTAGGTTCGGCAGTGGGGGGGATAAAAACCCTGATTAAAGACGGGCAAAACGGATTATTAGTTGAGCCTGCTGACCCGGTATCTTTAGCGGGGGCGATTATGCGCCTTTTGACTGATAAGCAAATGCGCGATAATTTGGCAACTAGCGCCCGTAAATTCATTATGGATAATTTTTCTAAAGAGAAAATGGTTGATGCGACAGAAAAGGTTTATAAAGAATGTTTAGAGAAAAGAATCCGGCCGGGAGAGCCAGCGTAAATGAGTAAACTTAAGCCAAAACGTATCCTTATCTTTAATGTAAATTGGCTGGGGGATGTTTTGTTTTCTACGGCCACTATCAGGAATGTACGCAGGAATTATCCCGATAGCTATATTGCCTGTGCAATCCCCAGTCGGTGTTATCCGATATTAAAAGGAAATCCGTATTTAGATGAAGTAATTATTTTTGATGAAAAGGACAGGCATAAGGGTATGCTGGCAAAATTAAATTTTATCAGCCTGCTTAAAAGCAAGAAATTTGATACTGCGTTCCTGTTGCATCGTTCATTTAGCCGCGCGTTAATTTGTCGGTTGGCCGGGATACAGCAGAGGATAGGCCATAATACTAAAAAACGTTCTTTCTTGCTGACTCAAAAGATCTCTATGCCGAAAAGGGATTCTTTGCACCGTATAGATTTTTATCTGAATGTTGTTGAAAAAGCGGGTTTACGCGTGGAAGACAGGTACTTGGATTTTATTTTTACTCCTGAAGAAGAGGAATATGTATATGATTTCCTGAAAAGAAATGGCGTGGGTAAGGATGATTTTTTAGTTGCGCTTAATCCCGGAGGAAATTGGATGCCTAAACGTTGGCCGAAGGATTACTGGGCTAAGCTAGCTGATAGTTTGATCGATGAAGTAAAGGCAAGGGTAATTATAACCGGTAGTATATCTGACCTGCCGCTGGCTAATCAGATAAAAGAAAAAATGAAAGAGAAGCCCTTGATTGGCTGCGGGGTTTTTAATATAAAGCATTTGGCCGCCCTAGCTAAGCGGGCAAGCCTTTTTGTTACCGCGGATACCGGGCCAATGCATATAGCTAATGCCGTTGGGGCTAAGAAGATAATAGGGATTTTTGGACCGACGGCCAGAGAAATAACCGGCCCTTATCCGGATACTAATGTGGTTATCTTGCAGAAAGATGTTGGTTGCGCGATTCCTTGCTATAGAGTTAATTGCCAGGATAACCGTTGTATGAAAGCGGTTACTCCTGATGATGTCTTGACAGAGGCCAGAAAAGTTAGGAAATTATGAAGATACTTTTTATTACTTTAAGCAATATAGGCGATTGCATTTTAACCTTGCCGGTTTTAGACGCATTGTGCAATGAATACCCTAATGCCAAGATCAGTTGCCTGGTTCCTGAGAGGCCCAAAGAGATATTCATTAGCAACCAGGCGATAGAAAATGTAATTGTTTTTAATAAACATGCCAAGTTAATAGATAAGATAAAATTATTTCTTTTTCTGTCCAAAGAGAAATTCGATATAATTGTTGACTTACGCAATAGCTTGTTCGGGGCTTTCCTGCCTGCTAAAAAAAGAAGTTCCCCATTACGTTTTATACCGGGAAAGTTTAAACATATGAAGGACAGGCATTTATTTTGGGCCTGCTTTGCCGGGTATCCTTTCAGGAGCAAGAAACAGCAATCACTGGTTATCGCGGCCGAAGATGTAAAATATATCGAGGATATTTTAAAAGGACAAAACATAAAAGACAGCGCTAAAATAGTAGTAGTTGCTCCCGGAGCAAGGAGTCAGATTAAGCGTTGGGATAAAGAGAATTTCAGCCATCTATGCAGCCTACTTATTAAAGAAGGCTGGGATGTAGTTTTGGTAGGGGATAAAACCGACGAACCCGTATGTTCATTTGTCCACCAGTCCTGTCCGGAAAGAATCATTAATCTTTGCGCCAAAACCTCAATTAATCAATTGGCAGCTTTACTAAGAAAAGCCAGGCTTTTAATCACCAACGATAGCGCGGCAATGCATTTGGCTAGTTACCTGGATATTCCGGTTGTTTCAATATTCGGCCCTACGGATGAAAATAAATACGGGCCGTGGTCGCAGAAGAGAATAATTGTTAAAAAAGATATATTTTGCCGGCCGTGCGAAAAGGCCTCCTGCCGTTTTGCTAGCCTTGAATGCTTGTCTTGTCTGAAGGTTGATGATGTATTTAAGCAGGTAAACTATTTACTTAAAGGCAAAGATAAAGAAAATACCCCTGATGCCAAAGAAAAGATTTACCGGCGCATTTTAATCGTGCGTACTGACCGTATAGGAGATGTGCTTTTGTCTACTCCGGTAATTAAGGCCTTAAGGCAAAAGTACCCACAGGCTTATATTTCTATGATGGTTGCTCCTTATGCCAGGGATATTGTGGAGGCAAATCCATATCTGGATGAAACTATAATTTATGATAAAGAGATTAAGCATAGAAGCTGGATTCGTTCGCTAAGATTTGCCGGCAGGCTAAAAAAGAAAAGATTTGATTTGGCAATAATCCTGCATCCTACCAATCGTATGCATCTGATAATTTTCCTGGCTGGCATTCCTTGCCGCCTGGGGTATAACCGTAAATTCGGTTTCTTGAATAATCTCAAGAAACCCCATAAAAAGCAAGAAGGCTTGAGGCATGAAGCGGAATATAACCTGGATTTACTTAGCGATTTAGGTATAAGCGGCAATGCCCGGGATTTATTCATGCCCATAAAGCCGGAATCAGAGCAATGGGTTAGTGACTTGTTTGCTGGCAATGGCATCGAAGAAGCAGATAAATTATTAGCGATTAACCCTGGGGCAAGTTGTCCTTCAAAGATTTGGCCGATAAATAGGTTCGCTCAGGTTGCCGAAATTTTAGCCAAACGGCATAATTTTAAGATTCTGATTGTAGCCGGGGCCAGGGATATTCCATTGGCAAATATGGTAGCTCAAAAATTAGGAGATAAGGCGTTAAATCTGTCCGGCAAGACTTCGCTGAGTCATCTTGCCAGCATCCTTAAAAGGTGTTCTTTGTTTATCTCTAATGATTCTGGTCCGGTGCATATCGCCTCAAGCTTAGGAATACCCGTAATTTCCATCTTTGGCCGCAATCAACCCGGGCTTAGCCCGCGGCGCTGGGGCCCTTTAGGAAAAAGGGATAAATATCTGCATAAAGACGTAGGCTGTATCCAATGCCTGGCGCATAATTGTGAAAAAGAATTTGCCTGTCTTAAGGCAATCAGTATCGAGGATGTGCTTTCTGTAGCTGAATCAATACTCAAAGGCGGTTAGTTTAATATTGCCCAGCAATCAATAAAAAATTTGCTTGACAAATTTATCTATTTATCGTATTATCACGATTAATAGATAAATAATAGTTTAAGGAGGATGCATGTTGAATTATAATGAGGAGAGCGATTTTTTGAAGGCCCTGGGGCATCCGGTACGCCTTAAGATCGTGAAAGGGCTGTTAACGAAAAATGAATGTAATGTCCAGATGATGGTCAAGGCACTCGGTCTTCCGCAGTCAACGATTTCCCAGCATCTGGGTATCTTAAAGTCACGCGGTATACTTGGAATCCGTAAAGAAGGGACAAAATCCTGCTACCGCATCCTGGATAAAAGGGTCAGGTTTTTATTAGGGGCTTTATATAAAGGGAGGGGTTAAAGATGTTTGAAAAGATGGTTAATTTCGCCTTGCGCAGGCCCAGGGTCATATTCGGTATAACCATATTCCTTACCATTGCTTCATGCCTGCAGTTTTTAAAAATAAAGATAGACACTGATCCGGAGAATATGCTTTCCGAGAAGGAATTTGTCAGGTTATTCCATAAAGAGGTAAAAAAGGAATTTTCGCTCAATGATTATATCGTGTTGGGTGTAGTGAATGAACAAGATAAGGATGGTGTTTTTAACCCCGGGACACTGGAAAAGGTTTATGATATTACGCAGGCGATTAAGAAAATTGACGGGGTTGTAACATATGAATTGATGAGCTTAAGCAACAAAGATGATATACGCCAGGGTGGCCCCGGAGAGGTGGTTTTTAGGTGGTTAATGGATAAACCGCCTTATACGCCTGAAGATGCCTTGCGCATCAAGATAAGGGCGCTGGCCAACCCGTTGTTCTATAATACTCTTATTTCCCAGGATGCCAGGGCGTTGTGCATTTATGTCCCCATAAAAGAGAAAAACCTTAGTTATAAAATCTCCCGTGCCATACAGGATATCCTGAAATCTCATCAAGGGCAGGAACAGTATTATCTTGCCGGGTTGCCTCTTGCGGAAGATGCTTTCGGTAAAGAGATGTTTGTTCAGATGGGGATTTGTGCCCCATTAGCTATCCTGGTGATTTTTCTGCTTATGTTCTGGTTTTTCAGGAATATTGTTTTAGTATTAATACCTATTTTAATGGCAGTAGATGTGGTTCTATTGACCATGGGGCTGATGGTTGGTTTGGGGTTTCCTATACATATAATGAGTTCAATGATCCCGATATTTTTGCTGCCCATTTGCGTATTGGATTCCATTCATATTTTAAGCGATTTCTTCGAAGAATATAAAAAGACTCATGATAAGAATAAGACGGTGGCCCATGTTTTAAAGACACTCTTTATCCCGAACCTGTTTACTTCTATTACTACTATAGCCGGTTTCTTTTCGTTGTCTTTTGCTCCTATACCGCCTATTCAAATATTCGGTATTTTTGTAGCTGTGGGTGTGGGCATAGCTTGGTTTACTACGGTTCTTTTTATCCCCGCTTATGTGGCGTTGTTAAAGGAGGATAAGCTTAAAGGTTTTGGCCTCACTCAAGAAGAATTAAAGGAAACTGGTTTTTCCAAACTTCTGGTGATTTTGGGCCGCCTGACGGTACGGCGCTGGCCGGTATTTTTGATGGCAACTCTTGTTGTTGTTGCGTTGTCTATCTACGGTATAACCAGGATACGTATTAACGATAACCCCACAAAGTGGTTTGCTAATCGCCATCCCATCCGCCAGGCGGATACTGTTTTGAATAAACATTTCGGCGGAACCTACAGCGTGTATTTTATTTTCGCAGCCAAGGATAAGGATGCGGAGGTTTTTAAAGAGCCGGCAATGCTTGTTTACATACAAAAACTGCAAGATTATCTTTACAAAGAGAATCAGGTGGGTAAATCTACTTCGGTGGCGGACGTAGTTATGAAAGTTTATTACGAACTTATGGGAGGAAATAAAATTTATTATACTATCCCGGTGACCAAGGCGGCGGTAGCGCAATGTCTTCTGTCCTTCGAAAATTCACATAAGCCGGATGACCTTTTTCATTTTGTAACCCCGGATTATTCAAAGGCTAATCTCTGGTTACAGCTAAAAAGCGGTGATAATCAGGTGATGGCGCAAGTCAAGCGTGATACGGAAAAGTTCATAAAAGATAATCCGCCTCCTTATCAAGTTTCATATAATTGGTCCGGTCTTACATATATCAACATGGTCTGGCAGGATAAAATGGTCATGGGCATGTTGTGGAATTTTATCGGTAGTTTTATCATTGTGCTTCTTATGATGATTATACTTTTGCGTTCGGTGGTTGCCGCGTTTGTCTCAATGGTGCCTTTGATCGTTACCGTGCTTTTTATATACGGTTCTCTGGGGTTTACAGGGAAGGAATATGATATGCCGGTAGCGGTACTTTCAGCTCTTACCTTGGGGCTTGCGATTGATTTCTCCATTCATTTCGTGGAGCGCGCTAAAACCATATACGCGGTTAAGGGGAACTGGAAAGATACCTCTGAAGAAATGTTCTTGTCTCCGTACAGGGCAATACTGCGTAATGCCCTGGTTGTGTCTATCGGATTCCTGCCGCTTTTTATTTCTCCGCTCGTGCCTTATAATACAGTTGGTTTATTTATGTTCGCGATAATGTTATTCGCCAGCGTAGGTACGTTGATTATTCTGCCGGCAATAGTCTCCATGCATCCGGGAGTAATTTTCTATGAGCCTACAAACAGGTTCTTACGTTCCTGCCCACAATGTATTTTGATGTCTTTGGTTATTGCCATAGGCGTTGCTTATGTGCTTATAGCTTATACCGCAACGCCTTGGAATATCGCGACAGTGATAGCAGTAGGTAGCGTAGGCCTGTTATCTGCATTGTGTTTTTTTGTTTCCCGGTTAAGGCAATGTTTTTTTACTAAAAGCGATAAAGGAGGAGTAAAGTGAAAAAAAATATCTCAATATTCTTATTTTTATTTCTCATGGGCATCGGTTCTGTATATGCGCAAATGAGTGCCGATGATATTGCCGGCCGCGCAAGCCATATGGGGTATTATCAGGATAAGGACGGACGTTCCCAGGCAAAGATGGTCATAACCGACTCCCAGGGCCGCAGGCGCGAGCGCCAAATGACGATATTGCGTTTTAATATATCGGATAACGGAGATCAAAAATATTACGTTTATTTTGATAAGCCCAGCGATGTTAAGGGCATGGCCTATATTGTCTGGAAGCACCTGAGCAAAGACGATGACCGATGGCTTTATCTTCCGGCTCTTGACCTTGTGCGCCGTGTCGCCTCTTCTGATAAACGCTCCAGTTTTGCCGGGACGAATTTTCTATATGAAGATGTTTCGGGCCGCAGCGTAAACCTGGATAACCATGAACTTTTATCGAGCGAGGGCGATAGTTATATGATCAAGAATACGCCTAAAGATGCCGACCAGGTCGAATTTTCCTATTATCAAGTACAAGTGGATAAGAGTAATTTTATCCCGCTAAAGGCTGAATATTATGACAAAGAGGGGAAACTCTACCGTATAGTGGAGGCAGCGGAAATAAAAGAGATCCAAGGGTATCCTACCATTGTAAAAATGATTGCTCAGGATTTAAATTCCGGCTCTTCCACTACGGCGGAGTTTACGGATATTTCTTATGGCATTGGCATTAATGATAGCATATTTACTGAGAGGTATTTACGTAATCCTCCCATGCAGTGGATAAAGGGTTAGTATGGTAATCAAGAAATCCGGCATATTCTTGGTTATTTTATTACTTTTTGCCTGGCAGAAGCCAGTTTTTGCTGGTTTATCCGGATGGCATGGTTTTGCTGAAGGTGCTTTTGGTGGGGTAATCAGCAAGGGTGATCCTACCAAGCACAGCGATTACAATATGGCGGAAGAACGCCTGCAGTTAAAAAATCAGTATAACTTTGAGGGGGAAGACATATTATCGCGTTTTCAAGGGGTATTCCGTTTTAAGGGCGACTTTACGCTTGACGAGTATTTCGGCGGGAAAACAGATTTTGAGTTGCGTGAGGCAAACCTTTCTTTTACGCCTACTCAATTAATCGACGTAAAAGTTGGCCGCCAGGTTCTTACCTGGGGTACCGGAGACTATCTGTTTATAAACGATGTCTTTCCTAAGGACTATGTGTCTTTTTATGTAGGACGTGATGATGAATATTTAAAAAAACCTTCAGATGCGCTCAAGATTTCTCTGTATCCGGAGTTATTTAATTTTGATTTTATTGTTATACCGCATTTTACGCCTAACAGTATGCCTGAGGGAGACAGGCTTTCATTCTTTGATAGTTTTCAGGGGGGTATCGCCGGCACTGATTCTGACCGGGACCTGATTGAGCCTGGGCAGCAGGCAAAAAATTTTGAATATGCCGGGCGATTCTATCGTAATTTCGGCAGCACCGAAGCGGCAATCTATTTATTCAGGGGATTTGATAATATATCCCGTAGCTATAAAAATGAAGCAGCCAGGCAGCTTTATTACGAACGCCAGGATGTTTACGGTTCAAGCCTTAGGGGGGAGTTGTTGGGGGGTATCGGGAATATTGAAGGCGCCTATCTGCATTCGCCCGAGGATCCTAAAGGCAATAATCGGCTTATCGAGAATTCTTCCGTAAGACTTATGGCTGGATATGAGAAGGATTTGGGTAATGATTTGAAAGTCGCTTTCCAGTATTATTATGAGCAGATGCTCGATTACGCTGCCTATAAACGTTCGCTGCTCAGTCAGGATGTTGTTTACGATGAATGTAAACATATTACTACTCAGCGCCTAACCAAACTTTTTAAAAACCAGACGGTAAGGGTGTCTTTGTTTAACTTCTATTCTCCTTCTAATAATGACGGTTACCTGCGGTTTTCTGTGGAGTATGATTTGACCGACCACTGGAAGTTTACAAGCGGATTAAACATTCCCTGGGGGGCGGAAGATTATACAGATTTCGGTCAGATGAGGAAGAACAAGAATATTTACGCGCGGCTGCGCTATAGTTTTTAAGAAAAGGAGGCGTGTATGATAGACAGGTTATTACGCGGCATAGCAGGTTTTTTTATTCTGGTCAGCCTTTTTTTGGCTCATTACGTTAATCATAATTGGCTCTGGTTTACTGCGTTTGTCGGTTTAAACTTATTCCAATCGGCGTTTACCGGATGGTGTCCTATGATGTGGGTATTAAATAAGTGCGGCAGTGGCAAAGAAGGATGATATATAGTTGTTAGGGGCAAAAAGATGCCGGTTTTAGATATAAAAGATACTATCGATATTCCTTTTGAGCTAAAATATTTCTGTTTGAATTAACCTTAAATTGTGATAAAATCATTAAGCTTTTCGCACTAATCACTAAAGGCTTATTGTCCTGAGCGAAGGATTCCTATGACGATTAACTGGAAAAAAGTAAAAAGATACTCAATTAAAACCCGTTTTAGCAAGGTAGGTAAAGGGGATTTTGCGCTTGCTCCGGCTAAGCTTAAAAGTTTTAACAGCTTCCTGAGCTCTTTGCCGGATATTTTAAAGGTTAAAGATTTACGCGCGGTTTCTTCGCATATAGCCTTGGCCAGCAGGAAGAAAAAAGCGGTAATTTTTATGGCAGGCGCGCATGTAATAAAATGCGGGCTTAATCCAATATTAATTGAACTGATTAAGAAAAAAGTAATTAGTTGTGTTTGCCTTAATGGCGCCGGGATTATTCATGATTTTGAGATTGCTTTCCAGGGCAAGACCTCCGAGGATGTTGCCGAAAACCTTAAAAATGGCAGTTTCGGCATGGGCAAGGAAACTGCGGATTTTATTAATCGGGCAGTTAAGGACGGAGTGGGCGAGGGCTTAGGTTTAGGAAACGCGGTGGGTAAAATGATTTCCGATGAGAAATTACCGAATAAAAATTTAAGCCTGCTTTATAATGCCCATAAATATAATGTACCGGTATGCGTTTTTGTAGGCATCGGTACGGATATAATACATCAGCATCCTTCGTTCAATGCCGGGTTGACCGCCGAAGGCTCATTACGTGATTTCCATACCCTTGTTAAAAATATCTGCTTATTGAATCAGGGCGGTGTAGTTTTAAATTTTGGCTCAGCTGTGCTTTTGCCTGAGGTATTTTTAAAGGCGCTTAATCTTGCGCGAAACCTTGGGCATAAGGTCAAGGATTTTACTACCGCTAACTTTGATATGATTTATCAGTACCGTCCGGCGCAGAATGTGGTGATTCGTCCGACGAATTCAGGCGGGCAGGGGTATTATATTATCGGCCACCATGAAATAATGCTTCCGCTTTTAGCGCAGGCGGTAATTGAAAAGCTATGAAGAACTTAAGAAAAGTAGTCGGGAAACTTAATAAAGCAAGGGTATTGGTCGTAGGCGACCTGATTCTTGACCAGTATATCTGGGGTAATGTCGAGAGGATTTCTCCTGAAGCTCCTGTTCCCGTGGTTTACGCAAACAGAAGAAATTATGTTCCAGGAGGCGCGGCTAATGTTGCCAATAATATCAGTGCCTTAGGCGCAAGGGTAAGTCTGTGCGGGATATTGGGCGATAGCAAGGATCCGGCGACAGAAATGTTTCAGTCCGAGGCCAAGAAACTGGGCATTGATACTAAGGGGGTATTTTTTGAAAAGGGCAGGAAAACAACCCTTAAGACAAGGATTATCGCAGGGCACCAGCAGGTGGTAAGGGTTGATTGGGAAGATGTACATGATATTTCGAAGTCTATAAAAGATAAGCTTACAATATTTCTCGACACTAATATAAAGAATTTTGACGCTATTGTTATTGAGGACTATGGAAAAGGGCTGCTTGATCGTGAATTGACTAGGAATATTATTAAAACCGCTAAAGATTTTAAAAAGATAGTAACTGTTGACCCTAAGGAGAATAACTTCGACTGCTATAAGCATGCCACTTGTATTACTCCTAATCGAAAAGAAGCCCAGAACGCCATCAGGTATCTTAAAATGAATGATAGGGGAAACTTGTTTAAAATTTACAAGGAAACTCTGTTTACGGATAACGACATTAAGAATGCAGGAGAGAAGATATTGGAGTATTTGCAGTTAGAGAGCCTTTTAATTACACTTGGCGAGGGTGGAATGTGGCTTTTTGAAAAAGGCAAGAATAAACGCATTCCTACCGTAGCCCAGGAGGTTTTTGATGTATCCGGAGCAGGGGACACGGTAATCAGCAGTTTTACCTTGGCTCTTTGCGCAGGTGCTTCAAAACTCGAAGCAGCGTATATTGCTAATTTTGCCGCCGGTATTGTAGTAGGCAAGCTGGGGACAGCGGTAACAAATTCCCGAGAACTTTTAGGAAGGATTAAATAATGGATGTAATTGGAGTTATACCTGCCAGGTATTTATCTACCAGGTTTAAGGGCAAGGTCCTGGCGGATATTATGGGCAAGCCTATGTTGCAGCATGTTTGGGAAAGGGCCAAAGCAAGCCGCATACTCGATGATTTGGTTATTGCTTGTGACGATAAAATAATCCAGAAGGTCGCAACTGAATTTGGAGCCAAAACAGTAATGACCTCTAAAGAGCATACTTGTGGTACTGATAGGATTAGCGAGGTGGTCAATCCTTTGGATGTGAAGATTGTTATCAATATCCAGGGTGACGAACCTTTAGTTCATCCGATGATGATTGATAACGTCGCGCGTGCTTTGTTAGAAGATAGCTCTCTTAGTATGGCGACAATCATGAAAAAGATTGAAGATCCCGAGCAGATTGCTGATCCGCACGTAGTAAAGGTAGTGGTGGGGAAGAATAACCTAGCTTTGTATTTTTCGCGCGCGCCTATTCCCTACTTAGCGCCTAACGCCGAAATCAAAGAGGCAAGTTATTATAAGCATATCGGCCTTTATGGTTATACAAAAGATTTTCTTTTTACTTATAAGAACCTCCCTGTTTCTAATCTTGAGAGGACGGAGAAATTGGAACAATTGCGCGTTTTAGCCGAGGGGTTTAAAATTAAAGTGATCGAAACTAAATTTGATACTATAAGCGTGGATACTCCCGAAGATCTAGAGAGGCTCAAGGTTTTATTACAAAAGGGGATAAATTAAATGCGCCAGGTTAATGTAGGAAATATAAAATTTGGGGATAAATTTCCGCTCGTGCTTATTGCCGGGCCCTGTGTTATTGAGTCGGAAAGCTCTTGTCTTGAAGCTGCCAGGCGGATTAAATCCATCGCCTCATCATGTAAAGTGCCCTTTATATTCAAATCCAGCTTTGATAAAGCCAACCGCCTTTCCGTGGATTCTTACCGCGGCCCGGGATTAAGCAAGGGGCTGGCTATTTTAAAGAAGGTAAAACAGCAGCTTAAGGTTCCTGTCCTTAGCGATGTGCATTGCGCAAAAGATATGGCTGAGGCAGCCAAGGTCTTGGATATTATTCAGATTCCGGCTTTTCTCTGCCGTCAGACAGATATTCTGTTGGCTGCGGCAAAGACCGGCAAAACAGTGAATATCAAGAAGGGGCAGTTCCTTGCTCCTTGGGATATCTTGCCGATAATCAAGAAAGTTGAATCCGCCGGGAATAAAAATATTTTACTTACGGAAAGAGGGGCAAGTTTTGGTTATAATAACCTGGTTACGGATTACCGGGCCCTTGCGATTATGCGCGGGTTTGGTTATCCGGTAATTTATGACGCCACGCACAGTGTCCAGCTCCCCGGAGGAAAAGGCGCTTGTTCCGGAGGCCAAAGTGAATTTGTCTCCGGGCTTTCCAGGGCAGCCGTAGCTTTTGGCTGCGATGGTTTATTTTTAGAGGTGCATATTGATCCTAAGATAGCACCTTGCGATGGGGCAAATATGATTAATTTTAAAGAATTGGAGATTTTGTTAAAACAAGTCAAAAAGATTGAGCGTGCACTATGAAGATAAATGTTATTAAGCGGGCAAAAGAGGTTTTAGATATCGAAGCCGCGGCCGTAAAATTGTTAAAAAGCCGGCTGGATAAAGGATTTGTTAAGGCAGTTGAATTAATCCTTAAGAATAAGGGCAGGGTTGTAGTCAGTGGTATGGGCAAGACCGGTATTATCGCGCAAAAACTTTCCGCGACCCTTGCTTCTACCGGTACCCCTAGTTTATTTCTGCATACCGCGGAGGCGATTCACGGTGATTTGGGTAAAGTAACTGCGGATGATATCATAGTTATTCTTTCTAACAGCGGCTCTACCGAGGAGATGAAACAGCTTCTGCCTATACTTAAAAAAATAGGTTCTCCGATTATATCGCTTACTGGGAACTTAAAATCCGTGCTTGCTAAATACAGCGATGTGGTTTTAGATGTCTCAGTTAAAAAAGAGGCTTGCCCATTGGGCCTGGCTCCTACGGCTTCAACCACCGCGACTCTTGCAATGGCGGATGCCCTGGCTGTGTGTTTATTGGAGAGAAAGGGTTTTAAAGAAAAAGATTTTGCTTTTTTCCATCCGGGAGGAGCTTTAGGCAGGAGACTGCTTTTGAGGGTTGAGGATATTATGCGCCGCGCGCAGTCCAATGCCGTAGTAGATGAAGACAAGAAGGTATCGCAGGTCTTATGCGCGATTACCCGGGCAAGGGCAGGTTCAGCTACAGTTGTAGATAAACAGGGTAAGCTAAAAGGTATTTTTACTGATGGAGACCTGCGCCGCCATCTTGAAACGGATAAAAATCTGGCGATGCGAGCGATCAAAGAGGTAATGACTAGGAATCCTACAGTAGTAAATAAGGATATGCTGGCTGCAGAGGCAATGCGTATATTGCAGGCCAAGAAAATAGATGAAGTTCCTGTTGTGGATAAATTTATGCGGCCGGTGGGCTTGCTGGATGTACAGGACCTGCTTAAAGCGGGATTAGTTTAATCATGCCTGGAGGAATAGCTAAAAAAGATTTAAATGCTCGCCTGCGAAAAATCAAACTGCTCCTTCTGGATGTTGACGGGGTATTAACTGACGGCAGGATAGTCTATGATTCCCGGGGAGGCGAGCTTAAATTTTTTGATGTGCATGACGGGTTAGGGGTTTATGTTTTACACAAAGCCGGGATCCCTACTATTCTGATTACCGCTAAAAGTTCCAAGACTATCCTCCCGCGCGCTAAAGATATGCGGGTGGCTAAAGTTTTTGCCGATGTTTTTCCTAAGACTAAGGTCTTGGGCATGATTCTAAAGAAATACAAAGTTTCCACAGATGAAATTTGTTTTGTGGCGGACGACCTGGTGGACCTGTCGCTTATGCACAAAATAGGCCTGCCGATAGCGGTAGGAAATGCCTCCGGCGAAATTAAAAAGGCCGCAGTTTATATAACTAAGCGCATGGGCGGACGCGGGGCTGTCAGGGAGATCGCCGAGATGATCCTTAAATCACAGGGTAAATGGGGAAAAATATTGAAAATTTATGGAGTTTAAGAAGCTCGCGTTTTTAATCCTGGCGTTTTTATTTCTCTCCAGAAGTTCTTTGGCGGTTGAAGCCAATAAAACTAACGAAGAGACAAAAGATTCTGATCAGCAGATTGGCGATTTTTCTCTCTCCGGGTACGGCGAGAAAGGGAAAAAATCCTGGGACCTATCCGGAAAATCAGCGGATATATCTAATGAAGTTGTAAAACTTAAAGAGGTGGTGGGCAATCATTACGCGGATAAAGACAGCATTAATCTTACAGCCGATAACGGCAATTTCAATAAAGATAGCGGAGTTGTACATTTAGAAAATAATGTAGTGATTACTACTTCTACTGGTGCAAAACTGACTACTGATTCACTGGACTGGGACCGCAAGCAACAGATAGTCAGTACCCTGGATAGAGTCAACCTTCAGCGTTCGGATATGAACCTTAGCGGAGAAGGTGCCAAGGGGCAGACCGCGCTCAAGCAGGTGGCATTGGAGAAGAATGTGCGTTTGGATATGGAACCTTTAAATAAGCAAAAGGCCAAAAAAGAAAAAATCGTAATTATCTGCGACGGCCCCCTGGAAGTAGATTATGAAAAAAATATTGCCATATTTAATAATAATGTTAAAGTAGAAACGCCGGATTTAATCATCTATAGCGATAAAATGCAGGTTTATTTTACTGCAAAACAGGAAGGGGCCAAGATGGCCCAAAGTTCTGCGGTGATGTCCAGCTCTGTCAATAAGATTATTGCCCAGGGAAATGTGCGTATATTGCGCGGCGAAAATACTTCTTTTAGCCAGGAGGCAGTCTATACTGCTTTGGACAAGAGAATAGTTTTGACCGGCAGACCTCAGATAGAAATTTACCAGACGGAGAATCTGAATGCAGCTTTTAGAAACTAAAGGTTTAGCTAAGTCGTACGATGGCCGGACTGTTGTTAATGGTGTAGATATTACCGTTAAGCGCGGTGAGATTGTCGGTTTGCTTGGGCCTAATGGGGCAGGAAAAACCACGACATTCTATATGATTGTAGGAATTGTGCCTCCAAATCGCGGCACGATTGTTTTTGATAACCATGAAATTACGAATCTGCCTATCCATGAGCGGGCGCGTTTTGGCATAGGATACCTTTCTCAGGAGGCTTCGATATTCCGCAAGCTGACAGTGGCGGAGAATATAAACGCGATTCTTGAAACTCTGCCTTTGAGCCGGCCGCAGAGAAAACGCAGGCTTGTTTCTTTGCTTGAAGAATTAAATATCGCGCATTTGGCAAAAAATAAGGCATATACCTTAAGCGGAGGGGAAAGGCGTAGGCTTGAGATTACCCGGGCGCTAGTAACCAACCCTTCTTTTATACTTTTGGATGAGCCTTTTTCCGGTATTGACCCTATAGTTGTCAATGAGGCTCAAGAGATCATTAAAGAACTGAGGGCAAAAGGGCTTGGGATTTTATTAACCGACCATAATGTGCGCGAAACCCTGGCTATAACTGACCGGGCTTATTTGATTGCTGATGGAGCGATTCTCATATCGGGTTCGGCGCATGAGCTGATTAACCATCCGCGCGCGCGCGAGGTTTATCTGGGCGAGAAGTTTAGAATGTAAGTATATTATATAATTAAAATAAGAAAGGATTCAAATGAAAACTGAAGTAAGGAAGTTGGATAGCACTAAATGTGAATTAAGCGTAGCGGTTAGCGGTGAGTTAATTAAAAATAAATTTGAAGAAGTTTTCTCTCAGGTTGCCAAAGAAGCAAAGGTCCCGGGTTTTCGCCCGGGTAAGGCTCCGCGGGATGTTTTAGAGAAACATTACGCTGCTTCGGTACATGAACAGGTATTGAAGGAGCTGGTTCCTGATGTATATAATCAGGCAATTGCAGCAGAAAAGCTTGATGTGATTGAATTACCGCAGATAACTGATGTGAAGTTGGACCGCAGCAACCTTTCTTTTAAAGCGGTTGTAGAGGTTACTCCGGAGATTGCGGTTAAAGATTATAGAAAAATGAAGATAAATTTCAAGGCAGTGACGGTAACTGCCGATGAGGTAAAGAAACAGATTGATTCCGTTAAGGAGTCGCGTAAGGCGGAAACTTTAGACGATAAATTTAGCCGTTCTTTGGGTTATCCGAACCTTTCGGAATTTGAAAAAGCGGTGGAGAGGCAGATTTTTATTACCAAGGAAAATCAAGAGCGTCAGCGTATTGAAAGTGAATTAATTGAGAACCTGCTTAAAGATTTGGAATTTAAAGTTCCGGAGAGCCTGGTTAACCGGCAGGCCCAGGATATGCTGCGGCAGACAAAGATTGATTTGGCAATGAAGGGGGTTCCCCGGGATAAAATTGAGGAGCAGGAGAAACTGATTGCGGAGGGGATTCAGCCGCAGGCTAAAAAACAGGTTAAGATTTATTTAGTTTTAGCTCAGATTGCCAAAAAAGAAGGCATGCCTATAGATGACCATATGCCGGCCAAGGTGATGGAGTTTTTGTTAAGCGAGGCGGATTGGCAGGAGACCCATTAAAATGGAGGAAATGATGGAGACAAAAATGCAGACATTAGTTCCCATGGTAATTGAGCAGACTGCCCGGGGTTACGAGCGCGCTTATGATATTTACTCGCGTCTTTTAAAGGACCGCATTGTTTTTATCGGCACGCCTATTGATGATTATGTGGCAAATCTTGTGATGGCCCAGATGCTTTTCTTGCAGATGGAAGACAAGGATAAAGATATCAATGTCTATATTAATTCTCCCGGTGGTTCGGTTACTGCGGGCCTTGCCATATACGATACTATGCAATTTATAAAATGCGATGTGGCAACCTATTGCGTGGGGCAGGCAGCCAGTATGGGGGCGGTTTTGCTGGCAGCGGGTACCAAGGGAAAGCGCTTTGTGCTTCCTAATTCACGGGTAATGATCCATCAGCCCTGGGGCGGGGTGCAAGGGGCGGCTGCCGATATATCTATACAGGCTAAGGAGATCTTAACCCTACGTGATAAAATTAATAACATCCTTGTGCACCATACTTCTCAGCCGCTGGAGAAAATACAGAAGGATACTGACAGGGATTATTTTATGTCCGCTAAAGAAGCAAAGGATTACGGAATAATTGATGAAGTGGTATTAAACAACAAGAAAATAAAATAAGAGGAGTGAGAAATGAGAAAAAATTATTTGTTAACGCCTGGTCCGACTCCGTTGCCGCCTGAGGTATGCCAGGCATTAGGTAAACCGATTATTCATCACCGCACCCCGCAGTTTCAGGCGATACTTAAAGAAGCTACTGAAGGACTAAAGTATATATTTCAGACAGAATCCGATGTCTTTATACTTACCTCTTCCGGTACAGGGGCGATGGAGGCAGCGGTAGTTAATCTGCTTTCAGCGCAGGATGCTGTGATCTCCGTAGAGAGTGGTAAATTCGGGGAACGCTGGACTGAGATATGCAAGGGGTATGGTATTTCGGCGGATGTGATTAAGGTCCAGTGGGGCAAGGCAGTGGATCCTAAAGATATTGAAAAACGGCTTAAGGATAACCCTAATATAAAGGCTGTTTTTACCACTCTTTGCGAAACTTCAACCGGCGTCGCCAGCGATATCGAAGCGATTGGCAAGGTGGTTAGTAAATATAAGGCAGTTTTAGTAGTTGATGCGATCAGCGGCCTGGGAGCCATTGATTTAAAAACTGACGCCTGGGGTGTTGATGTGTGTGTTTCAGGTTCGCAAAAAGGTTTTATGCTTCCTCCCGGGCTTGCCTTTATAAGCGTAAGCAAAAAGGCATGGGAGATGATTTCTGTTTCAAAGAGTCCGCGGTATTATTTTGATTTGACATTGGCCAGGAAGGCCATCCAAAAGACAGATACACCTTTTACCCCGGCTATTTCTCTGATAGTTGCCTTGGTGGAAGTATTGAGGATGATGAAACAGGACGGTTTGGAAAAGATATTCAACCGCCATAAGGTTATGGCTTGTGCTACTAAAGCGGCGATGAAGGCGTTGGGCCTGGAGTTATTCGCGCCGACCGCTGCTTCGGATGTGGTAACCGCGGTAAAAGTCCCCGCAGGTATTGACGGAGAAAAATTAGTCAAAACTATGCGTGATGTTTATGGAGTAACTATTGCCGGAGGCCAGGCGGAATTAAAAGGCAAGGTATTCAGATTTGCCCATATGGGGTTTATTGAAGAGTTTGATATTATCGCCGGTATTGCCTGCCTTGAAAAAGTTTTAAAGGAACTAGGTTATGCATTTGAGCTGGGCACAGGGGTTAAGGCGGCAGAAGAAACTTTCTTGAAAAAGGAGTAAATAAAATGATCAAGGTCTTGGTTAGTGATGCATTGTCAGAAGAGGGGATTAAGGTGTTTAGGGAATCCAAGGAACTTGTCGTGGATGTAAAGACAGATTTAAAGCCGGATACCCTAAAGGAGATCATCAAGGATTATGATGCTTTGGTAGTGCGTAGCGCAACCAAAGTAACCAGCGATATAATTCAGGCAGCTAAAAAACTGAAGGTTGTCGGCCGCGCCGGGGTCGGACTTGACAATGTGGATTTGGAGGCAGCTACGCAAAAAGGGATTATTGTGATGAATACTCCGGCGGGCAATACTATTTCTACCGCTGAGCATACCTTTAGTATGATCCTTGCCCTTTCCAGGAATATCCCGCAGGCGAATGCCTCAACTAAGAAGGGGGAATGGAAGCGTTCAAAGTTTATGGGTGTAGAGCTCTATGGAAAAACCCTTGGCATAGTAGGTTTTGGCCGTATTGGTTCAGAAGTGGCCAAGCGTGCTTTATCGTTTGGAATGAAGATATTAGCGTATGATCCGTTTTTGTCGGCTGAGGTTGCCGAGAGCATTGGGGTTGAGATCGCGGAATTAAAAAAAGTCCTGCAGGAGGCAGATTATATCACAGTGCATACCCCGCTAACTGATGAAACCCGGCATATGATTTCTGACAAAGAATTTGCCTTAATGAAAAAAGGGGTGCGTATAATAAATTGCGCCCGTGGAGGGATAATTGATGAGGCAGCTTTAGTTAAGGCATTAAAAGAGCAAAAGGTATCCGGGGCGGCAATGGATGTTTTTGAAAATGAGCCGCTTTCCGCAGAGAACGAACTTTTAAAACTCGATAATGTAGTTATTACTCCGCATCTGGGCGCTTCTACCGAGGAGGCTCAGGTCAACGTGGCAATTGAAGTAGCAGAGATTGTGCGCGACGCCCTTTTAGGCAAGGGCATACGCAATGCCGCTAATTATCCATGTTTGGAGGCGGAGGTTTGTAAAATTCTTAATCCTTATATTAATTTAGGGGAAAAACTTGGTATGTTTACTGCCCAGCTTGTAGAGGGGAGGTTCCAGGAGTTAATTATAAATTACAGCGGCGAAATTACTAAGTATGATTTAAGCCCTGTAACTATGGCTTTGGCTAAGGGCGTGCTTGAACCGATATTAAAGGAGACAGTAAATTTTGTTAACGCCGTATCCTTGCTTAAGGAAAGAGGAATAAAACTGCGTGAATCAAAGTCGGCTCAAGAAGGGGAATTTGTCAATCTTATCCAGCTAGAGATTAAGACGGATAAAGAGGTAAAAAAAGTTTTTGGAACGCTTTCCAGCAATAAACAGCCGAGGATTGTCAAGATTGACGATTATTACCTTGAGTTATATCCGATTGGCGAAATGGTCTTTATCCGCAACTGGGATAAACCCGGTTTGATAGGGAGCCTGGGAACACTTATGGGCAAGAACGGCATTAATATCGCCGCGATGACCTTCGGCAGGGATCAACAGGGGGGAAAGGCGATTAGTGTTTTAAATGTAGATAGCCTGGTTAGCCCGGAGATTCAGGATAAAATACGTGAATTAGAAAATATCTTAACCGTAAAAGTTATCAGGACATGAAAAGCGTTAAAGCTATATTCTTTATCTTTGTACTGTTGGCATTGAGTGCCGGCAATCTTTGCGCAAAAGAAATAACTATACTTTATACCGGCAATACCCATGCCATGCTTTATACCTGTAGCTGTCCTATAGAGCGTGATGGCGGACTTGCCCGCAGGGCTTCGCTGGTAAAAGAATTAAGAAAGAAATTTCCGGGGCTTTTGCTTTTAGACTGCGGTGCTTTTACCGCCGGAGGCCCGATGGATGAATATACTCAGAATACCCGGTTGGATATGCAGCGTTCTGAAGTAAACTTCAAGGCTATGGAGTTGATGCGCTATGATGCGGTTGGCATAAGCGGCGATGAGTTTAATTTCGGCAAGGATTTCTTTCTAAAGAACGCCAGGAAAAGCAATCCCGCCTTTTTAAGCGTTAATTTAGATTCGGATAAAGTGGAGCCGTATATTGTCAAACAGGTTTCCGGGGTAAAGATCGGGATTATCGGTTTGACTAATCTAGCCGCCAGCCAGAAATCAGAAGGTTTAAAGATTACAGCGCCTAAAGCAATAGGTCAGCTGGTCAGCCGCCTTAAGAATGAAGGTGTGGAGGTAGTGATTGTTTTAAGTACTTTGGGTATAAAAGAAGACTCGGATTTAATTTCTGAAGTTAAGGATATAGATATACTTTTTAGGGGGTCTAATCCGATAAAAGAGGACGTGGAAACTAAAGTGGGTTCCACTTTTATTGTGCATCCTTCCTGGCAGGGGCGCAAGCTCGGGAAGCTGACACTAGAAGTTAAAGGCGGCAAGCTTTTGAACTGCAAAACCGAAGAGATCCGTTTGTCAGATAAGATTGCCGATGATCCTGATATACTGGCGATCCTGCCGCGTTGTTATTCCGATGCTAACTGTAAGAAGGATGGATTGGCCGGTAGCTGTCATAACCCGGGTGAACTTAAGGCCAGCTGTTTGTTTCCTGAACCGAATAAACTGAACTTGATTGTAATAAGCTCTAAAGACTGTGTTGTCTGCAATACGGAGCCGGTCATAGAACTGTTGAGAAAACAATTTCCCGGTATTAGTGCTGAATATGTTGATTTGGAGCGGGCTCAAGGGTTGATCAAGAATTTATCAATTAAGTTTTTACCGGCTTACATTATCGGCAAGGATGTAGAAAAAGAAAATAATTTTGACAACTTTAAGAATAATCTGGAGTTAATTGACGGCTTATATCTGCTTAAGCCCCAGGTAAGCGGGGTATCTTATTTTATTAATCGCCAGCCTAGAAAGGGGAACCTGGATTTGTTTTTCAGTATATTTGATAAAGATGCCGCAGGCCTTCTCTCGGTGTTAAGGGAATTTAAACCAAGTTTGCACTTTCTGGCAGTAGAGAAGGGGAATAGTTTTGATACTAGGAACGGTTTATTTGAAACAGAGGAATACCTGCGCAGCTGTTGCATTCAGAAGTATTATCCGCAGAAGTTCTGGGATTATCTAATCTGTCGCGCCAAGAATATTAATAGTTCATGGTGGGAGGATTGCCTTCCCGAGGCTGACGCGCAAAAAATACGAACCTGTGCTAAAGGGCCGGAAGGCACGCTCTTGCTCAAGGAAAATATTGCTTTAAATAAAGAGGTGCAGGTTAGTTTTGGCCTGAGTTATCTTTTAGATAACTATCAGATATTTTCTTCGCACGGGGTGCCGGATAAAAAAGAACTCAGAAAAATAATAAAAGAATAACAACGCCCCGCGTTTATAAGGAATTGCGCGGGCCTACCCTTTTTGGGCAAGGAGTAAATATGACACATAAACATAAGATTTATCTGCTTGATGTAACTAATCGCGACGGGGTACAGACCTCGCGTATCTGTTTGTCGAAACTGCAGAAAACTATGATTAACTGGTATCTGGATCAAATGGGAGTTTTTCAATCGGAGTTTGGTTTCCCGCTCACTCGCCATGAAACAAATTACCTTAATGCTAATTTAGAATTGATTAAATTAGGGGGGTTTTCTAATATCAGGTTAAGCGGCTGGTTACGTGCGACAAAAGAGGATGTAAAAGCTGCCTTTAAACTGGTGCCGCATTTAAAATACATAAATCTTTCTATCTCTACCAGCGACCAGATGATTATCCATAAATTTAAAGGTAAATTAGATCATCAATCGGTAATCCAGGAGATGGAGGAGGCGGTAGGGGAGGCAATAAAATTAGGCGCAGAGACCGTCGGGGTAAACGCCGAAGATGCTTCGCGTACCGATATAAAATACCTGATTGATTTTGCTGTTAAAGCCAAAAATGCCGGCGCAGGAAGGATTCGTTACTGCGATACGTTAGGATGTGATACTCCTTTTAGTATTTATGAGCGTATAAAGTCGCTCGCTGAAGCGGTTAATTTGCCTATTGAGGTCCATTGCCACAACGATTTGGGTTTGGTAGTGGCTAATTCCATTGCCGGAGCTAAAGCAGCCAATGATGCCGGCGTAGACGCTTATATTAATACTTGTGTTAATGGCATGGGGGAACGTGCGGGTAATGCTGACCTGGTTTCGGTAATTTTGGCAATTAAATTCGGCCAGGGTATGCAGGGTTATCATTTAGACGAGAAGGTGGATTTAAAGATGGCTTGGAAAATATGTAAATATGCTTCTTATGCCTTTGGCGTGCCGATCCCGATTAATCAGCCCGGTGTGGGTGCTAATGCCTTTGCCCATGAATCGGGGATCCATGCCGACGGTGCATTGAAAGACAGGCGCAATTACGAACTTTATGATTATGAGGAGCTTGGCCGGGGAGAGCCGGAAATAATTGAGACAGGCAGAAAGATCACTGCTGGAGAATATTCTGGCATCAAGGGTTTCCGCAATGTTTATGAAAAACTGGAGGTACCTTTTAAGGATGATGCCGAGGCCACGCGTATATTGGAATTAGTCAGGTATGCTAACGTGCATAACCAGAAACCCTTGGTTGATGATGAGTTGAATTTTATCGCCAGGTATCCGGATATCGCGCATAAGATTTTTACGATGACACCATAAAAAAAGGAAAAAATGAATATAGTTCTTGTGGGGATGCAGTGGGGGGATGAAGGCAAGGGTAAGATAATCGATATTCTTTCCCAGAAAGTGGATTATATAGTGCGTTATCAGGGCGGTAATAATGCCGGCCATACCGTGGTGGTGGGGGATAAAGAGTATATATTTCATCTTATCCCTTCGGGTATCTTGCATGCCGGAAAAATCTGTTGCATCGGCAATGGCGTAGTTATTGATCCCGATGTACTTTTACGCGAATTAGATGATTTGCGTAATAACGGGATTGATTTTAAGCGCCGTTTTAAGATTTCTTCTTTAGCTCATTTGATTATGCCGTATCATAAGAATCTTGACCAATTGCGTGAAGGTAAAAGAAAAAATAAAATTGGCACTACCGGCAGGGGGATTGGCCCCTGTTATGCCGATAAGATCAACCGTTGCGGTATCCGTATGATTGATTTGTCTAACCCTTCTGTTTTCAGGGATAAACTTAAGGATAATCTCAAGGAAAAGAATGAGATTTTTAAGAAGGTATACCAGCATCCGGGTTTTAGTTTTAAGAAGATATACCGGCAGTATCTTGATTACGGAAAATTATTTGCTCCTTATGTATCTAACACCGCTGTGCTGTTGAATGATGCCACGGATAAGAAAATGGATATTCTTTTGGAGGGGGCGCAAGGGACTTTCCTGGATATTGATTTCGGAACATATCCTTTTGTTACCTCTTCTTCAGCGACATCCGGCGGTTCTTGTATTGGTACAGGCATATCGCCGGTTAAAATTGATAAAGTGGTAGGTGTTTGTAAGGCTTATACCACGCGCGTAGGCGAGGGTCCGTTTCCTACTGAGTATTCGTCAGGTTTCGGTAAATTTATGCGCGATAAAGGAAAAGAATTCGGCGCCACTACCGGCAGGCCGCGCAGATGCGGCTGGTTTGATGCTGTTATGGGCAGGGAATCTGTAATGCTTAATGGTATTTCCGAACTGGCGATTATGAAAATGGATATCCTTGATGGCCTGGATAAGATTAAGATTTGTATTGCCTATAGATATAAAGGTAAGATAATCAAAGAGTTCCCGCATGATTTTGAAGTGTTGAGCAAGGCTACTCCGGTTTATAAAGAGATGCCAGGCTGGCCCAGCCAGGATAATAAGCCAGGTTCTTTTAAAGAGTTGCATCGTAATGCCCGGGCCTATCTCTTGGAATTACAAAACCGGCTTAAGGCCAAAATAACCATGGTTTCAATAGGTTCCGCCAGAAAAGATACCCTATTCATTTAAGTTGTAGCCTGATAAAACTCTTGACTAGAATAGGGGGTTATGTTATATTTAAATTTCAATTTCAAGTAAACAGGCCAAGGGCCAAGGAGAATTAAAATGAGAAATACTTTCTTTAAATTCGCACTGGTTTTATTCATAATCTTAGGATTATCCGGATGCAGTTTTGTTTTTCAGAAAGGCAGGCGTTCTGACGCCCAGAAAATCGAGGAGTTGAATGCCCAGTTGGATGAGCTTTTGCGCTCTAAGGGGATGCTTGAGCAGAAGTTAGGCCAGGAGATAAATGATAAACAAATAAAACTCCAAATGATGGAAAAAGGGCTGGTTATTACCGTCGTAGGGGACCTTTTGTTTGATTCCGGAAAGTCCAAGATCAGGCCTGAGGCGTATTCTTTATTAGATAAAGTATCGGCGATATTAAAAGATAATATGGCACAATTTAATGTCGGTATTGAAGGCCACACTGATAATGTCCCGATTAAGCTTTCAGGTTGGAAGTCTAACTGGGAGCTTTCTACTGCCCGTGCCTTAAGTGTATTGCACTATTTAGTTAAGGATCAGGGGATTGCGCCCGAACGTTTATCCGCGATCGGTTACGGAGAATATCGTCCTGTAGATTCTAACGAAACCGCATATGGCCGCAAGCAGAACCGCAGGGTAGAGATTGTCATACTGCCTAATATTACCAAGATTAAAGGTGATTCCAAGGGCGATCTTAATGCGGATTCAACCGGGCTCAAAGAGCCTAAAGAGAACCTTAAATAAACCATGGAGAATGGTTTAAAGAATCGCATAGTAATTATCTTAGCTATATTATCGTCGGTATTATTGTTTGGGACAATCAGTTCATACAATAACGCGATGCGCCAAAAAGCTGGCCGCGATAAAGAGATGGTTGCGCGTCTTCAGCTTGAAGAAAAGATGAACAAATTCTCCCAGGAGAGGTCAGCTTTAGAAGAAAAGGTCAAGGCAAAGGAAAAAGAGGCTGAAGAGATAAAAGCAGCGCTTGAGGAAAACAAAAGAATTTTAGTTCAAGAGCAGCTGGCAAATCAAGGCTTGAAAGATGAGTTGCAAAGGGTAACTAAAAAATGAAATAAGGGGAGATTGAATGAACGGAAGTAACTGTTCTATAAAAAGGGGAGATAATCCCCCTTTTTTATTAGAGGGAGGCGGGCTGATGAAAATATTAAAGAAAGTAAAAGACAAACTAAAGAAAATCATCTCTTCCAAGAACGTAACTTTAAAACCGAAGAAAAAGAAATCTCCTGTTTCTGGTCCAGCGGTTTCTGCATCTAGGGATATCCCTGGTTTTCAGGAGACTGTTGCCGTCAATACAAAATTCTCTCATCCGGAAGATACCCGCCCCAGAAGTACGGCACTGCAGGATCTCCCTTTTTGTTATGACCAGGATAAGATTATTTTGCAGGTACGCGATCCGCGCTGGCTGCATACTTACTGGGAGATGAGGAACCAAACCATTGAAGGATTAAAGAGTAAATTAGGTGACGATTTCTATCGTGCAAAAAAGGTTTTAAGGGTTTATGATGTTACTAATATTATCTTTAACGGTTTTAATGCCAATAGTTTCTTTGATATTCATTACAATGATTTTGCCAACAGCTGGTATATAGATACGGCAGGCCCCGGGCGTTCCTGGTGTGTAGATTTGGGGTTGATGTTAACCGATGGCAGGTTTATTACTATTTTACGTTCGAATGTTGTTTCGACGCCATTGGATGGGCCGTCGTGGATTACCGATGAAGAATGGATGATCCCTGAAGATATATTTGCCAGGCTTTATGGTATGGGTTTTGGTTTGGGTAAAAGTTCCCCGGTAGGCCGTGCCTGGCAGGAACGCACAAAGCAGGGGTTATTTAGCTCAGGCATATCCTCTAGCCCCGTAAGAAAAGCAGTTAAGGAGAGAAGTTTTTGGATGAAAGTAGATTGTGAACTAATTGTCTATGGAGCTACTGAACCTGATGCAAAAGTTACAGTGCAGGGGCAGCCGATTAATTTAAGGCCCGACGGGACTTTTACCTTACGCTATTATTTGCCGGATAGCAAACAGGTAATACCGGTTAAAGCGACCTCCGCGGATAAATTAGAAGAGCGTACTATTACTCCAATCGTAACCCGAGAGACCAGATAAACCTATGGCTAAAGGATACCTTTGTTTAGTTTTGCATGGACATTTGCCTTTTGTGCGGCATCCGGAACATGAAAATTTCCTGGAAGAGGATTGGCTTTATGAGGCAATCACTGAGACTTATGTACCTTTGATTTCTGTTTTTGAAGGGCTGGTTGCCGACGGTATAGACTTCCGGATTACCATGACATTAAGCCCTACGCTTATTTCAATGCTTTCAGACCAGCTTTTGCAGGAGCGTTATTTAAAGCATATAAATAAGCTCATCGAATTGTCCCAAAAAGAAATAGAGAGGACAAAGTGGCAGGAGGCGTTCAGGCACCTGGCGGAAATGTATTTTATCAAATTCTCGCATGCCCGGGATACCTTTCAGAAATATAACAATAATCTGGTGTATGCCTTTAAGAAATTCCAGGATTTAGGCAAGCTTGAGATAATTACCTGCGGAGCTACGCATGGATTTTTCCCGCTTATGGATGTTTGCCGGGATTCGGTACGCGCGCAGGTAAAGGTGGCAGCGGACCACTATGAAGGTGTATTTGGCAGAAGGCCGCGCGGTATCTGGCTTCCTGAATGCGGTTTTTGCCCCGGGCATGATGAGATACTTCGTGAAGCGGGGATCCGTTATTTTTTTACTGATTCTCACGGCCTGCTGCATGGTACGCCTCGGCCTAAATATGGAGTGTTTGCCCCTGTTTATTGTAAGGGTACAGGGGTAGCTGCTTTTGGCAGGGACCTGGAGTCTTCAAAACAGGTCTGGAGTTCTATCGAAGGATATCCAGGAGATTATAACTACCGGGAGTTTTACCGCGATATAGGTTTTGACCTTGAGTTTGATTATATCAAACCATATATTCATCCCGACGGAGTACGTATCAATACGGGGATAAAATATTACCGTATTACCGGCACAGGCAACCATAAGGAGCCATATGTCCCGGAGTGGGCAAGGGACCGGGCAGCCGAACATGCCGGAAATTTTATGTTCAACCGCCAGAAACAGGCAAGTTACCTTAATGACCTTATGGGTAAGGCACCGATTATTGTCTCGCCGTATGACGCCGAGCTATTTGGGCATTGGTGGTATGAGGGGCCGATGTGGCTGGATTTTCTTTTCCGTAAAGTCGCCTGCGACCAGAACGAGATCCGCATGATCACTCCCTCGGAATACCTGGCAGAGAATCCGCGTAATCAGGTGATTACTCCTTCGCTTTCCAGCTGGGGCTATAAAGGGTATTCGGAGATGTGGCTTCAAGGCACAAATGACTGGATCTATCGGCACTTGCATGTGGCTTCAGAACGAATGAGTGAGTTGTCCAGAAGTTTTCCCCAGGCTCAAGGTTTATTGCGCAGGGCTTTAAATCAGGCTTTACGTGAATTACTATTGGCACAAAGTTCGGATTGGGCATTTATCCTGGGTACGGGAACGCATACAAGTTATGCGGTGCGCCGTACCAAAGATCATCTTTTAAGGTTTAATCGGATCTATGAAGATGTCAAGTCCAATAATATTAACGAGAATTGGCTTTCAGATATTGAATATAAGGACAATCTCTTCCCTAATATAGATTACCAGGTGCATCAGTAGCATGCAGGACAATCTAAAAATCCCTAAGCATATAGCTTTTATTATGGACGGTAATGGCCGCTGGGCAAAAGAGAGAGGCTTAAACCGAACTTGCGGGCACCGGGAGGGGGTAAAACGCGTAAAAGAGATTATTCGCGGTGCAGGACAATTAGGTATTCAGGTGGTCACCTTTTTCGCCTTCTCGACTGAGAATTGGTCCAGGCCAAAGAATGAAGTTGCCGTTTTAATGCGCTACCTGGATAACTTCCTGGGGAAAGAGATCCTTCAGTTGCATAAAAATAATATGCGTTTTATAGTTATCGGCAGGGGCCAGCCAATTCCTAAATATCTTCAAGTAAAGATTAAAAAGGCTCAGGACGAAACCTCCGGGAACACCGGGCTTAAGGTTGTATTAGCTATAAATTACGGAGGCAGGCAGGAGATTGTGGATGCCGCTAAAGAATTCGCCAAGGATGTATTGGCCGGTAAAGTTGATCCGGAAAGCCTGGAAGAAAAGCGGTTCAGCAGTTATTTTTATGCCGCGGATATTCCTGATCCTGATCTTTTAATCCGCACCAGTGAAGAGATGCGCATTAGCAATTTTCTGCTCTGGCAGCTTTCATATTCTGAGTTTTATTTTTCCAGGAAATACTGGCCGGATTTCGGGATAGATGATTTAAAAGAGGCGATTAAGGAGTATCAAAAAAGAGAACGCAGGTTCGGAGGCCTAAATGCTTGCTAAAAGAATAACCAGTTCAGCTGTGCTCATCAGCATTATTTCAGTGGTTATTTTCTTTGATTGGCTCTGTGGATTAGTGGTTACCATTTTTATTATTGCCGGATTGTATGAGTATTTTGTGATGCTTGAGAAAAAAGGGATCAATATTTATAAATATTTCGGTATTGGCATGGGGGCGGTTATCCCTTTATCAATTATGTTCAGATTTGAGCCGACTAAAAGCTGGGAGTTGCTTTTTATCGTTTTGGCTTTGTTTTTTATCCTGATTATGCAATTTAAGCGCAGGGATTCAAGCGGGGTGATCGTGGATATCTCGACCACTATCTTTGGCATCCTTTATGTTTCCTGGTTTTTTAGTTTTATTATAAAGATACGTTACCTTTCCGGAGGGTTTGGTTTTCTGGTAGCTTTATTGTTAATCATTAAGCTTGGCGATATCGGTGCATATTTAGTGGGAAGCCGCTGGGGAAAGAGGCCCTTGATGCAGCATATAAGCCCAAAGAAAACCGTTGAAGGAGCGCTTGGCGGATTATTATTCAGTATTTTAGGCGCCTTAGCCAGTAAATCGTTTTTACCATTTGGCTATGGGCAGCTGTTGTTGGTGGCGGTTTGTTTGGGCGTGCTTGGCCAATTGGGTGATCTTTCCGAATCACTGCTTAAAAGGGATTGCCAGATCAAAGATTCAGGAAGTATCTTTCCGGGCATGGGAGGGGTATTAGATCAAATTGACAGTTTGTTATTTACTGCCCCGGTATTTTATTTTTATCTTAGCGTAATCGTAAAATGAAGAGAATTGCGGTTTTAGGTTCCAGCGGCTCAATAGGCCAAAGTACGCTTTCGGTAGTCAGGAGTCTGCCAAGACAATTCAAGGTGGAGGCCTTAAGCGTTAATACCGATATTATTAAACTAAAACAGCAGATAAAAGAGTTTAAACCACGGTTTGTATGCGTAAGAGATGAACAGGCAGCCTGTGAATTAGGCTCTGATCTGGGTTCATCAATAAAAATTTTTTGCGGGGAAAAGGGGTTGGGCGAAATGGTCAAGGATAGAGATATAGATTTGGTAATGTTTGCCATTACCGGTTCAGCTGCCCTTAGCCCTTTACTTGCAGCGATTAAAAACGGTAAAGATATTGCTTTGGCTAATAAAGAAGCCTTGGTGATGGCCGGCCCCTTAGTTATGCGTATGGCAAAGAAACACAAGGTTAATATTTTGCCGGTTGATAGCGAGCAATCGGCTATCTGGCAGAGCCTGGGGGGTTTTCAGCAGTCTGATGTCAGGCAGGTCTATCTTACTGCATCCGGAGGGCCTCTAAGGAGCCTGCCGCGTAGTAAATTTAAAAAGGTTAGCCTGGAGCAGGTGTTGCATCATCCCCGCTGGAAGATGGGCAGAAAGATAACCGTTGATTCGGCAACCTTGATGAATAAGGGGCTGGAGTTGCTTGAAGCGATGTTTTTATTTGATTTAGGAGCGGAGAAAATCAAGGTATTGATTCATCCTGAATCCTTAATCCATTCTATGGTTGAATTCAATGATGGCGTGATCATGGCGCAACTTTCGGCGGTGGACATGCGCATACCTATTCAGTATGCCTTATCTTATCCCGAGAGGCTGGTTAATAAACTTTCAGGGATAGATTTCTACCGTTTAAATAAGCTGCATTTTGAAAAACCGGACCTGGAAAAATTTCCTTGTCTTGGCCTTGCGTTCCAGGCAGCCAGGCAGTTGGGGACAATGCCTGCGGTAATAAACGCGGCCAATGAGATAAGTGTGAATAATTTCTTAAACAAACGGATTAGCTTCTTGACTATACCGAAAATAATAGAAAAGGTAATGCGGCGCCACAGAAGGATAGCTGATCCTGTTTTGCCGGATATAATGGCTGCCGATGCCTGGGCCCGAGAAGAAGCTGCTATGTTGGCAGCTAACCTAAATCAATAATGATTGCCACTCTTATTTTTATTTTAATTTTAAGCCTGCTTATTATTGTGCATGAATTTGGCCATTTCATCGCCGCACGGAAAAATGGCGTGCGTGTGGAGAATTTTTCTTTAGGGTTTGGGCCGCAGGTCTTTAAGAAGAAAAAAAATGATACTGAATATAGCATAAGCCTGATCCCTCTGGGGGGGTATGTGAAGATGGCCGGGGACAGCCAGTCGGAATATAAAGGGAAGGCCGATGAGTATTTTTCCAAAAGTATTGGCAGCCGATTCCAGATTATCTTTTTTGGCCCGTTCTTGAACTATTTACTTGGTTTTTTATTCTTCTGGTGTATTCTTTTTACGGGTTATCCAAGCCTGACTACTAAGGTTGGCGGTTTAATAGACGGTTACGGAGCTAAAGAAGCCGGTTTGGCGGTAGGGGATAAAATTATTGTTGTAGATGGCAAGAAGGTTAACTTATGGGAGGACCTGCAGCTGCAGATCCAGAAAAGAAAAGTTAAAGAGAGCGTGGAGCTTTCGGTTTTGCGTGATAATAAGGAGTTAAAATTTAAGGTATTGATTAAAGATAAAATCTTAGGTGATGAAATAGGGGAAAAACGCTCCTTGGGGATTATAGGCATCTCTCCTTTTGATGAAACTATTGAGGTTAGGCACGGATTCTTTGAATCGGGCTATCTTGGAATTAAGAAAACCATAGATTTGACTGTTATGACTTATAGGGGGCTATGGAGATTAATCAGCGGTAAGATTTCCATGCGTGATTCTGTGACCGGTCCGCTGGGGATATTTTTTATTACTTCTAAAACAGCGAAATTGGGTTTAATTGCTGTTATGCATTTGGTTGCGGTCTTAAGCGTGAGCCTGGCAATATTCAACCTTTTGCCGCTGCCTATCCTTGATGGGGGGCATATTTTTTTGTTGGGTTTGGAAAAATTGAGGAGGAAGGCGCTGGGGATTAAGGCAGAGCAGGTAATTAATAATGTTGGTTTTACCCTGATGATTACAATAGCCTTATTGGTTACCTATAACGATATATTAAGGCTTTACGGGGATAAGATCAGCAGGGTTATAGGTAAATAAATAATATGGATATTGTAAGAAGAAAATCTAGGGTAGTAAAGATTGGCGATATTTTGGTCGGGGGCAGTAATCCGGTAGCGATCCAGTCAATGACTAAGACCAGGACAGCCGATGTAGAAAATACTGTTATTCAGATCAACCAATTAAGGGATGCAGGCTGCCAAATTGTGCGCCTGGCGATTAATGATTTTAATGACGCCGCGGCTTTAAAGCGGATTAAATCAAAAGTCAAATTGCCGCTCGTGGCGGATATTCATTTTGATTGGCGCCTGGCAATTGCGGCTATCGAGAATGGGGCGGATAAAATAAGATTGAATCCGGGAAATATTGATAAAAGAGAGCAGGTAAGGTCAGTTGTTTTGGCATTAAAGGCTGCCAGGATCCCTCTGCGCATTGGGCTTAATTCGGGATCGGTAAAAAACACCGGGTTAAAGAAATCTTCAATGAGCGATAAATTAGTGTCTGCCTGTATGGGGTATGTAAAAATGGTTGAGGGGTTCAAGTTTAATAATATAGTAATTTCGCTTAAAGCAAATAATGTTTTAGACACACTTGATGCTTATCGTAAGATTTCTAAGGCTTGTAGTTATCCTCTGCATCTCGGCCTGACTGCTACCGGTTCTGTTTACAACGGGATTATCAAGTCCAGCGTGGCTTTAGGGGCTTTACTTCTGGAGGGTATTGGTGATACAATAAGGGTGTCTTTGACTGAAGGGCCGACAGAAGAGGTCAGGGCAGCTAAATGTATATTAGAGTCTTTAGCCCTGCGCAGTTTCGGCCCGCAGGTTATTAGTTGCCCTACCTGCGGCCGTTGCAAGGTGAATCTTGTCGGAATAGTAAAGGAGCTGGAGAGTAAGCTATCGGCTATTGACTATAAATTATTTCCCCGGCCGGTGAAATTGGCTATAATGGGCTGTGTAGTCAATGGCCCGGGGGAGGCTAAGGAAGCGGATATAGGAGTTGCTTTTGGCAGAAACGAAGGGGTTTTGTTCAGGCATGGTAAAATAATTAGGAAAATAACGCCAGGTGATTGTGTGCGGATTCTGTTACGGGAACTTAAAACCAAGGAGAAGACGTGGCTCATCAAACGCTAAAGGGAAGGGTACGTGAAGATTTCATTGCTCGATACAGCAGTGTTTTGTCTAAAAGTGCCGGCAATAAAATAGAAGTTGCGGCTACCGTCAGGCAGATCCTTGAGGGGATTCTTAATCAGCCGCGCAGCGTGCTTAAAGAGCAGGACAGGGAAACTATCATTAATGAATTGGTTGATGAGTTTGCCGGTTTTGGTCCTATCGAAAAATTGATGATGGACCATGAAGTTACGGAGATTATGATTAATGGCACGCATAATGTATATGTAGAGAAGGGCGGCAAGAAACTGATGACTGACATAAGATTTGACAGTGATCAGCAGCTTATGTATGTTATTCAAAAGATCCTGGCGCCTACAAGAAGAAGGGTTGATGAAACTCAGCCCTATACTGATGTTTGCCTGCCGGATGGTTCGCGAGTTAATATTATTATACCGCCATTAGCCCTGGATGGGCCGACAATAACTATCCGCAAATTCCTTAAAGTAATTCAAAGGGCAGAGGATCTTATCCACCTGGATACGCTGGATAAAAGAATGGCGGATTTCCTGGTCGCTTGTATAAAGAGTAAAGTGAATATGATATTCGCCGGCGCAACCGGAAGCGGTAAGACCACTACCGTCGGCGTACTTTCCAGTTATATTGATAATGATGAGCGTACTATTGTTATTGAAGATACAGCCGAACTTCATCTGGCGCAGGATCACGTGGTCAGGCTTGAGACCAAACCGCCTAATATTGAAGGAAAAGGCGAGATTAGTATCCGGGATCTTTTCAGGAACTCTTTGCGTATGCGGCCTCAAAGGATTATTTTAGGCGAGATTCGAAGTGCTGAGGCCTTAGATATGCTTCAGGCGATGTGTTCCGGACATAGCGGAGCCCTTTCGGTAATTCACGCAAATTCTCCCCAGGAGGTAATGCACCGAATAGAGACTATGATTTTGATGTCGGGTATCCCTATTACATTAGAGGCGATCCACCGCCAGATCGCCGCATCTTTAAACTTGATTATTCAACAGGACCAGCTTGCCGATGGTTCACGTAAGATTACCCGGATTACCCAGATAAACGGGCTCAGGAATGGCTGGGCCAATCTTGAAGATATTTTTTATTATGAAATAAATGATGTTGTTGAGCATGGTAAGGTGAGCGGCCGCTTCAGGGCTACAGGGGTTCAGCCGGCATTCCAGTCACTTTTTGCAAAAAGAGGAATATGTTTGGCAAAAGAAACTTTTAACAAGGATTGATATGTTTTGGAGCAAAAGTTTTATTCCAACTTTAAAGGAGGACCCTCAGGAGGCAGAATCAGTTAGCCATAAGTTACTGTTGCGTGCAGGGCTAGTGCGCATGCTTATGGCTGGCGTGTATTCATATCTTCCTTTGGGGTTGAGGGTCATGGAAAATATCCAGGAAGTTATCCGGGAAGAAATGGATGCCTGCGGGGCAAATGAATTATTGCTTCCGGCTTTGCAGCCGCTTGAGCTTTGGCAGAAGACGGGCCGGGATAAAGACCTGGGGCAGGTGATGTTTAGTTTTAAGGACCGCCGGGGCAGGAGTATTTGTCTGGGGCCGACACATGAAGAGGCGATTACAGATTTAGTAAGGAGCCAAGTCGCCAGCTACAGGCAGCTTCCTTTGGTCTTATACCAGATCCAGACTAAGTTCCGCGATGAGATCAGACCGCGTTTTGGTTTGATCCGCGCCTGTGAGTTTATTATGAAGGATGCTTATAGCTTTGATCAGGATGAGGCGGGGTTGGATAAGAATTACCAGGCGATGTTTAACGCTTATAAGAATATATTTTCGCGCCTGGGTTTAAGAATCCTGATTACTGAAGCTGATTCGGGAGTTATGGGAGGCAAGGTCTCACATGAATTCATGGTCCCCAGCAAGGATGGGGAAGATGTAGTTTTATTATGCGCAAAGTGCGCAGGGGCCAGGACATTTAAAGAGGAAGATGGCCAGGAGTGCCCGAAATGCAAAATCAAAATGGAGAAACTAAATTGCATTGAGGTTGGCCATATCTTTAAATTAGGGACAAAATATAGCCAGGCGATCCAGGCCAACTTTTCTGATGCCAAGGGGGTTCTTAAGCCGATAATTATGGGTTGTTACGGTATAGGAGTATCGCGTCTGGTTTCGGCAGTGATTGAGCAAAATAATGACAGCGAAGGTATTGTATGGCCGCCTGAAGTAGCGCCTTTTGATGTGGTTATTCTTCCTCTGGATGTAATGAATGCGGACATCATGAATTTAGCCAAGGATATTTATCAACAGGTTATTGGCGCTGGCAAAGAGGCCCTTTTGGATGACCGTGATGACCGTGCAGGGATTAAATTTAAGGACGCAGACCTTTTAGGTATCCCAGTACAGGTGGTCATAGGCCGCACTTGCCTCAAAGATAATACTGTTGAAATAAAACTGCGAAGTAACAATAAAGAAAAGATAATCTGCCCTAAGGATCAGGCACTGGCAGAGATAAAGCGTTTAACTAATATTAAAGGAAAGAAATGATTCCGGAAAAGACCGCAGATATAAGCGAGCAAAAGGGTTTGCTTGAACAGGTGCTGGAGAAATTAACCGATCCTCAGGAGGGAATAAAAGTTGATTTCTTGAAAATTAAAGATCAGGCTTTTATAGCTTCAGTTATTCATGTTATTAAGGAGGAGGCCAGGAGTAGTAAAGCGCAATTATCCCGTCTTCAGGAAGAGGAGCTTTTGAATGAGGTGATTGCTTATTTTCTTGAACTTGGTCCAATAGGCATGTTGCTTAAGGACCAGAGTATTTCAGAGATTATGATTAACGGCCCCAGCCAGGTTTATATAGAACGTAACGGTAAAATAGAGTTGACTGAAATCAGGTTTACTAATGAGGCGCATCTTGCTTATTTTATTGAGCGAATCCTTGATTATTCCGGAAGAAGGGTCAACAGCCTGGAGCCGTGCGTAGACGCGCGCTTAAAGGATGGTTCAAGGGTGAATATTGTTAAAAGCCCTATTTCTTCCGTCGGCTCATTATTAACTATAAGAAAGATGTCATACCGTTTGCTTACCCTTGAAGATCAGGTGCGTTTAAAGACGCTTAACATTTTAGCGGCGGATTTCTTAAGGGCGTGTGTTGATGCCCGGCTGAATATTTTAATCTGCGGGGGAGCCGGTTCCGGTAAGACCACTATGCTTAACGCCCTGGCGGGCAATATTTCGGAAAAAGAAAGAATTGTTACTATTGAAGATACCAGGGAGCTGTGTTTTAACCACAAGCATTTTGTGCCGCTTGAGACTCGCCTTCCAAATATTGAAGGCAAAGGCGAGATCTCCATACGCACATTATTAAAAAATGCCCTGCATATGCGGCCCGATAGGATTATTATTGGAGAGGTGCGCGCCGAAGAGCTTTGGGATATGATCCAGGCGATGAATACCGGCCATGATGGCTCTATGACTACGTTGCATGCTAATTCAACCTATGATGCTATGGACAGGCTTGAGATGCTGGCGCTTTTGGGCAACCCGAATGTCTCAAGCGAAGTAGCCAGGAGGCAGATTATATCCGCTGTAGACCTGATTATCCATATGGTCAGATTATCTGATGGTTGCCGCCGCCTGGTACAGATTAGCGAGGTTAGAAAAGGCCAGGATTATGGGCTTGATGACATATTTATTGTTGGGCAGGGCGATAGCGGCCCTACTGAATTAAAGGCTACTGGCCAGTCTTTGCGTTGCTATAATAAGATTAAGGCGAAAACAAGTTATACCAACAAACAGCTTGAAAGGTAATTTTTCTGTAAGTAGATTTGCGGAATGCGTATATGGATCGAGAGAGTTTAAAGCGGGAAACAGGTATATTAATCAGGGATTTGCTTGCTTCGCAAGGTTTTGTCTTGGTAGATTTTGTTTGTCGTCAAGATGGCTCCGGTTTATTGTTAAGCCTGCTTGTGGATAAACCGCAGGGAGGGATTAGTTTAAGGGAATGTGGTTTACTGAACCGGTTGATCCGTCAAACACTGGACGAAAAGAATGTATTTTGCGGCCAATATAACTTGGAGGTTTCTTCCCCCGGTATTGACAGGCCGCTAAAATTAAAAGAAGATTTTATACGTTGTTTGAATAAGCAGGCGGTGTTTTTTCTTAATGATTTAGTAAACGGGAAATGTGAGTGGAAAGGCGTAATCAGCAGGGTTACTGAAACAGCTGTATTTATCGATCAAACAGGGATGGTTTTAGAGATTCCCTTAATTAAAATAAACAAAGCGAAACTGGTAATTTAAAGGAAACGGAGAATTAAAAATGAGTCATGAGCTTCTGGCAATTATTGAACAAATTGAGCGTGAAAAAGGGATTAAAAAAGATGTTATGCTTGAGGCAGTAGAGAGCGCTATGCTTAGCGCTGCCAAGAGGGTGATTGATTTGAAACCGGATGAGGAGTTTAGGGTTGAGATAGATCGCGTTACAGGGGAGATACGTGCTTTTCGCAACAACGAAAAGGTGACTAGTATTGATTTTGGCCGTATCGCCGCCTCTACCGCCCGCCAGGTAATTATTCAGAAGATGCGCGAGGCGGAGAAGGACGTGGTTTTTGGTGAATTCCAGAGCCGTGTAGGGGAGATTGTCAGCGGTACGGTTTACCGTTTTGAAAAGGGCAATGTAGTGGTTGATTTATTGGGTAAAGCCGAAGGCATTTTGCTTAAACGCGAGCAGTCTCCTAAGGAAGAGTTTAAACAGGGCCAGCGTATCCGGGCTTATGTTGTCGAAGTAAAAAAAGATATCAAGGGCCCGCAGATCATTTTGTCGCGTGCGCATCCCAATCTGGTTAAAGAATTATTTGAATTAGAGGTCCCCGAGATTTACGAGGGGATAGTCGAGATAAAGGCTATATCCCGCCAGGCAGGGGAACGTACTAAAATCTCGGTTTGCTCAAAGAATGATAAAGTTGATTCGGTGGGCGCCTGTGTAGGTATGCGCGGAAACCGCGTGAGAAATATTGTCAATGAGCTGCAAGGGGAAAAAATTGATATTGTGCGTTTTAATGATGATGTGCGTGAGTATATCAAGGCTGCCTTATCTCCGGCTAAGGTTTCTGAGATAAAGCTGGATAGGGAAAAGATGAAGGCCGGAGTTATTGTTGATGACGATCAGCTTTCTTTAAGTATCGGTAAGCATGGCCAGAATGTACGCCTTGCTTCTAGGCTCGTAGGTTGGGAGCTGGATATCAGGACCAAAAGCATGATCGCTGCTGAGGCGCTGGGGGGAAAAGAAGAAGTTAAAGGTACTCAGCCAGAAGCAAAAGGTACTCAAGAGGTTGAGCCCAAAGCAAAAAAAGCTAAAAAGGAAACTAAGAAAGAAGCAAAAAAGGAAACTAAGAAGGAAGCCAAAAAAACAGTTAAAAAAGAAGGAGTTTCTTTGGAGGATCTTTCTGGCGTGGGAGATAAAGTCATAGAAAGCTTAAAAGAAGCAGGGGTAAAAAGCTTAGATGATATACTCAAGATTAAGGAGGAGGGGTTGGTTAAGATCAAGGGTATTGGAGAAAAGAAGGCCCAAAAAATAGTCGCAGAGGCAAGGAAATTAGTTTAGTTATTAATATAAAGCCTGCTTACAGGCAGCTTAAGGGAGACAGATTATGCCCAAGGTAAAGAAAGAGAAAGTAGCGGCAAAAAAAACAGATAAGCTTAAAGTTTCTGCGCAGAAGCGCGTACCGGCCCGGCCGAAGGCCGTTTCCAAGACCCGTGTATTGAAGTCCAAAGTAAAAGTTGCCGCAAAAAAGAAAAAAGAAGAAGTTCCCGTGGTGATTAAGCCTGTGGTAAAGCATGAGTTAAAAGCCGAGGGTAAAATAGAGGTTAAGCCTGTGCAGAAACGCGTACCTGTTCATACGGTAGATACGGGTACAGCGCAGAAAATAGAAGTTAAGCGTGAAACAGTGGTTGAAATAAAGCCCGCAATAAATACTGTAACAAAATCTGCCCATGGGCATGAAGTTAAGGTCAAGGTGCTGCATGAGGTAAAAATAGAGCCTGTTGCTGAGATTAAGCCAGAAGTTGTTCCGGATAAGGAGATTGAGATTGAACTTCCGATTACGCTTAAAGATTTAGCGGTAAAATTACAGGAGAAATCAAGCGTCCTCATAAAGCATTTTATGGGCATGGGGATGATGGTCGGGATTAATCAGGCTTTGGATGAAGAGGCTGTAAATAAGTTGTGCTTAAAGTATAACTGCGCGATTAAAAAAGCCCTTAACGCCGAAGAAACAGCTTTACAGGAACATCAGGAAAAAGATAAACCCGAAAAACTCAGGAAACGTTCGCCCATAGTTACTTTTATGGGGCATGTTGACCACGGCAAGACTTCTTTACTTGACGCTATCCGTAAGACCAAGGTCGCCGAAGGTGAGCATGGAGGGATTACACAGCACATCGGTGCTTATCGGGTTAGCCTTCAGGGAGGCGAAATTACTTTCTTGGATACGCCTGGCCATGAAGCATTTACCGCTATGCGTGCCCGGGGGGCACGGATTACAGATATCGTGGTTTTAGTGGTTGCCGCTGATGACGGGATTATGCCGCAGACCCAGGAGGCAATTGACCATGCACGGGCTGCCGGGGTAACTATCATTGTCGCTATAAACAAAATAGATAAACCGCAGGCAAATATTGATATGGTCAAGAAGCAATTATCACAAGCCGGCCTAACCGCTGAAGACTGGGATGGGAAGACTATTACTGTGCCGGTTTCTGCTAAGACCGGCGAAGGAATAGATAACTTGCTTGAGATGATCTTGTTGCAGGCAGAGATAATGGAGTTAAAGGCGAATCCTAACCGTCTTGCAAGCGGGGTGGTTGTAGAGGCAAGGATGGCTAAAGGCAGGGGGCCTGTAGCTACGCTTCTTGTGCAAAACGGCACCTTGCATCTTAATCAAAATATAATTGTAGGTAACCTGTATGGTAAAATTAGGGCAATGCTTAATGACCGGGCTCAGTCAGTGACTGTTGTAGGCCCGGCTTCTCCAGTAGAGGTATTGGGTATAAGCGGAATTCCGCAGGTAGGCGAACAATTCTTTGTAATTGAAGATGAAAAGCAGGCAAAAGATTTAGTCCAGGCGCGCGTTGAAAAAGAAAGGCAGCAACAGATAAAAAGCGTAAAAAGGGTAAGCCTGGAAGACCTGCATGCTCAAATTGCCGAAGGGAAAATCAAAGAGTTAAAGTTGATTATTAAGTCTGATGTCCAGGGGTCGCTTGAGGCGATCAAGGATACGCTGGATAAATTAAATGTCTCTGAGATAAAGATTGATGTTATCCATGCCGGAGTAGGCAATATTAACAATTCAGATGTAATTTTGGCGGTAGCTTCCGATGCCTTAATTGTGGGTTTCAATGTAAACGCTGATGAGTTGGCCAAAGAGTTAATTTCTAAAGAAGGTATCGAAGTAAAAATATACAATATAATTTATGAGTTGGCTAATGATATAAAAGCCGCGGTGGAAGGAATGCTTGATCCTAGGCTCAAGAGAGTGTTTTTAGGCAGGCTCGAGGTCAAGAAGATGTTTAAGCTTTCCCGTTCCGGATTGATCGCCGGCTGTATAGTAACCAAAGGCAAGATTGTACGTAATAGCATGGTTAGCTTGGTGCGTAATGGCCAAGTTGCTTTTGAAGGAAAACTTTCAAGCTTAAAACGTTTCAAAGATGATGTGCGCGATGTCTCCGAAGGGTTTGAGTGCGGTATTGCAATCAGCGGGTTTGATCAGTTGATGGAGGGGGATATTGTTGAGGCTTATGAAATAGAAAAGATTGCCAGGAAGCTATGAAAAAAAGAATATTAAGCGGTATGCGGCCTACAGGCAAATTACACCTGGGGCATTTGGTTGGTGCTTTAGCCAACTGGACAAAACTTCAAGATAAATACGATTGTTTCTTTATGGTCGCTGATTGGCATGCGCTTATGTCAGAGTATGAAAATCCGCAGATGCTTAAAGAAAACATGCTGGATAATGTCATAGACTGGCTTGCTTGCGGTATCGATTCTCAAGAATCAACAATTTTTATACAATCGCACGTCCCTGAGCATCTTGAGCTTTCTTTTGTCCTGTCTTTAATTACCCCGCTCGGGCTTTTAGAGCGCTGTCCCACCTATAAAGAACAATTGCGCGAGGTAACTAACCGGGATTTAAGCACCTATGCTTTCTTGGGGTATCCGGTTTTGCAGGCTGCGGACATTTTGCTTTACAGGGCAGATGCTGTGCCGGTAGGAGAAGATCAGTTGCCGCACTTGGAGTTGACCCGCCAGATCGTGCGTAAATTCAACCATCTCTACAAGGCAGATTGTTTTGCCGAACCAAAGGCGTTGCTTACTGAGACTACCCGTCTTTTAGGACTAGACGGACGCAAGATGAGTAAAAGCTATAATAATTATATTGGATTGTCAGAAGAACCGGAAGTAATCCGCAAGAAGATACTAAATATGATTACAGATCCGGAGCGCATACGTTTAAGCGATCCGGGCCATCCGCATAAATGCAATGTTTTCAATTATTATGCCGTATTCTTTCCGGAGTGCAAGCAGGAGTTAGAAAAATCTTGCGTTAAATCATCGATCGGCTGCACCGGATGTAAAAAGGAGCTAGCTGATAAGATAATTAATTTATTGGCTCCTATGCAGGAAAAAAGGCAGGCATTACTGAAAGACAAGAAGCATGTCCAGGAGATTATTTCTGCGGGCAGCCTGAAGGCATCAAGCTTTGCTAAAAAGACCATGTCCGAAGTAAGGAATTTACTTAAAATATAATATGAATTATAAAATACATTTAGAGATGTTTGAGGGTCCGTTAGACCTGCTGTTGTATCTGGTAAAAAAGGACCATCTTAACATTTACGATATCCCCATTGCCAAGGTTACCCAGCAATATCTGGAGTATATTAACTTTATGCAGCTTTTGGATTTGGATATTGTGGGGGATTTCTTGGTAATGGCTGCTACGCTTATGCAGATAAAATCAAAGATGCTTCTTCCGGCAAGCGAGACGCCAGCGGAAGAAGAAGAGGAGGATCCGCGCGCCGAACTGGTAAAAAGGCTCCTTGAGTACGAGAAATTCAAACAGATCGCTGAGAATTTAAGGGAAAGAGAGATCAGCCAGCAGGATGTTTTTAAACGCCAGAAAACAGAAGCGCCACTGGATGCCCAGGCTAACCCCAAGGAAGAAAATGTGTATTTTGAGGCCAGTATATTTGATTTAATCAATGCCTTTTCTCAAGCCTTAAAGGATATCCCTAAAGAGGTGTTTTATGAAGTAATTAAAGACCAGTTTACCGTTGAGCAGAAGGTGCATGATATCCTGCATTTGTTATTGGTTGAGACAGAGGTTAAGCTTTCAACCCTGTTTAGTAAATCAAAGGATAAGCTGGAGATAATTGTGATTTTCCTGGCAATCCTGGAATTGGCAAAAATGAAAGAGATCGTTGCCCGGCAAGACGCGGCGTTTGAAGATATAATTATATCGAGGAATAAGGAAAATATCATACCCTATGAGCGAAGAGACCAGACGGACCCTGCTTAAGGCTAATCAGGTTGTTGCTGATATTAAGGAATCCGAAGAGGATGTGGTTTTAAATATATCCTTAAGGCCGAAGAAGTTTGTTGAATTCGTCGGCCACAAAGACATAGTGGACAACTTAAAAATAGCGATACAGGCAGCCAAACAAAGAGAGGAGCCGTTAGAGCATGTGCTTTTAAGCGGCCCCCCGGGATTAGGCAAGACTTCTTTGTCGCATATTATTTCGCATGAAATGGGCGCCAAGATTACTGCTACCAGCGGGCCGGCTATCGAGCGTGCCGGAGATTTGATTGGAATATTGACCAACCTGGAATGCGGAGATATTCTTTTTATTGATGAAATACACCGCATGTCTAAAGTGGTGGAAGAATTTTTGTATCCGGCAATGGAAAATTTCCAGATTGATTTTGTGATTGATAAAGGCCCATATGCTAAAACTATCAAGTTCAATCTCAAGCCTTTTACTTTAATCGGCGCGACTACGCGCACAGGGCTTTTGGCTGCCCCTTTACGGGGGAGGTTTGGCATATTTTACAGCCTTGATTTCTACAAGATAGAGGAATTGGCTAAGATTATAAAGAATTCAAGCGCTTTATTGGCTGTCCAGGTTGATGAAGATGCCTGTTTGGAGATTGCCCGGCGGGCAAGAGGTACTCCGCGTATTGCCAACCGCCTTTTACGCCGGGTACGCGATTATGCCCAGGTGCTGAAGATTAAGCAGGTGGATAAGGCGGCAGCCTCTAAGATTCTTGATGAGTTAGGGATAGACCATGCGGGCTTTGATGATTTGGACCGTAAAGTATTAAAACTTATTCTTGAGTCCTTTGGCGGAGGGCCCGTGGGAGTAGAATCTCTGGCGGCCAGCTTAAATGAAGAAGTGGATACTATCGCTGATACTGTTGAGCCGTATCTTTTAAAGGCAGGGTATTTAAAGCGCACATCCCGCGGGAGGCTGGCTACAGAGAAGGCGTTTGAACATTTTGGCTTAAAGTTTAATAAGGAACGCCAGGAAGAAATCTTTTAGTTGTTTTTGGAAATGAAAATCCTATTACATGTCTGTTGTGGCCCATGTCTGATTTACCCTTTAAAAAGGCTAAATGATCAAGGTTTTAAGGTAAAAGGATTTTATTATAATCCTAATATTTATCCTATTGATGAATATAATAGGCGCAAGGTAGCAGTTATAGATTTAAGTAAGGGGTTGCAATTTGAAGTAACGTGCCCTGATTATCTGCCGTCTGAATTTTCCCAGGCAATAGATACTAATGTGCATGCCCCGGGGCGTTGCGTAAGTTGTTGGAAATTACGTCTTCAAAAGACAGCTCTTCATGCCAAAGAAAATGGTTTTGATGCATTCAGTTCGACATTGTTAGTCAGCCCGTATCAGAATCAGGAATTACTTAAGCAATTAGGAAGCCAGGTTGCTAAAGAGGCGGGGATAGATTTTTATTACGAAGATTTTCGTGTTGGGTTTAGGCAGGCTCATGAAGAGGCTCGAAGTAAAGGGGTTTATTGCCAAAAATATTGCGGGTGCAGCTATTCTGAACTCGAACGTCACATAAAGATAAAAAAATGAAAAATAAGATATTATTTTTATTACTGGTATGCAGTTTTCTTGGTTTGAGCCTGGTTTTTGCCCAAAATAAAGAGGCCCCTGTTAAAGATGGTCCGGCCCGGGGTATTTGGGTGTCGGTATTTTCAAGCAAGGAGGTGCTTTATTCAAAGGCTGGAGTAGATAACCTGATTGCCCAGTGTAAAAAGGCAAAGATAAATGAGATCTATCTGCAATTCTTCCAGTCGGGCAATGCCTATTATGATTCCAAGATTTACGATAGGACTAAATATGATAAGATGGTCAAGGAGTCAGGAATGGACAGCCTGGATTTATTACTTAGAGAAGCCCAGGAGAATAATATAAAAGTTTTTGCCTGGGTAAATGTCTTGAGTTTAGGCAAGAATAATAAAGCGGATATCCTGAAGAAATACGGCAGATCAATTTTAACTCTGGATCAGTACCAAAGGACGTCAAAAATTGAGTCCAAGACAGAGTTGGATAAATATTACTTAAGAGAAGATCAGATATACCTGGAGCCAGGAGACCCCAGGATTGAGGAATATATACTGACGGTGATTAATGAAATTATTAACCGCTATCCTTTGATTAGTGGGGTGCACCTAGATTATATCCGCTATCCGTCTCCGGTGCCGTTTATCCCGGGATCAAGATTTAATAAGTTTGGTTTAACCTATGGCTACGGGCCGAAGAATGTGGAGCGTTTTAAAGATAAAACCGGGCTTAACCCCCTGGACACATTGAATAATGAGGAGGAGTATCTGGCCTGGGATAGCTGGAAGCGCCAGCAGGTTACGGATTTAGTGCGTAAAATTTCAAGCTTAGTTAAGGTCAAATCTGCGGATTTGGCGGTTTCCTGTGCGGTTATCCCGCTGACCGAACGCGCATATTCCAACGCTTTCCAGGACTGGTCGGGCTGGCTCGAGGAGGGGATAGTTGATTATGTTGTGTTGATGTCTTACACCAAGGATAATCAATTCGCAAAAGAGATAGTTAAATCCAGCTTTGGGCATCGCGGCAAAAAGAAGGTGTATATCGGTATAGGCCTATTTTTAATGAAAAATAACCCGGACCTGTTCTTGAATCAATACCGGATGATCTCTGATTTGGCCCCTGACGGAATAGTATTTTTTTCAATTGATGATTTAACCGATCAGATAATCGGCTACTTAAATTAATATACCCTCCATATCAATAATGCCTAAACTCTCTGAATTCGATTATCCTCTGCCTAAAGAATTGATTGCTCAACATCCGCTGAAAAATAGAGAAGAGGCCAGGCTTTTGATTATAAACCGTCAAACCTGCCAGATTACCCACGGCGTATTTAAAGATATCGGCTGTTTTTTTAAAAAAAAAGATTTATTGGTCCTTAACGATACCAAGGTTTTGCATTGCCGCCTGATGGGCAATAAAACAACCGGAGGCAGGGTTGAGATCCTGTTGACCCGGCGTTTAAGCGGCTCAACATTTTCCTGTCTGGTTCAGCCGAGCCGCACGAAAGTCGGCGAGAAAATTATTTTTGCAGAAGGAAAGATTTCCGGGCATTTAAGCGCCAGGGGCCAGATTAGTTTTAAGCAGGCTGACGCGGATACGATTTATAATTATGGCGTGGTGCCTCTGCCGCCTTATATAAAACGCGAGCCTGTTGATTCAGATAAAGTTTTTTATCAGACGGTTTATGCAAAGAATGAAGGCGCGCTTGCTTCGCCGACTGCCGGCCTGCATTTTACGAAAGAAATACTTGCGGATTTGTCTGTTAAAGGAATCCAACTGGCTTATGTAACTTTGCATGTTGGCTTAGGCACATTTCGTCCGGTTAGATGCGAGAATATACTTGAGCATAAGATGGAGCCGGAGTATTTTCAGGTGCCTGATGAAACTATTGCTAAGCTTAAACAAGCTAAGGCTGATAAAGGTCGAATTATTGCTGTTGGCACTACTGCCTTAAGGACGCTTGAGACTTATGCTGATGGACGCAAGGAGGGCAATACGGATTTGTTTATTTATCCGGGTTATAAGTTCAAACTAGTTGATTGTATGTTGACTAATTTCCACCTTCCGATGACTACGCTTTTTATGCTGGTCTGCGCTTTTGGCGGAGAAAAGCTGATGAAGCAGGCGTATCAGGAAGCAGTGGAGAAGAAGTATAGATTTTACAGTTACGGCGACGCAATGTTAATTCTTTGAAATGACCTTGTCAAGTTTCTCGCTCAGGTCGATTTTTTAACGCCAATGATCTTTCGCATTTCGGCAGCTGCAGAACTCGCGGTATTTGTTCTAGCAAATACCGCTCAAACAGCTTCGCCGTCCCCGTTTTGTCGCTTCGCTCCACGGGGATTCCCGAAATGCTCAAGCTCCATTGGCTAAAATCGACATTCGCTCCAAACTTATCAAGGCCATTTCGATAAAAAATTAATTAATATAGGAAAATATGAATATTTTATATAAATATTGTGATTGTTTAGGGAGTATAAAGATATTGGCTTCCTTGGAATTAAAATTACCTTTTGCCTCAGACATTAATGATCCCTATGACGTAAGGCCTTATTATTATTGTGGACAAGAAGAGGATAAAATTGTTAAAAGGGTACGGTTAGCACTACAAAGAAATAACTTTCAGATGCCAGATGATTCAGATCAAGCAATATTAGATATTTATAAAGAGAAAAGTATGGGAGATTCAATTATAGATACAGCAAAGAAATTCCAAGCCGATTCCAATAAGAAGAGTGGCCTTTTATCTGTATCAAAGAATAGTCGGAATACAGTGATGTGGGCACATTATGCAGATAAGCATCAAGGAATAGTAATTGGGATTGATTTTGAATCCTTATTTCTTGAAAACGATAAAGTTTGGGGTATTAAAATGTATCCTGTAGAATATTCCTCCGAGCGTTTAAGAGTGGATGTTTTGGATGAATATGAGAAATATGCCGAGAAAGTTTTGTTTACTAAATCTGATAATTGGAAATATGAAAATGAATTTCGGGCTTTTTTTGCTGAGAAGCTAGAAAATGGAGGATTAGATTTGGAGAGTTTGAAATTTAGGAGGCTGGCATTGTTCAAGGATTTTTGTGGTAAGAAAACGTGGTTTTTGCGATTAAATCCTCAATCTATAAGGAAGGTTATTTTTGGTATATATACTGATGAAAGTTTGAAACTAGCAATTAAGAAATTAGCGTTCGATTTACCGAATGTTAAGTTATATCAAGCGTGTGAATCAGAAACCTACGAATTAAATTTAACCGAAATATAGTTGCGAAGTAGTTTAAATAAATTTGGCTATTTGTACTTTTGTTTATCGAGGGGTGACGCTGAAGAGGGACATCCCCGTTCCGAGGGAACGATTTATCCTGAAGGAATGGGGAAACTTCAGCGGCAGGACCCCGAGGCGTAAGATTAGGAGGAGAAGATGAAGACGCTGATAACTTATTTTTCTTATAGCGGTATTACTGAGAAAGTAATTACTATATTTAAAGAAGTTTTGGAGAAGAAATCTGAATTAAGGATTCAAAGGCTAAGGCCAAAAAAGGAGATAACTTCTTTTCTTGGGCAGTGTATGGCAGCCAGGTTTAAGAAAAGATGCCAGATAGAAGAAGTATTGTTTGATGCAGGTAGTTTTGATACTATTATTATAGGCTTGCCTGTGTGGGCATTTGCCCCTACGCCGGCGATTAATACATATTTAGATAAAGTTACGGGATTAAACAATAAAAAACTGATTGTCCTGCTTACTTCAGGAAGCGGCGCCGGAGTCAAGATATGCTTTAAATATATTAGGGATATTCTTTGCGCTAAAGGCGTATCCAGTATAAGTGAAATAAATATTCCTAATGCCAGGATGAAGGATGTCGATTTTATTATATCGTCTATAGAAAAAGTTCTGTGATGTCAGCTATGTTTACTGTAATCCATAAAGATAAAAATAGTAAGGCTCGGCTGGGGAGATTAATTACTCCGCACGGAGAGATTGATACTCCGGCATTTATGCCCGTAGGCACGCATGCTACGATTAAAGGGCTGATGTATAAAGATGTGGAGGAAGCAGGGGCCCAGATAATCCTTTCAAATGCTTATCATGTATTTTTGCGGCCCGGGATTGAGACGATTAAGAAGGCCGGAGGACTGCATAAGTTTATGGGTTGGAATAAACCTATACTGACGGATAGCGGCGGGTATCAGATTTTTAGCCTGGCGCTTTTCCGTAAGATGCACGACCAGGGTGTTGAGTTTCAATCGCATATAGACGGCCTGAAACATTTTCTTACTCCTGAAGATGTAATTAAAATCCAGCAGGATTTAGGCTCGGATATTATGATGCCGCTTGATGAATGCATCCATTATCCCTGTACCCGCGACCAGGCGAAGTTGGCTATGGATAGAACGATTGCCTGGGCAAAAAGGTCAAAAGACGCACATGATAAAGATAAACAGATTTTATTTGGTATTGTCCAGGGGGCTACTTATGAAGAATTGCGCAAGGAGTGTGCCAAGATTATGGTCGATCTGGATTTTGCCGGTTATTCTATCGGTGGAGTTTCGGTTGGCGAGTCCAGTAATTTAATATATAATATTCTAGAGTTAGTCGCGGGGATCCTGCCGGAGAATAAACCGCGCTATGCCATGGGTATTGGTTATCCTTTTGATATAGTGGAGGCGGTTGAGCGCGGGGTGGATATGTTTGATTGTGTAATCCCTACGCGTTACGGCAGGAACGGCACAGCCTTTACCAGCTGCGGTAAAATTGTTATCCGCAATACTCCTTATGCTGAAGACCTCCGGCCGCTGGATGCCAAATGCGGTTGTTATGTTTGCAAGAATTTCTCGCGGGCATACTTAAGGCATTTATTTAATGCTAAAGAGATGCTGGGGTTAATTTTACTCAGCTTACATAATGTTTATTTCTTTTTGGATCTGGCCCGCCAGATACGCCAGGCGATAAAAGAAGATAAATTCAGCCAGTTTAAACAAATGTTTTTAAGCGATTACAATAATCAGATATGCGCATAGATATAATTACTATTTTTCCGGATATGTTTTCGGCTGTGCTGGATGAATCTATTGTTAAGCGCGGCCAGCAAAAAGGAAGGGTGAAGATCTTTGTCCATGATTTGAGGCGCTATTCTTTGGATAAACATCATAAAGTTGATGACCGGCCGTTTGGCGGCGGTTCAGGAATGCTTTTGCAGGCAGAGCCGATCTTCCGGGCCGTAGAGGCGGTTAAGAAAAAGATTAAAGGCATGGCCAGGGTGATATTATTGTGCCCCCAGGGAAAGAGTTTTAACCAAGCCTATGCTAAGAAATTATCTAAATGTGGTAATTTGATATTTATCTGCGGTCATTATGAAGGGGTAGATGAGAGGGTCAGGCAGTATTTGGCTGATGAAGAGATTTCAATCGGGGATTATGTTTTAACCGGAGGTGAACTGCCGGCTATGGTTTTGGTGGATAGTATAGTCAGGCTGATTCCCGGGGTGCTGGGAGATAAAAATTCCTTGAATTTTGAGTCATTCGAAGGTAATCTATTAGAATATCCGCAATACAGCCGGCCGGCTAAATTTAGGAAATGGCCAGTTCCGGATGTTTTGGTTTCCGGGGCCCATAATAAAATCAGCGCCTGGCGTAAGTCTGAGGCGTTAAAGCGGACCAGGCAGAGAAGGCCGGATTTACTTAAAAAGTAAGGTTAATATTCCGCCTCACTTATTCGGCGGATTTCGCTAAACAAGAGCATAAGTGCTCAAATTCGCGCATTGACTTACTCGCACTGTCGTGTTTGTAAATCAAGCGCTCATTTAAAGGAGGCAACAGTAATGGATATCAAGGCAATTGAATCAGGGTTTACTAAGAAAGATATGCCGCAGTTTAATGTCGGAGATACGGTGAAGGTGCTTACCAAGATCCCCGAAGGAGTGGATAAATTCCGCCTGCATCCATTTGAGGGAGTGGTGATTGCAAAAAGCGGTTCAGGCATAAAACTCAATTTTACAGTAAGAAAGGTTTCCTTCGGAGAGGGGATTGAGCGCGTATTCCCGCTTTATTCTCCGAGTATTGAGCGTATTGAAATCATCCGTTCTGGAAAGGTCAAAAGGGCTAAGCTTTATTATTTGAGAAGCAAGATCGGCAAGCACGCCACTAAGATAGAGAGTAAAGAGAAAAAAGAGAATTAGTGCTACGATACGAAAGAAAACTAAAAAGGCGCGGTTTTGATTTAGTTATCGGAGTAGATGAGGCAGGCAGGGGGCCATTAGCCGGACCGGTGGTAGCTGCGGCAGTGCTGCTAAAGGGCTTTTATTTTAACAATCGTATTGATGATTCAAAGAAATTAAGCCCCGCAAGAAGAAGAGATGCGTTCTTTGAGATAAAAAATAAATCTTTATACGCGATTGCAGTGGTAAACCATAAACAGATTGACCGGATAAATATCCTGCAGGCTACAATTTCAGCAATGCAGAAGGCGGTCTCTAGGTTATCCAGTCAATTAAGCCCTGCGCAGCTAAAACGCGCATTTATAATCATTGACGGCAATATGCGGCTAAAACTAGGCCTTCCTTATCAAAGTATTGTTAAAGGGGATGCCAGATCTTTAAGTATTGCCGCCTCTTCCATATTGGCTAAAGTGCATAGAGACGCCCTTATGGAAAAGTACCATAGAGTTTATCCTGAGTACGGTTTTGATAAACACAAGGGTTACCCCACAGCCGAGCATCGCCAGATTTTAAAAAGAATAGGGCCCTCGGCTATTCACCGGAAGAGTTTTTTAAAGTGCCTGGAAAGAATTTAGAATTTGGAAAAGAAGCTGAAGGTGCGGCAGCGAGGTTCCTAAAAAACCAGGGTTATAAGGTTATTAGGCTTAATTATAAAACTAAATTCAGTGAAATAGATATAGTCGCGGAGGATAAAGGCGTTATTTGTTTTGTGGAGGTAAAAGCCAGGCATTCAAAATCATTTGGAGAGCCTGTCGAAGCGGTTCCCCTAACAAAACAAAGGCAGATTTCTAAATCCGCAATTTGTTATTTAAAGGAAAATAATTTACTGAACTTTCCGGCTCGTTTTGACGTAGTTTCACTTTTGTACACGAAAGATTTTCCGGAAATTAATTTAATCAAGGATGCATTTGAATTAAGTTCCGGTTTTACCATTTAAACTATGAAATATAGGAATCAGAATTTAGACAGATATTTGGATGATCTTTCCGCTAAGCTTGCTGCTCCCGGAGGAGGCTCTGCCGCAGCCTTAAATGCGGCGATGGGGGCGAGCTTGATTAGCATGGTGGTCAATTTTACTTTAGGTAAGCCTAAATATGCTGCATTTGAGCCGGGGCTAAAAGAAATCCTTGCCAAATCAGAGAAATTAAGGAAAGATCTCCTGGGCTTGGTGGATTTAGATGTAGTCGCCTACGAAAGTAAAAATATGCGCAAGGCATTGGATGTGTCTTTGATGCTTGCCAGGCTTTGTTGCGAGGCAGCCAAATTATGCCCGCCATTAATAAGAAAAGGCAATGTAAATTTAATCAGCGATGTCGCAGTAGCGGCGGTTTTTCTTGAATCGGCATTTGTTTCTACCTGTTTTAATGTGGAAATAAATTTAAAGAACCTGAACCAGAAGAAATTTGCCCGGAGTATAAGAAAAGAACTAAATCAGAAAAACAGGATTATCCAGAAGATTCGTAAAAATACGGAGGCTGGCGTTGGCAAAGTTATTAGAGGGCAGGTCTGTTGCTGAAAAGATCAGGGAAGAGATAAAAATCCAGGTTCAAGGCTTAAAGAATCCACCATTTTTAGCCAGTATCTTGGTGGGGGATGATCCCGGCGCAGCTACTTATGCGCAGTCTCAGGCTAAAATCGCTGAAAAACTGGGCATAGTTTATAAATTATTTAAACTCAAACAGGATATTACTGAAGAGGCCTTGATAGACTTTATCTTCAAGCTTAATGCAGATAAAACTGTGAATGGTATTATTGTGCAAATGCCTGTTTCTCAGCATATAGATTATAAGAAAATAGTCGAGTTTATCTCGCCGCTTAAAGATGTTGAAGGTATGCATCCGGCAAATATGGGTAAGGTGCTTTTTGGCCGCTCCAGGATTGTTGCCTGTACAGCCAATTCCGTAATGGAGCTTTTAAATTCTACCGGCCTGGATTTGTATGGAAAAGAAACAGTAATTGTCGGGCATAGTGAGATTGTAGGTAAACCGCTCATGCTTTTACTGCTGGAAAAATTTGCCACGGTAACTGTCTGTCATATTGGCACCAGCAAAGTAGGTAAGCTTGAGGGGCATGTAAGAAGGGCTGAGATACTTATTGTAGCTGTTGGCCAGGCCGGTTTAATCAAAGGCGACTGGATTAAAGAAGGCTCAATTGTTATTGATGTCGGCATAAACAGGATTAATGATAAGATCGTAGGCGATGTGGAGTTTGAAGAAGCCCAGAAACGCGCCGCATATATTACTCCTGTTCCCGGAGGAGTGGGGCCGCTGACTGTAACTGTTTTAATGCGTAATCTTGTAGAGGCAGCCAAGCTTCAGCAATAAATTGCCTGCCGTTTTTTAAAAATATTAGAATATAATGACATTCAAAGAGAAAATACAGGCGGGAAAATTTTTACTTACCTCGGAGGTCGGCCCGGCCAAAGGCATCCATTCGGAGCATCTGCTTAAGGATGCCGAACTTTTCCGTACAAAGATAGACGCGATAAATGTAACGGACTTGCAGAGTTCGGTAATGCGCCTGGGTTCGCTTACTGTTAGTTTCCTGCTTAAGCAAAAAGGTTTTGAGCCGATTTATCAGTTGACCTGCCGTGACCGTAACCGCCTGGCCCTGCAATCAGATTTATTATCCGCGGCTGCGTTAGGAATCCAGAATATTTCAATTTTAACCGGAGATCATCCGGCTTTGGGTGATCACCCTGAAGCTAAGCCGGTTTTTGATCTGGATTCAGTGCAATTATTACAAGTTGCCAGGAAATTAGAGTCAGGGCTGGATATGAAAGGCAATAAGCTGGAAGGGCCTGCTCCAAAATTCTGCCTTGGCGCAGTGGTTAATCCTGGCGCCGACCCTTTGGGGCCGCAGATTATGAAGATGGAGAAAAAGATATCTGCCGGTGCTGAATTCTTTCAGACCCAGGCAGTTTTTGATTTAAAAGTGTTTGATAATTTTATCGCCAAGATAAAACATTTGAAAACGCCGGTTATGGCCGGGATTGTTTTATTGAAATCAGCTGCTATGGCCAGGTATATGAATAAGCATGTTGCCGGGGTATTTGTCCCGGATGGGCTGATTAAGGAAATGGAAGAAGCTAAAGATAGGGCAGTTACCTCGGTTGAAATTGCCAGCCGCCTGATTAAAGAATTAAGGCCTATGTGCCAGGGTATTCATATCATGCCGATTGGCTGGAATAGTATTGTGCCTCAGGTTTTGGAGGCAAGTGGATTATAATGGCTAACCTACCGCAGATACCCGGAGCCAGGAAAAAAGGGGTAATTTTACTTAGTTCTGAGGAGGATTTTAAAAAGCTGGATGAGTATCATATCAATGATACTGTTTGTATCGACGGCCCTTTCAGGTTAGCGTTCAGCCTGGCTGAATCAATCCATGAGAAATATAAAGTTGGGGTTAAGGTTGTAAGCTCTGATAAGCCCCAGAATGGACTGGCTGCGGATATAGAGGTTATAGATAGCCAGATTCAGGAGATTGTAGGCGAGGGTAGGGCAGAAGCGGTTAAATTTAAAGACGGAAAAGCCGTCGGCGTATGTTTGGTTTTATTTTTGGATAAAGCAATGGCTGATAAGGCGGAAGATAAACCTGATTTACTTGTGCAGCTTGGGACAAAAGGCGCTGAAGCAGTGTTAAGCCTTTGCCGCCAGTCTCTGGATAAAACAATTGCGCAAAAGGGCCAAAGCGAAAAGATTGAATTTCCTGAAACAAACTATTATTTGCCTTTAATAAATGCCTTATTGAACATAGAGGTAAAAACTCTCGCTGATTGCCAGCTTGCTTTTTCTCAAGCTGAAAACATGGCAAAAGGCCAGGCAGCTTCCAGTGGTTTGATTATTAACAGCTTGGGCGGAATTTTAAATAAAGGAGTGGCTGTTTTAATTTGTGAGGAGATTCTGGCGGCCTTGGCGGTATTAAATCAGGAGCACCCTAAGGGTGGGAAAGGTTTTATCCCGGATAAGGTCCTTAGGTCGTTGGGGCTGCAATTAGTTGACGGCAGGATTTCCGGAATTGCCGTAATCCTCGGGCCGGCCAAGGATGAACAATCAGCCGCGGATTTAATCCGCAATTTCCAATCCAAGAGCATTGTTAGTTTGCTTGCTGGTAATGTTAATGGCGTTACTTTTAAGCAGCAGCTTGAGAAAAAAGGGGTTGAGCTGGGACTTGAAAATTATATTGTTGAACTGGGGGAGGATTATTTATCCGCGATCTACGCGGTAAATTTTGCCTCTCGTGCGCCCTTGATTTACGGAGGTAATAAACCCGGCCAGTGGGAAGGGATTGCGGATTATATACGTAACCGTGTTCCGGCATTTGTCCTGCTGCTTAGCCATGTTGATGAAGTTTTAGTAGCTACTGGCTTGGGAGTTTTGGCTTTTGGCCTGCCTATAATTACTGATTTAGATGTTCCGCAGTTGCCTAAAATCGATACAACTTTATTTGAAGCTTTGGTTACGGAAAAAGATTATCAGAAGTTGCCGTCAAAATGTATTTTGTCCCGTGGGATAAAAGTGAAAATGTCTGAAGTTGCCGTGCCTGTGCCATACGCTGCGGCTTTCGAAGGCGAGCGCGTGCGCAAAGAGCAATTAGCGGTTGAATTTGGGGGGAAGGCCAGCAGTTCAATTGAATTTTTGAGCATTAAAGATGAAGCTGATGTTATTGATGGTAGGGTAGAATTAACCGGCCCGGATATTGACCAGCTTGCCCCGGGATCAAAATCTTTACCCTTGGCGGTTCTCGTAGATGTTTTTGGCCGTAAAATGCAAAAGGACTTTGAGCCGATCCTGGAACGCCAGATACACCGTTTTGTAAACTATGCTATGGGGTTGATGCATATGGGGCAGCGGGATATGGTCTGGATAAGGATTTCTAACGATGCCTTTAATAAGGGGTTCAGGCTTAAGCACCTTGGGGTTATTTTGCATGCTATGTTGCATCAGGAATATAGCGCTATAGTGGATAAGGTGCAGGTAAGGATTTATACTAACCAGCCAGACGTGGATAATTTAATTACAGGCGCGCAGAAAGTTTTTAATGAACGCGATGAGCGTCTGGCCGGGATGACTGATGAGAGCGTGGATACATTCTATTCCTGTCTGTTATGCCAGTCTTTTGCGCCAAATCATGTTTGTATTGTTACGCCTGAACGTTTAGGTTTATGCGGGGCATATTCTTGGCTTGATGCCAAGGCCTCTTTTGAAATTATTCCTACGGGGCCTAATCATCCGGTTGAGAAGGGGAATCTTTTAGATGGCAGGCTTGGGCAATGGGATAATGTTAATAAATTCGTGCAGCAAAAATCCAATAAGACTATTGAAGCGGTAAGTATGTATTCTCTGATGGATGGGCCGCAGTCATCCTGTGGATGCTTTGAATGCATCGTGGCAATTGTCCCCGAGGCAAACGGGGTAATGATTGTTAACCGCGATTACTCCGGGCTTACTCCTTCCGGGATGAGCTTTACTACTTTAGCAGGTTCGGTCGGCGGAGGAGTGCAGACTCCGGGTTTTTTAGGCGTAGGTAAATTATATATAACAAGTAAAAAATTTATTTCAGCCGAAGGCGGGTTAAAAAGAGTAGTCTGGATGCCTAAAGAATTAAAAGAGATATTGGCGGATAAGCTAAAAAAGAGGGCTGAGGAGATTGGGCAGCCGGATTTACCGGATAAGATTGCCGATGAAACAGTAGCGGTAAGTTCTGAAGAACTCTTGGTTTTTTTGCAAAAGGTAGCGCATCCGGCTTTAACTATGGAGCCTATAATTTGAAACAGATATTTCTTGACGTAAAGATATTAAATGTATATAATAAATAGAACAAAATGAAAATTTACTCCCTGCCTAAATTCATATTTACCATAATTATCGCATTATGCCTTTTTTGCTTTGGGGGCTTGCTTTTTGCCCAAGACGAAGCTGCTGATCCTTCAAGTACGGAAGTCACAGGGGCCTTACCGGATCAAGCAAGAAAGTATCGTGAAGAAGGCTTAGAAAATCAACGCTTGGGAAATATACCCGCGGCGATGAGTTTATATCAGAAGGCTATTGCCCTGGACCCGACTTATGCGGTTGCCTATAATGATTTAGGCGTTATTTACGAAGCAGCCGGTTTTCCTGACCGGGCAAGGGAAAGTTATTTTAAGGCGATCAAGGTTGACCCTGGTTATTTAAGCGCTTATACCAATATAGCGCTTCTTTATGAAGATCAGCGGGATTTGGAAAGAGCGGCATTTTATTGGGCTAAGAGGGCAGAGTTAGGCCCTTTAGATGATCCCTGGACTCAGAAGGCGGCCAGCCGGTTTAAAGATATTCGTATGGTTTTATCAAACAGGCCGGTTGCTGATGCGCGGGAGGAAGATGTCCTGGGTTTAATTAAAGACGTTTCAGTATATAAGTCCGTGTTTAAAAAAGCCGATAAAGTGCAAGCCCAGAATCATTTGCGTAAAGCCGATCATTATTATAAGAAGGGTAAGCTGACTTTAGCAATTAAAGAAGCTTTGGAAGCCCAGGATTTAGATCAGGCTAATCCTGCAATTAAGGAGTTTATTGAAAAGATAGATTTAGATCCAGCCAGTGCTGCAGCCTATAATGATTTAGGCGTTATTTACGAAGCAGCCGGTTTTCCTGACCGGGCAGAGGATGTTTATCTAAAGGCGATCAGGTTTGACCCTACATTATTAAGCGCCTATGTTAATATAGCCCTTTTTTACGAAAAGCAGCGTGATTTAGAAAAGGCGGAATTTTATTGGGCTAAGCGCGCGGAGTTAGGTTCTCCGGAAAACCCCTGGAAACAGAAGGCGGCTAACCGGGTTAAAGATATCCGCACGGTTTTATCCAGTAGCCCCGTTGCCGATGCCCGGGAAGAAGAGGTGTTAGGTTTAATCAAGGATGTCTCAAAGTATAAATCCGCGGTTAATAGAAACGATAAAATGCTTGCTCAGGATCACTTTAATAAAGCCAAGCAGAGTTTTAACCGGGGGGATTTGGCTACGGCAATCAAAGAAGCTTTAGACGCCCAGTATTTAGATCAGGATAACCCGGAGATTGAAGCATTTATTGAAAAGACGGAGTTAAGAGCTCTGTCGCGCTAGAAGCGCACTGCAAAAACTCTTTCCTTATATTGAATTCCTTTATACTTTCGCGGTTAAAAATTGCATCATTCATAGCACAGATGATTTTAACTGCTCAAGTATTCCGTCCTTAGGGATCTAGGGCGGGCTCCATATTAGCTATGGCTGATAAAAAATTATTTTTGATTGACGCGACGGCATTTTGCTACAGGGCTTTTTATGCCTTAAGCGGATTGGCCACTGCTTCAGGCCAGCCTACAAACGCGGTTTATGGGTTTTTAAATATTCTTAATAAGATTTTAAAGGAACATAAGCCCGATTATTTAGCTTGTTGTTTTGATGTCTCCCGGGATACTTTCCGCCTGCAGAAGTTCGCGCAGTATAAGATGCAAAGGCCGGCAATGCCTGATGGTCTAAGCAGCCAGATACCTATAATTAAAGAGATTATCAGTGCTTACGGTATCTCTATCTTTGAAAAAAAAGGTTTTGAGGCCGATGATATCATCGCTGAGCTTGCCAGGAAAGGCGCTGCCAAAAAACTGCACGTTACAATCGTAAGCAGCGATAAAGATATCCTGCAATTAGTTGATAGCCGTATTTCGGTATTTAATCCTTATAAAGGCGACGGTGTGCTTTATGATACGGAAAAAGTCAAAGATATTTTTGGGGTCAGCCCGAAGATGACCGCAGATATTATTGCGCTTATGGGAGATGACGCTGATAATATTCCCGGTGTTCCCGGTATCGGGGAGAAAACCGCTGAGAAATTAATTCTTGAGTTTGGTTCTTTGGAAAAACTACTTAAAAATATCGCGAAAGTAAATACTGAGAAGACCAGGACGGCGATATCTGGGCACATTGAGCGAATAAGGTTGAATAAAGAACTGATAGTTCTGAATGAAAAGGTAGGCATGGAACTGGTTCTAAAGAAGGTTAAAATCGGGGCTCCCGATTATAGGGAATTGGGCAGGATTTTTAGGAAATTAGAGTTTAAGAGCCTGCTTAAAGATCTCCCTGATGCACAGGATGATGCCCCCGAGATTAAATTATATAATTTTAACCCCGGGGAATTGAAAGGCCTGTTAAAACAGGAAGGTGATCTTACGCTTTATGGGGATAAGGCCGAGGATTTATTTTTTTCTGTAGAAAATAAAATATTCAGCGCTAAGTCAGCCGGAAAATATCTGGATGAAGCAATAAGTGATAGCCGTATAAAGAAGACAGGTTATGATCTTAAGAAGTTGAAGGTTTCTCTTTTTAAGCAGGGCCTGATTTTAGATGGCCTGGATTTTGATGTTATGATTGCTGCTTACTTGCTTAATCCATCGCGGTCAAGCTACGCGCTTGTTGACCTGGCGTTAGAAAATTTGGGTGAGTTTATACGCCAGGAGGGGCTGGAAACAAAAAACGCCTTGGCCCTGGTGGTAAAATTAAAACCTGTACTTAAGGCAGCCCTGGAAGAAAAAGGACTGTTACAGTTGTTTGTTGAGCTTGAAATGCCTCTAGTCAGCGTCTTGGCGCAGATGGAACAGGAGGGGATAAAGCTGGATTTAGAATTACTTAAAGAACTCTCCCGGGATATTGAAAAAAGGCTGATAAAGTTAATTGCAGGTATTTATGAAGCGAGCGGAACACAATTTAATATAAATTCTCCAAAACAGCTGGGCCAGGTTTTGTTTGAGAAGCTGGCCCTGCCGATAGTTAAGAAAACAAAGACCGGCCCTTCTACCGATGAGGAGGTGCTCAGGCGCCTGACGGATAAACACGCGTTACCGGCGTTATTGTTGGAGTATAGGCAGCTGACCAAGTTAAAAAATACTTATGTTGACGCCTTGCCTAAGCTGATAGATCCTGAAACGGCAAGAGTGCATACGTCTTTTAACCAGACGGCAACGGAGACGGGAAGGCTTAGTTCAAGCAACCCCAATTTACAGAATATCCCTATTAAGACGGATATTGGCAGCAAGATTCGCAAGGCAATTATTGCTTCAGGCAAAGACAATTGCCTGCTATCGTGTGATTATTCGCAGATAGAATTAAGGGTGCTGGCGCATCTTTGCGGGGATGAAACTTTAGTCGAGGCTTTTCATAATAACCAGGATGTGCATAGGCTGACTGCTTCATTGATTTATAATGTCAGCGAGCAAGAGGTCGTTGATGATATGCGCGAGGTGGCCAAGAGAGTTAATTTCGGCATCATCTATGGACAGAGCGCGTATGGTTTAAGTAAAGATTTAGGGATATTTGTTAACCAGGCCCAGGATTTTATTGATGCCTATTTTTTACGATATCCAAAGGTAAAAGATTTTATCGATGCGCAGATTAACAAGGCAAGGACTGAGGGTTTTGTCACTACGCTTATGGGCAGGAGGAGGTATATCCCTGAGATCAACAGTAAAAATATGGGTATCCGCCAGTTTGCAGAACGTCAGGCGGTAAATACCCCTATTCAAGGGACTGCCAGTGATTTGATTAAACTGGCAATGGTCAAGATATCCGAACAGATTAGAAACAAAGGCTTAAAAAGCAAGATGATCCTGCAGATTCACGATGAGCTGGTTTTTGATTTGCCGGTAGATGAAATTGATACTTTAACCATGCTGGTAAAAGAAAGAATGGAGCAGGTTAGAAAACTGGATGTGCCGATAAGAATAGATATGAAGAAAGGAAAAAACTGGCTGGATATGGAGGTCATTGAATGAAAATAGCGATGGTAGCTTCTGAGGTTGTGCCTTTTGCTAAAACCGGCGGGCTTGCCGATGTAGTTGGAGCCTTGCCGTTGGTTTTAGAGGATTGCGGGCAAGAGGTAATTGTTATTATGCCCAGGTATAAGTGTGTAAAGGATGGCAAACTTAAAGCAAACAGGATTTCCAGAGATGTAACATCTGTAACCATAGGAAATAATATAAAAGTTTACTTTATAGAAAATGATCTATATTTTAACCGTGACGGCCTGTATGTGGATAAGAGCGGAGATTATAAAGACAACCTGGAAAGGTTCTCTTTTTTCTGCCGCCGTGCGCTTGAATTATTAAAAGAAATAGATTTTGCTGCCGATATACTGCATCTGCATGATTGGCAGGCTAGCCTGGTAGCGGTTTATTTGAAGAATTTATATTCCAAAGAGCCTTTTTACAGCAGAATGAAAAGTATTCTGACTATCCATAATCTTGGTTACCAGGGGTTATTTGCTAAAGAAGAATTTGTAAAGCTGGGTTTAGACAGCAGTCTTTTTGGCGTCTCCGGGCTTGAATTTTATGATCAAGTCAGCCTGTTAAAAGGCGGCATAATTTTTTCTGATTTTATTAATACAGTAAGCCCTACTTACGCCGAGGAGATCCAGAGTAAAGAGCTTGGTTTTGGTTTAGATGGCCTCTTGAGGCAGCGTAAGGATGTTTTAAGCGGGATAGTCAACGGCCTGGATTATTATGTTTGGGACCCTAATACGGACAGGTTCATTGTGCAGAATTTTTCAGCACAAAGCATAGAAGACAAGGGTTTTAATAAAGAAGACCTGCAGGCAATATGCGGCCTGCCGGTAAATAAAGACATTCCTGTTTTAGGGATTGTCTCGCGTTTGGTTGATGCAAAAGGATTTGATATCCTTGCCCAGGGGCTGGATGATATATGTAAAATGGGCGTGCAGTTGGTTATTTTAGGATTGGGTGATTTAAAATATCATCAGATTCTGGCGGCGGCGCAAAAGAAGCACCCCAAAGTGATCTCTTTAAATTTAAAGTTTGATGATTCTCTGGCGCATAAGATTTATGCCGGCAGTGATATTTTTCTTATGCCTTCAAAATACGAACCATGCGGGCTCGGGCAGTTAATTAGTTTGCACTATGGGGCAATTCCTTTGGTCTTTAAGACCGGCGGGCTGGCGGATACAATAAACAAGAATAACGGTTTTGTTTTTACCAAGTATACAAAGGAAGAATTTCTCAATCTTATTAAGAAGGCGGTGCTTACCTTCAAAGATAAAAAGAAATGGGCGCGTCTGGTAAATAATGCCATGAAATGTAATTTTTCCTGGGAGGCTTCTGCTAAAAAATATATCCAGCTATATGCTCAAGCAAAAGAAAGCTAAATTAGTTTTAGGCGTTACCGGCACTATGGGCTCTGGCAAAAGCACGGTAGCCAGAATGTTTAAGCATAAGGATTGTTTCCTTATTGACGCGGACAGCCTGGGGCATAAACTTATGCCTATCGGCACCGGCGTTTATAGAAAACTTATAAAATCGTTCGGCCGGAGAATCCTTAACCCGGATAATTCAATTGACCGGGTTAAGTTGGCAGAGGTGGCCTTTGCCAGTAAAGCAGCTTTAAACAGATTAAATAATATTGTCCATAAGGCGCTAATTTCCCGGATCAGACGGATTATCAGGGATTCAGATAAGAAAATTATAATCCTGGATGCAGCTTTAATTATTGAGGCGGGGTTAAAGAAGATGGTTGATAAATTAGTGGTAGTTAAGGCTAAGCGGCAACAACAGATTTCACGCAGCCAGAAAAGGCTTGCTTTAAGTAAAATCGAAGTTTCCCGGAGGATGAAATATCAGATTTCGCAAAACGCAAAATTGCGCCTTGCGGATTTTATTATAGATAACAGCGGTTTAATCAGCAAAACTCGGAAACAGGTTTCCGAAATAAGGAGGACGTTGTGGAAAAGTTAGATATCAAGAATCTTAAAGATATGAAGATTGGCGAATTAAATAAACTGGCAAAGGAATTAAACGCAAACGGAACCAGCGGCTTGAAGAAACAGGACCTGATTTTTAAAATACTTCAGGCCCAGGCTGAAAAGGAAGGCCTGATGTTTGGGGAGGGCGTATTAGAAATCCTCTCTGAAGGCTTTGGTTTCTTAAGGAGCCCGAATTACAATTATCTTCCCTGCCCGGATGATATTTATATCTCTCCGTCGCAGATCAGAAAATTTGAACTGCGTACCGGGGATACCGTAAGCGGGCAGATCCGCCCCCCGAAAGAAGGGGAAAAATATTTTGCCCTGCTTAAAGTTGAGGCGGTCAATTTTGAGAACCCCGAAGAGGTAAAGGAGAAGGTGCTTTTTGATAACCTTACCCCGGTTTATCCGCGCCAGCCATTTAACATGGAGACCAGGCCGGATGAAATATCTATGCGTATTATGAGCCTGCTTACTCCTATTGGCAAGGGACAGCGTGGTTTAATCGTTGCCCAGCCATATAGCGGCAAGACCGTTTTATTGCAGAAGATCGCCAATGCTATTACCAGTAATAACCCGGATGTGGTCTTAATCGTTCTCTTGATTGATGAACGTCCGGAAGAAGTTACTGATATGCAGCGCAATGTCAAGGGCGAGGTAATTTCATCTACCTTTGATGAGCCGCCGGAACGCCATGTGCAGGTTGCTGAGATTGTCCTGGAGAAGGCAAAGCGCCTGGTTGAGCATAAGCGCGATGTAGTAGTCCTCTTGGATAGTATTACCCGATTGGCGCGCGCTTATAACTCCGTGGTCCCGCATAGCGGTAAGGTTCTTTCGGGAGGCATTGATTCCAACGCCCTGCAAAAACCCAAAAGATTCTTCGGCGCGGCACGCGCGGTAGATGAAGGCGGAAGCTTAACTATCATCGCCACGGCTTTGGTTGATACAGGCAGCCGTATGGATGAGGTTATCTTTGAAGAGTTCAAGGGCACGGGAAATATGGAAACCCAGCTTGACCGTAACCTGTTTCAGCGCAGGATCTATCCGGCAATTGACATTAAGCGCTCTAATACCCGTCATGAGGAGCTTTTGGTTAAGCCGGATGTATTGCAGAAGACCTGGATTCTACGAAAAGTGTTAAATGAGTTAAATAACGTGGAAGCCATGGAGTTGTTAATTGAGAAGTTAAGCAAAACCAAGAATAATGAAGAATTTTTAAACAGCATGAATCAGAAATAAATGAAGCCATAACTTATGGAGGCGTAGCCGACATGCGTTATTGGCTGAATTTATCCTCGCGAGTGAACGAGCGGGGATATTGATAATAAGGTTATTACAAACTAATTAAGAAAGGGGCAGTAAAATGAAAGAGAAGATACATCCTAATTACAAAGAAAGTACAATTGTCTGCGCTTGTGGTGAGACAGTGCACACCCGTTCCACTAAGCCGAGTATTCGCGTCGAGATCTGTTCAAAATGCCATCCGTTTTTCACCGGGAAACAGAAGTTAGTTGATTCTGCCGGTCGTGTTGATAAGTTTATGAAAAAGTACGGAAAGAAGCAGTAAGCAGCAGGTAGTATATAATTATGCAAGGAAGGGCGTAGATCCTTATGAACGAGCAATTGGAAAAAATGGCAGCGCGTTACCAAGAGCTGGAGCAGCTTTTAGCCAACCATGAGATGATTGCTGACCGGCAACAGTATAACAAGCTGGCTAAAGAGCTTTCTGACATAAAGCCCGTGGTAACCTTGTATCGCGAACTCAAAAGCCTGCTTAAGGAATCCCGGGATCTTGAAGAAATATTGCTTCAGAAGCACGATGAGGATTATCATGAACTGGTGCAGCAGGAAATTAAGGAGTTGGATGCCAGGAAGGCGGATATAGAATTTAAGTTAAAGAAAATGCTCGCCGGAGAGGATAAAGATGCCGGCCGTGCATGCATTGTTGAAATCAGGCAGGGCACTGGAGGGGATGAGGCGGGGCTTTTTGCGGCGGATCTTTATCGCATGTATTCTAAATATGCGGATAATAAAGGCTGGGCCATTGAGCCTATGTTTGCCAGCACTAATGAAGCCGGAGGGATCAAAGAAATTACTTTTAGCGTAAAAGGCAAAGATGCCTTTCGCTGCCTTAAATTTGAAAGCGGCGTGCATCGCGTACAGCGAGTTCCTACTACTGAAGCGCAGGGCCGTATCCATACTTCTACTGCTACGGTTGCGGTTTTAGTTGAGCCGGAAGAAGTTGATTTGGTGATTGAGCCCAAAGATTTAAGGATAGATACTTACCGTTCAAGCGGGCCCGGCGGACAGCATATGCAGAAGACTGATTCAGCGGTAAGGATTACACATATACCGAGCGGCACAGTAGTTGCCTGTCAGGATGAGCGCTCGCAGATAAAGAATAGGGCTAAGGCAATGAGGGTTTTGCGCGCGCGTATTTTAGAGTCTAAAATTGAGGCAGAGGCGAAAAGATTATCCAGTGCAAGGAAAACTCAGATTGGAACCGGTGACCGCAGCGAGAAAATCCGTACTTATAATTTCCCTGATCGCCGGGTTACCGACCATAGGATTAATTTTACCTCCCATCAATTAGAGGCAATCTTAGAGGGGCAGATGGACGAGCTTACAGAGGCACTGTTAAAGGCGGAAGAAGAGAAGAAAAGTGAACGAAGCTGAGTTAGTTTTAACCCATGTTTTAAATTGTGACCGCATGTCTTTATACCTGAATAAGGATATAAATTTAAACAGGGATAAATCTGCGTTGTTGTCTTCGATATTAAAACGCAGGATCCTTGGCGAGCCTGTGCAGTATATTTTGGGCAAAACCGAATTTATGGGGCTGGAGTTTAAGGTGGATAACCGGGCATTAATTCCCCGGCCGGAAACAGAGATCCTGGTTGAGGCGGCTGTAGAGAAACTTAAGCGGATGGGCATAATATCACCGAAGGTACTGGATCTTGGTACGGGATCAGGTTGTATTGCGGTAGCGGTAGCTAAGGCCTTTACCTGTTCGGATGTATGGGCCAGTGATATATCGAATGCGGCTCTACAACTAGCCGGAGAGAATGCCTGTTTAAATAACGTAAAAATTAAATTTATACAAAGCGATATTTTTGACGCGCCTGAATTTAGAAATCATAAGTTTGATCTGATTATCAGCAACCCGCCTTATATATCAAGCGGGGAATTCCATTCTCTGGATAAAGAGATATTTTTTGAGCCGCAGCTGGCTTTAAAAGCCGGCAAGGATGGTTTGGATTTTTATCGGCGCATAATTTCTCGGGCAGCGCATTATTTAAAGGATAATGGTTTATTAATGTTTGAAGTAGGGTTAAGCCAGGCTTATTTTGTTAAAGAGATGCTTGAGAAGAAAGGTTTTGAACAGTTATCTTTGATCAGGGACTATAATGATATTGAACGCATAGTTATGGCTAGAAAAGGACTGCTTAAAAATGGACAAACTGATTATTGAAGGCGGGGTTAAATTAAAGGGTGAGGTTACGGTCTCTGGCGCTAAAAACGCAGTGCTGCCGATCTTGGCGGCGAGCCTGCTTACTGATGAGCAATGTATAATTAAGGGGGTGCCGAACCTGCGTGATACTAATAGCATGTTGAAGATTTTACGCGCCCTGGGAAAGATTGCCGAGTTTGATAAGGGCAGGGTTAGCGTCTGTGCGGGTAAGGCCACAAATTATATAGCCGAATATAAATTAGTTTCTACAATGCGTGCTTCATTTTGTGTTTTGGGCCCGCTATTGGGTAAGCTCAAAAAAGCCAGGGTCTCTCTTCCCGGTGGCTGTGTTATCGGCGTCCGCCCCGTAGATTTGCATCTTAAAGGGATCAAGGCCTTAGGTGCTGATATAAATATTGATTCAGGATATGTGGTTGCCAGAACAAGTAAATTAAAAGGCGCATACATTTACTTAGGCGGCGTATATGGCTCATCGGTCTTAGCTACTGATAATGTGATGATGGCCGCTGTTTTAGCCAAAGGGAAAACCGTAATTGAATGTGCGGCTTGTGAACCGGAGGTGGCGGATTTAGCGGAGTTTTTAATCAAAATGGGAGCAAAGATTAAAGGTCATGGTACGCCGGTTATTGAAATAGAGGGAGTCAAACATTTACACGGAGCAACACATTCTATAATTCCCGACCGCATTGAAGCCGGGACTTTAATTTTAGCCTCCTTAGTTACAGGCGGGGATATATTAATTAAGAACGTGCAATATCAGCATCTGGGTTCGTTGATTGATAAGCTAGATGAGGCAGGGGCGCATCTAGTGCGCGCTGACGGTTCTTTACACGTTAAAGGTAACAGGAGATTAAGGTCTGTAAATATCACTACGCTTCCGTATCCGGGTTTTCCTACTGATATGCAGGCGCAGATGATGAGTCTGATGTCAATTACTCCGGGTATCAGCGTAATTACTGAAAAGATATATCCGGACAGGTTTATGCATGTCTCTGAGCTTAATCGTATGGGCGCGCATATCCAAAGAGAAGGTCCGCATGCTATTGTTGAAGGTATAAAAAGTTTATCCGGCGCTCCGGTTATGGCATCTGACCTGCGCGCATCTGCCTGTTTAGTCCTGGCTGGTTTAGCCGCGCGCGGCAAGACATCAATCTCCAGGATCTATCATTTAGAGCGCGGGTATGAAAACATTGAAAAGAAGCTGGTTAACCTGGGGGCAAAAGTCTGGAGAGAAAAAGAATGATTTTAATGATCGATAACTATGATTCATTTACTTATAACCTGGTGCAGTATTTAGGTGAATTAGGGCAGAAGGTTCCGGTTTATCGCAATGATGCTTTAAGCATCAATGATATTAAAAAACTTGATCCGGCAAAAATTGTCATATCACCCGGCCCGGGCAGGCCGGAGGATGCGGGTATCTCTTGTGAAGTTATCCGCCAGTTTAGCGGTAAGGCTCCTATCCTGGGAGTCTGCCTTGGGCATCAGGCGATAGGTTATGTTTTTGGAGCTAAGATCGTAGGCGCTAGAAGGCTTATGCATGGCAAGACCTCCAAGATTTATCATAATAAAAAAGATATTTTTAAAGGTTTACCCAATCCGTTTTTAGCTACGCGTTATCACTCTTTACTGGTTGATAAAAAGAGTTTGCCTGATTGTTTGGAAATAACCGCTTTCACAGCCGAAAATGAGATTATGGGATTAAAACATAAAGTATATCCTGTTTGGGGAGTGCAGTTTCATCCGGAATCCATACTTACTAAAAGCGGGAAACAGATATTGGATAATTTTATAAAACTGAAATGATCAGGGACCTTATAAAACGGCTGGTTAATAAAAAAGATTTAACTGCCCAAGAGATGCAGCAGGTAATGCGCGAGATTCTAAGCGGCGCAACCCAAACTGCAGATATCGTTAATTTCCTGACTTCGTTGAATGAAAAAGGCGAGACAGCCGGAGAGTTAACTGCGGCGGTAAATGAAATGCTTAAATATGTCGAGCCGATTATCATAGATACCGATAATATATTAGATACCTGCGGTACCGGAGGGGACAAAAAAGGGACTTTTAATATTTCAACAATTACTGCATTGGTTGCAAGCGGAGCCGGCATTACTGTGGCTAAACACGGTAATCGCTCAGTATCCAGTAAATGCGGCAGCGCGGATATTTTAGAGGCCTTAGGCGTAGATATCAATATGAATAAAGCCAAGATTAAGAAATGCCTTAAGGAGATCGGCATCGCTTTTTTGTTTGCGCCAAATCTGCATCCGGCAATGAAAAATGTCATGCCGGCAAGAAAACAGATCGCCGGTAAGACCATGTTTAATATCTTGGGCCCCCTGATTAACCCGGCGCGCGCGACCAACCAGTTAATCGGGGTATATTCTAAAGAATGGACCAGGCCATTGGCGCAGGTTTTGTATAATCTTGGCTCTAGGCATGTTTTAGTGGTGCATGGCGCAGACGGTTTGGATGAAGTAACGACTACGGACAAGACATTTGTTTCCGAGGTAAAAAACGGGACATTAAGAGATTATGAAATAACCCCGGAAGAGTTTGGCATATCTAGGGCCAAGGCAGATGATTTAAACGGAGGCTCTGTTGAGGAAAATGTCAAGATCCTCCGGGATGTATTGAACGGTAAAGGCGGGAGGGCCAGGGATATCGTTTTGTTAAATGCCGGGTGCGCTATTTATGCCGCTGATAAAACTAATGATATCGCCGAAGGAATGACACTGGCTGAGGCATCGATTGATTCAAAGGCGGCATTAAAAAAATTGGAATTATTAAAGGAGTATTCACATTAAGATGGCTAAAGTTGATACCTTAAAAGAGATCGTGGCAAAGAAAAAAGAAAGGCTTGTTTTATCTAAGCAGCAGTTTCCCGAGGACGATTTGAAGGCAAGGGTAGCCGGATTAGCTATCTGCCGCCCATTTAAGGAGGCAATCAGCAAGGTGCGGCAAATTTCGCTTATTGCTGAAATAAAGCAATCTTCGCCTTCAAAAGGATTGATCCGCCAGAATTTTAACCTGCAGGAGATAACTAAGAGTTATCAGGAGGCGGGGGTGCAGGCAGTTTCCGTATTAACCGAGGAGGATTTCTTCGGGGGGAGCCCGCTTTATATCAATGAAGTAAAAAATATTATTACTGCTCCGGTTTTAAGGAAAGATTTTATCCTGGAAGGTTATCAGGTATATGAGTCGCGTTATTTGGGCGCGGATGCGATTTTATTGATCGCGGATTTATTGTCTAAAGATAAACTGACCGAACTAATGCAGATTGCCGATAGTTTAGGTATGGATTATTTAGTAGAAGTACATGATGAGAAAGAACTGAAGAAGGTGCTTAACCTGAAAGTTCCGATTATCGGGATAAATAACCGCAATCTGCATACCCTTGAAGTTGACTTTAAAACCACGGAGAAATTATTCACTTTAATCCCCAGGGATAAACTGGTGGTTGTGGAAAGCGGGATTAAGAATTATCAGGATATTTTGTTCTTAAAAATTCTTGGAGCAAGCGCTGTATTAATTGGTACAGCTTTTATGGAGGCTGAAGATATAAAGAGAAAAGTAGAAGAGGTAATGGGGTGGTAGGAGTTCGGGGTCCTGCCGCTGAAGTATCCTCATCCCTTCGGGGTAAATTTTTCCTCGGAACGGGGATGTTCCTCTTCAGCGTCACCCTTCGCTTATGGTGTTAATGTATGGTTAAGGTTAAGATTTGCGGGATAACTAATTTAGAGGATGCCTTGGCGTCTTTATTCAGCGGGGCAGACGCAATAGGCCTTGTTTTTTATAAAAAGAGCCCCCGCTATATCAGCCCGCTTAAAGCCCGTAATATTTCGCGTATTTTGCCTAAAAAGATAATCCGCGTAGGGGTTTTTGTTGATGAGGATATTAAAACTGTAAAGAGAATTGCCAGGTTTTGCGGTTTGGATATGCTGCAGTTTCATGGCCATGAGCCAGCTGCGTATTGCCGGAAATTCAAAGGCTATAAAATTATTAAAGCCTTTCCTGTTAAAGAAGGGGTGGATTTATTTAAAATATCAGAATATCGGGGCTGTGGCTGTCTTTTTGATACTTATTCAAAAAAACTTCCTGGCGGCACAGGTAAAAAGTTTAACTGGTATTTATTAAAAAACCTGGATAAAATAAAGAATCCGGTTTTTATTTCCGGAGGCTTAACTGCCGCAAATGTGCGTAAGGCAATTAAATTATTAAAACCCGATTGGATAGATGTCTCAAGCGCTTTAGAATCGAAGCCGGGTAAAAAAGACCATAAAAAAATTAAGCAGTTCATTCAGGCAAGCCGTAAGCCTTAAGAGGGGTAGATGAATATGAAAAAATGCCCATTTTGCCGGGAAGCGATTCAAGATGATGCCTTAAAATGCAAACATTGCGGTGAGTTTTTGAATAAAAATAAAAAATATTTAAATTGCCTATGGGGCTGCCTGATTGCCTTATTTGTGCTTATTATTTTAGGGAACATTTTTCTATATTTAGTTTTTAATTTGTTCAAAGAGGCGCTATGCAGGAGCCCGTTTATGGGGATGAGCCTGCCGCATTTTTACCTGCCATTAAATGCTCAGGATGTGCAGACTATGCTAAGAGACTTAGGGGAAGGCCTGCGTATATTTTGGGAGAATGTCACCGGAGGCCCGTTAAGCAATTATCAGAGGATCTATTTATAATGCAAAAGAATATACCGGATAAAACAGGACATTTCGGAAGTTTTGGAGGCAGATTTGTCCCTGAAACTTTGATTTATGCTTTGAATGAATTGGAGAGGGAGTATTCCGAGGCTAAAAGAGATAAGAACTTTCGTAAGGAGTTATCCGGTTACCTTAATGAATACGCCGGCCGGCCAACTCCTTTATATTTAGCTGGTAATTTGAGCAGATACCTCGGGATAAAAAAAGTTTATTTAAAAAGAGAGGACCTTTTACATACCGGTGCCCATAAAATAAATAATACCCTTGGGCAGGTGATTTTGGCGAAGAAAATGGGAAAGAAGAGAGTTATCGCTGAGACAGGGGCCGGCCAGCATGGAGTAGCTACTGCGACGGTTGCGGCATTGTTCGGCTTAGAATGCGATATATATATGGGACAGGAGGATATCCAGCGCCAGGCGTTAAATGTCTTACGTATGAAGTTATTGGGCGGCCGGGTAATCCCGGTTAATAGCGGTACAAAGACTTTAAAAGACGCCATGACCGAGGCCTTGCGCGATTGGGTAACTAATGTGCGCAACACCTATTATATTATAGGTACAGTTGCCGGGCCGCATCCGTATCCGGCTATGGTGCGTGATTTCCAATCTGTAATCGGAAAAGAGGCAAGGCAGCAGGTTTTGAAGAAAGAAAAAAGATTGCCGGATTACCTGGTGGCTTGTGTCGGAGGCGGCAGTAATGCTATGGGGCTGTTTTATCCTTTTTTTAAAGATAGAACCGTGAAGATGATTGGCGTGGAAGCTGCGGGACTAGGTTTATCTTCAGGAAAGCATTCTGCAAGCCTTGTGGGTGGCGCGCCCGGAGTTTTGCATGGCTGTAAATCCGATGTCCTGGAGGATAAATTTGGCCAGATTGCTAATGCACATTCCGTAGCTGCCGGCCTGGATTATCCCGGGGTTGGGCCGGAACATGCTTATTATAAAGAGATCAATCGGGCAAATTACGTGGCAGTTAACGATAAAGAAGCCTTAGAAGGATTTAAATTATTATCTGAGATCGAGGGGATTATTCCGGCTTTAGAATCTGCGCATGCCATTGCTTATTTAAGAAAGTCGGCTAAAAACATAAAGAAAAATTCGGTGGTTATTGTCTGTCTTTCAGGGAGAGGGGATAAGGATTTACATGAATCGTATTGATAAAAAGTTTATAGAGTTAAAGAAAAAAGGCAAAAAGGCTTTTATTGCTTTTATTACCGCAGGCTATCCTGATTTAACTACAACTGGCAAGCTTGTCTTGGAGCTTGAGAAAAATGGGGTTGATATAATTGAATTAGGTGTTCCTTTCTCAGATCCTTTGGCTGATGGCCCGGTAATCCAGGAGGCATCTCTGTATTCTTTAAAAAAGAAAACCAATCTTGTAAAAATCCTGGATTTAGTAAAAAGCCTGCGCAAGAATACCGATTTGCCGATTTGCCTGATGAGTTATTACAACCCTATATTTTGTTTTGGGGATAAAAAATTCGCGGATGAGGCTATAATTGCGGGAGTTGACGGGGTGATTATCCCGGATCTGCCTCCTGAAGAGGCAAAAGAATTTATCCTTTATGCCGATAAAAAAGGTTTAGCCAATATTTGTTTTCTTGCCCCAACCAGTTCACAGGCGAGGATCAAAATCATATCTAAAATAGCCAGAGGTTTTATCTACTATGTTTCTTTAACCGGGGTTACGGGAAGCCGCAAGAGCCTGGCGGCGGATTTAAAAGCTAATTTAATTAAGATTAAGAAAGTGGCGCGTATTCCGGTTTGTGCAGGGTTTGGTATCTCTAACGCAAAGCAACTGAGGCAGGTGCAAGAAATCTGCGACGGAGGGATTGTCGGCAGCGCTATCGTAAATAAGATACGGGAAAATATTAAGCGCAAGGATTTGGCAAAAAGAGTAGGTAATTTTGCAGGAAGGTTTAATGTATAGAAAAAGTAAATTAAGTAACGGCTTAAGAATAATTACCAAACGTTTAAGCGGCGTAGGCAGCATTTCTTTGGGGATCTGGATTAACATTGGCGGCCGTTATGAGCCAGATGCCCATAAAGGTATCTCCCATTACCTGGAGCATTTGCTTTTTAAGGGCAGTAAAAAATATTCCTGCCGGCAGATCAAAGAGTTAATTGAAGGAGTAGGAGGCGCCTTAAATGGTTTTACATCTGAAGAGCTTACCTGCTATCTAGTTAAGATCCCCAGCCGTTATCTGGTTAAGTCCCTGGATATTTTATCCGATATGGTGGTTTCTCCATGCCTGAAGCGGGAGGATATCAAAAAAGAAAGAACGGTTATTCTGGAGGAGCTAAAAATGTACAGGGATCTTCCTCAAAGCTATGTTTATGAGCTTTTGGATGAATTGCTTTGGCCGAATCAGGCGATCGGTTCTCCGGTGATCGGGACGATTGAGTCCGTAAAAAGCATTACCCGGGATAACTTAAGCTGTTTTCAAAGGACGCATTATACCCCCGCTAATATTGTAATCAGCGCCTCGGGATTAATAGACCATAATTTATTAGTAAAAAAAGTCTCGGGTATATTCGCAGATAGGGATCCCGGAGGGTTAAATGCATTTACAGCTGTCAGGGAGTTCCAGGATAAACAGCAGCTTAAGATTTTTCATAAAACCACTGAGCAGACGCACATGGCTTTGGGGTTTCATGGTTTAAAACGCGACCATCCCTTAAGGCATGCCCAGGCACTGTTGCATATAATTTTAGGGGCAAATATGTCCAGTCGTCTTTTTAATGAGGTTAGAGAAAAAAGGGGGCTGGCTTATGAGATTGGAAGCGGCCTGAAGCGTTATCATGATACCGGGGCGTTCCTGGTCCATGCCGGTATAGATAATCATAAGGTTCTTCCTTGCCTGGAATTAATTTTTAAGGAATTGGGAAAAGCAAAGAATAGGCTGGTAACTGCTGATGAATTTAGGCGGGCAAAAGAGTTTTATATGGGCCAGCTTATGCTGGCTTTAGAGGATACCATGGAGTATATGCTTTGGATGGGCGAGAGTATGGCATGTTTGGATAAGGTATATACATTAGAGGATGTTGTCAGAGAGGTAAATAAAGTAACTATTGAGGACCTGCAAAAAGTCGCCCGGAAAATATTTAAACGCGAGAAGATAAATTTGGCTTTAATCGGCCCGTTAGAAAAAGAAAAAAAGAGGATTTATTCAGAGCTTAATTTAGGATAAAAATGATCATATTCTTGATTTTGTTATTTTTGGCTGCGATTTCTTTTTTCTTCTCATCCGCGGAGACTTCTATTATCGGATTGAGTAAGATACGCCTGCGCCATATGTTGAAAAAAGGGGTTAAGCGCGCACAAAGCGTCCAGCGCCTGGTAACTAAATTGGATAAGGTTATTGCCGCCATACTTATAGGCAATAACCTGGTTAATATAGCGATTTCCTCAATTGTGACCGGGGTATTTGTGCAGATTTATGGTTACCATTGGGGGGTGGTCGTCTCTACTTTTACAACTACAGTAGTTTTGCTTATTTTTTGCGAAGTAACCCCGAAGATACTTTCGGCAAAACACTCGGATAAAGTGGCCCTTATTGCCGCTCCGGTAATGGAGGTTGTGGTTATAATCCTGAAGCCGTTGATTGTGCTCTTTATCGGGATTAGCAACCTGATCCTTAAGATTTTCGGAATAAAACTTTCCAAACGCTCGCCTTTAATTACCGAAGAAGAACTGCGTACGATGATTGAGATGGGCAAGGAGGATGGGGTTTTAAGCGAAGAAGAGCGTAAGATGCTGCACCGTATCTTTGAATTCGGAGATACTAAGCTTAATGATGTAATGGTCACTAGGGAGAAAATGGTAGCGGTGAATATTGATACTAATTCCGATGACCTGCTTAGTTTATTTGTGGAGGAAGGGCATGCGCGTCTTCCGGTATACAGCGGTTCACTGGATAATGTCGTAGGCATAGTTTACGCGCGGGACCTGCTTTATATATTAAGAGAAAAAGGGTTATTCCTGCTGCAAGACCTGCTGCAGGATGCCTGTTATGTACCGGAGTCAATGCGCGTTAGCGAACTTTTAAAGAAATTTCAGACGGAGAAGATCCAGATTGCTATTGTTATAGATAAAGACAAGAAGGCTTTGGGCCTGGTTACTTTAGAAGATTTAATGGAAGAGATTGTCGGGGAGATCGAAGAAAAGGATTTTAAGCGCAAGAAGACTTCAAGGTAAGAATTGTTTGACATAAAAATTTAGCTGTGTTAATATTAATCTATAGTTAAACCTGTGTGTTTCATAAAAAGGAGGAACAAATGGCTGAAACAGGATATTGTGTAAAATGTAAAGGCAAGAAAGCTATGAAAGATGAGCAGAAGGTAACTATGAAGAATGGCCGCGCAGCAATGAAAGGCAAATGCCCTGAGTGCGGAACCGGAATGTATAAGATTTTAGGTAAAAAATAAGGAATTATATAGAAATAGGAGTATTAAAATAGAATCAAAACAGTTGGCTCAAGCCATTGCCCGGGCTGCTAAATCCATAAAGGCCGAGGATGTTGTTATCCTGGATGTTTCAAAAATAGCCGGTTTTTGCGATTATTTTGTTATCGCCAGCGGTAATTCTTTAAGGCAGACCGTTGCGATTGCCCAGGCGATTCAGGATGGCTTGGAAAAAATCGGGATAAAATCTCTCTCAAGGGTTCCTCGTGGCGATGAATCTGGTTGGTTAGCTTTAGACTATGTTTCGGTAATCGCCCACTCTTTTTATAAGCCCATGAGAGAGTTTTATTCTTTAGAGGGCCTGTGGTCTGATGCTAAGAAAGTTCGTGTTTCTGCCGCCAAAAAGTGATTTTAGGTTATTAGCTTGCCGTTCTTGCAGCACTCTTTTCTAAAAAACTAAAATGCAGAAGAATATTCAAGAAGAATTGATAGCCCTGGTTGTCCGCGCGCTGCGGAAAGGCGAACTAGATAAACTTGCCCAGGAGGAGATTATTCTGGATCTGCCCACTGATGAGCGTTTTGGCGACTTTACTACTAATATCGCTTTAAAGTTAAGTAAAACGCTTAAGAATTCCCCCCGTAATATTGCCGCGGTATTGATTGAATTAATCCAGGAGGAAATTTTAAAATCCGAATTAAAGAGCCTGATTGCCCAGGTAAAAGTTGAGGGTGCCGGCTTCATAAACTTTTATCTTAATGCGGATTATTTTTACAATCAGTTAAGCAAAATAATTACCCAGAGTGAAGATGCCTTAAGGCAGGATTTAGGCAAGGGTAAGAAAGTTTTAATTGAGTTTGTCAGTGCTAATCCTACTGGTTCATTATCGGTTGCCCATGCCCGTCAGGCCGCGGTAGGGGATTGCTTAGCCAGTATTTTAGAATTTCTCAACTTTAGTGTGCAGCGGGAATATTATCTTAACGATGAGGGTAACCAGATCAATATCCTTGGCAAGTCAGTCCAGCTGCGCCGGGAAGAGTTAACTGGTAAAGAGATTGAATTTCCTGAGAATTACTATCAGGGAGATTACATATTTGATATTGCTACAGAGGCGCATAAAAAGAAGATTAGCGATGCGGACTTGGGTGATTTTGCGGCGGATTACATCCTGAAGATAATAAAACAGGAATTGTTTGATTTCGGGGTTAATTTTGATTGCTGGTATTCGCAGAAGGAACTTGCTAAGAGTGGCAAGGTAGCGCAGACCTTTAACCAATTAAAAGAAAAGAATTATTTGTTTGAACAGGATGGCGCACTTTGGTTTAAGTCAACTGTTTTTGGTGATGATAAAGACAGGGTGATTATTAAAAGCGATGGCAGCCAGACGTACCTGGCTCCGGATATCGCGTATCATCAGGATAAATTCAACCGTGGTTTTGACTGGTTGATTAATCTTTGGGGGCCGGACCATCACGGTTATATTAACCGTATTAAGGCTTCAATACAGGCCTTTGGACATTCTCCGGATAGCCTATCGGTAATCATTGTCCAATTGGCGACCATCTTTCGTAATGGCCAGCCTATTCAAATGTCCACCCGGCGCGGCCAATACATAACTTTGCGTGAAGTTTTGAATGAAGTAGGTTCAGATGCCGCTAGATTCTTTTTTTTAATGCGTAGAACGTCAAGTCATCTTGATTTTGACCTGGAAGTGGCCAAAAAACAAAGTTCGGAGAATCCCGTATATTATGTGCAGTATGCTCACGCGCGGATTTGCAGCATATTACGGAGCGTTACTGCTCAAAACAATGACGATTTAGACCTTTCTGTGCTCAAAGAGAAGGAAGAGTTGAATCTTATAAAGAAGATGCTTGAGTTTAAGGTAATTCTTAACGTATGCCTGATTACTTGCGATCCCTATATGGTTACGGTTTACCTTCAGGAATTGTCTGAAACTTTCCACAAGTTTTATGATCTGCACCGGGTTTTAGGCCAGGGTGAGGCGCTTACCAACGCAAGGCTCGCCCTGATTAAAGGGGTAAAGATTGTTTTATCCTGCGGATTAGAATTGTTAGGCGTAAGTCAGCCGGAAAGTATGTAAACTTTTTATGGCAAGCCACAAAGTTTTAAGATTAGCCACCCCGCATATCCACCTGCAAAATCAGCTGTCCAAGGAATTAGGTATTTCTAAGATTCTGGCCCAGGTTTTGGTTAACCGCAAAGTAAAATCTACTGCTGAGGCAGAGAAATTTCTCAAGGCCGGCATGAATGATTTATTCAGCCCCCAGTTATTCTCCGATATGCCTAAAGCAGTAGCCTTGGTTAAGAAGGCGATGGAGAATAAGGAAAAGGTCATGGTTTTTGGCGACTATGATGTCGATGGTATAACCAGCACGGTTTTAGTCAAGAATACACTTGTTTCATTAGGCCTGGATGTTTTGCATCATATCCCGCATCGCATTAGTGAAGGTTACGGGTTAAACAAAGAGATAATTACTTTTGCCATAGAAAATAAGGTAAAACTAATGGTTACCGCAGACTGCGGAACAGCTAACCAGAAAGAAGTAGAAGGCTTAAGGCAGGCAAATATAGATGTAATCGTTACTGACCATCATGAGCCGCAGGGCATAGGATTGCCCGCAGCTTCAAGCTTGATTAATCCTAAGGTTAAGAATTCCGGTTATCCTTTCAGGGAGCTAGCCGGGGTGGGAGTGGCTTATAAATTTTGCCAGGCAATAAGCGGTTCTTTGCTTAATGATGATCTTGATCTGGTTACTTTAGGTACTATTGCCGATAGCGTCCCCTTGAATGGAGAGAACCGTATTATTGCAAAGGAAGGATTGCTCCAGCTGCCAAATACCAGAAGAGAAGGCCTGCGCGCTATAATTGACAATGCGGGCATTAAGAATAAAAAGTTTAATTCTACTTATGTAAGTTTTATTATTGCCCCGCGTTTAAACGCCTCAGGCAGGATGGCGAGCGCGGAATTATCTTTAAGGTTGTTGATGAGCCAGAGTTATGAAGAGGCCCAAGGTTTAGCCAAAGAGCTTGAGCAGTTCAACCGTCAGCGCCAGAAGGTGGAAGCTAAGATTTTAGAAGAAGCGGAAGAGTTGATTAACCGGCAGGTAAATTTCAAAGAGCAAAAAGTAATTGTAATTGCCAAAGATGATTGGCACCAGGGTGTGCTGGGGATTGTTGCCTCAAAGCTTGCTGACAGGTTTTATCGTCCGGCAATAGTAATTTCGCTGAATGAAGATTTATGCAAGGGGTCGGCGCGTTCAATTAAGAACTTCCATCTTTTTGACGCGCTAGTAGATTGTAAAGAGCTCTTAGATAGTTTTGGCGGGCATGCCCATGCTGCCGGGCTATTAATTACCAAAGATAATATTGATGAATTCAGGAAAAGCATTAATAAACTGGCACATGACCGCCTGAGTTTAGAAGACTTGCTTCCCAGTATAGATATTGATGCGGAGCTTTTCCTTAGTGATTTAAATGAATCAATGGTCAGAGGGTTTGAGTCTTTGGAGCCTTTTGGTATGGCAAACCCGGAGCCCTTATTTTATACGCGCAGTCTTAAATTAAAAGGCCAGGTTCAAAGTTTAAGCCGTGAGACCTTAAAATTTTGGGCGACTGATGGCATAACTACTTGCCAGGTTATTGGTTTTGGTATGGCTGGTTTGCTGGATAGCCTTATGCAGGCAGGCTCATTTGATCTGGTTTATACACCCAAGATAGACAGTTGGCGCCAGGATGAATCTTTGATCCTTGAGGCAAAAGATATATTCTTTAAATAGTGGTTTTAGCTCTGGGGATGGCCTTTTTGAAATCGCCTTTTTTGATACATTTGGCGCAGATAAAGACACTCTGAGGTATGCCTTTAATCAGTATGCGCATTTTCTGAAGATTGGGAAGAAATTTGCGCTTGGACCAGCGGGCGATCTTTGAACCGGTTCCACCCTTGGCTTTATACTGGCCTTTTCTGGCGATTGATTTTCCGTTAAGTGAGCCTTTTTCGCAGAGTACACATTTTTTAAGCATTTTTAGAGCTCCTTTTTGAGTGCCTTAATTTAAAATTCAGCGAAATCTTTGTAAATGACGCGAACCAAGAAGATTTTTTCTTTAAGTTTATTAAGTATACTTGAAATTACGGTATTGTCAAGATAGAATATATGCGGGCCCTGTCGATGCCTGTCGCCTCTCGGCAACCGCCTCCAAAGAATTAGCCATTGTCAACCGCTATTTTAAGAATAGAACTGTTTTCTTGCCATGAATGACGAAATTGAACGAGAGTTGGGGGAACAGCCGATTGCCAAGATTATGGCTGAACATGGATTTAAGCCACATGATCTGGTGAGCATATCTACCGAACAGATTACGCATAAGATGGTAAGCCGGGCAGTCAGAGGCAGGCGTTTGAATTTAAAAATCCAACACCGAATACTTAATGCTTTGAACGAGGCTGCGGAAAAGCAGTATGCATTAAAGGACCTTTTTAACTATTGAAGCCTTTTTCTTGGGGGTGTACACTGTTTGTCGTAGGGCTTGAGATAGATTAGCAGGGCAGTCAGGATCCGGAGGGATAAAAGGAGGCAGGCATGAAAAAGAATAAAGTAATTGGATTTTTGTTGTTGGTTCTTGCGGTTTACACAATTGTGGGTATGGTTTTAGCCAATGACACTTACTGGAGTGTCTACAATTCCATAACATTGGTATTCTGCGTGTTAAGTGGCATTGCCTTGTTAAAAGAAAAATAATTTTAATAGGAGTCTTTGCTTTTTCCGGAATTGGAAGCAATAAAAGAGGAGGGGAAGATTATGGCAATAGTTAATTATTCATTTCAAAAGAACCTTAAGGAACAAGCAAGAAAAAAGAAACAAGAGGCGAAAAGATTATTGAAGCTGAATAAAAAAATGTCCAAGTTAAATGAGAGCCCGGAACCAGTCAAGCTTCCTTAAGCTGCTTGAAGGGTTAACTTAAACAGGTAAAATGAATTCAGAGAAAATTATAAGCGTTTCAGTATTAACCGGCCCCCTGAAAGATCAGAAGGTCTTTGTTAGGCCGGGGTCGCCTGTATTGATAGGCAGGGGCGATGAGGCGGCGATTAAGATTGCTTATGATGATTATTGCTCAAGGATGCATGCGCTGATTTACCGGGAGGCCGACCTTTGTTTTATTGAGGATTTAAATAGCGTAAACGGCACGCTTCTAAACAATATTCTCATACACGGTAAAAAAGAATTAAAAGATAAAGATATTATCGCCCTGGGGGATACCAAGTTAATTGTTTTGCTCAATGACTCCTTAAATGAGCCAAAAAAGAAAGAGAGTGCCACCCCGGATTTGGCCACTAAAATAAAAGCCGGAGATTCTATATATGGCCGTTATGAGGTATATCATGTCCTGGATGCCGGCATGGGGATCGCCTGCGCCTGTTATGACAATATAAACCGGGCTCCCTACGTATTGAAGACTCTCCAGAGAAAATTTCTGGTTCCTTCGCAAAGTCAGGCCTTCTTTGAAAAAGAAGCGCTTGCCTGGATAGGGTTAGGTAAATACCCCTATATAGTAAGTGCCTACGTAGTTATACGGATAGAAAACTATCCATTTGTTGTCATTGATTATATAGCTCCGGACGAAAATGGAAGAAATACCTTAAGTCACTATCTGGATAATTTAACTTTTCCTGAAGCCCTTAAGTATTCCATAGAGTTCTGTTATGGCATGGAATATGCTTATGCAAAAGAAATCAAGGCCCATGGAAATATAAAACCAAATAATATTATGATTACTCCGGATAAAACCGTAAAAATAACTGATTTTGGATTTGCGAAATTATCGCAAGAGATTGAGTTTAACGAGCATATTCCGGAAAACAAAGATTCAGATTTGAGTATTTTTAAAGGGGTTGGTGGCGTAAGAAGCGGCACGCTTGCCTATATGGCCCCTGAGCAATTTGATGGCCAGATAAATCAGGTAAGCGACATCTATTCTTTTGGCGTTGTTCTTTATCAAATGGCAAAATGCGGGGCATTGCCTTTTACCGGCAGAAATCCGCTGGAATATGAGAAGTCGCATAAGGACGGAACAGTCCCATACCTTGATTCTCCTCTTTTTGCTATTATTTCGAAATGTTTAGAAAAAGACCCCAATAAAAGATATGCAAATTTTGCAGCACTGAGAACAGATTTGCAGGAATTGTTTTTAAAGGAAACCGGGAAGAAAATAACTCCGCTGGAAGGCACAAAACTGGAGGCTTGGGAAATCTTGAATAAGGGGGTTTCTTTGTATTCCCTTGGCAAACACGAGAACGGCCTTGCCTGTTATGATAAAGCCATAGCAATAAATCCCGAATATGCCGATGCCTATTATAGCCGTGGAAATGCCTATTATGATAAAGAGAGCCTTGAACAAGCTATTGCTGATTACAGCAAGGCCATAGAAATTAACCCGGTATATCTCAAGGCTTATTACAACCGGGGAGTTTTTTATTATAAGAAAGGCAACCTTGTGCAGGCTATTTCTGATTACAATAAAGCCATAGCAATAAATCCCGAATATGCCGATGCCTATTATAGCCGCGGTAAAGCCTACTATGATAAAGGTAATCTTGCGCAAGCTGTCTCTGATTACAGCAGAGTCATAGAAATAAATCCTGTATATCCCAAGGTATATTGTAACCGGGGAAGCGTGTATTATGACAAAGGAGATCTTGAGCTGGCTATATCTGATTATAATAAGGCTATAGAAATAGATCCCCAGTATGCAGAGGCTTATAATAACCGGGGCATTGCTTATCATAAAAAGGGTAAACTTGAGCTGGCTATCTCTGACTACAGCAGGGCCATAGAAATTAATCCCCAGTATGCAGAGGCTTATAATGACAGGGGAATTGCCTATTATAAAAAGGGTAATCTTGAACAAGCTATCTTTGACTACAGCAAAGCCATAGAAAATAATCCCAAAGACGCGGAGGTTTATAATAACCGGGGCATTGCTTATCATAAAAAGGGTAAACTTGAGCTGGCTATCTCTGACTACAGCAGGGCCATAGAAATTAACCCTGCGTATTCCAAGGCCTACTGTAACCGGGGAAGCGTCTACCATGATAAAGACGATCTTGTGCAGGCTATTTCTGACTACAGCAAGGCCATAGAAAATAATCCTAGGGATGCTGAAATCTATAATAGCAGGGGAATTACTTACCATGTTAGAGGGAAACTTGAGCTGGCTATCTCTGACTACAGCAAGGCCATAGAAATTAACCCTGCGTATTCCAAGGCCTACTGTAACCGGGGAAGCGTGTATTATGATAAAGGAGATCTTGAGCTGGCTATCTCTGACTACAGCAAGGCCATAGAAATTAACCCTGCGTATTCCAAGGCATATTGCAATAGAGGGACTGTTTATTTATTAAAAAAAGACTACGATAAAAGCTGGAAAGATGTGCATAAGGCAGAAGAATTAGGGTATAAAATTCCCCTTAATTTGATTAATGATTTAAAAAGAGCTTCTGGCAGGGGGGCCTGATATGTTGAATTCTAATTTAGTTTATTCTACTTCTCAAGGTTCAATCTGTTCTGGATGCGGGCAGGCTATTGGTAGCTGTGCCTGTAGCCGGATGAATAAGGCGGTTGTGCCTGATATTGATGGCGTTGTGCGCATACGTTATGAAATTAAAGGACGCAAAGGAAAAGGGATGACGTTGATTACTGGTTTAGCTTTAAATGAAGCCGGGCTCCTGGATTTGGCTAGAAAATTAAAGCAGCGTTTTGGTACCGGCGGCTCGGTAAAAGATTATACCATTGAATTGCAGGGGGATTTTCGAAAACAGGCCGAAGAGGAATTACGTAAACTGGGTTTTCTCAAATGATGGAAAAGAATATAAAGAATTATGAAGTAGGGGAACAGGTTATAGATAACCTGATAAACGAGTTGGTTAGAAAATCCAGTTCCGCTGAAACCGAGAATTTGCTGTGTCAGATATTAACTACTACTGTTAAGTTGGGCAGGGAGTCCGGAGACAGGGGAGATCTCAAACTTGTGAATAACGCGCTTAAGGAACTACGTTATTCTTTTAAGATATTTTCTCCTTACAGGGCAATTAAAAAGGTAATCATTTTTGGCTCAGCCAGATCAAAGGTTAAATCAGCTGAATATAAAATGGCTGAAGAATTTTCGCGTAAGCTTTCTAAGAGAAATTATATGGTTGTAACCGGAGGCGGGCCGGGAGTAATGGAGGCAGGCAATAAAGGAGCTGAATCGGGTAAGGAATTTGCTTTAAATATCCGCCTTCCCTTTGAACAAAAACCTAACCCATACATAGATGAAAAAGATAAAATAATAAACTTCAAATATTTTTTTACCAGGAAACTAGTTTTTGTAAAAGAGACTGACGCTACCGCACTTTTTCCGGGTGGTTTTGGCACCATGGATGAGGGGTTTGAAATGATTACCTTGGTCCAAACGGGTAAGTCCCGGCCCCGGCCTATAGTTTTAATGGAGCCTAAAGGTTCAAACTATTGGGCCGGGTGGATGCATTTTGTAAAAAGTCAGTTAGTTAAGAAGGGATATATTAACAAAGACGACCTTAGCCTTATTCATGTTGTAAAATCTGTTGATGCGGCAATTAAGCATATTGAAGATTTTTATAAGGTATATCACTCGATAAGGTATGTCGCGGGACTGGCTGTGTTAAGGCTGAATAGGGAGATTTCCGGCAAGACGCTGAAACTTTTAAATAAAAAGTTCAAAGATATTTTAATCAGTGGCGAAATCACGGTTTCGCCTCCTGCGGTTAAAGAAATTCAGGAGGGGGAGTTTCTTAATCTGCCTCGCCTGGCGATGAATTTTAATATGCGCAATTATGGCAGGCTTTATGAAATGATACATGTTATTAATAGAGATTGAGCTGTTATGGATAAAGTCTTAGAGGGGTTAAATAAAGAGCAGGTAGAGGCGGTTAAACATGCTAGCGGCCCGCTTTTAATTATTGCCGGCGCAGGCACAGGAAAGACCCGCCTGGTTACTCAGCGTATTGCCTGGCTTATAAACCAGGGTCTGGCTAAGACCGATGAGATTTTAGCGCTTACCTTTACGGATAAGGCAGCCAGAGAGATGCAGGAGAGGGTGGATATCCTGATGCCTTATGGGTACACGGATATCTGGATATCTACCTTTCATGCTTTTGGTGACCGCATCTTGCGGGAGAATGCTTTAGTTGCCGGGCTAAATCCTGATTTTAAAGTGCTTGCCCGGCCAGAATCCGCAGTATTCTTCCGCGAACATCTTTTTGAGTTCACGCTTAATTATTACCGGCCATTAGCAGAGCCTACGCGTTTTATTGAAGCGCTGATTTCATTTTTCAGCCGGGCAAAAGATGAAGATATCTCAGCCGGGGAATATTTGAAATATGCCCAAGATTTCTTGATTCAGGCTAATGCTGGTCAGGAAGATAAGGCTAGCCAGGAATTGGCAGAGCAGCAGATGGAGGTGGCATCTGCTTACGTTAAATATCAGGAGCTTTTAGCTAAAGAAGGCCTTATTGATTTTGGCAATCAGTTTTATTTAAGTCTGCAGTTGTTGCGCGAGCATCCTTTAATTCTGCAAAATTATCAAAAACAATTTAAATATATTCTGGTAGATGAATTTCAGGATACGAATTTTGCGCAGTTTCAAATTGTAAAGCTTTTGGCAGGCGCAACAAAGAATATTACTGTCGTTGCAGACGATGACCAGTGTATTTATCGTTGGCGCGGGGCTGCTTATAGTAATGTGCTGAATTTTATAGAAGAATATCCTGAGGCTAGGAAGATCACTCTGATACAGAATTATCGTTCTACTCAACCGATCCTGGATAGCTCTTATCAGCTAATCCAGAATAATAATCCGGAGCGTTTTGAGATAAAGGCGAAGATTAGTAAACATCTTATTGGCTTAGTTAAAGAGGGTGCTAAGCCTGTGCATTTGCATTTTGATACACATTCAGCTGAAACTGATAATGTAGGTAAGATTATACAAGAAAAGGTAAGTCTAGGTAAGTTTAAATATAGGGATTTTGCTATTCTTGTGCGTTCAAATTCTGATGCCCAAGGGTTTATCCAGTCATTAAATATGCAGAATATTCCCTGGCAATTCAGCGGCAATCAGGGGCTATATGGCCGGGAAGAGGTTAAATTGTGCATTAATTTCCTACGCGTAATTGCTAATCCTTCAGATTCTTTAAGTTTGTATTATTTAGTTAGCTCTGAGGTTTATAAAATAGACCTTGCGGATTTGACATTGTGCAATCACTTCAGCCGCCGGAGAAACCGTACGCTTTATGATGTATTCAGTGATTTAGAAAATATTCCCGAGTTAAGCCAGCTAAAGGATAAGACTAAGGAAAACATAGGGAAGGTGCTTGCGGATATTGATAAATTTTTGCAGGTTTCCCGTGATGAGACAACCGGAAGGCTGCTTTATAGCTTTTTAACTGATACGGGTTATCTTAAATTCCTGACGCATAATCCCAGCTTAACAAAAGAAACTAAAATCCAGAATATCGCTAAGTTTTTTAACCAGGTGCGTGATTTCGAATTAGTAGCTAAAGAGGACAGGGTAATCAGTTTTATCAGGCACCTTAACTTGCTCATTGAATCAGGGGATGACCCGCCGACAGTTGAAGCGGATTTAGACCAGGATGCGGTGAATATTTTAACTATACATAAAGCTAAAGGGCTGGAGTTTCGGGTAGTATTTTTAGTCAGCCTGGTGCAGGGGAAATTTCCTCTTCCTAAACGTTCTCAGCAGATTGAACTGCCGGATACTTTGATCAAGGAGGTTCTTCCTACCGGAGATTTTCATATTCAAGAGGAGCGTAGGCTTTTTTATGTAGGAATGACGCGCGCCAAAGAGGAGTTGTACCTGACCAGCGCCGAAGATTACGGAGGCAAGCGGCTGCGCAAGGTAAGCCAATTTGTGCTGGAGGCCTTGGGAAAGCAGCAAAATGCGGATACTGAAAAGAAAAAAACCTCAAGCCTGGAGAGCATTCAGCGTTTTGCCCCGGCTAAAGAATTGCCTAAAACACCTGTTCAGAAGATACCAGAAGGAAAACTGGTTAGCTTAAGTTATTATCAGATAGATGATTATTTGACCTGCCCTTTGAAATATAAATATGTAAATATACTACGCGTGCCGATTATGGAGCATCATACAGTTATTTATGGCAGGGCAATGCATGAAGCAGTCAGCCAATACCTGTTACGTAAGCTTAAAGGCGATAAGGTCGCTATGGATGAGCTTTTGGATTGTTTTGAAGCTAATTTTGATCCCCAGGGATTTCTTGATGCCAACCATCAGGAGGAGCGTTTTCGTATCGGCAGGGAGGCATTAATCAGATTTTATAAAGATGAAGAAAGCCGTAAGTCAGCCCCAAAATTTATTGAAAAAGATTTTTCTTTTATAATCGGGGATAATAAAATTACCGGAAGATTTGACCGTATAGATATGGAGAAGGACGGCGCGGTAATTATGGATTTTAAGACTTCAGCGATTAAGGCCCAGATGGATGCGGATAAGCGGGTTAAGGAAAGTAAGCAGCTTAGGCTTTATGCCCTGGCTTATCAGTATGCATTCGGAGTTCTGCCGATTGCAGTAGAACTATACTTTTTGGAATCCGGGATTATTGGCAGGTATGAAATTACTGAAGAGGGTTTAGATGATGTAAAAGATGATATCCTGGAGGTTTCCGCGGGGGTTCGACAGCAGAGTTATCCGGCTAAACCCGAATACAAGGCCTGCACATATTGTGCCTACAACCAAATCTGCCCGCACGCAGTAATACGTTAGCCGACGTATTATACCTGCAGTTAAGCGCTCATTAAAGTTGACAATTTTCTCTATTTAGGCTATAGTCAAGCAAAGAAGATGAATGCAATTATCTCTATAGGAATTTGGTTTGGCAGCGGGTTATTGACCATCCTGCTTTTCTTTGTGGTTTTTGTCTTAAATATCCTGTTTTTCCCTTTCGATAAAAGAAAGAAAATCACTCATGCACAATGTTTCTGGTGGTCGGATGCCGTGATTGGTTTAAACCCTTATTGGAATGTAAGGGTAAGCGGGCTCGAGAATATAGACCATAAAAGAACGTATGTGATAATCTCTAACCATCAAAGCATGGCTGATATTGCCGTGCTCTATCAGACTAAAATGCAGTTTAAGTGGGTAGCCAAGGCAAGCTTGTTTAAAGTTCCTTTTATAGGCTGGTGCCTGGGGTTGATTAAACATATAAAGCTTTTGCGGGGAGATTTTGCGAGCATAAAAGAAATTTATCATCAGGCGAGCCAGTGGCTTAAAAAGGATATGTCGGTATTGTTTTTCCCGGAAGGCACCCGCAGCACCAGCGACAAAATGAATGAATTCCAAAACGGGGCCTTTAAGCTGGCAATTAAAGAGAAAAAGCCAATTCTGCCTGTTTGTTTAATCGGCACGCGGGAAGCGATTCCTAAAGGTAACTGGATTTTTAAGACTAAAGTTTCGGTCAAACTTATTGTTTTGCCGGTAGTAGAAACTTATGGGTTTGGCCCCGGAGATTTTTCCCTGCTCAGGGATACTGTACGGGAAAAGATTGAAACCGCTGCCGCCTTAGGCCATGTTAGTAAATAAATCATACCTGTTATCTTTGGCAGTTTCTGTTTTTACCTTGTTTGGATGCAGCCATCTGCCGGGCAGGGAAGTTCTTTATCAGGTTTCAACTATACAGGCGCTTTCTGCCGGTGATTATGATGGCCAGACAAAGCTTTGCGTTCTTAAGGGGCATGGAGACTTTGGGCTGGGTACTTTTCAATGCCTAGAGGGAGAGATGGTGGCCCTGGATGGCTTTTTCTATCAGGTTAAAGTTGATGGACATGTCTATCTGGTGAATGAGGCGGCGGGAATTCCGTTTGCGCAGGTGACCTTTTTTGATACTGATAAGGTATTTACAGCTGATAAAGAACTAAGCTATGCGGACCTAAAACAGTATTTGGATAGATTATTGCCCTCTAAGAATATCTTCTATGCCGTAAAGATTAGCGGTTTGTTTAAGTTTGTAAAAACCAGAAGCGTGCCTAAACAGGCCAAGCCGTACCCAGGACTTGAGCAGGCGGTTAAAGAACAGAAGGTATTTGAATTTCATAACATAAAAGGAACTATAGTCGGCTGGCGCTCGCCAGAATATTTAAATAATTTGAGCGTTGGCGGTTATCACCTGCATTTTATCAGCGAGGATAAAAAAAGCGGCGGGCATCTACTGGATTTTCAAGCATTCAGGTTAAAAATTGAGATTGATGAGACTGCAGGTTTTTATTTAAACCTGCCAACAAATCAGGAGTTTCTTGGTCTTGATCTTAATGCAGCAGAAGTAAATGCAGGGGTAAGTGAATAAATAAAAGGGGAATGCAGATGCATAAAATATTTAAAGTCCTATTTATAATTATTGTTATATTTGTAGCTATCTTTCTTGCCGCCAGTATTTTATTTGCAGTTTATGCTCCTAAGATTGTTGAAGACCAGATCCGGCAGAATTTAAAGGTTAAGACCAGCCTCAGTAAGATAAGTTTAAGCATGCCTTTTACTATTACCCTTGAGAAACTGGAGATTGGAAACTTGGCGAATATCAAGAAGATATCATTCTCGCCAAATCTATTTGCTTTATTATTTGGCAAGGTAGTTATTCATGGTTTAACGATTACCGAGCCGGTGATTAATCTTGAGCAGTCTGTGGATGGTAAATTAAACCTGCCGGTCTTAGAGCAAAATGGTGGCAAGTCACCTGAAGTTTATCCTACCAGCCTTAAAATACAAAATGGTAAAATAATTTTTACAGATAGAAAAGTAAGCGTTGCCGGATACCAGGTTATTGTAGATAAGCTGGATATAAGCGTGGCTAAAGTTTCCCTGCCCGTAACATCTCTGGCTACAAACTTTAGCTTAAGCTGCCAACTGGCAAACCCCGCGGGAGAGGCCTTTGGCGATATTAATTTTTACGGTTGGCTTGATTATCTAGCTAAAGATATGGATGCGAAGTTAGAGGTTAAAGACATGGATATAACTAATTTTTCTCCTTACTACGGAAATTTCATCTCAAATAAAAAACTCTTATCAGCAAAACTTAACCTTGCCTCAACCTTTAAAGCTAAGAATAATGTCTTGAATATTAATACGGATTTTAATCTCTCCAATCTCGTTTATGAAGATAGTTTGGAGCAGGATATAAGCCTGGATTTAGCGAAGAATGCATTGGACCTGTTTACTGATAAGGATGGTAATTTGCATTTAGTTTTTAACATTGATACCAAGCTGGATAATCCGTCTTTGAATCAAGATAAGCTAAAAAGTATAATTTTGAAAGCGGCAATGAAGAACCTTAGCAGCCAGTCGCCGGAACAAATTGTTGATAAAATAAGTAACATAATAGATAAGTTTAAGGGTTATAGTAAGGGGTTGAAGGAGATATTTGGAAACTAACAACCGGATATAGGGCAGGCTGTGCGTGCCTTTACACAGGGGATAGCCATGGATGGGGCAAAATCAAAGTCTTTAAGAAATATTGAAGAAAAAATGGAAAATTTAGATAGCGGTTCTTTGCGCTATCACATTCTAGAGAGCGCTAAAAATTTTAAGTGTTCATGGATTGAATTGGGCCGTTCTCTTTATTCAGTCTGGAAGGACAAGATATATAAGGAATGGGGCTATGCAAATTTTGATGTTTATGCCAGTCGTGAGATAGGCATACGTAAGCAAACGGCAATGAAGCTGCTTAAGTCATATTATTTTCTGGAGAAAGAAGAGCCGCAATATTTAAAAAATGATTATGTTGATGCAAGCCAGGCGGCCAATATCCCCAGCTATGAGTCAGTGGATATCCTGCGCCAGGCAAAAAATAAAAAAGCATTAGACGAAGACGATTATAATAATCTTAAAAAAGATATTTTTGAGAAAGGCAGGCCTGCCCAGGAGTTAAAGAGAAACTTAAGTTTAATTATCAGGCAGCGCCAGGAGCTGGAGCCGCAAGAGGCCCAGGAAAAAAGGAAACTGGCCCTTCTCAGGAGGGTGCTAGGGCAGCTGCGCATGTTGAAACAAGAGGCAGAGGTCTTAAAAATGCTTCCCATGCCCTTAATCAAAGAGTTGGATGCCTTAATTAAGAAGATTGATGTTGAGGTGGGGGTGTAGTTTTATGGTAACCGTCACTAAGGATATGACTGCCCTAGAGAAGAAGATGCTTGCCTTGGGGGTGCGCGAAGAAGATATCGTTGAGAGTTTTATCCGCTCAAGCGGACCCGGCGGCCAGAATGTTAATAAAACCGCTACCTGTGTATATTTGAAACATCTGCCTACGGGCCTGGAGGTAAAGTGCCAACGCCAGCGTTATCAGTTGCTTAACCGTAATCTGGCCAGGCATATTCTTCTAAGCAAGATTGAAAATAGATTTAAACATGACCTTTTACAAAGGCAGTCACTTAGGGCCAAGATTATGCGCCAGACGCGCAAGAAACCGAAAAGAATAAAACTAAAGATCCTTGAGCATAAACGCCGTCATTCCGAAAAGAAGTCCACGCGTAGGAAAATCCGTGAAATTGAGATTGCATAACTATATACTTATGGTACAATATTTCAAAATAAAATAAAACTGCCGGTTAGCTGGCAAGGGGGAGAGTATGGGGTACGGTTTAAGTTTTATGAGCGGCTTATTGTCACTGGCCTTAACGATTTGGCTGGTATGTTTTAGTGTTTTGGTACTCCAGAAGCTGGATAGGATAATTGAGTTATTAAAGAAGAAATAGCTTTTTATTAAATCCATTGACTTGCCGGGTTAGTTGTCGTATAATATTAAGAATTAGAAAGGGAGGGAAGAAAATTGGTTTTGGTAAAGGAAAAGAAGACAAAATTGATTAATGATTTTAAGGTTCATTCCAGGGATACAGGTTCTGCCGAGGTCCAGATTGCTATTCTGACTGAGAGGATTAATTCTCTGGGAGAGCATTTTAAATCACATAAAAAAGACCTGCATTCTCGCCGTGGCCTGCTTTTATTGGTAGGCAGACGCCGCAGCCTGCTTAAATATCTCAAGGACAAGGATTTGAAGAAGTACGAAGAGGTCTTGGGAAAACTTAACCTGAGAAAGTAAGGCCCCAAAACATTTCATCTATTAAATAAAGAAAGAGCTAAAATAATGCAAAATAAAAGCTTGAAAATTAAATTTGGTAAGAATGATCTTATCCTGGAGACCGGAAGGATTGCTAAGCAGGCCAATGGTTCGGTTACTGTTACTTATGGGGCAACTGTGATCTTGGTTACCGCCTGTATGTCTAAGGATGTAAAAGAGGGGCAGGGGTTTTTCCCTTTGACCGTAGAATATCAAGAAAAGACTTATGCCGCCGGCAGGTTCCCGGGAGGATTTTTTAAACGTGAGGGCAGGCCTTCAGAAAATGAAATTTTAGGTTCCCGGCTTATTGACCGTCCAATACGCCCGTTATTCCCCGAAGGTTTTTTAAATGAGGTCCAGGTTATGGCTATTGTTCTCTCAAGTGATGGAGAGAATGATCCGAATGTCCTGGCCTTGATCGGGGCAAGCGCAGCTTTGTCTATTTCAGACATTCCTTTTAAAGGGCCGTTAGCAAGCTGCCGGGTAGCCAGGATAAATAACGAATTCGTTTTAAATCCTACTTATGCCGAGCTTGAGAATGCAGATCTGGAAGTAGTGGTGGCTGGAAATAGCAGCGGCGTAGTAATGCTTGAGTCAAAAGCCAAAGAGGTTTCCGAAGAGGTGTATCTTGAGGCGGTGAAGTTTGGGATGGAAAGTATAAAACCGATAATTACTATGCAAGAAGAATTCTGCCGCCTTTATGGTACTGAGAAAACCAAGGTTGAACTTAAATTGATTGATCCGGTTTTAATGCAGAAGATAGAGTTGCTTTCCCAGGAAAAATTAAACAAGGTCTATAAACTGAGCAAAAAAGAAGAGCGTGAAGAGGCGGTTGCCTTATTGACCAAAGAATTAGAATTGCAGTTGACTACTGAAGGGTTTCTTGCGGCGGATATCCATGCTGGCCTGCATGAAGTAGAGAAGAAGCAAGTGCGCAAGATGATTATAGATGAGAATATTCGTATTGATGGACGTTCTTTTAAAGAGATCCGTCCGATCAGCTGTGAGGTATCTGTACTTCCGCGTACGCATGGCTCAAGCCTTTTTACCCGCGGGCAGACCCAGAGCTTGGCTATAACTACTTTAGGTACGGGTGATGATGAGCAGTTGATTGAGTCGTTAGAAGGCGAGAAAAAGAAATCTTTCATGTTGCATTATAATTTTCCTTCTTTTAGCGTTGGGGAGACAAGGCCTATACGCGGTCCCGGAAGGCGCGAAATCGGCCATGGCGCCTTGGCAGAAAAGTCCTTACTTGCAGTTTTGCCGTCAAAAGAGAAGTTTCCTTATACTGTAAGGGTAGTCTCTGAGATTTTAGAATCCAATGGTTCTAGCAGTATGGCTTCTGTGTGTGCTGCGACTTTATCATTAATGGATGCGGGTGTACCGATTAAGGAAGCAGTAGGCGGGGTGGCTTTAGGTTTAGTCAAGGAGGGCAATAAAACGGCGATCCTTACGGATATCGCCGGGTTAGAGGATCATTTTGGCGATATGGATTTTAAAGTTGCCGGAACCCGCCAGGGGGTTACCGCTGTACAGTTAGACCTTAAAATTGACGGAATTACATTAGAGTTACTTAAAGATTGCCTTACGCAGTCTAAGGAGGCAAGATTCTTTATTTTGGATAAAATGAGCACTGCTTTAAGCAGCCCAAGAGAAGAACTTTCCAGTTTTGCACCGCGTATTGATGTTTTAAAGATAAATACCGAGAAAATCGGCGAGCTCATCGGGCCGGGAGGCAAAACAATTAAGGCTATAATTGCCGCCACAGGCGCCAGCATTGATATAAAAGATGATGGTACGGTTTTAGTCGGTTCAACCGACGCAGGTAAATCCGATGCTGCGATTAAGATGATCAGGGCAATTACAGATGATGTAGAGGTGGGCCGGATTTACTTTGGTAAGGTAAAACGTATTATGCAATTTGGTGTATTTGTGGAGATAGCCCCGCGCAAAGAAGGCCTGGTGCATGTTTCCGAATTATCAAGCACTTTTGTAAAGAAGGTCGAGGATGCAGTAAAGGTGGGGGATGAATTCAAAGTCAAGGTAATTGGCATAGATGAGTTGGGCAGGATTAATTTAAGTAAAAAGCAGGCTGAACAAAGCAGTTAATTTAGAAGTGAGAGAAAGAAGATTAAATGAGGTCAAAGGCGTTATATTAGTAGCGGTTGGGCTGATGGTTTTTGCCAGCCTTATACGCTTTGACCGCGCTGACCTTGTTTTTTTTACCTCGCATCCAAACCTTCCCCCTAAAAACCTACTGGGAGTTTTCGGCGCCTATTTAGGCGGGTTTCTCGTATTCCTATTTGGAAATATTTCAAGTTTTATTATCCCGCTTTTAGTTATAACCCTGGGAGTAAGATTTTTCCGTCAAGATAAGCCTTATCTGAGCATCCCGCGTATTATGGGGATGCTTGTATTGCTCATTTCCTTAAGTTCCCTTATCGGCATGTTTAATCTGAGCAATGATTTGCTCAGGTTCCATACCGCCGGTTTTTTAGGCGCACTTACTTCTAATTTTGTAACAACGTATTTTAGCCGTTTAGGGGGTTTTATTATTTTTGTTACCTTTATTATTCTTTCTCTGGCCCTGGTTACCGAAATCCTCATCTCCTCGCTTTTTTTAAAGACGCTTGAGAAATCAAAATCATTCTTTTCCGGGGTATTCAGTCTTTCTAATAAACAAAAGGCCACTCTGGTTAAAGTTAAGCAAAGTCTTTTGAATAAGAATAACCTTCCGCTTAAAAAAGAAGAGCAGGTTGTGCCTTCAAAACCAAAAATATTTATGCCTGAGGCTGCCAGGCCGAAGATTCAAATTAAATCCAAATCCCAAACAGAGGAAGTAAAACTCAAGCCTAAGGAATTAAAGATCGGGGATTATCATCTGCCTTCAGTAGACTTGCTTGATGATGCCCCTGTTCCGGATACCAAGCAAATGAAAGAGGATCTTGAGGCAAGCGCCAGGATTCTCGAGGATACTTTAGAGGATTTTGGAATAACAGCTAAGGTAACGGATATTATCCGCGGACCGGTAATTACGCGTTATGAGCTTGAGCCTGCTCCGGGAGTAAAGATCAATCGTATTGAGGCACTGAGTGATGATATTGCTTTGGCAATTAAGGCCCAGTCAGTCAGGATAATCGCGCCCATACCGGGAAAAGGGCGGGTAGGAGTTGAGGTTCCTAATTTACATAGTGCTTTGGTATGTATTAAGGATTTACTTGTTTCAGCAGATTACCATAAGCAGAAATCGTCTTTGACTTTGGGTTTAGGTAAGGATATTACCGGGAGGAGCGTGTTTGGCGATTTGGATGATATGCCGCATCTTTTAATTGCCGGTACCACGGGTTCAGGAAAGACCGTATGCGTGAATACCTGTATTTTGTCCCTGCTTTTTAGGGGCTCGCCTAATGAGTTGAAGTTTTTAATGATTGATCCGAAAATGGTTGAACTCATGCCTTTCAACGGCCTGCCGCATCTTTTATGCCCGGTTGTTACTGATGCCAAGAAGGCGGCGGTTGCGCTTAATTGGGTAGTAGGGCAAATGGAGGATCGCTATCAGCTTTTGGCTAAGGCAGGGGTAAGGAATATTGAAGCCTATAACGAGAAACAGGAAAAGATCCCGTATATTGTGGTTATTGTAGATGAATTTGCGGATTTAATGACTGTGGCGCGTGACCAGATTGAAAATGCGATTACCCGCCTGGCGCAGTTGTCGCGCGCAGTAGGAATACATTTGATTTTGGCTACACAGCGGCCAAGCGTTGATGTAATTACCGGGGTAATTAAGGCAAATTTACCGGCGCGTATATCTTTTAAGGTTGCTTCCAAGGTTGATTCGCGTACTGTTTTGGATATGAATGGGGCGGAGACTTTATTGGGTAAGGGGGATATGTTATTTCTGCAGCCCGGCAAAGAAGATCTTATCCGTATTCAGGGAGCTTTGGTTAAAGATGAAGAGATTGAAAGGGTGGTAGGGTTTATTAAGGCTCAAGGCGAGCCGGCTTACGATGATCAAATACTTAAGGAGCAGCAAAAAGGTAGTTTAGCAAATGGCGGAGAGAAGGATGAACTTTATGATGAGGCGGTGCGCGTGATAATGGAAAGTAACCAGGCATCGGTTTCTATATTACAAAGGCGCATGCGGTTAGGTTATACGCGTGCCGCGCGCATTATAGATATTATGGAATTGGAAGGTCTAGTTGGTCCATACGAGGGTAGTAAGCCGCGCAGGATTTTAGTTGATCGTCAGAGTTGGCTTAAGGATTTGACAGGCGGCAATACCCCGCGTTTATAAGGTATTACGCGGGTACGCTTTTGCGAGCGATACCTCCGCGCGTATCGTATAAGGAGATAAGATAAATATGAACATTGAGACAGCCGGTGCCCGGCTAAAGAAAATCCGCCAGGAAAGAGGATTGAGCCTTGAGGATATCCAAAAGAAAACTAAGATTCACCTTAATGTTTTACGGGCGATTGAAGGCGATAGTATTTCGGATTTAAGCCCGATTTACCTCAAAGGTTTTATTAAGATTTACTGTAATTGCCTTGGGCTTGATCTTAAAGAATATCTTGGCGAGACCAGCCAATCCCGTAAGCCGGTATTAAATGCCGCTGTAGGCAGGGATATAGGAGAGCGCATTGAGAAGAAACCTGCTTTGGCAAAAGATTTTTCAGTTAAGTTAGGCGCGATTAGGCCTCCGGCCGGATTTAAGAAAATAATTGTATTTGTGGTAATTGCGGTAATTTTTATATTTTTAGCGGTTAAGCTGGTTAAGGCTATTTCTTTCTGGCACAAGAAGGCATCAGCAAAAGCCAGGATTTTTATACCTGCCTCCAAGACTAAACTAACCCGTGAGCTTTTACCTAAAGAAGCAATAAATAAGTCTTCAAAAAGGAATATTCCCAAACAGGCTAAGGCGCAAAAGGAGTTGTCCCAGGGTTTTATGCTGGGGATATTTGCCCGCGATAAATCATGGGTTTCTGCCAAAGTGGATGGTAAGGTTGTCTTTCACGGGGTGCTTGCGCGCGGCAGATCTGAAACCTGGCAGGCCAAAGAAAAGATTGAGTTGTCTCTCGGTGATGCCGGAGCAGTAGAATTGCAGGTTAACGACCAGCGTTTTACCAAACTTGGACGCCGTGGCCAGTCTCTAAAGAATATCGTTATAAATAAAGAAGGCTTAAAGATTGCCAGATGAAGCAGAGGCTGGGGATATTAGCTTTAGGTTGCCCGAGGAACCTGGTGGATGCCGAGAGCCTGGCCGGCAGGCTAAATTACAAAGGTTATTTTATAGTTGATGATATGGCTGAGGCGGAAGTTGCCTTGGTCAATACTTGTGCATTTATTGAAGAGGCCAGGCGGGAATCAGTTGATGCCATACTTGATCTGATAGAACTTAAAAAGAATGGTAAGCTCAAGAAGATAATTGTCTATGGGTGCCTTGCGCAGCGTTACAAAAATTTAAATAAAGAACTGCCGGAGGTAGATGCCTTTGTGGGTACACTTGGGCTTAACCATGAGGCAAAAAGGTTTGCATTAACTCCGAAGCATTATGCGTATTTAAAAATCTGCGAAGGCTGCGTGAATAGCTGTAGTTATTGTATTATCCCTAAAATTAAAGGTAAGTTCGTCAGCCTGGATGAGAAATCGATTATTCGGAAGGTTAAGGATTTTAACCGGGAAAAAATCTCCGAGCTTAATATTATTGGGCAGGATATCACGGGTTTCGGGTTGGATTTATCTGGCAGGGGAAGCTTAGCTGTGCTTTTAGGTAAAATAATCCGTAATGCCCCTGATATTGGATGGATCCGTCTTTTATATCTAAATCCTGAACGCATAAGTGATGAGCTGCTTGAGTTAATCAGTTCGCATGATCAGGTATGCAAATACATTGATTTACCTATACAGCATATCAATAATCGCATACTAAAGCTCATGAACCGCAAGGTTACTAAGAAAGAAATAATTTCTTTAATTGAAAAGATCAGAAAGGTTATACCTGGGGTATGTTTACGTACTTCGCTTATCGTTGGTTTTCCTTCAGAGACAGATAAAGAGTTTAAAGAGTTGTTGAGTTTTGTCAGGGAAGTAAAATTTGAGAGGTTAGGAGCTTTTATTTATTCCCGGGAAAAAGAAACTCCTGCATATAGTTTTAAAGGGCAGGTTAGCCGGAGGTTAAAACAGTCCAGGTTTGATATTATCATGGCTGAACAGCAGAAAGTAGCTACTGCTGTAAATAGCAAGTTTTTGGGTAAGAGCGTGCGTGTACTTATTGAAGAAAAACAAGATGGCGCATATATCGGGCGCAGTCAGGCAGATGCCCCGGAAGTAGACGGGTTGGTTTATGTGAATGCTAGGCGCCCGTTAAAAGAAGGTGAGTTTGCAGAAGTTAGAATAACAGATACCTTAGAGTATGACTTAGTCGGGGAGGCTGTACAATGAATCTTGCTAATCGTTTGACCATGTCGCGAATTCTATTAACTTTTGTATTTATGTTCTTTTTATTTTGCCAGGGGCTTTGGCCTAAGGTAGCCAGTTTAATCGTTTTTATCCTTGCGGCGCTGTCTGATCTCTTTGATGGCATGATTGCCCAACGCAGGAATATGGTTACAGATTTTGGTAGGCTCATGGATCCTATCGCCGATAAAATCCTGGTACTGGCGGCCTTTGCGGCATTTGTGCAGTTGCAGCTGATTGATGCCTGGATGTTTGTGATTATTATTGCACGTGAAATCATGATTACTTCTTTGCGCCTGTTTGCCTTAAATAAAGGCAAGGTGCTTTCTGCTGCGCGCGCCGGAAAACACAAAACAGTTTTGCAGATGGCAGTTATATTTACTATTCTTGGTTTTATTCTGCTTAAAGAAATAGTGCTTAAATATTCTACCTGGAATCCCGCTTGGGAGAATATTTTCCGCCAGGGTATATTTTTCCTTATGTTGCTCACTGTGGGGCTGACCCTTTATTCCGGACTGTCCTACCTTTGGGAAAACCGCAAGATAATTACCCGCCTATGAGGTTTACTGCGCTGGGAGATTTATTGATTAAAGCAATCAGCACGTTCTTTTTTATCGGATATCTGCCTTTGATCCCGGGGACATTCGGCAGTATCGCCGGGGTAGGCATATTTTATTTACTTGCCGGCAGCAGCCGGAGCAGTTATTTTTTGTTTCTTTTTTGTATAATGGTCTTAGGGGTATTAACCAGCGGAAGAGCGGAAAAACTGCTTAATAAGAAAGACCCGGGATGTATTGTTATCGATGAGGTAATGGGTATGCTTATTGCCCTTTGTTTTTTGCCGCCTGAACCCAAGATAGTCTTTTTAGCCTTTATTATATTCCGCATTCTTGATATGCTTAAGCCTTTTCCCGCGGGAAGGTTGCAGAATTTGCATGGGGCAATAGGAGTGATGGGGGATGATTTAGTAGCAGGTGCCTATGCTAGTATCGTGCTTCATGTAATCTTAAACCTTTCTAGGGCTGTATAAGTTGGCCCGCTTGGGCCAAGCGCGCTTTCAAATAGAGTAACCTTTCCGCATTCAAATTCCCGGCTTGCATTAATTATATCATTTTCAATTTTATCAAGAGTTTTTTTTAAGTCAGAAGGGGAAAGGCATGATCTTATGCGGCCGATTGTAATATGCGCGCAGAAATGCCGCCGCTGCAATGGTATTCCTGAATCTGAAAGCCTTGTTTCTAAGATTTCCTCAAATTCCTTAAGCTCTAAGGGTGGCTGATCAGCTCCTATCCAAATTATGCGTGGGGCATGCGCATCAGGGAAAACTCCCAGGGTATCCAGCTTAATTTTAAATCTGGAAGGCATCTTTGATATTCCTGCTATTATTTCTTTGACCTGGGCTAGCTGTTCAAAAGAGATATCCCCAAGGAACTTTAAGGTGAGGTGAAGGTTTTGAGGCTTGGTCCAGTTAATACCTTCGTGGCCATTACCCATCTTTATTCTAGAGGCCAATGTCTTTGTGTTATGCGCAAGGATTTCGCTAGATAAAAGCTTAGAGAGCTCAATTTTTAAATTATCCTGTATCCCGGAAAGGAAACCTTTAATTTCTTTTGGAAGTTCTATGGCGATAAATGCGCGCATAATAAACGCAAAGCCTCTTGAATTGTTTTCTTGCGGATAATTTGCCGGCTGCCCAGAAAAGAAAATTTCCGGCAGATGCTTTTGTCCTTCAGGGAAAGGCAGATAAAGACAGTACCTATTGGTTTATTGACGGTTGCGCCAGCCGGACCGGCCAGGCCGGTTATACTGATGCCTAAATTTGCGTTTGATATTTTACGGATGTTTCTGGCCATTGATATTGCAACCTGGCTGGAGACGGCACCGTATTTAGTGATAAGTTTTGCGGGAATTTGCAGTATTTTTTCTTTGGATTTATTACTGTAAACAACTATTCCCAGAAGGAAATAACCCGAGGCTCCCGGTTTTTTAGTTAACTGGCCGCAAAGCATGCCTCCGGTGCAGGATTCGGCTACAGCGATAGTTTTTCCCTGTTTAAGTAGTTTGTTGTGTATTTTGGTTAATGTTTTATCGGGCATTATTACTATTATAACCGTTTTTAATTATATTGACAAGCCCGGTTTTTCTGCTAAAATAAGAACAATTAATCTTTGGGGCAAGGTGAAAATCCTTACCGGCGGTCGCGCAGAAGCGCCTACCAAACTATCAAATAAGTTTGGATGAAAAAGCCCGCGAGCTGACGCTAGACTTTAGTGCCAGCAGATCTGGTGAGATTCCAGGGCCGATGGTGACATGCGAATGGCCAGCCGCGCAATTCAAATTAGCGCGAGGCGTAGTCTTCTGCATGCGAAAGTCCAGATGGGAAAAGATTAAAATTAATACGCCCAAAGATTATCTTTGGGCTGTTTTTTTATGGGGGTCGATCTATGTTCAACAATATATCCGATATTATTGAAGATTTAAAAGCAGGCAAGATGGTTATAGTGGTTGATGATGAGGACCGTGAGAATGAGGGTGACCTGATAATGGCGTCTTCATTTGTTAAACCCGAAGATATAAATTTTATGGCCAAATTTGGCCGTGGGCTTATTTGCGTGCCTATGGAGGAGGAAAGATTGCGTTTATTAGAACTTGATCCCATGCTTAAGAATACCCTGCAGGCCAATACAGAAGATCCTTTTAAGACTGCCTGGATGATTTCTGTTGATGCTGCTAAAGGGGTAACTACGGGAATCTCTGCTTATGACCGGGCCCGGACAATCGAGGTTTTAATTAACGGTCAAAGCAGGCCGGAGGATTTGGCGCGTCCCGGGCATATTTTTCCTTTGCGTTCACGGCGCGGCGGTGTTTTAGTCAGGGCAGGGCATACGGAAGCAAGTTTAGATTTGATGCGTCTTGCCGGCCTTTATCCGGCAGGAGTGATTTGCGAGATTATGAATGACGATGGCTCTATGGCACGCTTGCCGCAGCTTTTGGAATTTGCCAATAAACATGCGTTAAAGATTTGCACTATTGCCAGCCTTATTGAATATCGCCGCAGGAAAGAGAAGCTGGTTGAGGCCATAGTTGAAACTAAATTGCCTACTAAATTTGGAGAGTTCAGGTTAATTATTTACTGTGATAAGACCAGTAATCAGACGCATATTGCGCTTTGTATGGGTAACTGGTCAAGCGAAGCAATATTGGTGCGCGTGCATTCAGAGTGTTTGACGGGGGATGTCTTTGGTTCATTGCGCTGTGATTGCGGCAGGCAGTTAGAAAAGGCCATGCAGATGATCTCTCTTGAAAAAAAAGGCGTAGTCCTTTATATGAATCAGGAGGGCCGGGGTATAGGATTAGTAGAGAAGCTGCGTGCTTATAACCTTCAGGATAAAGGAATGGATACGGTTGAGGCAAATGAAGCCTTAGGGCATAAAGCCGACCTGCGCGATTATGGTATTGGCGCCCAGATTTTGGTAGATTTAGGTATTAAACAGATAAGATTACTGACTAATAATCCGCGTAAAATTGTTGGTCTGCAAGGATATGGCCTTAAGGTTTCTGAGCGTGTTCCTTTAGAGATTGAGCCTAACGCTCAGAATTATAAATACCTTAAGACAAAAAAAGAAAAACTAGGGCACCAGATAGACATTTAGAGAGGGTAGATAGAATATAGAAAGAACGAACAAAAACGAAGGGAGAGCAAAATGGTAAAAGTAATTGAAGGTAATTTATTGGCAAAAGGAAAATCTTTCGGGTTAGTGGCTTCACGGTTTAATGATTTTATGACTAAGGAGCTGGTAAGCGGCTGTATTGATACCTTGGTGAGGCATGGCGCAGATGATAAGAATATTACTGTGGCCTGGGTTCCCGGGGCGTTTGAAGTTCCTGTGATTGCTCAGAAGATGGCTAAAACCAAATCGTTTGACGCCTTGATTTGTCTGGGTACAGTTATCCGCGGGGCTACTCCGCATTTTGATTATATTGCTTCTGAAGTAGCAAAAGGCGTAGCCAAAGTTTCTTTGGATAGCGGAATTCCGGTTATCTTTGGTATAATTACCGCAGATAACATTGAACAGGCAGTAGAGCGCGCAGGCTCTAAAGATGGCAATAAGGGCCGCGATGCGGCGCTTTCGGCTATCGAGATGGTTAATTTAACAGGGCAGCTGAAGTAGTTAATAGTTTATTCCTATCTATGAGAAAAAGAACTAAGGCCAGAGAATATGTATTGCAAATGCTCTACCAGGTGGATATTACCCGGGGCAATTGGCAGGAGGCTCTAAAAAGTTTTTGGGAGTCTGGCGAACAAGAAAACGTTTCCGATGAACTTAAAGATTTTTCCTCGGGGCTGCTTGGTGGAGTAGTCGAGCATATGCAGGAGATTGATAAGAAAATCAGTAAATACGCTGCAAACTGGCAGCTTGAGCGTATGGCATTTGTGGATCGTAATATTATGCGCTTAGGTTGTTTTGAGCTAATTTTTCGCGAAGATATCCCGCCGAAAGTAACAATAAATGAAGCTGTGGAGCTGGCCAAGAAATATTCTGGATCTGAATCTGGCAAGTTTGTCAACGCCATATTGGATCAAATAAAAATCGAGAAAGAAAAATGAGATACGCTGATCTGCATGTGCATACCTCCGAGAGCGACGGCACATTGACGCCCAGGCAATTAGTCAGGGAGGCGCTCTGCCGGGGCCTTTCAGCTATTGCTATAACTGATCATGATACAGTGGCTGGAATTCCTGAGGCAATGGCCGCGGCGCAGGGGGAGGATTTAGAGGTTATCGCCGGTATAGAGTTGACCGCCCAATATGAGAAGCAGGAGATTCATCTGCTTGGGTATTTTCTGGATTGTCAAAATAAGGCATTGCTTGAGAAACTAAGTTTAGTCCAGCTTAACCGCATTGAGCGCGTGCATAAGATTGTAAGTAATCTAGGGGAGCAGGGGGTAAAGCTTAATGCCCAGGATGTTTTTGATATTTCCGGGAAAGGTACCGTAGGCAGGATGCATATTGCTAAAGCGTTAGTTAAGATGGGCCGGGTTACTACTACTGCTGAGGCGTTTCGAAAATATATAGGAGATAAATCTCCGGCCTATGTTCTGGGTTTTAGCCTTTCTCCTGCTGAGGCAATAAATCTGATTAAGGGCGCCGGGGGAGTAGCTGTTTTGGCGCATCCATATATATTGCATAATGATGAATTGATTGCTGAACTTGTTGATTGTGGATTGCAGGGCATAGAGGCTTATTATCCTGAGCATTCCCAGTCTATGGTTAATTTTTATCTGGATTTGGCTAAAAAACTCAATCTTTTAGTTACCGGAGGCTCGGATTTTCACGGTAGTGTAAAACCTGACATAAAATTAGGGGCGGTTAAAATACCTATTGAGCTGGTGGAAAAGTTACGCCAGGTTAGAGGATGATCAAGAAAACTGATGAATACTATATGGGGTTAGCTTTAAAATTAGCCCTTAAGGCGAAGGGCAAAACTTCTCCTAATCCTTTAGTAGGCGCATTAGTGGTAAAGTCGGGAAAGATTATCGGCAAAGGTTTTCATGCCAAGGCCGGCTTGGCACATGCGGAGATTATTGCTTTGGATGAAGCAGGCAGAAAGGCCAAAGGGGCTGTTTTATATGTTACGCTTGAGCCGTGCGCCCATACTGGCCGCACCCCGCCGTGCGTTAACCGCATAATTCAGAGCGGCATAAAAGAGGTAGTTGTCGGTATGATTGACCCCAACCCTTTAAATAATGGCAAGGGTATTTTATTGCTTAAGCAAAGTAATATCAAGGTAAGGTCAGGGGTTTTAGGTGAACAATTAAGAAGGATTAATGAGGGTTTTGTAAAATATATCTCTGCTGGTTTGCCTTTCATTACTGTTAAAGTTGCCGAGTCTCTGGATGGGCGCATCGCTACTTTTACCGGTGATTCCAAATGGATTACTTCGGATAAATCGCGAGTTTTTGCGCATAAGATACGCAGGGATTATGACGCGATTATGGTGGGGGTAAATACTGTATTGCGTGATAATCCTCGCCTTAATGCTGTGCCATCTCAGAAACAGCTAGTCAAGATAATTATTGATAGTAATTTAAGCACGCCTGAAAATGCCAATATTTTCTTGGGGGCAAGCAAGGTAATTATTGTTACTTTACCTAGCCGGCCAGGCCAAGAGACAGAAAATCGCAAGAACTTATCCGCTAAAGCCATGATCCTTGAGGTTAAGGAAAAGGATGGCCAGATTAATTTACGCGATGCGCTTAAGAAATTAGCACGATTAAAAATCAGTAATATTATTGTTGAAGGCGGAGGAACGCTTATTGGTTCCTTATTTGATGATAGGTTGGTGGATAAGATATTATTCTTTATCAGCCCTAAGATTATCGGGGGGAAAAATGCGGTTTCTTCTGTAATGGGCAGAGGGGTAAAGCGTCCGGATCAGGCAATAAAGCTGTGCCGGGTGAAGATTCGGCATTTTGCAGAAGATTTGCTCATTGAGGCAAATATAAAATAATGTTTACGGGTATAATCGAGGAATTAGGCAAAGTTAAAAGAGTTATGCGTTCAGGCAGGATTATGGCCTTTGAGGTCCTGGCCCAGAAAACCCTGCAGGATACCCTGGTTGGGGATAGCGTTGCGGTTAACGGGGTATGCCTTACGGCAACTTCTATTAGCAGTAATTCGTTTAGTTTTGAAATTATGGCTGAAACTTTTAAAAAGACAAATCTTGGGTTGCTCAAAATCGGTGAAGAGGTAAACCTTGAGCGCAGCCTTAAACTGGGGGATAGATTATCCGGGCATTTTGTCAGCGGACATATTGATTGCCTGGGTTTGATACGGAGTAAAGCAATACGCAGCGCCAACTTGGTTTTTGAAGTTGTAATCCCTGCCGGTTTCATCCGTTATTGTTTGCCTAAGGGCTCGATATCATTAGATGGGATAAGCCTGACTTTAGCGCAAAGGCGTGCGAATATTCTTAGTGTTTATGTTATTCCTCATACCCTTAAGAATACTACCTTAAGTTTTAAGGGCCCGTCTGATAAGTTGAATGTAGAATTCGACATCCTCGCTAAAAAAGCTGCAATATAATTCTTTCTGTTATTGCGAAGTCTATAAATTTCTGGTATACTATTTTGAATTAGGTATTTTGTAGCACCTAACGTTAATATGGCACCTGGTGCTTATTTGGATTGCGCCAGTGCTCACTGGTGTGAAAATTGCGTTGATGCAAGATGCAATACGGGGCGTGGCTCAGTTTGGCTAGAGCGCTTGAATGGGGTTCAAGAGGTCACAGGTTCAAGTCCTGTCGCCCCGAATTAAACGAGGCCCAAACTAATGGAGCGAGAGCGAACATAAGTTTGCTGGTCGAATTTAATCATTAGGAACAAGTGTGAGCAAGGAATAAATTATAAATTGTTGGCGAAATACTTGCTTGCAAAGCAAGCAAGTAAATCCCTGCGGGTAAGTATGCGCAAGGGGTATGGTTATGAAAAAGCACCTGCATATTTATTATTCAGGCAAGGTCCAGGGTATAGGTTTCCGTTATGCCATTCAAGATATTGCAACTTCCCTTAAGGTTTGTGGCTGGGTTAAGAATTTAAACGACGGCCGTGTAGAGGTATTGGCAGAGGCAGAAGAAAATACCCTGAGTAATTTCCTTGAGCAAATCAATCAGCGTTTTTCCCGTTATATCAAAGAAGCAGATGCGGAATGGCAGCCGGCAAGCGGCGAATTCCGCGACTTTCAAGTTACACTCTAATCCCTGTTGAATAGTCAAGATGCCTATCCAGATCAAAAATAAGATTAAGCTGATAAGAGAGAAAATAAGAAAACATGATTATTCTTATTATGTTTTAAGCCAACCGCAGGTTTCTGACAAAGAATATGATGATTTAATGACTGAGCTGAAGTTGCTTGAAGATAAATATCCCCAACTGCGTACTGATGATTCTCCCAGTCAGCGACTGAGCGCAGGGATAAGCCCGGGTTTTAAAACAGTAAAACATAAAAACGGGATGTTTTCGTTGGATAATACTTATTCTATTGATGAATTAGCCAGCTGGGATGGGCGCGTACGCAAAGGCCTAGGCAATGGTTGTGATTATGAGTATGTGGTTGAGCTTAAGATTGACGGAGTGAGCGCTAATCTGACTTATTCGAAAGGCAAACTTATAGTAGGCTCAACGCGGGGAGATGGCCAGACAGGTGAAGATATAACCGCTAACATAAAGACAATACGCGCTATTCCTTTAGCTTTAATGGGTAAGTCTGTACCGGATTTTATTGAGATCCGCGGCGAAGTATATATGGATAAAAAAGATTTCTCACAACTTAATAAAGAACGCATGGATAGAGGGGAAACCTTATTTGCCAATCCTCGCAATGCTACCAGCGGCTCTCTGAAATTATTGGATAGTAATATTGTTGCCGGGAGGCATCTTAATTTCTTTGCGCATTCCCTGGGCGCATACCGCAGCCAACATATAAATACCCAATGGGATTTCTTAGCCAGGCTTAAAGATTGGGGGGTACGGGCAAATATGCATTCTGCGCTTTGCCGCAACATAGAGGAAGTGATTTCTTATTGCCATAAATGGCAACAGAAACGGGATGAATTAAGTTATGAGATTGACGGGGTGGTGGTTAAATTAAACAACCTTGCACAGCAGAAGGGTTTGGGTTTTACTGCTAAAAGTCCGCGCTGGGCAGTGGCTTATAAATTTACTGCCCGGCAGGCAACTACTGAAGTGATTGCGATTAAAATTAATGTCGGCCGCACAGGAGTGATTACTCCAACGGCAGAGCTTAAACCGGTAGAGTGTTCCGGGGTGATTATAAGCAATGCTACTTTGCATAATTTTGATGAGATAGAGAGGTTGGGGTTACGGGAAGGCGACAGGGTACTTATTGAGCGCGCAGGAGATGTAATCCCGAAAGTGGTAAAAGTGGTGGAGCAAAAAGGCAAGAGGCCTTATAATATCCCTGTAAAATGTCCTGCATGCGGAGAGAAGATTGTAAAAGAGAAAGAGGAAGATGTGGCTTACCGTTGCATCAACTCTGATTGCCCTGCACAGCTGGAACGTGCGCTTTTACATTTTTCCAGCCGCGATGCTTTGGATATTGAAGGCATGGGCGAGGCGGTAATTAACCAGCTGGTAAGTTTAAATCTGCTCAAAAGTTTAGCGGATATTTATACTAAGCTTAAACTTGAGGATTTACTGAAACTGGAGTTATTCAAGGAAAAGAAGGCTAATAATTTATTGAGTTCTATCGAAAAAAGCAAACAACAGCCCTTGGATCGCCTGATTTTTGCTTTAGGCATACGTCATGTGGGGCAGAAATCCGCTTACACATTGGCGGAGGAATTTGGTGATATGTGTAAGCTTATGCACGCGAAATTTGAAGAGTTAGATAGAATCCCGGAGGTAGGCCAGGTTATGGCCGGGGCTATTTTTGACTATTTTAACCTTAGCCAAACCAGGAGATTAATCCAGGAGTTAAAAGACGCAGGTGTTAACATGCGCCAGCAACGTGCCAAATTTAAGATTAATACATTAACCGGCAAGACAGTGGTTTTTACAGGAGAACTGGTTGGGTTTTCACGCGCCGAAGCAGAAGAATTAGTGCGTCAATCTAAAGGTTTTACTTCATCCAGTGTAAGCAGTAAGACTGATTTTTTGGTGGCAGGGGCAAATGCAGGCACAAAATTTAATAAAGCCAGAGAACTGGGAGTAAAAATTATTAATGAAAAAGAATTTTCCCGCTTGTTTGTTTCAGAATAGCAGGCGGGAGGCCGCTTGAGGATTAAATTAATATAGCGGACAAGGAGATGGTTAAATGAGATTGAGGAAGATATTTTTGGTTTTATTATGTTATTTTTTGTTATTAGATTTAGCGGGATGCGAGTCCTTTGCGCGTAAATTCACCCGTAAATCCAAGAAAGCAGACCAAGCAGTTGAGATGGTCCTTGTCCCGGAAGAATATAAAGGGCCTAATATGACCAAAGAGGAGCTTTACCGGCAATATTTTCTTTTCTGGAAGTCATGGCATGATGAGTTAGAAAATGCCCTTACTCAGAGGTCAAGCATTAAAAAGAAAGTGGATTGTGCCCAGGAGGCATTGAAGAATCTGGTGAATATGAAGAATATGCTGGTAGCTGATATGCAGAAGAATCTTGATGTATATATTAACAGGACAATCGACCTTTTGGCTTCTATAAAAAGTGATATTTACGGCACAAATGACAGCCGTAATCTATATATTGCTGAAGGTATTAAGTCGGATATCCATAAAGGTTTTATTTATCCAAAGATAAAAAACTATTTGAAATGATCCTAGAAACCGTTAATGTCGGCCCGATGCAGGTTAATTGTTATATACTTGCTTGCCTGGAAGGCGGCCAGGCTATTATCATTGATCCTGGAGATCAGGCACATAAAATAAAGGCTGTTTTGGATAGGTATCACTTAAGCCCTGCGATGGTGATTAATACGCATGGCCATTATGATCATATTGGAAGCGATGATGAATTTGGAGTTGGAGTTTATGTGCATAAGCAGGACTTAGTGATGCTTGAAGATGCGGAAAAGAATCTTTCTGCAGTTTTTTCCCTTCCCTATAAGGTCAAATCTGAAATTAAGATTTTAGAAGACAAGGAAATCATTAAATTTGACTGTTTTGAATTAGAGGTCTTGCATCTGCCGGGGCATACTCCGGGAGGTATTGGACTTTTAATGAAAAGTCCGGAGACGGACATTGTTTTTACTGGTGATACATTATTTTACCAAGGGGTAGGCCGTTATGATTTGCCGGGAGGCAGTGAACGCCTGCTTGAGAAATCAATAAGGGAGAGATTATTTACGCTGCCGATTGAGACAAAAGTATATCCCGGGCATGGAGCTTCAACTACTATAGGCAGAGAAAAGAATAATAACTCATTTATAGGCTAGATTGAAAGAACTCATTGATTCATTTTTAGATTATCTTTCGGTTGAGCGCGGGCTGGCCAAGAATACCATTATTGCCTACCGGCAAGACCTGAATATTTACTTGGATTTTATGATCGAGCGTGGCATAAACGCCCTTTCTAAAGTCCTTAAAAACGATATTATTGAATTTATGCTTTTTGAAAAAAGCAAAGGGGTTTCGCCCATCAGTATATCCCGGAGGCTGGCAGCTATGCGCATGTTCCATCGTTTCCTGTCCAGGGAGAGAATCTTAAAAGATGACCCTACGAACTTGATCGATTCTCCGAAATTATGGAAAAAAGTTCCGGATACCCTTTCTTTGAATGAAGTGGAGGCATTGATCAGCCAGCCTGATCCGCGGCTGCATCAGGGATCCCGAGATAAGGCGATCCTGGAAACTCTTTACGCTACGGGTATGCGCGTATCCGAATCCACCAATCTTAAAATTAATAACGTGAATTTGGATATCGGATTTTTGCGTTGCATCGGGAAAGGCAATAAAGAGCGGGTTATCCCGTTAGGGAAGAAGGCAATTCATAGTATTAACAGGTACCTGGAGTTTAGCCGTCCGCATTTTCTGAAAAATAAAACATCAGAATTCCTTTTTGTAAACCGTTCCGGTAGTAAATTATCCCGGCAATCAATTTGGAAATTAATTAAGCAATATGCCAAAGAAGCTAAAATTAAGAAACCGATAAAGGTACATACTTTAAGGCATTCATTTGCTACGCATTTATTGGAAAGGGGGGCGGACCTGCGCTCAGTCCAGGAGATGCTTGGCCATTCTAATATTTCTACCACGCAGATTTATACGCATATAGACAAAGAGAGGCTTAAGACAATTCATAAGATGTTTCATCCCCGTCCGTAAAGACGGCAGGCAGCATATAATGGATAGATTGAAGGTGCAGGTAAAAGATGAAAAAATACTTAAATAATTTACCGCAGGAAATTAAGGACCTGATTGTTTTGATAGGAAAGGTTTCCAGGGAAACTAAAATGCCGGCATATTTGGTAGGCGGTTTTCCCCGTGACCTTATATTAGGGGCCAAGGATTGGGATTTGGATATAACCGTTGAGGGCGATGGAATTAAATTTGCCGAGAATTTAGCCAGGAGATTACACTCCGGATTAATAAAACATGAAAGGTTTGGTACTGCTACTTTAATTTTGGGCCACCGGCTAAAAGTTGACATTGCCACTACCCGCAAAGAAACCTATCCTTTTAATGCCTGCCTGCCGGTGGTACGGGCCGGATCGTTAAGGGAAGATCTTTTGCGTCGTGATTTTACTATCAATGCCATGGCGGTGAGCCTTTCTGAAGGGGCTGGCCAGAAATTGATCGATATCTTTGACGGAAAAAATGACCTGGCAGCTGGGAAAATCCGCGTTTTGCATGATTTAAGTTTTAAGGATGACCCCACGCGTATCTTAAGGGGTATTCGTTTTCAGCAACGCTATAACTTTAAGATTGAGCCTAAGACCCTTGGCCTTTTGAAAAAGGCGATAGAATCCGGTCTGTTAGATAAAGTAAATCCCCATAGAATGCGCGATGAGCTGATATTAATGTTTAAAGAAAAAGATCCCTCGGCGATCATCAGGAAACTTTACGTTTTAGGAGGGTTGTCTTTTATCAGTGATAAACTAAAACCTGATAAGCTAATATACAATTTGCTTAAATCAATAAACAAGGAGATTTCTTGGTTCATGCAAGATTTTCCATTTCATGGGCAGTTTGACGCTTGGCTTGTTTATTTCGCTGCCCTCTTAAGGCCGCTTACTTTGGCGGAAAGCAAAAAGGTCATCCGGAGGCTGGGTTTGTCTAAACAAGAAGAAAAAAAGATCCTTAACTGCCGTAAGGTCAATCAAAGATTTATTATGCGTTTAAAAAGTAAACAGATTAGACCGGCACAGATTTTTACTTTACTTAAGCCTTTGAGTTATGAAGCAATTATCTTACTGCGTTCTGCTTCACGGGACAGCCTCTTTAGAAAACATATCGCGGATTTCCTTAAAATTTATAATTGCGTGCGCCTTTGTATTTCAGGAGATGATTTATATAACCTGGGGTTTTTACCGGGGCCGGGGTATCAAAAAATATTAAATAAGGTACTTGCGGCCAGGCTTAATGGCAAGATAAAAAACCGCCAGGAAGAACTTGCTTTGATCGGGAAATTAGTAAAATTAAGCCCTCGTCTAAAACCGAGGCGAAATACTTGAGCGTCCCCTGTTAGGATACGAAAGTAAGTATAAAAACGGAGCGAAAATAAAATGTCTAGACATGAACGCGTTGAGGAAGCAATAAAGAGAGAAGTAAGCCTGATTATCCATGATGAACTTAAGGACCCGCGCATAGGTTTTGTCACCATTATCCGGGTGGAATTGACCAAGGATTTACGGAATGCCAAGATTTTTTACAGCGTATTGGGAAAAGAAGAGGATCATAAAAAGACCAAGCTGGCTTTAGATTCTGCTTTAGGCTATATCCGCAGCCTGGTTGCCCAGAGAATTAATTTGCGTTTTGCCACTGAACTTATGTTTCAGGAGGACCATTCAACCGAATATAGCGTAAGGATCGAAGAAGTGTTAAACAAGATAAAGGAGCTGGACCGGCCTCGGGGCCATTCTAAAGGCGCGGCTTAAGTTAACTATGGGAAAGGAAGGTAGCGGTGGGATTAAAAAGAATTTGCGCAGGCATAAAGAAATATAATAATTTTTTGATTACCGCTCATACAAATTTAGAGGGGGATGCCTTGGGTTCCGAGCTTTCATTTTACGCCTTGATTAGAAAGTTAGGTAAGCAGGGCATTATTCTTAATGAAGACGGTATTCCCTATGGGCATGATTTCTTGCCGGGGATAAAAAGGATACGTAAACTAGGCCGTAGTTCATCCCGCATTAAATTTGACTGCCTGGTGGTTTTGGATTGCGCTGATTTAAAACGTACCGGAGATGTCTGGCGGCTGAATAAAGAAGGAAAACCTGTTTTAAATATTGACCATCATATCAGCAACCAGGGGTTTGGGGATGCGCATTGGGTTGACCCGCATGCCTCTTCATGTTCTGAGATGATTTACCGGATTTATAAGCAAATGCACCTGCCTATTAGCAAACCTGAAGCTGTTTGCCTGTATACCGGGATGATGACCGATACGGGATCTTTCCGGTATTCCAATACAACTAGCTTTACCCATCAGGCTGTTGCTGATCTTTTAAAATTTGATATCAATGTGCCGCTTATTTACCGTTATGTTTATGAGAACCTCGCCTTGGATGAAACAAAATTATTAATTAAATTATTACCAAAGATCAGCTTTTCCGGAGAAGGCAGGATCGCTTACTTTAAACTTAAGCGTGAGATGTTAAAAAATGGCGCGATATCTATGGATTTAGGGGATCAACTATTGAGTTTTGCCCGTTCAATTAAAGGCGTGGAAGTCGTAGTTTTATTCAAAGAAAGTTTATGTGCCAAGAATCAGGTGCGCATTAATTTAAGAAGCCATGGTAAGGCCGATGTAAATAAAATAGCCGCTATCTTTGGCGGAGGGGGGCATAAAACCGCCGCAGGCTGTACTGCGTATGGGGATACCAACAGGATTATTAAAAATGTCCTTGCCAGCATCCAGCAGGTTTTAAAATGAGACCTTTGGGAGAAATAATTATAGATGATTGTAATTACCAGAATAAAAAAGATAAGAAAATTTAAGGATCCGGTAGTCGCTTTAGGGGTATTCGACGGGCTTCATCGCGGCCACCGTAATATTTTGCAAGCTGCAGTAAAAAAAGCGAAAGAGATCAAGGGGACGAGCATAGCCTTGACTTTTTTCCCCCATCCGCAGAAAGAAAAAAGCCTTTACTCCTTGAAGCACCGCCTGAGGCTGATTTCCGAGTTAGGCGTAGATGTATGCATAGTAATTAATTTTAGCTTAAGTTTTGCTAAAATGAGCGCCGAAAATTTTATCGCTAAAATACTGGCCAAGAAGATCCGATCCCGGTTTATTTATATCGGGAAGAATTTCCATTTTGGCAAAGGCGCCTTAGGCGACTGTAGGTTGTTATCTACCCGGGCCAAGGAAAATAATTTTAATCTTAAAATATTTAAAGTAATTAAATCTAACGGCCGGCTAGTCAGCAGCACTGCGATAAGGAGATTGATTAATGGGGGTAAGATTAAGGGGGCAGAAAGACTGCTCGGCCGCAGGGTAAGTGTTTTAGGATCGGTAATCAGGGGCAGTAGGATTGCCAGGGCTTTGGGATTTCCTACGGCGAATATTAATCCGCATCATGAAGTTATCCCGCCGCCCGGAATTTATGCGGTACAAGTTATATTTGCGGCTAAAAAATATGGCGGGATCTGTTATATAGGAAGCAGACCAACAGTTTGTGCTAGGAAGGATCATCTTCAGATTGAAGTACATATATTTGGTTTTCATAAAAAAATTTACGGCAGGTTTCTGGAGATTCAATTCGTAAAGTTAATCCGCCGGGATAAGAAATTCGTTTCTATGAAAGATTTAACTGTGCAAATCAAAAAAGATATAATTTCTTGCCGTAAGATCCTGCAGCGTTCCTGCTAAGCACCACAATGGCTGGGCACTTCGCAGCCACCTATCCACAATTTATTGTATTTCTTATATTTAAGGCAATTTTCTTCTTGACAAAGGGGATGATTTTAACTATACTTTGACTATTAAGTGGATAGAAGTGGAGTAAAGTGGAAGAAAGGAAAAAATGTTTTACGGTGAGTTTGAACATTCTATAGACCGTAAAGGCCGCCTGATTTTACCTGCTAAATTTCGTGAAACCGCTAAGAATCAATTTGTAGAAAAATTCTTTGTTACTCGGGGTCTAGATAAATGTCTTTTTATGTTTTCTGAGGAGGAATGGCGTTCGCAGGAAAATAAATTCAAGACCATGTCATTTACAAAACAACAGTCGCGTACTTTTAACCGGCTGCTTTTTAGCGGAGCGGTTGAGGTATCTTTCGATAAGCAGGGGAGGATATTGTTGCCGCAGTATTTAAAAGATTTTGCCGATATCAAAAGAGACGTGGTTATTGTGGGCGTTTCCAACCGCATAGAAATTTGGGCAAAAGACTCGTGGCGCGATTTTTATTCAAATACCCGTCAATCTTTTGAAGAGATTGCGGAGAAATTAATGGATGTTTAAGTGGTAGAAGAAAAGTTGCATATACCTGTAATGTTGCATGAAGTTATAGATTATCTGGCTCTTGCGCCCGGACAAATAATTGTGGATGCTACCATCGGGACCGGCGGGCATAGCCTTGAAATACTAAAAAAGATTACTCCCGGGGGCAGGCTAATCGGGATAGACCGCGATGAAGATTCATTGGCTATCTGCCGTCAAAGGCTTAGTGAGTTTAGCGGTAGTTGCGAATTTGTGCACGCTAACTTTGTGGATTTGGATCAAGTTTTGGAAAAGCTCGGAATAGAGAAGATAGATGGTATAGTTTTTGATTTGGGGATTTCCACGTATCAGCTTAAAGATGTAGAGAGGGGGTTTAGTTTTCAACAGGAGGGGCCGCTGGATATGCGTTTGGATAAAAGCAGCTATATATCGGCATATGACTTGGTGAACAATCTGAATGAGAATGAAATTTCCCATATGCTCTGGAGCTTTGGGCAGGAGCGTTGGCATAATCGTATTGCACATTTGTTAGTTGAAGAACGCAGGAATCAGCCTATCTCGACTACCAGCCAGTTGGCTGATTTAGTGATGCGGGCAATCCCCTATAGATATCGCAGGGGGTATTATCGCATACACCCGGCCACACGTACTTTTCAGGCTGTGCGTATTGCCGTAAACCGTGAATTAGAGATTTTAGAAAGCGCCGTTAAAAAGGCCGTTGCAATTTTAAAAAAGAAAGCTAAGATATGTGTTATTTCTTTTCATTCTTTGGAAGATCGCGTAATCAAGCATACCTTTCGGGCTCTTAAAGCCGAGGGATCAGTTGATATAATTACGGCTAAACCCATGACTCCTGCGCCTAGTGAAGTAGCGGCAAATCCTTCCAGCCGCAGCAGCAAGTTCAGGGTAGCTGAAAGGATTTAAGGTATATGAAAATGTCCAGGTTCCTTTCCGTAACAGTATTTATTACTTCCTTTTGTGTGCTTTATGTCTATCAGCAAAGTGAAATCTTCCGTCTTGCCTATATGGGCTCAAAAAAACAAAACACTTGTAATGAATTGCTTGATAAGAATACCGCGTTAAGTTATAATATTAAAAAAAGCTCTTCTTTGGTAAACATCGGCAACCGAATCAGCGAAACTCATGATTTTCAGATGCCGGACAAGTACCGTTTTGTCAAGGTTGTAACTTCTAAAGATGAACTTAAGCCTGTTACTCAAAATCAGGCTAGGGTGGGTTTACTGGCAGGTATTTTTAGCTTAAAACGGGAAGCTCAAGCAAAGACAATTAACCCCTAATTTTTATTACTCCTAAAAAATAGTGTATATAAGTAACTATCGCCGAAGAAGTGAGGCGGTATTCCTGGTTTTCTCCATTTTTCTCCTGTTTTGCATAGGCCGGCTTTTCTTTATCCAGTTTTTCCGTTCAAGCTACCTAACTTCAATAGCCAAAAAACAACACAACCAGTTTGTGGAACTTGAGCCGCGGCGCGGGACGATTTACGATTGTAATCTTAAGACGCAGGCGTTAAATTTATCCATGGATTCTCTTTATGCCACGCCTAATGCCATTAAAGACGGGGATAAAGAAGGCATAATAGAAAAGCTCTCGCCTATCCTTGGCTCTGACCGCGCTTATCTGCGCGATAGGCTCTATAGGAAGAAATCATTTATTTGGCTGGCACGCAAACTAACTGCGGAGAAGGCCGATGCCATAAGGGCGCTTAAGATCAAAGGTCTGGGCTTTATAAAAGAGACCAAACGTATTTATCCTAACAGTTATTTAGCCAGTCATATTATTGGATTTAGCGGCATGGACAATATAGGCCTTGAAGGGATAGAAAGAGATTTTGATAAATATTTAAAGGGAGTTGCAGGATGGGCGATTTTTTTGCGCGATGCCCGGCAAAAAAAGCTGGATATCTGGGAGAAGATGGTTTTACCTGTTGATGGGCTGGATCTGGTTTTGACTATCGATGAGGTTATCCAGTATATCGCCGAGAGGGAACTGGATAAGGCTTTTAAGAATTTTCATGCAAAAGGCGCCAGTATTATTGTTATGGACCCGCACACAGGGAGGATTTTGGCTATGGCCAGCCGGCCTAGTTATGACCTAAACGACCATTCTTCTGTTGATAAGGATTCTATGCGTAACCGTTCTATCTGTGATTTATTTGAGCCCGGTTCAGTGTTTAAGATAGTTACCGCATCCGCAGCCATCGAGGAGAAAAAGGTTACAGAAGAAGATAAATTCTTTTGTGAAAACGGAAGTTATAAAGTGGGTGGCCATATTTTACATGATCACCGCGCACATGGGACGCTGACCTTTAGGCAGGTTATCGAAGAGTCAAGTAATATCGGCACAGTAAAAATCGCACAACTCCTGGGCCCGGATACAGTTTATCAATATCTGAAGGCTTTTGGTTTTGGTTCAAAACTAGGGGTTGACCTTTCAGGCGAAATATCCGGGATGATTAAGCCGCCGCGGGCCTGGTCAAAGACCTCTATCTCAGCTATTCCCATTGGCCAGGAGGTAGGGGTTACTGCTTTGCAATTAGTCAGCGCGATATCTGTAATCGCTAACGGCGGGCAATTGATGAAACCTTATATCATTGATTCGGTGCGGGATAAACAGGGACGGGTAATTAAACAGAATAAACCCGTATTAATCCGTAAGGTAATTTCCGTGGATACTGCTATGCGCATTAAAAAGATCCTTACCGGAGTTGTTGAAGAGGGGACCGGTAGGCTAGCTAAGGTTCCCGGATTTAGCGCCGCCGGTAAAACCGGCACTGCACAGAAACTTGAGCCAAATGGTGCGTATTCCCATAGTAAGTTTGTCGCTTCCTTTATCGGTTTTGCACCTGCAGAAGACCCTCTTTTGGCAATTGTTGTAACAGTTGATGAGCCTCACCCGTATTATTTTGGCGGGGTAGTGGCTGCTCCTGTTTTTCAGAAAGTCGCAGGCGATGCGATCCGTTATATTAAGGGAAATGAAATACCGCTTGGGGCAATGGCGCAATGAAGATCGCAGGAATAAAAGTTAATGGCATAACCTGTAACTCTAAAGCTGTAAAAAATGGTTTTGTTTTTGTGGCAATAAAGGGAAGCCTTCGGGATGGTAACTGTTTTATTAAAGAGGCAGTTGCTAATGGCGCTGGCGTAGTGGTAACTCAAAGCAGGATTCCAAAGATAAAAATACCTGAAGGGGTAAAAATACTCAAGGTAAAAGATTGCCGTAGATTCCTGGCAGATGTTTCTGCCGAATTCTATGGCCGCCCTTCGGATAATCTCGGGGTTGTCGGTATTACCGGTACTAACGGCAAAACAACCATTTCGTATTTAATCGAGGCTATGGCTGAGCAATCAGGATATAGCTGCGGTGTCATTGGCACAATTAATTACCGTTTTAATGGCAAAGAAATTCCTGCCAAGAATACTACCCCTGGACCGGTGGAGTTGCAGGGGTTGCTTGCAGAAATGCTGGCGCAGCGGATTAAATATTGCGCGATGGAGGTTTCTTCCCACGCCCTGGATCAGGAGAGGGTTGCGGGAATAAATTTTAGCCAGGCGGTCTTTACTAACCTTACTCAGGACCATTTGGATTATCATAAAAATCTGGAGAATTATTTTCTGGCAAAGGCTAAACTTTTCCGTGCGCTTAAGCCAGGCGGGGCGGCGATCATTAATAATGACGATAAGTATAGCCATAGGATTAAGCAGTCAATTTGCTGTAAACTGATAAGTTATGGAATAAAGAACAGGTCAATGGTTATGGCTAAAGATATTGATTCCGGAATGCAGGGCAGTAAGTTTACTCTGGTTGCCCCGGGGGTAAATTCCAGGGTTAAGACGCATTTGATTGGCCGTTATAATATTTATAATATACTGGCAGCTGTTTCCTGGGGCATAAGCGAAGGTCTGCGTTTTAAAGATATTAAGTCCGCTATTGAGGAATTCAAGAATGTGCCGGGTAGATTAGAGAAACTCAGTTGTAAAGAGGGACAGAATATATTTGTTGATTATGCCCATACGCCGGATGCGCTGCTTAATGTAATCAGTTCCTTGAGGCCTTTGGTTGCAGGAAGGGTTATTGTGATCTTTGGCTGCGGAGGGGAGCGTGACAAACTTAAACGGCCGAAGATGGGTAAAATTGTTACTGACCTGGCAGACTATGCGATTATTACCAGTGATAACCCGCGTTCAGAGAATCCTTCACGCATAATTAAGGATATCCGCAGAGGCATACGCAATGATAATTATTGCGTAATACCGGACAGGCTTAAAGCTATTAAAGCGGCCGTAAGATTAATTAAAAACGATGATTGCCTGGTTATTGCCGGTAAGGGGCATGAGGAGTACCAGGTATTAAAGAACAAAATTTTATATTTTAGCGACCGGGAGGCAGTAACAAAGTGTTTACAGTAGGTGAAATAATTAAAGCTACGGGAGGCAGGCTTATCCAGGGTGGAGGACAGGATGAGCCAAGGGGTATCTCTACTGATTCAAGAGGGTTGAAGCATCAAGAGTCATTTTTGGCTTTGAGAGGGGATAATTTTGACGGCCATAATTTTATTCCTGAGGCTTTAAAATCAGGCGCAGTTTGTGTTATCGTGGATAAAACAGCAGCCTTAAAAATTCCTAAAGGCATAGCGCTTGTCCAGGTAAAAGATACAACCTTGGCTTTAGGCGACCTGGCCCGTTTCAAGCGGGTAAATTTCAAGAAACCGGTTATTGCCGTTAGCGGATCAAACGGAAAGACGAGCGTTAAAGATATGATTGCCTGGGTTTTATCGGCAAATGCCCGGGTATTAAAAAATGATGGTACTAAGAATAACCAAATCGGACTGCCTCAGACATTAATCCAGCTTAAAGAAAAGGATAATTTTGCGGTGGTTGAAATTGGAACTAATCATTTCGGAGAGGTTGATTATTTGTCTGCAATCGCCCGGCCAAATATCGGCGTGCTTACTAATATAGGTCCGTCACACCTGGAATTCTTAAAGAATCTAAGAGGGGTATTAAAGGAAAAGTCCGGCCTGTTAAATAATCTAAACCCGCCGTCGATAGCACTGCTTAATGCCGATGATAAATATCTGCGCAGTTTAATTAAACAGGGGAAAAAAGGAGTACACCTGTTTAGCTATGGTATTAAAGAGAAATGTGATTTCTTCGCAAGCGGAATTAAATTAGAAGGCGCTAAAGTAAGGTTTAGGCTTAACCGCAAGCGCGATTTTATATTGTCTACTTTTGGCGTCCACAATGTTTATAATGCCCTGGCTGCTATTGCTGTTGGCCGCATATTAGGCTTGGGGTTTAGCGAGATTGCTTACAGATTAGCGGATTTTGATTTTCCCAAGGGCAGGCTTAAGCTTATTGAGCTTAAAGGCCTCAGGTTTATTGACGATACCTATAATTCTAATCCGCTTTCTTTAAACAGTGCACTTATTGCCCTGGGCGCCATGAAATGCAAAGGCAGAAAAATCCTGATTATGGGTGATATGCTGGAGCTGGGGAAGCAAAAAGAGTTATTGCATAGGCAGGTTGCTGGTAGTATAACTAATACATGCGATATTTTGATTTCAGTGGGCAGCCTAGCTGCTCTTACTGCCCGGGCAGCAAGGGCAGGCGGTTTTAAAGGTAAGAATATATTCTGCTGTGCTTCCGTCCAGCAGGCCCGGGATTTGTTATTTAATAGAATTTCCCCTGAAACCAAGGATATTATTCTGGTAAAAGGCTCACGTTCGATGAAAATGGAAGAGGTCTTCAAGGTTTAATGTTTTACCATCTGCTTTATCCACTAAGAGATTTTATTTCTGCTTTTAATGTCTTCCGCTATATCAGCTTCCGGGCGGCAATGGCCGCTTTAACCGCTTTTATACTAAGCCTTATCTTTGGGCCGCTGCTTATCAGGAGATTGAAAGAACTTAAGTTTGGCGAAAAGATTAATAAGGCTGATAGTATTAAGCTCGATGACTTGCACCGCCATAAACAAAATACGCCGACAATGGGGGGAATTCTCATCTTGGGTGCGGTTATAATTTCAACCCTTCTCTGGGCGGATATCAGTAACCATTGCATTTGGATTGTTTTATTCAGTACTATCTGGCTGGGCTCAACCGGTTTTATTGATGATTATTTAAAACAGATAAAGAAGAAGGCCGGGGGCATAAGCCCCGCGGTAAAACTCTCCAGCCAGGTTATTCTTGGTTTGATACTGGGGGCAATTCTTATCCTGGACAGCCAATATAATGTAAAACTTGAAATACCTTTTTTAAAAGGGATTAACCTGGATTTGGACGGTTTGTATATCCTGTTTGTTATACTGGTAATCTCCGGTTCTTCCAATGCCGTAAATCTTACTGACGGTTTAGATGGGCTGGCTATCGGTATTGTAGTTATGGTTGGGATTGCCTTTAGCGTGCTTTGTTATATATCCGGCAACATCAATTTAAGCAATTATCTGCTGGTTTCTTATGTTAAGGGCGCAGGGGAGTTGACTATTTTTTGCGCCAGTATTGTTGGGGCTGGTTTAGGTTTCTTATGGTTCAACTGTTATCCTGCCTCAATTTTTATGGGGGATGTCGGTTCTTTAGCCTTAGGCGGAGCTATTGGTACGGTGGCCTTGTTAATCAAAAAGGAAATGCTGCTTATAATTGTAGGCGGCATATTTGTTGTAGAGGCATTTTCTGTTATATTGCAGGTAGGTTTTTTTAAGCTGACTAAAAAACGTATTTTTAAGATCGCACCCTTACACCATCATTTCCAGTTTTTGGACTGGCCTGAAAATAAGGTAATCGTCAGATTCTGGATCATTGCGGGCTTGCTTGCCCTGTTTGCCCTGGTCACCTTAAAGATCAGGTAAGCTATTTATGCAAAATACTGAATATTTTAAAGGTAAGAATGTTACTGTTGTAGGGTTAGCCCGTTCAGGGCTTGCCTGCGCCAACCTTTTGCACAGCCTGGGCGCTTGTGTATGCGTTACGGATATTAGCGATGATACTCAAACCAAGGCCTTTGCCGACAGGCTTTCTTCTAAAGATATCCAGGTTGAGTTGGGGAAACATAGCGAAGATTTTATCAGACAAGCTGCGCTTGTAGTTATTTCGCCGGGGGTGGCGCTTAATGCGCAGCCGATAATTTGGGCTGAAAGATTTGCCAAGCCTGTTATAAGCGAGATTGAATTAGCAAGCATGCTTTGTCCGGCAGAGATTATTGCTGTAACCGGCTCAAATGGAAAAACTACCGTGACTACCTTGATCGGCAAGATCCTGGAAGAATCCGGAAAGAAGGTTTTTGTTTGCGGCAATATTGGCAACCCTTTTTGCGCAGTGGTGGATAAGCTGAGTAAGGGGGATTTTGTTGTTCTTGAGCTGAGCTCTTTTCAGCTTGAGACGATTAAAGATTTTAAGCCAAAGATTGCGGTAATCCTGAATTTAACACCCAATCACCTGGATCGCTATAATAATATGGAAGAATATCTGGATGCTAAAAAGCGCATTTTTATGAATCAGGATAAGTCTGATTTTCTGGTCTTAAACTCCGATGACCATTTTTTAAGATCGATTGCCTCTTTATCCAAGTCAAAAGTTTCTTTTTTCACCCGGGGGGGCGCCCTGAATCCCAACCAGAATGCGGTAATTGAAGTTGGCAAGATATTAAAGATTAAAATGGAAAATATGCTCAGTGTTTTCAGGAAATTTAAAGGTATCGAGCATCGCATGGAGGAGGTAGCAGAAATAAGCGGAGTAAAGTTTATTAATGATTCTAAGGCAACTACCGCTGATTCAGCTATCTGGGCAATTAGCAATATTTCCGCGCCTATTATTCTTATAGCGGGTGGACGACATAAAGGAATTAATTACCGTGTAATTCTTGATGCGGCCAGAAATAAAGTTAAGCAGGCGTTTTTAATCGGCGAGGCTAAAGATATAATCGCCGAAGACCTTAACGGAGGATTCCCGATAGAGAAGGTGGATACTTTAAAGGAGGCAATAACCATGTCTTACAGGTATTCCAAGCCGGGTGATTATGTATTGTTTTCTCCTATGTGTTCGAGTTTTGATATGTTTAAGGATTATGAGCAGCGGGGCGAGGCCTTTAAAAAGATCGTCTTGGATTTGGCTAAGGAGGTAGCGCCGCATGGTTAGGAAGACGCGTATTAATTTACTTACTGTGTCAATTGTGCTTATTTGTATCGGGATAATAATGATTTATAGCTCATCGAGTATTTATGCCTGGGAGAGATATGGGGATAGTTTTTATTTCCTGAAGCGTCATTTGGTTTTCCTGGCAGTAGGGCTGTTATTTACTTTTTTAGCTATGATTATTGATTACCATATATTCCGAAGGTATGCCCGTCCTCTTTTCTGGATTGCGTTAATATTGCTAGTCTTGGTGCTTATCCCTGGCCTGGGCAGGGAGATTTCCGGAGCAAGGCGCTGGTTTAGATTCAAATTCATCAGCTTCCAGCCTTCGGAGTTTGCTAATCTAGCTTTGATTATTTATATTGCTGATTTTGTCTGCCGTAAAGAAGAGCAAATTAAAACGCTGCTTAAAGGATTTATCCCCCCGATATGCGCCTTGGGGGCGATTTCTTTGCTTATACTTTTACAGCCGGACCTGGGCACTACTATTGCTTTGGGCAGCGTAGTTTTGATTATGCTTTATATCTCAGGCGTCCGGCCAAGGTATATACTAGGTTTAATACTTTGCAGTTTGCCGATGGTTTATATTTTAGTTTTTAGCGTGCCTTACCGCAAGGCCAGGATTTTGGCGTTTTTAAACCCATGGCTTGACCCTAAGGGGAGTGGTTTCCAGATTATCCAATCGCAGATTGCAATTGGTTCAGGCGGATTGTTTGGGGTGGGGCTGGGCCATTCCCAGCAGAAACTTTTTTATCTGCCTGCTGCGCACACCGACTTTATTTTTTCAATTATCGGCGAAGAACTTGGGCTGTTTGGCACCCTTGGGATAATTATATTGTTTTTGATATTTATACAGCAAGGGCTTAAGATTATAAAAAATGCCCAGGATAAATTCGGTTATTTTCTTGCCCAGGGGCTGGTTTTAATGATTTCTCTTAAGGCCATTGTAAATATTGGCGTTTCCTGCGGAGTTTTTCCGACTAAGGGGCTGCCTCTGCCGTTTATCAGCTATGGAGGTTCTTCTTTGATATTTGACATGGTCAGCCTGGGCATCTTAATTAATATTGCCCGTTCAGGAGAATATCCTTAATATGAAAGTTTTACTTGTTACCGGCTCAAGCGGAGGCCATATTTTTCCCGCGTTGGCTTTAATGGATCGCCTGAAGGAGTCTGGCGCCGATGTGCTCATGGTTTTGCCAAATAAGAATAATAACAATAAGATTCTGGCGGAATCCGAACGGATAAAATATATCCACAGTTTTAATCTGGATTTAAGATTAGGCGGTAAGAATATAAGCGGGGTTTATTTTTTCCTGCTGAGCGCCTGGGATGGCTTGCGGGCAATAGTTGAATTTAAACCCGATGTGGTTATCGGATTCGGAAGCTTATATACGGTTGCTTTGTTATTCTGGGCCTGGCTGTTTAGAATAAAAACTATTATCCACGAGCAGAATGTTTTGCCCGGCAGGGCAAATCGGCTATTGGCTAAGTTTGTGGATAGGGTTGCACTTTCATTTGCCCGGACAAATAACTATTTAAGGATGCCCCGGGAAAAGATCGCCGTAACCGGCAATCCTGTCCGTAAGGGGTTAGTTGAGCTAAGCAGGAAAGAGGCTTTGGATTTCTTTAATTTTACGGAAGGTAAATTCAATATATTAATCACCGGAGGAAGCCAGGGGGCGCATAAGTTAAATACTGTTAGTTTTGATGTGTTATCTGCCTGGCAGGAAAAAAGCGATTTACAGTTGGTCCATATTTCGGGGGCCCGGGATTTTAAATTATTAAAGCAGTCTTATGCGCAGGCCGGGATCGCCTGTAAAGTTTTTGATTTTTTTCCTGATATGCAATATGCTTATAGTGTGGCAGATTTAGTGATTTGCCGGGCAGGGGCAACGACAATTGCTGAACTGCAAAGATTCAACTTGCCTGCTTTGTTGATCCCGTACCCTTTTGCTTATGACCATCAGTTAGCCAACGCCAGGGTATTGGAGGATTCCGGTTGTGCCTTGATTATCCGCGATGAGGATTTCTGCACAGAGAAGTTAAAGGCTGTTATAGGAGGACTTTTGGATAATCGTCAAAGATTAACAGCCATGCGCCAGGCGTACGCCCGGATCCGGGTCTTAGATGCTGCCGGCCTGCTTGCTAACGAAGTACTGAACCTAAATTGATGAAACTCTTTAGAATATTGCTTATATTTTTATTTATACCATTTGCTGCCTTTGCAGATAATCAGCCCTGGCAGGTTTTTAAGAGTACGCATTTCTTGATATTTTTCAAAAACGCGGATGAAACTCAACTTAATGAATTAGCTCAAAAGGCCGAGGGGTACTATGATAAGATTACTGATGATTTAGGTTTTAACCGTTTTAACTTCTGGACATGGGATAACCGTGCGAGGATTTACTTGTTTGATAGCCAGCAAGAGTATATGAAGGAGACGGGCGATCCGGCCTGGGCGGCTGGCCAGGCCCAGATAAACAGTAAACTTATCCGGACATTTATTACCGCTAAAGGGTTTCTGGAAAATGTCCTTCCTCATGAAATGGCGCATATCATTTTCAGGGAAATGGTGGGGTTTAATAACCCCAGTATTCCTCTTTGGCTTGATGAAGGGGTTGCTACTTTCCAAGAACAAAAAAGCTCTTTTGTTAAATCGGATTTAGCCAATAAATTATTGCGGGGAAATTTCTTAAACCTTGATGATTTGAATAAAATTAATGCTGTGAGTATAAAAACTACAAACGGAGTAGAGTCATTTTATACAGAATCATTCAGCCTTGTAAAATACTTAATTGCCGAATTCGGCAAAGACAGGTTTGTGCTTTTTTGCCAGAACTTGCGGGATAAAAGGGATTTAACCCGGGCTCTGGTATCAACGTATTCTTTTAAAGACCTGAAGGATTTTGAAAGCTCCTGGAAGAAGTATATTCTTAGATGAAGGAATATTATCATTTTATAGGAATCGGCGGTATAGGGATGAGCGGCCTGGCACATCTTTTGCTTAAGGCGGGCTTTTCAGTCAGCGGTTCGGACCTAAAAGAGAATCGGATTACCGAAGAGCTTAAAAGGCTGGGGGCTAAGATATATAGCGGACACAAGGCTCAAAATATATCCGGACAAAGCGTGGTAGTTTACTCTTCGGCGATAAAAGAGGATAATCCTGAGATAACCCAGGCAAGAAGCTTGGGCATCCCCCTGCTTAAGAGGGCTGAGGCCTTGGCCTTGCTTATGCGTAATAAAACCGTTATAACTATTGCCGGAAGCCATGGCAAGACTACTACTACCTCGTTGGTTTCTTATATGCTGCTTGAGGCAGGGCTTTGTCCAACTGTGGCAATAGGCGGCATACTAAAGAATATTGATACCAATGCCTGCCTGGGGAGCGGGGAGTTCTTTGTTGCTGAGGCTGATGAATCGGATGGGTCATTCTTATGTTACCAGCCGAAATATTCCATCATTACCAATATTGACCGCGAGCACCTGGATTATTACCATAGTTTTGAGAATGAGTTAAACGCGTTTAGGGATTTTTTAAAGCGTACACAGGAATGTGGTTTTTGTCTTGCTTGTTCAGACGATTTAAACCTTAAGAAGCTGTTCTTGGATTACAGGCAAAGGGTGGTTTTTTTTGGGTTAAACGAGCCTGCTGATATATGCGCTAAAAATATTGAACTTAACGGCCTGACTTCAGATTTTGATTGTTTCTTTAGGGATAAGTTTATATCCCGTTTCCACTTGGCATTGGGCGGAAGGCATAATATTTCTAATTCCCTGGCGGTTATCGGCTTGGGGCTGGAGTTGGGTATTGATTTAAGTTTTATCCGTAGGACATTAGAAGGTTATAAAGGTGCCGGCCGCAGGCTTGAGATTAAATTTAAGAGCGATAAATACCTGGTTCTGGATGATTATGCGCATCATCCCTCGGAAATAAGAGCCACGCTGGAAGCGGTAGCCAATTTAAGGGGGATGCGTAAAATAGTTGTGTTCCAGCCGCACCGTTATAGCCGCACACATCTGCTTTTAAACGAATTCGCCGAGTGTTTTGAGCAGGCCGATTATCTGATTATTACGGATATTTATGCTGCCAGCGAGCAGCCTATAGAAGGAGTGGATGCCCAGGGGCTGTTAAAAAGGATAAAGAAATATCAGCCGGATAAGCAGGTATTTTACCTGGCTAAAGAAAAAATAACTGATTTTCTTTTGGATTTTATGCGAGCCGGTGATCTGGTAGTTACTTTAGGGGCAGGGGATATCGTGAGGGTTGCTGATGCGTTGGCCGAAAAACTTAAATAAGAAAATAAAAAGCAGGGTTAAATTGGCCCCCTTGACGAGCTTTAAGGTCGGAGGCAAAGCCAGGTTTTTCTTTGAGGCAGGGGATATTGAAGAATTACAGGAGGCATTGATCCTTGCTAAGCGCGCGGGGATGCCGGTTTTTATTTTGGGCGCAGGCAGCAATATCCTGGTCAGTGATTCGGGTTTAAACGGCTTGGTGATTAAATTAGGCGGAGAATTCTTTAAGCATATATACAGGGATAGGGAATGTTTGGAAGCCGGGGCAGCATTGCAATTGAGCCAGCTTACCCTTTATGCCAGAGATAATGCCTTAACCGGTTTAGAATTTCTTACCGGCCTTCCCGGTACATTGGGCGGGGCCCTGGCGGGCAATGCCGGCGCCTGGGGCAAATCAATAGGGAGCCAGGTTGAAGAGGTGCGCGTTTTAGATTATAATGGAAATCCGGGATTGCTCGGCATTAAGGAGCTTAAGTTTTCATACCGGAAGTCAAATTTAAATAAATATATTATTGTTTCGGCTAGAATTAAATTGGATAAAGGGAATAAAAACGCTATTGGTTTAAAGATGAAAGGGTATCTTTTACAGCGCAATAAGGCCCAGAGAAATAATTTACCAAACGCAGGATGTATTTTTAGAAACCCTGATAACGATGCTGCCGGAAGGCTCATTGACGCCTGTGGATTAAAGGGTAGTTTAAAAGGGGGGGCGGTTATTTCCAGGGTGCATGCGAATTTCATCTTAAATAAATATAAGGCCAGCAGCAAGGATATCTTGTTTCTTATGGATTTGATGCAAAAAAAGGTAAGGAAGGAATTTAAAATTAATTTAGAGCCTGAGATAAAAATATGGAGATAAGGGATTTTGGCAGGGTAGGGGTTTTAATGGGAGGGCCTTCTTCTGAGAGGGATATCTCCTTTAAAAGCGGCAAGGCAGTTTTATGCGCGCTCAAGGAATGCGGAATTGAAGCTATGGGGATTGATATTGTAACCGATAGCAAAGAGGAAAATATCCGCCTGTTGAATAATTACAATCTGGATTGTGCGTTTATCGCCCTGCACGGTCGTTTTGGCGAGGATGGTTCGATACAGGAGATTTTAGAAAAGATGGATTTGCCTTATACCGGCTCCGGGGTAAAAGCCAGCCGCCTGGCAATGGATAAGATTGGCGCATTAAATATTTTTAAAGCGGGAAAACTTTATGTGCCCAGGTCGCAATTCTTGGAAAAGGCGCTTTATAAGAAAAACAGGAAATTTAATAATAACCTGGGGTTTCCTGTTGTGGTAAAGCCGGCCAATCACGGTTCTAGTATCGGGCTTTCAATCGTTGAGTTTGAGCAGGAGATCCCCGCCTCTATTGATCTGGCCTTTCAGTTTGATGAGCGTATAGTTATTGAGGAGTATATTTCAGGCAGGGAGCTTACAGTCGGCGTTTTGGATGAAAAGGCTCTTCCGGTAATTGAGATTGTGCCAAAACATAAGTTTTTTGATTTTGAGGCTAAGTATCAAGTAGGCCTTACAGACTATATCATTCCCGCTTCTTTGAGTCCGCAGATAGCAGAAAATGTCCAGCAGGCAGCTTTAGAGGCGCATAAACTTTTAGGTTGTTTTGGCTGTTCCCGTACAGATATTATATTAAGCCAGGATGATATCCCGTTTGTGCTGGAGATTAATACTATCCCGGGAATGACCGCGACCAGCCTGTTACCCAAGGCTGCCAGGGTTTTAGGAATTGATTTTAACCATCTTTGTCTTAAGTTATTGGAATTGGCATATGAAAAAGAAAAAGTTTAAGCTACCCTTGATGATTATTTTTATTTTGGTGATAATTTTACTTGCCTTCTCTATATTATTAGGATATATTTGGAAAGTCCTAACTACTTCTGAGTTTTTTGCGGTTAAGCAGGTGATTGTCAGGCAGTCCGGCGAGTCGTTTGAATATTTAAAAGGCAAAAATATATTTGACTTGAATTTAAATATCGAGTCGTCAAGGGCCTTATTAAATTGCCCGGATTGCCGTAAGGTCAGATTCTTAAGGATACTGCCGAATTGCGTAATTGTAGATTTTCTAAAAAGGAAGCCGGTTGCCCTGGCCAAATTTTATAAAAAATACGCTATAGACCAGCAAGGGGTATTTTTTAGCCCAGTCGGCACTGCCGAAGAAGCAGATTTACCCGTAATTTATGGCCTGGAAACAAAAATATTCGGTCCAAAGCCGGGGGTAAGGTATAAACGCCCGGAGATTGATTTAGCCCTAAGTATTATTAAAGAATTTAAGTCTAACAGCACGCTGCGGTCCTTTGTCCTGAAGAAAATTGATGTAACTAATTTGCAGGGCGCAGGGTTATTTGTCTTGTTGCCTAATCAGGCTGTAAATTATATAAAGCCCGTTCCTCAGCTGGGGTGGGTGGGTTTTGAGGTGCGCATAGGTGAAGGCAGTGTTAAGCAGAAGTTGATGATTTTAGGCGGCTTGCTCATGCAGGCAAACAAAGAGTTGGCCAATATTAAGTATATTGACCTTAGGTTTAAGGAACCGGTAATCAAGTTGAACAATGTTAAATAATAGTTATATCTGTGCGGTAGATATTGGTTCAAATAAAATTGCGGCCGGCCTGGCACAGGTAAGAAAAAACCATATAGAAAATATTTTCTTTGATACTATTGTTTCAGGGGGGGTTAAGGATGGAGTGATTGTTGATGCCCTGGAGTTAGTTACCCGCCTTACTAAAATTCTCAAGAGCTTAAAAACCAAATCCGGCTTAAAGATTAAATTTATCCACGTAAATTTTTCGGGTAAAGATATATCGACTAAGCATAGCCATGCAATTATTCCGTTGGCGGAAAGAGGCAATAAGGTAATCACCTCTACGGATATAGCCAATGCCAATGAGCAGGCGCGTATCCTTGGTTCAAGTTTAGAGGAGGAGATTATACATGTGATCCCGTCCAGCTATTCCATTGATTCCAAGAATAATGTAATCAACCCCGTTGGTTTATATAGCCACAGGCTGGAGGCGGATTTATTCATGATTTGCGCCAAGCTTTCTTCTTTGCAGAGCTTAAGCCGTGCTGTAAGCCAGGCGGGCTATGAGATCAAGAACCTTTCTTTTTCGGGCCTTGCAACCAGCAGGGCGGTGTTTAATAAAGAAGGGAAAAAGGGGCTGAGTGTATTTTGTGATGTGGGCAGCGATATCACGGAACTGCTTGTATTTAAAGACGGGCTGTTGCAGGATGTCCAGGTTTTGCTATTAGGCGGCAACAGCTTGACCCGGCAGCTTTCCGAAGGATTAAAGATTAATTATGAGCTGGCCGAGGATATTAAGCGTTCCTATGGAATTATCGGAGATGCCGGCATTATTCCCGAAGATAAGGAAATCTTGGTAAAAAAGGATGAATTCTACAAACCTATAAAACATAGGCAGGTAGCTCAAATGATCACGAATTCTGCCCGGTTAATCTGTACGCAGATCAAAGATGTTGTGGAAAAAAGAGTTGCGTTTCACGAAATCGATAATTTTGTCATGGTCGGCAAGACGCTGTTAAGCGATGGTTTTATTGAAATGATGGAAAACGTAATAGGCATACCGGTAAAGATCGGCCGTATTAACAACCCGGAAATCTCCCTTTTATTGAAAGAGCATAGCGATTTATCCGGGCAGAAATATCTGGCTTATCTGACCTGCCTGGGTATGATTTGCGAAGATTTGGAGAATAAAGTCCTGGGGAGCGCATCTTTAGTTAAGCCTGCCAAAAATCTGGTAATCGGGGCGATAAACCGCTTTAAAGAAGTTTACCAGGAATATTTCTAACCTTCCTTCTTTTAATTGACCCTCTTAAGTTTATTGTGTATAATAACATTTTAGCTTATGATTAAAGAAAATATCCTAAGAGTTAAAGAGCGTATTGATGTTGTTTGCGGCAGGATTAAGGTTGATCCGCAGAAGATCACTTTAGTCTGTGTAACTAAAGGCAGGCCGGTTGGAGAAATACTGGAAGCGGTAAATTCAGGTTTAAGGCATCTGGGTGAAAACAGGGTGCAGGAGGCCAGAGAGAAATACGCGCAACTTGCCGGCGTAGATTGGCAAATGATAGGCCACCTGCAGTTAAATAAAGTAAAGGAGGCCTTAAAGATATTCAGCCTTATCCATTCTGTCGACAGTATTGAACTGGCGCGTAAAATCAATGAGCAAGCGGCCAAAATTAACAAAATTCAGGATATCTTGATTGAGGTAAAAACTTCTCCAGAGGTTACGAAATCCGGATTTAACCCGGATTTACTCTCAGCTGCTTCTAAAGAAATTTTAAGTTTGAATAATCTAAATGTAAAAGGGTTAATGACTATTGCGCCTATCGCGGATAATCCTGAAGAGGCGCGGCAGTATTTTTCTAAACTTAAGGCGCTGCGCGATACATTAAATCCTTCCTGGATTCTTTCTATGGGGATGAGCGATGATTTTGAGGTAGCTATAGAAGAGGGCGCTGATATGATTCGTTTAGGCAGGGCAATTTTCGGTTAACGCATATGCCGGACACAAAGAAAAGATTAGGTATTATTGGTTTCGGGAATATGGGAAGCGCTATAGCTTTAGGTGCGCAGGCCTTGTTCGAGGTATTCATATTTGATAAAGATAAACAAAAGTTAATTAATAATAACGGATTAAAGATTGAGGCGCTGGTTGTTGACCTGGTAAGTAAGTCTGATGTTTTGGTGTTGGCGGTAAAACCGCAGGATTTTGATGCGCTGCTTAATGAAATTAGGCCTTTTGCCCAGGATAAACTGATAATCAGTATTGCTGCCGGAATAACTACGGGTTATATTGAAAATATCCTAAAAGAGGCAAGTGTAATCAGGGCTATGCCGAATATGGCGGTAAGGATATCAGCGGCAGAGACAGGCCTGGCTAATGGTAGATATGCCAAGGATGAAGATCTGAATCTTGCAAAAGCATTATTTGGGCTTCTTGGCAAGGTTTGGGTAATGAAAGAGGAGATGATTGATTCTATAACAGCTATTTCCGGAAGCGGGCCGGCGTATGTTTTCTACGATATGGAAATTAACAAGCTGGATGCTTTGAAGATTTCGGTTGAGCGTAAAAATGAATATATTCAAAGATTGAAGCAAGCGGCTTTGGATGTTGGGTTTGGTCCTAAGATGGCTTTAGAGTTGGCTGTCAGTACTGTAGCTTCAAGTATCCAGCTTTTAATACAAACAGGCAGCTCTCCGGTGGACCTGCGCAAGATAATTACCTCTGCCGGGGGGACAACAGAGGCAGCGCTTAAAGTTTTATCTAAGAATGGTTCATGGTCTGAGGCGGCCTTAGCTGCCAGGAAACGCGCTCAGGAATTATCAAGACAGGAGTAGATATGCCTAGAATCGGGATCATTGGTGGAAGCGGATTGTATAAGATCGAAGGAATGGAGATTATAAAAAAGGTAAGCCTGAAGACTCCTTTTGGCAGCCCTTCGGATAAATTCACCGTCGGAAAATTAGAAGGCAAAGAGGTGGTTTTTCTTCCGCGCCACGGAGTGGGGCACCGCATATCCCCCAGTGAAATAAATTACCGCGCAAATATTTTCGCGATGAAGAAATTAGGTGCAGAAAGGATCATTTCGGTGACTGCCTGCGGAAGCCTGAGGGAGGAGATGAGGCCGCTGGATTTTGTGGTAGTGGACCAGTTCGTAGATCGTACTAACCATGGCAGGCAAATGAGTTTTTTCGACCAGGGTATTGTCAGCCATATAGTTTTTAGCCATCCAGTTTGCAAGGATCTCTGCGCGCAAATTTACGCGGCGGGAAAATCTTTAAATTTGACTATGCATAAAAGCGGCACCTACATTAATATGGAGGGCCCGCAGTTTTCAACCCTGGCCGAAAGCAATCTTTACCGCAGCTGGGGCATGGATATAATTGGTATGACCAATATGGCCGAGGCCAGGCTTTGCCGGGAAGCCGAGATTTGTTATTCCACCCTTGCCTGTATTACGGATTATGATTGCTGGCATCCGGAGCATGAGAGCGTGACTTTGGATATGGTGGTCAGCAATTTGCAGAAAAATGTGGAGAATGCCAAAAAGATTATTTGTAAGGTAGTCAAGGGTCTAAAGCCCGGGCGCGCCTGCAGCTGCGGCAAGGCATTGGAATCAGCGATTATGACAGACAAGAAATTTATCCCATCAAAAATAAAAAAAGATTTAAAAATAATTATTGGTAAATACGTAAAATGAAACCGGATAGTAAACCCGCTGATTCCGAATATAAACATACGCTGAATCTTCCCAGGACGGATTTCCCGATGAAGGCAGACCTGCCTAAACGGGAACCGCTGATGCTGGAGGATTGGAACAAACTGGACCTTTACGGCCTTATCCATAAGAAGCCGGCAAAGGCCAGGTACGTACTTCATGACGGTCCGCCTTATGCCAATGGGGATATTCATCTTGGGCACGCCTTGAATAAAATCTTAAAAGATATAGTTATAAAATATAAGACTATGCAGGGATATAACTGCCCTTATGTGCCCGGATGGGATTGCCATGGCCTGCCTATTGAGCATCAGTTATTCAAGGAGTTAAAAATAGCCAAACATCAGATTCCCCAGCTTGAGTTTAGGAAACAGGCCCATGATTATGCTATGAAACATGTGGCTAATCAAAAAGAACAGTTCAAGCGACTGGGTGTATTCGGTGACTGGGATAATCCGTATTTGACCTTAAGCCATGAATATGAAGAAGCGATTATCAGGTCTTTTAATAAGTTATATAACAGCGGAAAAGGGTTTATTGTCCGCGGGCTTAAACCGGTAAATTGGTGTTTTAAATGCGAAACTGCTTTAGCTGAAGCAGAAGTGGAATATGAAGATCATATTTCTCCATCGGTATTTGTAAAATTCCAAATCAAAGAAAATAAAAATTTGCTGCAAAATAGCCACCTGGTGATTTGGACAACTACGCCATGGACCCTGCTTGCCAATGTTGCTGTTGCGGTGCATCCGGAATTTGGCTATTCCTATATTAAGACAGGTAGGGGGAATTTAATTATTGCCGATTGCCGGCTTGCCGTGCTGGAGCGAATGGGCATTGATAAATATGAGTTGATCAAGAATTTTAAAGGCAAAGATCTGGAGGGCATTGTTTATGGCCATCCTTTTGGCTTGCGTTCGGGAAAGGTAGTCTTGGCGGATTATGTTTCTTCTGAAGAGGGGACAGGTTTGGTGCATACCGCTCCCGGCCATGGCGCGGAGGATTATCAAACCGGATTAAAGTATGGTTTGGATATTGTGATGCCGGTTGATACAAGAGGTAAATTTGATTCAACCTGTGGGGAGTTTGCCGGGCAAAATGTTTATGATGCCAATAAGGCGATCGTTGAAAAACTGAATACAATAGGAGCTTTACTTTTAGAGCAGAAGATAACCCATTCTTATCCGCATTGCTGGCGTTGTAAACATCCGATAATTTTCAGGGCGACTAAACAATGGTTTTTGAATATTGACCATAATGATTTGCGTATAAGCGTGCTCAAGGCAATAAAGGAAGATGTGCATTGGATTCCCGAGGCTGGCAGGGAGAGGATATCGGCGATGGTAGAATCGCGTCCGGATTGGTGCCTTTCTCGGCAGAGATATTGGGGCGTACCGGTCCCGGCCTTGGTTTGCCAGGATTGCAAAGAAGAGTTCTTTAATACTGAAGTAATTGATAAATTTGCGCAGTTTTCCGCTGCGGAAGGTTCTGACAGTTGGTTCAGCCGCAGTATAAATGATTTTGTCCCTAAAGGTTTAATTTGCCCGGAATGTAAAAAAGGAAAGTCATTTTCTAAAGGAGCGGATATCCTGGATGTCTGGTTTGATTCAGGGATAAGCGCTCAAGCAGTATTGAAAAAAAGAAAAGAGTTGGGGGGAGTTCCGGCGCAATTATACCTGGAAGGATCTGACCAGCACAGGGGGTGGTTCCAGTCATCGATTATTCCGTCGATGGCCATTGATGGCAGGCCGCCTTTTGAAAATGTGCTTACTCATGGTTTTGTGGTTGATGGTGAAGGCAGAAAAATGTCCAAGTCCCAGGGTAATGTTATCTCTCCGTTTACAATTATCAAAGATTATGGGGCGGATATTTTAAGGATGTGGGTGGCCTCAAGCGATTACAATGAGGATATCCGCATCTCTAAAGAAATCCTGACCCGGCTTTCAGAGGCGTATCGCAAGATTCGCAACACTGCAAAATTTATTTTAAGCAACCTTTATGATTTTGACCCGGATACCGATAAAATAAGCTATGCTAATTTGAGAGTAATAGACAAGTGGATACTACAGGAGGCAAAATCCGTATTAACACAGGCAAAGGGCGCTTATGATTCTTTTGAATTCCATAAGGCGTATAAATCCATATATGATTTCTGCAATGAACAACTCTCGATGTATTACCTGGATATGGTAAAAGGGCGTCTATATACTTATGGAGCTAAAACCGTGGAAAGACGTTCAGTACAGACAGCTATTTTTGAAGTATTAAATATGCTTGTGCGTATGATCGCGCCGGTTCTTGCATTTACCTCGGAAGAGATCTGGCAGATCATGCCTAAGGATAAGGACTTAAGAGGAATCTCAAGCGTGCACCTGCTGGAATGGCCTAATCTAGAAGCAGCGGTGGTTCCGCAAGATGATATCCGTCTGCGTATGGGCGCAGTAATATTGTGGATTCCTTTGGCTGCTAAGGGATTGGAAGAGTTGCGTGGAAAAGGCCAGATCGGCAGTTCCTTTGATGCAAGAATAAAACTATTGACAAAAAGCCAGGAACGTTATACATTCTTACAAAGCTTTAATGCTGAGCTGCCTGAGATTTTCAAAGTTTCGCAGGTAGAGCTGGCAATAGATAACAAGCTTGGCGAAGAAATAAAAATAGAGGTAGATAAAGCTGATGGCGTTAAGTGTTCGCGTTGCTGGAATTATTCACCAAAGGTAGGCAGCGACCCGGCACATCCTTTAATTTGCGATAATTGCCTTAAAGCGATTAGTTAAGAAAACAATGGTTGGCTATCTTTTAGGTAAAGCCAGGGGGGAAATTAAATTGAAAAAGAAACTTACTAAAAAAGAGTTAAAAGATTTCAAGAAAATTATTCTTAAGAAAAAAGAAGCGGCGCTTGGAGATTTGCAACATATAACTGATGATACCTTAAAAAAGTCGCAAAAAGAGGCATCAGGAGATATTTCCGGATATACCTATCATATGGCTGATGTAGCTACTGATAATTATGACCGCGAGTTTTCACTGGGGCTGGCCTCTAATGAAAGAAAAACTCTTTATGAATTGGATGATGCGCTAAAGAGAATAGAAGATGAAACTTTCGGTTTTTGTGATGATTGTAAGGGGCCTATTACCAAAATTAGATTAAGGGCAGTTCCTTCTGCTCGGTTGTGCATTAAATGCCAGGAGAAGAGAGAGAAAAGGTAAGGGGCTAATTTTAGGTGCATTAGATGATTCTTGCCATCGTTTCCAGCGTCATTTTCCTGGACCAGCTCAGTAAATCTTTCGCTACAAGGTTCCTGCAATTAAATACTCCGGTAAGCCTGATAAAAAATTTTCTCTATATAACGCTTGTGCATAATCACGGAGCGGCTTTCGGGATGCTTAAAAATCAGCTGTTTTTGTTTGTTTCGATTTCTTTCTTTGCTATCCTGTTTATTTTCCTCCAATTAAAGAATAAAAAGAACCCGTTTATTTTTAAGCTATCCTTAAGCTTGATTTTAGCCGGCTCAGCAGGCAATCTCATCGACCGTCTGCGTTTTGGGTATGTGATTGATTTTCTTGATTTGCGTTTCTGGCCGGTTTTTAATTTGGCGGATTCCGCCTTAACCATAGGAGCGCTGTTATTAAGCTGGGAGTTGTTATTTAATAAAAATGTTACCTGAAATTTGCCACATCGGACCTTTTACGATTTATTCATACGGCCTTATGCTGGTTTTGGCATTTTTTGTTTCAGCTTATTTGGCCAGCCGACAGGCGGAAAAAACACATATTGACGCTGATAAAATCTTTAACCTTTGTTTTTATGTGTTTATCTCCGGCATTATCGGCTCCCGGATTTTTTATGTAGTAAGTAATTTCCCCTTTTATTTTAAACATCCGCTTGAAATTATTATGCTGCAACATGGCGGTATGGCTATTTTCGGAGGGATAATCTTTGGTTCTATCTTCGCCTGCCTGTTTATTATTAAGAATAAAATGGATTTGCTTCTGACCTTGGATTTACTGGCTCCTTTTATTGCCTTAGGGCAGGCAATCGGCAGGATAGGATGTTTTTTAAATGGCTGCTGCTATGGCAAGGTTTCTGCGTTTGGAATATATTTTCCGTCTTCCGGACAGGTCCTTATACCCACTCAATTATATTCAAGCCTGTGCATGTTCCTGATCTTTTTGGCTCTGAGGTTTATGCAAAACAGAAAACATTTGCCCGGGCAGATTTTGTATTTCTATCTTTTCTTTTATTCGGTAAAACGTTTTTTTATCGAGTTTTTCCGTAATGACAGCCCAAGGATATTTCAGGGGTTAACTCTCTTTCAGCTTTTAAGCCTGGCAATGTTCTTTTTCTCCCTTACTATGCTCATCAGGTTATTTTATTTTAAAAAGAAATAAAATGAAAGAATTCTCGTTTCTTGTTTCGTCCGAGCAGGCAAAGATGCGCCTGGATTTATTGCTGGCAGAATATGCCGTAAGCAACAACCTGGGCTTATCGCGCACAAACATTCAAAAGCTCATTGCTTCCGGAAAAGTTTTCTTAAACTCATCTCCCGTTAACAAGCCTCACCATAGGGTATTTTTATCAGAAGAGGTGCGTTTTATCCTTCCTGAAAAAGAAAAATCAGAAATACTTCCCGAGCAGATATCCCTGGATGTGGTTTATGAAGATGACGACCTGGCGGTTATCAATAAACAGGCCGGCCTGGTGGTACATCCGGCCCCGGGTAACCGGGAGCATACCCTGGTTAATGCCCTGCTCGGCCGTTTTGCATTCCTTTCCGATGTCAATAAAAACCGGCCCGGGATAATTCACCGCCTGGATAAGGGAACCAGCGGTCTTTTGGTTGTCGCTAAGAATAATGACAGCCATTTAAAATTAGCTAAACAGTTCGCTGGGCATAGCATTGAACGTAAATATATCGCTATCGTCACAGGTATTGTTGAGTTTGATGAAGATGTTATTGAGGCGCCTATCGGCAGGCACCCCCTAAAGAGAAAGGATATGGCGGTTAGTTTCCTGGAAAATACCCGGTATGCAAAGACGCATTACCGCACCTTAAAAAGGGGGAATAATTTTAGTCTCCTGGAATTAAGGCCTTTTACCGGCAGGACGCACCAGTTAAGGGTGCACCTGGCTTTCCTGGGCCATCCTATTTTAGGCGATACTAAATACGGCAAGGGCAGTACCTTTTCCCGTATGGCCCTGCACGCGCAGGATATCGGTTTTATCCATCCATCCACAGGTAAGTTTATGCGTTTTTCAAGCAAGATCCCTTTGGAGTTCCAGGAGTTTATTAAAAATAATTTTTGAAAGAATATTCCCGTCCTGCCTGGTAAACTCGGCAGGATTTCGTTATATAAGAAATTAAGGTGCTCAATTTTTTACTTGATTTATCCGTAACTAGTATTATAGTAAAGATTAACAAACACGCCTTAATCATAAAGGAGGTAAGATGAATCGAAAAGGAGCTATTTTAAAATTTGTTTTAATTGGTTTAATTATTATTTCCTTGGTAGTTGTTGGGGGATTAACTTATTTGTTCCAGAATGAACGCGTAAAATGCGGCAGGCTGCAGGCCCAGGTTGATGAATTAACTGCCCGCGAAAAAGTTACCGAAGGTAAACTTGAGGATTCCAAGAAAAAGGTTTCAGAGCTGACGCTTAAATTACAGGAAACCAAAGACCGGATTGCCAGCATAACCGAAGATCTTGATAAGGAAAAGTCGGCGCGGCAGGAGGCGACAAAAGAATTGGAACAGATCAAGGCGGATATGGAACAGCAAAGAATTTCGCGCCAAGATGTAGAAGATAAGCTTACCCAGGCTCAAGATGACGGCAGGAAGTTGAAAGAGCGGTTAAAGGTTATTGTGCAGCAAAAAGAAGAGCTTGAAGCTAAGATTAAGACCCTGGAATCCAGCGCTCCCGGCGTAGAGCTGGGTAAGGTTGTAGTGAATAGCGAGGCCGAGGATTCTTCAAAAGTAAAAAATAACGCAGCCAAAAAGAAAGCGGATGCCCCTGAGCCGGTAAAGGAGGAAAAGCAGGAGCCTGCCGCTCAGGTCAAGCCTTTGGAAGGCAAGGTCACGGTAGTAAATAAAGAGTATAATTTTGCGGTGATCAGCCTGGGTCAAAAAGACGGCATAAATATTGGCGACCAATTTTCCGTATATCGGGATGGCAAGGTTATCGGTGACTTAAAGGTAGAAAAGATCCATGATTCCATGTCCGCGGCAGGTTTTGCGGCAGAGTTAAAAGATATAATTAAAGAAAATGATTTAGTAGTGCAAAAGGAGAAATGAAGCCTTTTGTAATAAAAGATAAATTTATCCCCAGCGGTAAAATCAGCCTTCTTGGAGATAAATCCATAGCCCACCGGGCGTTGATAATCAGCGCCTTAAGTTTCGGCAAAACAGTTATAAACAACTTTCCCGTACATGATGACTCCCTGGCTACTTTAAATGCCCTGTCTGCTTTGGGAGTAAAAATTGCGCTTGGCAATAAGCAGGTTTCAGTCTGGGGTGCCCAGGGTTTAAAGAAGCCTTCTAAGCCCGTATTTGTTAATAATTCCGGAACAACCTTTCGTTTAATTTTGGGTATTTTAGCCGGCGCTGGTTTTAAAACTAAGGTTATTGCAGGCAGGTATCTTTCTAACAGGCCGATGGCCAGAGTGAATAAACCTTTACGCCTGATGGGGGCAAAGATTACCGCAAAAAACAGGAGCGGTGAAGAGTATCCTCCTGTTATTATCAGCGGAGGAAACCTTAAGGGGATTATTTACCGTATGCCTGTTGCTTCGGCACAGGTTAAATCCGCTATTCTTTTGGCAGGTTTGTTTGCCTCTGGCAAAACGCGCGTAATTGAATGCATCGGCACTCGTGACCATACAGAGAGAATGCTTAAGGCCTTTGGTGCCGATGTTAAGGTAAAGAAAAATATCATAACTTTAACTCCGGGCAGGGATTTAACCAGCCCCGGCTTGGTTTATATCCCGGGCGATATTTCTTCGGCAGCTTTTTTAACAGTCTTAGCAATAATAATTCCAGGAGCCAAGATTATTATTGAAAAGGTAAGCCTTAACCCCAGCCGCTGTGGAATAATTAATGTACTTAAGAGAATGGGTGCAAAAATAAAGGTTGTGCCTTTAAAGAATAAGAAAACTCAAAGTTTCGAACCTATGGGTAACCTTATAGTATCCAGTGGAAAAATTAAGGCTACAGTGGTTAAGCGTCCGGAGATACCTTATTTAATTGATGAATTACCCGTTCTTATGGTAGCTGCTTGTTTTGCCGTAGGCAGGACTATAATTAAAGGGGCAGGGGAGTTAAGGTTTAAGGAGGCCGATCGTATTAATTCCATGGTCTCAAATTTAAAGGCTATGGGGGTGGATATTTGCTCGATTAAATCCAGGGGTTTGGAAAATATAGTTATAAATGGCAGGGGGGCCCTTAGTGGAGCTAAGCTTAAAAGTTTTGGCGACCATCGCACAGCCATGAGTATGGTAATTGCAGCTTTAGCGGCTAAAGGCAATTCAAGGTTGGATGATATTAGTTGTATTAGTAAGTCGTTCCCTGGTTTTCTAACCCTCTTAAAGGTTTTGTTGAGATAAACATATTATTTGACAAGGAGTTTAAACTCTGTTAAAATCACTTCACTGTCTTAAATTCAGGAGATTGTATGGTAAAATTTGGGCAACAGTTAAAAAGAACGGTTAATTTTATTTTAGGGCTTTTCTCTAATGATATGGGGATTGACCTTGGCACAGCCACTACCCTGGTTTTTGTTAAAGGCGAAGGGGTGGTTCTTTGCGAGCCTTCAGTTGTAGCTATTGAACGTGGGACTTCGCATGTTTTAGCCGTAGGTGAAGAGGCTAAGCGTATGCTTGGGCGGACTCCCGGAAATATTATTGCCATCAGGCCGATGAAGGATGGGGTTATTTCCGATTTTGAAATTACCGAAGCCATGCTTCGGTATTTTATTAAGAAGGTGCATCACCGCAGGGTTTTAGTCAGGCCGAGAATCGTTATCGCAATTCCCTCAGGTATAACTGAAGTAGAAAAACGGGCAGTTAAAGATTCCGCGGAGCGTGCCGGAGCCAGGGAAGTATTTTTGATTGAAGAGCCGATTGCCGCAGCTATAGGTGTAGGCTTGCCGATCCAGGAGCCGGTTGGCAATATGATTATTGACATAGGCGGCGGGACTACGGAGATTGCGGTAATTTCTCTTGCCGGTACGGTTTTTTCAAAGTCTATCCGCATTGGCGGCGATGAAATGAATGAGGCGGTCATCGAATACCTCAAGAAAACATATAATCTTCTTGTTGGTGAACGCACCGCTGAAGATATAAAGATGAAGATTGGTTCAGCCTATCCGCTGGAAGAAGAGATGAGCATGGAAGTCAAGGGCAGGGATTTGGTAGCGGGCTTGCCCAAAATCGTAACCATTACCAGCGAAGAGATCCGTGAATCTTTGCAGGAGCCTTTGCGGGCAATATTGGAGGTTACAAAGATATCCCTGGAAAGGACTCCTCCGGAGTTAGCTGCTGACCTTATTGAACATGGGATTGTCATGGCCGGCGGCGGTTCATTATTAAGAGGATTAGATAAACTTATTTCTGAAGAGACTGGCCTTCCCGTACATATAACTGATGACCCGGTTACTGCGGTTGCTAATGGTACCGGCCGGGTGCTTAGTGAAATCGCATATCTTAAAAAAGTAACTGTTTCGGTTAAGACCGAATCGCGCAATTAACTTCCGCCACCATGCGGACACCGGCGCAACACCTTTAAGCGTCAGGTGTAATCTGCCTGGCGGACACCGGCGCAATTCCAATTGCCCCTGGTGCAGAGCCAGCCATTCTTGCTAACTGAATGTGTTTAAGTTATCCCGTAAAACCTTAGTCAATCTTATTCTTGCTGCCTGCATAGTATTGTTGATTTCTGCTTTTTCCCCTCTTTTCAAAGATTCGGTTCAAAAGACCCTTAAGCCCCAACTTACCTTGATCGATTTGTTTAAACGCGAATGCGCAGGGATTATTTTCTACCATCGTAATATGATTGAGCTCTCCAGGTTGAATAATGAAGCAGAAAATTTGCGCCGCAGGCTATTTGATTTACGGGAGATTGAACAGGAGAATGGACGCCTTAAGAACCTGCTTAGTTTTAAACAGAGATCTTCCTTCCGGTTAGTTTCTGCAAGGGTGATTGCCCGTTCGCCGGATAGCTGGTCTTCCAGTATAATTATCGATAAAGGCAGGCATAATGGGATCAGGCGCGGCATGGCAGTGATTAATACTCAAGGGTTGGTTGGCAGGGTAATAGAGAGCGCTGAGAATAGCAGTAAGATATTATTAGTCAATGACCCCAGCCAGGGGATTTCAAGTATTGTCCAGCGCACCCGCCAAGAAGGCTTAGTCAACGGTTCTCTGGGCTCTAATTTAATTATGCGTTATCTTCCGGATAATGCGCAGATTGCGGTGGGGGATACAATAATTACCTCGGAACTAAGCCAGGTTTACCCTAAGGGGCTGCTTGTGGGTAAGGTTATAAATATTGGAAAAGAGTTTTCCGGGCTTAGCCGCTATGCCGTAGTTAAGCCTGCAGCGGATCTTTCCAGTGTTGAAGAGGTATTGGTTATCATCCCATGAAAAAGTGGCTTATATTAATTGTTTTGATTTTTTTAGTTACCTTGCAATTGACTTGGCCGGTATTTTTAGTTTTTTTTAATACTAAACCCGACCTTATTTTGATCTTTGCTATTTCTTTGGTTTTTTATTTTAATTTTAAGATTGCTTTTGTGTCGGCAATCCTTGCCGGGTTACTAAAAGATACATTTATGCCTTCCGGGCTGGCAATCAATACGGTTCTTTTTGGCGTATGGAGTTATTTAACCTTCCGCTTATCTTCTCAAATCTCTACCGAGAATAACTATGTCCGTCTGGCCATAATCTTATTGATAGCGGTATTGAATAATACCGTACTCGGCATACAAAGTTTGCATTCCGGAAATTACATTCCGGCAGGCATCTTTTTACGTAACCTGATTATCCCTTCGGTTTATACGGGGGCAGTATCTCCTTTGATTTTTAAACTTACTAAAAGAATATCAGCGTAATATTTTTATGGAAAGAAAAAGTATTTTAAGATTTCTGATTATTTTAATGTTTGGCATCCTGCTTGCCGGATTGTTGAATCTTGATTTATTGCAATGGGCAAAATTCCGCAGGCTCAGCGATAGCAATTGCATCCGCCTGATAGCCCAATCAGGAGCCAGGGGTAATATTCTGGATCGTAACGGAGAAATTATTGTAGATAACAGGATTTCTTATGATGTTTTGATTTTGCCTCAAGAGTTAAGCCAGATTGACCGTATCCTTAGCGGGGTCAGCCGCATATTGGGGACCGGTGTTAAAGAGTTAAAAGCTGCTTTTAAAAGCAATTATTTTTCTTCGAGCATACCGGTTACTGTCGCCAGTAATATCGACCTTAACAAGGCTATCCTGCTGGGAGAATATAAGCTGGAGGAGCCTAGCATTATCATTCAACCTATGCCATTGCGGCATTATCCTTATGGGCCATTGGCTGCCCATGTTATCGGTTATGTAAACGAGATAGACCGTTGGCGGCTGACCAAACTGGAAGATTATGGGTATAAGACTAAGGATATAGTGGGCTTTGGAGGGGTAGAAGAGAAATATGATTATTATTTACGGCAGGAGGAGGGGGGATTATCTGTTGAAGTAAATCACAGGGGTAAATTTATGCGTGTCCTAGGTTTTGAGCCTCCGCGCAATGGCAAAGATGTACAGCTGACCCTAGACCTGAAGATGCAGAAAATAGCGGAAGAAAGTCTTTCCGGAAGAAAAGGCAGCGTGATTTTAATGGATCCGCAAAGCGGACAGGTCCTAGCTTTGGCCAATTATCCTAATTTTAATCCTGCGGTTTTTGTAAATAAGCGCACCAGGCTCATCGCCGGATTATTTAATAACCCCGATTCACCGTTAATCAACCGGGCAATTTCATCAAGCTATCCGCCTGCTTCTGTTTTTAAGGTAGTCCTGGCAAGCGCAGGGCTGGAATTAAAGAAAATAAATCTTTATACGAGTTTTCTCTGCCGCGGGTCAACCATGATAGGAGCCAGAAAATTCTCCTGTTGGGATGTGCATGGTGTTCAGGATATTGTTTCGGCTATCGCGCATTCCTGCGACGTATTCTTTTATAAAACAGGCCTGCTTGTGGGGGCCCAGAATATCCATGACTATGCCTTGAAGCTAGGTTTGGGTAAAGCTCTGGGGTTTGAACTTCCTTACGAGACGGGTGGTTTTATACCCTCTCCCTTATGGAGAAAAATCAATAAATTCCAGAAATGGTTTGACGGAGATACTGCTAATTTAAGTATTGGTCAGGGCGATTGCCTGGTTACCCCTTTACAGGCGGCAAATATGATGGCTGTGTTTGCTAATGGGGGGTATTTGCCCAGCCCCTATATTATTAAGGCAGTGGGGAATTTGGATCTTTCGGCAAAAAAGAGAAAATTATCCAGGGTGGCTTTTAAGAAAAGCACTTTTGAAATTATCCGCCGTGGCCTGCGGGCAGTAGTTTCTGATGCCAGGGGAACGGGTAATGTTTTATCCGGGCTTGGCGTTTCAGTTGCCGGTAAAACCGGTACAGCCCAGGTATCCCGAGGTGCAACCCATGCCTGGTTCATCGGATTTTTCCCGTATGAGAATCCAAAATACGTGATTTGTGTTTTCCTGGAAAACGGCGGACCGGGGCATGCTGCCAGTGTTATTGCCAGGCAGATAATAGAGGCGATGAATAAACAGGGGCTTATATGAGAAATTCATTTCTTAGGATTTTGATTCTTGCTTTGGTTATTACCAGCTTGGGAGTTTTATCTATCTACAGCAGTACTTATCAAAAGGAAGGGGCCTGGCAGGATATTTATAAGCGCCAGATGTTATGGGCGGTAATCGGTCTGGCCTGTTTCTTCGTTATGTCTCAACTTAATTATCGTAAACTTTGGGATGCCAACTATTTTATTTACGGGGTGGCGCTATTTTCCCTTTTTCTTGTTTTTACCCTGGGGATTATCAGGCTTGGCGCCCAGCGATGGCTTAAGTTTGCCTGGTTTAATTTTCAGCCTTCGGAGTTTGCCAAACTTGCGGTGATAATATTCCTGGCGCGTTATTTCAGCAGGAAATCAGCCGATGATATATCTCTTTTATCCGGGAAATTCGGTATTTTTAGAGGCATAATCCTTCCGTTTATTTTCGTGGCTGTCCCTATGTTTTTGATCATTGAGCAGCCTGATTTGGGAAGCGGTTTGATGCTGCTCCTGGTTTTTGTTTCCCTGCTATACCTGACTAACGTGCGTTTAAAATATATTTTTACATTATTGTTTATCCTTATCCTTCCCCTGCCTTTCTTCTGGCATTTTTTGCACGATTACCAGAAACAAAGGCTGCTTGTTTTCCTGAATCCAAACATTGACCCTTTAGGCGCAGGTTATACGGTAATCCAATCCCGCATAGCCATAGGTTCCGGGGGCTTATTCGGCAGAGGGTGGCTATCCGGCACGCAGAGCCAGTTGTATTTTCTTCCGGAATCCCATACTGATTTTATTTTTGCTACTTTTTCCGAGCAGTGGGGGTTTCTGGGCAGCAGCCTGCTTTTATTGATGTACTATTTTATTATTCGCCAGGGTTTTATTATCGCCCAGAGAACGCAGGATTCTTTTGGAAGGCTGCTTGCTTACGGGATATCTCTTTTATTGGCATTGCAGGTGTTTATAAATATCGCCATGAATATGGGGCTGGCCCCGGTGGTTGGGCTGCCCTTGCCTCTGATGAGCTATGGCGGTTCAAGTATGCTGGTTACCTTTATCGCTTTAGGTATTTTAGTAAATATCGACCGTACCAGGAGCGTATTCTAAGATATGATCGAAGACTTGTTTTTAGGCGTGCATCGGCCGGCGCAATATCTGGGTAATGAGTGGAATGCCTGTAAAAAGGATTTTGGTTCATGCAAGGTAAGTTTTGCTTTGGGTTTTCCGGATTTATATGAAATAGGGATGAGTAACCTTGGGTTGCGCATTATTTATGGCGTTTTGAATAATATCCCTGATGTAGCATGCGAGAGGTTTTTTGCTTTGGAGGCAGATATGGAGGCAGCCCTGAAAAACAGTAATCGCCGCCTTTCTTCCTGGGAATCAAGTCAGGAGTTGATCCGTTTTGATATGCTGGGGTTCTCCCTGGGGTCGGAATTAAACTATACCAATGTTTTAGGCATGCTGGAATTATCCGGCCTGCCGTTGCAATCTTCATTGCGGGATTGCCGCTACCCTTTAGTTATCGCGGGAGGGCCTTGTGCGCTTAACCCGGAGCCTATGGCCGAGTTTTTTGATTTATTTATTATAGGCGAGGCTGAAGAGGCAATTGTAGAGGTTTTAAATTTATACCGTAAATATAAGGATGATTATAGAAACGGCAAATTATCAAAAGATGCCTTTTTATCTGAGTTGTCCCAGATCGAGGGGGTTTATGCGCCTTCTCTTTATATTCCGGAATATGATTCCTCCGGCCAACTCGTCGCTTTTGCGCCAAAATCTGTTGAACCAGGAAATCAATCCTGCCGGAAAAACCTGCCTTTAAAGATCAGGAAACGCGTAGTGAATGATTTCAACTCTGCTTTTTTCCCTTGCAACTGGATGGTTCCTTATGTTCAGACAGTGCATGACCGGATTACTTTGGAGATTATGCGCGGTTGCCCTAATCGCTGCCGTTTTTGCCAGGCGAGGAGCCAGTATTATCCCCTAAGGATAAGAAGCAGGGAAAATGTATTTTTATTGGCCAATCAGGCTTATCTTTCCAGCGGTTACGAAGAATTATCTTTGGCGGGTTTGTCAGTGAGCGATTATCCTGGCTTGGAAAGCCTGGTTTCTGGCTTGATCGCAAGTTTTAAAGATATGGCGGTCAATTTGTCGCTGCCTTCGCTAAAGGCCAAGGCATTATTGGGGAATGTATCTACCTTGATCGCTAAAATAAAAAAGACCGGCCTGACCTTTGCGCCTGAGGCAGGAACGCAAAGGTTGCGCCAGGCCTTGGCTAAAGATTTCTCGGAGGATGATTTCTTTAAGGCCATAGAAGAGGCCTTCGAGGCGGGGTATCAGCATCTAAAATTATATTTTCTTATTGGTTTGCCCGGGGAAAAAGAAGAGGATCTGGACGGTATAATCAATTTTGCGCAAGCAGCATCGGAGTCTAAGAGAAAGATAAAAGGAGGAGGAGCTCAAATCAATATCAGTATAAACCCGTTAATCCCCAAGCCGCATACGCCTTTACAATGGTTAAAAATGGAGTCGATTGACGCAATCAAAGAAAAAAGGAATTATTTGAGGGCCCATTGTAAAAACAAAAGGCTTAAATTTAGTTTCCATAACTTTGAAATGGGGTTTCTGGAGGGGGTGCTTTCCCGCGGAGACAGGAAATTAGGCGCGGTTATTTTGGCCGCTTACAGAAAAGGCGCCAGGTTTGATGCCTGGTCCAGCTTTTTTTCATTTACCAAATGGCAAGAGGCATTTCTTGAGCAGGGGGTTGACCCGCAGGAGTACCTTAATGAAAAACCAGCTTCGGAGATACTGCCCTGGGATTTTATTGATATAGGCATTGATAAAGAAGATTTGCTTGAAGAATTTAACAAATCTATTGTCATGTAATTGGTTAGGGGGTATAATTAAATTCAATAAGTAATGCGGAGGCTGGTTAGTGAAAGACAAGAAAAGTATTTTTTCTTTGGGCTCATTTAGCACAGGGCGCAAGCTGCTGATTGCTTTTCAGCTGATGTTTATTTTTCCTTTTTTAGTTTGCCTGTACCTGATTTTAAATTATATTTTACCTGAATCCGGCTATAAGATTAATGTTATAGCCCTCGTTACAATCAGCATTTTTACCGCCTTGGCCGGATTCTTAATAATCAAGAATATTTTCGACCGTTTGACCGCCACTGTCAACCATCTCACCGAGCGCATAGGTTCCGGCATGGATGAGCTTAAGCAGCATAAGGAGAGGATAAGCGAACTTAGCATGGAGAATAAAAAAAGGTCGCTCGAACTTTCTAATTTAATACAGGTCAGTTCTTTGATTGTCCAGGGGCCGGAATTTATTGATCTTTTGAAGATAATAGTGGAGAAAGTCAGGCTATTGGCTGGCTCTGAGACGGCATTCTTGATTTTTAAAGAAGCAGGCGGTGATTCTTTGCAGATGAAGATTGCCGACGGGGCGGGGGCGGATTATTTAATGTCGGTAAAGGTATCAGCCGATGAGGGCATTTATAGCAGGGCGTTGAATTTAAACAAGCTCTTGATTCTGGATAAGCAAAATTCACTCAGCGATAACCTTACGGTTGATTTTCTTGAGAAATTTCAGTTGAAAAATTGCCTGGCTATGCCGGTATTTTTACGGGGGTCAGTTAAGGCGGTGCTGGGCATAGGTAATATGCGTGAGAGTTTTTTGTATGGAAAGAATGATATCGAGCTTTTGAATATTTTTTCTAAACAGATCGCTATCGCTATCGAGAATAATTTACTTAACCGGCAACATGAAGTTATCCGGTAAATAATATCTATGGCAGTCAGGAAGATCAATAATAAACAATTGGGAGAATTATTGCTCGATCAGGGGATTATCAGCCAGGACCACCTGGACCAGGCCTTGAGTTTACAGCGGGATAAGGGCGGGTTGATCGGAGAGATCCTGGTTGAGTTGGGCTATGTTAAAGAAGATGATATTGCCCAGTCGCTGACTGCGCAATATGGCTTCCCCTATCTGTCTTTAGGCAACTATGATATAAGCCCTGAGATAACCGGTATTGTCCCCTGTATGCTGGCTCGGCAGTATCTGCTTGTTCCGATTGATAAGATAGGCAACAACCTTACCTTGGCCATGTCCAATCCTTTGAATATGCAGGCTATCGATGATGTGGAACTGCTCAGCGGATGCAGTGTGCAGGCCTTTGTTTCTACTTCCTCCGACATTAAGAGAGCGATTGAAAAATACTATAAGAATAAAGAATAGCGTAGGTAGCAGTCAGCATTTAGTATTTAGGTTTTCTTGCATGCTACCTACTATTTACTGACTATCCTTATGCTATTATTGAAGGACCGCCTTACCGAAATATTTATAAATAATAAACTAATTACTAGAAATCAGCTTGCTCGTGCGCTCAAGGTCCAGGCGGATAGGGGCGGTAATCTCAGCGATATTATCGTAAAGCTTAAGCTTGTTAAGCAAAAACAGATCTCAGATGCCTTGAATAAAGGCCTGGGATTGCCTTTATTTGATTCAAAATGCTTTGAAATTGATCGTGATGCCGTAAGAATAATTTCCGTTGAGGTTGCCCGCCGTTACCAGGTCATTCCTTTGTCCAGGGCAGATGATTCAGTTCTCCTGGCAATGTCAGACCCGTTGAATATATTTTTCATTCAAGGCCTGAACGAATTCCGGGGACTAAAAATAAATCCAGTAATTTTATCACCCCAGGATATCAAAAAAACCATTGAATTATATTCTTCCTCTGCCGGCAAGGTAAATATTGACAATTGGGCCAAAGAGTTAATATCCCCTATTGAGATAGTCAAGCCGGAAAAAGATGCCTTCTTTAGCCCTCAGGGGCTTGAACGTATCAGCCGCGAAACCGCGGTGATCAAGGCTACTAATATGGTCCTGGAGGAGGCGATAAAAAATAATGCTTCCGAGGTGTTGATTGAGCCGTTGGTTAAAGAATTGCGCATACGTTTCCGTATCGGCGGTTTTCTTCGGGAGCAGGATATATTTTCTAAGGATATGCTTGTCCCGATAATTTCGCGCCTCAAAGTTATTTCGGATCTGGACATTACCGAACATAGTATTCCCCAGTGCGGCCGTTTCAGGGCGAACATACTTGGCCGGCAGATTGGTTTTAATATCTCCACCCTTCCTACGGAGTTCGGAGAAAAAGCGGCCTTGCGCATACTGAATAAAACGCAGCTGAATCTGGATATTAAAGAGCTGGGGTTTAGCAGTAGGGCCCTGGATATGTTAACCAGGTCTATCCGGCTTAGCCACGGGTTGATTTTAGTTTGCGGCCCGGCCGGAAGCGGCAAGACCACTACGCTCTATGCGTTATTAAAATCTTTGAATAGTCTGGATAAAAATATTGTTACCATTGAGGATCCGGTTGAATTCCAGCTTGAAGGAGTAAACCAGGTTATGGTCAATCCGGAGATCGGGCTTAGTTTTGCCGCAGGTATGCGTTCTATATTGCTCCAGGATCCCAATGTTATCATGATCGGAGAAATCCGTGATTACGAAACCGTAGACATAGCGATTAAAAGCGCACTCACAGGGCACCTGGTTTTATCGACATTAAACACTGTCACGGCTACTGGTGCGGTATCGCAACTTGTGAATATGGGGGTGGAGCCTTATTTAATTAATTCTTCCCTGGTTTTTGTTATGGCGCAGAGGTTGTTGAGGAAGGTCTGCCAGTATTGCAAAGAAGCTTATTTTATTAATAAAGAGGCGGCGGAAAACTTAAAATTGGATGCGCATAAGACCGGTAAGCTGAAACTTTATAGGGCAAAAGGATGCCGGCATTGTTTTAATACCGGTTATTCAGGGGAAATTGTAATCGCTGAGATTTTGAAATCCAGCCATAAGATCCATGGGTTGATTTTAAACGGCGCGGATGAACAGCTTATCAAGCAGCAGGCTTGCCTTGAAGGGATGCAAACTTTACGCCAGGCCGGATTGGATGCTGTTTTAAATGGCCAGACTACAATTGAAGAGGTCCTACGCGTATCTGGATCGGATGAATAAAATGTACTCGCTGAAAGATAATATAACCGGGATACTTATTAAAAACGGCCATCTAACCAGGGCCCAGTTGGAGGGCGCTTTAAATATCCAGAAGGAAAAAATCCTGCCTTTAAGAAAGGTATTGGTTGATGAAAAACTTATTACTGAAAGTGCTTTATCGGCCTTGTTTTCAGGCAGGCTTTATATACCTGCCTTGAGTTTGGAAAATTTTAAATTTGACTCAAAGGTGATAAATTTATTACCCGAGCATATGGCCAGGAGCTATAACGCCATACCTTTGTTAAAAACCGGCAATACGCTCATTATCTCTACTTCCGATCCTTTGAATGTTTTTGCTTTAAATGATTTAAATAATTTCGCCGGGTGCAATATTGTTTTAAGTGCTGAAGATGAGATTGCGCGAGCTATTGAGAGCCATTACCATAAAAAATCCAGGGTGCCGCTGAATATGCCTGATGGGCATGCATTAACTGGCCAGGTACCTATTGCACAGTTGGTGGATATTGTATTGGCTCATGCTTTGGACAGAGGCGCTTCAGATATACATATTGAACCGGAATTTGATTGTTTGCGTATTAGATACAGGGTGGACGGATTAATGCAGGATGTTTTAAGGATCCCTAAGATAAAACAGAATTCAATTCTTGCCAAGCTTAAAATAATTTCTAATTTGAATATTGCCGAAAACCACATTCCTCAAGATGGTAAATTTAAAGTAAGATCAGGCAGCCGGGAGGCGGAATTTAGAGTTTCCAGCCTTCCTACGACTTTTGGTCAAAGATTTGTTTTGCATGTTTTGGGTAATGGTAATCTTGATATAGGCCTGGATCATCCGGATTTTCCCGCATCATCCGCCGCTATTTTGAAGGCAGTTAAGGCAAGGCCTTTTGGCATGGTGCTGGTTAGCGGGCCTGCCGGTTCAGGAAAAACTACCACGCTTTATTCGGTATTAAATAAGTTAAATACTCCCGCCAGGAATATTATTACAATTGAGGACCCGGTAGAATGCCAGATAGACGGGATTACCCAGGTGCAGGTTAGGCCGGATACGGGCCTGGATTTTGCCTGCGGGTTATATTCTGTTTTACGCCAGAATCCGGATGTGCTTATGATCAGCCAGATCAATGATTCAAAAATAGCGGATGCTGCTGTAAAAACTACTTTATCCGGGAAATTGGTGTTTTCTACGCTACAGGCCGATGATACAGTTTCAAGTATTAACCGTCTAATCGAAATGGGGGTGGAACCGTTTTTATTGGCTTCCAGTTTGGCAATGCTCTGCACCCAGCGCCTGGCGCGTAAGATTTGTTTTAAATGCCGCAAGCCGGCAGATATATCAAAAGACCTATTGGAAAAAATAGGTTTTAGCGGCAAGGCCAATTTTTATACCGCAGAAGGTTGCCGGTATTGCAGCCATACAGGTTTTTCCGGGAGGGTCGCAATATTAGAAACGCTCTTGATTGATGATGCCATAAGGGATATAATTATCAGTAGGAAGCCGGTGATTGAAATCAGCAGGTATGCGGTTAAACATTTGGGGTTAAGATCGCTGCGCGATGATTCTTATCTTAAGGCTAAGGAAGGCTTGATCAGTTTGGATGAGGCGATGAGGATCACTACAGAGGAGTAATCATGCTTGCCCGCGGTAAAATACTTTTTGTTTGCGATGACAGGTCCTATGTTAACAGGATTAAGGAGCAGTTGTCGGGTTTAGGAGAGTATACTCTAATTACAGAATCTACTGCCCAGGCTGGCGTAATGAGCCTGGAGCATAATATATGTGACCTGGTTATCATAAGGTATGCCATACCGGATTTGGACATTCTTTCTGCGATAGGTGATTTTAAAAAAGTTGACCCTGATTGCGTAATAGTTGTTTTGCTTGAAGTAGAAGTGGAGGGGCAAAGTAATCAGTATGCGGAAGTCGGGGTTTTTGAAACTTTAGGCTGGCCGGTTAAAACGGATAAATTGAAGTTTGTCGTGGAAAAAGGTATTAAGCTGCATCTATTATTGGCAGCCGGCCGCAAGACGGTCCAGGGGTTGAAAGAAAATAACCAGGCTTTAGAAAAACAGAATACACTTTTGGCAAAAAGGATTGAAGATTCTACGGGTAATTTAAGCAGGCTTTATGAAGATTTGCGCTCCACATATATGCGTACAATCAGGGTCCTAGCGCAGGCAATTGATGCCAGGGACCATTATACGCATAGCCATTCGGAAAATGTGGCCCGTTACGCCGTAGCTATTTGTAATCAGCTTAAGCTTCCGGCTAAAGATGTTGAACTGGTGCGCCAGGCTGCCGAATTGCATGATTTGGGAAAAATAGGTATCGGAGACAGCGTTTTGCTTAAGCCTTCTGCGCTTACAGCTTCGGAGTGGGAGCAGATTAAAAAGCATCCCACTATCGGCGCGCAGATATTAGAGCCGCTTACTTTTTTAGGGGGCGTAGTAGACTTGGTCAGGCAGCACCATGAACATTATGATGGTTCTGGATATCCTGAGGGCAGGAAAGGTGATGATATACTTTTGGGGGCGCGCATAATCCATGTGGCGGATTCTTACGAGGCCATGCGTTCAGCGCGTTCTTACAGGAAGATCCCGCTGATGAAGGAAGAGGCGATCCTGGAGATTAAATTAAATAGCGGCTCGCAATTTGATCCTAAAATCGTTGATGCATTCCTGAAGATAGTGGATAATTTATAAAGCCAAAATATTCTAAAAAAGTTCTTGACAAAGCAGGGATTTGTAATAAAATAAGCATTCCCTTCCAAAAGGGCATATTATTGTGAAAACAATTATAAAGCGGTTGACAATTTTTAATAATTAATCATTATTCGACAAATAGGGCGTAAGAATAAATTTCAACGTCCCGACTTTTTGTTGGGGCGTTTTTGTTTGCTCTTTTGATAATTGAATTGCCAAGCGAGGCCGGTATAAGCAGTTAAATGTTTATACAGGTCAATTTCATGAGGTTTGAAATTAAATAAATCACTAGAGCCATTATTCATAATCTTCCTAAGATTTCTTCGGAGAGTTTGATCCTGGCTCAGAGAGAACGCTGGCGGCGTGCATAACACATGCAAGTCGAACGGGAACGGAT
>DJVP01000006.1 GCA_002441245.1 Candidatus Omnitrophica bacterium UBA6253 | reverse complement strand
AGGGCAAAGGCCGGGTAGCTATGTCCGGAAGGGATAAGCGCTGAAAGCATCTAAGTGCCAAGCCCACCCCAAGAATTAATATCCCTGTGCCGCAAGGCACTGAAGGCTGGTCGTAGACTACGACCTTGATAGGCGTAAAGTGTAAGATCCGTAAGGATTTAAGCTAATGCGTACTAATCGGCCAATCGGCTTGTCCTTAATTTTTTTCTTGCTTGGATTATTTGGATAAGTAGTTTTTGCTCATATGTAATAAAATCTGTATGTAGTTGTTGATGCACTTTGTTTAAAAAACTTGGAGTGCTTTTACCGAGGGGGAAACACCCGTTCCCATTCCGAATACGGCCGTTAAGCCCCTCAGGGCCGATGGTAGTTTAGTCGTAAGGCTATGCGAGAGTAGGTCAGTGCTCCTTTAAATTGAAATAAAAAAGCCAGCTATTAACGTAGCTGGCTTTTTTATTTCATCCTTTGCGATACCCAAAAATCTTTTATACACGTTTAAGCAAAGGGAAAAAAGCCCTACCTTAATATAGATTCTAATGCAGGTTTAACGAGGGGTAATTGAACAGGTTTATTAAAAAGATCCGTTAGGTTTTTTACCCAATTACGTCTATTATTTCAGAAGGTCAACCTTCAATCGTACCCCCTTGTAGCATAAATGGATAATGCACTTCTCCAACTAAGAAGGCGATGTGGGTTCGAGTCTCACCAAGGGGGTATTGAGAGGGGCGTGGTTAGGCCGGAGAAGCTAATCACGCCCCTAATTATTCTTGACAAAAGCAATTACAAAAGGTATACTTTTATTACTTAGTTGGAGAAGAGAGCATTTGTGCTACGAGGAAAGGCGCTTGAGAAATCAGCGCCTTTTTTGTTTTTCGTGGGTCCTGCCTGTCGATCCACCTCGCCGTGCTCGCTTATTGCTGCGCACGGCAAAAGCTTCGTCTCGCCAGTCACCCGCTAGTTTCCTTCGGAATCACAGCTAACTCAGTCGCTTAAGCAGTAATTTGGGTTGACAAGCTAATTGAGAGGGGTAAAATAAAGGTCATAATGATAAAATGTCTTCACACAAGTTTTACAATTTAAGGGACGGTTTCTGAAAAATGGAACCGTCTCTATTTATTTTTTATTATACTATCTATAGGTTAGTTCTCTAAGAAGAATGGCAAGATCATAAACAAGGGGATGGCGATTACTGCAAATAAAACAAAAAAATAGCTAGCTACCTTCTGAAAGAAAGAGGAACTGTATGGAAAACCTTAAAAGATTCTTCTGGAACAACTTTGCTCCAATTGTCACGCTAGTTCTCATTATTATTGTAGCTATCTTTAATCGAAAATTTATCAAAATAGAGTCAGCCAATGAAATGATTCTGTTTTCGACCCTTTTAGCATTAGTATTGTATACGTATGAAACACGTAAGGCAAGAATTAGCTCAGAAAGGCAAACAGATTTATCGTTTACCCCTTTTGTGGTTTTAAAAATTGAGGAAAATGAAGCAGCGGGGTATTGTTTTAAACTTAAGAATGAGGGTGTTGGGCTTGCATTGTATATTAAAATTATTGAAAATAATATTGTTTGTCGTAATGGTGTTTATCCTAAAGAACTTGTGGAAAAAGTAGGGTTTCCAAATTTTGAAATCCCTTATTCTCTTTATCCTGGTCAAGAAGAAATATTAAAACCGAGGCAGAAGGGAGAAAGAGATATTTGGGTTATAAAGAACGGTGGAACTGTTAAAATTGAATACAGGAATTTGAGAGGGGAAGCATTCTCGGGGATATTTGAGATTAGAGAGAGATGTAGAGATAGTAAGAACCGGACATATTGGGAAGTACAATTAATCAATAAAAAGGAGACTCATATGGAACCCAAAAACACCTGCATCTGTACCACAATTCTCACCGGCGCCGGCATCTTACTACTTTTGGCCGCAGCCTTTGACGTTCTTCCGTTAACTGACAACCTGGTTATATTTTTAGCGCTCGCTTGCTTTATTATCAGCGCTATAATCAAGAAGATCGGCAAAGGTACGAGTAGCTGTTGTAAATAAGATAAGCAAAAATGGACTGCCTGAATAAAAAGAAGAATGATTTAGCTTGTAATTGCACTTACCCTGGATGCCCCAGGCATGGGGTTTGTTGCGAATGTCTTGTCTATCATCGCCCAAATGATGAATTACCAGCATGTTATTTTAATGAGAAAGCTGAACGGGCCTATAACCGATCAGTGGAGTATTTTATAAAAACAAAAAGTAAATAACTTTTAAAAGGAGGCATGCTATGGCAAAGTTCTTCATGTACGGCAAGTATAGCAAGGAGGCATTGGGAGATATCTCAAAAGACCGCACCGCAAAAGCCCTTGAAGTTATCGCCAAGGCCGGCGGTAAGGTAAGCTCCATGTACGCGCTCTTAGGCAAATATGACATCGTGCTTATCGCTGATTTTCCCGGAGTTGCGGAGGTAATGAAAGCTTCAATCGCGTTAAACAAACTGACAAACATCTCATTTACCAGTTTTCCCGCAATCAGCATAGATGAATTTGATAAGGTTATTGCCTAAATAAATAGTTGTGGACATATAATATTTGTATGCGGATCTGGGATATCGAGCCATCTAGATTGTGCCGGAATCATCTTTTAGGCGAACACCGGGAATTGCACGCTATCTGGTCGATACTGACCAAAAACAAGAAAGGTTATTCCCGCCATCCGGAAACTTTAAGATGGAAGGGTAAGCTAAAAGCTCTATATTTAAGACATGCTCTTTTAGTCAGGGAATTAGAGAAAAGGGCTTACCGGCACAGAAGTGAGCTTGCAAAATGTTTTGCTTTAGACAGGGCGCGACAAAACCAATTTGTTAATTCTTATAAAGAGCAGTTAAGCATTTTGAAATGCAAGAAGTGCGGCTGTAAGGTTTAAAGAATAATCCCAATTCTAAAAAAAGGAACAGAAAGGACGGCTTATTTTTCATATGAAAAAAACATTTCGCAACTTAGGGCTTTTGCTTGTTTGTACAGCGGTTGCATTCTTAATTATCCTGCATTTAAGCAATAAAACCGCTATTTCAAAGGATGGAACGAAGATCGTTTATTCCGTATTCGGCAAAGGCGAGCCTACACTGGTCTTCGTGCATGGATGGTGCGGCAGCCGCGCTGTTTGGTATAAGCAAGTGCCCTATTTTGATAAGAAATATAAGGTAGTGGTATTGGATCTGGCTGGCCACGGCGCATCCGGCCGCCAGAGAAAGGAATATACCCAGGAGGCCTATGGCGAGGATGTCGCCGCGGTAGTAAATGCGGTAGGGGCCAAGAAGGTTATCCTCATCGGCCACTCCATGTCAGGCACAATAATATTGGAGGCAAACCGGCTGCTTAAGGATAAGGTAATCGGGCTTATTGCCGTTGACACCCTGGAGAACTTTGAGTACGTGGCTACCCCGGAAGACAGGGTAAAATATATAGACCCGCTCAAAGAGGACTTTGTTAAAAACTCCGGGCCTTTTATGAGGGATATGTTCAATAAGAACGCAGACCCCAAACTGGTTGAGTTGGTAGTTAAGAATGTTTCCCGGTCTAACCCGGAAATTGCAATTAATACCATGGAACATTATTTTGATACTCCGGTTATCCCGCTTTTAGCAGATGTGCATGTGCCGTTGTGGTGCCTGTGCTCAGACCTCTGGACGAATTATCCGGAGATAAACAGCAAGCACCTTAAGTCATATAATTTAAGAATAATGCCGGGCGTGGGGCACTTCCTGATGGTCGAGTCTCCGGATGAATTCAACCGGCAATTAGATGATATTATTAACCGGATTAATAGGAATGCAGACAGTTTATCTAACTGATTGTGATTAAGGCAATAGTGAAACAAATATTTCAAAGCTCGTAAATGGCTTGGTATTAGGCTATAATACCTTTATGATGAGGCAGTGTATTTACGGAAACAGGAAGAAGATCAGGCCAGATATTAGGCTTTTCGCAGGAGATGCGGGGGTTGTTGCGGCGTCTTTGACAAAGACCCATATGGACATAGGCTGGGTATGTATAAAACAATTTCAGTAAGCTGTGTTTATTAATAAATGAAGAAAATTTTTCTTTTGTTTATTTTTTTGTCAATCTTAACAGGTGTCTGTTTTGCTTTGACTGTTGATGACAATGGTTATGGATGGAAGGCTGCGTCCAAAGAAGAGAAGGCGGCTGTTTGCAGTGAATTGTCAAAAACAAATGGCCGTGATTCTATCTATTGGGTTGAAATGCTTGATGCTTTTTACAGCATTGACAATTGGAATATTATGTCCTTAAAGATTAAAAAAGTGGCTGGCCAGATATCATTACCTGGGCAGCCCTCTGGTATATTGGATAAATAAAAGGAGGAAAATATGGAAATATTCATTCAAATTATCGGAATTCTTATAACTTCTGCGGGGATTATGATATTTTTAAATCCGAAAACTGCTAAAAAAATGCTGGTTTTCTGGATGCATGGCAAGAATATTTATTTAGGCGGGATAATAAGGGTTTTCCTGGGGGTTATTTTTTTATATTATACGTCTCAGGCCAGGCTGCCGCTGGTAATGTTTACGCTGGGAATTCTTGCGCTTTTAGGCGGGTTGATACTTTTTATCCTGGGGGCGGAAAAGATTAATGCGATACTTGAACGGTTTGGTAATCGTCCGGATTACTTCTTCCGCTTGGTTAGTTTATTAGTTTTTGTCTTTGGAGTTTTAATTATCTATTCGGCCTAATATTTTACTTTGTGAAATGGCGAAAAAATATCCATATTTATTATGTTTAACTCTAATTTTGACTTTATCAGGATGCGCCACTTTGAAGAAAGGCCCTGCCGTAAGGGGCGAAAAATTTGCGCTTGGCACTATCCTGAATCCTGTTGTTGACAGCAATATTACATTGTCCGAGGCCTTGAGAAAACCAGCCCCGCCCGAGTTTAAAGAAAGGCAAAGGATTATAGATGTGCTGTATTATTCATTTGACGGCCTGGTTCATAAAGGCCAGGTAGTTATTAATGAAAGGTTGGTAAGCGATATCCGCGAGGTATTCCGGGTTGCTTTGACGGTAAAATTCCCAATTAATTCGGTGATCCCGGTCTCCCACGACCGGTTCTATAAAGAAGGCGAATGGAACGCTGACGGCCAATCGATGCTTTCTAATAATACCTCCGCGTTTAATTACAGGAAGGTGACTGGCGGCAAGTCGTTATCCATGCATGCCTATGGTTTTGCCATTGATATTAATCCGGTACAGAATCCTTATATTAAAGGTAAGATTGTGCTGCCGGATGGAGCGGTTTATGACCCGGCCCGGCCCGGGACGCTTACCCGTAATTGCCCTATTGTGAATACTTTTATCAGCTTAGGCTGGGACTGGGGAGGCAACTGGAAATCTTTGAAAGATTATCAGCATTTTGAGAGAGTCTTGGATAAATCGTTTAATTAAATGAAAGCGAAAGTTGCGCGTGGAATTTTCTAGAAAACGGGTAATCAAGCTTGTGGTAATGCTGGTTTTTTTCTGCTGCATGCTTTATGCAAATTTCTTTGCGGTAAGATTGATGCTGCATTATGGGGTAGATACGTATTTTTATGATAAACTCCTGGTTGCTTACACTATCGGCGGCTCAGAGGGACTTAGGATGGAACTTAATAATATACCGGTTACCGATAAATTGCCGCGCGAGTCAATCCTGGCTAAGGATTTTGCGGCCAGGCTTAAGGGCTTGAAAGACCCTGAAGCATATTTGAAAGAGGAAGTCCGGAAGAGCAAAAAGATGGTTTCTTTTATCAGGAATTTACGCAGCGCTGCAATTTATCTTATGTTTATATTATTTGGCTGGCAGCTGATTATGAATTTTATCAATAGGCCTAAATCCGGCAGACCCGCATGAATGTGTTAAGCAAGTTTTGATTTGATATTTTGATTTAGGGGTATATAATATCAAAAAAGGAGGGCGTATGGGAAAACTGAATGTAAAGGCATTTGGTTTGGCTTGCGGAGTCCTGTGGGGCGGCAGCATGTTGGTTATGGGGTTGGTCGATACGGTTTCTACCTGGGGTGATGCCTGGGGCGAGGTAATGGCGAGCGTTTATTTGGGTTATACACCAACGATAGCCGGAAGCGTCATTGGCGGTATCTGGGGTTTTGTGGATGCCGGCATAGGTGGTTTATTACTGGCGTGGCTATATAATAAGTTTTTGAAAGCATAGTAAAACAGGGTTAGTTATGTTTTTAGGGCGCCTGAGGAAGAGTTTTTCTCAGGCGCCTTTTAATCTTGCATCCAATGCCGCCTGATTAGTTTATGCATTGACAATTGAAGAAACCCTGTTATTATTAGTCTATTGTTTTAGTATTTTCTCTATTTAAGCAATTATTATAATGAGAGGGGGTGAATAGAATGAAGAAGGTATTGTTTGTGATCTTGGCTCTTTGTTTTGCCGGTACTTTAGCCTTAGCTGAAGAAATGACTAAGCCCGTTGATGAGGAGGTCGTAGTGGTAACAGAAGAATCCTCGCCCGTGGTTGCCGGATCGGATGAATCAAAAGATATGACCGATGTAGCAGCTGCTACTGACGCATCTAAGGATGAAGCAGCGGTGCAGTGTACTGCAGAAGAAACAGATACAACTATGAAGGAGTAAATTTTAAGCATCAGCAACAAAGTGCTGACAGCAAGTTACAGGCAACAGTTACTGCCAGGCAGGTTAGAGATGAGTTGAATTCAGCCTCAATCGAAAACCAGAAATAATCCATATTTTAATATCGATAAAAAGGCCTTTTTCAGATTTGAGAAAGGCCTTTTTGCTTGAGAAATAGCAAAAAAGACCCTTTACAAACTCTAAAAAAATATGTTATACTTTTATCAAAAGGGGGGAATATGTCTAAGCCACGGGAACCCCAATATTGCTGGCAGTTTTGGTCATGTGTAAAAGCTGTCAGGGAAAAGTGCACCATCTACCAAAAAAACTACGGTAAAAGGTGTTGGCTTCTTTCTGGGTGCGCTGCCATGGTTGAGCGTAAATTCAAGAATTGCTGGGAATGCCCCTGGTATATTGAAACTAGTTTTGCTGAAGCCGAAGGAAGAGTTTAGTAATCCTGCCTGTATAATTTCCGTTTTTAAAATGAGGTATAATAACTTGTAACTATGAAAAGGGTATTTTTAAGTTTTGCGTACGAAGATGCCCGGAAAGTTGAGAAGTTAATGCCCTTGCTTCGCAACCCGGATTATGAGCTGGATTTTTATGAAGGACCCCTGGATTTGGATTTTGATGCAGAGGGAGCTGAAGCTGTCAGAAGGGCAATAGGAGAGAAAATAGTAAAATGTAACATCGCGGTTTGCCTTATAGGCGAAAATTCGCATAAGAGCAGGTGGGTTGATTGCCAGTTGCGCAAGAATAGGAATAAAGGCAATAAGATTATCGCTATGGCCATAAAAGGCGTCCAGAGCGCTGTGTTGCCTGATGTGGTTAAGGAGGAGTTCCTGACTTTTTATCCCTGGGACCCGCAGAAGTTAAAGGGGCTGGTCTCTTTATAATATTAATATTATTTAAGTGAGGCTGTAGATGGGTGGCGGAGAAATTAAAAGAAAGGCTAAAAGAAAAGATTTTCCTTGTGAGATTAAGGTTCGTTTTGCCGGGCAGGACAATTATACTTCCCTGGCGGTTAAAGATATCAGCGCAACTGGCCTGAGGGTTATAATAGTAAGATTAATCAGCGTAGGAGATTTTTTGGAGGTTAAGATGTGTATTAATGGCCGGGATATCCAATGTAAAGGCAAAGTTGTTTGGGCCTTAATGTTAAGGCCCGGTTTAGGCAGGATTAATTCTTTTGATGTGGGATTGGAATTCTCTGAGATGAATACAGAAGACAGGGAATTTTTAGTAAAGTTGACTGAAGAATAAGGCGCATTCAGCAACATAAATAAGCCGCAATATAATAAACGGGAGCATTCTTAAACCCAGCAAATTTATGCTTGGGTTTTTTGTTTTATTGGGGTAAAATAAGGCCATGACCAAAAAGATATTAATACTCTCCGGCAGCCCCGTAAAAAAAGGGAATACTGCAACCTTGGTGAAATGGCTCATGGAAGGTATCCGGTCAAGAGGCGCTCAGGTTGAACTTGTGCAGACAGCTTTTCTTAAATATAAATCTACCGGGTGCACATCCTGCAGGGCATGCCAGAAATTGGCCAAATACGAATGTGTCATTGATGATGGAGCAAGGCCTGTCTTGGTGAAAATGGCAGGAGCGGATGTGATCGTGATGGCCACCCCGTTATATTTCTACGGAGCAAGCTCCCAGCTAAAATTGGTTATGGACAGGATGTTTTCTCTTTATAAATGGGATAATCAGGCCGGGACAATGCAGACGCCGTTGAAAGGCAAGACACTTGTTTTAATTGCCAGCGCCTTTGAAGATATCGGGTTGGATGTCCTTGAGAAAACATTTTCCATAACAGCGGATTACTCCGGCATGAAATTTGTATCTTTGCTTGTCCCGAACGCAGGTGAATCCGGAGATATTAAACATAAAGACAGTATTCATAAACAGGCGGTTGCATTGGGCAGGAGGATCGCCTAACCAGGAGGAAGGGATGAAGAAATCTATCGGAGCTATTACTATTGTTTTTCCAACCCCGGTTTTTGTTATAGGCACTTACGGTAAAGAAGATCAGCCTAATGCCATGGTTGCTGCCTGGGGAGGCATATGCTGTTCTGACCCGGCCTGCGTTAGTGTTTCCCTGAGAGAGGCTACGCACACCTATGATAATATCCTGGAAAACAAGGCTTTTACTGTAAATATTCCTTCGGAGGCATACATCAAAGAGGTGGATTATTTTGGCATTGTTTCAGGCAAGACAGAAAATAAGTTTACCTCCACCGGGCTTACCCCGGTAAAGAGCGAGCTTGTGAATGCACCTTATATCAAAGAGTTTCCTCTTGTTTTGGAATGTTATATGCTGCATGCGGTTAAGGTAGGGCTGCATACAGTCTTTATCGGGCAGATTAAGGATGTAAAGGTAGAGGAAGAAGGATTAACAAAAGAAGGGTTTCCTGATATTGAGAAAATAAAACCCATGATTTTTAATCCTGCCAGCCGTACCTATTATGGGGTAGGTAAATGCCTGGGCGATGCATTTTCTATCGGCAAGAAAAATAAATGAGCAAAATTAAACAAGGCGAGCGGATATTAACCGCTGCGCAGTCCGGGGCGCTGGATAAAAAAGCAGTGCAGGAATTTGGGGTACCTGTGCTTTTACTTATGGAAAATGCCGGCCGTAGCGTAAGCGAGGAAGCTTTAAAAATCCTGCAAACCAGGCAAGGAAGGGTTGCCATATTTTGCGGCATAGGCAATAATGGCGGAGATGGGCTTTGTGCTGCCAGGCATTTATTGACAGCCGGTATCAGAGCGGATATTTATTTGGCCGGTAGAATAGCCGATGTTAAGAATGAAGCCAGGGTTAACCTGGATATCCTCCTGCGCCTAAAGCAGAAAATAACCCAAGCCAGCCCGGGTAATCTTTCTCTGATAAAAGGTAAAAAATACGGCCTGATTATCGATGCCCTTTTAGGCGTAGGGCTTAAGGGCAAGATAAGGTATCTCTATCAGGAGCTCATAAATATAATCAATGCTTCAAAAGCGTACGTTTTATCGGTAGATATCCCTTCAGGTTTGGATGCTTCCTCTGGGAAAGCGGCGGGAGATTGTATAAAAGCGGATAAAACCGTCACCTTTGTTGCAAAAAAGCGCGGCATGATTTCTAATTTCGGCAGAGCCTGTTGCGGGGATATTTTAGTCAGAAGCATAGGAGCCAGATTATAAAAAACAAGCGATTTTTATATATGGAGCAATAATATATTTATGAAAAGGGCAGCAATAATAGCGGTATCTTTAATCATGTTCTTTAATGTGGCAAGTTTTGCGGGTACTGTTAGTTTTATTTATGGCAACGGCCCCTATAGTAGCCTGCCTGAGCCAAGGCTAAGGTATCCTATTAACGATACAGTTGTTTTAACCGGGAAGGATAGCCTGGAGTTTAAATGGTGGATTGATGTCGTGGGGCTGCGTAAGTTTATCTTTAAGATTTATAAAGGCTATAAGATGTATTTAGCAAACTTAATCTACAAAGAAGATTTGCCATCTGATGCATCTTCTGTAAAAATCAAGTCGGATTTATTTGAGAATGGACAGGTTTACACATGGTCATTAATCCAGGTTTCGTATTCCGGGTTTAAAAGCGACAGGAGCTTTAATTCTTTTGAGGTAATTAAGTAGCAGCAGGTAAATATGAAAAGGAAAAGCCCGTTTTCTAAAAGTTTTTACGTAAAGGTGGCGTTATCTTTTATTCTTTCCCTGTTATTTGTGGCGGTCCTGAGTAATTATATTCTTTTAGAGTTCAGCCTGAAATCGCAGTTTAGCCAGCTGAGGGATAGGCTTAAGGTAATCGCGCAAACTGCCGTACTTTCTTTAAATGGAGATGAACTGAAAAATATCCCCCTGGATCCTGGAGGGGTAGATACGCCTTCTTTTGGGATTATCGCCTCACAGTTGTTAAGAATAAAGCGGACTAATCCGATGATCAAAGATCTTTACATAATGACTAAAACAGATAAGCCGGGTATTTATCAGTTTGTGGTTGACCCTGATGTGCTTATGCCTAAAACTGTCAGGACCGGACTGACTTCTTATCCGGGAGATAAATATAATGCCCAGCGTTTCCCGGAAATGCTTAAAGCTTTTAACGGCCCGAGCGCGGATACTAAGCTTGTTGTTGATGAATGGGGCAAGACCCTCTCGGGTTATGCCCCTATTCTTGATAAGGATAACCTGCCTGTTGCTATACTGGGCATAGATATAGATGCCGGAGATGTTTATCTTGCTGAAAAAGGCCTGTTACACAGGGGGATTTTTGTTTTGTTGATGGGGATTGTTTTTTCCCTGCTCCTGGGTTCTATATTTTCGATAAGGATAATTTCTCCGGTTAAAAAACTGATCGATGGCACAAGACATATAGCAGAAGGCGACCTGAATTACCGGGTAAAAGTTCCATCCCAGGATGAGATTGGGCAGCTTGCCTTGTCTTTTAATGATATGGCCGCCAGCCTTGCGGATGCCCGTGAGAAATTACATGATTATTTTTACCGTATGGTACAGGCTATGGTACGCAGCCTGGAAGCAAAAGACCCGTATACACGCGGCCATTCAGATAGGGTCAGCGAGTTATCCTATAATATTGCGATTAAGATGGGTATTGCACCTAAAGAAGCGGAATTATTAAAAAAAGCAGCGCAGATGCATGATATAGGTAAATTGGGTATCCACGATGACATCTTGAATAAGAAAAGCAGTTTATCTGAAGGGGAATGGGATCTTGTGCGTAAACATCCTGAGGTGGGGGAGGAGATATTGAAACCTGTATTCCTGGATCCACAGATGCTTTCTGTTATCAGGTCGCACCATGAGCGCTATGATGGCTCAGGCTATCCCGATGGGCTGAAGGCTGACGATACTACTATTTCCGCCCAGATTGTTTCGGTTGCGGATGCCTATGATGCGATGACTTCTTCCCGTTCTTATCATGCGGCGATGGCTAAGGAAGAGGCGCTGGAGAAAATAAAGGCCGGTTCCGGGACTCAGTTTAATCCCGCGGTTGTCCAGGCGATTATTAAGGTATTAGAGTAAAAAGGAGCTGAATATGAAGGTCTTGGTTGCGGCTGTTGCGGATCATGCCTGGGTTGAAAATGGGTGCCTGTCTTTATGCAGGGCATTTGATAGTATTAATGTCGATAAATTTCCGTATGTAATACCGCGCATGAGCGTTGCTTTACGCCTGCTGATTAACAGACTGGAGGCGGGAGAACATAAATTAAATATCTCTTTAGCCGACGCCGATGGGCAGAAATTAATGAATAGCGATATAAAAATAAACTTTCAGTTTCCGCAAAGCCCGGTGCCCGAGGCGTCTTTTTCTTTTGCGCTTAATGGCCAAAACGTCACCTTTGGCCAACCCGGTGATTATGTGGTTAATATATTGGTTGATGGCAGGGTTGAGGCTAGCGTCCCTCTTTATGTAAGAGAAGCCAAAGGTGGCAGCAAGCTGGATATCCCTGACCGCATTTAAAAAAGTCATATTATTACTGGACAAATAGCAAAAATGTGTTATACTCAACCCAAGTAGTGAATAAGGGATTAGAGGTTTGTAGGCCGCGAGGTTTAAAAACTAACCTTTGCGGTTTTTTGTTTCTGCCGTTATTTACTAAAAATTTCTAAGGAAGGGGGTAGTAAATAATGGCAAAAGGTAAAGTAAAGTGGTTTTCAGACCAGAAAGGTTTTGGGTTTATCACGCCTGAATCCGGTAGCGACGTATTTGTACATCACAGCGCAATCCAGGGTGAGGGTTATAAATCTTTGGCTGAGGGTCAGGAAGTTGAGTTCAACATCGAAAAAGGACCTAAGGGCGAACAGGCTACTAACGTAGTCAAGCTTTAATACTGGTAAAAATAACCTGGCCTCTATTTTAGTGGCCAGGTTATTTTCTAAAAAGGAGCTAAAGATGAATACTGGAAAAATCAAGAAATTAGTTCGCGACAGAGGGTTTGGTTTTATCAGCGATACTGACGGCAGAGAGGTATTCTTCCACCAGAATAGCTTGGTTGATGTCAAGTTTGAGGCCTTAAATGAAGAGCAACCGGTTTCCTATGATATTGAAAAATCCGAAAAAGGGCCGCGCGCGGTAAATGTGCATATTGCCTAATTTGGCTTATGAAAAACAAGAAAAAAACAGATACTATTGATTGTCTTAAGTGCCGGAATCAGGCGGATTGCTGCCGGCTTGGAGCCTGGATTGATTTGGAGGAGGCTAAAAAGATATTGTCGCTTGGCATAAAAGGCGACTTTTTTCATTTGGAAATAGATAAAGATTTTCCTTCCGGGTACAAGGTAGGCACCAGCTATGAAGATGAGCCGTGCGTTTTCCAGGATGCCGATGGGTTATGCAGGATACACAAGGTTGATTATGAGCTTAAGCCGGTGACCTGTAAAGAATTTCCCTACGAAGGCGATAAAATCGCTCCTATTGCGGATGTGTTGTGCGTAGAGCACAGATCACGCATGAAAAAGGCTAAAGCCGCCGGGAAAAAACGATAATGGATAATAAAGGGCAAAAATGGTATTTTAAGAGCTGGTCACTGGCAGTTTCTTTTTTCTTTATCGGCCCATTGATGCTTCCCCTGGTTTGGGTTAACCCAGGTTTTACTAAGAAGAAGAAAATTGTCATAAGCGTGGTTATTCTCATATTTACCTGTTTGTTGGCTGCAATCTTCTTAAGATCGTTAAAATATTTGGATAATTATTACAAGTTTTTGCAGAATGAAATATACTAAAGGCTCAATCGGCAGGGTTTTCCTCCTGAAATTTGAAGATAACGATATCTTGATTGATAAGCTAAGCCTTTTTATAAAGAGAGAGCGGGTTAAGGCAGCGACGATGATTTTTATCGGGGCGCTTAGAAAAGGAGACTTGGTTACTGGGCCCAGGAAACCGGTAATTCCCCCGAAGCCGAATAAGGTAACCTTCAAGGATGGCTGGGAGGTTATGGGCATTGGCACGATTTTTGTAAATTCCAAAGGCCCGCAGATACATATCCATAGCAGTATGGGTAAAAAAAATAAAGCCTTAACCGGATGTATTCGCGGCAACTCAAAGGTATTTTTGGTTATTGAGGCGGTGCTCCTGGAGTTAAAAGGAATAAAGGCCAGCAAGGATATTGACCCTAAAACCGGGCTTAATTTATTAAGAATTATCTAATCCCCCCCCGGACTTGAAATTTAGCGAAAAATAGTATATACTTACTCTGTAATTGCCCTGCCACGGCGATAAAGGCGTTTTCTTAAGGCCTTTATAATCGTGGCTTTTTCTTTTAGGAGGCCTCTTGTTTAACCGTTACTGGGGTAAAGACAGGCGCAGGTTCCAGCGTTTACTTTTGAATTTAACTATTTGGTATAAAGTACGCAGCCCCGAACAGCTGCGGCTTGCGTTTGGCGAGAAGGATATAGAGGCCACTACCCTGGATTTAAGCACAATCGGCCTGGCCTTTATGTCGAAACATCATATTCCTGTCTGGTCTACATTACTTCTTAAATTTATTTTCTTTGGATCGGGGGATGCTTCGGTAAATATAGTTAAGCCGGTTGAGGTGGAGGCAGAGGTAAGAACCTGCCTGCCTTATGACAATGAATTCCGTTTAGGTGTCAGTTTCAGGGGGCTTGATGATGAGCGCCGGGGCCAGCTTAGCCGTTTTATCGGGGCGACTTCGCGGCCATATAAAGAATTTTAAGCGAGAACCCAAGGATTTTTTCAAGTAAAAAAGAGTTTAAATATTATTTAGCTATGTTATAATACCAGCAAAGGAGAATGCCATGGATTTTAATTCCCTTAGAAGGAATATGAAGCTGTTCAACTTTGAAGACCTGCGCACTGACTGCGATAATCATTTTGAGGGGGTTATTATCCAGCAGGAGCTGGATAAGCTTCACCTGCAGTTAAAGAGTTTTATGGGGGAACCGGTTTTTCCTTCAAAATCCAGGCTGCCGCATAAAGTGCAGGAAACGGTCAATGGCCTCGGAGGGATTATGCCCGGCCAGACGTTATATTATAAAGCCACTGGGGCAGACAGCATCCTTGCCATGCTCTGGCCCTGGAAGGACGGCCAGCGCACCACGATTAAAATCATCCAGAAAAATAATAATTAAAAAATGAGTTTTGAATATCTGCAGAAAATCCCCACGCCGCTTGAGATTCTTCAGTTTATGCCTATGCCTGCGAAATTAAAGAAAGTGAAGGCATCGCGGGATAGGGATATTCTGAATGTTGTAAAAGGAGATGACAGCCGCCTGCTTTTAATCATCGGCCCGTGTTCGGCTGATAACGAGGATGCGCTTTCAAAATATGTATCCTGCCTTGCTGCACTTCAGGATAAAGTCAAAGATAGGTTAATTTTAATCCCGCGTATCTATACAAATAAACCCCGCACAACCGGCAGAGGGTATAAAGGCATGCTGCATCAGCCCAAGGCCTCAGGCGACCCGGATATCTCCCGAGGGATCAAGGCTATCCGGCGCATGCACCTTAGGGTGCTTAGTGAATCCGGATTAACCGCCGCGGATGAAATGCTTTACCCTGGAAATTATCCATACCTGGAGGATGTTTTAAGTTATGTTACAATCGGGGCGCGTTCCGTGGAGAACCAGGAGCACCGCTTGACAGTGAGCGGGCTGGATATTCCTGCCGGCATGAAGAACCCCACTAGCGGAGATTTGAATGTTTTATTGAATTCTGTGGAAGCCGCGCAGAGCGAACATACCTTTATTTATAATGGCTGGGAGGTAAAAACTGGCGGCAATCCGCTGGCGCATTGCATCCTTCGCGGCGCGATTAACCGTCAGGGTCAAAGCATCCCGAATTATCATTACGAAGACCTGATTCATTTTGTCCAGTTGTATCTAAAACGTAATCTTGCAAATCCGGCGCTTATAGTTGATACTAACCACGCTAACTCCGATAAGGATTTTACCCAGCAGCCCAGGATAGCTGAAGAGATAATGAATAGTCTAGCCCAGTCTAAAGATTTAAGAAAAACGGTAAAGGGCCTGATGGTGGAAAGTTACCTGGTGGAAGGCGCGCAGAAAGTTGGAGGAAGGGTATTCGGCCAGTCAATCACCGATCCCTGCTTAGGTTGGTCTGATACCAGGAAATTGATTTTAAAGTTGGCAGATAAAAATAAATAGGAGCCTAAATGAGCCTGAAATTTGATTTCAATAATATGTTTAATTCCAGCGTAGGTGAGCATGGCGTAAGCCAGGAGGATATCAATGAAATCCTGCCTGATGCGCAAAAGGCAGCCGGCCATCTGAAGAAGATTATCTCTAATCCTAAGGCGCGGGTTAAATTAAACCTGGAATGGGCGAAATTGCCGGAGCAGGATAAAGATAGCATTTCCCGGATCCAAAAGCTTGGCCGGGAGATTTCCGGGAAGTACGAGAATGTAGTCTTTTTGGGCATCGGCGGTTCATACCTTGGGTTAAAAGCAGCGCAGGATGCATTGTGCCTGCCTTATTATAATGAATTTAAAACTTTAAGGAAAAAATCCCCGCGGGTTTATTTTGAAGGCAATAACCTGGATCCTGATACCCTAAAAACCCTGCTCAAAAACATCAATCCTAGAAAGACATTTGTCATAGTTATCTCCAAATCAGGGGAGACTACTGAGACTAAGGCAGGGTTAATGATTGTCGAGGCCTGGCTCAAGGCCGGCGCAGGCGCAAGATACGGCAGGCAGATTTTAGCCATAACTGACCCTGAGTCAGGCTCTTTACATAAAAGAGCCGTCGCAGAGCAGCAAAAAGATTCTTTAAGTTTTCGCTCTCTTCCTTTATTAAAAGGCGTAGGTGGCAGGTTTTCAGAGTTCAATATGGGGCTTTTGCATCTGGCAATCACAGGAATAGATATTAGCGAGTTATTTGGCGGAGCCAAGGAAATTTCCGCCAGATGCAGCCAGGAAGATATTTTAAAGAATCCTGCTTACATGTATGCATTATTACATGTTATCTTGTACCGCAAGAAGGCAAAATCACTGGCGATATTAATGCCGTTTTCTCAGGGGTTAAAATCCACCGCTGACTGGTATGTCCAGCTTTTAGCGGAAAGTATCGGTAAAAAATACCATCGCGGTATTACAGTATCTGCAGACGGAATTGAGAACTGGTCAAATGACCGGGATAGTATATTCGCTAAAGGCAGGACGCCGATCTCTGCAGCCGGTACCAATGATTTGCATTCTATCCAGCAGAATAATGTCGAGGGCGAGAACAACAAGGTAGTTACATTTATCCGCGTAGAGAAATTTAAAACAGATTTGAAGATCCCCGGCAAGAATGATCTTTTATCCGGAAAGAGTTTTAGCCAGCTTATGCAGTTAGCCCAGGAGGCTACGGAATGGGCGCTGGTAAGAGAGAGCCGGCCAAATTGCACTATTATAATACCTGAAGTAAATGCGTTTAACTGGGGCGCTTTATTATTTTTCTTTGAGATGGCTACTGCCTTTGAAGGTGAACTGCAAAATGTAAATGCCTTTGACCAACCCGGAGTGGAAGGGTATAAGAATTACATGTATTATAAACTGGGCAAACCAGGAATCCCTCAAGTTATAGCTGAAGCCATAAAAAATAATCCTCTGGTTAAAAATCCCAAACTCATCCTTTAACTGAAAAACCGAGTAGACAGTGTACGTAACTTACTGCAAGCTGAGTTTTTACATAACAAATATTTCGGAGTCGTGCCATGAAGTGCCCGAATTGCAAAGATAAAGATCTTGTTCCGGTTATGACTCAACAGGGGGTAGAGGTTGATTTTTGCCCCCAATGCGAGGGCATCTGGTTAGATAAAAATGAAATTTATCTTTTCACCCGTGCCCCCACCTATCTGAAAACAAAAATCGAAGAAGCGGTCCAGTCTAAAAAAGACTCAACCCGCCTGTCTCCTGTATTATCCCGGACGATGGTGGAACTGCCTATTCTGGGAGGGGAGATAAATATTGATTATTGCCCTGAGTCAGAAGGTTTCTGGCTGGATAAAGATGAGATCAATAAATTACCTGCGATAAAAACAAGGCTCCGGATAGATAAAGGCATATTCAGGGATAGTAAAACAGGATTACCTAAAACACTGCTTGCCTTACCCAATCTTTCCCTGCGTTCCGCAATGGTGTTGTTAGGGCTGTATGCATTGCTTAGTTTATTCTTGATTATATTTGTGGAGCTGGGGAAAATATCTGCATCAACCGCTTTAACAGCCGGATTGATTGTTGCCGCTTTACAGTTCATGCTGGGGCCTTTTTTAATGGACCTTTCTTTAAGGATGTTATACAAAATGAGCTGGGTAAAACCTGAAGATTTACCGCAGCACTTAAGGATTTTTATCAGTAAGATATGCCAGGATGAAGGAATTAACTTTCCGCGCATGGGAATTATCTTAGATGGTGCCCCTAACGCCTTCACGTATGGCCACCATCCGAACAATGCCAGGGTTGTAATCACCCGGGGGCTGCTTGATCTTTTAAACAAAGAAGAAACTGAAGCAGTTGTAGCTCATGAGATGGGCCATGTACTCCACTGGGATATGTTAATCATGACCTTGGCGCAGCTTGTGCCGCTGATCCTATATTATGTTTATAGGACCTTAATCAGAATGAAAAGCAGGGGTAAGGATAAATCAGCTCCTATGCGTATATTAATAGCTATTTTTGCTTACGTTTTATATATAATAAGCGAGTTTATCGTATTGTGGTTTTCAAGATTAAGGGAATATTTCGCGGACAGATTTTCCGGGAAAGTCACCGGCAATCCGAATGCCCTGGCCTCTGCTTTAGTCAAGATCGGTTACGGCTTGGCCGGAGACGATAGCGGAAAAGGAGGGATGAACTATAAAGAAAGGCAGGATACATTAAATTCGGTCGGACCTATGGGGATATTTGATTCTAAATGCGCCAGTATTCTGGCGGTTAGCGGTTATTCAGGCCCGCGGAGTATGGGAGGAGAGGTTAATAAAGATAAACTAAGAGATGTTGCAAAATGGGATCTTTGGAATCCCTGGGCCGCTTATTATGAATTACAGTCAACGCATCCATTGATTGCCAAAAGACTAAAGTTTTTGAGCAACCAGTCCAGGGTACTAGGGAAAGATCCTTATATAGAGTTTAACCAGCGCAGGCCGGAATCGTATTGGGATGATTTCTTTCTGGATTTGTCGGTTAAGGCCCTGCCTTTTATTATTTTTGTTTCGGCTATCGCGCTGCTCATAGCAAAGAAAGAAATATTTTATTTATGGCTCGGATCATTTGTTTTTGGTTTTGCCTATTTGATAAATACTGTTTTTTCCTATCCTGATTCTGATTTTGTGGTAATGAATATCAAGAATCTGTTAAGCAAGATCAAGGTTTCTGCAGTCAGGCCGGTGCCTTGCCGGATAAAAGGCAAGATTATCGGAAGGGGCGTGCCAGGGCTTATTTTTTCAGAAGATTTTGTGATGCAGGATGAAACCGGAGTTATCTTTTTGGATTACCGCCAGCCTCTGGTAATATTCAATTTTCTTTTTGGCCTCCTAAGGGCAGCCAGGTATATAAATCAGGATGCTGAAGTTATTGGCTGGTATAGGCGCTCACCGGTCCCATACATTGAAATCAAGAAATTAATGATCGCGGGTAAAGAATCTACCTGCCTTACCTATAACACCAAGCTTATCTTTTCCATGGCCCTCATTATTCTTGGATTTGTTATGGCGATATCAATAGTAAAGTAAGATTTCAGGTTTATTTTTATGTTTAAAATAGGCAACTTAAAATTAAAATCAAATTTAGTCCTGGCGCCGATGGCGGGTGTTACGGACTTGCCTTTCCGCTCCCTTTGCCGTAAATTTGGCGCGGAGTTAGCATTTGTCGAGATGATCAACTGCCGTTCTGTTTCGCACAAGAGCAGGAAGACCCGGCATATGCTTTCTACTTCGGCCAGGGATAGGCCATTAGGCGTACAGATATTAGGCTGCGAAGAGAAGTATATATTAAAGGCGCTGGATGCCTTGAAACCCTATAAATTCGATATCCTTGATTTTAATGCCGCCTGCCCGGCAAAGAAAGTAGTGCGGCGCGGTGAAGGGGCTGCCCTTTTAAAAGAGCCCAAGAAGCTTAATAAAATACTTAAACTGGTGGTAAAGGATTCCAGGATTCCGGTAACCGTAAAGATGCGTTTAGGCTGGGATAAGGATTGTATTAACGCCAGGGAAGCAGCGCTTTATGCCCAGGATGCAGGAATCAGCGGTTTATTTATCCACGGAAGGACAAGAATTCAGGAGTATGGCGGTAATGTGGATTATGAAACAATTGCAAAGGTGAAGAAGGCATTAAGTATCCCGGTTTTTGCCAGCGGAGATGTGTTTTCAGGGCAACTGGCCGAGAAAATGCTTAGCAAGACAAATTGCGATGGATTGGTGATTGCCCGAGGTTCATTTGGGAACCCGTGGATATTCAAGGAAATAAAAGAATTCTTAAAAACCGGCAAGGTTCTTCAGAAACCCGCAAGGGCCAGTGTAACTAAAATAATGCTGGAGCATTTAGATGCCTCAATAGATTTTTATAAAGAAAGAAACGGGGTTATATTATTCCGCAAATTCTTCGCCTGGTATACCAGGGGGATCCGTAATATCCGCCCATTGAGGGAAAAGTCCTCCCGCGCCAAGACCAGAGAAGAGATGGCGGGACTTATTGAGTTGTTGCGGGGCAATCTTTAATTGATGAATAAAAAACAATTAATAATAACTTTAATAATTTTATTTTATTGTCCTGTTTTTGCTCATGCTAGGCTTATCAACTCAAGGGTTCGCCATAATAAAAATCACGGTGAGTTTGCATCTCCTAGCGGGGTATTTAATTTTAAACTTGATAGCTCTTTTGATAGAGAGTTTACCATCGAGGAAGTGCTTCCCAGGAAATCGATCTTTAAGGACGAAAATTCCGGAAAGTTTAAGAATCCTTCCAATATCTTCAGCCAGGAGGGTAATGAATTTAAGAGTTCAAGTTTAACTTTTGAGATGCCTCAAAATGAATTCAGTTCGGATGGATCAGTTTCAGATGCAGAGCAGCTAAAGTCTGAAAAAGAGGCATTTAAATCTTCGGATAAAGATGATTTTCAGTTTTTTTTGCCCAAGGAAAAAAGAAAAAATAAATAAGATGCTTTATATTCTAAAAGGTGTATAGTAGATAAACAAAATACGATAAATTAACCGTATAAAAAATAAGGAGTTAAATGAAGAAGATATTTAAACGTAAAAGCCGCGCAGTCGAGCCTCTTGGCCAGCCAGATATATCCGGTGTAATTGGTAAAATTCAGCAGCAATTAACTTTTTTAGAGCAAAAGCTTGATACCCTGATTGCTAAGTCTGCGCAGGGGGCTTCGGAGCGGAAAGAATACGGCAGGTCTTCCCGGCGTTTCGATAATTCTTTTCGGCACGATAGAGGCGGCCGGGATAATAGTTTTCAGGAGAGAAGTTTTACTAAAGCTATTTGTGCGGAATGTAAAACGGAATGCGAGGTTCCCTTTAGGCCCACCGGAGACCGGCCGGTATATTGCAAAGACTGTTTTTCCAAGCGTCAAGACAGGGAGGGTGCTCCTGTTAGGGGAGGCCGCAATTTCGGTGGAAGAAAAAAGCCGTTTTTCCGTAAGCGTAGCAGAGACCGCGCCCAATCCTTGTAGACAGTCTATATAACTTGTTGTAAATAATATTATTATATAACAAATACACTTTATTCAAGCTAGCCCTGACATTTTATTTAATAAGGAAAAGGCGGCGGGGTGGATTTTTTCTGCTCAAGCGTATGAATATCAAAGTGTAAATTCCGCAATTGTTTAGCAAATCCTGCAGTTAAGGTAACTATTCCCAGGGTAAGTATTCCTCCTACGGCTACGCAAGGGACTGTCCCTATCCAGGCAGCCAGCATTCCGCTTTCAAAAGCGCCCAGTTCATTGGAGGCGCAGACAAAGATCCAGTTTGCTGAAGCAATCCGGCCGCGCAGCGCATCCGGTGACAGTAGCCTGACCATCGAACGCCTGATTACCATGCTAATTCCATCAAAAACTCCGCTGAAAAATAAAGCCGACATGGACAATAAAAAGTTCCTGGAGAAAGCAAAGATAATAATACTTACTCCGAATCCGGCAATGGAAAGTAGCAAGTTTCGCCCCGCACGCTCAATTGGTGGATGGCGCGTAGCTATCAAAGTGATGATTAATGCCCCTAACGATGGAGCAGCATTAAGTAGCCCTAATCCCTTGGCTCCGGCGTGTAAAATATCATTAGCATAGACAGGTAAAAGTATAATCGCCCCGCCAAAGAAAACCGAAAATAAATCTAAAGTCATCGCTGTCCAAAGAGGTTGAGTCTTAAATACAAAGTTCCACCCCTGGCTGATGCTTTTAAACACAGTTTCCCTTTTTTCTATATGCGGCATAGGTTTTGGTGGAATTATTACGGTAAAAATCCAGGAAAGAATAAAGCTGCTTGTGATAATCAGGTAAGCTCCTGGAGCTCCCCAGGCGTCAAATATAAACCCGATTGCCGCCGGCCCGATAACCGAACAGCTGATCCATGTGCTGCTAATCCAGGAGGATGCATTTACCGTAAGGTGCTTGGGGACAACCTGGGCTTCAAAGGCAGTGTTTGCCGGATCTGCGAATCCGCGCGCTACTCCCGCCAGAAAAATCATAGCATAAAGTCCGAGTAGTGAAGTTAAGTGAGTTTCCCAGGAGATGATCGCTAAAATCAGGGTGCACAAGCAGGAGACCGCTCGCGTAATTAAAATGATTGTGCGCCGGTTAACATGGTCGGCAACATAACCGCCAAAAGGGGCAATGGAGATTGCCGGGATTGCTTCCACTAGCCCCAGCCAGCCAAGAGATAAGGGATTATGTGTTATCTTGTATATTTGAAATCCGATCACTACAGCCAGTGCCCGGCTAGCCAGCGTAAAGAAGCCAACTGAGCCGATAAACAGGCGGATATCGGATATTTTTAATGCATCTCTAAAATCATGAGGTTTGTTTTGATTAGCCATAAGAATTATATTTATACACTTAACCTAATTGACTGTCAAATAATAATCTTTTTGCATGGCTGTTATTGAATTGATCGCCATTTTTTCTGTAATATCTTCCTGGAAAGTGCTATAATTCATAAATAGGAGAAATATTTATAAAGGAGAGAAACAATGGACGAAAAACAGGGAAAAGCAGTTTTAATCGCGATAATTTTATTCTTAGTTTTAACGGTCAATACATCTTTTGCCTGCACTGACTTCCAGGTTAAGGCTGAAGATGGCACTGTTGTTATCGGCCGTTCCATGGAATTTCCCGTTGACCTCCATTCTAACGTCGTCATCGTGCCTCGTGGAGAACAGTTTATCAGCATTGATGATAAAGGCGTTAAGGGGGTAACCTGGAAAAATAAATACGGTTTCTTAGGCATAGATGCCTATAATCTTAAGAATTGTTATGTTGAGGGTTTTAATGAAAAGGGTCTTGCTTTTGATGCGTTGATGTTCACGGGCTCAAAATACCAGCCGGCAGAACCGGGTAAATTTGTTGCCATCAGCGATTTTGGCTCCTGGATTATGGGAAATTTTGCGACAGTAGAGGAGATAAAAGAGGCTCTGCCTAAGGTAAATGTTGCGGGCATGGTTTTAAAAGAAACTGACGGAGAACTATATCTGCATATCGCTGTACATGATGCCATCGGGAAGAATCTGGTTATTGAGTTCATTGAAGGAGAAGTAAAAGTTTATGATAATCCGCTTGGGGTTATGACTAACCGGCCGGATTTTGAATGGCAGATTAATAACTTGAGGAATTATGTAAACTTGGATGCTCATGATAGAAAGGATAAGATGCTTAATGGTTTAAAGATAGGGCCTACCGGGGTTGGCAGCGGCATGCTGGGTTTGCCCGGGGACTGGACTCCTCCGTCTAGGTTTGTGCGAGTTGCGTATTCCTTGGATGCTGCTTTGCCTGTGGAAGGAGCAACTGAGGCTGTAAATCTGGCGGAGCATCTTTTAAATGTTGTCGATATCCCCAGGGGATTGATTAAAGAAGATCCTGCCCCGCTTGTTCATATGGAAGGATATGCCCAATGGGTAGTTATAAAGGATTTGACAAATCTCACCTTGTATTATAAAACTTATGAAAATACCGCCTGGAAAAAGGTGGACTTGAAAAAGTTCAGCCTTGAGCCAGGGGCTCCTCGAAAATCCTTATCAATAGATGACAAGCAGCAGAAATTCATTGATGTAACTGACGAGTTGAAGTAAAAAATACGGGTGTTTATATGATTAAAAAAGTTTGTATTTTTGGAAGCTATAAAGATTTAAGCAAAAAAGAAAAGGCGGAGATTATCCGGCTTGGTAAAATGCTTGCTCAAAGAGGTATTACGGTAATCTCCGGAGGTTTCGGCGGCACGATGGAGGATATTTCGCGGGGAGCTAAATCCGCCGGGGGCAAGACTATTGGCGTGACCTGGTATAAATGGGAGAAACCGATATACAAAACAGCAAATGCATTTATCGATGAAGAGATTGTCGCAGATAGCCTGTTTGAACGGATCGATATTATGCTTAAGAAAGCGGATGCTTTTGTTGTCCTTCCGGGTGGAACCGGAACATTATTGGAGCTGTCCTCGGTGCTTGAGCATTTGAATAAGGGGTTAGTTGACCATAAGCCGATAATCATGCTAGGCGATTTTTGGAAACCGGCTCTAACCTGTTTGAAAAAAGAACCGGTACTCAGTGAAAGAATTAGAAGTAAGCGCAAGATTTCTTGTTGTAATGAATTGGTAACTTTTGTTAAAACTGTGGATGAGTGTATTAAAAAACTGCGATAGGGAGCATAAATTAGATGAAAAATAGATTTCAGGAGATAAGAGAACATTTCGAAAAAGAAGCTGCGGATTTTGATAAATTTTTCTTTAATGTAATGCCGCACTATGAAGAGATGATGCAGGCGCTTATCGATGCGCTGCCGTTTAATAGAAAAGATAAATTGAGGATAGTCGATCTTGGTTGCGGTACCGGTAATTTAAGCAAGAAACTGATTTTGGCATATCCCAATGCCCGGATTAGCTGTATTGATATGGCTGAAAATATGCTTAAAATGGCAAAGAGCAAGCTAAAAGGCAGTCGTAATGTCAGATTCTGGCAGGGTAATATACTTGATTTTGATTACCGGGAAAAATACGATTGTATTGTTTCTTCTATGGTTCTTCATCATGTCGAAGGTAATGATAAGCCGGGTTTTTATCGCAAGATCCATAATTCGCTGTCTAAGAGAGGGGTTTTCTTTTGTGTGGATATATTCCTCTCTTCTAACTGCCATTTACAGAAGTTATATATGGATAAATGGAAAACATTTATGAAGGCTAATGGCCTGCTAACTAGAAAGATCAACGATATGATTCTCAGGCATCAAAGGGAAGACCGCCCGGTAGTTTTTGAGGATGAACTGGCTATAATGCGTAAGGCGGGGTTTAGGTATGTGGATGTTATCCTGAAACACTATAATTTTGCTGTTTATGGCGGGTGCGTATAATACGTAAACTGCCTACATAATATACGGAATTTCAAAAAGGAGGAGATTAAGATGACGCAATTCTTAGTAAGATGGGGGATTAGTTCGCTGTCGCTTTTTATTGTCGCGCACATTGTAAGGGGCATAGAGGTTTCAAGCACTGCCACTGTCCTGGCGATTGCCTTGGTACTGGGTATTATCAATGCCTTCCTGAGGCCTTTGATTATTCTGATCACATTACCGATCAATATAATTACCCTGGGGACATTTACCCTTTTCATTAATGGAGCTCTTTTTCTCCTTGCCTCCAAGATAGTCAAAGGTTTTGTGATCACGGGTTTCTGGCCGGCCTTCTGGGGTTACATCCTTTTTAGCATCATCAGTTTCATGTTAAGCCTTTTAGTAATTTCTGCTTAGAGACTTTTATGAATCAGAGAGAGGCAATATTTATTATGAATGTATATTAAAAAATGGTATATGCCTGAGAGCGTGCGTAAAACTAAATTTTTTAAGTATTTTTTAATAATATTCCTTCCTTTGGCTGCCGTACTCTTAGCTTCAGTTCTAGTTTTTTATCATATCCAAATTTCTCCCCAACAAAGGATTTTAAAACAAGAAGAAAAGGATCTGGTGCAGAGTTTTACTTACGAAATAAATAACGAGTTGGAAAATATATCTAATGATATTATTGTTTTATCAGGGTTGTCCTCAACCAGGGATTATATAAGAGATCCCAGTGTCTTAATTGACGCAGAAAAAGATTTTTCTAATTTTTGCAGGGCTAAAAAGAAGTATGACCAGGTCCGCTTATTGAATGGGGATGGGATTGAGATCATTAGGGTGGAGCTGAAGAACAATGAAGTGATTCTTCTTCCCAGGGATAAACTTCAGGATAAATCCCAGCGTTATTATTTTAAGAACACCATTAAGCTTGGGCCGAATCAGATATATTTGTCCCCTTTCGATTTGAATATTGAATACAATAAAATTGAAATCCCCTGGAAGCCTATGATTAGGTTTGCTACTCCCGTTGTTTTTCGCGGAGACAAAAATGAAGGGGTGGTTGTGCTTAACTATTTGGGCAAATATATATTAACAAAGCTTAACCGGGACATGGCTGGCCACCTAGGACACTACAACCTGATGACTAATAAGGATGGATATTGGCTTAAAGGGTTTAAAGCAGAAGATGAATACGGGTTTATGTTTAACAGGGTTCATAAATTTCAAAACAAGTTTCCTGTGGAATGGGATATTATAGGGCATGAAGACAAGGGGCAGTTTGAGACCGCAAGAGGATTGTTTACTTTTGAGACCGTACATCCGGATGTAGAGACGCAGGTTTTAAATGAATATGCATTGTTGCCGGATGAGCATTACTGGAAGATTATTACCTATGTGCCCTCTTCTGTTATTTATGCTGACAGCAAAAGACTGTATTTATTGTTAATCCCGTTTGTTTTCTTATTTATGGCGCTGATTTTTGCAGCTTCTTTTATGCTGGCAAAATCAATCCAGCAAAGAAATGACAGCCGCAGGGAGCTAAATGAGGCAGCTGCATTAAAAGCCAAGTTTGCTTCTATTGCGGCGCATGAACTAAAGAATCCGCTTGCCGTAATAAAGGAGGGGGTCAGCTTAATTTTTGACGGAACACTGGGTGAAGTCAGTGAAAAACAGAAAAGATCTCTGGCTATGGTTAAGCGGGAAATTGACCGCATGGTAAGAATGGCAAAAGATTTCCTGGATTTTCAAAAGATTCAATTAAAGAAAATGGAATTTGATTTTAAGGAGAATAATTTAAACCTGTTGATAAAGGCTCTTGTTGATTCCATACAGCCTCTGGCTTCGGCAAAGAATATAGAATTGCGCCTGGAGTTGCTTGAAGGCATCCCGGAATTTAAGTTTGACAGGGACAGGCTGGAACAGGTATTGATGAACCTTTTGAATAATTCCCTTAAGTTTATTAAAGAGGGAAGCGTAGTTATTTCGACTGAACTGGATGGCGATGAGGTTCATGTCAGGGTTATCGATACCGGCCCGGGGATAAAAAGAGATGAATTAAACAGCATCTTTGATGCTTTTAAGCAAAGTTCTACTGGATCCAAGGTGGAAGGAACCGGCCTGGGGTTGTTTATTTCAAAGGAAATAATCCAGGCCCATGGAGGTTTAATTTGGGTTGAATCCGAATTTGGCAAAGGTGCTACTTTTCATTTTACTATTCCCGTGAAAAGATGATTTGAGGTCATGCTATGGAGATATCAATAAATTATGCCTGTAAATATAAGCGCAGTTAAGATATTACGCAGTAAAAAGAGAAGGCGCAGCGTAAGCTGCCGGTTGGTAAGAGGTATCCTTGTTGTCAGGGCCCCTGAAAATATGCCGGATATCCGTTTGCAGGAGGTTATTGCCGAACTTAAATCCAGGATAGAGCGAAAATACCTGAAAGAACAATTGAATAAAAATGAAAATCTTGCTTTCAAGGCAGAAGAATTCAATAAACGGTATTTTGAAAATAAGCTTAAGGTTAATTCCATTGAATACGTCACCGGCCAGAAATCCAGGTTCGGCTGTTGCAATTTCCGCACCGGCTCTATCCGCATCTCCCATCGCATAAGCAGTATGCCGCAATGGGTAAGAGATTATGTTATTATCCATGAGATGGCGCATTTAGCTGTCCCTGACCATAGCAGGGCATTCTGGGATATTGTAAACCGTTATAAACTCGCTGAGAGGGCCAAAGGTTACCTTATTGCTGCAGGTACCCTGGGATCTTAATAATGGAATTTAAACTAAAAAGTGAGTTTGTCGAATTGGATAATATGTTAAAGATTCTGGAGCTTGTTGAAAGCGGAGCGCAAGCCAAGCAGCAGATACAGGCGGGTTTGGCTAGGGTAAACGGAGAGGTTGAATCACGTGTCCGCCGGAAGCTTCGCCAAGGAGATTGCGTGGAGTTTAGTGGTAAAAAGATCGATGTCGTGGTTTAAAATATACAAAACCCCTTGCAGTTAACCGTTTCACAAATTTCTTCGAAATTTTGCTCACAACCGCAAGGATTAATACGGCGGATAACTTATGCCGTGCTTGGCACTCCATAAACTAGGGTCTCATTAACAAAAAAGCCCCGTTTTTTCCCGGGGTTTCTTTGTAGGTGATAGGCCTAATAGCTCCCGCTATCGTTACTATCCTCCTCGTTGCATGTTCTGTTTCCTAATACAGTGTAAGTATGCCACATAAATAGGCAACTTTCAAGTACCCCCGAAAAATATTTTTGGGAAGGGTTTTGGGATTTTTATAGTATAATAAATTTATGCAAGCTACATCCATTCAATATCTTAAAGGGATAGGGCCAAAGAGGAAGAAAAGTTTTTCCGACAGAGGGATAAATACTGTTGAAGAGCTGCTTTATTATTTTCCCCGGCGTTATGAGGATCGCACAAACTTTGCTAATATCTCGGAGCTCAAAGAGGGGCAGGTATATACCATAAAAACTCAGGTTTTGTCCGGAGGCCAGCGCAACTCCTGGCGCAGGCGTTCCTTTAGCATTACTGAGGCGGTACTGGCGGATAAAACAGGCAAGATTAACTGTGTTTGGTTTAACCAGCCGTACTTAAAAGAATATCTTGAGCCCGGGGTTTCCCTGATCATTTACGGTAAGGTGGAAATTTATAACGGCAGGCTGCAGATGAATAATCCGGAGTTTGAATTTCTTGATAGCGAGGGTGATGACTCTTTAAATATCGGCCGGATTGTTCCAATTTATACCCTGCCCAAAGGTTTTTCCCAGCGCAGCATGCGCCATCTGATCAAGGGTGCCCTTGATGAATTCTTGCCTAAAATTAAAGATTACCTGCCTTTTGATTTGCGCAGCCGCAACAATCTGCTTAATCTGGCGCAGAGTTTGTTAACTATTCATTTTCCACAGGGGCTGGACCTGCAAAAGCAGGCGCTAATGCGTTTAAGTTTTGAGGAGTTTTTTATTTTTCAGCTGCCGCTTGTCTTAAGAAAGCTAAGGCATAAAGAAAATAAAGGGATAAGGCATACTGTTAGCGCTAATCTAATCGAGGATTTTATTTCCCAATTACCTTTTAAATTAACCTCCGCGCAGCAGAAGGTCCTGGAGGAAATAAAAAAAGATATGGCTTCCGGTCAAGCCATGCAGCGGCTCCTGCAAGGTGATGTGGGTTCAGGTAAAACCGTGGTAGCTGCTTTGGCTTGTTTGATCTCTATTCAAAGCGGGTTTCAGGCTGCTCTTATGGCGCCGACAGAGATACTCGCCCGCCAGCACTATGTAAAAATAACCTCTCAGTTGGCGGGGGTAGTTTTTGCTGGGCGTAAAATATGCGTGGGTTTATTAACCGGCCAGGATAAAGAAAAGGATAAAATATACCAGGAGATTAAAGAGGGCAAGGTTGATTTAATTATCGGCACGCATGCACTTTTGCAGGAAGAATTAAAATTTAAGGCCTTGAGTTTTATCGTCATTGATGAGCAGCATAAATTCGGCGTGGGGCAACGGGCGCTTTTGCCCAAGAAAGGCAATAACCCTGATGTATTAATCATGACCGCTACCCCAATCCCCCGCACCCTGGCGATTACACTTTATGGCGACCTGGATATTTCGGTAATTAGTGAGTTGCCTGCCGGGCGTATTCCTGTAAGGACAATGCATTTTAGCCAAAAGAACAAAGAAAAAGGTTTTGCGATTGCCAGACAGGAGTTTAAATATGGACGCCAGGCTTATATAATATATCCTGTGATTGAGGAGTCTTACGCCTTAGATATTGCCGGGGCGAAAAAGATGTTTGCGGAGTTAAAGGAAGGGGAGTTTAAGGATTTTCGGCTTGGGTTGGTTCATGGGAAACTAAAAACAAAAGAACAACAAGAAGTGATGCTCAAATTCAGGAACAAAGAGTTGGATCTTTTGGTCTCAACTACTATTTTGGAAGTAGGCATTGACATTCCTAATGCAACTTGTATGATTGTTGTTCATGCCGAACGTTTTGGTTTAAGCCAGTTGCATCAGCTGCGCGGAAGAATCGGCAGGGCTAATCTGCAGTCATTTTGCATTCTTATATCTGACGCACAGACCGATGAGTCAAAGGCGAGATTACAGGCGATGGTTTCTTCAAGCGACGGTTTTCGTATTTCGGAGGAGGATTTAAAGATCAGGGGGCCGGGTGAGTTTTTTGGAAACAGGCAGCATGGTTTGGCAGAGCTAAAGCTTGCCAATCCGCTCACCCAGATGCAGTTGCTTAAGGCAGCCAGGGGGGAAGCGATAAAACTGCTTAGCCGGGATCCTTGCTTAGAAGAGCGGCCGCACCGGTTATTAAAGGAAAAACTCTTGCAGAGATTCCCTGAGTATGAGAAATTAATGTTAACAGGTTGATATGCGCATAACTACAGGAAAATACCGTAATCGAAAATTATTTATGCCCCGGGGCATCCGCCCTACCCAGGATAAGGTGCGTAAGGCAATCTTTGATATACTGGGAGATGTGGAGGGGCTTTCATTCCTTGAGCTTTATGCCGGTTCCGGGGCAGTGGGGTTTGAGGCGCTTTCCCGCGGGGTAGTTGAGCTGACTATGGTTGAGTGTAATCATAACTCCGTATTGACGATAAAAAAGAACATTGCCCTGCTTAAGGCCCCTGGCTGTAACCTGTATTATCTGGATGTGGAGAAAGCGATCAAGCTTTTGGCCCGGGATAAAAAGAGTTTTGATATAATATTCCTTGATCCGCCGTATCATGAGGGGATGGCAAAAAAAATCTTGCAAACCCTGGAGGGTTATGATATATTATCGCCCAATGGTTTGATAATCGCGCAGCATCCCAAGACAGAATTGCTGCCTGAATCCAGCCCAAATTTTAGCTTAATTAAAGAGGCCAAGTACGGTGATACCTGGCTTTCTATTTTCAGTAAGAAAAAATAATTATGTGCCAAATTGCTTTATATCCAGGGACATTTGACCCGGTAACTAACGGGCATATTGATTTGATCTGCCGCGCGCATGAAATCTTTCATGATGTAATCGTGGCAGTGGCGCATAATCCGCACAAGAAACCGGTTTTTAGCGTTGCCGAAAGAGTGGCTATGCTTAAAAAAGCCATCTCCGGCATGGATGGGGTAACTGTTACGCATTTTGACGGTCTGGTAGTTGATTTTGCCCATAAAATGAAGGCCAAGGTACTGGTGCGCGGGGTGCGTATGCTTTCGGATTTTGAATATGAGTTTCAGATGGCCCTGACTAACCGTAAGTTATCCAGCGACATTGAGACTATATTCCTTATGCCGCATGAGTCTTATAGTTATTTATCGGCAAGGTTGATTAAAGAGGTTTCCGGTTTAGGCGCGGACCTTTCAAACCTTGTCCCGGATTTTGTGGCTAAAGCTTTGCAGAAAAAATTACGTAGAAGAAAGTGAAGATTTTTATTAATCAGGTCCCTCAAGAGGGCCTGTTATTAGAAGAAGATATTAAGCCTAAAGAACTTGACCTTGAGACCGAACTGATAAAATATCGTTCTAATCTTAAAGTAAAGGCGCAAGTCCTGCGGGTTATTAACGCGCTTATCGTAAAATTGGATATACGCGCGGTGCTTTTTACGGGATGCTCGCGCTGCCTCGAAGAGTTTGACTGGGATTTTTATAAAGATTTGCAATTAAACTATCCCTTGGATGGCGGAGAGACCTTTATAGATTTAAACCCCGATATAAGGGAAGAGGTAATGTTAGATTACCCCATAAAACCTTTATGCAGTTTAGGCTGCAAAGGGCTTTGTGTAAAATGCGGTAAAAACAAAAACGAAGGAGGATGTAACTGTGGCTCTACCTAAGAGAAAGCATTCAGCACAGCGCGGCCGAAAACGTCGTACGCACTGGAAGATTAAGAAAACTACTTTAGTTCCTTGTCCGCAATGCAAACAGCTAAAACTTTCACATCGCGTTTGCCTGGTCTGCGGTTTTTATGATGGACGTCAGGTCGTGGAAATAAAGGTCAAGGAAAAAAAGAAGAAAAAGTGAGCACCTTAAAGGTTTGATTTAGCGAAATTTGAACACCTTATTTTTTCTATTTAGTGAAATCCTTGCGCGAAGCGCAAGGGCCTCCTGGCTCGTAAGTCAGGAAAGAAAAACCTCGCAGTTTTTAGGAGAAAAGTATGAAAATAGTTGTTGATGCTATGGGCGGCGACCATGCACCTGATGTAGTTATTAAGGGCAGCTTGGCTGCATTAAAAGAGTATGAGGTGGAGATCGTTTTGGTGGGAGACCAACCTAAGATTGAAGCTCTTTTAAAGAAAGCTAAATATATCGGTAATCGGATAAGTATACAGCATACTACGGAAACTATTGAGATGTCTGAGTCTGCGGCAAACAGTGTCCGCCGTAAGAGGAATTCTTCTATTGTAGTTGGACTAAACATGGTTAAAGAAGGCAAGGCGGATGCTTTTTTCAGCGCTGGCAATACCGGAGCAGTGGTTTGTGCGGCGACTCTAGAATTAAGGCTCCTGCCGGGAATTGAGAGGGCGGGTATTGCTGTTGTTGCCCCCACCTTAAAAGGCAATTCCCTGATTATTGATGTTGGTGCCAACATTGACCCTAAGCCTACCCAGCTGTTGCAATACGGGATCATGGCTGACGCCTATTGTAAGAATATTTTGAATAAGCCTAATCCTGCAGTAGGGCTGTTGAATATAGGTGAAGAAGAGAAAAAGGGAACGGAGTTTATCCGGGAAGCTTATGAACTTTTAGGAAAGAGCAAGCTTAACTTTATCGGTAATGTAGAAGGCAAAGATCTTTTTAGCGGGAAGTGCGATATTATTATTTGTGACGGTTTTGTGGGTAATGTAGCTTTAAAGGTTTCAGAGAGCGCCGCCGAGGCAATGCAGACATTTTTGAAGAGGCATCTTTTAAGTAATATCTGGGGGAAGGTTGGGTTAATTTTTATGATGCCCAGCCTCAAACGTTTTAAAAAAGATATTGATTACGCTGAATATGGCGGAGCACTTTTATTAGGAGTCAATGGCGTGGTGATTATCGGCCATGGCCGTTCCAGTATAAGGGCGATCAAGAATGCCATTAGAGTTGCCAAAGAGGAGGTTGAACGCCAGGTTAATACACAGATCCTTGAGGCGTTGTAAATATATGGAGTTATATTGAAAAAAGTAGGCATTATCGGGGTAGGCGAATACCTGCCTGATAAAATATTAACTAATGCTGACCTTGAGAAGATGGTCGATACCTCTGACGAGTGGATTACAACACGCACCGGTATAAAAGAAAGGCACCAGGCAGCAAAGGGCCAGGCTGCGTCAGATTTAGCTTTTAAGGCGGCTGAAGTGGCGTTAAAGAATGCCGGGCTTTCTCCCGAAGATTTAGATTTGATTGTGGTTGCGACAATTACCGGTGATATGCCCTGTCCTTCAGTAGCCGCTATTTTACAAAATAAGCTCGGAGCCAAAATGGCCGCTAGTTTTGATATCTCTGCCGCCTGTGCTGGTTTTGTGTATGGAATTTCTGTGGCTCAACAGTTTATCTCTTCATCTACTTATAAAAACGCGCTTGTTATTGGGGTTGAGGTTTTAACCTCTGTTACCGATTGGCAGGATCGTAATACCTGTGTCTTGTTTGGGGATGGAGCAGGAGCTGTAGTTCTATCAGAAGTAAAAGGCAGGGGGATTATTTCTACTTATCTGGGTTGTGATGGTTCAAAGGTGGGTTTATTAAATATTCCTGCCGGAGGCTCGGCGAACCCGGCGACTACCGAAACAGTAAGAAACCGCCAGCATTTTATAAAAATGCAGGGCAATGAATTATTTAAGATTGCGGTCAATACCATGACTAAAGCCGCGGAAACTGTCTTGCAGCAGGCAGGTATGACTTTTGCTGATGTGGATTTGATTATTCCTCATCAGGCAAATGCGCGCATCATTATGGCTGTGGCCAAGAAATTAGGCATCCCCGAGGATCGTGTTTACCTGAACATAGAAAGATGCGGTAATATGTCCAGCGCTTCCACTGTTACTGCGCTTTGCGAGGCGGTGCAGGAAGGCAGGGTTAAAAAAGGCGATATCATCCTTCTGGATGCATTCGGAGCGGGTTTAGTCTGGGGCGCCTGTATCATTGAGTGGTAGGCTATCTTTTTGCCGGACAGGGCAGCCAATATGTAGGCATGGGTAAAGATTTGTATGAATCTTTTCCTGAGGCGCGAAAGATATTCGACAGGGCTGAAAAAATCCTGGGTTTTGAGTTAAAGAGGTTCTGTTTTGAAGGCCCGGAAGAAATACTCAAGTCGACCAATGTTTCCCAGCCGGCAATTGTCACAGTCAGTATAGCCGCTTTTGAAGTTTTCAAAGCCAAATCCAATATCACTCCTTCATTTGTTGCAGGTTTAAGCCTTGGTGAATATTCCGCTTTAATAGCCGCCGGTGCCCTGACTTTTGAAAACGGCATCCGTTTAATACAAAAAAGAGGCCAGCTAATGGAGGATGCTTCCAGAAAATACCCTGGTAAAATGGCCGCGGTTTTGGAATTATCCGTAGAAAAACTTAAGGAAATTTGTCTGCAATCCGGAGCTGAAATCGCCAATCTTAATTGCCCTGGTCAAGTTGTTATTACCGGTAAAGTTGATGCGGTAAATCAGGCTATGGAGTTGTGCAATCAGGCAGGGGCAAAAAGAGTAATTCCACTTGAAGTGAGCGGTGGTTTTCATTCTACCTTAATGTTTGAGGCTTCGGTAGGGTTAAAGCTCGCCTTGGATAATATATCGGTTTCTGAGCCTAATGTTCCTGTAATCAGCAATTATACTGCGCAGCCAGAATATAAAGTTGGGCAGATAATAGAGAACCTGGTTAATCAGATAAGGGGCTCAGTAAGATGGGAAGAATCAATGCGTTTTATCTTATCTGAAGGGGTAACTGACTTTTATGAATTTGGCCCGGGAAAGGTTTTAAAAGGGCTGATGCGCCGTATTGACAATAATGCCAAGGTTATAAATATAGAGAAGGGCGCGGATATGGAGCAAATTGCTTAGGAGGTTAAAATGAGGTTAAAAGATAAAGTAGCTTTGATTACAGGCGGAGCAAGAGGAATAGGTCAGGCAATTGCTATGATATTCGCAAGAGAGGGGGCGGATATTGTGGTAGCCGATGTTAATCTGGAAATAGCCCAGAAAACAGCGCTTGAAATTGAGGGTTTAGGCCGCAAGGCACTGGCTTTGGAGATGGATGTGACCAATTATGAGAAGGTAGAGGAAGGAATAAATAAAATTCTTGACAAAATGGGAAAGGTTGATATATTAGTTAACAACGCTGGGATTACTAAAGACAATCTTTTGCTTAGAATGTCCCAGGCTGATTGGGATGCGGTGATTAATGTAAACCTTAAAGGTACATTTAACTGCATTAAGGCTGTAACCCGGCCGATGATAAAACAAAGAAGCGGAAGGATTATCAGTATAGCTTCAATTATCGGTTTAATGGGAAATCCGGGCCAGGCAAATTATGCCGCTTCAAAAGCAGGCATAATCGCTCTTACAAAAACAGTAGCTAAAGAATTAGCCAGCCGTAATATTAATGCTAATGCTGTAGCTCCCGGATTTATCCAGACAGAGATGACCGCCAAACTCCCTGAGGATGTAAAGAAGAAGATGCTGGAGGCAATACCTTTAGCTAAACTTGGAACGCCTCAGGATGTAGCGAATACCTGTTTGTTCCTGGCTTCTGAAGAGTCAAGTTATATCACCGGGCAGGTAATAACAATCGATGGCGGCATGGTAATGGCGTAAAGCAGGTTTATATGAAAACACCCTGCGCTAGCACCCAACGCCAATAAGTAATTGCGTTGGTGTGCGCTATGTAGCGCAATTTGCGCGGGCGTGTGTTTCTACACAAGGAGGAAAAAAGAATGGCAGTGCAAGAGAAAGTAAAATCAATCATAGCAGAACAGTTAGGTGTAAAGCCCGAAGAGGTAACTCCTGAGGCATCGTTTGTCGATGACTTAGGCGCGGATTCACTCGACACTGTAGAGCTGGTTATGGCTTTAGAAGAAGAGTTTGGTATTGAGATTCCTGATGAAGACGCGGAAAAGATCACTACTGTTGGCGACGCCATGAAGTATATTGATGAAAAAAGCGCCAAATAACAATTAGATAGTTTAAAATAAACAATTTACCCCGCATTTTAACTATGGCGGGGTAAATTATGTTAGATAACCATGAAGAAAAGAGTGGTAATTACAGGCTTAGGCGTAATTACGCCGGTAGGCAATGATATATCCAGCTTTTGGCAATCTTTAATTGATGGCAAAAGCGGGGTTGGGCCGAATACCAGTTTTGATGCGGCAGGTTTTGATTCCCGTATTGCCGCGGAGGTAAAAGATTTTGACCCTACCAAATACGGAATTTCCCTTAAGGATATCAAAAGAACTGCAAGGTTTGTGCAGTTTGCCGTAGCTGCAGCTAAACAGGCAATGGAATCTTCTGGTTTGGATTTGAATAAAGAAGATAGGAGCCGCATAGGAACGATCATTGGCTCAGGTATCGGCAGCCTGCATACTGTTGAAGAAGAACATAAGATTTTACTTAGCAAAGGCCCTTCCAGGTTATCCCCGTTTTTTATCCCCATGCTTATTGTTAATGAAGCAAGTGGCTTGGTAGCGATTATCCATGGGCTGAAAGGCCCGAACACTTGCGTGGTTACTGCTTGTGCTTCGGGTTCGCATGCTATTGGTGAGGCGTATAGGACGATTCTTTATGGAGATGCGGATATGATGCTTACCGGAGGGACGGAAAGCTGTATAGTGCCTACCGCGGTAGGTGGTTTTTGCGCCTTAAGGGCGCTTTCCACCAGGAATGATGACCCTAAAAAAGCCAGCCGCCCGTTTGATCGCGACCGTGATGGTTTTGTAATGGCCGAGGGGAGCGGTTTGGTTGTTTTAGAGAGTTTAGAACATGCCCAGAAAAGGAATGCTAATATTATCGCTGAAATTGCTGGCTACGGTATGAGTTGCGACGCTTATCATATAACCGCGCCTGACCCTGATGGTGCGGGAGCTGCTCAGTCAATGACCATGGCGCTAAAAGACGCGCAAATGAATCCGGCGGAGATGACTTATATTAATGCGCATGGAACCTCAACTAAACTAAATGATAAGATCGAAACTTTATCCGTGAAGAAGGCTTTTGGCGAATATAGCAGAAAAGTAATGATCTCTTCTACAAAATCTGTAACCGGACATCTTTTGGGAGCGGCAGGCGGAGTGGAGTTTGTAGCCTGCTGTTTGGCGATTAGAGATGGAATTGTCCCTCCAACTATCAACTACGAAAATCCTGATCCGGACTGTGACCTGGATTACGTGCCTAATATAGCGCGCAAAGCGAATATAACAGCCTGTATGTCTAATTCTTTAGGGTTCGGTGGGCATAACGCCTCTCTTATTGTAAAGAAGTTCAAGTAATAGTAATTATCCTCATGGGTTATACAATAGCGGAAAAAATCTTATTAAAGCACTCAGGCCAAAAATCAATTAAACCCGGTGAATTTATCCAGGCTAAGGTTGATGTGGCTTTGGCTAACGATATCACTGCCCCCTTGGCTATTTCAGAGTTTAAGAAATCCGGGTTCAAGAAGGTTTTTAACAAAAATAAAATTGTCCTGGTCCCGGATCATTTTGCCCCGGCTAAGGATTTAAAAAGCGCCAATCAATGCAGGGTTTTAGCTGATTTTGCCAAAGAGCAGGGGATAAAGAATTATTTTGAAATCGGATGCATGGGCATTGAGCATGCCTTGCTTCCTGAGCAAGGGATTGTTTTGCCAGGGGATTTAATTGTCGGAGCGGATTCGCATACCTGTACCTATGGCGCGCTGGGGGCTTATGCCACCGGCATGGGGTCGACTGATTTAGCCCGCGCTTATATTGACGGCAAATGCTGGTTAAGGGTCCCGGCATCCATAAAGTTTATATATAAAGGTAAATTAAATAAGTGGGTGGGAGGCAAAGATCTTATTCTTTACACCATAGGCCAGATCGGAGTAGATGGAGCCCTATATAAGGTAATGGAATTTTCCGGACCGGTAATCCGCAGGCTTGGTATGGATGACAGGTTCTCCATGAGTAATATGGCTATTGAAGCCGGGGCAAGGGCAGGCTTAATTGAACCGGATGAAAAGACTAAGAAATATGTCGCTGGTTTTAAACGTAAGTCTAAATTTTATTATTCCGATAAAGATGCCAGTTATGAGAAAATATATGAATGGGATGTTACGGGGCTTGAGCCGCAGGTTGCCTGCCCGCATCTGCCTAGCAATACAAAGCCAGTCAACAGCCTGAAAGGCATAAAAATTGATCAGGCGGTTATCGGCTCATGTACTAACGGCCGGATTTCAGATCTACGTATCGCTGCCTCTTTGCTTAAGGGTAAAAAGGTATTCCGGGGGGTTAAGCTAATTATTTTTCCGGCAACGCAAAAAATTTATTTACAAGCGGTTAAAGAAGGACTTGCGGAGATTTTTGTCAGGGCCGGCGGTGTTTTCTCAACCCCGACCTGTGGACCGTGTTTAGGAGGGCATATGGGTATTCTAGCTGATGGAGAGGCGGCCATTGCTACAACCAACAGGAACTTTTTAGGAAGAATGGGCAGCCCAAAATCATTTGTTTATCTTTCTAACCCGGCGGTAGCCGCAGCGAGTGCGATCACGGGAAGAATTACGCATCCTGATAAAATAAGGTAGCTAAATATGATTATTAAAGGTAAAGTCCATAAATTCAACGATGATATAAACACTGATGATATTATTGCGGCAAAGTATCTGGTTTCTACCGATGCGCAGGAGCTAGGCAAGCATTGCATGGAAACCATAAACCCTGATTTTTCCCAGGCGGTCAGTCCTGGGGATATAATTGTCGCTGGAAATAATTTTGGCTGTGGATCGAGCAGGGAGCATGCGCCTCTGGCGATTAAGGGATGCGGGATTTCTGCAGTAATTGCCAAAAGTTTTGCTGCTATTTTCTTTAGAAATGCCATAAATATAGGCTTGCCGTTTTTGGAATCGGCGGATGTGGATAAAATTAATAATGGAGATATTGTTGAAATAGATTTATCTACAGGGTTGATTAATAATATGACCCAGAACAAGCAATTTAAAACACAGGCCTTCCCGGAATTCCTGCAGCAGATTGTGGAGTGTGGCGGCCTGATTAATTATATTAAAAAACAGGCAGTAAAGTAATGACAAATATCCCGTTCTGTAGTTAGCTCCAGAATTTTCTTCGATAATTTTGGAGCGCTCCGCGGGATCTCGTTAAATAAAAGCTAAGAGGTGCTCGATGTATAAAATTGCGGTTATACCCGGAGATGGGACCGGCCCGGAGGTAGTCAATGAAGGTCTTAAGGTTTTGGAGAAAGCCGGGGAAAGATTCGATTTTAAATATGAAACCAAATTTTTTGATTTTAGCGGCCAGAGATATCTGAAAACCGGCAAACTTGTTGATGATAATGATGTTGAAGAACTAAAGAAATACAACGCGATTTATCTCGGTGCTGTGGGTGATCCTGAAGTTAAACCTGGAATCATTGAAACAGGGGTTTTGCTTAAGTTGAGATTTGCTCTTGATCAATATATCAACCTTCGGCCGGTAAAACTTTATAATTCCGCGTATTGCCCTTTGAAAGATAAAACACCCGAAGATATCGATTTTGTGGTCGTGCGCGAAAACTCCGAAGGCTTATATAAAGGTATGGGGGAATTTAAAGATAAAGGGACTAAAGAAGAAATCGCAATCCAGATTTCTTATAATACGCGCAAGGGAGTAGAACGCTGCATCCGCTATGCTTTTGAATGTGCACGTAAACGTAATAAACAGAAGAAATTAACCCTTTGTGGCAAGACCAATGTTTTAACTTACGCCTGGGATCTTTGGCAGCGAACATTTAATGAGGTAGCTAAAGAATACCCGGATGTAACCACTGATTATGCGCACGTGGATGCGACGACTATGTGGTTTGTGAAGAACCCCGAATGGTTTGATGTGATTGTTACTGATAACTTATTCGGAGATATCATTACGGATTTAGGGGCAATGATCCAGGGCGGCATGGGGATTGCTGCAGGCGGAAATATTAATCCGCAAGGCGTGTCCATGTTTGAGCCTATCGGAGGAAGCGCCCCAAAATATACCGGTAAAAATGTGATTAATCCGTTGGCTGCGATCTGTGCTCTTGGTATGATGCTTGATAATATGGGTGAGGCGCAGGCTGCTCAGGCAATTGAGCAGGCAGTAATTGGAATTGTAAATAATGATATAAAGTCGCTGGCCGCCGGGAAAATGGGTTATTCGACCAGCCAGATTGGTGACTTGGTAGTTAAAAACCTGAAGGGGTAATTTGATGAAAAGATATAATGTTGCTGTGGTCGGCGCAGGCGTGGTTGGAATAGAGATGTTGCGTGTTTTAAAACAGCGGAATTTTCCAATTGGGGAATTGCGCGTATTTGCCCGTTCAGCTAGGGATATAGATGTGGATGGCCAGAAGTATTCAGTTAAACCGATTACTCCTGAGGGTTTTGATAAGATAGATATTGCTTTGTTTGCCGGAACCGAAGGTGAAAAAGGCGCCGCGGTTACCTATGCTGCCGAGGCGGTTAAGAGAGGGGCTGTGGTTATTGATAATGGAGCGGATTTCCGCATGGATCCTAAGGTTCCGCTGGTGGTCCCTGAAGTAAATGCTGTTGATGTTAAAAAGCATAAGGGGATTATCGCTAATCCGAATTGTTCTACAATCCAGATGGTTGTAGCGCTTAATCCGATTCATAAGAGGTTCCGTATCAAGAGAATTATTGTTACTACTTTACAGGCATCCAGCGGCGCGGGTAAAGCTGCTGTTGAACAGTTAAATAATGAGAATGCCCGGATTGCCCAGGGGGGATTCAATAGCCTGCAGGCTGATGGCGTGAATAAGTCAATGCCGCAACAGTTAGCTTATAATTGTTTTCCGCATATTGGTAGTTTTGTGGAATGTGGCTACACTAATGAAGAGTGGAAGTTGGTTAAAGAAACCCATAAAATTATGCATGCTCCAAAGATTAAAATTTCAGCTACCACGGTCCGCGTTCCGGTAAGGACAGGCCATTCGGAATCAATTTATATCGAGGTTGAAAAAGCCATTGATCCTGATGGTGCGAGAAAAATCCTCGCCAAAAGCGCAGGTATAGTTGTTATGGATGACTTAAAGAATAACCTTTATCCTATGCCTAAAGATGTAGAAGGCAAGGATGAGACCTTTGTCGGCCGTATCCGCCAGGATGCCTTTAATAAAAAAGGTCTGTGGTTGTGGGTTGTAGCGGACAACCTGCGTAAAGGCGCTGCTACTAATGCTGTCCAAATTGCTGAATGCATAATTTCAAGCTTGAAATAGAATACGACGGCTCAGCCTACCATGGCTGGCAGGTGCAAAATAAAACAAAGGCCAGCGCGCATTACCAGCCCAAGAGGACAATTCAATATGTTTTAGAGCAGGTCCTTAGAAAACTGTTGCAGGAAAATATTAAGCTTATTGTCGCTGGGCGCACGGATTCAGGCGTACATGCTCTTTCACAGGTTGCTAATTTCAAGAGTTCTACCAGCATGCCTTTGCAAAGGCTGCGCTGGGCATTGAATTGTTTATTACCCGAGGATGTTAAGATAACCCGGATAAGTAAAGTCGATCCGGGTTTTAACAGCCGTTTTTGTGCTAAATCCAAACTCTACCGTTATTCAATCCTGAATCGTAAATATTCATCCCCGCTTTTGGCCTCCAGGGTTTATTTCTTTCATCACCCCTTGGACTTAGGGGCGATGCGAAAAGAAGCAAAGGTGCTCTTGGGGAGGCATAACTTTAAATCATTCCAGGCTGCTGAGTTAAGATACAGGAATCCTATGCGTACAATTAAGAGTATCAGGATTATCAAGGATAAAGACCTTCTCCATATTGATATAGAGGCAGATAGTTTTTTGTATAATATGGTCAGGAATATCGCCGGTACATTGTTGGAAATAGGCAGGGGGAGGTTCTTAAAAGGTAGCATGCGAAAGATTTTAGAAGCGCGTAACCGTAAACTTGCTGGCCCGGCCCTTCCGGCAAAAGGATTGTGTTTAGTCAAGGTTAGGTATTAATTCAGGCAAAATAATCTGTGCCAGGATGCCCGGGGTAGGTTATGCTCCATTAAAAAAAGATTTGACTTTATTTATTATTTTGCTATAATTAATTTTCTATGAAAAGGACTTATACAGCAAGACCAGAAGACATTAAAAGAAAGTGGTATATTGTCGACGCCAAGGGAAAAATCCTTGGAAGATTGGCAGCTAAGGTTGCCACTATCTTGAGGGGCAAGCATAAACCTATCTTTACTCCGCATATTGATACCGGGGATGGAGTAATTGTGATTAATGCCAGCCAGATTAAGGTTACCGGCCGTAAGCTTAAACAAAAGACTTATAGCAGGTATTCTGGTTATCCGGGCGGCCAGCGTGAGATAGTTTTGGAGAAGCTTTTAGTTAAAAGTCCGACTACGGTTATACATTTGGCGGTGGAAAGAATGCTTCCTATCGGGCCATTGGGCAGGGATTTAATTAAGAAATTAAGGGTTTATGCGGATGATAAGCATAAATTGACCGGGGTAAAACCGATCGTCTTGGAGGTTTAAGGATAAATGAATGGAACAACTAAATATATAGCGTTAGGCAGGCGCAAGGAATCAACCGCCAGAGTACGTATGGAACCCGGCAATGGCCAGATTACGATTAACGGCCGCCCTTTTGAAAAATATTTCTTGCGTGAAACCGACAGGATTATCGCTAAGCAGCCTTTGGTGATTACGGAGAGCGCGGCTAAGTTTAATATCGCAGCCAGGCTTAATGGCGGAGGTTTGACCGGCCAGGCAGGAGCTTTGCGTTTAGGTATTGCCAGGGCACTTTTGATCGCGGATTCTAATTTTAAAGATATCTTCCGTAAAAACGGATATTTGACGCGCGATCCGCGTATGAAAGAGCGCAAGAAGTACGGATTGAAGGGCGCGCGTAAGCGCTTCCAGTGGACTAAGAGGTAGGAGGAAAAACGCCTTTTATATAAAAAATAATTTCGCAAACGATCCCGCTGGAAAGCGGGATTTTTTGTTTATACAACATCTGGAATCCTCTGCAAGTTTTTAGATACCCGTATAAACAAATGGATTTTATTGACGGACGCTCTTAGGGCATTTTTCTATTCCGACGAGAAAAATCCTTGACGGGAGATGGATTTTATTCTATTATGATTCAATATGGAGAATCAAATGATAATTAATGTTGGCATAATTGGCGCGACCGGGCATACAGGAGAGGTGCTTATTGAGCTTTTGCTCAATCATCCCCATGCAAGGATTACGCATCTTTTTAATTCCGGCAAGGGCGGTCGGGGCGCCCAAGTTATCTCCGATATCTTCCCGAAATTTAAACACCGGCTTGATCTGGTTTGTTCAAAGCCCGACTGGCTTAAGATTAAGAAAGACTGTGACCTGGTATTTCTGACCTTGCCGCATACCGTGTCCATGAAATTTGTGCCAAAGCTTTTAAGCTTGGGAAAGAAAGTCATAGACCTAAGCGCTGACTACCGGTTGGTCAATCCGTCTGTATATGAAAAATTTTACAAAGTCAGACATGAGGATAAGACTAACTTAAAAAATGCGGTTTACGGATTGCCTGAGCTATACCGGGCAGGTATTAAGACTGCAAAACTACTGGCTAATCCTGGATGTTATCCTACTTCGGTAATCTTGGCATTGGCTCCCTTGCTTGCGGTAAACTTAGTGGATTTAAGTTCCATAATTATAGACGCTAAATCCGGGGTAAGCGGCGCAGGAAAGAAATTAGAAAAAGAGTTTTTGTTTTCTGAGGTACAGGGGGATTTCAGGGCTTACAAAGTGAATGTGCATCAACATTCCCCTGAGATAAATCAGGCGCTCTCAAAAATATCCGGCAAAAAAATAAGTGTGGTTTTTGTCCCGCACCTGCTGCCTATTGAGAGAGGGATACTTTCAACCATTTATCTTAAGAAGGCCTCCGGCGCCAAGCTTAAAGCTAAAAGCATTGCAGACTTATTTAAGAAGTTTTATAAAAATGAACCCTTTATCCGTATCAAGCCGGATGGCGTTTTCCCCAGGATCAAGGATGTGGTAAAAACTAATTTTTGTGATATTGGAGTTAAAGATTTTGGAAACACGATCATTGTTATCAGTGCTATAGATAATTTATTAAAAGGCGCCTCTAGCCAGGCGGTACAGAATATGAATATTATGTATAAATTTCCGGAAACCGCCGGATTACTATGAAGAAAGTCTTAAGAACTATCCTGCCTGCGGGTTTTAAGGCAAATGGTGTTGCCTGTGGATTGAAAAGATCCGCAAAGCCGGATTTGGCTTTGTTGTATTCTGACCCTGCGGCGCTGGCCTGCGCAAAATTTACCACCAATAGTATTATCGCTGCCCCGCTTATTGTATCTAAAAAGCATCTTAAGTCCGCCGGCAAGATCCAGGCTGTATTGGTCAATAGCGGCAACGCAAATTGTTTTACCGGTAAAGCAGGCATTAATGATGCCGAGGCATCTTGCAGTTATCTTGCCGCGGAATTAAAGATCGCAAAGAGCAGTATATTAGTAAATTCAACCGGTATCATCGGGAAAAGGCTGGATATAGCTAAGATTAAACAGGGGATCCCGAAACTAGTTTCCGGTTTATCCCTCTTTGGCATACAGAGGGCCGAAAAAGCGATTATGACTACGGATACTTTTCCTAAAGAGGTGAGCGTAAGTTTAAAAATTGGCGGAAAAATAGTGCGTCTTTGCGGGATTGCTAAAGGCGCCGGCATGATTGCTCCTGATATGGCAACTATGCTTTGTTTCATTATGACTGATGCCAGGATTACTAAGCAGGCGCTGAATAAATCCTTGAGCGCTGCCGTAGATAAATCCTTTAATTGTATTTCTGTTGACGGCTGCATGAGCACTAATGATACGGTTTTGGTATTGGCTAATGGTACTGCGGGGAATAACATTATCTCTAAAGGTAAAGGTTTGCAGGATTTTTCGGAAGCGCTAGGCTTAGTTTGTCTGGATCTGGCCAGGATGATAGTTAGAGACGCCGAGGGTGCCACTAAATTTATCCAGATTGATGTTTGTCAGGCAGATAATTTTCATGAAGCAAAGAAAATAGCTTTAAATATCGCCAACTCCGCGCTTTTTAAGTCCGCGGTTTTTGGCGAAAACCCGAACTTTGGCAGAGTAGTTGCGGCTGTCGGGGCCAGCGGGTTCAAAATTAAAGAAAGCCAGTTAAAAATAAAACTGGGTTCTTTAAAGGAAAAACAGGTTAAATTAACGGTGAGTTTATCAAGAGGTAAGGCCAGCGCGACTGTTTATACATCCGACCTTACCCCGGGATATATAAAGATAAACGCGCAGTACAACTAGAAAGGAACAATGGAAGAAGCGATCAGGAAAGCGGATGTTTTGATTGAGGCGTTGCCTTACATAAAGAAGTTCCATAAAAAGGTAATTGTTATTAAGTACGGCGGAAGTATTATGAGCGATATGAAAATCCGCAATGGGGTCCTGGAGGATATTGTTTTTCTGAATTTTATGGGGTTACGTACCATACTTGTACATGGCGGCGGTCCGAATATCAGCGACCGCATGCGCGCTTCGGGCAAAAAGACGGAATTTGTCGAGGGTATGCGCGTTACCGATGAAGAAACCTTGAAGCTGGTTGAGGAGGAGTTGCAGGTATTAAATGATATGATCGTAAAGGAGCTCAATGAACTGGGGGCAAAGGCTGTTGGGCTAAACGGCAAGAATGATGATTTAATCCAGGTAGAGAAGAAGAAGGCCAAGATTGATATCGGCCTGGTGGGCAACATTAAGGAAATCAATTCAGGTTTATTGAATGAAGAGCTTAAAAAGGACAGGGTGGTTGTAGTTTTGCCTATGGGCAGAGGAAAAGACAAGAAAGCTTATAATGTAAATGCGGATGAGGCAGCTGCCAGTATTGCCGCCAGCCTTCCGGCGGAAAAGTTTGTCCTGATGACTAATGTCAAAGGGATTATGCGTAATGCGGAAGATAAGAGTTCTTTTATATCTACCTTAACGGTCGCCGAAGTTAGCGGGTTGATTGAAAATAAAATTATACAGCAGGGGATGATCCCTAAGGTGAATGCTTGTGTTTCGGCATTAAGCGGAGGGGTTAAGAAAACGCATATTATCGATGCGCGCACTCCGCACGGATTGTTGCTGGAAATTTTCACCGACAAAGGTATCGGTACCGAGATTATAAAATGAACACCGCTATTTTAAGAAAGAAGTGTTTTAGAATGTACGTGCAGCGAAATTCCCTTAAGCTTGCGAGGGAGGGTAAATGAAGGTCGAGGAGATATTCCAGGTTTACAAAGAAAATATAATGCCTACCTATAATAAGGTACCGCTTGTTTTTGTCAAGGGCAAGGGCTCTCGTTTATGGGATATCAACGGCAAGGCCTACCTGGATTTCTTCCCGGGATGGGGCGTAGGCAGTTTAGGGCATTGTCACCCTAGGGTGATGCAGGGGCTGCGGGACCAGGCCGGCAAGCTTATTTTTGTGCCGAATAATTATTATCATCCCTTTCAGGCAAAGCTGGCCAAGGAGTTGATCTACTGGAGTTTTCCGGGTAAGGTATTTTTTGCTAACTCCGGGGCGGAGGCCAATGAAGGGGCGATTAAATTAGCCAGGAAATTTGGCGCTGCCACCGGTAGATATGAAATAATTACTTTTGAAAACGCCTTTCATGGCAGGACCCTGGCAACCCTGGCAGCTACGGGCCAGAAAAAATACCAGACTGGTTTTTGCCCTATGCCGGAAGGTTTTAAGCAGGTTAAATTTAATGATATCGCGGCTTTAAAGCAGGCGATTACGGATAAAACCGTTGCTATTATGTTTGAACTTGTCCAGGGGGAAGGCGGAGTAAATATTGCCGAAAAGGATTTTGTTATTGAACTTAGGAAAATATGCGATGAGAAGGGGCTTCTTTTAATTATTGATGAGGTGCAGACCGGTATCGGCAGGACAGGTAAAATGTTTTGTTACCAGCATTATGGAATAACTCCCGATATAATGACTTTGGCCAAAGCTTTAGCTGGAGGCCTGCCTATCGGGGTTATGATAGCTAAGAAAGAGTTTAGCGACCTGCTTACCCCTGGTATGCACGCCTCTACTTTTGGCGGCGGGCCGGTAATATGTAAAGCGTCCTTGGGGGTATTTAAAGCTATACAAAAGGAAAAGCTGCTTAAAAATTGCCAAAATATGGGCGAATACCTTTTTGAGAAGTTGAACCTTTTAAAGGCAGCCCATCCGGCAATCAAAGATGTCCGGGGGATAGGGCTGATGTTTGGCATAGAGCTAAACATTGATGGAAAGCAGGTTTTTGATAAATGCTTGGGACGGGGTTTATTAATTAATTGCACGCATGAAAAAGTCTTAAGGTTGATGCCGGCGTTAAATATCAACAAAAATGAGATTGATAAGGCTGTAAAAATATTAGAAGAAGTTTTTAAGGAGTGCACATAATGAAAAAAGACCTGCTTTCGATTGGAGATTTGAATTTAGCGCAAATCAATTCCATTTTTAAGCTTTGCAAGCAGCTCAAGAAGAATAAAAAGAAATTTGCTAAATCCTTGGCCGGAAAAACCCTGGCTTTAGTTTTCCAGAAACCGTCAAACAGGACGCGGGTTTCTTTTGAGGTGGGCATGTATCAACTGGGCGGTAATTCTCTTTATTTGTCTCCTCAGGAGATTAACCTGGGTGTCAGAGAAACCATCGGGGATGTGGCAAGGACTATCTCCCGGTATGTTGACGGGATTGTCTTAAGGACATTTGAGCATAAAAACTGCCTGGATATGGCTGAGGCGGCAACTGTGCCGGTGATAAATGGATTAACGGATTTTTCTCATCCCTGCCAGGCACTGGCAGATCTCTTTACGATTAAAGAAAAGCTTAAAGAGTTAAAGAAAGTTACCCTGGCTTATGTCGGTGACGGAAATAATGTTTGCAATTCTTTGCTTTTTGCCGCGGCTAAAACCGGGATGAACATTTCCGTGGCTACTCCTAAGGGATATGCTCCTGCGGATGGAGTTGTAAAGTTGTCGCAGGCGGCTGCCAAAGAGACCGGTAGCAGGATAGTTATTACAGAAGATCCCGTTAGCGCGGTTAAGAACGCCCAGGTAATCTATACTGATGTTTGGGCGAGCATGGGCCAGGAAGAAGAGGTTAACAAGAGAAAAGTTATTTTTAAGGATTTTCAGATTAATGCTAAACTTTTAGCTAATGCGGCAAAGAATATTCTGGTTATGCACTGTTTGCCTGCGCATAGAGGCGAAGAGATAACCGATGAGGTTATGGAAAGCAGGAATTCAATTGTCTTTGACCAGGCGGAAAATAGAATGCATGTGCAAAAAGCGATTTTAATAAAATTATTAGGTAGTCATTAACAGGGCCTGTCTTGGGTATTTTCTCGCCGCACTCCGCAGCTCGAAAATACCCAAGTCATGCGTTAATTTAACAGTTAATTCTAACCAAGATTAGGAGAGATGATGAAGAAGGTGGTATTAGCGTATTCGGGCGGGCTAGATACTTCTTGCATAGTCAGGTGGTTGAAGGAGAGGGGCTATGAAGTAATCTGTTTTGTTGCCGACTTGGGCCAGGGCCTGGGCCAGGGTGAAAACTTTGAGGCAATTGAAGCGCGGGCCTTGGCTGCCGGCGCAACTAAAGTTTATATCCGCGATCTCCAGGAAGAATTTATTAAAGATTTTATAGCCCCGGCTTTAAAGGCCAATGCTATTTATGAGGGAAGGTATCTTTTGGCGACGGCATTAGGCCGGCCATTGATCGCTAAGTATCTGGTGCAGATTGCGCATAAGGAAAAGGCCGGCGCGGTTGCGCATGGCTGTACCGGAAAAGGTAACGACCAGGTAAGGCTCGAGGTTGCTGTAGGCATACTTGATCCGAGGCTTGAGATCATAGCTCCGGTGCGGGAGTGGGAATTCAAATCGCGCGAAGAAGAGATTGATTATGCGCTGAGATTTAATATTCCGATAGATGTAACTAAGAAAAAACCTTATAGTATTGATCGCAATATCTGGGGTATTAGTATTGAAGCAGGTATCCTGGAGAATTTGGAGCAGGAGCCTCCGGAAGATGCTTATATGATTACTAAGAGCCCTACGCATACCCCAAGTTATCCGCGGTATATCGAGGTGACTTTTGCAAAAGGCATACCAACCAGGATTGACGGGAAGCTGTTGAAGTTAAAGGATATTATAAATTATTTAAATGAAGTCGGCGGGCAATTCGGGGTGGGGAGAAGCGATATGGTTGAGAATAGGCTGGTGGGGATCAAATCCAGGGAGATTTATGAAGCACCGGCAGGCACTATTCTTTATGCCGCGCATAAGGAATTAGAAGCACTTGTTCTTGACAGAGAGCTGGCGCATTTTAAGGAGATAGTCAGTCTTAAATATGCGGAACTGGTTTATTATGGTTTGTGGTTTTCCTCTTTAAAGGACGCCTTGGATGGTTTTGTGGAAAAGACGCAAAGGTTCGTAAGTGGCACTATCAGGTTAAGGCTATCAAAAGGCAGTTGTGTTGTTGTGGGCAGAAAATCCGCCAATTCTCTTTATAAAAAAGAATTAAGCACTTACGGAAAAGAAGACAAATTTGACCAAAAGTTGGCTGAGGGTTTTATCAAACTTTGGGGTATGCCTTATAAAAGATAGATGCGTTAAGCCTGTCCTGCCGAGTCCTGTTTTCGCCGCACGTTGCGGCTTAAAGCAAGTCTCGTCACCCGCTTGAGAGTAGCAATCTTTTATAATAGGAGGAGAAAAGATGTCCAAGAAACTTTGGGGTACAAGGTTTAATAAAAAGACAAATGCTTTGACCGATAGATTTACTTCATCAATAATCTTTGATCAAAGGCTGGCTAAGTATGATATTTTAGGCAGCATTGCTCATGCTAAAATGCTGGCTAAACAAAAGATTATTCCCCAAAAGGACGGCCGCAAGATTGTTAAGGGCCTGAGTTTAATACTTAAGGATGTAATCAGCGGAAAATTTAAGTTTGATCCGGCTGCCGAAGATATCCATTCCAATATCCAGGAGCTTTTGAACAGGAAGATCGGCGAACCGGCGCATAAACTGCATACCGCTAGGTCAAGAAATGACCAGGTTGCCTTGGATACTAGGATGTATTTGAGAAGTGAAATTGATAATCTGATGGAGTTTAGCGCGCAGTTGCAGAAGGCAATACTGAAATTCGCTGCTGGTAATTCTAGGGTAGTTATTCCGGGATATACGCATATGCAGATTGCCCAATGTGTGCTTTTGGCGCACCATTTGTTGGCATACGTAGAGGCATTGGAGAGAGATAAACAGAGATTAATCGATGCCAAAGAAAGAATTAATTCTATGCCGCTTGGTTCCTGCGCTTTTTCCGGTACAGGCTTAAACATTGACCGGAATTTTGTAAGAAAAGAGCTTAAGTTTACAAAGCAAACTGCTAATAGCATTGATTCGGTCAGCGACCGTGATTATATAATTGAGGTATTGGCGGATCTGGCAATACTCTCCGTGCATTTATCGCGTATAGCCGAAGATTTAATTCTCTGGTCGACAAAAGAATTTAATTTCATTGATATTGACTTTTCATTTTGTACCGGTTCCAGTATTATGCCGCATAAAAAGAATCCGGATATTTTAGAGTTGATTCGCGGCTCAGTTGGGCAGATTCAGGGGAATCTATCTAGCGTGATAATGTTAATGAAGGGGCTGCCTACTTCTTATAACCGTGATATGCAGTTGGATAAACCTCCGCTTTTTGACGCGATAGATGCTGTTAAGGGGGTTCTGGAGATTTTTATTGCGCTTTTTGCCAATATTGTAATTGAAAAGGAAGCGATTTCCGCCAAGGTAAAAGATGAATCATTATTTTCGGTAGATATAGTGGAGTATTTGATTAAAAGAGGTGTTTCTTACCGGCAGGCGCATGATATTGTGGGCAGGATGGTCAGGGAGTGCCTGGATAGGGGAAAGAAGATCTCTTCTTTAAACGAAAAAGAATTGAAGAAATATTCTCCAAAGTTTAAATCAGATGTAAGGAATATACTTAATGCCTGGGCATCTGTTAATTTAAAGAAATCTTTTGGCAGCACAAATCCTGAAATGGTCAAACAGCAGTTAGTTGCTTGGAGCAGAAGGTTAAGATAGCAATTAAAAAATATAAAATGCACGATTTTATTTATAAAAATAACAGTTTATTTTGCGAAGATTTAAAAGTTCAGGATTTGGCTGACCGTTTTGGCACCCCGCTGCACATTTATAGTTATAACACCCTTACAGACCACTTTATCAAACTGCGTAAAGCCTTTTGGCAAATTGAACCGCTTATCTGTTATTCAGTAAAAGCTAACTCTAATCTAGCTATTCTTAAATCTTTAATTGATAAGGGGGCCGGTTTAGATATTGTTTCAGGAGGCGAGCTTTTCCGTGCTTTAAAAGTAGGATGTCCTGCCAAAAAAATTGTTTACGCCTCAGTGGGTAAAACGGAAGCGGAGATTGCTACGGCTATAGCAAAGGGTATCCTTTTCTTTAACGTAGAATCGCTTCCGGAACTAAGGAGCATTGACCGTATTGCCCGCAGGCTCGATAAGGTTACCCGCGTAGCCATCCGTATAAATCCTGATGTTGAGGCTAAGACACATAAATTTATCACTACTGGTAAAATCACCAATAAGTTTGGCATTGATTTGGATAATGCTTATAAGATATTGCTCTTGCGTAATAAATTCAGGAATGTGAAGATTTGCGGCCTGCATATCCATATTGGTTCTCAGATTACTGAAAGCGCTCCTTTTGTGGCGGCGATTAAGAAAGTGGCGGATTTTATCAAAAGATTGGAGTTAAAAGGCATAAGACTTGAATATCTGAATATAGGAGGGGGATTAGGGATTATTTATGCCCATGAAACTCCCCAGACTGCCCAGGTTTATGCCAATGAAATAGCCCCTCTTTTGAAAAAGACGGGCTTAAAGATAATTATGGAGCCGGGAAGGTTTATTGTTGGCAACGCTGGGATATTAGTAACAAAGGTTTTGTATATTAAACATACTCTAAAGAAAAAGTTTATTATTGTTGATGGCGGGATGAATGATCTGATTCGTCCCGCGCTTTACGGGGCCTATCACAATATCCTGCCCGTGCGTAAAATTTTAAGGACTGAAAAAGCAGACGTGGTCGGCCCGATTTGCGAAAGCGGTGATTTCCTGGCGAAAGAGCGTTTGACAGCTTGTATTAAAGAAGGCGATTATCTTGCGGTGATGAGCACGGGGGCGTATGGATTTAGCATGTCCAGTAATTATAATTCACGCCTCAGGGCAGCGGAAGTTTTGGTAAATAAAGCCAAGGTATCTGTAATCAGGAAAAGAGAAACTTACACAGACTTAATCCATAATGAGCTTAATTTTAAAGGTTAAATAATATGCAGAAAATAAGTTTTACTAAGATGGTTGCTTCCGGCAATGATTTTGTGGTTATTGACAAGAAGCCGGCTGGTTCTTTGTGCGCTTTAGCCAGGGTGCTATGCGATAGGAAATTCGGCGCGGGAGCCGACGGACTGTTATTAATCAGCAAAGCCAAAAATACGGATTTGCATATGCGTATTATTAATGCCGATGGTTCAGAAGCGGAGATGTGCGGTAACGGAGCGCGTTGCGTCGCTTTATTCAGCGGCAAGAAAAAGATTAAAATACGGACCCTGGCTGGAATAATTAATGCCCGGGTTTATGGCAACCAGGTAAAAATCCAGCTTACCGATCCAAAACAAATTAAACTGGATATTCCTTTAAATGTAGCTGGCCGTTTAATCAAAGTCAATTTTATTAATACCGGTGTTCCTCATGTAGTGATTTTTGTGGATGGCCTGGATAAGATGGATGTTACGGGTATCGGTTGTTTAATAAGGTGGCATCTTAAATTTTCCCCGGCCGGGACAAACGTAAATTTTGTGGAAGTAAAAGATGACAATCTTATCCGTATTCGCACCTACGAAAGAGGAGTTGAAGGTGAAACACTGGCCTGTGGAACAGGCAGCACTGCCGCTGCGCTTATTTTTGCTTTAAAAAATAATTTAAAAACACCGGTGAAGGTTAAAACACAAAGCGGCGAGGTTTTAAAAATATATTTTAATAAAGATGATGAAAGATTTAGAGGTGTTTGGTTAGAGGGCAGCGCAAAGATAGCCTACAAAGGAGAGTATTATGTTTAAGGGCTCGATTGTGGCCATAGTCACGCCTTTTCATAATGGCAAAGTTGATGAAAAGAAATTAAGGGGTTTGATTGAATTTCAGATTAAGAATGGGACTAGCGGTATTGTGCCGTGCGGCACGACCGGTGAATCGGCAACCTTGACTTTTGATGAACACGAGAAGGTGATTGAGGTTACTATTGATCAAGTTGATAAGAGGATCCCGGTAATCGCCGGTACAGGCTCAAACTCTACCGAAGAGGCGATCATGCTTACCAGGCAGGCAGCCAGCGCTGGTGCGGATGCTTCTTTGCAGGTTTCGCCGTATTATAACCGTCCGACCCAGGCAGGTTTATATAGGCATTTCAAAGCTATTGCCCAGTCAGTTAAGATCCCGATTATACTTTATAATATTGCCGGACGCACCGGGGTAAATATTGAGCCTGAGACTATTGCCAATTTAGCGCGGGACTGTAAGAATATCGTGGCGGTAAAAGAGGCATCCGCAAGCCTGGATCAGATGTCCCGGATTAAGGCGCTTTGTCCGCCAAGTTTTCAGCTTATATCAGGAGATGATTCTCTTACCTTACCTGTTATGAGCATAGGTGGTACCGGGATTATTTCTGTGGTGGCTAATATTGTGCCTTCCGATGTGGCGAATTTAGTTAGCGCGTTTGAAAAAGGTAATATTAAAAAGGCCCAAATCCTGCATTATAAATTATTGCCGTTAATCAAGGCCTGTTTTGTGGAGACTAATCCTATTCCGGTTAAGACCGCGATGGGCTTATTAGGTTTATGCGATCCGGATTTGCGGCTGCCGATGTGTGAGATGTCGCAGGATAATCTGGGGAAACTTAAAAAAGCACTCAAAGATTATGGGTTACTTAAATAAGCACTTTATATTTTTATTTAGCGCACCTTGCTATATATGATGGGTAAGTGCGCATTTACTGTGCGAAATCCCGAGCTGGTTAAGCGGGGGATAAAGGAGTCAGGATGATAAAATTAGGGATTACTGGCGCTTGCGGGAAAATGGGCAGGCGGATTTTTGAGCTTGCCGGGCTTGACAGGGATTTTGAGGTTGCCTTGGCTTTGGAAAAGAAAGGCACTCCCTTAATCGGCAGGGAGTTGGGTAAGTTAAAAGTTTCATCGAACCTGGATGGTTTATTTTTGGTCGATGTCCTGGTAGATTTTACTTTACCCGAAGCAGTTGATGAGCATTTGGATTACGTGGCCAAATACAGGAAGGCGCTTGTATTGGGGACTACAGGTTTAAGCGATGCGCAGAAAAATAAAGTTGAGGAAGTTTCCAGAATAGTTCCGGTGGTTTTTACCCCCAATATGTCCGTGGGGGTAAATGTTCTGTTTTCTATTCTTCCTGAGATAGCTAAAAAACTAGGAGCCGATTATAGCGTTGAGATTGTGGAGGCGCATCATAAAGCTAAAAAAGACGCCCCCAGTGGCACAGCGAAAAAAATAGCTGAGGTTATTACTCAAGTTACTAAAAAGAATATTCCTACTCATTCAATCCGGCTGGGAGATATTTTTGGCGACCATACAGTAGTTTTCTGTGGAAATTCCGAGCGCATTGAGATTAAGCATCAGGCGCATTCGCGCGACTTGTTTGTTGTAGGTGCCCTAAAAGCGGCAAAGTGGGTTTTTCAAAAGCCAGCCGGGCTCTATTCTATGCAGGATGTATTGAGGTAATAGATAAATATAGTAGGTAGAATGTAAGGAAAGGCAAGGAAAGGGATATGTTTAAATTTTCAAAGAAATTGCAGTCATTGCCACCGTATCTATTTTTAGAGATTGATAAAGCTAAGCGCCAGGCAGCTAAGGAGGGGAGGGATATTATTGATTTGGGGATTGGCGATCCGGACCAGCCTACTCCTAAATTTATTATTGAGGCCTTATATAAAGCAAGCCAGGATCCGGCTAACCATCGTTATGCTTTGGATCAAGGGATGCCTGTTTTGCGCCGGGCGATCCAGGGTTGGTATGGGCGCAGGTTTGATGTTGATTTAGACCCGGATACAGAGATACTGCCGTTGATTGGCTCAAAAGAAGGTATAGCGCACTTTCCTTTAGCGTTTCTTAACCCCGGAGATATTTCACTTGTTCCTGATCCATGCTATCCTCCATATAAAGGCGGCACGATACTAGCCGGGGGCTCGCCTTGTATAATGCCTTTATTGGAATCAAACAATTTTATTCCTGATTTAAATAAAATTCCGCCTATTGCGCGTAAAAAAGCGAAGATTATTTTTGTTAATTATCCTAATAACCCTACTAACGCCTGCGCAAACGATGATTTCTATCGGCAGCTTATTGAATTTGCCGCCAGGAACAAGATTATAATTGTTTCAGATTTAGCTTATTCTGAAATGGCTTATGATGGTTATAAGGCGCGTAGCCTTTTAGAATTCCCGGGGGCAAGGGAAGTGGCGATAGAGTTCCATTCCTTGTCGAAGACTTATAATATGACCGGCTGGCGTATTGGCTGGGCAAGCGGGAATAGGCAATTAATATCTGCTTTAGCCAAGGTAAAGTCTAATATTGATTCAGGAATATTTTCAGCGATTCAACTTGCAGGGGTAGCAGCCATTGAAGGCCAGCAGGGATATATAAAATCTATGTGCGATATTTATCAGGAGAGGCGGGATATCCTGGTTGACGGGCTTTTATCTCTTGGCTGGAACGCCATAAAACCAAAGGCTACATTTTATGTATGGATAAAAACTCCCGCTAAAACTGATTCGATAAGTTTTGCTGCAAAACTGCTCAAAGAGGCCAATATCGTAGCTACTCCTGGAGTGGGTTTTGGTAAATACGGAGAAGGCTATATTCGCATGGCATTAACTGTTCCTAAAGAGAGGATCAGGGATGCTTTGGTCCGGCTAAGAAAGATATCTTAATGGCGGTTTGCTATCTTGGGATAGGTTCAAATTTGGGTAATCGTAAAAAGAATATAAAATTGGCGATTAAAAAGATTAATGTGTTAAAAGATACCCGGGTGCTTAAAGAATCTAAAGCTATGGAAAGTTTACCTGTTGGCGGCCCTCCGGGGCAGGCTAAATTCCTAAATGCTGTATTAAAAATAAATACTCAATTACCTGTTTTGACGTTGCTTAAGAAGTTGAAGGAGATTGAAGGCCGGATGGGTAGGAAGAAAACAGTGCGTTTCGGCCCAAGGATAATTGATCTAGATATCCTGCTTTATGCGGATAAGATTGTAAGCACTAAGGAATTGACTATTCCCCATCCAAGAATGTTTGACCGTGATTTTGTAATTAAACCATTAACGGAGGTTTTGTGAGATTCATCCCCGATCTTGAGAAATTAAGCTCTTTAACGGCAAAGATCAGGAAGCTTAAAAGGAGCATAGGTTTTGTGCCTACGATGGGGGCCTTGCACGCCGGTCATCTTAGCCTGATTAATAAGGCGCGCAAAGAAAATGATATAGTAGTGGTGAGTATCTTTGTCAATCCGGTACAATTTGGGCCGGGAGAGGATTTTAAGAAATATCCCCGTTCCCTTAAAAGGGATATTGAATTCTGCCGCAGGATGGGGGTAGATTTTGTATTTCTGCCGAATAAGAATGATATGTACCCGCAAGGGTATTCTACTTTTGTTAATGTTGAGAATTTGAGTGATGTCCTTTGTGGAGTAAATCGTCCCGGGCATTTCCGCGGGGTGGCTACTGTTGTGGCTAAACTGCTTAATATCATTCATCCCGATATACTTTATCTGGGGCAGAAAGATGCCCAGCAGGCGGTTATTATTTCCAGAATGATTAAAGATTTGAATTTTTCGGTTAAAGTAAAGATCCTGCCTACTATACGTCAAAAAGATGGGCTGGCGCTTAGCTCACGCAATGCCTATTTGAGTAAAAAAGAAAGATCCGGCGCGGTAGTTTTATTTAAGGCCTTGCAGCTTGCGGAGGTTTTAATCAGTAGCGGCCAGCGTAATTCCAACAGAATTATTAGCAGGATGAAACAGCTCATCGAAAAGAATAAACTAGCTAAGATTGATTATATTGCGATTGTTGACCAAAGCCAGCTTAAAGAGATAAAAAAGGTTGAGCCGGGGTGTTTGATCTGTTTAGCGGTTAGGATTGGCAAAACAAGGCTTATTGATAATATAGTTGTTGGTTATGCATAAAATTAAACGACAAACTCAACTTAAGATTGGAATTGTTGGCTGTGGGGCGATTGGCAGTTCTCTGGCTAAAGAAATTGTTGCCGGTTTGCGTAAAGATGCCTGCCTGGTAGCCCTTTATGATATAAAAATGGAGAAATCCCAGGCCCTTTCTAGGAAGCTGACCCGAGATCTGAGTTTGTACGTAGGTAGTTTAAAGGCTTTAATCAAGCGTTCAGACCTGGTAATTGAGGCATCTTCCGCAAAGGCTTCGTGGGAAATTGCATCGCAATCATTGTCCGGAGGATGCAAAATTATGGTTATGAGCGTAGGGGGGATGGTTGGCCATTTAGATGATCTATATGTTTTATCCAGAAAGAATAACGCGATGGTTTATTTCCCCAGCGGGGCTATCTCGGGGGTAGATGCTTTAAAAGCAGCAAATATAGCAGGCGTAAGGAAAGTAACTTTAACTACACGTAAAAACCCCAAGGCGTTTAGCGGGGTGGAATATGTAGCAAAACATTTTAAACTTGAGGGTTTAAAACATGATAAGGTATTATTCAACGGCAGCGCGGCTCAGGCGGTAAAATATTTTCCGCAGAATATCAATGTCGCGGCAGTCCTGGGCCTGGCCGGTATGGGCATGCATAAAACCCGGGTGCGTATAATCGCCAGCCCCAAAGTTGATAAGAATATCCATGAAATCGAAATTGAATCTAGGGCAGCTAAAATCTTTACGCGTACCGAGAATATCCTGCATCCGCAGAATCCCAAGACTAGCTTTTTAGCGGTGCTTTCGGCAATCGCGACCCTAAAACAGATTTTGCAGCCGGTAAAGATTGGAACGTAAGTTAACATAAAGAGAGGGGGTGAATCAGAAAATGGCAGACAAAGTAATGAAAGTAGGAGTAAAGAGGGAAAAAGGTTATCTCTATTACATTGACAAGCAGGGCGATGTCTCTTGCGCCAAAATGGCCAGAGGCTCTAAAAAGGGAGGTAACCCCAAGAAGGTAGCCAAATGCGGTATCAAAAGAAAAGTAGGCTATCTTTATTTCTTGGATAAGAAGGGTGATGTTTCCTGTGCTAAGATGAAAAGAGGCGGAAAGAAGAAAAAGAAATAACCTTCCGGCTTTTAAAAAAAGTGTAGCCCCTGTATAAATGAATTTATTTTTCTAATTTTACAGGGGCTTACTTTTTATGCTATAATTTAATAATGAATAAGTTTTTTTTAGTAATCTTGTCCTGTATTTGCCTGATTATTTATGCCGGTTACTTAAATAACGGGTTTGTTTTTGACGACAAAATCCTGGTTGAGGAAAATCCGCTGATTAAATCCAGCCACCTTCTGCCCGATGTTTTTAAGACCGGCATATATGATTATTGGACCGGAATGCAGCCGTATGACCGTATGTTTCGGCCGCTTCAGATGCTTTCATATTATCTGGATTATAATCTTTGGGGCCTTAATCCGGCGGGGTTTAGGTTTACCAATATATTATTACATCTGCTTAATTCCATCCTGGTGTTTTACCTGTTTATTTTAACCTTTAATCGTAGGCTACTGGCTGCTGCAACCAGCCTTTTGTTTTTAGTCCACCCGGTGCAGATTTCTTCGGTGGCGTATATTTCAGCCAGGGCAGATTTATTAAGCGTTTTCTTTATCCTCTCTTGCTGTGTTTTGTTTTTAAGGTTCCTGAATTCAAAAAACCGTCTGTTATATTTTTTAAGTATACTCGCCGCAGCCCTTGCGTTCTTAAGCCGGGAAAACGCATTTCTTATAATCCTTTTCTTGATCTTAATCTCTATTCTAAACAGGAATAAAGCTAAGATCAGGTATTTGGCAGCTTTTTTTGTTTTATCAGCAGCTTATCTCTTGACAAGGTTTATTATTTTTGGCCCAAGCGGGTTGAATACTCATGCGGATTATATTAGCGGAGCGCTTTCTTTGGTTAATTTCTTTAATATAGCCTGGCGTTATGCCTTATTGTTGCTTTGGCCAATTAACCTGCACATGTTTAATTCTACCGCCTTTATTAACCATTCAAACATCCCCGCGCTGCTTTTATCTATAGCAGGATTAATATTGTTGGTGGTTGCAGTATTAAAATGGCAGAAGGCCAAACAGTTACCTGCTGTGGTCAGTTTTGGTTTATTCTGGTTCCTGCTGGGGATTATACCGGTTTATTTTTATTTTGATGCTTATCCGGCATTAGGAAGCGCGCTTATGGCAGAGAGCTGGCTTTACTTGCCCAGTATCGGATTTTTTGCTGTTTTTGCGTATTTATGTTTGTTCAATAAAAATGGCAAGTTAATCATAATTACTTGTTCGGTAATCCTGGGGAGCCTGGTAATGGCTAATAGGGTTTATTGGCGCAATGACGTAACTTTTTATGAAAGGGCCTTACATTTTTTACCCGAAGATAGCATCATTTTAAGGAATCTGGCAAGTGCATATATAGAATCAGGGGATCTTCCGAAAGCTTACAATACAATAAAAAGGCTTGAAGAATATTACGCGGATACGCCGGTTGTGAATATGGTTTATGGCCAATATTATTTTGCCAGCGGAAATCCAAAAGAAGCCTTGAATTATTATAAGCGGATATTAAGCAAGAGTTTTTTTAGTAACTATTCCATAAGTTTATGTTATGCTAAATTAGGGGATTTTGATAAGGCCATTGAATTCAGCCTGTCAGCTTTTAGCCAAAACCCATTTTTTGAAAAGAATATTATACAATTGGCCGGGCTTTATGGTAAAGCCGGGCAAAAGGAGCAGGCAAATAGATATTTGCTTTTAGCCAAACAGCTTGACCCTAAAAGAGAGCAAGCCTTACTTGAATGAAAAGCGAAAATATAATTATCCGCGGAGCAAGGGAGCATAATCTTAAAAACATCAACCTTGATTTGCCGCGTAATAAACTGATCGTTGTTACCGGTTTATCAGGCTCAGGAAAGTCCAGCCTTGCGTTTGATACGATCTATGCTGAAGGGCAGCGCAGGTTTGTGGAGAGCCTTTCCAGCTATGCCCGGCAGTTCCTGGAGCAGTTGCAGAAGCCGGATGTGGATTTTATTTCTGGCTTGTCCCCGGCGATTGCTATTGAACAGCGCTCTGCCGGAGGCAATCCCCGTTCAACTGTTGCTACACAAACTGAGATTTATGATTACCTGAGATTGTTGTTTTCCAGGATAGGAAAGGTGCATTGTTATAAGTGCGGCCGGTTGATTCAAAGTCAAAGCGCCCAGGAAATAGTCGAGTCAATTATGAATCTGCAGGCAAATAACGATATACAAATTCTTGCTGGTTTAATCCAGGGGAAGAAGGGTGAACATAAAGATGTTTTCTTGCAGATTCAGAAATCCGGATTTGTGCGCGCCAGGGTGGATGGCAAGATTTATGAGCTGCCCGCAAAGATAAAATTAGCTAAATATAAACTTCATAGCATAGAGGTTGTTGTTGACCGTCTGCATATTCAGCCTCAAGTTTTAAAACGGCTTACGGATTCCGTCGAGACTGCCCTTAAAGTCGGGAAAGGTTCGGTTATTGTCGCTAGAACAGGCCTGTCTCAGGATATGATTTTTAGCGAACGATACGCTTGTGTTAATTGCGGAATAAGTTATGTAGAGATTAACCCGCGAAACTTTTCTTTTAATTCTCCTTATGGGGCTTGCCCTGAGTGTAATGGTTTAGGCAATAAACTTGAATTTGACCCGGATTTAATTATTCCGGATAAAAATAAAAGTATTAATTCCGGTTGCCTTGAACCGTGGAAACGCGGAGGCAGGGGGTATATCCTTTATTACCGTTGGCTTATCCGGGAGCTGAGCCATCGCCTGAGATTTTCTCTGGATGAGCCTTTTAGGAAATTAAAAAAACCTATACAGAAGGCGATACTTTATGGTTGCGATGAGATAATCGGCAGTAAGCCATATGAGGGGGTCATCCCGCATTTAGAAAGGCTGTTTCATCAGACAGACAGCGATTACCTGAAAGAAGAGATCAGCAAGTTTATGTCCAGCCTTGATTGTCCGGCATGTAAAGGCGCCAGGCTTAAACCGGAAAGTTTATCAGTGAGGATCGATCAGAAGAATATCTGGGAGATCTCGCGTATGTCCATAAAGGAAGCGATAAATTTCTTTTCTAAGCTGGAGTTAACCCAAAAAGAGAGATTAGTCAGTTATCAGGCGTTAAAAGAAATAACCCAAAAATTGAAATTTTGCGTTGATGTCGGTTTGGATTATTTAACACTGGACCGCAAGAGCTCAAGCCTTTCAGGGGGAGAGGCGCAGAGGATACGTTTAGCTACCCAGGTTGGTTCCGGGCTGGTTGGAGTTTTATATGTTTTGGATGAGCCCAGCATCGGCCTGCATCAACGGGACAATGAAAAGTTGCTATCTACTTTAAAGGCGCTGCGCGATCTAGGAAATACCCTTGTGGTTGTTGAGCATGACCAGTCTACTATTTTGAGCGCCGACCACATTGTTGACTTAGGCCCAGGTGCAGGCAGGCATGGAGGCAAGATTATCTTTTCCGGGAATAAAGAAGAGCTTATGAAATGCAGGGATTCTCTAACCGCCAAATATATACGCAAAGAACTTTCGATCGAGGCGCCTGTAAATAGGCGTCCCTGGCAGGATAAGAGATATATTGAAATAAAAGGCGCAGCTGAGCATAACCTTAAAAATATTGATTTGCGTTTTCCTTTGGGCACCCTTATTTGCGTAACTGGCGTATCAGGTTCAGGTAAATCTACCTTAATTACAGATATACTTTATCCGGCGTTGGCACAGAAGATCTATAAGGCCAAGGTAAAACCCGGGGTATTTAAATCCATAAGCGGAACACAGGAGATTGACCAGGTAATTGTTGTTGACCAGCAGCCAATCGGCAGGACGCCGCGTTCAAACCCGGCAACTTATACTGGAATATTCACCCATATAAGAGACCTGTTCTCTCAGCTCCCGGAGGCGCGCCAACGGGGCTATAAGCCGGGAAGATTCTCTTTTAACGTTAAGGGCGGCCGTTGTGAATCCTGCGGAGGCGACGGGATAAGAAAGATTGAAATGCATTTTTTGCCTGATGTATATGTGAAATGTGAGTTGTGTAAGGGGTTGAGGTTTAATAACGCGACTTTAGAAGTAAGGTATAAAGGTAAATCCATCGCGGATGTTCTGGATATGACTGTTGAAGAGGCCTTAGGGTTATTTAGCAGTATACCAAAAATAAAGAATACCCTTGAATATTTGAATGATGTGGGGTTAGGTTACATCCAATTGGGGCAGAGCGCTACTACACTTTCCGGGGGAGAGGCGCAAAGGATCAAGCTTTCTTCGGAGTTATGCAAACGTTCAACCGGAAAAACCCTTTATCTTTTGGATGAACCTACTACTGGCCTGCATTTTGCAGACGTAGCCAGGTTGATATCAGTGCTGCAGAGGCTGGTTGAGCGTAATAATACAGTGGTAGTAGTAGAACATAATTTGGAGGTAATTAAATGCGCTGATTTTATTATTGACCTTGGGCCTGAGGGCGGTGACAAGGGGGGGGAACTTATTGCTTCCTGCAGCCCGGAAGAGCTTATTAAAATAGATAAATCTTTTACTGCAAAGTTTCTCAAAGAAGCTTTAATAGGAAAATGAAAAGAATAATATCCGGAGCGTTAATTTTAGTTTTATTCTTAGTTTCATCCGGGCTTACTCAAGAAAGCCCTAAGGAAGCAGAGCTGCTTTTTATGGCCAAGAAGGCCTATGAAGATGGTTTCTATGAGGTTGCCTTGGGGATGCTGGAGAGGTTCCAGAAAGATTTTCCGGGTTCCGTTAAGGCTAGCGAAGCGCGTCTTATGGTAGGTCAAAGTTATTTTCATCAGGGCCGCTACCTTGAGGCGTTAAATACGCTTGAGTCCTTATTGACTGACCCCAAGGCCGCCAGCCTTAAGGATGCACTCTATTTCTGGATAGCGGAATTGCATTTTAAAGGAAATAATTTTGAAAAAGCCATTTCTTTTTATCAAAAGTTAATCAGTGATTTCCCGCATTCATCTTATGTGCCGGCAGCATACTATTCTTTGGGGTGGTCATTCTCGCAAATTGGTAAATACAGCCAGGCCCTGGTAAGCCTGAAGAGTTTACTGGAGAGCTTTCCTAGTGAACCACAAAGTAAAGACGCTGCATTTAAATTAATAGAGTGTTTGTATAACCTTAAAGAATATTCCGAGTTGAAGAATAAAATTAAATCTGTTATTAAACTTTATGCAAATGATGCCCTTCGCCTGCCATATTTGTATTTTTATCTGGCGGAATCAGAATATTATCTGGATAGCCTTAATGATGCCGCCAGAAATTATCTTAAGTCCGCGCAAACCTTCAAGGATGAAAAGGCTAAAGATTTGGCAAAATTGGGGTTGGGCTGGTCTTATCTTAAGCTAAAGAAATATGATGAAGCAGGAGAGACCTTTGCTGAAATCAGGCAGGGTAGTCTGGATAAGAAGAGCCTGGATATTCTTATATTGGGACAAGCAGTGTTAATGTCACAGTCTAACCGGTTCTATGAAGCAAAAAAACTATACCAAAAGCTTATTGATATCAGCGGAGATCTTTTAATACGCCTTCAGGCCTATATAGGTAAGGCTGATGCCTTTTATAATTTAGCCGAATATGGCCAATCGGTTAAGGTGTATAAGGAGGGCTTGGAGGATATTGCCAAGTCGGGCAATCAGGTCAGCGGGGCAGATGAACTAATTGATAAACTGCGTTACAATCTAGGCCTGGCTTATATAAAACTAGGTGAGACTAAATCAGGGATAGCCGTATTTGAGGATATTGCCGGTAAAAGCGTTGATCCGGCCGTAAAAGCTGGGGCACTTTGCCAGATAGGCGATATTTATCAGGATTCCGGCGATTACCTGAAGGCGGAAGAAGTTTACGCAAAAGTTTTAAAACAATATCCCGATTCATCTTTTCCGGATTATGCGTTATACCAAAGCGGTTCCTCTCAACTAAAGAGATCGGATTATATAGCTGCAGTTGCTTCTTTAAAGCGCTTAATTAAAGATTATCCGCAATCAAAATTCCTTGAGGATGCGGTTTATTCTTTAGGAGTTGCTTATTTTTATAAGCAGGATTATGGCTTAAGCCGTGAAGTTTTAGTTAAGTTCAGAAATGAATTTAAAGGAGGCCGGTTATCCGGCCAGGCCATTTTTATGCTGGGTTTATCCATGCTTAATCTAGGAGAAACCGGTGAAGCGTTGAATATTTTTAAGGACATTCCCAAGCAATACCCGCAAGAGATGGAATTAAAACAGAAGGCAGAATACGAAATCGCCGATTGTTATTATAAGCTCGGCCAGGAGAAAGAAGCGGTCAGGCGGTTTGAGCTTTTGCGTGTTAAATATCCCGATTCAAAACTTACTCCGGAGATCATGTGGTGGTTGGGCCAGTATTATTACCGTTTGAATAATTTAAACCTTGCAGTCAGGTATTTTAGTTCTCTGGCAAAAGATTTTCCTGATAGCGGTTTAGCAGCGGATGCATTATATGCTTTAGGCATGGTTTTTAGGGACGAGAATAAACTTGAGCAGGCACTTGATAATTTTAAGTTAGCAATTAATCTTGCCGATAAGGGGGAAATAAATGCAGAAGCTGCCTTAGCCGTAGCGGATATTTATTTTCAGCGGGGGGAATCCGAAGAGGCGCTTAGTGAATATCTGAAGATTCTTAAAGCTTACCCTGATTTAGGCCTTTTGCTTTTCCCCAGGTTAGCTAAATGCTACTATAAGGTGCTTGATTATGAGCAAGCAAAGATTTTCTTTAAGAAGGCTTTGGAATTGACTGATCCCAGAGAAGCCAGCGATATCCAGTTTAGCTTAGCTGAGGTGTATGAGGCCAAAGATGAGTTAGATGCGGCAATTGCCATGTATCTTAAATTAGCAGATATCTATAGCGATAATGCGCATTTATCAATCCGCGCGCTTTTACGTGCTGCAAAAATATATGAAGATAGGGATGATTTTAAGAATGCCTTAGGCATATACAAAAGAATTGCGCAGGATAAGACTGAAGAATCAAAATTTGCCCAGGAGCGGATTGAATGGATCAAGGCGAATATTAAATAAAGTAGTTGACTTATCCTTTTTTATTTATAAAATACATTCATAGCCTACCAGCCGGTAGTAATACAGGAAGGAGATAAAATGATAATTGAAATCGGAATTGTTGCGGGAGAGATTTGGCATTATCTGGATCAGTACGGAGAGGTAAGCTTTTCTGACCTGGTGAAGGGGATTGAACGTAATCCTGATAATGTGTTGATGAGCTTAGGTTGGCTTGCCCGCGAAGGACATGTCATTTTAATCAAAGATAATAATGATTACCAGATTTCTTTAAGAAAAGATGTCTAATAATAGGAAGGGGGTACTCCTTTTTATTGTTTTAGGGACCATAATGGTGGTCGCTATCTTGAGTACTATTATACTGCGAATTATACTTACCCAATCACGCTTAACCCATCATCAATTAAGTCGAATCCAAGGCCAATATGCTGCTAAAGCCGGAATTAATTATGCCTTAGAGATGTTGCGTGTAAATAATGCTAATTGGCCTGCTACCGGTGAATATACACGGATCATGCGTAGGAGCGGTTCAACTTCCCCTGATTTTAATGAGCCTAATCTGCCCGGTTCTATAAATAGTGTGGAGATTACTGTCTATGGTCCAAATTCAGGGCCAGTTACTGGCACGCGTAGAATAAGCGCTAAAGCTATTTATACCTATACTCCTTAATCCAATCCACAATCATCGCGTAAATCTATTATAATATAAGTAAGTTTATAATAGTTTAGCTGTTACATGCCTACAATTCTTCTGTTAATCCATTAGCGCTAATTTATTTTAAGGTGTCCCAATATCTAAATCCCTTCTTTTATCCTCGAGGATACTATATTCTAAGTAAGTATGAGTAAGTTTATACAAAAAAACACTTGACAAAATATGTGCATTATGTTTTAATTAAATCCACAGTAGTTTATATATATGGGGAAGTAAAACTTATGGCAAGGCTTATAGATATTGATGAATTAGCGGAATACCTGAAATTAAAGAAGCAGACTATATATAATTGGCTTAACCAAGGCAAGATCTCTGGCATGAAGGTGGGGGGTGTTTGGAGGTTTGACCGTGATGATATTGATACTTGGTTAAGAAGTAAAAAACGGAGCTCTACCTCAGGAGAGCAGATATGAACTCTTTAGGGATATATTTCGGGACAAACTCAATTGGCCTGGCAGAGATAAATAATAAAAAGCTGGTAAATAGCGTAATTATCCCTCAGGGAAGCATGTTTTCCGGTGATTTTGAGGAAAAGGTTCCTGCGGAAGTAAAGATAATCGCCCTGATCAAGGATGCCTTGCGTACCAACCATATAAATGTCGAACATGGCTCTATTTGTATTTCCGGGCAGGATCTTATAATCCGTACTTTTGAGCTCCCCAGGCTGCCGAGTAATGAGCTGCAAAGTGCGATTAATTTTGAAGCCAAAAAATACATCCCGTTTAAACTGGAAGATTTAGTCTATAATTTTCAAGTTGAATCCGATAATAAAAATAAATTAAATACCATATTGTTTGTCGGCATAAAGAAAGAGGTGCTGGAAAAATATATATCTATATCAAAACAGCTAGGTATTAAAATTAATTCTATCGAGTATTCCGCTTTCAGCCTCTTACGTTTTTTAAGGTTATGCGGGGCAAAAGATGGCGGGGTTATAGCCAGCCTTTGTTTTGACCTTAATAATGATGATGAAATAAACTTTATGGTTTCTGAAAACGGGTTTCCATTTTTTAGCCGGGATATAGTGCTTACCTCCGGGCTTAATGATCTGGACGGCGCTGCCGTTAACGACCAGATGAAAAAGTATGATAAGTTAAAAAATGAGATACGCGTTTCCCAGGATTATTACCGCCGTAAATTTCCGGATAAGGTGATTAAGAACCTTTATGTACTTTCCGGTCAGGATATGCGTGAAGACCTTCGTACTTTTTTTGCCGGTTCCGGTATTTCGGCAAAATTTGTTGATACCAGCAGGGTTTTAGGTAAAGGCGCAACATATTCTTCAATTCTCGCCAAAAGTGTCGGGGCAATACTTTTCAAAGACTTGCCTTTAAAGATAAAGATCAACCTTTTTACTACCCGGCTAAAGGCGGATGGGGCCAAAGGCAAGGAAGATATTCTTGCTTTTATGGAAGGCGTAAAAATTGATTTCAAAGTTGTATTCCTGGGTATCTTAATATGCGCAGCTACCTTTGGTTATGGTTTATACAGGATACAGCCTGTACGCGAGGAATTAAACTCTATAAAAGCTAATCGTCCAAAAGTTGCCTCTGCTTCCGCGGGGGAAGATTACGCGGTTTTGGATGCCCGGGATAAAAGCCTTAAAAAGAGACTGAATAATTTAGACAGCTTGATCAAAGACCAGCTTTATGCTACCTACTTTTTAGATATCATACCCCGTGCTTTACCGGAAGGCGCTTGGCTTACTAATTTTACCTCTAAGCGTAAGGAAGATGGTAGGCCTGAAGTTATCCTTGATGGGGAGGTTTATCTAGGTGATAGCGATAAGGAATTTGAAGCTGTAGGAACATTTTTATCTAATCTTAAGAGTAATCAATTCTTTTCCAAGAATTTTAAAGAGATAACCATTACTTCTGTTGACCGTAAGGCGATATTGGATAAAAGTGTGGCGGTTTTTAGCATTGCTTGTAGGAACTATCCGGAGAAAAATAGAAATGATAACGATGGACTTCTTCAGCAAGAATAAGACTAAAATTATAAATGCCGGGATTATATTGCTGGCAATATTTATAGCTCTTTATCTGTATAGTATGCAAAACCAGCAGCTTGATACCCTGGTGGAGAATAAAAATGAAGAAATAAAAAAGAGCGAGGTAATTGAAAGCCTTAACCGGGTGGAGAAGAGGATTGATAGTTATAAGCAAACTTTTAGCAGGAAAGATTTAGGTTCAGTTATTGGGGCATTAACTGATATTGCGAAAGATACAAGGGTCCAGGTAATTTCAGTTAAGCCTGGGGCGCAACAACAATATCCGGAGTATATAAAGACTTCATTTCTGATAGTGGTTAGGGTTGCGGATTACCATGCCCTGGGCCAGTTTATCAGCAAGGTTGAAAATTATAGGGATTTGTTCCTGGTTGAGGATATTAATATTTCTACAGTTAACAATCAGACTGATAAAAGGGCAGAAAGAAACCTGGATATCAGCTTGAAGATAAGTACGATAACTTGTCTATAAATATGGGGAGAACAGATAAGCTGTTGAAGTCAATTTTAATTTTAGTGTTATTGCTGAGTTTTGCACATATGCTTTTTGCGGACAGCAATAACGATGGGGTAATTTTGCGTCCAGTAATTGAGTATAGTTCTGGGGATCTTCGGGATCCGTTCGGAGACCTATTTCAATTAGCCATAGAACGGGAAAAAAAGAGAAAGGAAGAGAGTATCCAAGCGCCGCAAGAAACTGTCGAGCCGGAGAAGCCTTTGCCCAGTTTGGATAAATTCCAAGTACAGGGAGTGGTTTGGGGAGGTAAATTTCCCCAGGCAATCATTAATAATAAGATATTCGGAGTTGGAGATTCAATAGAGGGAGTTGAAATAACAAGTATAGATAAAAAAGGAGTTACTTTAAACTTTGCCGGAAGGATGGCCACCCTGGTTACCCCCGGTAATGCCCCTGTTTTAAAGAAAGGGGTTAAGGAGGAAAAATGAAAAAGAATTTCTTGATTTCTGCTTTTATTCTATCAATCTTATGCGTATTTTTTATCCCGCATCTAAATGCTCAGTCGCAGGAATCTAGCCCGGGTTCTGAGCCAGTTATTTCTATGGATTTTCAAGATGTCAGCATAAAGGACGTGCTCAAGATGCTTTCTATGCAATCAGGGCTGAATTTTATTGCTTCTGAGGCAGTGGCTGATAGAAAGGTAACTCTTTATCTAGATAAGGTGCCTTTGACCCAGGCTATGGATAAAATCTTCAGCGCAAATAACCTTTCTTACGAGTTAGACAGCAAGGCAAATATTTTTGTGGTTAAGGATTGGGGAAAGATGGGGATTGAAACAGTTACCAGGGTATTTTATTTGAAACATGCCAGTGTTTCTTCCTCTTCGTTAAAAGAAGAGGAGTCAAATAATATAAGTAGTTCCAATTCTTCTGAAAGCGACAGTTCAAGTGATACTACAAGCGGCAAGTGGAAATCAGAAGATGAGTCTGGGATTACCTATTCTATAAAGAAATTACTTTCCTCTAGCGGTTCATTGGTTGAAGATTTTCGTACCAATAGCCTGATTATTACAGATACGCCTGCGCAGATGAAGGTAATTGCGCAAGTAATTGCCTCTCTTGATATTGAAATTCCTCAAATTATGCTAGAGGTAGAAATGCTTGATGTGAGCAAGAACACGGTAGATAAGCTGGGAATGAAATATAGCCAATCTCCTTTTACGGCATTTCTCTATGGTGCTTCTGCAAGTACCGGGTTCCCTTTTGGAAGTTGGAGCAAGATTTTTAATGCCGGGCAGGGAAGTATAAATATCAATCCAGGTTCAGTCGATAGCGAAGGCACGGCTACGGGTAATCCTTATCAGGTACAAATGGATTTCTTGAAGACGCAATCCGATACTAAGGTATTGGCCAGGCCAAGGATTATGACTTTGAATAACGAAACTGCGGAGATTAAGATTACTACTAATGAAGCGGTTGGTTCGATTACTGATACTCAGGGGCAGGGCACAGCTTCAACAACTACTACCAGCGCCGAAAGGGTAGAGACTGGCGTTTCGCTCAGGGTAACTCCCCAAATCAATTCTGATAACGGGGATATTACCATGTTTGTTTACCCCAGTGTGAAAGATGCTACTACCAGTACTTTTAATACTGCGTATAAAGATCCTGAAGAGCGCTCAACTAAGTCGGTAGTGAGAATTAAAGATGGCGAGACTGTGGTTATCGGAGGCCTGATCCGTCATGACAGGTCTGAAACTATAACTAAGTTGCCTGTTTTAGGTGATATTCCTATAATTGGTGCCATGTTCAGGCATAAGAATAAAGATAAAGACAGGGAGAGGGAGCTTTTAGTATTTATTACTCCCCGTATAGTTAAGGACAACCAGTTGAAGTTAGAGCAGGTACAAAGATTCAGCCTGCCTATCCGCGAACAGAGTGCAGTTACCCACGTTAATCGCGATTATTTGATTAACTCTAGCTTGAATAATTTTGATAAAAAACGTTAAGAATGCAAAGAGATAAGTATCTAAGACTAGGCGAACTTCTTATAAGAGAAGGCTTGATTACACCTAGCCAGCTGGAGAAGGCTATCAGTGTTCAGAGGCAGGAGTCTGGCCGCTTGGGTGAGATATTAATCAAGCTGGATATGGTCAAAGAGGATCAGATTGTAGCTGCATTAGGAAAGCAGCTGAATGTTCCGTTTTTTACTCTTGGAACGGGCATGCTTAAACCGGTAGCCGGCCAGGGGCTGGAGCATTTAATTTTACAGGAGTTTGCGTTTAAGAACTACGTGTTGCCTTTATCGCGCACCCTCAGATCGCTTACAGTGGCGATGTTTGATCCGCTGGATTTTATCCTTATAGATAATTTAAAGAAACTTACAGGTTGTGAAATTAACCCGGTTATTGCTACACGTTCGGATATTAAGAAGGCGATTGAAGAATTCTACGGTAAATCTGCGATGTTGCGTGATGCCGTTGAGTCTAGTTATAATATCAGTACAGCAACGCAGGATACGGGGGATGACTTAGGGCAGGAGTTAAGCCTTGACAAGTTAATTGCCCGTGCTGAAGAAGCGCCTGTCGTAAAAATAGTGGATTTAATTATTCGCCAGGCAATTGAAGAAGGCGCCTCGGATATACATATCGAGCCTTTTAAGGAAAAAACTTCTTTAAGGTACCGGATTGACGGAAAACTTTGTGAAATACCTCCTCCGGCTAAACATCTGCACCTGCCGATTGTTTCGCGCGTAAAGATTTTAGCAAAAATGGATATCGCAGAAAAACGCCTTCCGCAGGACGGGGCAATTTTGGTGCGTATTAATGACCGGCCGATTGATATCCGCGTTTCTATTATTCCGACTATCTATGGTGAAAAAGCGGTATTGAGGATATTGGATCGCGGCAGCAAGGTTTTGGATTTAAATTCCGCCGGTTTCGACTCTAAGCAACTTGAGCATATACGTAAAGCAATTAATCAACCATACGGTTTGATTTTTATTACCGGACCTACAGGTAGCGGTAAGTCGACTACTCTCTATGCGATTTTAAATGAAATCAAAAATTCATCAAAGAATATCGTTACCGTTGAAGACCCTGTAGAGTATAAGATTGATGGGATCAATCAGGTTCAGATTAAGCCGGAAGTTGGGCTTACATTTGCCGCTTCCTTACGTAGTTTTTTACGTCAGGATCCTGATATCATGATGGTAGGCGAAGTCCGTGATTTGGAAACTGCCCAGATCTGCATTCGTTCAGCGCTTACCGGGCATTTGGTTTTAACTACCCTGCATACCAATGATGCTCCTTCAGCGGCAAGCCGCCTTATGGATATTGGCGTTGAGCCATACATGCTGGCCCCTTCTTTGCTGGTAGTTATTGCACAACGATTGATTAGAAAATTATGTTTAGAATGTAAAGAGGCTTATGAGCCTACCCCGGAACAGCTAAAAGGAGCGAATATAAAAGGAGAATTGATTTACCGGCATAAGGGGTGCGCTAAATGTAACAATACAGGTTATAGAGGTAGGACCAATATCTGCGAGGTTATGCCTTGTACTATTGAAGTTCAGGATTTGATTAATCAGAGGGCCCCTTATCAAAAAATAAGGGAGGTAGTCAGGGCTGCAGGGATGCAAACACTTTATGAGTCAGGGATTAAGAAGGTTGAGAGCGGGATAACTTCTTTAGAGGAGGTTTTTTCCGTTACATTGGGAGTAGAATAATGTTGAAATTTTATTACATCGCCAGGAATAACTTGGGAACAAAAGAGACTGGCATAGAAGAGGGCTTAAACCAGGAAGAGGTAGTAAGTAAAATCCAGGCCCGTGGGTTAATTGTAATTAGCGTTATTCCCGAGAATACTGACGCTTTTAATAGCGGCGCAATTAAGGTGAGCGTCAAAAGTAAGCTTAAGCAGAAGCGCGACCGGATTACCGGGGCTGACCTTACTCTTTTCTGCCGGCAGTTAGCAACTTTGCTTGGAGCGGGAGTTACTATCCTTAAAAGCCTGGATATAATTTCTAAGCAGGTAGTCAGCAAGAAACTTTATGCGGTAGTTGTGGATTTGGAGAAGAATATGGAGGCGGGGTTAAGTTTTCATGAAGCCATGGTTAAGCATCCAAAAGTTTTCTCGGATCTTTGGGTAAACTTAGTAGAAAGCGGCGAGGCAAGCGGTAACCTGGCAGTAGTATTGAGCCGTCTGGCTTCATATCTGGAAAGAGACGCTGAATTTAGGGGAAAGGTCATCTCTGCATTGATTTATCCAGGAATCCTGCTCAGCGCAGGTTTAGGGGCATTGTTTTTAATGGCGGTAAAGATAGTCCCTACCTTTGCAGAGATATTCAAAGGTTTTAATATTACACTACCCCTGCTTACGCAGATCCTATTGAAAGTTAGTGATTTTTTAAGATTCAATATGATTGCAATATTTTTGGTTACCGGAGGAATAGTCTTTGCTTTCAAGAATTACCTTAAGACTAAAACAGGCAGGAGAAATTTTGAGAACTTTAAGTTTAAGATGCCTGTATTTGGCGAGTTTTTTTTAGCTTTAAATGTAGAAAGATTTTCCTCTGAAATGTCTACCCTTCTGGAATCAGGGGTCCCTATCCTTTATTCCCTGGAAATATCAGAGCGCAGCGTGGGTAATTTGGTTATGGCGGATATCATCCGTAAGATTAAAGATGATGTGCGTGAAGGTAAGTCTTTACGTGAGCCTTTGGAGAAAAGCGCTTTTTTTGACCCTATGTTTATACAGATGGTAAGCATTGGCGAAGAGATCGGGGAGCTCCCGCAGATGTTTAAAAAGATTAATGTTTTCTATCAAGAGTACTGCGAGGTTTTCCTTGCGCGTTTTGTCGCTATGTTTGAACCTTTTGTACTGGTTTTTATAGGCGGGGTTATAGGTATTATGATCACGGGTATATTTTTGCCGATATTCGAGATCTCAAAAATCGGTGGATAGTTATTGACAATCTTAAGAAGTGGGTTTAAAATAAGTCCAGAAAGAGGAGGAGTCAAATGAGAAAAGGTTTTACGCTTATCGAATTAATTGTAGTTATCATTATCGTTGGGATATTGGCGTCTGTAGGTATGACACAGTATACTAAGGTGGTGGAAAAAGGGCGCGCAGCTGAAGCAAGGCTTATATTGGGTTCTTTAAGGTCAGCAGAAGTAGCGGAAAATATGGAAAATGGCGCTTATGCGACCTTGGCCGGTTTAGGCGTATCAGCTCCATCTGATTGTACAGGTACAACGCATTTCTTTTCTTATTCATGCGCTTCAGCTACCGGAACATGTACTGCCACTAGATGCGGGACGGGGACAGGTAAAACTCCGGGTAGCTCTGTTGCGTATACCAAGACTTTGACTGCTGCAGGTGTCTGGGGAGGATCGTCAGGTTATTAATTTATAGCCAGATTATTTTA
>DJVP01000011.1 GCA_002441245.1 Candidatus Omnitrophica bacterium UBA6253 | reverse complement strand
GATATTCCGTTAGTTGCCACTAATGATGTGCATTACCCTACTAAAGATAAAGCCGAAGCACACGAGGCCTTGTTGTGTATCCAGACCCAAGCCACTCTCGATGACCCTAAGCATATGCGTTTTCAAACGAATGAATTTTATTTTCGACCACCCGAAGAAATGAAGGAATCATTCCGGCATTGCCCGGAGGCCATAAAAAACACTATAGAGATTGCCAAACGTTGTAATTTAGAACTGGATTTTACCCAAATGCATTTACCTAAATACACTCCACCGGAAGGCAAAAACAAAGAAGCCTTCCTGCTTGAGCTCTGCGAAAAAGGGATAGAGAAAAAAGGCCTTAAGGACAATCCCGAAGCGCAAACGCGCCTTGAACATGAATTAAAGATTATTAAACATATGGGGTTCATCAGCTATTTTCTTATTGTTTGGGATTTTATCTCTTATGCAAAAAGCCAGGGTATTCCAGTCGGCCCGGGAAGGGGCTCTGCCGCGGGGAGCCTGGTAAGTTTCCTTTTGGGGATTACTGACCTTAATCCTTTAAAATATGGCCTGTTATTCGAAAGATTCTTAAATCCTGAACGCATGGGACTGCCGGATATTGATATTGATTTTTGCTATGAACGCAGGCAGGAAGTCATTGACTATGTAACTAAAAAATACGGCAGAGAGAATGTCGCTCAAATAATCACTTTCGGAACTATGCAGGCGCGCGGGGTAATCAGGGATGTGGGGCGGGTTATGGCAATTCCTTACGCCGATGTAGATCGTATTGCCAAGATGATTCCGGCCGAACTTGATATGACACTAAAAAAAGCCATGGAAAGCGAACCGGAGCTAAACAATCTTTACAGGAACGACCCGGAAATAACCAGGCTGATAAATACGGCTTTATCCCTGGAGGGGTTGAACCGGCATGCCTCTGTCCATGCCGCAGGCGTAATCATCGCTGACAAGCCATTAAATAATTATATGCCTATATTTAAAACCGGCGACGATCAAGTCACTACCGGCTACAGCATGAGTACGCTAGAAAAGATCGGCCTGCTTAAGGTAGATTTCCTCGGACTAAAAACCCTTACGGTAATTGATGAAACTCTAAAACTTATCAAAAAAACTCGCGGCATAGAAATTGATGTCGATAAACTGCCGCTAGATGATGCAAAAACATATAAATTATTAGCATCAAGCCATACTATCGGGGTGTTCCAGGTAGAAAGTTCAGGCATGCGGGATTTGCTTAAAAAACTTATGCCGGAACGTTTTGAAGACTTGATTGCCCTTCTGGCGCTGTACCGTCCAGGACCGATTGGCTCAGGCATGCTTGATGACTTCATGAAACGAAAACATGGGTTAATCCCCATTAAATATGAACACCCCAAATTAGAACCAATACTTAAAGAAACCTATGGGATCATGGTTTACCAGGAACAGATCATGCAGATCGCATCTATCCTGGCGGGATTTTCACTCGCCCAGGCGGATATTTTACGTAAGGCCATGGGGAAAAAAATACCCGAGGTCATGGAAAAACAAAGGAGTAATTTTATTCACGGCTGCCTTAAGAACGGGATAAAAGAATTAACTGCGACCAAGATATTTGATTTAATAGAATACTTCTCGGGGTATGGTTTTAATAAATCGCATTCAACAGCCTATGCATTGATTTCTTACCGAACCGCTTATTTAAAAGCAAATTATCCCGTAGAGTTTATGACCGCATTGCTTACTTCCGAACGCGATAATACCGATAAGATTGTAACCTATGTGAATGAGGCCCAGCAAATGGGTTTAAAGGTGCAACCTCCGGATATAAATGAAAGCGAAGTACTTTTTAAAGTTGAAGATGAATCAACTATTCGTTTTGGATTATTGGCTATAAAGAATGTCGGCAAGGGGGCATCTGAATCCATTGTAAGCGCCAGGGAGAAAAGAAGGTTTGAATCGTTAGAGGACCTTTGCGGGAAAATTGATTTAAGGCTGGCAAACCGTAAGGTCCTGGAAAGCCTGATAAAATGCGGGGCCCTGGATTATTTTGGTTCCTCAAGGGCAAAAATGTTCGCAAGTCTCGATACAATATTAGAAAGGGCGCAGAAGATACAAAAGGAAAAATTCAGCGGACAATTATCTTTTTTCGATCAATCCATTGCTAATAATGGATTTGGAATAACTACAGAAACTTTGGTCGAATGCAAGGAATGGCCGGAACCGCAGTTGCTGTCCTTTGAGAAAGATATGCTTGGTTTCTACGTCAGCGGACATCCCTTGGCGCGTTATGCCAAACAACTCAAACGTTTTGTATCATGCTCTACGGCCAGCCTGCATGAACATAAAGACCAGGACACGATTAAAATTGTAGGTTTAATTGCAAAAATTAAGCAAACACTTACGCGCGCCAAACAGGAAAAAATGGCAATATTAAAACTGGAAGACTTGGATGGCGCTGTAGAAGTACTGGTATTTCCTCGCGCCTTCGCTAAGGTAAGCCGCTACATAATTCCTAACACAATCGCCCATATCCGCGGCACACTAAATTTAACAGAAGATACTCCCAAGATAATCGTAGAGGACCTTTTTCCTTTTGAAGAAATTTACAAGCTGATTACCGCCATGAGCATAAATCTTTCGGGAATAAAAGAAAATATATTTGAATCTTTAAAAACCTTACTTTCTGAACATAAAGGCAGCGTACCTATATATTTACGCCTGGATACTCCTGCAAAATCACGGATACAAATGGTAGTAGGAGAAAACCTCTATGTTTTACCTTCAGAAAAATTGATCCAGGATCTTGATGAGCTACTGGGAGAAGACCGGCTTTCTCTGGTGCTATAATACTTGACACTGTAACTTTTTGCTGTTATTATGCTTAGCTATAGGAGGTGTTCCATGACCAAGAAGGATATTGTCTTAAAAGTATCTGATGAAACAAACTTAAAGCAAATAGATGTCAAGAAAGTTGTACAGAAAACATTTGATTGTATCATTAATGCCTTAGTTAGAGGAGAGCGGATTGAATTACGTAACTTTGGCGTCTTTAAGATAAAACAAAGAAAAAGTCGCACAGGCAGAAACCCGCGCACCAACCAGGTTATTCCTGTCCCGCCCAGAAAGGTAGTGGTTTTTAAAGCTGGTTTGGAAATGAAGCAGAAAATTAAGTAGTCCTTATGTATTAATACAGAAGAATCCTTGCATTCTTGGCAAGGATAATCCCTAATAAACCAAAATAACTTATGTTCAAAAAGGTCCCCGGCACTAAAGATATCCTGCCTGATGAAGCAGGGCATTGGCAAGCAATTGAGGAAGCGGCACGCAATTTATTCTCACTTTACAATTACCGCCAAATCCGCACCCCTATAATTGAAGAGGCCTCACTTTTTAACCGCACTCTTGGCAATACCACCGAGATAGTGCAAAAACAGATGTTTCTTATCCATAACCAGAATGATGTCTATGCCTTGAGGCCAGAAGGCACCGCTTCAATTGCGCGCAGCTATCTGGAAAATAATATGGATAAAACTAACCCATTCACAAAACTGTATTATATTGGCCCAATGTTCCGCCTTGAACGTCCGCAAAAGGGCAGGCTTCGCCAATTCCACCATATTGGCTGCGAAGTAATCGGTTCTCAAGAAGCAATACTTGATGTAGAGGTAATCAGCCTGGCTGCAGAGCTGCTTAAAAGCTTTGCCATCACTGAATTTAAAATAAAAATTAATAGCCTTGGTTGCCCAAACGACAAACAGGCGCTTGGCCTCAGCCTAAAAGAAGCCCTGCATAAAGAAAAACAAAGACTTTGCCCTGATTGCAAAGTGAGAATAGAAAATAACATACTCAGGATACTGGATTGTAAAAACGAAGGCTGCCAGAAGATTGTCAAGGCCCTTGCAATTAAGAATACACACCTCTGCCCGGACTGCCTGAATCATTTTAAAGAAGTAGAAAAGGGGTTAGGCAGCCTTGGCATTGCTTTTGAAGTAGAGCCATTCCTTGTACGCGGACTAGACTATTACAACCGCACGGTATTTGAATTCACCCATTCCAATTTAGGCAGTCAGGATGCTATTGGGGCTGGCGGCCGTTATAACAATTTAATCAAGGAATTAGGAGGGCCGAATATAGGCGGCATAGGTTTTGCTTTCGGCATAGAAAGATTGATCCTGGCATCAATGATAAATGCAGAAAAGCCGCTAAATAGGCTAGTCTATTTGATTACCCTTGGGGAAACCGCTAAAGCCGCTGGCGTAAAGATATTGAACCAGCTGCGTTCCTCTGGTATCCCCAGCGACATGGACTACCTGAACAGGTCGCTAAAAGCGGCGATGCGCGCTGCAAATGACGCAGGAGCTCGATACGTTCTAATTCTGGGGGAAGATGAATTAAAAAAAGATGCGATCTCCCTTAAAGATATGTCAAATGGCACCCAAAGAGAAATTAATATACAGGAGTTAACCAGGGAATTAAAATGTTAAGGACACATACTTGCGGAGAACTTAAAGCAACGGATAGCGCAAAACAAGTTACGCTCTGCGGCTGGGTCGCACGCAGGAGAGACCACGGGAAGTTGATCTTTATTGATATACGCGACCGAACCGGTTTCACGCAGATAGTTTTTATTCCCAATGAATCCGGGGAGGCTTATAAATCAGCGCAGGAATTAAGAAATGAATTTGTGATTAAGTTAAGCGGCGTAGTAAATAAACGGCCCAAGGGAACAATTAACGAGAAATTGACAACCGGAGAGATCGAGGTTTTAGCAAAAAAACTAGAGATATTAAACCCAAGCCTGAACCCTCCATTTGAAATCGAAGAAGAAACCGAGATAACCGAAGAGATGCGCCTTAAATACCGCTACCTGGATTTGCGGCGCAAGAAAGTCTTTAGCAACTTGGCCCTAAGAAGCAACCTGTATAAGGTTATCCGCGCTTATTTGGGAGAAAATAAATTTATTGAATGCGAAACTCCGATACTCACAAAATCCACCCCCGAAGGCGCCCGGGATTACCTGGTCCCTTCAAGGTTGAATCTTGGACAATTCTTTGCCCTTCCTCAGTCACCGCAATTATTCAAACAGATACTGATGGTTGCCGGGATAGAAAGGTATTACCAGATCGCCAAATGTTTTCGTGATGAAGACCTGCGCGCCGACCGTCAGCCTGAATTTACTCAAATAGATTNNGCCGACCGCCAGCCGGAATTTACCCAGCTGGATATTGAAATGTCTTTTATTAATGAGGAAGATATCTTTGCCCTTACTGAAGGATTAATGCAATTAATCCTCAAGGAACTAAAAAATATAGATATAAAGATTCCCTTTCCGCGGATAAACTATAAAGAGGCAATAGAAAAATATAAATCGGATAAACCGGACCTTAGGCCGGAGTTAAAAAATGATTTTGCTTTTTGCTGGGTAATAGATTTTCCTCTTTTTAAATACAATGAAGAGGAAAAACGCTGGGACAGCGAACATCACCCGTTTACTGCGCCAGCTACTTGCGACCTGGAAAATTTGGAAAAGACACCGGATAAAGTTAAATCCAGGTCATATGACCTGGTTTTAAACGGCATGGAACTTGGCAGTGGATCAATAAGGATCCATCGCAGGGAACTTCAACAAAAGATTTTTAACATAATCGGGATAAGTAAAGAAGAGGCGGCTAAGCGTTTTGGCTTCCTGCTTGAGGCATTTCAATATGGGGCACCTCCGCATGGAGGGGTCGCCTTTGGATTAGACAGGCTGATGGCAATCCTTTCCGGAGAAAGCAGTATCCGCGAAGTTATCACCTTCCCGAAGAATTCCTCTGCTTTCTGCCCATTAACCAGTGCACCTTCGGATGTAGGAGAAAAACAATTAACAGAATTAGGTATAACTATTAAAAGGAGGAAACAAGATGAACAGAAATAAATTAGCAGGGATTTGCATACTAATTTTGACCCTGTCCTTATCAGGATGCGTAGCCAGGACATATAATTTAACCCGCGACAGGATCGATCAGGATATTTCCCCAACATCAGGTAACCGCGGCTATATCATGGGTACAGCCCCTGCTGAAACGGCAGAGAGAAAAACTACCCGCACCACCAGGGTTTTTGAAATAGAATTGGGGCTTGCAAAACCATCACAAGCAAAGTGTCCGTCTGTTGTGCCAATGGCAAGTAGCACAGAAGAATCCGTGGCAATTCAAGAAACGCAAACCGAAGATATTCCAGATCAAAGCTTGGAAAATTATACTAGCTATACTGTAGGTAAAAATGACACTTTACAAAAAATTTCTAAAAAATTCTACGGAACTACCAAAAACTGGCCAAAGATCTATGAAGCAAATAAAGATGTTTTACGTTCACCAGATAAACTTTATGCAGGCCAAACCTTAAAGATACCATCCAGCCCGGAATTAAAAACTGAATCCAGTGAAATGGCTGAACCAAAAGAAAATTTAAAATAGTGGATAAAATAATAAAGTTTGAATCTCAAAAGGAAGCGCAAGGTCTTTTTGGCGCCCATGATAGCAATACTAAGGATATTGAAAAAGAACTTAAGGTTAAGCTTACCTTACGCGGTGATTACTTAAAAATAAGCGGCACTGCCGCTAATATTAAAAGGGCAAACCAACTGATAGAATATCTGCTTGGTGGCCTGCGCTCAGGAAACAATGAAATTGGTAAAAATGATCTTTATTATTTAATATCCAATTTTAAAAAAGGTAACCAAAAACAGCAAATCTCCGGATTGGATACCGGGATTACGCGTTCTTCGGGAGGAAAACAAATTGGCCCCAAAACTGCCGGTCAGAATGAATACGTTGAAGCAATCAAAAAACACGATATCGTGTTTGGCATTGGCCCTGCGGGTACCGGAAAAACATACTTAGCTATGGCCTGTGCCGTAGAGGCTCTCAAAAAGCAGGAGGTCCGGCGTATTATTTTAACCCGCCCGGCTATCGAGGCAGGCGAATCCCTGGGCTTTTTACCTGGAGACATGCAGGCAAAAATCTCTCCATATCTTAGACCGCTTTATGATGCCCTATATGATATGGTGGATGCTGAGCGTATTGAAAAATACATAGAAACCGGGATAATCGAGGTCGCCCCGCTTGCTTACATGAGAGGCAGAACACTTAATGACGCCTTTATCATTCTTGATGAGGCGCAGAATTGTACTGCTGAACAAATGAAAATGTTTTTAACCCGCCTGGGGTTTGACTCCAAGGCAGTAATCACCGGAGACATGACTCAAAGCGACCTTCCAAACGCAAGGCCTATCGGCCTGCTTCAGGCGCAAGATATACTTAAGGAAATCAAAGGCATTAAGTTTATCTACTTCAGTGGCTCTGACGTAGTCAGGCATGCCCTGGTCCAAAGGATAATTGAGGCATATGAAAAAACTGCTCGCTAAAAATAATTTTATTTTTGCTGGGCTATGCGTTCTAATTTTCCTCTTCAGCCATATTATTCATATGAACCTGGCTATTCCGTTACTTTTAATCATTCTTTACCTTTGTTTTCATAGTAAGCTTTCTAAAATAAAAAATGCTAATCTGGCCAACCTAAGTTTTCTTTTCCTGATTTCTTTTTCTATCGGGCATTCCTTACTTAGGCACGGACTATCTTTCTATTTTATTCCCATTGCGATTATCCCCATGCTTAGCGTATTATTATTCAATAACCTTGAGGTAGCTTACTTTTTATCATTAGGGACCTCTTTATCACTGGCCTCTTTGACCGCCGAGCCATTTAAAGCCTGGATCATTTTCATGACCTTTTGTTCATGCGCAATACTACTGGTAAACAAGGCGCATAAACGCACAGCAGTTATCCAGGCGGGACTTATAGCCGGCTTAATACAATTAATATGTCTTATTCTTCTTGAGCATTTCTGGATCATACGGCCTGAGAGATATTTAATAATCCTGATTAATAGCCTGGTTTCAGGAATTGTTGTCTTGGGTGTCCTGCCTGTATTCGAATACCTTCTACAGACAGTAACCAATATAAGTTTGCTAGAACTTGCAGATTCTCATCATCCGATCTTGCAACGCATGATTCTTGAAGCTCCAGGCACATATCACCATAGCCTTATTGTCGGCAACCTCTCAGACACTGCCTGCACAACTATAGGAGCCAACGGCCTCTTAGCCAGAATTGGGGCATATTATCATGATATAGGCAAACTTCAAAAACCGGAGTATTTTATTGAAAACCAGCAGATAAAGAAGAATCTGCACGATACACTTTCCCCTACGATGAGTAAATTAATTATCATGAACCATATAAAAGAAGGAGTGGAGCTGGCTAAAAAATACTCTTTAAGCCCGGTACTCTGGGATTTTATACAGCAGCATCATGGCAATAGCCTGGTTTACTATTTCTACCGCCGGGCGCTGGAAGGAAAAGAAGAAGACCAGGAGATAGCAGAGGAGGGGTTTCGTTATCCCGGGCCAAAACCAAATACCAAAGAGACAGCTGTTGTTCTCTTGGCAGACTCTGTTGAGGCAGCTACGCGCACCTTAAAAGACCCTACCCCGGCAAAAATTGAAGAGATAGTACATAAAGTAATAAACAATAAATTCATTGACGGACAGCTTGATGAATGTGAACTTACCTTAAAGGATATAGAAAGAATTTCCAGCGTCTTTACCAAGATATTAAGTGGCATATATCATAGCCGGGTAGACTACTCCTAAAAAAGCGCGCCTTTCGCTAACCGATTCCTCAGAGATGGTAAACATAACCATAAATAACCTACAAAAGAAACTACCTATCCCCAGAAAGCGGATAAAAAACCTTATTCTTAAAATTCTTAAAGGAGAGGGGCTTAACAAATCGGCAGATATTAATATCTGTTTTACGAATAACATACTGATCAAAAGACTTAATGCCAAATTTTTAAGACTAGATAGGGCAACAGATGTAATAGCCTTCAATCTAAGCGATAAAAAAACGAAGCCGCCTGTTCTGGCCGACATCGCAATTTCTACCGACAGCGCGATAAGCAATGCCCGAAACTTCAATACTGCCGCCGGATATGAATTATTACTCTATGTTGCCCACGGCCTGCTGCATATACTAGGGTTCAATGACTACACCAAAGCTGAAAGACAGCTAATGCGTAAAAAGGAAAAAGAATATGTCAATAGATAGGACACAGGCGTTGGTTTTAAGCAAGCGGGATATCCGCGAAACATCAATAATCGTAGATTTTTACAGCAAAGAGTTTGGAAAACTTAGCGGATTACTGAAAGGGATACGCAGCGAGCCGGAAAAATTCGCTTCTAATTTAGAACCTTTTTCGCTAAATGAGATTATTTTCTATAGAAAGACCCATTCAAGCCTGCATTTGGTAAGCCAAGCGGATAAACTGGATAATTTTACCCAGATACGCTCCAGCATTGAAAAGACAACCCAGGCTGGATTCATGATGGAGCTGATTAATTCTATAATGCAGGCAGAAGATAAAAATGAAGAGATTTTTAACTTGGCCATAGTAAGCCTTAAAGAACTTGAGACTAACTATAACCCAGCCAGAATCGCAACTATATTTAAAATCAAGATGCTTAACCTTTCAGGCTTTAAACCCCATTTTGATTCCTGCGTTTCATGCGGCGATATAATTAGCGGGCAGGCACGTTTTAGCCTCTCTTTAGGCGGGCTGCTTTGCCCGCGTTGCATGCAGAAAGACCCAGGTAGCCGCTCAATATTCCGAGGGACAATCGCTACTGTACTGCATATTGAAAGAAATAGTTTTGCCGCCAGCCTTAATCTGGGGATGAATCCCCAGATTAAAAAAGAGCTGGATATAATCCTGAATGCGTTTTTAAATTTTCACTTGGGGAAAGAATTAAAAAGCCAGAGGTTGCTCAATAAACTGGAGGTGGCAGTATGAAAATAGTCATTGTCGGCCCGGGAGCAATGGGATGCCTTTTTGCTGCTTTTTTATCAAAATCAAAGGAAGCAGTCTGGTTGCTGGATAAAAACAGGGAAGGCGCTGCAAAATTAAACGAAATTGGGATATCATTGGAGGGCACGTCCGGCGCCTGGCAGGCAAAACCAAAAACCACGGCCAATGTTCAGGATATCGGCAAGGCAGATCTTATACTTATCTGCGTAAAATCATTCCACACCAAACAGGCGATTGAACAGATTAAGCCTCTCCTGCAACAAAACACCAAAATAATGACTTTGCAAAATGGAATCGGGAATATTGAAATTATCGCCGAGCTGACAGGAGAAGGCAGGGTAATCGGGGGGATAACCAGCGAAGGGGCAACTTTAATCGACATAGGAAAAATTCGCCATGCCGGACACGGAGAAACTATTGTCGGCACTCTCGATGGCAAGGTGCCGGTCGAAATACGCAGTATCCGCGAAGTATTCAACAGGGTCGGCTTACAAACCAAGATGTCCCGGGATATAAAGGGGTTAGTCTGGTCAAAATTGATTATTAATACGGGTATAAACGCCTTATCCGCTATTACAAGGCTGCCAAATGGCAAACTTACGGAATTTGAAGGAACTAAAAGGATCTTAAGGGATGCTGTTACCGAAGCAACCCGCGTTGCCAAAAGAAAACGTATAAAATTAATTTATGACGACCCATTAGCAAAGGTTGAGGCGGTTTGCGAAGGCACAGCCTCTAATACATCCTCAATGCTTCAGGATGTATTAAGGAAGAAACGTACGGAGATTGACTTTATTAACGGAGTAATCGTACGCCTTGGCCAAGAATTGGGTATTGCCGTACCAACTAACAGGCTCTTGACTGACCTGGTTAAAACAATTGAATCAAGCTATAAATTGACTATTTAAAATTTAATCTCATGACTTTTAACCCAAAGGCACGCAGATATCTAATTACTTTACTGATCATCGGGTGGATGGCCAGCTTAAGCTATTTTGCACTGCGCTCCAGAAAGCCTGACTATCCAAAACAGAAAACTACTCAGCTTTATCATAATAACCGCCTTCTTATGGGTACATTCTGGGAAGTATCCTCTCCAGATAAAGAGGCCAGTTTAATCGTTTTTGCTGAAGCAAAACGCATTGAAAATCTGCTCAGTAAATACATTCCAGAGAGTGAAATATCACAGCTTAACCGCGCCGGAAGGCTAAAGGCAAGCCCAGATACCTTTTTTATTATAAAAAAAGCAAAGGAATACTGGCAGGCAAGTGCAGGGGCTTTTGACATTACCATTGCCCCTTTAACTGATCTCTGGGGGTTTACCAACCAGGAACACAAAATACCCGGGGAGGATTTAATCAAAGCTGCCTTAAAACTTGTTGGTTGCGATAAAATTATTTTGCATGAAAAAAATAATATGGTAGAATTTAAATTTCCAGGCATGAAGATTGACCTGGGGGCGATAGCCAAAGGGTTTGCCCTGGATTGCGCGGTTACTAAATTAAAAGAAAAGAATATTAATAGCTGCCTGATTAATGCGGGCGGACAGGTTTATGCTTTAGGGGAAGGACCTGCAGGCCCCTGGAAAATTGCTATTCAAAACCCCCGCAAGCCGGAAATCACAGGGATCCTGGAATTAAAAAACAAATCTATATCTACCAGCGGTGATTATGAGCAGTTTTTTCTAAAAGACGGAAAACGCTACTGTCATATTATAGATCCCAAAACCGGGCATCCTGCTACAAGCGGGATCTCTTCCGTAACGGTAATTACGGATTCAGCGTTAGAGGCTGACGTTTTATCTACGGCAATATTTGTTCTTGGTAAAAAAGAAAGCAGGGAAATGCTAAATAAATTCCCGCAAGCCGAAGTAAAGGTATTCTAATGAATATATTTAATCAAACGTTTCAAAAAAATATTTCCGCCGCAAAGATGTTCATTTTCTTTTCCCGGTTGATGGACAGGCCTGTGTTTGATAAAGAAGACCGAAGGATCGGCGAGATTTATGATATCGTAGTCAGGCCTTCCCAGGTATACCCGCTTTCACATGGATTAATTATACGCAAAGGTTTCCCTAACCGAAAATATGCCCTAGTGGACTGGCAGGATATTGAAAAATTGGATACGGATGGGGCAAAACTAAAAATTGATAAATCCCGGATAGATTTCGGCAAAATACCTGGAGAGAAAAAAGAACTTACCTTAAGGCGCGATATATTAGACCAACAGGTAGTAGATACCCATAATCACAAAGTCATCCGCGTAAACGATATCCAACTTTTAACCGTCGACCAGGCATTAATGATAGCCCACGTTGATATCGGCACCCGTGGACTTTTCAGAAGACTGGGTTTTGAAAAAAGCGTTGACTTAACCGTAAAACTATTTAATCCCAAAGCAAGATACCTTTCAGATGAACGCCTGATCTCCTGGAAATATATCCAGCCCCTTACTATTAACCCTGTAAGCATGACGATAAAAATTGACGTGCCGCAAAAAAACTTAACTAATATTCCCGCGGCAGACTTAGGAGATATTTTCTTGGATTTAAACATCAATCATCAAATTGCTCTTTTTAAATCCCTAAATCTGACTAATAAAGCAAAGATCTTCACCAATATTGATTTTAAAACCCAGCATTCTATCCTGGACGAAATGAACGATCTCGAGGTATCCGAACTACTTAACAATATCCCTTCGGATGAAGCTACGGATTTCCTGGAAAAATTACCGCGCGAGAAAACCAAGCATATTCTAAGCCTGATTGAAAACAAATATTCCAGGAGGCTTTCACAACTTTTAGGGTACTCCGGGGATTCTGCAGGCGGGTTGATGACTACCGAATATATAGCCTTTACAAAAGAAACAACTGTCCAGGCGGCCCTGGATCAGATAAGAGAACTTAAATTTAAAACCGAACCCGTGCAGGTTATTTATATTATTGATGAAGCACGCCATTTAATTAATACCACTAATTTTCGCAGGCTTATTTTGGCTAATCCCCAGGAACCTATTCTAAACTCTGCTTTTCCTAAAACATATTTTGTGCATCTAGATTCAAGTGTCAAGGAAGTTGCTTATCTGATGGAAAAATACAAATATTTCGCTATACCGGTAGTCGATGAAGAAAATGTCCTACAGGGTATTATAACCGTTGATGATATCCTGAGCCAATTAATTGCTTTTGCCTGGCGCAGGTTAAAGAAAATAAAAATATTTCAAAAAACATGAAGAACCTAAAAAGTTTTTGGGCAAAGGCATTAATTTTTCTTTCAGTAATGGGGCCGGGAATTATCACTGCCAATGTGGATAATGATGCTGGCGGCATTACCACCTATTCGGTTGCCGGCGCACATTTCGGCTATGCCCTGATATGGTCATTTATTCCGATTATTATTGCCCTGGTAATCATCCAGGAGATGTGCAGCCGGATGGCAGTAGTTACCGGAAAAGGCCTGGCGGATTTAATCCGCGAGGAGTTTGGGGTCAGGGTAACTTTTTATGCCATGACCGTCTTGGTTTTTTCTAATATTTTCAACACCATCTCGGAGTTTGCCGGCATCGCAGCCAGCGCTGAACTCTTCGGAATCAGTAAATACCTTTTAGTCCCCGTCTGCGCGCTATTTGTGTGGTGGTTAATTGTAAAGGGAACTTATAAATCAGTCGAAAAGGTATTTTTGGTTGCCTGCTTATTTTATGTTTGTTATATAGTTTCAGGGTTTTTATCCAAGCCCGACTGGAAAATGGTTGCCGAAAGCTCAATTTCACCGAGTTTTCAGTTTGATAAAACTTATATTTTTATGCTTATCGGCGTCGTAGGGACCACAATTGCGCCCTGGATGCAATTTTACCAGCAGTCTTCAGTGGTCGAGAAGGGGATCCGTATCGAAAATTACAAATACAGCCGTCTGGATGTGGTCATCGGAGCTTTCGTAGTCAATATTATCGCTATTTTTATTGTCATCGTATGCGCCAACACACTTTTTACGCATGGTATTAGGATTGAGACAGCCAAAGATGCAGCCCTCGCACTGAAGCCGCTGGCGGGGCAATACTGTTTTTATCTTTTTGCTTTTGGCCTTTTGAATGCCTCGATTTTTTCCGCCTGTATCTTACCTCTCTCAACCGCATATTCAGTATGCGAAGGCATGGGCTGGGAAATCGGAGTAAATCGCACATTTAAAGAGGCGCCGCAATTTTACAGCCTATACACTGCCATCATTGCCATTGGGGCAGCAATCATATTAATCCCGGGAGTAAAACTTGTGCCGATTATGCTTGTCTCCCAGGCTACAAACGGGATACTGCTTCCTTTTGTATTAATATTTATGCTGTTATTGGTAAACAATAAGAGGCTGATGGGCAAATACATTAACTCCAAATTCTATAATTTCTGCACCATATTGATAATTTTTGCAATGATTATTCTTTCTTTAATTTTATTTGTTACCGCATTTATAAAATAGGCTGCAGCGATGGATATAAATCAAATAAAAAGCTTAAAGGGCAAACGCAAGATCACCATGTTAACTGCCTACGATTACCCCATAGCCGAATTAGTGGACAGGGCGGGCATAGACATGATCCTGGTAGGTGATTCATTGGCTAATGTGGTCCTCGGGCTTGATTCAACTACCAAAGTCGGCATGCCAGAGATGTTGCACCATACTAAAGCAGCCAGGAGAGCAGTAAAGAATTCCCTGCTTATCGCAGATATGCCGTATGATTCTTATCAGACGCATCCGGAGGAATGCGTTAAGAACGCCCAAAGATTTGTCAAAGAAGCGGGCGCTCAAGCAATAAAGCTGGAATGGTTTGAGCGCTGTCTAGAGGTAACCGAAAAAATTATAAAATCAGGTATAGCTGTAATGGGGCATATCGGCTTGACCCCCCAAACTGTAGATAAGATAGGTGGTTTTAAAGTTCAAGGAAAAGACGCAGAAGCTGCCCGAATCCTGATTGACCAGGCAATAGGATTAGAAGAAAAAGGATGTTTTGCCATTGTCTTAGAATGCGTTCCAGATAAAATTTCCGGGCTAATCAGCAGCAAAATAAGGATTCCCACTATAGGCATAGGTGCGGGAGTCCATTGTGACGGACAGGTACTAGTTATCAATGATATGCTCGGGCTTTTTACCCGCTATACTCCAAAGTTTGTTAAAAAATATACCGATCTTTCACCGCTTATCTCCAAAGCCGTGGAAGATTTTAAAAACGAGGTTATCCAGGAAAAATTCCCCGATGAACAACATTCTTTTGGAATAAAAGATGAAGAATTTAAAAAAATCCAGGGCTGTTAACAGTCCCCTGAAGTTCTTAAGCGGCACAATCTCGCTGATTATCTGCCTGTTATTTGTAATCAAATTCGCCGGCCCCAATATCCTGAGGCAATATATTGTTTACGGGATCGGCGACTGCAAAACCATCCCTATTTTATGCATTCAACCTGATGAAAAAACATTAACCCCCGAGGCCAACAAAGAATATATTGACACCCTTGTCCCGCAAAGTTTCCCAAAAATGTCTATTTCGGCACCCAAAGGCTTTAATTTAGTGCAAGAGCTGGTCAAAAGAAGGTACTATAAAAAAAGGCGGCCGGAAAATAACGCCGTCATTTACCTTCTGCGTCAAGAACCAAAGGCATTTATCAGGCTTTACCCAGATGTGCAAAAACAGGGGATATATAATAATTATGAATTTATCCGCCGGCTCATGTATGCCAACCTCAGCAAAATAAACAATATAACCGACGCATTCTTTATTATCATGAAAAGCGTATTTACTCCCGATATAGGCCCTCAGAACATTGCCAAAATGATCAAGTTTGAGATGGGGGAAAAAAGAGGTTTTATTAACTACACTATGGCCAAACCGAATAATTATTTTGATTGCAACGTGTTTGATGCTCAGGGGAATTTCTTTAAAGTATATATAAAAGATATTGGCGCGCGCCTGGACTTGAACAACGTGTTCGCGATAATATCGACATTAAAACCGGTAGATTAACACAGGTCCTGCCTAATAAACTCGGCTGGCACTTACGCGTTGCGTAAATGTCCAAATTTCGCTGTATTTTTATGAGTGCCCTAATCCTTGCTCTCGCTATCGCTCGATCAAGGATTTCGCTGTATTTTTATGAGTGCTCAAAATCTTCTTGCTCTTTAACTTATATTATGCTAAAAATATAGAACTATGATAGAAAACTTAATGGACAAGGTTGTTTCCTTATGCAAACGCAGAGGATTTATTTTTCAGAGCAGTGAAATCTATGGAGGGCTGGCTAATACATGGGATTACGGCCCTTACGGAGTTGAGCTCAAAAATAACCTTAAGCGCGCCTGGTGGAGATCTAACATCTATGAACGTAATGATGTCATGGGGATGGATTCAGCCATACTTATGCACCCTACCACATGGGAGGCAAGCGGCCATGTGCATAACTTCTTTGACCTAAAGAGCGATTGCAAAAACTGCAAGCGGCGTTTTAAAAGCGCTGATTTAAAAGACAAGGCCCACTGCCCGGAATGTTCAGGAGAGCTTACCGAAAGCCGTCCATTTAACCTGATGTTTAAAACCCACCAGGGCCCGGTTGAAGACACCTCAAATATAATTTACATCCGTCCGGAAACAGCGCAGGGGATGTTCGTTAATTTTCTGAATATTCTTGATTCACGCCATCCCAAGCTTCCCTTTGGCCTGGCCCAAATCGGCAAGTCCTTTCGCAACGAAATAACTCCGGGAAATTTTACCTTCCGCACCCGTGAATTTGAACAGATGGAGATTGAATATTTCGTCAGGCCCTCTGATGCGGACAGAGCGCTTGAAGAATGGATAGCCTACCGCTTTAATTGGTATTTAACCCTTGGGATAAAAAACGAAAATTTAAGAAAACGCCAGCACGGCAAAGATGAGTTGGCCCACTACGCCCACGCCTGCATGGACGTAGAATATAATTTTCCTTTCGGCTGGAGCGAATTAGAGGGGATTGCTAACCGCGCAGATTTTGATTTAAAGCAACACTCCCAATACAGCGGAAAAGAACTGCAATATTTTGATGATGTTACTAAAGAAAAATTCTATCCATATATAATAGAGCCTTCAGGAGGAGTTGACAGGGCTGTCCTGGCATTTCTAATTGATGCCTATCATGAAGAAAAAGTTAAAGACGATAAACGCGTAGTCTTAAAAATTCACAAGGATCTTGCGCCTACAAAAGTGGCGGTGTTGCCGCTTTTACGCAACAGGCCGGAGATTACGGAACTTGCAAATCAAATCTCCCGGGATTTAAAAAAATCCATGGTTACGGTTTATGATGATACCGGATCTATTGGCAAGCTTTACCGCCGGCAGGATGAGGTAGGCACACTTTATTGCGTTACCGTGGATGTACAAACATTGGAAGATAAAAAGGTAACCGTGCGCGATCGAGACACTATGTTACAAGAAAGAATTTCAACGGATAAATTAAAAGATTATTTAACCAAACAACTTTGTTAGGCAATAATTGCTGGCAAAGCATTAGAAAGGATGGGTTTAAAAAGTAATGGCAAAGAAATATGTTTACAGTTTCGGCGGCGGCAAGGCAGACGGCAACGAAAGCATGAAGAACCTCTTAGGTGGAAAAGGAGCTAACTTGGCGGAGATGGCAGGAAATAAAAATTTATTGCTTCCGGTCCCCCCGGGATTCACTTGCACCACAGAGGTCTGCACATATTATTACCAGAATAAAAAGAAATACCCCAAAGAATTAAAGCTTCAGGTGGAAAAGGCCCTGGAAAGGGTAGAGAAATTAATGGGAAGAAAATTCGGGGATTCATCCAACCCGTTATTATTTTCCGTGCGTTCCGGAGCCAGAAAATCCATGCCCGGAATGATGGAGACGGTTCTAAATGTAGGGCTGACCGAAAAGACTATCCCTGGCCTGATTAAACAAAGCGGAGGCAACAGCCGTTTTGTTTACGATGCATACCGCCGTTTGATTATGATGTATTCTGACGTAGTCATGGAAAAGGCTGCGGGGATTGAACCAAAAGGCGAAGAAGGAATCCGCAAACAGCTGGAAAAGGTAATGGCTGAGCTGAAAAAAACAAAAAATTACACAAGCGATACGGATTTAAATGTCGATGACTTAAAGAAACTTTGTGCCCAATTTAAAATCAAAATCAAGGAAGTCTTAGGTAAAGAATTTCCCGATGAACCCATGGAGCAGCTATGGGGCGGAATAGGCGCAGTGTTTTCTTCGTGGAACGGAAAACGCGCCATCAGTTACCGCAGGATCGAGAATATCCCTGATGCCTGGGGCACAGCAGTCAACGTACAAACCATGGTATTTGGGAATATGGGAGATGATTCGGCAACCGGTGTAGCCTTTACGCGCAATCCGGGCAACGGCGAAAATAATTTCTACGGCGAATACCTGATCAACGCCCAAGGGGAAGATGTAGTCGCAGGTATCCGCACGCCGGCACCGATCAACGAATACTCAACCAGCAGCCACAATAAAGAATTACTTACCTTAGAAAAAACAATGCCAAAGATTTACAAGGAACTTTACGCCATACAAAATCGCCTGGAAAAACACTATCATGATATGCAGGACATCGAGTTTACTATTGAAAAAGGCACACTTTTCATGCTGCAGTGCCGCATAGGAAAACGCAATGGGCCGGCAGCAGTACGCATGGCAGTGGATATGGTAAAAGAAAAAATGATTAAGAAAGAGCAGGCGGTATCCCGGGTAACCCCATCACAGCTTGATGAGTTGCTTCATCCGATTATCGACCCGAAGACAGAACTGGGAGTAAAACCTTTCGCCAAAGGTTTACCGGCCGGGCCGGGCGGCGCTTGCGGACAGATTGTTTTTTCTTCAAATGACGCGGTAGAATGGGCAAAAAACGGCAAGCAGGTAATCCTGGTACGCGAAGAAACTAACCCTGAAGATGTCGAGGGTATGCGCGTTGCCCAGGCAATCCTTACTGCCCGCGGCGGAATGACTTCACATGCAGCATTAGTTGCCCGCGGGTGGGGCAAATGCTGTATAGTCGGATGCAGCATGATACACGTGGAAATCGAAAAGAAATTAGTGCATGTAGCGGATAAAACCCTTAAAGAAGGAGATTGGATTACCTTAAACGGCACCAAGGGGAATGTCTACGAAGGCAAACTGCCGATGATGGATGCCTCCGAAGAAAATACCATCCTTTCAGAATTCCTTAAAATGTGCGATGCCATAAGAAGACTTGGTATTCGCACCAACGCTGATACCCCGGTTGACGCCCAAAAGGCCCGCCAATTCGGTGCAGAAGGTATCGGGCTTTTCCGTACTGAACATATGTTCTACGGTAAAGGTGCCGATCAACCCTTGTTCTTGCTGCGTAAAATGATCGTATCCAATACCGTTGAAGAAAGACAGAGGGCGTTAAATGAATTATTCCCGTTTGTGAAAAAGGATATCAAAGGCACAATTGAGGCTATGGACGGTTTTCCGGTTGTTATTCGCCTGCTTGACCCGCCATTGCATGAATTTGTGCCACGCGAACAGGGAAAACTTGAGCAACTTGCTCGCGACCTAAACATCACTATGCAAGAACTATCCGATAGGGCAGAAGCCTTGCATGAATCAAATCCGATGATGGGCCATCGCGGGGTACGCCTGGGAATTACATATCCTGAGGTAAGCTCTATGCAGATCCGCGCTATTCTTGAATCTGCTGCTGAGTTAATTAAAGAAGGAAAACACCCATACCCGGAGATCATGATCCCGGTGGTTTGCGACGTAAAAGAACTCGAGGATCAGCTGGTTATTGCCAAACAGATATATAAGGAGGTGTTGGCAAAATACGGATTAAAGAAAATCAAGCATCTTTTTGGAACGATGATTGAAATTCCACGCGCTGCCTTTGTTGCGGATAAACTGGCCACTGTAGCTCAATTCTTCTCCTTTGGGACCAATGATATGACACAAATGGGATTTGGTTTCTCAAGAGATGATATCGGCGGATTCCTGCCGGATTATATTAAAAAAGGTATTTTGCCGGAAGACCCGTTTCAAAGCATTGACCAGGAAGGAATTGGCGAGCTAATAAAAATGGGTATCAAACGCGGACGCTCAACCAACAAAAACCTGGAAGTTGGCATATGCGGAGAGCACGGCGGAGAACCTAAATCCGTAGAGTTCTGCCATAATGTAGGCATGGATTATGTTAGCTGCTCGCCATTCAGGGTACCGATTGCAAAATTAGCCGCAGCTCAAGCTGCGTTAAGAAAATAGAATCAGGGGGGACGGTTCCCTTAAAATAGATAGCCGTCCCCAATAAAAATCATGGAAGCATTAAAAACATATCTTAAAGAGGTCAGGCAAATTCCGCTTCTTACCGCTAAGCAGGAAATCGAATTAAATAAACGCATCCGCCGCGGAGATGAAATGGCACGCAAAGAAATGATCCGCGCAAACCTGCGGCTGGTAATCAATATCGCAAAAAGATACATGCGCCTAGGGACCCCTTTCTTGGATTTAATCGAGGAAGGAAACCTCGGGTTAATGAAAGCAGTTGAGAAATTTGATCACCGTAAAGGTTTTCGTTTTTCAACCTACGCTGCATGGTGGATCAAGCAGGGAATTACCCGCTCTATCAGCGAACAGAGTAAAATGATACGCGTGCCGGTCTATATGAACGACCTGATCACTAAATGGAAAAAAAACAAGGAACACTTGAGCCAAAAACTAAAACGCATCCCCTCAGACAATGAAGTTGCCAAAAAACTAAAACTTTCTCCCGATAAAACAGGAAAGATCAACTTCTGGATGTCCAGCACCACCTCTTCGCTGGAAGCGCCTATTGGCGAAGACAGCGACAACCAGATGTCGGAATTGGTAGAAGATAAAAATGCCACCCCTCCGGACGCAGAGATCGAACATTTCCTTGACCGGGAAAGAGTGGATAATCTTTTAGAGGTTATGTCTGAGCGGGAACGAGAAATCCTGGACCTGCGTTTCGGCTTGAGCAATACCAAACCGCAGACACTGGCTGAGGTCGCCAAGAAAATGGGCGTTTCACGGGAAAGGATCCGCCAAATTGAAGAGGCGGCCTTAAGAAAATTAAGAAAATTTGTCGTTGGACAGGAGAAAGAATTATGAAAAATGACCGCCTTTTGGAAGGATCCATCAGAAGTATACCCGATTTCCCTAAACCCGGGATACTTTTCCGCGATGTAACCACTTTAATCAAAAATAAACCCGCTTTTAAGAAATCCATTGATTTACTGGCTAAGAAATATAAAGGCATGAAAATCGATAAGATAGTCGGAGTAGAGGCGCGCGGTTTTATTTTTGGCGCGGCGTTAGCGCATAAAATCGGCGCGGGTTTTGTGCCTGTGCGCAAAAAGGGTAAACTCCCCTATAAAACTATTGCTACAACCTATAAACTTGAATACGGCACAGATACCCTGGAGATCCATAAAGATTCCATAATCAAGAATGAAAAAGTTTTAATTATCGATGACCTTTTAGCTACCGGAGGAACAGTGAAAGCGGTAGTTAACCTGGTAAAACAGCTACGAGGTAAAATAGTAGGCATAGGTTTCGTCATTGAATTAGTTGATTTGCATGGCAGAGACAAATTAAAAGATTACCCGCTGTATTCTCTGGTTAAGTTTTGCGGGGAATAAAGGATGATTTTGCGCCTGTAGCTCATAAGGATAGAGCAGCAGTTTCCTAAACTGCGTGCGGCAGGTTCGATTCCTGCCAGGCGCATAAAAAATATTGACAGACATTAACGCATGTATAACTTACACGCACACACATTCTTAAGTGACGGAGACCTGCTTCCCTCTGAGGTCGCAGTGCGCTATCAGGATAAAGGCTATAAAGTGATAGCTATAACCGATCACGCTGATTACAGTAATATTAAGCAGGCTGCCAAGGCAATCGTTGAATTCTGTCGGCGCTGGCCAAAAGATTCGCAAATTAAAATCCTTCCTGGTATCGAATTAACCCATTTACCGCCGGAACAATTCAAGCCCTTAGCAAATCTATCCAGGAAAGAAGGGATTAAAATCGTTATTGCCCACGGAGAGACTTGCGTTGAACCGGTGGCAAAAGATACTAACCATTGTGCCCTGATGGCTGATATTGATATCCTGGCGCATCCCGGGTTGATCTCTGATGAAGACACAAAGCTGGCTAAAAAACGCGGGATATTCCTGGAGGTTACCAGCCGCCGCGGGCATAGCCAGACTAACGCCCACGTAATCAAACAAGCCAGAAAATTCGGGGCAAAATTAATTTTAAATAATGATAGTCATTCTCCGGAAGACATAATTGCGCCAGCCGAATTAATCAAAATAGGTCTGGATTCAGGTTTAACCCAAACTGAAATTGACAAAATTTATGAAGACATCAAGACCTTTTTAACTAAAATGCCATTGTGGGATCACACCCGGGCTAAAAGAAATAACCGGTGTGCCCCTTTGGAGAAGGAGGGGAGATGAAGATTTTTGTAAAGCTATTTTTCTTATCTGCTATCTGCTGCATACTGGCTACTGCCCTTATTGGTTGCTCAACCCTACCAAGTAGTGATACCAAATCCATTAATCCCGGCATACTTGAACCACAGGCAAAACTAAGGTTTAGCGATATACCGGTCCCTGTCGGCTTAAAAAACCTGCCTGCCCAGTCATATACATTTGAAAGCTCCGGCGTACGCGTAGGGGTCTTAAAATTCCAAGGCAATAATAAATCTGAGCAGATAGTTAATTTCTATAAAGAGCAAATGGCGATGTATAACTGGAACCTGGTAAATATTGTTGAATACGGGCAGAGCCTTTTAAACTTTGAGAGAGAAAATGAAAGCTGTATCATTACCATGGAACCTAAAGGAAGCAGTATTATTTTAACTATTTCATTGGGCCCAAAATCGCAAATTGCGTCTAAAAAAGCTAAGTCTCCGGTCAAGTAAAAAACTCTTGACAAGTATAAAGTTATAGGTAAAATATCTATAAGTATTTAGAAGAAATTATCCTAGGCGATAACATTTATTGGCCTAGTTAACTATATAACCATCACAGTTAACAAAAAAGGAGGAGTAAGAAAATGAGTAAACGCTTAATAGCAGTACTAGCGCTTGCTTTGGTAGCCGGGTTAGCATTTAGCCCTGCCTACGCCGAAGTACAGAACGTGAAGGTAAGTGGAGACATCACAGCAAGTGGAGTTTTAAGAAGCCATTTCGGCTTAAGATACCAAACAGAAGGCGATAAAAGCGCTCTGAAACAGTCTTTTCTTATGACTCAAACAAGAGTGCGCATTGACGCAGATCTTACTGATAATGTTATGGCTACCGTAAGACTGATCAATGAAAGAATTTGGAATGGCCAAAATGACACTTCCGCAAATGGCAACGATAACAACACGAGCATTGATCTAGATCTTGCTTATGTAACCTTGAAAGAATTTCTGTATTCTCCTTTGACCCTAACTATAGGTCGTCAGGAAATCAGCTTTGGTAATAGTTTAGTAATTGGAAAATCCGGTGCAGCTAGCGGAACTACCAGTATACCTTCTGATCTTTCTAGAAGAAGCGCATTTGATGCAATACGCGCAACCTTAGACTATGACCCATTAGTTGTGGATTTAGTTTATGCCAAAGTTAAGCAAAGCACAACAACTGATAGGGATACGATTAGTTTAGCTGGTGTTAATGCTACCTATGCATTAAACAAGGATATTAATGTTTCCGGTTACTATTGGTTAAAAAGAGATAACAATACGAGCGGCGATAAAGCAGACAAAGTTAACACAATCGGTGGTTTAATTTCCGCAACTCCGATTGAGAATATGTCAGCTTCTTTGGAAGCTGCTTATCAGTTCGGCAAAAACACTGCTACTTCTGATCAAAAAAAGCACGATGCTTGGGCTATTCAAGCAATGGCAGATTATACCTTTGCTAAAGTAAAAATGACTCCTAAGATTGGCGCTTCCTGGACCTATCTTTCTGGTGGAGAATCTAGTGGCACTAGAAATGAAGGGTGGGATTCCATGTTCTACAACCAACAGCTCAACAACATTGTATATGCGCTTTTACCTTTTACTAATATGAGCGCCCTTAATTTAAAGGCAAGCTGTAAACCGGTTGAAGATGTTACATTATCAGCTGTTTATGGTTTTTATGATGTGGCTGAGAAACATCCTGGATCAACTTTTAGTAGCCCAACTACATTCGATGGAAGCAGCACTTATTTATCCAACGTTTCCTACACCGGAAAAAGACACCTTGGTGATGCCTTGGATGTTACTGCTACCTATGATTACACTGAAGATGTACAGTTTGCCTTAACCGGTGGCATGTTTGCCCCTGGTAATGCTATCTCGGATAACGAGAAGACCGCAACTCAGTTAATCGGTTCTATGAAGGTTACATTCTAATACAACTTATGTAGAAATACCAAACCCTCGGGGGATGCAAATCCCCCGAGGGTTTTTTAATAGTTAAATTTATGATAAATCTCGCCTTTATTTTTCATATGCATCAACCATACTACAAAAACCTCTTGACACAGGAGAGCGATCTGCCTTGGGTCAGGCTACACGGGGTTAAGGATTACTTGGACATGGTCCAAATCCTGGAAAAATTCCCCAAAATCAAACAAACCTTTAACGTTGTCCCGTCTTTATTTGAACAAGTGGAAGACTATAACAACGGGCTTGTGATAGACAAGTTCAGCGAGTTAACCAAGAAACCAGCCCCTCAGTTATCCAAACAGGACAAAGATTTCATCCTGCAGAATTTTTTCTCAATAAACAGGGAGAGGGTCATTGCCACTTTCGCGCGCTATTATGAGCTTTACCTTAAAAAACAACGCGGCCAGGAATTTTCTATACAGGATTATCTTGACCTGCAGGTTTACTTCAACTTAAGCTGGATCGACCCTTCATTCCGTAAGAATATTTCCGAGCTGAAGAAAATATGCGCCAAGGAGAGATTCTTCAATGAAGAGGATAAACGTATTGTTTTGGATAAACAACTGCTCATATTAAAAGAGATTATTCCCGCATACCGTCTTTTTAAACAAAATGGCCAGATTGAGATAAGCGTTACCCCATATTATCATCCGATTTTACCTTTATTATGCAGTACTAACATTGCCAAGGAAGCAAATAAAAAAACCGCCTTGCCCAAAAAAGAATTTAATTATCCGATTGATGCAAAAGAACAAATTGAGAGCGCGGTAGGATTTTATAAGCAAAGATTTGACACTAAGCCTGAGGGCATGTGGCCGTCGGAAGAGGCGGTAAGCGAGCACATTCTGCCGCACATCATTGAATCCGGGGTAAAATGGATAGTTACCGATGAGGCAATCCTTTTTAAATCTTTAAAAATAAAAAAACGTAACACTAAGGTCCTGTATCAACCGCACCTGCTAAAAAGGAAAAAGGGGGAGTTGAGTATCGTTTTTCGCGACCGCAATCTTTCAGATTTAATCGGTTTTAATTACCATGGCATGAAAGAAACTGACGCGGTAAATAACTTCATGGGGCACCTGGAAAATATCAATAAGGCATTTAAAGACACGGATACCTTAGTTACCATAGCCATGGACGGAGAAAACGCCTGGGAATTCTTCCGTAATGACGGCCACGATTTCCTGGAATTATTTTACCAGCGTATCTCGGATAGTGATTTTGTAAAAACAACGACCATAAGCGAATACTTAAAACTGAACCCCGCTAAAACTGAGATCAAACGGTTAAGCGCCGGTTCATGGATTTACGGTGAATTTGGTAAATGGATCGGCAATCCCAGTAAAGTAAGGTGCTGGGAATGGCTGGCAGATGCCAGAAAGGCATTAGAAAAGGCCGGCAAACCGGTGGACAAACTTGCCTTAAAGCAAATTTATATTTTGGAAGGCAGTGATTGGTTCTGGTGGGCAGGAGAAGACCCTGATGGCTCATTTGACCGCTTATTCCGCTTACACCTGGCTAATTTCTATAAACTGATAAATCAGGATACACCAGCGTATCTAAACCCTTGACACAGCTTGGCTTTTGTGTTATAAAATAGATTCAAATGGATAAGAAAGAAATCTACGAGCATCTGGCAAATATTTATTTGGATGCTTCTTCTAAATCAACAAAGAAAAAACGTAAATCAAAGCCGTATCCTAAACCAATCCGTAACTTAATCCTCGTCGGATTATTGCTGGTTTTAGGATTAGGCAGCGGGATTGCATATTCGAACCTTAACTACCGCAACCATGATGCGCAAATCGCCTTATTTTTATTCCAGGATACGGCAAAATTGAATTTTAATTTTGATCCCGCCAAAAAAGAGACTTTTTCACTGGAGCTTAAGCAATTAAATCTATCTAAATATAAAGCCTTGAGTTTTTCAGCAAGAAAGGCCAACCCTAAAGATACTATCGCCTTAAAGGTGGAATTCATCAACCGTTTCAACGAAAAAGCGGAGGTTTATTTAAAAGATATCTCGGGAAAATGGACAAACCACCAGATAAACTTGAGACGTTTTGCTAAAATTAACGACTGGGATCAAATGAAAGTATTGTCTTTTAGCATTGAGGAGTGGAACGCAAAAGAAAAATCCGGTATTGTTTATATAGATAATATCAAGGTAGTTAAATAATTTCTTAAGGAGGAATTTCTCATGCGCATTATATCAATAGCCAATCAAAAAGGCGGCTGCGGAAAAACAACCACGTCCATAAACCTGGCTGCGGCTTTAGCTGCCAACAACCGTAAGGTACTGCTTATTGATCTTGACCCTCAAGCGCATGCAACCAGCGGGCTGAATATCAAAGCTGATTTAAGTATCTACAATGTCCTCTCTAAAATTGCACATAAAAAATGCCAGTTGGAAGAAATCATCCAGAATTTAGGTGAAAATTTTGATATTGCGCCATCCAGCCTGATCCTAAGTACCCTGGAACAAGAATTAAGCGGCGAAATCGGACGCGAAAGCCGCCTGCGTGATATCTTAACTACATTTAAAAATAACTACGACTATATCTTAATTGACTGTCCGCCGAACCTGGGTATTTTAACCATTAATGCAATCCGTTCAGCCAGTGAAATAATTATTCCGGTTGAAGCCAGCAGGTTTTCCCTGGAAGGCTTAAGCCAACTAACCAGTATTGTCAATTTGGTCCGGGAAAGACTAAACCACGAAGTTGATTTTCGCGTATTAGTAACTAATTTTGATTCCCGGCTGCAGCATTCATTCAAGATGCTTGAGAAGATCAAAACCGATTACCAAAATAAAATGTTTTCTAATATCATCCATGTAAACGTAAAATTAAAAGAAGCGCAGAATGAAGGCCTGCATGTATTTACTTATGATAAATACTGCCGCGGGGCAAAGGATTATTTCAGCCTTTCTCGCGAAATAATTACCCAGGAAATCCAGCCGGCTGTGCAGGTTACCGAAAAAACCTTAGAAAAACGCATGAATGAAATCTTAAAAGAAACCTTGCCTAAATTAAATGAAATCACCCTTAAGGTTAATGCCCCAGGGGCAAAAGAAGTTTATCTGGCTGGTGAATTTAATAACTGGAAGCTGGATGAAAATAGCCGTATGGAACAAAATAACGGCTGCTGGAGCAAAAGCTTAAACCTTAATAACGGTAAATACCGTTATCGCTTTGTAATTGACGGCAACTGGACTGAAGACCCCAACAACCCAGCAAAACAACTTAATCCTTACGGGGCCATGGATTCTTTGCTTGAAGTTACTAAATAATTAAAAGGATACCAATGACAAAAATACAAGATGAAGAAATTATTCGGGAGGGCAAATTTTTTGCCGTAATCTCATATGTTTCTTTTCTTTGCATAATTAGCCTGATTCTAAAGAAAGATAACAAATTCGCCCTTTATCATGCCAGACAGGGCTTAGTGCTTTTTGTTATAGAAGTTGCGGCTTTTATACTCTCAATAATACCTTTATTGGGCTGGTTAATTTGGATATTTGGCTATGCCTTATTCCTCTTAGTATCCATCTGGGGGATCATGCAGGCTGCTTTAGGCATATACTGCCGGATACCAATAGTTACAGAAATCTCTGAAAAAGTCATCCTTTAACGTTTAATATTGAAATATCCTTATGATAAGGAGGTGTCGCTATGGCTTTAAAGAAAAGGCTGAGAACAGGTAAGAATATAGCGAAATCATTGCGCAAAACGAAAGGGAAAAAGGCCAAAAAGACGGCTAAAAAAGCGGTAAAAAAGACCTTGATAAAAAGAGGGGCTTCAAAAAAGAAGGCTACCTTAAAAACACATAAGCGCATAATAAAGAAACCAACTAAAAAACAAGAAGGCAATCTAATCGGCTCAATCACACATTATTTTCCTCATGTTCAAGCCGCGGTAATCAAATTAAAGGGCCCCCTGAAAATGGGGGATACGGTAAAGATAAAAGGGCATACCACTGACCTTACTCAAATCATAACCTCAATGCAGATAGACCGGGTTGATATTTCTAACGCCAAAAAAGGAGATGAAATCGGTCTCCAGGTTAGTTCCAGAGTCAGACAGAACGATAAAGTTTATAAAATATAACTTTAGGGCCTGTTAGAAATAAAGCAGGCCCTAAAAAATAGCCATTTATAAGTAAGTACTCATAATAAATGGTTATTGATTGCAAGTAGGTACTCATAATAAACCTGGCGTTAAACATAGGTAAAACTAAGTAAATGCGGCCTCGAGGAAGACCCAGAAAGTACAGAATAGTCAAAATTGACCCCAAAATCAGCCAATTTAGCCCCAGAGGCAGGCCAGGAAGGCCTGATGAGGTAGAGCTTAAGATTGACGAATTTGAGGCACTAAGATTAGCAGATTATCAGGGTTTAACGCAGAAAGAGGCAGCTAAATCCATGCGTGTATCCCAACAAACCTTTAGCCGGATTCTCAGGAGAGCGCATAGCCTGATCGCTAAGGGAATAACTACCGGATCCGCGATTAGAATACAAGGTGGACAGTACATAATAAGCTCGCGCCAGGACCTTAACCAAACTCCCGCAAACCAACAACAATCTATACCAACTACAACCAGAAAAGTTTAGCTTAAATGGGTGAGTTCCAAGGTACTTCTCTAACTTTGCGCCCATAGGTGTACTTCCTATAATATATCTTATGTTAACTTTACAATATTCCGTAAATGTATCTAACCATATAAGGGGCAATGATTTATCTATAACTGTTTTTTACCTGTGGAAAAGGCATTTCTTATTTACTTAAACTTACCGCTATTCTTTAACCTTAACAATCCTGGGAAGATTTATATGTAGGAATACTGGAATTTTTTGTTTTTAATTAGATATTTTATTGGCGGGTTAAAGTAGTATTTGCAGGGTAAATTACCCCCTCTCCAAAGCGATTATTTATACGGTCTAAGGCCTGTATAAGCCTCTCTCTACGAGCTTCTTCCTTAAGTAAAGGATAATAGATACCATGGGAAAGGCTGCCACAAGTGACCCCAATTGCCCGGATCCTGGGGTTTCTAAGGCTTGACCTTGCCATTATTTTAAGGGCCCTTTGGTAAATCTCATAGCCGTCATTAGTTGATACCTGGTGAGTTTTCTGGGCCCCAAAATTGCCAATTACCGGCCCATTTAGCCAAATATAAACAGTTGCGCTAACTAAATTCTGCTGCCTGAGTCTTACAGCAATCATTTCAGATAAAAGCCTAATCCAGGCCTGGATAACCTGGTGGTTTACTTGATCCCTAGGTAGGGTATATGAATGGCTTACCGACTTAGGCTTTTCAGTAGGTTTACCGGTATTTTCCTCAAACTTACCGGAATTATTATTAAAGAATCCCGGTAAGTTTAGGTATAAGTCCCAGCAGGTTTCTAATCCTTTGGCCATTAAAACTTTGCCGTTTTTCCCACCCATACCACAAAGTTTATCTAGGCTCGCCTTACGTAAAACCTGTTCAAAATTTGAATCATCAATCAGAGTCAATCCATCGGGTTTGTTTAGTTTAGAAGCCAGCTTAGCCAATAACCAATTCCTGGCTATACCCACTGAAGCGGTAATGTTAAAATCTGCATATATCTGCGCTTTAATTTCTTTACCCAAACTTACCGGCTTTATCCCTAGGCAACCGGAAAGGTCAAGTTGAAATTCATCAATTGAGGCATAATTTAAGGGCAGATTAAAACCTTTAAGAAACCCAAGGATCTGCTCCGAAGTCCAGATATACTTAGCCTGATCAGCAGTCACAAATTCCAACTTAGAGTAAATACTATAAGCTCTTTTTGTAGGCATGCCGGAATGAATACCTAAAGCCTTGGCAGCATAATTTGCCGCGCAGACTACAGTGTGCATTCTATTGCCGCGCGAACCGACAATCAAAGGCTTGCCTTTGAGCCTAGGATTAATTGCTTCTTCGATTGAAGCAAAAAAGGCATCCATGTCAATATGCAGAATCATATTTAAGCTTACCATGGTCCCGCTGCTTACGCGGGATCTCACCCTAAATCAAACCTTAAGGTGTTTGAATTTTTATTGTATGAGTTTGTCAATCTGCCAGCGGAAAGTGGAATTATTAAAAGATATCTGATACATCTGGCCTGTGCAAAATACGGAAAAGTAGCTGATCAATGCCTGCCCAATGCGTTCCTGCCAATTATATGTAACAGTTTCAATAATATATTCTTTATCGTGCCAAGTGAAACTTTTAGGGAAAATCTTGGCATGCTTAAAATTAGCCAAAATTCAATACGCTCATTCAGGGAATCAGGGTTAAAACCGCATTTATCCGGTTCAAACCTATCCCAGCGGGCTTTAGGGCTAAAGCTATTCTGATTCATCTGGCGGACAGATTAATACTTCCTGATTACTGTAATAAGTTTGCCTATTACTTTAAATTCTTCGAAAATTGGCGGGTAGTTGCTATTGGCAGCCTCCAGGTGGAATTTACCGGCTTTATTACGCAGCCTTTTTAAAGTAACCTCATTACTGTCTAACAGCGCAGCAACTATATCATTATTGTCGGCATTAGGCCGTTTCTTAATAATGGCGACATCGCCATCAAGAATACCAGCATCAATCATGCTGTCGCCTTTAACTCTTAAAGCAAAAACGTCATCGAATCCTAAGCGGCCAAGAAACAAATCATCGCTATCTACATAACCCTGTATTTCTTCGTAAGCCAGATTCGGCTTACCAGCCATTACGGTGCCAATTATAGGAATCTTATTAAAACCAGCACGTTCAGTTAACTCTATTGCCCGGGATTTATTATTCATACGTCTCACCAATCCTTTCTGTATCAAAACCCTCAAATAATCCCTTACCGTTCCTGTGGATTTAAACCCCAGCTCCCATCCTATTTCTCTGATTGTAGGGGGGAGCCTCTCCCCTATCCGCTTACGGATAAAATTAAGCACCTTCTCCTGTTTTGGCGTCAAATACGGCTTATTTTCCATGCCTATATATATACCACACAAATGTGTGGTTTGTCAACAAAAAAATAATTTACCATTTTTTATTAAAAAATAAACACTACTCCCATGCAAACGTCCCCTTTAAATATACCCCCTGCCTGATTGCTTTTAATATTTTGCAAAAAACATGCGCAGGGAAATAAGAAATAAAAATACAGCAAATACCTTTCTCAGTAAAACCTGCGGAATATTCTGTACTAAGTTTGCTCCTATAAGACCACCTGCAAAAAAGCCTAAGCAAATAAAACCAGCTATGCCCAATTTTACATTACCAGCCTGATAATAACGTAATGCGGCAAGAAATCCTATAGGGGGAATCATCAGTGCAAGCGTTGTCCCTTGAGCTTGAAGCTGAGTAAGGCCGAATATAAAAACCAAGGCCGGAATTAAAATTACCCCTCCTCCAATACCGAGTATTCCGCTTAATACCCCAGCAATGACCCCTAGGATAACATATAAAAACTGGTTCATAGCTAACCTCCCGGATAATTTATTTCACAGGCATTTTCATTATCGCCTTGTTATTATTGTTGTTATTTCAAGGCATCCTCTAAACTTTGGATGGCGTATTCCGGTTCCATAATAGGCTTACTATAAGAAGGGATTAAAAAAGTTGCCGTATCATATATGCCTGATAAAGCCCTAAATAAAGCCGTAAATACCCCTTCGGCAGCACCAATAAAGAAACCGAAGATTTCCCCTTTTTCGTCAGCAACGCTTAACATGCTTGCGGGTAATTCAATGGGGCAGGTAATTATGTTTATTGCCCCTCTTTCAAGTTTATGCAAAGGCGACCCTCCCCACCGGGGATCCCCATCGCTAATTTCTGCTTTTAAGCTTCCTGTAAAATTAAATATAATGGCCGCTATCAAACAAAGAATAAATAAAGAAAACCTCATGCCTCCCCCTTTTATTAAACTGCCAAACCTCAATTAGAAAATATCCTTATTTAGTTCGGATTTTACCTGTCTTTCCGCCTCAAACCAATCCGCCCAATCATTTCCGGGTACACAGCCTCTTTTTTCATAAAGTTCCTGCGCACGCCTGCGGATTTTCTCGGTAATGCTCTCCCCAAAAAGAAGCGCTGAACCCTTTTTTTTATTCTTAGAATTATTTGCCATCTCTTTTACCTCCTTTGATATTTACCCTACCCCAACCATCAATGAACTTCTTGACAGCCTGCCTAACCGCTTCAAAATCTCCTTTAACCAGCCAATCTTTTCTAAAAACGCTGGCGCCAAATGCTACGGCGCTGGCGCCACTGGCAAAGTAATCCTTCAAATTATCAGGAGTAACACCGCCGCAGGCTAATAGCTCTATGTTATTAAAAGGCCCCCTAAGCTCCCGGAAATATTCCGGCCCAAAGAATCTTGCCGGGAAAACCTTGACCATAGCCGCCCCTGACTCATGCGCCTGATATACCTCCTGGGGAGTAAACGCTCCAGGAAACACAGGTATTTTGTTATCTACGCAATATCCTACGATTTCATCAACCAGCACCGGCATGACAATAAAACTGGCTCCGCTTTGAAGGGCTGATTTTAAATCCTGCATCGTAAGCACTGTGCCTGCGCCCAAGGCCAGTCGATTACCGCAAATCTTTTTGGTTTTACGGATTAATTCCGGTGCATCCGCAGTATTCATGGTTATCTCAAGAGTTTTGAGCCCGGCGGAAATTACCGTTTCAATCAACGGCTCGATAATATTAGCCTCTGCCCCGCGTAATATGCCAAGAATTGGTTTTTTCTTAAAATCCAATAAATCCATATTATTCCTCAACCTCGCCGATTAGGCTCTCATAGTACTCGCGATAGTTTTCCTTTTTATCGCTTTCCCGCAAAGCTATCGCAGTACGCGGGTGCTCATCGAGAATCCCGGTTATCGCATAAGGAATAAAATACCCCCACTCTATCTTTTTCTGCAGGGGGATAAACTCTTTCGAAATAACATCCAGAATTGGGCGTATATCATACTTGGGATTTTTCAAGAATCCCAATATCAGTTCCGTGGGGCAATTTCCCGCTGCCCTGCCTAAACCAAAAATAGACCCATCTACATAATTAGCATCATGGATAATCGCCTCAATAGTATTGCCGAAGGCAAGCTGCTGATTGTTATGCGCATGCATCCCGACTTCTTTGGACCTAAGAATACTCTTTGCCTTCTTAATCAAAAACTCCGTTGTCTCCTGGTACAGCGAACCAAAACTATCTACTATATATACAATCTGTGCCTTGCACTCTTTTTCTAGCTGCTGCAAACACTCTGTAAGTTCATTATCCAGGGCACGGGATATTGCCATTATATTTACCGTAGTTTCATATCCTTTATCAAAAAAATGGTTTACCAGATATATCGCCTTATCCACATCTTTAACATAAGTAGCAACCCTAATCATATCCACGGGGCTTTCTTTCTTAGGCAAAACATCAGCTACATCTACTCTGTCCACATCAACCATAACCGAAATCTTGGTCTTAGACTGAATCCCCTCAATTACCTTCTTTATATCTTCATCATCGCAGAATTTCCACTTACCAAACTCTTTGGTGCTAAAAAGCCGTCTAGAATTTTTATAACCGATCTCCATATAATCCACGCCTGCCTCTGAAATTGCTTTATAAACCTGGCGCACGAAATGCAGGTCAAAATCATGTTTATTCATCAAGCCGCCATCCCTGATTGTACAATCCAAAACTTTAATCTTTTCCCTGAACATCAACCCCTCCTCAATATAACCCTACCCTTGCTTTAACGGTATACGGCATGCTGGTTTAATGCCTTGTTTCTGAAAATAACGCTGGTGATATTCCTCTGCCCGGTAAAACACTCCCGCAGGAACTATCTCTGTAGCAATCGGCCGTTTGAATTTTCCTGATTCCTGAAGCTTCTTTTTAGATAACAACGCTGCCTTATGCTGCTCCGGAGAATTATAAAAGATTGCCGAACGGTACTGGCTCCCGATATCGACCCCCTGCCTATTTACTGCAGTAGGATCATGAATACTCCAAAAAACATCCAGCAGTTTCTCATAAGGGATAATACTTGGATCAAACTCTAATTCTACGGCCTCTGCATGAGCAGTTTTATCAGTACAGACATCTTCATAGCTGGGATTTTTTACTGTTCCTCCAGTAAAACCAACGGAAGTCTTAATCACTCCTTTAATTTGCGCAAAGGCAGCTTCAACCCCCCAAAAACAACCTGCAGCAAAAATGGCTTTCTCTAACTTCTCTTTTTTAGGTTTATCAATCTCTGCAAATTTAAGTGCCACCAAGTTAATGCAATAACGCTTACCTGTTGGCGCAGGACCATCATTAAAAACATGACCCAGATGGGCTTCACAGCGAGCGCATTGCACCTCAATTCTTTGCATGCCAAAAGTATTATCGGATTCTTCTCTAATATTCAGTTCTGAAACCGGCTCCCAGAAACTAGGCCATCCAGTTCCGGATTCAAACTCTTTATCAATTAAAAACAGGTCGGTGCCGCAACAAACACATTGAAATAACCCCTGTTTGCCTGCTTTGGGGATAGCGCATTTTCCGCTAAACGGCCTTTCTGTGCCTTTCAACCTTGTAACCCGATATTGCTCAGGGCTAAGAATCTTCCTCCATTGCGCGTCAGTTTTATAAATCTTTTCAACCTCCTCAATCTGGCCTGTTAAGGCATTAAAGATTTCTATACTTTTTGGGTCTTTCACAAATCCTTCCATGCGGCATCCCAATAATAAAACAGGCAGGAGAATAATCCCCCAAAAATATATACGCCCCCTATTTTTCATTCTTGGCAGGAAACTTATTGTCTAATACGTAATTTCTTATTGCGGCTTTATCTTCTTTTGAAATCTTATTAAAACGTATCCCTATTCTCCTATTTTCCCCCGATAGAAGAAAATTAGAAACTACCTCCCCTGCAATTTTCATAGACCTCCAACGCTCATCGCCGCTTAAATGCATATTTATGAGATCAAATTTAATATATAGTTGCGCGCCAACAGGAATATCATAATTTGTCATAATAGCCATACCTAAATCGCTTAAATTTATCATTATTGTTTCTACATTATCGACCAGCCCCAGGCTAATACGCAATGTATGAGATTTCTCCAGATTGTAGGTAAGGGTAAAGGCCGCATCCATACGCTCAGATTTTCTGCGATTATCCTCTTCAGGATTGTATTTCTTCATAACCTCTCCTTTTTACCCCCGGCCTTTTATTGTGCATACCGGTATCATAATTCTACCAGTTCGTAAGCAAGACTGCCTAATCCTATTTCCTGGGCATACCTAAGCTGTTTTATTCCATCCTGGTCAGGATGGACCGTTTTGAAGATATCCTTATTGCATACCTTATTCACTAAGTCCAAACTTGCTTTATCTATACCTACAGGGTCACTTGATGCCAGTATCCCGACATCAGGAGAAATGCGCGGATTTTCCGCACCCCAGCAATCGCATTCTTTATTGATTTTAACGGCAAAATTTATAAACCCTGCCTTATTTTTCTTATCCTTAAGTACAGCCAGAGAATATTCTACCATCTTATCCTGCACCTTATCACCCGCAGCAAAATCTATAAACATCGCCATAGTCGGACATACAGCTAAACAACTTGCGCAACCAATGCATTTAGAGCTATCTACTACTGATTTCTTTTCTTCCAGGTGAATTGCAGCTACGGGACAGATTATTTCGCATTCGCCACAACCAATACATCTATCAGAATGAACAACGGGGGCAACATCACAGTGCTGCGCAAGCTTACCTCCTCTGGTAGCGCAACCCATGCCAACATTTTTTAGCGCACCGCCAAAACCAGTCAAGACATGCCCCTTAAAATGGCTCACTGCAATTAATGCATCTGCATCAACAAAAATACGGGCAACTTTAGCGCTCTTAATAAACCTCTGATTAATCTCTACGGTGGCCGTGTTTTCTTTTTTGTTATCATCCGGGATAACAACATCTACGCCCGTTATCTCTTTTGTAAACCCGTGCTCATAGGCTATTCTTAAGTGGTCTTCAGAATTCAAGCGGCGTCCGCGATAAAGCGTATTAGCGTCCGATAGAAAAGCGCTTCCCCCTCTAACAGAAATCTCATCACAGATTACACGCAGATGCTCAGGCCCTACAAAACCAGTATTGCCTTCCTCGCCAAAATGGACTTTTACAGCCACCTTGTTTTCTTTTTGGATAGGGGCCAAGACCTTGCTTTTATCCAACAAAAGCTTGAGCTTCTGATTAACAACTTGAAGGTCATCAGAATCTTTTATGGAAACAAAATAAACTTTACTTTTCATAAGAGTGCACCTGGCATGAAAAACACAGGGCTGGATTTAATTCTCCAGCCCTGCAAACTTTCTTTAATAAAAATTACTTCTTTTCCTTCTCTGTCTTTTTCCTCGGTTCCCTGTAGCCGCAGCCTCAAAAGAAACTTACCTCTTCTTTTTCTTTGTTGTTTTCCATTTCCCGGAAACATTCTTTTCATTGCCCTTACCCGATTGGCTGAATTCATTATTTTGATACGCCTGCATCTCGCTAGAAGAAATAAGGCCATTATGGTTTTTAAACATCTTTGATGATTCAGAGGTAGCGATATTCTGCAAATCATTCTGCTGAGCAAAGCCATTAACGCCGCTAAAGAATACAATCCAAAAAACCATAATCCCGATTTTAACGATAAATTTCACCATTTTATTCTTTCCTTAATTCTATCCCCCTCGCTTACTTATTTCAATCTGCCCATATTATAACACAAGAAACTTAATATTAAATAGTTTTATCGGTTCGCTTTTAAGGATAGTTGCAAATGATTTCAATGATATTATAGCATATTTAGTGCGTAGTTCCATACAGTTCATGCCGTTGAGCGGTAATTTGTTCATTAGCAAGATATTCATCAAAACTCGTACCCATCCGGTCAATATATCCCTTAGGAGTAATCTCAATAATGCGATTAGCTACAGTCTGTACTAGTTGATGGTCATGCGAAGAAAACAAAATTGTGCCGCGGAATTTCTCCAAACCCCGGTTTAAAGCAGTAATTGATTCTAGATCGAGATGGTTAGTCGGTTCATCCAAAATAAGCACGTTAGGCTGGTTGACCATCATGCGAGTTAACATGCATCTTGCCTTCTCTCCGCCGGATAAAATATTTACTGGTTTTAGTGATTCTTCGCCTGAAAAAAGCATGCGCCCCAAGAAAGCATGGATAAATTCTTTCTCAGTATTCACTGAATACTGCCTAAGCCAATCAGCTACACTCAGCCCCGTATTAAAGAATGCGGAATTATCCCTTGGATAGTACGAGCGCTTTGTTGAAAAACCCCATTTAAAACTACCGCTATCAGCCTGATTTTCATTCATCAAAACCTGAAAGAGTATTGTCTTGGCCAAATCATTCGGGCCGACAAAAGCAACTTTATCCCCTTTGTGAATGTTAATACTCAAACGCTCAAACATCACTTGGCCATCAACTGCTTTAAATAGATTACTTATGCTTAAAAGGTCATTACCTGCTTCGCGCTCCGGTTCAAAATTAATATAAGGATATTTGCGCGAAGATGGCTCTATGTGCAGGACGGTAAGTTTCTCGAGGATTTTCTTCCGGCTGGTGGCCTGCCGTGATTTAGAGGCATTGTTGGCAAAACGCATAATGAACTCTTTTAATTCCTTGCGTTTCTCTTCTATCTTCTTATTCGATTCACTGCGCTGCCGTGCGGCAAGCTGGCTTGCTTCTGCCCAAAAAGTGTAATTCCCCGGGTACAAATGAATTTTACCAAAATCAATATCCGCAATATGAGTACAGACTTTATCCAGAAAATGGCGATCATGCGAGACGACAATTGCGGTATTCTCAAAACTACATAAAAATTCTTCAAGCCACATGCTTGATTCAACGTCAAGATAGTTAGTGGGCTCATCTAGCAGCAGGATATCCGGATTCCCAAATAAAGCCTGAGCTAATAATACGCGCATCTTTTGACCCGCTTCAAGCTGTTTCATTTCCGCTGTATGCAATGACTCCTCAATACCAAGTTCGCTTAACAGTTTGGCCGCATCGGATTCGGCATTCCACCCCTCCAACTCAGCAAATTCACCTTCAAGTTCAGAGGCACGCATGCCATCGGCGTCTGTAAAAGGAGTCTTGGAATACAGCTCATCTTTTTCAATCATGATTTCGTAAAGTTTCTTGTGCCCCATGATAACTGTAGTCAAGACGATATGCTCATCAAAGGCGAATTGATCCTGTTTTAACATAGAGATCCTCTTACCCGGGAAAACAATGACTTCGCCCGCAGTCGAATCAACTTCACCGGAGAGGATCTTTAAAAAAGTAGATTTACCCGAACCATTGGCACCGATTAAACCATAGCAATTACCCGAGGAAAAAGTAATGTTTACCTTGGAAAAAAGTTTACGCGAGCCGAATTGTAATGATACGTTATTTACAGAAATCATGGGGTTTTATTATTTTTCCTGGGTTGTTATTCGACGAATCGATAAAAGAAGAATTTCCTGGGGACGAGATGGATAATTATAACCCTTCTTTTTAAAACCTATGTATCAGCTTCCAGTAATCCGTGTATTCAGCTTCAGAAACCTGACCGTCATTATTACTATCCATCTGTTGAAAATATTCCTTAAACTGAGAACTCGATTCTTCCGGGGTTACTTTACCATTACTGTCTTTATCGGCCTGCTGGTGCATTTTAGATGTATCCGCCTCTAGTTCCTCTGCGTCAAGGTCTCCGCTTCTATCCTTATCTAATTCATTGAATTTCTCTGCCTGATAAACCTGCATTTCGCTGGAAGAAATAAGGCCGCTCTGGTCTTTATCCATCCTTGAAAATTCCGGGTTGCCGATATTCTGCATCTCAGTCTGCTGGGCAAAACTATTAATTCCGCTAAAGAATGCAATGCAGAAAAATACCAATCCAAACTTAGTGAACTTTATCATTGCCTGTCCTTTCAATTAATTTAATACCCCAAGCTTAATTAATCTGATTATACTTATTATACCACAATTAATTTAATAATAAATCGGTTTTAGCGATAATTACAGAAGTTAAGCGGCAAAGAAAAATCCAGGCCCCGCAAATGCGCGATAACCGCCTGCAATTCATCTTTCTTAGCCGAACTAACCTTAATCTTTTCCCCTTCTATCTGAGCCTGTACTTTAAGGCCCAGCCCCTTTATGATGCCAGCAAGCTCTTTGGCCCTCTCTTTATCTATACCCATACAGATCTCTACCAACTGGCGCAGATAACCTTCAAATGCCTTTTCAGGTTCATTAAATTTAAGCGCCTTGATCGAAACGCCTCTTTTTGCTAAACGCGTTGCCAAAATATCCGTTAACGCGCGCAGCTTAAAATCATCATCCGCAATCAAAGTAATTTTTTTCTCTTTACGATCAAGGGCAATTGAGGCCTTGCTATTTTTAAAATCATAACGCTGGCCCAACTCCTTAATTGCCTGGTTGACCGCATTGTCCACCTCCTGCAGATCTACTTCTGAAACAATATCAAAAGAAAAGTTTGCCATATTCAATCCCCTAAAACAGCTTCAACTTCTTTTGACGCGGGAGGCGTTTAATCTCTACCTCTCTTATTAGCGCCTGCGACCTGTTTTTAACTTTCTCAGAATACATGAGCTCAACCGGCCACCTATACTTGGTAAATTTACAACCTTGGCCCCTGTTATGCTCTTTAACCCGGCGCTCCAAATCTTTACTAATGCCGGTATAGAGCAGGCCATCCTTGCATTTGATAATATAGATATGCCAAGCCATAAAATATTTACTTTTTCTGGTATAAACCGATTAGCTCGGCCTTATCTAATAAATGAGCGGAAATCTCTTTTTCCAATTCTGCCTTATTCAAACCTCCGCCATAATCCAATATTACATCCAGAGCATATATCTTAAAAAAGTAACGGTGCGCCCCTGTCGGCGGGCAGGGGCTGGCATACCCCAGCCTTCCTAGAGAATTAAGCCCTTGTTTTCCGGGAACAGTGTCTTCCTCTATGCAGTTAGTAACAGGAATGTTGTAAAGTACCCAATGCACAAAATTACCTCCTATGGCATCAGGGTCATCCATAATCAAAGCCAGGCTTTTGGCCTTATCGGGAATACCTTCAATAATTAACGCCGGGTTTACACCCTTCCCCTGACAAGTAAATTTCTGCGGGATAAATGATTTGTTTTTAAATTCCGGACTGGATAATTCCATACTTAATCCTCCTTCCGCATTAATTCCCAGGAAGAATAATATAAAACCAAACAAAATAAAAGATAGCTTTTGAGACATTTTATTCTCAAAATCAATAGTTCTCGGCGAGAACTTCAAAAAATGCCTGCGGATGCTTACAAGAAGGACACTCTCCAGGTGCTTCAGCGCCTTCAAAAACATAACCACAATTAATACAGTGCCACTTTATGCTTAAGCCCTTCTTAAATACTTCTCCATTAACAATATTATTAATTAATTTTCGGTAACGGGATTCATGGAATCTCTCAACCTTGGATATCTGCTCAAATGAACGGGATATATCAAGAAAACCTTCATCTTTTGCAATCTTCGCAAAGTCTGCATAGAGGCTGGTCCATTCCATATTTTCACCAGCCGCTGCTTCTTCTAAATTGGCCTTTGTTTCCTTTATCATCCCGGCAGGATAAGATGCGGTAATCTCTACATCCCCGCCCTCCAGGTATTTAAAAAATACCTTGGCGTGCTCTTTTTCGTTTTCCGCAGTTTCCATAAAAATATTAGATATCTGCACCAGCCCTTCTTTCCTGGCAACTGAGGAAAAATATGTATAACGGGTGCGCGCCTGTGACTCACCGGCAAAAGCTTTAAGTAAATTCTGTTCTGTTTTTGTGCCTTTAATTGATTTACCCATAGAATATCTCCTTTTATCTATCCTTCAATTTTTTCCATTGGTTTACCGCAACAAACTAATTCACCTCCGCCAACCTTGGTTACTATAATTTCATTTCCGCAAACATTGCACTTGTATCTCTCCCCAATCTTCTCAACCGCCATACACACCTCCTCTGAATGACAAACAGGTTTATTTTGCCTTACCCTGATTTGCCACTGCATCCATAGCCCTCTTTACTGCTTCGGGATCACCCAGGTAATAACTTTTAATCGGTTTTAAATTATCGCTTAACTCATAAACCAGAGGCATAGCTGTAGGAATGTTTAAATTAACTATTTTATCTTCTGAAATATTATCCAGATATTTAACTAAGGCGCGCAGAGAGTTACCATGCGCGGCAATAATCACCCGCTTACCGCTTTTTACAGCCGGGGCAATTGTTTTATGCCAATAAGGCAGAAAACGCTCCACCGTATCTTTTAAGCATTCAGTAAGAGGAAGTTCCCCTGCCTTAAGATCCCTGTAGCGAGGATCATTGCCCGGATAACGCAGGTCATTCTTGTCTAATGGCATGGGAGGCACATCATAACTTCTTCTCCAGATTAAAACCTGCTCTTCGCCGTATTTTGCCGCAGTCTCGGATTTATTTAATCCCTGCAAGGCCCCATAATGCCTCTCATTGAGCCTCCAGGAGTTATAAACCGGTATCCACATCAAATCCATTTCATCAAGCGTCAACCAAAGAGTGCGGATAGCCCTTTTTAACACAGAAGTAAAAGCCAGATCAAAAATAAAACCTTCTTTCTTAAGCACCTCTCCTGCCTTCTTTGCCTCTTGTATGCCCTGACCGGACAAATCTACATCAGTCCAACCGGTAAAACGATTTTCCCTATTCCAGGTGCTTTCCCCATGGCGCAATAAAACTAACTTCTTCATCAAAACCTCCCTTAATTTTAAATTTGTACATATTTTAACTCCTAATCTTATTTTTAGCAAGCTTAAAAAAGCTTGCATTATTAACTTATTTTGCTAAAATTATTCCAGAGAGGAGGTAAATATGAAAAAGATAAGTTTCTTAATCTTAATTTTATTCGTTGCAGTAATGCTTAATGGTTGCGCTACCCCATATCCTTACGGGATAATCTATACCGAAGTCAAAGCTCCAGTTTCATCCGGCGATGGAGGTATATCTTACAGTAAAACTGGCGTGTCCAAAGCCACCTCAGTCTTAGGTTTAGTCGCTACCGGAGATTGCAGTATTAAAACAGCGGCAGCAAACGGCAATATCAGAATAATTAAATATGTGGATTATGATGCTAAAAATATCCTAGGCGTTTACGGAGAGTATACCACAACTGTTTACGGAGATTAATAGCTGTTAACTTTACAAAGAAAATTAAGGCCGGCATCTTTTTGGATGCCGGCCTTAAAATTTTATACTGATATCAATTTCTCTGAAGCATTTTTCTGGTTATTAGAAGGACCACCAGATAGCTAATCAAACCTAGGAATAAACCAATGATTAAATATCCAATAACAACCGGCAAAACTACATCTAAAAAAGAAAGTTTAAAGAAATTTCCCCAATGAAAATTATGGATTAAGGCTTGCACCTTTTGGTAAACTTCCTGCCAATGCCTTCCAAATACCAGAGAGCCAACTTTTATCGCTATAATAAAGGTTATGATGCTTAACCAGGTATTAGTAAGTATGCTTCCCAATAAAGCGGCAGCCCGGTTAGCCCGGAAAACAAAAGCCAAAAATAATGCTGCAGCCGGACCGGTTCCGGGGATAAGCCCTGAAAATACGCCCAAGCCAACCCCTAAGGCAATCTTTTGCGCGGAATCATTGATTTTAAATAACTTGGCGAAAATAAAATTAATAATCTTACTGAAAATTGATTCCTTGGGCATATTTAAACAGGTCTGATATTTACTCCGGCAAAACGCTCTGAACCGTAAGATTCCTGGATCCACCCATTGAGCAGATTGCATCGCCCTAATATTCTTTTTGCCTCTTCATATTCATCATTTTTCAGGCGGCGGCTGATTTCCGGATAACCGGAGGCTTTATAATAAGGCAGATACTGGCTCATTAAGCTAATATAAGTATCTTCAGAAATATCCTTAGCGACAAATTGCATAATTTTATCTGTCCCGGAAGCCTGATTCGGCAATACTAGGTGCCTTATAATCAAACCTCTTCTGATTAACCCGTCTTTATCAAACTCTGCCGGGCCTACCTGCCGATGCATCTCTTTTATTGCCTCCTGATTGTATCGCGGATAATCCGGGGCAGATGAAAACTTCTGCGAGATCATGTTATCCGCATACCTCATATCCGCAAGGTATATATCAATTATTCCATCAAGCAACCTTAAGGTTTGGGCCAATTCATATCCGCCGGTATTATAAACCAATGGGATATTTAACCCCTGCGCAATAGCAATCTCCAAGGCTTTGAGTATTTGCGGTAAAACATGCGTAGGCGTAACCAGGTTGATATTGTGGCAACCTGATTCCTGCAGAGCCAACATTACCTGCGCCAATTCCCCAAATTCATACTCCCTGCCCTTGCCTAATTGGCTGAACTCATAATTCTGGCAATATACGCAGTTCATGTTGCAATTGCTAAAGAATATCGTTCCGCTACCGCTAATACCTGAAACGGGAGGTTCTTCTCCGTGATGGCACATATAACTGTAAACCTTAGGCAACCTTGCGGTCTTACAAAACCCAATCTTATTTCCAAGCCGGTCAACCTTGCAACGCCGGGGACAGATATCGCACGATTCAAGGCTGTTAAAAAGCTGTTCAGCAATTACCTTTAATTTTCCGTTTATGCCAGCCTTAAGATATGATGGATAATTTAACATTATGGGATATAAAGCCCCCTGATTTTATTAAAGATGTCAGCATACTCGTGACTGCGATAATCCGGATAAGTCCAATCATTCGGAGAAAATGAATTGCCTCGATAATTTAGTGTTACTTCTGCAAAGACACCTTTGCGTAAATAGATCCTGTGCGCGTAATCCTTGGTCGAAGCAAGCACTAATTTAGCTAAATCCAAATACCCTGGATCAATATTCACCTGGCGCTCACCGGAGGAGGCTAAGAATTCTGCTTCGAGGCGGTTTGTATAAAGCTTGATACGGTATAAATCCTGCATAAGGATTAATTTGCTGAAACTGATAAATCTTCTTTTTAGCCCGGGCCCCATCTCTTTCTTGTAATAATCCGTGGAATTAAAATCAAGAGGGCCCGGCTGAAAATCAATCCTGCCGAACTTTCTTTTTAACTTATCCCTGACTTTGATAAAAATAGCCTCATCTTTATAGATGAAGCCCATGATAAGCTTAACCTTATGATTGTATTTTCTGGCTTTTCCCAAGTGGATAGATAAACCATGCCTTGACTTGCTAACAGCCAAAGCCATATATTAGAGAAACAGTGGTTAATGCAAGAACTGGCTTATGTAAGCAGCGATCTTTTTACGTTGCTCATTGCGCATCTGATTAAAAAATATAGCGATGTTAAACCCGCCCCTGATTTCGTCTTCGCTCCTTACGACTACCCCCTTACATTCAACAATAGCATTTTTATCAGCTTTAACCTTACCGGGCAGGCTTAACTTAACGGAAATTTTAGTAAAAGGCGGGATATATTTATCTAGATGGCAATAAGCACCTACACAGCTGATATTATGCGTAGTAGTAGAAAAATCATAGCCGTTAACAGCAACGTTAAACGGTAATTTGTGCTCTAAGCGCGGATGAATCCTGCGTTCTTTGACGCTTTTCATTATTTCTTCTCTGCTCCACCCTCTGCTTTACTTTTCTCAATAAAGGCGCGCCAGCATTTCTTGCTGCAATAAAACTTGCCGTTACGGTAATATTTCTTTAATTTCTTAATCAGCTTATTACAGGCCAGGCAATTAGTTTGTTTTTCTGCCTTAGGCTTTGCTTCCGTTTGCGTTTCTTTAACTGCTTCAGGTGCCATTTATAATATTCCTTTCATTTTAATTAAAAACTCAACCTAGCTGCATGTTTACAAAATCCCTAAGATAGTTTCTTTCCAGCTTATTAAACTCCATAAACTCTACGCCGGTTTGATTGCGATCAGAATGCGCCAGAGGGGTTGACCAGGCCACCTTGCCAACAGGCCTGAGCACACGGTTTAAAACATTGACCTCAAGCATTACCACCGTAGAAGTTGGAATAAATCTATCGCTGGTAAACCTTAACCCGCCGCAACTGATATCATTGCTGAGAACATTGTCGAAATCCGGCTTGCCCCTGAGCTGATAACGTATCTGTGAGTGGAAATCAACCCGGGGGAAACAACGATTTTCTTTTGATTGCCCTAAAGTGGCCATTTATACATTCTTTTTTAGTAAAACCGTAACTATTTTTCTCGCCTCTTGAAAGAAAATATAACACATATTTATAAATATGTCAATACTTTACAAACTTTGCATTCCTGCTATAATAACCGGGAGGTGAATCAATGTACTGCCAATTTTACGGATTAAAAGAAAGGCCTTTCAATGTTACCAGCGACCCCGCCTTCTTTTTCTCTAGTAAAGGACATAAAGAAGCCATATCTCACTTGCTTTATGGGGTCTCCCAAAGAAAGGGAATAATTGTTCTAACCGGAGAAATCGGCACCGGCAAAACAACCATCTGCCGCTTCTTCTTAAACCATGTAGATAAAAACGTAAAAACAGCTTTTATCCTAAACCCCGCCTTCTCCGAAAACCAGCTCCTTGAATCAATTATTAAAGATTTCGGAATCCCTTCCAGGGGCAAGACTAAACTGGAAATAGTCTGGGAATTAAATAATTTCCTGCTGCAAGAATCGAATGCAGGAAACAATCTGGTACTTATTATAGACGAGGCGCAAAACTTAAAACCAAATCTGCTTGAACAAATACGCCTGCTTTCAAATTTAGAGACAGAAAAGGATAAACTGCTTCAGGTAATTTTAGTGGGCCAGCCGGAATTAAACAAGCGGATCAATTTATATGATTTAAGGCAGTTGCGCCAAAGGATCATGGTTAGGTATCATATCGGCCCGCTTGATGAAGACGAAATAAGATCTTATATAAACCACCGCCTGAAGGTCGCCGGGGCAAAGAGCAAGATTGAATTCAGCGATGAGGCCATTAATTCAATAAGCCGTTTTTCCGGAGGAACACCCAGGCTGATCAATATGATCTGCGACCGTGCGCTCCTAGCCGGTTTTGTCACAGAAACTAGCCATATAGACTTTAATATTATAAAAAGATGCCTCGATGAGCTGGACAGCTATTCGGTTAAAACAGGTTAATTTATGAGCATAATTAACGAGGCGTTAAAGAAAACTGAAGAATCTATCCAAAAGAATTCGCTTAAAGAAACTTCCGGATTGAATAAGAAACCACGGTTTAATGCTTATCTATTTTATATTTTAATATTTGTTATCGGCCTGTCCCTGAGCAGCTTTATATTTGTGGCCATCAACCGTAAGGTTGAACCGCCTATTGCATTCCAGGGGCCGGATAAAACAATCCCAACATTAGGCCAGAAACCGGAAGCTGCGCAAACATTGCCTGCCGTTACGCTATCCCCCCTGCCTGAAGTACAGGACAAACCGGAAAAAAACTTTATTTTAAACGGAATATTCTTTTCCGACAATGACGGTTATGCCTTAGTAAATAACCAGATCGTTAGGGAAGATGATTCTGTTGACGGGGCAAAAGTAGAAAAGATTACGGAAAATACGGTGGAGTTAAATAACCAAGGAAATATTATCACTCTTTCCACCAATAGATAGAAGGTCAGACAATTTTTCTAATCGCCTCTTTTATCAAATCAAGCGCGACATCTGATACTAGTATGGGCTTGGCAATCCCGCGGATCAAAACCAGCCTGTTTTGTTTACCGACAAACTTCTTGTCATGATAATAGGCATTAATGATCTTACCAATAGATATGCCTTTTAATTTTACAGGCAAGCCATAAAGCTTGATTAAATTCTCAATACGCAGGGCTAGCCTTTCATCAATAAACCCTAACCTGCAACTCAAATTTGAAACTACTACCATCCCCAGGGCCACTGCCTCACCATGATTATAGCCCTTGTAACCACAGGCAGATTCAATGGCATGGCCAATCGTATGGCCAAAGTTTAAAATCGTCCTTAAACCTGATACCTCTTTCTCATCCCGGCCGGCTATTGTCGCCTTAATCCTACTGCAGGAACTGATTATATTTTCTAACACCGCAGGATCGGCATTAAAGACATCCCCGTGCTTAGTTTCCAGGTAGCAAAATAAATTATTATCCTTGATAATAGCGTACTTAATTACCTCTGCCATTCCTGAGGCGATCTGCCGTTTATCCAGGGTTTTTAAAAAATCGATTTCGCTAAATACAAGCCGAGGCTGATAAAACGCACCGACTAAGTTCTTGCCTAGATCCAGGTCAACCGCAGTTTTTCCACCGATAGCCGAATCCACCTGAGCCAATAAAGTCGTAGGGATCTGCACATAAGCAACCCCCCGTTTATATACTGAAGCAATAAAACCAGACAGATCGCCTACCACTCCGCCCCCAAAAGCAATAATAAAAACTTTCCTTTTCTGGTCAAACTTGGCCAGATCCTTAATTACGTTTCCAGCACTCGCTAGTGATTTACTTCTCTCGCTGTCCAGGACGATCTTAAAACGGCAGCCAAAACCAGCCTTTAATAAAACCTTCGACAGGATCGCGCCATACTTATTTTTTAATAATGCATTGGTAATAATATAGGCATCTGAACCGACATTTAATCTACGTAAATAATTAGTTAATCTTTTAAAAATAAGCTTCCCGATAATTATGTCGTATGATCGTTTACCTAAATTAACTTTTACTTTGTGCATTTAAGAACCTACTCCCATCAGCCTAACTACTAAAGCCACCATCGGCCAAAGAAAATGATCAAATGCCCCCAGCCAAATTAACGCAAAAAGGACAAGAAAACCATAGCGCTCAAAACTGATATATTGCCGTGACAAGCTTTCAGGCAATAACCCCATCAAAACACGCGAGCCGTCTAACGGTGGTATCGGAATCAAATTAAATAGAGCTAAAACAACATTGATCAAAAGTAAATTTAAAAGCAGGTAAACAGGGATACCCGAAAGCGGGATAAATTTTAGCACCTGGGCAATAACAAACGCCAGGATAAGATTGGCCAATGGGCCGCTTAGGCCTATCCAGATTATATCCCTTTTGGGATTCTTTAATGCCCGGTAGTCTATAGGCACAGGCTTGGCAGCCCCAAAAACAAAATGCCCGGAACTGGACAGAAAAAGCATGAGCGGCAGAAGTATAGTCCAAAAGGGATCAATATGCGCCAACGGATTTAAGGTAAGCCTGCCGGAAAATCTGGCCGTAGAATCACCTAACTTATAGGCAGCCAGACCATGCGCGAATTCATGCACAGTCATCGCAATCAATAAAAGCGCAAATGATACGGCAAATGATATAACTAACTGCGGAAGGCTCATTTCAATACCTCGATAATATCTACTTCAATAATTGGACGCCTGCTATTCTTTGGGCTGATTAATTTACCGGTAACCTTAACCTTACGGTAATTGAGACTGTCCATGCCTTTTCGGTTGCCTTTTAGAAAATACACTTCATTGTTATCAGTAATTAACTTATGGGTTGCCTTACGCCATAAGACCACTCCATACGGGCTGACAGTACCTTCAACAACCAATTGTTCAGCCCCCTGTACAACCTGCTGGGTAGCAGTGGTTTGGCTTCCAGTTGCCAAAGCCACAGGCTGAAGAGCAACGGCTGGCCCCTTATTTTCTTCAGGCACAACCATCTCTTTACTGATAAATTTCTTATTAACCCAGCCATAGCTTTGATATACTGGTTCGATCTTATACCAACTGCCTTCATCTTGAATAATATTTACTACTGTTGAATTATCAACTTTACCAATAATCCACGATGATTCACTTGGGCCAAGCCGGATATTAACCCTATCGCCGGCCACCTTGGCACTAAAACATCCATCCGGAGTATTGTTGATACATTCTACCAGGTTTTTCTTTATATAAGAAGGTGCAGTTTTGGGGAGATGAATCTTATACCAGTCATAAACCTCAGAAACTACCTCTACTGCTTGCCCCTTAGAGAGGATACAGACAACCTTTGAACTTACTGTAGCATCAACACGTAAATTGATATCATCCGCATTGATCTGACCGGAAAATGCGGTAAATCCGGCCGCAAAAACAACTCCCGTAAAACTAAGGCTAAACAAGAGGCAAAGAAATGCTATCCTGTATTTAAGATTTAACAACATTTGATTTTATTTCTTCTCTTGGGCCTTAGTCGCAGCCTTTGCATCTTTTCCCGCTGGCGCCGCTGCTCCGGCAGCTGGTGCTCCGGCCTCAGTAGTAGCCTCTTTGACTGCTTTCTCTTTCTTAATTTTGATCCTCAGGGTTTTAATTTTCGGTAAACCATAAACCGAATCCCCCTCTTTCCACTTGCCTTTTTCCTGCATCTGCCTGATACGCTCAGTGCGCTTTAATACCGAACGGGCCATCTTGTCTTTTTCCGAAATAATTAATGACGGATGTATTGACATTTTTTACAACCTCCTTATGCGGCAACCAGCGTAGGTTCTCTGCAGTTGAATCAGCAAAGGTTGCGCGCTCTCTTGATTAGGAAATTTGCCTACGCACAAAATAATATAACTGCCTTTTACAAAGACTAACGGGAGCAATCCTTCTCTCTCCAGCAACTGGGCCTGGCGTAAAGCAAGATTCCTGTTTTTAAAAGCCGCCACCTGTATGGTATATGCCGGCTCAATATCCTTATTTGAAATCAAAGCGCTATGCCTGCCCTTTTCTACCCCCATAGAAAAAGAAATTATGCTTAGCAAAACCATCCCCATGATTAAGAGCAATACTTTTTCATATCTGCGAATACGTGTAAAAAACTGGTTGGGGGCATTACGCGGCTTATAGTGGCCGCTATCCAGTTCTTGAGTGAAAAGTTCGTTTTGTGAATAATCCTGTTTTTCTGCCATGACGAGATACTACAATTATGGTTTATCCTGTTGCAAATAAATTCTTTTATTAAACTTCCTGATTACCCTTAAGAAAGCATCCACTATTTTAGGGTCAAACTGCGTACCGCTTTTTTTCTTTATTTCCCTGACAGCTGAATCAATATCCATCCTCTGGCGGTATGGCCGGCCGTAAACCATCGCTTCAAAAGCGTCCGCAACAGACATAATCCTCGCGCACAAAGGGATCTGCCCGCCTTTAAGATGCGACGGATAACCTGTACCGTTATATTTCTCATGGTGATGCATAATAATCGGGATAACCGGGCGTAAAATCTGTAAAGGCCTTAAAATCTGCGCGCCTTTGACCGGATGCCTCTTGATGATATTGTATTCCTCGGAGGTAAGCTTAGTAGTTTTAGTCAATATCTCCGAGGGAATATCGATTTTCCCGGTATCATGCAGCAGGCTGGCGTATTTAAGGCTTTCAATTTGTTTTTCCCCCAGATGAACTTCACAACCTAAAGCACAAACTAATTTACTAAAGTGCGGTGAATGAGTATACTCCCGGGGTACACGGGTATTTAACAAAGTAACCAACGATTTAATGCTGCCAAAAACAATTTTTTGCTGTTCCTCATAAAGCTGCAGGTTTTTAATACCGATAACCGCCTGCTCAGCCATATTCATGAGCATCTCCTGGTCAAACTTATCAAACGGCTGGGCAACTTTAGTGCGTTTTACAATAATAAACCCCAGCACATCTTCACAGATAAGCGGAACCCCAAGGAGACTCCCCTTTCTGACCGCAGATGAACTTTTGATGATTTTTTCCTCAACTCTGCCGCTAATCCTGGTCTTTTTATCAATAATCAGTTTCTTGTTATCCCTAATCAAACATTTAATAACAGAGTATTTCTTGCTTGGATCCAATAAAACAATCAAACAATATTGGGCATTAAAAAATTGGCAGAATAACCTGCCCATCCGGCTGATCAACTCCTTAAGCTCATAGGTGGAGTTAAGCAAACGGTAAATACTGTGTACCGCCGATACTAAAAATCTATACTTTTTCGTAGGGGTTGAATAGTTTTTTGTATTCATCTAGGCAATAACGGTCAGTCATGCCGGCTATATAGTCGCAGACTACCCGCTTTACTCCTTCCCTGGGAATCCTAAGCTGTACTTCAGAGGGTAGCTGTTTCGGACGCACAGCATACTCGTTAAATAACTCCCGGATAAAACGCTTGGCTTTAATACTCATGCGCATTACCCTGTAATGATGATAAAGCTTCTGCATAAGAAACTGCCGAAGCGGTTTTCTTAACTGTTTAACTTCTCTGCTAAAATCTACTAATTTATAATTAATTTTTCGCAGGTCAGCATGATTTTTGATTTTAAGCCGGGAGATCATGCTTTGTGTATGCTGAATCAAATCTGTAACCTGTAAATCAATTAACCCCCGGATAATCAGGTACTTGCGGCTGGGTAAATCAATTTTAGCATATTTCTGGTTAATTTTGCGATTTATTTTCTCCCAAATTTCAAGCCCTTCCAGGTCTTTCTCCTTTATCAACCCCGAAGTCAAGCCGTCATCCAGATCATGATTATCGTAAGCAATTTCATCCGCGGCATCCACTAATTGAGTCTCTAGCGAAGGCATCCTTTCAGGAATAAATTCTTTAATCTTAACCGCTATATCAAAAACCGAGGAATGTTTTATAATCCCCTCCCTAACCTCCCAGCTTAAATTTAAACCTAAGAATTCCGGATAACGTTCCTCCAGATAATCCACAACTCTTAGGCCCTGCAAATTATGGTTAAACCCTCCGCATTTAGCCATCAACTCATTGAGCACCTCTTCTCCGGAATGGCCAAAAGGGGTATGCCCTAAGTCGTGGGCTAAGGCAATCGCTTCAGTTAAATCCGTATTCAAATGCAGTGCCCATGCAATGGTGCGGGCAATTTGGGAAACTTCAATACTATGGGTCAGCCGGGTTCGGTAATAATCCCCCTCATGATTGACAAAAACCTGGGTTTTATATTCTAATCTTCTAAAAGCTGCGGAATGTATAATGCGGTCGCGATCACGCTGATAACATGACCGATAAGGGTGCTCTTCTTCCTTATGCACACGGCCAAGCGAATTACAACTTTTGGCGGCATAGGGAACAAGAAATTTATCTTCAAATTCTTTAATCTTATTTGTCGGCATTTCTTAAACACCCGGCTAACTCATTTAAGGATTGTGAAATAATCTTGGTATTTGAAATAACAGGCATAAAATTGGTGTCGCCTGTCCAACGCGGGACAATATGTAGATGCAGATGCCCGGTAATACCGGCCCCGGCTGTGCGAGTAAGGTTAAAACCTATATTATATCCTTCTGGCCGCAGGACTTTTTGCAGTAGCGCCTTTGCCTTATTTAAGCATCTGAATAAATCCAGGACCTCCTCTTGACGCAATTGGGATATGTCGCGGATATGCCTCAGAGGAGAAATCAAAAGATGGCCGTTATTATAAGGATAGATATTCAACATAACAATAGTAAACTTACTCTTAAAGATTACATAATCTTTGGAGGTGCTTTTTTTTGCACAGCAGAAAATACACCCCTTGCCTCTCTTCTTTCCGTTTATGTAATTAATCCTCCATGGGGCCCAAAGTTTATCCATTTTAAATCTTGATTATCCTGGCATTGATCTCTTCATTTATTTCGATTAGGCCGTAAGAGTTATATTCTGCCATGAAATCAGTCGCGCTGCCAGGGTTGAAAAATAATACCCCGTCAATAAATTCATTCATCGGTTTATGTGAATGCCCAAAAACAATAATATCAGGCTTATCCTCTTTAAAAGCGTCTTTGAGCAGTTCAACTAAATTCAAGGCGGATCCGCAGCCATGCATGAGTCCGATCTTGCGGCCGAAAACTTCAACAATTTCTTTTAGCGGATATTTATTTTTTACCTCTTCGTGGTCCATATTCCCGGCTACGGCAATTACTTTTGGGCAAACGGACTTTAATTCATTGATCACCCGTAAATCCACCATATCCCCGGCGTGCATAACCATATCCATTTGTTTAAAAACATCAAGTATAATTCCGGGAATATGTTCGGTTTTATTCGCAATATGTGTATCAGAGATTACCCCTATCTTCAAGCGATCACCCGTGGTTTAGAAAACAAATCCAGGATCTGGTTTAAGCTGTTTAAATCCCAGGTCCAGACCTTTTCCTCCAACGCCCTCAGCCTGGCATTGGGGTCAACTTCCTTTAAAGTAACGATTATTTTACGCTGTGATTTGTGGTGGTATTTCTTGCATTCTTTGGAAAACTCAGCGATATCCTGCTCAGTAAGGGCATCGGATTTAATCGCCATAATCCAGAGCGAATCGCTAGAGCGCCCCAACAAACCATCTTTTAGAAAACGGTGGTTAAAAACCAGTGGTTTTACCTCGCGAAAATGATTAAGCCTGATCTTCTTACGTTCAAACTGCATAAGGTCATCTTCAAATAACTGCAATAGCTCAAATACCCGGTTAGAGAGTGGTCTTTGAGACTGTTTCAGGAACTCCTGGATAAGCTCCTCTATGTTATCACGGAATTTTTCTTTCTGGTTCTTGGCATCATATGATAGAGAACGCATTTTCTCCTGATAGACAAAACGCATCCAATAAGCAAACAAACGATCGCTCACTTTAAGAAAATCTCCGCTACGCGTAATAGAGTCCAACTCCAAAAGGTAGTTAATCCTGGCAGAAAGTTCTTTTTTTTGTTTATGCAAGATGTGGGCGATATCTTTAATGCGGTTGCGGCCGCTGGCAACTAAGTACAAAATAGAAATATAGTCATTGCTAGCAGGAGAATCCAAGAAACGCTTGATATAGTTAGAAAACCGCTGGTTAAGGATCCCCGAGGTATTGAACAGTAAATCCTCAAGAATATCTGCAAGGTTAGCATAGATATCATGCCCATCCGGCCTGCTAGATAAGGCATCTGATATGAGTTCCAGATAAAGCGGATACCCTCCGGTAAAGTTGATTATAAAATCTTTTAACCCAGGGCTCATTTTTAAAGACGGCAAACGATGATCCAGGTAACGGCCGCTGGTATGCATATCGAAAGGCTCTATATTAATTACCTCAAAATTACCGAACAACAAAGAAAGTTGCTTGGAAAGGATAACCCTGGTTTTAAACATCATCGAACTGGTTATGGCATACAGGGTATTTTTCTGTAAAATGAGCAGCTTGCTCCAATCCCGATATAAGTTCTTAATGCCGATATTCTCCAGATTATGGAATTCATCCAGGAAAAGGACGGTAAACTTACCTGTCTCCTGATGAATTAATTCAGGGAGGCTGAAAAGCTCAGTGATGATATTTGCCTTCTTTCTTCGGGATAGATCGTTAAGTATGGAATTTATTTTGAGCGTTGTATTGGGGATGAAGCTTCCGGATTTGGCAACCAAAAAATCCAAATCTTCTTTTAACGTCAAGCCGCTGTTTAAAAGAAAATTATATAATAAAGCACCGATGAACCTTTTGGCAAAATCCTGGAAAGACTCAGGCCTTACCTCCAAAAATACTGTAATTATCCTGGGATCATAAAATTTATCCAAAAACTTATAAACAATGCTGGTTTTTCCGACATTCTCTTCACCGATAATGGCAATATTCTGCCGGTAGCCTTCCTTCAGGCTGCTGATACGTTTTTGCAATATCTCTATATAATTTCTTCGGTCAAAAAATTTATCTTTTATCATGGCAAATAAAACAGCGGATTTTGAGGCATAGCCCCTTTGCGAATTTCAAAATGGAAATAATTATTCTTACCCTTAACAGTTGAGTTAATGCGGCCGATTAATGCCCCTCTTTGCACGCTTTCACCCGGCCGCACAAAAAACTCTGAGGCCCTGGAATAAACACTACGCAAGCCATTTCCATGGTCGATAATTATCGTCCTGCCAAAATTACCTAAATTAACTGCATAAAAAACTACCCTTCCGCTGCATGAGGCCAAAATATCAGTATCTGCAAATACCTGGATATTAATACCTTTATTGATTAAATTCTGATAGTTGGTCCCGAAACCAGCAATTATTTTCCCTTTTAACGGCCAGATAAAATCATCCCCGCTGAAAAACACCTTCTCAACCCGGGGTTTCAGGCGGTTGGGGATTATCAGCACCTGGCCAATTTCAATAGTAGCATCTTCTGAGATATTATTCGCCCGCAGGATATCATCAATATCTACATTATACATCCTAGATATCCTCCAAAGTGTTTGCTTGGGTTCTACGCGGTGACGCAAGCCAGGAGTAAGCTGGGGGGAAACAGGCGCCCTTGGCCCCGTGTAAGTCGGATTGCTCACACAACCGGATACAGCCAAAATCATCAGAATTAAAATTATATTTTTCATTAAATCTACGTTATTTATATGTTATCTGCTCTTTTTATAAGCGGGTGAGCGGAATCGAACCGCCATATGCAGCTTGGGAAGCTGCCATTCTACCACTGAATTACACCCGCGATACCTATCGCGCATCGACGCAATACCTATCAGCGTCGGATGCTGCCTTACCTAATATGCGCGCTCGCGCAAATCAAGTTAGCGCGAGGTGCTGCAAACTACTATTTCTTTGAACAATCTTCCATGAGCTTAATAGAACAATATTTCCCGCACATCGTGCATACGTCAGAAAGACTGGGCTTGCTGGATAACCGGTATTCTTTTGCCTTATCAGGATCAATAGACATCTGAATTTGTTTCTTCCAATCTTTAGTCTTTCGGGCAACCGAAATCTTCCTGTCCCAGGCTATAGCCAGTTTGTTGCGTTTAACCAAATCCCCGGAATGGGCAGCGATTCGCGAAGCAATTACCCCTTCTCGCACATCCTTGACCGTTGGATGACGCAAATGTTCAGCCGGAGTTACATAACAAAGAAAATCCGCGCCAAAACCTGCAGCTAAAGCGCCGCCAATGGCAGAAGTAATATGGTCATAACCGGGGGCAATATCAGTTACCAGGGGACCTAATACATAAAAAGGTGCTCCATCGCAATATTTCTTCTCCAAAAGTATATTCTTCTTAATCTGATCCAAAGGTACATGTCCCGGCCCTTCGATCATCACCTGTACGCCTCTTGCCTTAGCGCGTTTTGCTAACGCGCCAAGTATCTTTAACTCCGTAATCTGCGCTTTATCAGTAGCATCCAGGATAGAACCCGGCCTTAATCCATCCCCCAGGCTTAAAGTTACATCATATTTATTAGCAATATCCAGGATTTGCTCAAAATGCGTATAAAAAGGATTTTCTTGATTATGCAAATCCATCCATCTGGCTATAATTGCCCCTCCGCGAGAAACAACCCCCATAAGCCTTTTTTGTTTTTCTAAAGCTTTCAGGCTCCTGTTTGTTACCCCGCAATGAATAGTGAAGAAATCCACTCCCTGTTTAGCCTGCTCATTTAATACATCCAGGATATCCAGCGCGTTGAATTTAATAAAATTATTATATTTTTCCTGCGCCCTGACTGACACTTCATATACCGGTACAGTGCCCACAGGCACGCTTGAATATTTTAAGACCTGCTGGCGCATTTTCTTCAGGTCTCCTCCCACGCTTAAATCCATTAATGCATCTGCCCCATATCTTATAGCAGCTTTAAGCTTATCTATTTCATCGGTAAAGCGTGATTCATCCGTAGAGGTGCCAATATTAGCGTTAATTTTAGTAGCCAGCGTACTGCCTACTGCGCAAGGTTTTTTAATTTTATGGTATTTATTTAACGGGATGACGGCCTTGCCCTGACGAATAAGCCGCATTAGTTGAACAGGTTTAATGCCCTCAAGTGCTGCAACCTTGCGCATAATACCGGTTACAATATTTTTCTTCGCGTATTCCAACTGAGTCATTTTACTTTTAGATGATTTTCTTTGACCTTCTTGAATAATTGCCTTGCCGCACGGCCAGGGTTATTAGCTTTTAAAATTGCCCGGCATACTGCGATACGCCCTGCCCCGGCAGCGGTAATTTCTTTTACATTACCTTCGTGGATACTGCCAATAGCAAAATAAGGTATTCTTATCTTATCTTTTAACTGGCGCAGGACCCTTAAGCCAATAGCCTTGTATTCAGGCTTGGTGGCAGTAGGATATATTGGGCCAATTCCAATGTAATCAGCCCCCTCTTTTTGCGCTTTCAAAGCCTGGCGCAGATTATGGCAAGATATGCCGATAATTTTATCTTTGCCTAACAGCTTCCTTGCCTGTTTTAGCGAAAGGTCATCCTGGCCCAAATGAACTCCGTCTGAACCCGAAAGAAGTGCAACATCAATGTAATCATTAATGATAAAGAGCGTCTTGGTTTTACTTAGGCGCCTTGCCAGTTTAACCGCTGAACTTAAAACACGCGATTTAGCAGAAACCTTGTCCCTTAGCTGGATTATACCAACTCCATCAAAGGACAACTTATTAAAATCCGGTTTATCCAGAATCAGGTAAAGAAGAGACTTTTTTAAAAGAATCTTTCTCGATTTCATAAACTTTATACCTGAGTTGTTTGAAACGCAAGGCAACTTTAATATCTAAAAGCTTACTAAACTCTTCAAGTACTCGCAATGATTCTTTGACCCTCTGGATATTCGCCCAAAAAATGTCCTTACAACCGGCACGCTTCAGTTCTCCGCGGGAGTTTCGCCTTCCTACATCACCATTACTATTGCGAACTTTAAGTAACTCAGGGGCAGGATAAATCTTCTTAATAATACCGTCAATCTCATGCCTGGCTTTCTTAAAACCCGCGGTAAATTTATGGTTATCGAGGATAAAACGGGTTATTTCCTCGCAAACACGCAACCCCTCCTTAACCCGGTTCAGGTTGGCATCAACGATACGATAAATACTGTTATTTCGCGAAATCCCTGACGATTTTATCAATTATTGCGCTAGTTGAACGGCCCTTAACTAAATTAACGGTTTGCACCTTTCCGCCATAACTTTCTACAAAATCTGCGCCCACAATTCCAGACTTGCTCCAATCCGCCCCCTTAACCAGGATATCCGGCTTAAGCGCTTTGATTACTTTAAGAGGATTATCTTCGTTAAACAAAACAACAAAATCTACACAACCTAAGGCAGCTATTACTTTTAAACGGTCAGCCTGCCCAACCACCGGGCGATTCTTAGCCTTAATTCTTCTAACTGAAGAATCACTGTTAACTGCTACAACCAAATAATCCCCCTTAGCTTTAGCATCCTGAAGGTATTTGGCATGGCCGTAATGCAGTATATCAAAACAACCATTAGTAAAAACTATCCGCTTGCCATTCTTCTTAAGGCGCTTGATTTTACGCTTAAGGCTGGGAAGTGAAGCTATCTCTGCTCCCCGCAGAGTTCTTGCTCGATCATTTCGCATATTATATGGGCAATAGTAATGTGTGCCTCCTGAATCCTTGCAGTTATCTTAGACGGTACCAACAAAGACACGTCTGCCAGCTTAACAATTTCCCCTCCGTCGCCGCCACTTAAAGCTACAGTTTTAATACCCATTTTCTTAGCCTGTTTAATACCCAAAGCTACGTTTTTTGCCTTTCCGCTGGTAGAAATACCCAAAACTACATCATTCTTTTTTCCTAAAGCTTCGATCTGACGGGAAAAAACTACATCGTAGCCATAATCATTAGCCAAAGAAGTAATTATTGAAGTATTAGTGGTCAGGGCAATTCCTGCTAATGCCGAACGATCCTTTTTAAAACGCCCGACAAGCTCTGCGGCAATATGCTGGCTGTCGCTGGCTGAACCACCGTTGCCAAAAACAATTACCTTGCCATCTTTCTTAAGGCAATCAATCATAAGCTGAGAAATCTCAAAAATTGAATCAATCTGGTTGCGGAGGATCTCTTCTTTGACCTGAATACTCTCTAAAAGTATATCCTTAATTCTCTCTCGCATTAGGCCCCCTTATTAACCAAAAAACACTTTGGCAATATCATAAAGTTCAGTATCAACCGTCTTTAAAGCTTTAACTGCCTCTTCAAGCGGTACATCAATAATTTTGATGCCGGCTAAAGCTACCATCCTGCCGAATTTCTTATTTTTAATCAGATCAACTGCTTTTACTCCGAACCGCGTGCCCAATACACGGTCAAACGCAGTAGGCGAACCGCCTCTTTGTATATGCCCTAAAACGCTGACCCTGGTTTCAAAACCGGTTCTTTTTTCAATCTCCGCTGCCAAATCCTCTCCAATGCCTCCAAGGCGTACATGCCCGAACGCGTCAAGTTTCTTTTCCTGTGTAACCATAGAGCCGTCTTTAAACTGGGCACCTTCGGAAACCACAACAATACTAAAGGTCTTGCCTCTTTCATGCCTTTTTTTAATGATCTTACACACTTCATCTAAATCAATAGGAATTTCAGGAATCAAAATCACATCCGCGCCGCCGGCAATGCCTGCTTCAATAGCAATCCAACCTGCATGCCTGCCCATGACCTCAGCTACAATAATACGATGATGGCTTTCGGCCGTAGTATGCAAGCGGTCAATACACTCCATAGCTACGTTCAAGGCCGTGTCAAAACCAAAAGTATAATCAGTAGCCGACAAGTCATTATCAATTGTTTTAGGGACACCGACGATATTCGACAGCCCGTCTTTAACCAGTTTAGAAGCAACGCCAAGGGTGTCTTCCCCGCCTACAGCAACCAATGCATCAAGGCCTATTTTCTTAAAGCTATCCTTGACTTTCTCTAGATCTCCTTCTTTTTTATACGGATTAGTACGGCTGGTTCCCAAAATAGTCCCGCCTTTAGGCAGGATCCCGGAAACAGCACTTATGTCTAGAGGCATAGTGTCATTCTCAATTAATCCTTTCCAGCCGTTTTTAATACCCACTATTTCATAGCCTTCAAGTAAAGCCTTGCGCACCACCGCACGGATAACCGGATTTAATCCCGGGCAATCTCCGCCACCTGTTAAAATACCAATCCTTGCCATTTCCTAATCCTCCTTAATTAAGCTCTGCCGTATCCACTAAAAGGTATTGCTGACGAATCTTCCTTTTCAAGATCTCTTTTTCTGCGGTTATCTTTTTCATCATGGGCAATCTTGGCCACATGTATCTTGATAATAACCTGTTCCTCAAGCCCTAAAATCTCCTGAATTTTAGATTTAGTAATATCCTGCAGCCTCGAAGTAAGTTCGGGGATATTAGCTTCTGAACGTAAGATAATGCGCATATCCACAATAATACCTTTTTTATTTGCCACGACATTAGGCCTTAACTCTTTTACCTCGGGTATAACCCCTGCTAACCGGCGGATTAAATCCTCCACGGCAGAAAGTGAAATAGTTACCTGTCCGCTGGAGGTAGCAAAGGCAATAGTCTTTTCCCTCTGGAATCTGCCTAAAATAATCTGCGCAAAGGAAAAGCTGATAAGAATCAAAAGCAGCCCGGAAAGACCAATAATCAGACGGGAATTCGAACTGTTCTGAGCATAGATAAGCAGATTATTGATATCCTGGGGTAGCAATAGATTTAATGAAAAGACAATAAATGCCAAACCAATCGCTATAATAATCACGGCGTAAAACATAATACCCAAAACAGTAAAGAACTTCATTCTCTACCCCCTTTCTATACCTTTCACATTTACATTAATTTCTTTTACGGAAAGATTACTCATCTTTTCTAATGCCTGACGCACATTCTCCTGGACCCTGCCGGAGATATCAGGAATATTATATCCATATTTAACAATCAGAGGAATCTCTACCCTTACCTCCTCATTCTTGGATATATCTACTTTTATAGCAGAATATAATTTCTGGTCGAATAATTCAAACAGGCTACTCTTTAAATTTGACCCGATCTTCTTGACTCCTTCTATTTCCATAGCAGCAATAGAAGATATTGAAGAAATCACGTTCTTATGTATTCTTATGGAGCCAATTTCATTTCTCAATTCATCAGGGTTCATTTATTCTCCTTTAACATCACTTGCCAAAAGATCCTGCACAAAATGCGTAGAAATATCGCCTTTCTTGAATAACGGATTATCCATTAACCTGAGGTGAAAAGGAATAGTAGTTTTAATAGGAGCGATATAAAATTCACTTAGCGCCCTGCGCATTGTCTTGATTGCCTCCTGGCGGTTACTGCCATAAACAATAAGCTTAGCCATAAGCGAATCATAATAAGAAGGTATCTCATATCCGGCATAAATATGTGTATCTACGCGTACATTCGGCCCTCCCGGAAGGATCAACGTCTCAATCTTGCCCGGAGAAGGCATAAAATTATTATCCGCATCTTCAGCATTAATACGGCATTCTATTGCCGCCCCCTTGACCTGTACATTTTCCTGTTTAATCTTCAGCTTCTCCCCGCTGGCCACTCTAATCTGTTCCTTAATCAGGTCAATTCCAGTAACCATCTCGGTAACCGGATGTTCCACCTGAATACGCGTATTCATTTCCATAAAATAAAAATTGTTTGTTTTGGCATCCAGTAAAAACTCAATGGTGCCGCAGCTAAGGTAATTAATGGATTTCATCCCCTTTAAAACCATCTCTCCCAATTTATGGCGCATCTTGCCATCCACCGCAGGAGAAGGCGACTCCTCAAGTAACTTCTGATGCCTTCTTTGAATACTGCAATCCCTCTCTCCAAGCTGTAGGACATGGCCCATGCGGTCAGCGATAATCTGAACCTCTATATGGCGCGGCTTCTCGATATACTTCTCAATGTAAACGCTGGGGTTACCAAAATTTGCTTCTGCCTCGCTCTGGGCAGTTAAAAGGCTGGAAACAAGAGTTAAATCATTATGGCAAATACGCATCCCCTTGCCTCCGCCTCCGGCAGCGGCTTTGATGATAACGGGATAGCCAATCTCCTTGGCGGTCTTAAGTGCCTCTTCCTTATTTTTTATAATCGCACGGCTCCCCGGAACGATAGGCAGGCCTGCCTTTTGCATGGTTGTGCGAGCAGCCATCTTATCGCCCATAAGACGAATATTCTCCGGAGTAGGTCCGATAAATGCAATCTTACAAGACTCGCATATCTCGGCAAAATGAGCATTTTCAGCCAGGAATCCATAACCCGGATGTATGGCCTCTACATCGGTGATTTCTGCTGCACTGATAATTGCAGGAATATTAAGATAGCTGTTGACGGAAGATGCCTGTCCAATGCAGATTGCTTCATCAGCAAAACGCACATGCAGGCTGTTACGGTCGGCCTGAGAGTAGACGGCTACGGTACGAATACCCATCTCATGACAGGCGCGGATTATTCTTAAGGCGATTTCGCCTCGGTTGGCAATGAGAATTTTAGAGAACATCTTTTATAACTTTAGAGCGGATCAATAAGGAATAAAGACTGGCCAAATTCTACCGGCTCAGCGTTATCAACCAATATTTCAAGAATCTTACCTTTAATCTCTGACTTTATTTCATTCATTAACTTCATTGCTTCTATAATACAAATTACCTGTCCCGGCTCAATAACCTGCCCTACCTCAACATAAGCAGGAGATTCCGGGCTGGGAGCACGGTAAAAGGTTCCTACCATAGGGGCTTTAATCTCTACAGCTTTAACTACGCTCTTTTCTTCTACCACAGGTACACTCTGAGCTTTATCTTGAGGCATAGGAATATTATGCCCCTGGAATACTACCGGCCCGTTAAAACCTTCAATACCATTGGCCGTTTTCTTAAGCCGAATACGCATATCATCCTTTTCCACTTCCAGCTCAACAAGGCCATTTTCATTCATCAGATTAATCATTTCTTTGATTTCCTTGATGTTCATTTAAGAGCTCCTTTTAGTTAATCCTTTCAGCATAGGTACCGCCGGTACGCGTATCTACTTTAATTTTATCCCCCACATTAATGAATAAAGGAACCTGTATGATTGCTCCAGTATCCACCTTAGCAGGCTTATTACCGCTTTTTGATGAGTCGCCCTTAAAACCCGGCTCAGTTTCAACTATATTAAATTCAATAAAATTAGGCAAAGTTACGGATAAGGCAACCCCTTTGAAAAAATACCCCATAATCTCCAGGTTATCTTTTAATAATCTAGCTTTATCCCCGATAATCTCATCAGATATAGCAATCTCTTCAAAATTATCCTGATCCATAAAATGAAATATCCCACCGCTTGAATACTGATATTGCAGCTTACGTTCCTCCACATAAGCCTGTTCTATCTTTTCTTCACCGCGGAAGGTTTTTTCCTGGATATTATTGGTTTTCATGTCACGCAGCCGGGCACGGACAAAGGCCGCGCCTTTTCCGGGCTTAACATGTTGCGCGTCAACGCAAATATAAACAACGTCATCCACTAAGACAGTTACCCCTGATTTGATTTCATTAATTGATAGCGCCACTTAAGACCTCACATCCTTTCTTGGTTACTAAAATCATATCCTCTATTCTTATCCCGAATTTCCCAGGTAAATATATACCCGGTTCTATCGTAAAAACCATCCCCGGCCTGACTGCACTGGCTTCATTGCCTGAGATACGCGGATCCTCGTGCACCTCTAAACCAAGCCCATGGCCAAGGTTATGGGCAAAATACCCTGCATACCCTTTTGAAGCTATATATTCCCGCGCAACTTTATCAATTGCAGCCATTTCTGCGCCTGGCCGAACCATTTTTATCGCCAATTCCTGCGCCTTACGAACTATGTCATATACCTTACGCACAAGAAGAGATATTTTACCCAAAAACAAGACCCTTGTCAAGTCAGATTTGTAACCTTGATAATCAACCCCTAAATCAATAAGCACAGGCTGATTATCCCTTAGCCTCCTATGGCCGCAAAGGTGGTGCGGCTGGCTGGAGTTAGCCCCTGAGGCTACAATTATCTCAAAAGCAGGGGCGTTGCACCCATGATATCTTATGAAACGCTCAAACTCAGCGGCTACCTCTATCTCTTTTACCCCTGGGGCGATAAACTTCTTAATATGCCCCAAGGCCAAAGCCGTAATTCTGGTTGCCTGCTTAAGCCTTTGGATCTCCTGAGCATCCTTGATCTGCCTTTTATCCTCAACAATGCTGTGCGTAGGAACAAGCTCGATGCGGCCGTTGAGGGATTCCTTAATCTTATTGTACTCCGCAAACGGCAAATGCCTTTCTTCAAATCCCAGTCTTTTTAATCCCAAGCTCAAAGATCTTTCGCTAATACGCTGAAAAACCCAACCATTGCATTCGTTAAGCTTAATCTCCCCTTTTAAGGAACTCTTTACTTCCTCGGTATAGCGGGAATCAGTAAAATAGATATTCTCCTTTTCAGAAACTAAAAGATATGAATCACGACTTAGAAATTCAGCAAGATATGATATATTGGCGGGCGAAGAAACAAGCAAACCGTCAAGCCTTCTCTGCCTAAGCTGGGAATATATATTCCTTAAACGGGAACTCATTTTACCTCGATCAAATCAAGGATAGCAGCCAAACCTAAGCTATAACTCTTAGCCCCAAAACCCATGATCGTCCCCTCAGCCACAGGACTGACCAAAGACTTATGCCTGAATTCTTCGCGGGAATATATATTGGAAAGATGTACCTCTACCACAATTAATCCGCATGCGGCTATGGCATCACGCACAGCCACACTTGTATGGGTATAAGCTGCCGGGTTAATCAAAATACCCTGGAATTTATTCTTCCCGGCTTTACCGATCAGGTCCACAATCTCGCCTTCGTGGTTAGACTGCTTGATAACTAAAATAACCTTGTCCTTTTTAGCCTGCGCCTTAAGCATCTGGTTAATTTTCGCTAAAGTCACATGGCCATAAACTGCCGGCTCTCTCTTCCCCAAAAGGTTTAAATTAGGCCCATGGATAATTAATATCTTTTTCATGGTTATTCTGCCTCGTCAATCAACATTACCGGGATACCATCCCGCACAGGATATCTTTTTCCGCATTTCTTACAAACAATTTTATTATCTTTTAACTCAACGTCAGATTTACAGGCTGGACAAACCAGTATATCTATAAGTTCTTTATCAATCATTTCTTCTCCTCTTTTTCCGGAGCAAGATAAGCAACCCTTAATTCATAAAGCAGGTTTTCTACCAGGTCAATTTCCTCTTGCGACAAATTCCCTTTGGTTTTTTCCTGCAACATGCCTAATGTGTCGATAATAAATTTTGCCTGAACAGGGTCTTTTTGGGTTTGCTTAGTCTCCGGATTAGCCATATGCCCCAAGGCAATGGAAGCCTGTAAGGCAAGTGTAGTGACAAAAAATTTAAAATCCGGTTCAGGTGGCACAAACTTACCCTCCTCTTTTGGAGACTGTTTTTCCTTCTCTACTTTTTGTTTCCAATCATCATCAACCTTCTTTTTAATCTCGTCCATTTCCTTAATAGATTGTGATTCCGGCGTAGCCAACAACACTGCTTGTATCACCGCTGGCGTCGCCGCTGGTTTGATATTTAATTAACTTTCCCTTTTTTGCCCCAAGAAGCCTGGCGGCCCTTAATAAAACCACAGCGGGAGCGAAACCGCACATGGAAATAGACAATCTCTTGACAGCCGCATCAAGTTTATCTTCGTCTAAAGCAATTATTGCCTCTATTGCCAAGGCATCCTTCTTTTCCGCGCTTTTCTGCGGCTCATAATGCGTCATATCAGAACTGGCAATAAACATAACTGATCCCTTAAGATTGTTCTTGATAATTACTCCAGCTAATTCTTCCGCGACTATTTTAAGGATGCCTAATTCGTCTGTCTTAATAGTAACCGGAATAATTTTAAAGTCTTTTCTAAAATACTGCAATATTGGTAACTCTACTTCCAGTGAATGCTCATCCGCATGGGCAAAGGTATCAGCCTTCAGGTATTTCGAACCGTCTAGGAACAAATTTGCCGACCGTGAATCAATCTCTATATTACCAAGCGGAGTTTGCCAATAACCCTGATGCATCAGGCTAAAGGCCGGGCCGTTTCCGGAATGATTAGGGCCTAAAAGTATAACCGTATCTTTAATATTAACCCCTGAGAGGGTTTGGGCTGCCACCCTGCCGGAATAAATATATCCGGCATGCGGCAGGAAACAACCTAATACATCTTGTTTTTGCGTAACCTTGCCAGCAACAAAAGAAGAAATCAAGCTAGAAAGCTCATCCGGGTCGTCCGGATAAAACTGCCCGGCTACACAAGGCCTTCGTATATTATATTGGTTCATCATAAGCCTGGGATATAAAATTACGGCTTTTAATTAACTGCTCTGCGGTCGCCGGATGATGCGCCTCAATAACTTTCAAAATACCTTGCTTTAAATAAGACTTGAGCATAGAAAAATCTATTTGCCCCTCTAAAGGCGCAAGGTGGTCCTGACAATCCAATATATCATGCAGATGCACGCCAATCAGGCGACAGCCATACCGCTTCAAAAAATCCTCATGCCTTAACAATCCCAAGTTTTCCATTAGCTGGGCATGGCCTGTATCATGCCAATAATAAACCTGGGAGTCGCTGCTGAACTTATCAAGTATAATTCCAATTTCGTCTATATTTGGGATTTCCCGGTAATAGAAGCGTGTTTCTATCCCCAGGAGCACGCCCTTTAATTTCGCGTAGTCATTTAATTCTTCAATACTGATTAAAGCTTGCTTTAAGAACTTATCGGCTTCTGCAGCGCGCTCACGGATCATCTTTTCTCTTATTCCCAGAAACTCCGGGCCATTATTTTTACCCTGACCATAAAGATTAATCAGCTGGCGCGTGTAATCCGGGATTTCAACCCTGCCGCAATGTAAGACAACCACCTTAGCACCTAATCTGTTAGCGGTATCAATGCTGCATTTTGCATATTTTACTGCCAGGAAACGCTCCTCTCTATCCAAGGATGCAAGAGAATAACAATCCGGCAAGGCCTGTTTACGGTTCAATCCATCGGGGATAGGGCAATAATTATGCAGGCTTTCAATGCTGATCGCAAGCCTGCGGGCTGAATATGCGATTTCATTCACCATTTCAAGGCTAAGGTTAAAGCTTAATTCAATAGCCTTAAAACCAAGCTGGCTTATTTCAAAGAGCAATTTCTCTCCATCATCAAAACGATAAGCATTCCAAGAGGTAGATATTGCTAAAGTCATGCTTATTTTCTGGATTTAGCTTTTTTTCTTTTGCGCTCGCTGGGTTTTTCGTAATGCTTGCGGTCGCGGACTTCCCGCAAAATGCCGTCCTGTTCAATCTTCTTCTTGAAACGGCGCAAAGCGGACTCGAAAGACTCGTCTTTTTTAACTTCTACCTGTGACAATATGATCATCTCCTTTCGTTTGTAATTTAAGCAATTAATATACCATTCTTTTAAGGGGGTGTCAATATTGGGGTAGGTTCTATTTTTTATTCAATCTCAAAAGAAATGATAATATTGAAAGAAAGCCGGGGATAATCCAGCTCTTTGGGAAAGTTCGGAAATGGCGAAGCGTCCTTAACGCTTCTTGAAGCAATACCCTTCAGGTAATCGCTAGCAGATGTCTTTGCTTCAATTAAATGCACATCTTTGATGTAACCGTCGTTTGATATAACAAAGGAGATATAAACTTCGCCTGTTTCATTATGGGTATAGTTTTGGTAAGCGCTGCGGCGGATCTTCTCCCTGACAATCTGATAATAGCTTATATAGCTGGGGTTATTAATCCGGGCCATCTCTATTTCAGGCAAGGTAATCTTCTTTTTTATCGCTATGATATCAGGAGTGCTAAAAGTTGGTTTGGCCAATTCCGGGGACTTATTTGCCAAAGCCTTAGCCCCCTTAAAAACATTCTTTCTCTCAATGTAGGGTGGCGGAACCCCTTTATTTGCAGATCTCTTGACTATTTTTGAATCCAGTCTTAAAAATGGATCGGGCTTGGTGAGCTTTTTTGTCAAGTCAGGCTTAGCCAGCTTAATGTAACGCACCTTTATCATTTGCTCTTTTGGAGCAGGGGTAAAAGGGTTCAATCCGGGGCTTCGTATGAGCAATGCCCCGTGTAAAACTATAGAAATAGCAAAAGTAAGCTGCAAGATCCGGTCAGAATTCATGATTTATTTTATCATAGCGGGCCTAATCTTGCAAGAAATAGGGAAAAGGGGTGTTTCACTCATGTGAAACACCCCCTCCAATTATTAACTATTAGAATTTCTTTGAGACTTTAATAAAGAAATTTCTTCCGGAAGCTGGATAATAATTAACCGCTCCTGATGTAGAATTACATACGCCATAATCATAATATTTTTCATTAAATAAATTATTTATTCCTCCGGATATCTTGTAACCATCTTTCTCAAAGGCAAGTTTGACTCCTAACGTAAGAATCTGTTTCAAACTTGGCCACTTGTTCGCCTCATCATTTATAAACCTGCGACTGCTCATATAATCAAACGAGACCCCGCATGATAGGAAATCATTAAAAAAATGCATGAGGCCAAAGTTAAACTTATGCGCCGGAACCATAGGGATATCCTTCCCCTTATATTCACCATCTTTAAAAACTGCCTGGTCAAAAGTATAGCTACCGTTCAATCTTATTCTCAACGGTAACTTAAAATTGAATCCTGCTTCAACACCCTGGTGCCGGGTTTTATCATAATTCTCATTTGTATAAGAAGCGGGGTTATAATAAAGCTCATTCTTTAGATTCATTATATAACCAGAGACACTAATATCTAAAAACTCACAAAACTTATGATGCAAGCCGATTTCATAGTTCTTACTATCCTGCTGTTTAAGTTCCGGGTTAAATACTCCATAGACAAAATATTCATCGGTTGCCGGAGAACGAAATCCTTTACTATGGTTAATATAAATATTGCCTTGATCATATTTATACGTGAGTCCTACGTTATAAGCTGTTGATTTTAAGCTTACTTTTGAATCAACAGAAGGATTAGGATAATAAACAGAATAATCGTTATAGTTAAAATCATATTTTATATCTTCATAGCGATAGCCCCCAGCAAGAGTGAACTTTTGAGTTAAAGCAATTTCATCCTGAAAATACAAAGCTTGTGATATTTTTCTTACATAATTATCGCTTTGCTTAATCACAGATAGGTCAAAAGTATCAGAATTAAAATCATATCGGTAGAAATCCATGCCTAAAATAGCTTTATTTTCTAACAAAAAGATGCTTTTATTCAAAACATATTTCGGATTGAAACCAATTGTATTAATATGAGACTTAACTATAGGATTCCATCCACCATTAGCTCCGATAAAATTCGAAAAGGTCTGACGTCTACGCAAAGAGGTATCAAATGAAAATTTTCCGAAATCTCCCGTAGGCTGATCAAACCCTAATCCAAAATTATAATCGGTATCCTTGGCATGGTCATCACCATAAGCAGAATATCTACGGTTAAATTTGGCTAAATCCGCACTGGAAAGCGCTCCCGGCAAACCGTACTCTGACTTACTGTAACCTTGAGTAAAACGTAAATTAGTATTGGTAGGCTCAAGCAAATAATCAAGATTGGTATAAAAATTGGTTCCCTTAAAATACGAATTATTCCTATATCCGTTAGTAGCGTTATTACTATATGAAAAGAAATAATTAAGTTTATTTTTAGTTCCACCTAGGTTTATTCCCTCCTTATTCATAGAATAGCTACCATACTCTCCCGTCAATTCTACAGATATAGGTTTATCGCTGCCACGTTTGGTAATAATATTAACAACGCCACTAACGGCATTATCTCCATACAGAACAGAACCAAAGCCGCCTTTTAAAACTTCAATTCTCTCGATTTGATCCAATGGAATCTGTGTCCAACTTACTCCAGACAAATCAATTTCATTTACTCGCCTGCCATTAACCAAAACCAAGACATTCATAGCTGCCTGTTCTCCAAACCCCCTTATGTCAACGGTAGCTTTAGACCCATTACCTGTCCAATCCCTGACCACTACGCCTGATAAATCCGATAGCAAACCAACTGTTGTGGAAGCTCCTGATAATGCTATTTGATCTGAATCTATAACCGATACGCTTGCGGGAACATCTCCTAAACTCTCCCCATACCGATACGGCGTTACTACAATCTTCTCCAAATCCACATCAGCAGCATAAGAAAAAACAAAACCTCCCAAGACAACTGCCAGTAAAACTAAAAACCTTGCCGCTAACCTATTGTGAAACATTTTTTCTCCATTTTCCCGGACTTGCATAAAATAAAAAACCCTTAACGCTTTAATTAAAAGCATTAAGGGTCATCCCTGATTTCTAACCCTCTTAAACCTGTCCGCGGGTTTAAAAGTAATAGTTGGACAAATGTTGCAGGCAGGTCTTCTGACTTAAGAGTTTACCCTACTTTTCTCCTGCCTTCCCGACTTTTATTAAGCCAGTGGCAAACCTCCGGAGAATTTCGACCTCTTTTACAGCAGCGGGAACTGCGACCGATTCACACGGCCTTCCCTAAACCAGCAACGTTAACCTTATAACTTTACAAAAGAACTTTTGCTAACTTTGTATCACGCACTCTGCGTGCGATAAGTTCATAAGCACCGAAGAATACTACCGCATATGAAAGCGTAGCTACTGAAAATACGCGTAAAAACGGCAACCCTAAGATATAGCAATCCAATAATCCTTTTGCGGTCTGAGGATACCAACCCATAGCCCAAACACCAAAGTTGGTAATCAAATAAAACAAAAATGAAGAAACCAGCGAAGTAGAAACTATGCCCTTAAATGTTTTATGATTCTTTGCCCAGGAGCCTACAAGGGTAACTAAAACAAAACTCCCCCAGGTAAAAATAACCACATTATGCATGCCTAAGAATATATCGCTTATAACCATAAGCAAAAGCGGGACAATTAAAGCCTGCCTTTTGTTCAAATATACTCCGGCAAACAAGGCGATAGCCGCAACCGGCGTAAAATTCGCGGTATGCGGAATGAATCTTAATAATATACCAATGATAATCAGGCTAATCGCTAACATTTTTATTGCCTCCTTTTATTATTTGTAATACTAATGCAAATTGCTTCTCATGTCAAGCTAATTTTAGAATTCAACTGCAAGTTTTGTTAATTGGCATTAAGTCACAGTAATAAAAACGGCTATCCTTAAAGACAATTTCCCCTTTTTCATAAGGTATCTGGCTCTTGAATATTGGCCCCCCATAAACAAAAGAATGAAATTCCCCATTCTCGCCGCAAGGATCAACTTCTAAAGGAAGTTCGGATAAGAATTGTTTATCAAACACTCTGCCGGCAAAAGATTTATCCAGGCATTTTGAATCAATACAGGTGATAACTGCCTTAAAACCCAGGTCGATGAACGCATGCGCCAGCATGGTTGTATTTCTTCTCCATAAAGGGAAAATACCCTTCAACCCTATTTTTGATAAATTGTCCTCCCTATACCTACGCAGATCTTCTAAGAAAATATCTCCGAAGGCTACTGATGAAACACCTTGAGCCTGATAACGCAAAAGCGCATTTTTCATTTCCGTCTCGTATTTCTTGTTAGTTGAATCCTTGCTTATATGAACCTTCTCAAGCGGAAAACCGAGGGATTCAATTTGCTGTTCAAGAAGTATATTACGAACACCATGCATACTGATCCTATCGTAGCCATCTGTTACGGTAGTTAATAAAGCTAAAATCTTATAACCATAAACTTTCCGTAATTCGTAAAGAGCCATGGCGCTGTCCTTACCTCCGCTCCAGGTAAAAATTATCTTTTCCATTGTCAAAATTCAATGCCCCTTCTGGCCTTGACGCCTTTGGCGTAATAATGTTTCCTCTCTTTAACCTCGCTGATTAAATCAGCTGACTGTTTGATTTTAGGATGGGCATAACGGCCGGTAAGCACCAGTTCAATGTTCCCGGGGGTATGTTTTATTAATTCCATCAAACCTTTTAAAGGTATTAGTTTTAATTTTACCGCAATATTAATTTCATCCAGAATAACCACCCGGTATTTTCCTGCAGAGATAATTTCATTTACCCGCTTCAGGCCTGATAAAGCCATTTGAACATCAATTTTCTCAGGAGAGCTTTTTATAAAACAGCGGCGGCCAAATTGCTCAACCTTAATTTTACCGATCTTTTTTAACGCTTTAATTTCATTATAGCATTTACCTTTGGCAAATTGGCCGATATAGACATTAAAACCCGCGCCGGCAGCTCTTATGGCCAAACCGATTGCCGCAGTAGTCTTGCCTTTGCCGTTACCCGTATAAACCTGAATCACCCTGCCACCGCCTTCCAGCTCATTAAACCTAAAGCACATAAAGCCGTAACAATAAGCCCGGCGCAAATAATTCCGGCAACTATAGAAATAAACGCATAACGAAAACGAATTTTAAACAGGGATGCCGCAATCACTCCGCTCCAGGCACCGGTTACAGGAAGCGGGATAGCCACAAAAATAACCAACCCCAAAGCCTCGTACTTCTGGATAGCATCCGAATTCTTCCTGGTACGTTCAAAAATCCAGTCAAAGAACCGCGACCAAATCTTAAATTTCCTTAAAACACCGGTAACCGGCTTAAAAAGTAAAAGCGCCGGAGCCACAATAATGCAATTACCCAGCACAGAAAGCCAAAAAGCTTTTGATAAACTCATCCCGAATGACAACGCCAAGGGAATTGCCCCTCTTAACTCTGACACAGGCAAAGCCCCTACGATCATTACCACATAATCTTTGGGCAAATCTTTCAAGTAGCTTAAGAAAATATCAAGCATGCTTAAGGCTCCTGATAAATTCTAAAATTATGAAACGTATAAACCTTAGAGTATCAATAAAGGGGTTAATCTGGCTCTTCTGCCCGGAATAAATAGTCTCAACCGGCACAGATTCAATCTTAAACCCTAAACGCGCTGCTTTAACTAAGATTTCTGATTCAGTCTCATATTTAGATGTAGATAAACCTATTTTTTGGATCACTTCTTTTTTTACCAGGCGGAATCCACATTGAGTATCAGGGATACGCTGTTTGGCAACCGCTGAAATTATCCATGACATAAAACGATTCGTGGCAATGCGTAAAACCGGCATCCCTCTGGTCATAGCCATACGGTTACCGACAATAACTCCACAGCTAGAAGATTCTGCCTTCTGGATAAAAGTCTTAATATCTTCTGCTGCATGCTGCCCATCGCCATCCATGCTAATCACCGCATCAAAACCCTGAGAGACCGCAAATGCATACCCTTTAATTAAAGCCGCGCCTTTTCCGGCATTTGATTGATTGCGTAAAACTTCTGCTCCGGCGTCCTTAGCAATCCTTGCGGTATCATCATTTGAACCATCATCAACTATTACCGTCTTAAGATCTAATTTATGGACCTGCTTGATTAAACCGGCGATAGCCTCAGATTCATTATAAGTTGGGATAATTACACAAATGCGCATATTTATTCAACCCAAAACCTGCGGAAGACATACCATTGATCAGGATATTTGCGTATATAATCTTCAAAGATATTCTTATAAGCCGTAACCAGGCTAGCTAAATCTCTTGCTTTATCGCCTGTAGATTTAAACTCAACCGGCTTCTCTATCCTCAGAGTAAAACTGTCATCAGGGTTCCTAAGCATAAAACCGGGGACAATACTGGCCCCGGTCATCAGGCTTAATGCTGCCGGACCTTCGGGAAAATGCGTAGGCTTATTGAACAAATTTATAACAATTCCTTTCTCGGTAAAATCCCGGTCGCCTACTAAAGCAACCATATGGTTATTCCTGATTTCTGATATACAGCTCCTGACGGCCTTGCCCATGGCAATAACATTAACCCCCTTTACAGCCCTCTGGGTAACAAAGAAATCATTAACTTTTTTATTTTTATGCGGCAAGGCTACTGCCCAAAATGGATAACCTAATTGAGCCAGGACCACTCCGCCCAACTCCCAATTACCTAAATGAGCAGTCAAGACAATAACCCCCTTGCCGATTGCCAAGGCCTGGTCAAAATAATGCAAATTCTCCAATTTTATGTTTTTATCTATATAATTAAGGTTAAGCTTTTCAAAACGGAAGAAATCCGCCAAATATTTGGCAAAATTTCTAAAAACCAGCTTACTTATTTTTCGTAATTGCCTGTTTTCTTTTTCTGGAAAAATAACCTTCAGATTGGCTTTTACAAATCTCCTGTCGCGAAAGGCAAAGTAATAATGCAGGTCGGCTAAAAAAACCGCGATACCATAAACTATCCTATTTGGCAGGGTTAAAGCGATAAATTGTCCAAGACGATAAAAATAATAATTTAACACGATTTATATGCTCAGAAGAAGCTTGGCGATATCCATACTTGCATTAGGCTTAGCAATCTCAGCAGCTGCCAGTTTCAATTGATCTATTTTCGTTTTGTCCTCTAGTAACTCATCGATAACCCGGCACACCTCTTTAGGTTCATCCACTTTGATTGCCGCGCCTTTGTGCGTTAAGAAATTAGTATTATTAACCTCCTGTCCGGGGATAGGTTTAACAATAACCATGGGGAGCCTGGCGCTTAAGACCTCGGCAGTAGTTACCCCTCCGGGCTTAGAAATAATCACTTTAGAGATATGCATCAATTCATGGATATTCTGTACAAAACCGAAAACATGAATATCTTTTTTATAACGCTTGATTTTACGCTTGAGCGAGCGGTATAATTTTTTATTTGTGCCGGTAATAATTAATTCCTGAATATCTTGTTTAGTTTTTTCAAGTGATTTAACTATAGTCTTAATCGGCCCCAACCCCTGGCCGCCCCCCATAATTAACACTACCGGCTTACGCGGATCAAGGTTTAATTTACGAAAGATTTCCTCGCCTTTCAACTTCTGGTTAAACTTATGGTCAAAAGGTATCCCATATGACTTAATTTTAGAGGCCGCGACACCTTTCTTCGCCAGGCGTTCTGAGACATCTTCTGAAGGAGTTATATAATAATCCACTAAATCATAAACCCAATATGAATGCGGGATATAATCTGTAAGCACTGCCACCAGCGGTAAATTTGAACCATAAACCTTTTTATAATCGGCAACCATACCACAGGGAAAGGCCTGGGTACAAACCACCAAATCCGGATTAAAATTATCAAAAAGCTTCTTGAACTTAGGTGAATTTGATTTATGCACGCTATTTTTTATTTTTTCAAGCCCTTTAACTACGCTGGGGTTATCATAAAGATAATCCCAAACTTTAGGGGTATACTTGATTACCTCCATATAAATCCGGTTAATTACCTTTTCCGATATAGGATTTGTATAATTAAAAGCATTGATATTTAGAATCTCGCACTTTGGCGAAAGCGCCTTAAGCGCTTTTTCAATAGCCATAGTGGCACTACGATGCCCGGACACCTCTGATATATACATTAAAATTATACGTTTAGGCTGCATAAGGGATTAGATCCTGCCTTCCTTACAGAGCTCCAGGAAGGTATCTGTAATGCGTGGGCAAAATTGCCGGCCGCTTAAATGCCCGATCTCATTAACAACATCATCCTTGGGCATGGCTAAGCGGTATGGACGATCAGTGCTCATTGCATCAAAAGAATCCGCTACAGAAATTATGGAAGCAATCAAAGGTATGCGATCACCCTTTAGGCCATCGGGATAACCCTTGCCGTCAAAACGCTCATGATGATACCTGACTCCCAACATGGAACCTTCCAACTCCTTAATAGGCTTAAGAATATTAACTCCAATCATAGGATGCTCTTTAATACGGTTACGCTCACCTATGGTAAGCTCATGCCTTTTATTTAAGATATGCTCCGGTACGCCTATCTTACCTATATCATGCAAAAGGCTGGCAATATGTAAATTCTCCAGAAACTTGGCGTCAAAATCTTTTTTATTTTTTTGCCCGATTCTCCGGGCAATTTCAAGGCTTAAATTAGTTACGCGGGTAGTGTGCCCATGGGTATAATGATCTTTGGCCTCAATAGCTGCTGCCAAGGCAATGGTTGTGCGCACAAACAACTGATGCTTGCGGTCTAATTCAATGCCCAATTCTTTAAATAACTGGGCATTCCTGACTGCCATCGCCACATTAGAATTAAGGGCGGTGAAAAAATCCAATTCCTCATCAATAAAATTCCTGCCGTTATCTTTTCTCCCCAACAATAAAACACCCAATAACTCATCACGGAAATAGCTGGGTATACAAACCACAGATTCCAAAAGCTCCATTTGATACAGGACATGGGCTAGCTGTTGCTTAACCTCCTGTTTTATTTTGGAGCTTTTCAATACGGATTTAGCTTCGCTATAAAGCAAAGCCTCTCTGCCAAATACAGAACGACTCAGATGAGACCTGAAAAAACGGATCAACACATCGTCTTTATCAATCCGGATCAAATCTAAGGGGATCTTTTTGCCTAATGAACCCTTGGAAACAGTAAGCGAATAACCTTCTCTTTTCTTATCATGCAAAAAGAAACTGGCATGGGCAATCTTAGCCTTACTAACCATCATGCGCACCATCATCTTGATCAAAAGATCAGGATCGTGCACAAAGATCATATTTTTAGCCGCAGTTTGAAGTTCTTTCTTATAATCAATCGCCATATCTTTAAATTTATACTTATATATAATTTAATATAGTTATATTTATACTAGAAAAACCGGGGGTTGTCAAGGCGGGCGGGAATTATATTGCAGCCTTACTCTTCATTAATAATAGCCAATATCTGGCCAACTTCCACTGTATCCCCTTCGCTATACATTATCTCGGAGATTACGCCAGTACAAGGACTGGGTAAATTAAAAGTGGCTTTATCGGTAGTTAATTCAACCAAATCATCCTTATCCTTCACCCTCTCCCCGTTTTTAGCGAACCAATATGAAACAGTCGCCTTGGAGATTCCTTCACCTAATTCCGGTAAAACGACTTTAATCATAAAACCCTCCTTCAGATTGCCACGGTTCAAACAATGCACTCACGTAAAGATTCCGAAAGAGTTGGATGCGCAAAAATAATCTCGCGTATCTGGCTGGCCTTTAGATGCGACGAAACAGCCATGGTCAAAATAGCGATAAGCTCCGCAGCTTTCGGCCCAATTATGCATCCGCCTATTATCTCTTCGGTATCCTGCCTGGAAATAATCTTAATAAACCCTTCAGGCTCATCAATAATACGCGCCATTGCAGAAGCGCGAAAATCAAATCTATGCACCTTAATCGAAAAACCGGCTGCGCTGGCCCTTTCTTCATTTAATCCAACGCTGGCAATTTCAGGATCGCAAAATACACAGGCAGGCACCACAGGATTATCCGCTTTATATTTATTATCTGAAATCATGTTTTTAACCGCCACAATCCCCTGATAAGCAGCATAATGTGCAAGCATAACTTTCCCCGTACAATCTCCTGCCGCGTAAATATTGGCCACGCTAGTCCTGAGATAATCATCTACAGCTATGCCTTTTTTCTCCAGTTTTATACTTAAACCTTCCAGGCCCAAACCAGAAATATTAGGCTCCCTGCCTACACAAACCAGGATCTTATCATAAATATTCAAGTCAACAGCCGATAAATCCGCGTTTGTGTAAATCTTAATCCCTTTTTTCTTAAAAACAACCTCAATTTTTCTAGCTACCTCCTTGTCCTCGCCAGGCAAAAGCATTGGCAGCTTTTCCAGGATAGAAACCTCAGTGCCTAAAACAGAGAATAAACTGGCGAATTCACATCCGATCACCCCGCCTCCTATGACTAGCAATGACCTCGGCACAGACGGCAATAAAAGTATATCATCGCTGGAGATTATTTTAGGCGCTTCAAATTTTAGCTGGGCTAATTCAACTGGCCGGCTTCCGGTAGAAATAAGAATAAATTTGGCAGACAATATACGGCCATCAGCCTTTATTTCATTTCCCGGGATAATCTCCGCGTTTGATTTAATAAAATCAATTCCACTAAGCCTGCTTTGCATGCCTTGCGCCAGGTTCCAGATAAGTTTATTTTTTCTTTCTTGAATCTTATTGAAGTTAAAACGGGGGTTATCCGACTCAACGCCAAAACTGGATGATTTTTTTACGAGCGAATATGTCTTGGCAGAAGCAATTAATGCCTTGGTGGGTATGCAGCCACGGTTTAAACAAGTCCCGCCGATTTGGCCGCATTCAATAAGACAAACCTTTAGGCCTGACTCTCTTGCCCTTAAGGCAGCATTAAAACCTGCCCAACCTGCTCCGATAACCGCTAAATCATACATAGGCATGGGATTTAAGCCAATAGTTGCGCTGCTGCCTGGGCAATAGACTTAGCTGACTTACTCAGCTTATCTTTTTCTTCCTGGGAAAGCTCTAATTCAACAACCTTCTCAATGCCATCCCTGCCCAAACGACAAGGAACACCGATACAAGTATCTTTAATACCATATTCACCGTTTAAATAACTGCATAAACCAATAATACGTTTTTCATCCTTTGCAATAGTCTTAACGATTGCAGCAATTGCTGCCGAAGGAGCAAAAAAAGCGCTTCCGGTCCCAAGATTTGCAACGATTTCTGCCCCTCTGCCAATAGTACGGACGACTAATGATTTAATCTTATCTTCATCCATAAACTCATCAAGCGCTACACCTTTGACCTTCGTAAAACCAGCTAGCGGCATCATGGCCTCACCATGAGCGCCAATCACCAATGCCTCAATATCTGTACACAATAAACCTAACTCCTGGGCTACTAAATTAGTAAAACGGGCGGTATCCAAACTAATCCCCATGCCGAACAGCTTTTGGGGTTTAAAACCGGTAATCTTTAACGCATACAGGGTCATAATATCCAAAGGATTGGTTACTATTATAACTATAGCCTCACTTGCTAATTCCTTTACATTTAAACATACATCTTTTAATATCTGGGCGTTTTTAGCTAACAATTCTTCACGGCTCATGCCTGGTTTACGCGCAAGGCCAGCAGTGACCACTACGATATCCGAACCTTTGACTTGCCCAATATCATCACTTCCTTTAATATTATAGTTGTATTTTAGTATCGGCCGGGCATCCTCTAGATCCAGGGCCTTGCCATTGGCTAAACCCTTCACCACATCTATAAGCAAAACATCGCCCACTCCATCTCCGGCGATGCGCATTGCAGTTAAACTTCCCACGTTTCCGGCTCCAATAACGGAAATTTTCAAAGCCTTTAAACCCTCCTAACTAACGCTTAATCTTTTTAATAACCGCATCCGCCATTTCTTTAGTTCCAACAGCAGTTGCATCAAGCGGATCCGCTTTTAAATCATACGTCACTGTTTTTCCTTCGGCGACAACTTCTTTTACGGCATTCTCCAACCTCTCTGCCGCTTTAATCTCTTTGATATGATGCAACATCAAAACACCCGATAAAATCATAGCCATAGGATTAACTTTATTTTGCCCTTTATATTTCGGTGCGGATCCATGTACTGCCTCAAAAACCGCGCAGTCAGTACCAATATTTGCTCCTGGAGCAACCCCTAGCCCTCCGACGAGTCCCGCACAAAGATCAGAAATAATATCTCCATAAAGATTGGGCAGCAGCAAAACGTCATACTTATGCGGTTTGACCACCAGCTGCATAGACATATTATCGACAATTGCCTCTTCAAAAATTATCTTGCCGGCATATTCCCGGGCAATATCTCTTGACACCCCTAGGAATAACCCGTCAGTAAACTTCATAATATTTGCCTTGTGCACACAGGTAACTTTTTTTCTATTGTTCTTTAAGGCATATTCAAAAGCAAATCTGGCTATCCTTTCTGAAGCAAATTTAGATATGGGCTTAATACTTATCCCGGAATCCTGACGGATATGTCTTTTTGTGTCTTTTCCTATTAGGCTGATTAAAGCCTTGGTTTCAGGCTTTCCTTCTTCAAACTCAACGCCCATATAAAGGTCTTCGCTATTCTCTCTGACAATAACCAGGTCAATATCATTAAACCTGCTTCTTATGCCGGAGTAACTTTTTGCCGGGCGGACACAGGCAAAAAGCTCAAGTGCCTGTCTGATGGCTACATTTACAGAACGAAAACCGGTACCGATAGGTGTAGTAATCGGCCCCTTAAGCGCAACTTTATTTTTTCTTATGGAATCTAGCACCCCTTGCGGCAGTATCTCTCCGGTATCGTCAAGCGCCTCAGCCCCGGCAAGCACCTCTTCCCATTCAATATCTACACCCGTTGCCTCAATACACCTGAGGGCCGCAAAAGAAACTTCACGACCTATGCCGTCACCAGGAATCAAGGTAATTTTATGCGCCATTTAAACTTTTAGTTCTCCGTATTTCTTATAATAATTAACTATCCCGCCTTCAGCAAGAAGTGCCTGCATAAATTTAGGCAAAGGCCTGATCTTTAAATCCATGCCCTTAGTAAGATTTTTTACCAAACCATTATCCAAATCAATCTGAAGCTGGTCTGATTCATCAATTTTAGAAGTATCAGTTTCAATCAAAGGCAGGCCGATATTAAAACTATTGCGGAAGAAAATACGCGCAAATTGAGGCGAAAGGACTGCCACAATCCCAGCCTCTTTAATTACTAAAGGGGCTTGTTCACGGCTGGAGCCCATGCCAAAATTATTTCCGGCAACAATAATAGACTGCCCCCTGGTGATCTTCTGGGGGAAGTTCGGGTCAATATCCTCCATGATATGCTTGGCTAACTCGGATAAATCCGTAATCGCAAATTTATACCTTCCGGAAATAATAAAATCCGTGTTAATGTTATCTCCTAATTTTACGCTTTTTCCTTCCAGGATCATAACTGTTTAAATTCTTCCCTGTTTTTCACTTTAGAAATAGCCATATCCAAAGTAATTAAACCTTTTTGATGCAATTCTTTCAAAGATTTATCCATAGTATGCATCCCGTGCTGCAAACCTGTCTGCATCAAAGTCGGAATCTGCTCAATTTCCTGTTCACGGATAAGATTGCGGATACCTGGAGTAGCCACCATAACCTCAGTACACAAGACCCTCCCCTTTCCGGATATATGCGGCAAAAGAAGCTGAGAAACGACCCCCTGCAAACAATCAGAAAGCTGCATTTTAACCTGCTGCTGCTGATGCGGCGGGAAAACATCAATAATCCTGGCAATAGTCTGCGGCGCATCAGGCGTATGCAGGGTTGCCAAAACAAGATGCCCGGTTTCAGCTGCAGTTAGGGCTGTTGAGATAGTTTCCAAATCACGCATCTCACCCACCACGATAACATTGGGATCCTGACGCAAGGCATGGCGTAGCGCCTGGGCAAAAGAATGAGTATCGGAATAAACTTCGCGCTGCTTAACTACGCTCTTTTTATTAGTGAAAATAAACTCGATTGGATCCTCAATACAAGTAATCAAACACTCTCTCTCGCTATTTATATGGTTGATCATTGCGGCTAAAGTAGTGGTTTTCCCCATGCCTGTCGGGCCGGTCACCAGGACTAAACCATTGGGCTTATTCGCCAAATCAATAATAATCTGCGGAAGGCCTAATTTATCAACGTTAGGTATCTCCAAAGGAATACGACGAAAGGCAGCCTCAACGCTGCCTTTTTGCGTATGGATATTTACTCTAAAACGGTCCAAGTCTGGAAGTGCAAGCGAAAAATCCAATTCTAATTCACGCTCAAAAATCTCTTTCTGTGAATTAGAAAGCACACCGTAAACCATCTTCTTTAATTCCTGTTTATTTAACTTTTCCAGTGAGGTACGCGTTAACCTGCCATCAATGCGCAAGATTGGAGGTTCATTTTCCGTAACATGTAAGTCCGAGGCGCCTTTCTCAATACACATCAAAAGCAAATCACGAATCTCCATAATCCCTCCTTAATATTTAATTAGAAGTAACCCCTTGGATCGCTTATATAACCCTTAAGCGCTGAAGCGGCAACCGTAGCCGGAGAAGCCAAATATATAAATGCCGTAGGATTACCCATCCTGCCTTTAAAATTACGGTTGGCAGTTGAAATAACCGCTTCCCCATCGGAAGGCACACCGTTATGCGTGCCTACGCAAGGCCCGCAGCCTGGCGCTACAATAGCAGCGCCGGCCTTAATAAATATATCGATTAATCCCAGCCTTAAAGCCTCCAGATAAACTTCGCGCGAACTCGGGGCAATAATAAATTTTACCTGCGGGCAAACTTTTCGCCCATTTAAAACTTTTGCCGCTGCCTTAAAATCATCTATCCGCCCATTAGTACAAGTGCCTAAAAAAGCTTCTCCAATCTTCACCTTTTTCAAAACATGCGCCTCAGAAACATTATCTACGCTATGCGGCATAGAAACCATAGGTTTAAGCCTGGAAATATCAAATTCATAAACGCTTTCATAAGATGCGCCCTTATCAGCAGAGATTTGTTCAAAATGCTTGTCCTTACCAATTCTAGACCTCAGCCAGACAAGAGTTTTCTTATCTACAGGCATAAATCCTGCTTTTGCCCCCAACTCCACCAGCATATTGCAGATGGTAAAACGGCCATCCATACCCATATTATCAATTACAGGCCCGGAAAATTCAACTGTTTTATAGGTTGCCCCATCGCTTTTTAATTTTCCGATTATATACAAAATTACATCTTTGGCAAAAACACCTTTTGCCAGCTTGCCCTTAATTACAATCTTTATGGTCTCAGGTACCTTAAACCAATTCCTCCCGGTAGCAAGAGCTATAGCTAAGTCAGTAGAACCAACCCCGGTAGAAAATGCGCCTAAAGCTCCATAAGTACAGGTATGTGAATCCGCTCCTAAAACCAGATAACCCGGCAGGACATTCCCCGATTCAGGGATAACCTGGTGGCAAACCCCACATCCAATATCAAATATCCTGGTTTTAAAACTATTGGAGAAATCGCGCATTTTCTTATGCACACGGGAAACCCCTTCGCTTGGGCTTGGCGCGCTATGGTCAATTACCATACAAAACTTAGTTTTAAAATCCTTAACCCCTAATTCTTTAATCCGGTCAATTATTATCGAAGAGGTGCCATCCTGGCCGAAAGCAAAATCAACTTTACATACTGCAAAATCACCTGCAGCTAAATTCTTTCCTGAATGCCTGCTTAAAATCTTCTCAGCTATGGTCTGAGGTCTCATAATTTCTCTACCCACCCGCCTATCCTGTCCATGCCTTTCTTTAACTCATCCATGCTTGTAGCAAAGCTTATCCTTATGCAATCATCCATACCAAAGCTTGCTCCCGGAATAACGCTTACATATTCTTCATCAAGCAGGCGCCTGGCAAAATCCATGGAATTAAGGCCTGTTTTTGATATATCACAAAACATATAAAAAGCCCCCTGCGGCAAAGTAAAACTCAATTTCCCAATCTCGCTTAAACGCCCCGCCAAATAGTCCCTTCTCCTCTGAAACTCCTGGCATAAATTAAGCGTAAAATCTTCAGGAGCGGATAATGCTGCTACGGCTGCTTTCTGGGCTATAGAGTTCGGGTTAGATGTTGAATGATCCTGCAGATTGGAAATGGCATTGGCTACATCGCTGGGGGCGGCAAGATAACCAATACGCCAACCGGTCATAGAATAACTTTTGGACAAACCATTAACTGTAATCGTCAAATCATAGATATCTTTATTGAAACTGGCGATTGATTCGTGTTTTACGCCATCAAAAATAATCTTTTCATATATCTCATCACTGATCACAAAAATATTCTTGCTCACACAGATTTTGGCAATTTCTTCAAGCTCAAAACGGCCATAAACTGCTCCGGCCGGGTTTGACGGGCTGTTAATAATCAATACCTTAGTTTTTGGGGTAATACATCTCTTAAGATCGGCTACGGTAATTTTGAAATTATTAGCGGCGGTCGTTTTAATAAAACGCGGTGTAGCCTCGCAAAGATTAACCATTTCAGGGTAACTCACCCAGTAAGGCAGAGGAATAAGTACCTCATCATCCTTATTCAACAACACCATAAGGGCATTATAAATACTATGCTTAGCCCCATTGGAAACGATAACCTGGTCGGGCGCATACGCCAGTGAATTTTCTCTTTTAAATTTCTGGCAAATTATTTTTTTTAGCTCAGGAATGCCTGTGGTGGGGGTATATTTGGTAAATCCTGACTTTAAAGCCTCAACTGCCGCGTTTTTGATAAAATCAGGTGTGTCAAAATCAGGCTCACCGGCGGCAAAAGTAACTATATCCTTTCCTTCACTTTTAAGCTTTTTAGCTTTAGATGTTATCGCCAGAGTTGAAGAAGGATTTATCTTTTTTAAACGCTCCGCAAGCCTTGTATCTATCTTCATAGAAGTTTTTCATTACTTACAAAGAATCGCTTTTCTTCCTAAATATATTTCTTATGCCTCCAATAAATTTCTTCTGCGGTTTTTTGTCCTTAGCCGGATTTTCTTTGACCGCTGGTTCCTGTTTTTTTTCTTTTTCAGTTTCCGCCTTAACAGGTTTTTCTTCAACTGTTTCATCTGCAGGCTGGGTTGGTTGGGGCTTGGACTCCTTAGCAAGCTTAGGTTTTTTAGCAGCCCTTTTCTTTATTTCAGTAAGTTCAAAGATGACCATTTCGGCATCATCCCCCCTGCGCTTGCCCAATCCGATAATCCTGGTGAAACCACTGCTACGTTTGGAAAAACGCGGACCGATTTCATTAAAAAGAAGACTTACCAATTTATGCTCTCCTAAAACTTTTTGCGCCTGCCTGCGGGCAAAAAGCGTATTCTCTTTAGCTAATGATATAAGTTTCTCAATCATCTGCCGGCTGGCCTTGGCCCTGGCCAAAGTAGTCTTAATGCTTTGATTAATAATAACATTTCTTGCCAGGCTTTTTATTGTTGCTTTATGCCAACTAGTGAAACGGCTCAGCTGCAGTCTTTTCTTTGCATGTCTCATTTTATTTAACCCTTCTTTATTTTCTTAGGATCAATCTGCATCCCCAAAGTTACCCCCATACCCATAAGCAATTCCTGTATTTCGGTAAGGGATTTCTTGCCAAAGTTCTTAAAGTTGAGCATCTCTTCTTCGCTTTTCTTGACCAGATCGGCAATAATTTTAATCCCTGCCTCCCTTAAACAGTTAGAACTCCTGACTGAAAGTTCAAGTTCGGAAATAGGCAGCCTTAATTTTTCATATAAAACCGCTTCCTCTTTAGTCATCTCCGGTTCTTCTTCTGCGATATCTTCAGGGAGCTGTCCGAAATTAACAAATATATCCAAATGCCTTTGTAAAATATTGGAGGCATAAAGCAAGGCATCCTTGGGATTAATACTGCCGTTAGTCCAAATCTCAACAATCAACTTATCGTAATCAGTCCGCTGGCCAACGCGGGTATTCTCCACAAAATAGTTGATTTTCTTAACAGGAGTAAATATTGAGTCAACAGGGATGAAACCGGCTATCTTATCTTCTTTTTTATTCAGCTCTGCCGATACATATCCTCTGCCGCGGGAAACCTCCATCTCGATATTAAGCTTTGTATCTTTGGTAAGAGTAGCGATATGCAACTCAGGGTTGATTATTTCAATCGTTTCATCCGCTTCAATATCCTTAGCCTTAACTTCACCCTTTTTATCGGCCTTTAAGTAAATTGTCTTCGGGATCTTTGAATGAGAATTTAAAATAAGGCTTTTAATATTCAGGATTATCTCCGGGACATCCTCTAAGACTCCCGGGATAGCGGAAAATTCATGTGAAACTCCTGCAATTTTAACTGCGCTCACCGCGCTTCCTTCTATCGAAGAAAGCAATACCCTCCTTAATGAATTGCCTAATGTTACGCCATAGCCTCTCTCAAAGGGGGCAGCCATAAACTTTCCATAGGTATCCGTATATGTTGACTCATCGCATTCGAGTTTCTTAGGAAACTGAAAATCTCTCCATTTTATACCCATTTATCTTCTCCTTTATCTTTTGTCCAGAAAAATTCAAATACCTTAAGATGTTTATTTAGAATACAGCTCAACGATTAACTGTTCTTGAATCGGCTGTTGAATATCGGTTTTCTCCGGAAGCCTCAGGACTTTGCCTTTCATCTCTGCCGCTGAAAACTCAAGCCAGTTAGGAACAGTTCTATCTTTAGAAAGCTCCAAATTATCCTTAATTTTAATCTTGGGCTTGTCTTTGGATTTGATTTCAACCACGTCATCTTTATCCACTAGATAGGATGGAATATTAACTCTGCGGGAATTAACCGCTATCAAGTTATGCCTTACAATCTGACGCGCCTGCGAACGTGAAATACCCAGCCCCATACGGAAGACTACATTATCAAGCCTACGCTCTAAAAGTTGTAAAAGCACCTTACCGGTTACGCCTTTGGTCTTTGAGGCAATCTTGAAATATTTACGAAACTGTTTTTCCAGTACACCGTAAATTCTTTTTACTTTTTGTTTTTCCTTAAGCTGCATGCCGTAATTAGAAAGCTTCTTTCTCCGGCCTTCTCCATGCTGCCCAGGAGGATACGCCCTTTTATTTGCCGGGCATTTTTCAGCCTGACATTTAGTCCCTTTTAAAAACAACTTTTCTCCCTGTCTACGGCATAACCTGCAAACTGCACCAGTATAGCGACCCATAAATTAGACTCTCCTTTTCTTCTTAGGACGGCAACCATTATGAGGAATAGGAGTTACATCCTTAATCAAAGTTACCACCAAGCCTGCGGCCTGAAGTGCGCGGATTGCCGACTCCCTGCCAAAACCCGGCCCCTTTACATAAACTTCAACCTCTTTAAGACCTACCTCTTTAGCCTTCCTAGCAGCATCGGTTGCAGCCACCTGGGCGGCAAAAGGGGTTGATTTCTTAGATCCGCTATAACCAACATTGCCCGGAGCGCTCCAGGCTATAACATTGCCCTGTTTATCAGTTATGCTAATAATGGTATTATTAAAACTTGCCTGGATATGCGCGATACCGCTAGTTATCCCCTTAGCAATCTTTTTCTTTTTAGCCTTCTCTTTTGTTGCCATATTCTATTTACTCCTCTTATTTACCAGCAGGTTTGGCTGTTTTCGCCGGTTCTACCTTTTTGACTGCCAGGTTAACTCTCTTTTTCCCTTTTCTAGTGCGTGAATTAGTGCGTGTGCGCTGCCCCCTGACCGGGAGCCCTTTCTTATGGCGCATCCCCCTCCAGGAACCGATATCCATAAGCCTCTTAATATTCTGGGATACATCTCTCCGCAGATCACCTTCAATTCTCAAGCTTCCCTTCTGAAGGATATTGGTAAGACGCGAAACTTCTTCTTCGCTTAAATCTTTTGCCCGTTTATCCGGGTTGATCCCGGCCTCCTTAAGCACAACATTAGAGAGCGCCCGGCCTATACCATAAAAATAAGTAAGGGCAATCTCAATTCTTTTTTCCTTAGGTATATCAATACCCATAATTCTTGGCATATTAGCTCCTTAAAGAAATATTAACCCTGTCTTTGTTTGTGTTTAGAAGTAGCGCAGATCACACGCACTACCCCTCTTCTTTTTATTATCTTGCACTTATCACAAATCTTACGAATCGACGCTTTAACTTTCATTATTATCTCACCCTAAAAGTAATTCTCCCCCGGCTTAAATCATAAGGAGAAAGTTCTAATTTAACTTTGTCACCCGGAAGAATCCTGATAAAATTCATGCGCATCTTACCTGAAACATGCGCCAAAACCACATGCCCGTTTTCCAACTCCACCTTAAACATGGCATTAGGCAATGCCTCAATTATCTTACCCTCTGTCTCAATCAGATCTTCTTTAGGCATATCACTCTGTCAATATAATTGGCCCCTTATCAGTAACTGCTACCGTATGCTCAAAATGCGCTGAGGCCAGTCCATCTTTAGTTACCGCTGTCCAGCCATTCCTGGCAATAAAACATTCCCAACTGCCGGCATTAACCATCGGCTCAATTGCCAGGACCATCCCGTTTTTTAAAAGCGGCCCTAAGCGCGCGGCTCCGAAATTAGGGATTTCCGGTTCTTCATGCAAAGCAGTTCCTATGCCGTGCCCCACAAACTGCCTAACCACTGAAAACCCCTGCCCCTCCACAAAACTCTGGATACTATGAGAAATATCACTTAAATAATTGCCCGATTGAGCCTGCTTGATTCCTATATCCAAGGCCTTCCTGGTTGTCTCAATCAGTTTTCTTTTCTTTTCATCTACCCTGCCTATAGGCAGGGTAATTGCCATATCTGAGAAATAACCTTGATAATTTACACCTAAATCTATACTTACAATATCCCCATCTAAGATTACCCTCGGCTCGGGGATACCATGTACAATCTCCTCATTTACGGAAACACAAGCTGTTGCAGGAAAACCTTTATACCCCTTAAAAGCCGCCAGGGCATTTTCTTTAAGAATTAGCTTTTCACTCAAGAGGTCAATATCCAAGGTAGTAATCCCTGCCCGTACGCTTTTTTCTACCTTACGCATAACAGCCGAAAGAATCCGGCCGGAGCGCCTTAACATCTGCAAATCTTTTTCCGACTTGATAGGAATCACTTAAACTTAGCACATAGCAAAATAATCTGTTCCAGCACCTGGCGCGCATCTAGATCCGCATTCAAACTGTGCAGTTTATTCTGCTGGTTATAGTACTTTATCAAAGAAGCAACTTCATTCTTATAAACTTCAAGGCGCTTACGCACCGTAACTTCATTATCATCGGAACGCTGATACAAAGAACCCTGGCAATTATCGCACAATCCGGCTTTCTTGGGAGGCATATTCAACACATGGAAATTCGCTCCGCATTTAGAGCAAACCAGCCTTCCGGTGAGCCGCTTGATAATTACCTCATCGCTTGTATCTAAATAAACTACTAAATCTACCGCAAGTTTCTTACAGGCTAAGATTTCATCCAGGGTTTTAGCCTGAGGTAAAGTCCTAGGATAACCATCCAGAATAAAACCTTTTTTTATATCCGGATTATTAAAACGTTCATCGAGCATTGCCGCGACCATTTCATCCGGTACAAGCAGCCCCTTTTCCATTATCCCCTTTGCCTCTTTACCTAAAACAGTCCCATCCTTGACATTCTGCCTTAAAATATCCCCAGTAGATATATGCGGCAGGCCTAATTTCTCCGCCAGTCTTTTTGCCTGTGTACCTTTACCTGCTCCGGGTGGCCCTAAAAGCACCAGATACATTATCTTCTCCCTTTAATATGCCCGCTTTTTATAAAACCTTCGTAATGATGCGTCAAAAGATGCGATTCAATCTGTTTCAAGGTGTCCAGCATAACTCCGACAATAATCAGAATTCCCGTGCCACCGAAGAATGAGGCTACTAAATAAGGTATCTTAAGCCAGGCCATGATAAAATCCGGGAATATTGCAATTACAGCAATAAAACTGGCACCGGCTAAAGTAATCCTGGTCATAACATAATCAAGAAACTCGGCGGTAGGCTTTCCCGGACGTATCCCCGGAATAAACCCTCCATATTTCTTCATATTCTCAGACAGGTCATTAGGATTAAATACAATAGCGGTATAAAAATAACAGAAGAAAACTATCAAAAGGGCATATACTACTGAATACAACACCTGCCCGCGAATTAACCCCTGAGCCAGCCGCTGAAACCCCGGATTAGGAATAAACGATGCTAAGGTTGCCGGAAAAAGTATGATTGACTGCGCAAAAATAATAGCAATAACCCCGGAGGTATCAACCTTAAGAGGTATATACGTACTCTGCCCCCCGTAAATTTTGCGACCAACGATACGCCGTGCATATTGCACTGGGATTTTTCTTACTCCCTGCGTAATCATGATTACTGCAAACACAACCCCTACCAGCAACAAAGCCATAATTAACAGGGTAATCGGCTGAATCTGCCTGCGGCTTGCAGCAAAAGGAGAGATTAAAACAAACAACTGATTAAGCGCAGTGGGAATCCTTGAAATAATTCCAGCGGTAATAACCAGGGATATGCCGTTTCCTATGCCACGCTCCTGAATCTGTTCTCCCAGCCACATAATAAAAATCGTGCCGGTAGTAAGAGTCAAAACAGTAAGTATTCGGAAACCCCAACCAGGATGCATAACAATCTGCAGCCCCTCAAAACGCGCCGGATTTTCCAACCATAGGGCAATAAAATATGATTGCACAACTGAAAGAAAAACCGTACCGTAGCGGGTAAATTGATTGATCTTTTCGTATCCGCTTTTACCCTCTTTAGCCATTTTCTCAAAGGCTGGGATAACCGCAGTCAAGAGCTGCATAATGATAGACGAGGAGATATAGGGCATTATCCCCAGGGCAAATATAGTCAGACGCTCCATAGCGCCACCGGAAAACATATTAATTATGCCAAAGAGCGTACCGCCTTGAGTCTTAGAAATACGGTTAAAGAAATCCGCTAGTGCCGCCCCATCAATACCGGGTGTAGGAATATAACAACCTACACGGTAAATCGCGATAAGCGCGCCTGTTATAATCAAGCGCTTTTTTAGATCCGGGATCTTAAACGCATTAACTAACGCGTTAAACATTTATTATTTCCGCTTTTCCGCCGGCAGCGACAATCTCGGAGGCAGCGCGCTTAGAAAACGCATGTGCCTGTACAGTTAGCGCATTCTTAATACTGCCGTTCCCCAATACCTTAATTAAAACGCCCTCGTCACGGATTAAACCATTTATCTTTAAAAGCTGCGGAGTAACTACAGTTTCCTTTATCTTATTTAAATCTTCGAGATTAACAATCTGATAGGTTTTCCTAAAATTACTCACAAACCCACGCTTGGGCATCTTGCGGATAAGCGGAGACTGACCGCCCTCAAAACCTAAATAAAAATGCCTCCCTGCCCGTGAAGTCTGCCCCTTGCTACCACGCGTAGACGTCTTGCCATGACCAGATTTTGGTCCACGGCCCAAATATTTTCTTTTCTTATGAGAACCAAACGGGCGTTTCAAACTGTGTAAAGCAACCAGGCTTAGCGGCAGCCTCTTCTCTTCAACTTTATTTAAAACCGGGTTATTAACCTTGGCCTTCTTAACCGCCGGTTTCTTAATTACCTGTTTCTTTTTAGATTTTTTATCTTCCATTTTATTATTTACTCTTTAAGGCTCCTTAAGCCCTGCATCGTAGCCTTGATTACATTAATTGGATTATTTGATTTTAAACACTTGGTAAGTATATCCTTTATCCCGGCTGCCTCACAAATCGCGCGCACCGGGCCAGCCGCAATAACACCTGTACCTTCAGAAGCAGGTTTAAGCATAACGCTTGCCGCACCATACTTGCCAACTATCCCATGCGGAATAGTTGCCCCCTCCATGGGGATCCTAAAAAGGCTCTTCTTGGCTTTAGTCAAAGACTTGCGGATAGCCTCGGCAACTTCATTGGCTTTATCCAAAGCAAACCCCACCCTGCCCTTACTATCACCCACAACCACTAAAGCGCTAAAGTGCAGCTTTTTACCCCCCTTGGTTACTTTGGTAACCCGGTTTATGCTAATTACCTTTTCAATTAAATCTGACTGCTGTGCAATATTTAATTCACGCATAATTTAAAACTCCATTCCACCTTTTCTTAATGCTTCGGCAAAAGACTTGATCCTGCCATGATAAAGGTAACCCGCCCGGTCAAAGATTACCTTACTAATCCCCTTTTCTTTCGCGGACTTGGCAAAGATTTCACCAAAAAGCACGGATGATTTAAGGTTTCCCGCAGAGCTGAATTGCTGCTTTAACGATTTATCTTTAGTAGACAGGGAAAACAAAACTTTAGCCGTCGTATCATCCAATACCTGGGCAGAGATGTTTTTTAAAGAACGGTGCACAACCAGACGGGGTTTCTCCGGAGTGCCTGACATCCTCATTTTAATCCTTTTATGTCTCTTTAACCTTAATTCTTCCTTTTTTCTCATTTTTATTTACCGGTTGCCTGCGCCTTTCCTACCTTCTTTTTAACATGCTCTCCTAAATAGCGTACACCTTTACCTTTATAGGGCTCAGGGGGATAAATCGCACGAATTTCAGATGCCACTTTCCCGATCAATTCTTTATCAGAACTTTTTATAACTATTTGCGTGGGTTTAGGAGTTTCGATTTTAACCCCCGCAGGAATAGCAATATTGACTGGATGGGAAAATCCCAGGGCCATATTTAATTTATCACCACTTACCGCAGCCTTAAAACCAACCCCATTAATCTCAAGCTCTTTAACATAACCTTCCGTTACCCCTTTAATCATATTTATGATTAAAGCACGGAACAGACCATGCATAGATTTATCTATTTTTGTATCGGATACCCTCTTGACAAAAAGCTGGCTGTCATTAATTTCCACGCTGATTCGATCAGATAGTTTCCTGCTGAGCTTGCCTTTCGGGCCTTCGACAAAAACTACCCCATCCTTAACTTCAATTTTTACTTCTTTAGGTATCACTACCAGTTTTTTCCCGATTCTAGACATTTATTTTTCCTTTACTATCGAAAGTACACCGGCCACTTGCGCTACATAGCGCACACCGACGCAATACATATTGGCGTCGGGTGACTGTCAACGCCGGGTGCTATTTACCAAACATATCCGATAACTTCGCCGCCTACGCCTTGTTCCCTGGCTGCCTTATCGGTAATTACACCCTTGGATGTAGAAATAATTGCTAGCCCCCTGCCTCGCAAAACCGAAGGGACCTTCTTGCCCGGAACATAAACCCTTAAACCAGGCTTAGAAATACGTTTTAAATTACGGATAGCAGATTTACCTGCGGTGTATTTTAGGTACACCCTGACTATTCCCTGTTTTTTATCTTCAATCAACTTAAAATTATCGATATAATCATTATCTTTAAGGATAGTTATAATTGACTTTATATTATTGGATGACGGCAGGTCCACGACATCCCTCTTAAGAATTATGGCGTTACGTATAATCGTAAAAACATCAGCAATTAAATCAGTCCTTGACATTTAACCCCCAATTTTAATGAGCAGACGGTTTATGCAACAAAAATGATATAAGTCGTAGGCCGTAAGGCCGTCTGCGAATTAATACTTTGCCAGAAAGACAAAGTATTTTGTATCTACCAACTCGCTTTCTTCACACCCGGGATAAGCCCCTGCCAAGCCAGTTCCCTGAAACAAATCCGGCAAAGCTCAAACCTTCTTAAATACCCATTGCTCCTGCCGCAAATTGAACAACGGTTGTATTTGCGGGTCGAAAATTTTGCCGGCCTTTTCCATCTTGCAATTTGAGAATTCTTTGCCATTATTTTTTATTCCTTGTCCTTAAAGGGCATGCCGAAATATTTCAACAACGCCCTTGCTTGATCTTTGTTTTTTGCGTTCTTAATCACAAAGGTAATATCCATACCCTGTGTACGCGTAATCTTATCGTATTCAATTTCCGGAAAAATTATCTGTTCGCTCAAACCCAAAGTATAATTGTTCCCCTTATCAAAAGAATCCCGGGAAACACCGCGAAAATCGCGGATACGCGGTAAAGAAATATTGAGCAAGCGGTCTATAAACTCATACATCATTACTTTTCTCAAGGTGACCTTTGCGCCAACAGCCTGCCCCTGTCTGACCTTAAAATTGGCAATGGCTTTTTTTGCCCGGCGGATAATTGGTTTCTGGCCGGTGATACTGCCTAATTCATCGACGGCTTTTTCTAACATCTTAATATCCTGAGTACCTTCGCCGATCCCCATATTCACCACAACTTTAACTATTACAGGAACAGCCATCTTATTCGTAAGCTTAAAATCCTGCATTAGCTTAGGAACAATTTCATTGCGATATTTTTCTAATAGCCTGGGTATCATTTTATAAGGCCCCTTTACAGCTCTTGCAAAATCTGGATTTTGTACCGTCCTTTAATATCATTGCCCCCACACGGCTGGGTTTAGAGCAATGCTTGCAAAAGAGCATCAAATTAGAAACGCTAACCGGCATTTCAATTGAAACTATGCCTCCCTTTTGGTCTTGGCGGCTCTGACGCTTATGCTTCTTGGCCAGATTTAATCCTTCAACCAAAGCCCGCCCTCCATTCTCGATAACATTGATCACCTTGCCCTGCTTACCCTTATCCTTACCCTTAGTTATCTGGACAATATCATTCTTCTTAATTTTCTGCATTAAATTACCTCTGGCGCTAAAGAAATTATCTTATTAAAGTTTCTATCCCTTAACTCACGGGCAACCGGACCGAATACGCGCGTACCCCTGGGGTTATCTTTTTCATCTATGATTACTATGGCGTTACGGTCAAAACGTAAAATTGAGCCATCCGCTCTTCTTATATCATGCCTGGTACGCACAATTACTGCCCTGGCCTTTTCACCTTTTTTTACAGTTGCGCCGGGGATAGACTCCTTAATATTAACATTAATCACATCTCCGATCTCGGCATTAAAGCTTCCCTTTTTACCCAAAGTAGCAATCATGGAAGCCCTGCGCGCACCAGTATTATCCGCAACATCCAGAATAGAACGTAATTGAATCATTTATAAAATCTCCTCAGGAGCGGCAATCTTTGCCTCATGGAATTTCTTAACCACTTCCTTAACAATGAAACGCTTATCTTTTGACAAAGGGCGGCTTTCAACGATTCTCACGATATCACCGGACTTGGCAATACCTTTTTCATCATGCGCCTTAAACTTATTATGCATCCTGATTGTTTTAGAGTATTTTGTATGCCTGCTCAAATGCATAGTCTTTACTACTACCGTCTTCTGCATTTTATCGCTGACTACCACCCCGGTAAATTCTTTTTGCTTACCCATCTTATTTATCTTTCTTCTCGTTTAAGATTGTCCTGATGCGCGCGATATCCTGCTTGATCAGGGCAAACTTGTGTGGTTTCTCCACGCTGCCTGTATAACGCTGAATATTCAGCTTAGATAATTCCTCGTACAAGGCCTTCTCTTTCAGCAACAATTCCCCTTCCGATAAATTCCTTAACTCTTCTGCTTTCATATTATTTATGCACCCTGGTTATAAATTTAGTACGCAGTGGTATTTTATAAGCTGCCAGGCGAAAACAGGCCTTGGCATATTCTTCAGGGACTCCACCTAGCTCAAAAAGGATGCGCCCTCTTTTTACCACGCAGACCCAATGGTCAAGATCGCCTTTGCCTTTACCCATGCGGACTTCCGCCGGCTTCTTGGTTATAGATTTATCCGGAAAAATCCTGATCCATAATTTTCCACCCTTATGCAACTGGCGGGCAAGGATAACACGCACTGCTTCAATCTGTGTATTCTTAATCCAGCCATTGTCCAATGATTTTAAACCAAACTCCCCGAAAGATAGAGTTGCTCCGCTAGTCGCTATCCCGCGCCTCTGACCTTTTTGTAATTTACGATATTTAACCCTCTTGGGCATTAAAACCATATCTAGCTACTCCTAACTTATCGTGAAGGCCTAAACTGCTCTTTAGGCTGCTGTTGTTGACCGGCGGTCTTTGTTTCTTCCTGTATGAATTGTTTTCCCAGGACATCTCCTTTATAAATCCAAACCTTAACCCCGATTAAACCATATGTAGTAAGGGCTTCGGCGAAACCATAATCAATATCCGCACGCAAAGTCTGCAGAGGGACTGAGCCAATCTTGTAGGTTTCCCTACGGCCCATTTCTGCCCCATTAAGCCGGCCGGAACAACTTACCCTTATCCCTTTTACCCCGGAAGCAATAGACTGCTCCATGGCCCTTTTCACGGCACGGCGGAAGGCAATCCTTTTCTCCTGCTGCAAGGCAATATTCTCCGCTACCAACTGCGCATCCCAGGCAGGGTTGTTTACTTCATGTATATCTATAGAAAGCTCATTTTTTACCAGATTATTCAAATCTGAACGCAACCGCTCAATATCCGAACCATGCCGCCCGATAATAATACCCGGACGGGCCGAAAATATACGGATTTTGATTTTCTCTGCCAACCTTTCAATAACAATTTTGGAGATCGCTGCCTGCTTAAACTTACTCTTGATAAACTTTCTTATCTTACAATCCTGTTGAATAAACAACGGGAAATCTTTAGCCTTAGCAAACCAGCGTGAATGCCACTGTCTTATAAAACCAATCCTTAATACCAAAGGACTTACCTTATGTCCCATAAATTATTCTCCAGGTTTTAAATCCAACTCAATTTTAATATGCGCGGTACGTTTTACTACTGATGCGGCCCGGCCAAAAGCAGCGGCCTTAAACCTCTTCCACATTGGCCCGGGATTACAAACAATTTTAGAAACATACAATTTATCCGCCCCAAAACCCTTTACTTTGGCATTGGCAATCGCAGATCTCAATATCTTTATCAAATACTCTTTGGCCCTTTTATTTAAATGCAGCAAAATACTTTGCGCCTCAATAGCGTCTTTGCCGCGTATAAGATCCATAACCAGCCTGACCTTACTGGGTGAAACCCGTAGAAATTTCCCTTCAGCTTTTGAAATCATCTTATGTCTTCTCCAGGGCCTTCTTGGCCTTGATACCGCCATGTTTCCTAAAAATTCTTGAGGGAGAGAATTCGCCTAATTTATGCCCGACCATATTCTCGGTGACAAATACCGGATTATGCCTTCTACCGTCGTAAACCGCAAAAGTTAAACCCACAAAATCAGGAATTATAGTTGAACGGCGGCTCCAGGTCTTAATTGCCTGACGCTGCCCGCTCTTAGTATGCCTTTCAACTTTCTTTAATAAACTCTCCTCAACATATGGACCTTTTTTTAATGAGCGCGGCATAATTATGGCTTCCTTCTCTTTATAATAAACTTGTTAGAATACTTATTCCGGTTTCTTGTCCTATAGCCTTTAGTAGGCTTACCCCATGGAGTAACCGGATGGGGATTACCCTGGCCTGATTTACCTTCGCCTCCGCCGTGAGGATGGTCAACAGGATTCATTACAACACCTCTTACTGAAGGCTTAATGCCCAACCAGCGGCTCTTTCCCGCCTTGCCTAAAATCAGCGATTCATGTTCTATGTTGCCAATCTGGCCAACAGTCGCATGGCAATCCAAGCTCAATAATCTTACTTCCCCGGAAGGGAGCCTAACATGGGCAAAATCACCTTCTTTTGCCATAATCTGCGCGCTGGTCCCGGCCCCACGTACAATCTGGCCGCCCTTACCTTTAAATAATTCAATGTTATGGATCAACGTGCCGGAAGGAATATTTCGCAACAAAAGGCAATTTCCTACTTTAATCTCCATGTCCTTCTGGTTGCTGGATATAATCATATCATCCACATTAAGCCCTACCGGAGCGATAATATAACGCTTCTGTTTATCGGGGTATTCAACCAAGGCGATTCTGGCTGAACGGTTAGGATCATATTCAATAGCCAAGACCTTTGCCGGCTGGTCATAAATATCGCGTTTAAAATCAATAATGCGCAACATCCTTTTATGCCCGCCGCCTATATGCCTGGTAGTTATGCGGCCATAAGAATTTCTTCCGCCGGTTTTCTTAAGCGGCAAAAGCAATGAACGTTCCGGTTTATGTTTAGTAATCTCGGCAAAATCCGGACCACTCATATGCCTTCTTGATGGCGTTGTCGGTTTAAATTTTATTGTTCCCATTGATATTCTTTCTTTTTTGTTTTACCTACTGAACTTCAATCTTCTGTCCGGCCACTAAGGTAACTACAGCTTTTTTGGTGTCTGGAGTGCGCCCCAGCTGATGCCTTACTCTTTTAAGCTTACCCGGAGAAACAAATGTATTAACATTTTTTACCTTTACTTTATAAGCCTGCTCAACAGCCTTCTTAATCTGAATCTTATTGGAAGAATTAACTACCAAAAAAAGGTATTTACCCGTTGGCTGGTACGTACTGGATTTTTCCGTCTGTAAAAGGGCCTTAATTATTACCTGTCCTGCGCTCATTACTTCAACCTCTCAGTCAAATCGTTTAAGCCGGCCTTGGTAATAAGTAATTTCTGGTTATTCATTACCTCGTAAGCGTGGCAATCTTTAGCTAAATCTACGGTTAAAAAACTGATATTTTTTAAAGCTCTCTTTAAATCAACATCTAATTTATGGGTTAAAAATAATACCTTTCGTTCTTTCTTAATTTTAGAGGAAAACAATTTAAGATCCGTTAATACCTTTACCGCCAATTTGGTCTTTGGCGCATCAACCTTGAATTCATCTAAAACCAGGAAATTGTTTTCTTTTAGCCTGGTATTTAAACTAGTCTTTAAAGCCAGGGCCTTGATCTTCTGCGGAAGCTCATAAGAAAAATCTCGGGGATGCGGGCCAAAAGTTACGCCACCATGCCTCCAAAGAGGTGATCGCGTAGAACCTACACGAGCCCGGCCTGTACCTTTTTGCTTCCATGGTTTTTTGCCGCCGCCTGAAACTTCTCCGCGAGTTTTAGTCGAAGCCAGGCCCTTTCTCTGATTTGTCTTATAAGCTTCGATAGCCTGATGAAGGCAATCCGTATTTTGGCTGCCATCAAAAACCTCGGAATTAAGTTTCACCGTATCAACTTCTTTGCCTTCGCTATTATATACAGGTAAGATAAACATATTATTTCTTAAGCACTGCTTTCTTATGGGCCTTTTTCTTGGCCTTAGTAATCACCAAATAACCATTCTTATGCCCGGGAACTCCCCCTTCAATCAAAAGAATATTATTTGCTAAATCCACCCTGATAACTTTAAGATTTTGTACTGTAACTTTCTCAACCCCCATATGCCCGGGCATATTATGCCCCCTAAAGACTCGCCCGGGAGTGGTAGAAGAACCGATGGAACCGACCCTGCGGTGCGAGGTTGACCCATGTGTCCTTGGCCCGCCCTTCCAATGCCAACGCTTCATACCACCCGCAAAACCTTTACCAAGAGAAATCCCACTGATATCTACAAAATCACCTTCTGCGAAAAGATCAACCTTAAGCTCATCGCCGACTTTATATTCAACATTAGCTTCTCTTGAAAGATCTTTAATCACCTTGCGCGGCAAAATATTCAATTTCTTGAAAAATCCTGCCTGGGGTTTCTTCAGGCTTTTTTCCCTTGCTGCATCAAAACCCAACTGGATATTCTTATCTTTAACCATCAAAACAGGACAAGGACCTGCCTGAATTGCAGTAACTCCAACCTGGCTGTTATCCGCCGCAAAAACCTGTGTCATCCCAATTTTCTTACCAATTAACCCGATCATATCAATTTATCCGTTTTTGATTTACTACTTGATCTCTACATCCACACCTGCGGGCAAGTTTAACTTCCTTAATGAATCGATGGTCTTAGCTGTGGGTTCAAAGATGTCAATAAGGCGCTTATGCGTAGATAAATCAAACTGTTCACGCGATTTCTTGTCAACATGAGGAGAACGCAGTACCGTGTAAATCTCACGTTTAGTGGGAAGCGGTACGGGGCCGGAAATCTTGGCCCCGGTGCGCTTAACGGTATCCACAATCTCAATTACTGCCTGATCCAAAAGCCGGTGATCATAGGCTTTTAATTTAATACGAATCTTCTGAGTATTCATTGATTATGCAATAATCTCCGTAACTACACCTGCACCCACGGTATGCCCGCCTTCACGGATGGCAAAACGCGATTCCTTTTCCATGGCTATCGGAGTAATCAATTCTACCTCCAGAACTACATTATCGCCAGGCATAACCATTTCTATGCCAGTAGGAAGAGTTGCTGAACCGGTAACGTCAGTAGTACGGAAATAAAACTGCGGACGATAACCTTTAAAAAATGGAGTATGTCTTCCGCCTTCTTCCTTGGTCAAGATATAAACCTGAGCCTTAAATTTTGTATGAGGTAGAATGGATTTAGGTGCAGCAATTACCATCCCACGTTCAATATCATTCTTTTCTATGCCTCTTAAAAGAAGGCCGACATTATCACCAGCATGGCCTTCATCAAGAAGTTTACGGAACATTTCAATCCCGGTAACTACCGATTTCTTGGCTTCCGGCCTAAGGCCAATAATTTCAACCTCTTCTCCAACCTTTACCTTGCCACGTTCAATTCTTCCTGTCCCTACAGTACCCCTTCCTTCAATACTAAAAACATCCTCAACGGCCATAAGCAAAGGCTTATCTAATTCTCTGGGAGGAAGAGGAATAAACTCATCAACCGCTTTCATTAAATCCAAAATCGGCTTTGCATCCGGGCTATTAGGATCAGCTGCAGCATAAGCCTTATTTGCGCTACCACGGATAATCGGAGTCTTGTCTCCAGGATACCCGTATTTAGTTAAAAGTTCCCTGATCTCCATTTCTACCAGGTCTAAAAGTTCTTTATCATCTACTAAATCGCACTTATTCATAAATACAACCATAGCCGGCACATTAACCTGGCGCGCTAAAAGAATATGTTCTCTGGTCTGAGGCATGGGGCCATCCGCTGCAGAAACTACCAGAATTGCCCCATCCATCTGGGCTGCTCCAGTAATCATATTCTTAATGTAATCTGCATGTCCCGGGCAATCAATATGGGCATAGTGGCGTGAATCGGTCTCATATTCAACATGGGCAACCGAGATAGTAACTACCTTTGTATCGTCTCTGACTGTTCCGCCTTTAGCGATATCCGCATAATCCCTGTGTGCGGCTTTACCAAGTTTAGATAACACATTACAAATGGCAGCAGTAAGCGTGGTCTTACCATGGTCAATATGACCAATGGTCCCAATATTTACATGCGGTTTGCTTCTTACAAATTTTTCTTTAGCCATTGCTTAGCCCTCCTATTTTTTTAAAAAGTTTTTCTTGCGCCTGTATTCGATGATCCCGAAACAATTTTCTCCGCTACATGAGCAGGAACCTCACTGTAAAAGGAAGGTTCCATTGTATACGATGCACGACCCTGTGTCAAGGATCTTGTTATAGTTGCATAATTAAAAACTTCAGATAGCGGAACGTTCGCTCGGATAGTACGTAAATTTAATCTCTGCCCGAGGGCAATAATTTTTGCGCGGCGGCTGCTTAAATCTCCAATAATCTGACCCATAAATTCTTCAGGCACAATTACCTCAATATCCATAATCGGCTCAAGGAGCACCGGATGAGCTTTTCTCATCCCGTCTTGAAAGGCAATTGAGCCGGCCATTTTAAATGCCAGCTCCGAAGAATCAACTTCATGGAATGATCCATCGACTAAAACTACCTTTACATCCGTAACAGGATAGCCGGCTAAAACTCCGTTTTTAGCTGCCCCCATTACGCCCTGCTTTACAGCTGGAATAAATTCACGCGGGATAGAACCACTTTTTATTTTATCTTCAAATGTAATACCTGTACCAGGAACTTCTTGAGGGCTCATCTCAATAACACAATGGCCGTATTGGCCGCGGCCACCAGATTGAGAGATAAATTTACCGACACTGGGAACGCTTTTTCTAATTGTCTCCCGATATGCGACCTGCGGGGCACCCACCTGGGCCTCAACATTAAATTCGCGCAGGATCCTATCGATAATAATTTCCAGGTGTAATTGCCCCATACCAGCAATGAGAGTCTGTCCAGTCTCCTGATTATAGGTAACCCGGAATGATGGATCTTCATCCTCCAGTTTATGCATGGCCAAACCCAGTTTTTCCTGGGCATCCTTTGATTTAGGTTCAATTGCCTGCTGAATAACCGGTTCAGGAAAACGCATGGCTTCAATAAGGATAGGGTTCTTTTCCGTGCAAAGCGTATCTCCTGTCTTGGTATCTTTTAAACCTACAGCCGCAGCAATATCTCCCGTGGAAATACTATCGATCATCTCTTGGTGATTAGCGTGCATTTTAACAATCTTGGTAACGCGCTCCCTTTCTCTTTTGGAGGCATTATAAATATAGGTTCCGGCAGTAAGGGTGCCGGAATACATTCTTATAAAATAAATTTTACCGACAAAAGGATCTGTAGCAACCTTAAAACAGAGAGCAGTAAACGGGCTTTTATCATCTGCGGCAACCTCTTCAAACTCTCCCGTATCCGGGTTAGTTCCTTTGACTGCTGGAACATCAATCGGAGAAGGCAGGTAATCCTTTACCGCGTCTAAAACCAACTGTACACCCTTATTCTTAAAAGCAGTGCCGCAAAGAACCGGCACGAAAGTATTGGCAATAACGGTTTTACGAATTGTTGTCTTTAGCTGTTCATTAGTCACAACCTTGCCCTGCAGGTAATCCTCCATAATCTTATCATCCGCTTCAGCTAATTTTTCAACCAGGATCATACGGTATTTCTCGAAATCGCCAAGCATATCTTCAGGGACATCTTTTATTTCAATCTCCTTGCCTAAATCATCTTTATATAAAACAAGCTTTTTCTCAACCAGATCAACGATACCGTTAAAGTTAGCCTCTTTGCCAAAAGGGATCTGGATTGCCGCCACATTAGCACCCAGCCTTTTATACATCTGATCAATTACTTCAAAGAAATCCGAGCCGGTCCTGTCCATTTTGTTTACAAAAGCAATGCGTGGAACATTATAACGGTCGGCTTGCCGCCATACAGTTTCTGATTGTGGCTCAACCCCACCGACGCCACAAAAAACAACCACTGCCCCGTCTAAAACCTTTAATGATCGCTCAACCTCAATAGTAAAATCTACGTGGCCCGGCGTATCAATCAAGTTGATAGTTATATCTTTCCAGGTGCAAGTAGTAGCGGCAGCGGTAATAGTAATACCCCTCTCTTGCTCCTGGACCATCCAATCCATGGTCGCGGCTCCATCATGGACCTCGCCAATTTTATAATTTCTTCCTGTATAAAACAGGATGCGCTCGCTGGTCGTAGTCTTTCCAGCGTCGATATGGGCAATTATGCCGATGTTCCTGATTTTTTCTAACGGAATTTTTCTCATATTTTTATTTACCAGCGGAAATGCGCATATGCCTTATTTGATTCGGCCATCTTATGCGTATCATCTCTCTTCTTTATAGCTGAGCCTTCGCCTTTATAAGCAGAAATAATCTCATCCGCCAATTTCTCCTGCATCGGTTTACCTTTTCTATGCTGGGCAAAATCCCTGATCCAGCGAAGAGCGATAGAAGTTCCACGCTCCTGCCTGACTTCTATGGGCACCTGATAGGTAGCTCCGCCGACCCTGCGCGGTTTTACTTCCAGGCGCGGCCGGGCATTATCTAATGCCTTATAAAATACCTTCAGGATATCCTGCTCATTCAAATTCTTCTGGGCAATATCAAAAGCGCTATAAACCAATTTTTCCGCTACTGATTTCTTGCCTTCAATCATAACCATATTAATAAATTTGGCTACTATTTTACTGTTGAATTTAGGATCTGCTAGAATGTTTTTTTCCTGCGCTTTTCTTCTTCTCATTATTTATCCTTTGGTTTCTTTGCCCCGTATTTTGAACGCGATCTTCTTCGCGCATTAACACCTGAAGCATCCAGCGTACCCCTTACAATATGATACCGTACACCGGGGAGATCTTTAACCCTGCCACCCCTGACTAAAACGATAGAGTGCTCCTGAAGATTATGCCCTTCTCCCGGGATATAAGCAGTGACCTCAATACCCGTAGTAAGCCTGACCCTGGCAATCTTTCTTAAGGCGGAGTTAGGCTTCTTAGGTGTCATCGTACGCACCTGAAGGCAAACGCCTCTTCTCTGAGGACAATTTCTTAAAGCCGGAGATTTGCTTCTTTTTTTCTTGGAACTTCTACCAAACCTGATTAATTGAGCAATTGTGGGCATAGATTATTCCTTTTCCTCTTTCTTCTCTGCGCTCTTTTCAGCACCTGATTTTATTACTTCAATATCGCGATGTGCCCTGAATCCAGTACCTGCAGGAATCAAGTGCCCCACGATAACATTCTCTTTTAAACCGAATAATTCATCACGTTTTCCGCTGGTTGCCGCTTCAGTCAAAACACGGGTAGTCTCCTGAAAACTGGCTGCAGAAATAAAACTTTCAGTAGTAAGCGATGCCTTAGTTATACCCAAAAGTAGCGGTGTTGCCTGGGCAGGCTTTCCGCCTTTTTTGATTACCCGGGTATTTTCCTTCTGAAACACCCACTTATCTACTTGCTGAGTGGCTAAGAATTCCGTATCACCCGGATCTTCAATCCTTACTTTTTTGAGCATCTGCCGGATAATTACCTCAATATGCTTATCATTAATACGCACACCCTGCAGACGATATACTTCCTGAACCTCATTGACCAGGTACTCCTGCAAGACTTTGTCACCGCAAACACTCAAGATATCCTGCAGAACTACCGGGCCATCAGTAAGCTGCTGGCCGGCAGAAACTTTATCACCCTTGTACACATTCGGATGTTTGCCGTGGGGAATAATATACTCGCGGGACATACCGGTAACAGATTTAACAATAATTACTCGCTGGCTTTTCTTGGTTTCGCCAAATTCCACAAATCCGTCTATTTCGCTGATTACCGCCGGGTCCTTAGGACGTCTGGCCTCAAAAAGCTCTGCCACGCGCGGAAGGCCTCCGGTAATATCACGGGTTTTAACTACTGTACGCGGAATTTTAGCTAAAAGGTCCCCACCCCCTACCCGCTCGCCATCCTTAACAATAATATGCGCGCCGATAGGAATAGGATAAATACCCAAAACCTCTTTTTTATCATCAATTATAACCACCTGTGGATGATACTCGGGTTTATGTTCAACAACTACGCGCTCGGTTAACTTTGTAACCGGGTTAACTTCATCACGCATAGTAATATTTTCACGCAGGTCTTCAAAACGCACTATACCTGCAACTTCAGTAAGCACCGGTAAAGTATACGGGTCCCAACGCACAAAAACCACGCCCTTCTTAACCTCTCCTGCATCAAGTACAGTGATAAATGCACCCTGAGGAACCGGATAACGCTCAAGCTCGCGCCCCTGGGCATCATTAATACTGATAGCGCCATTCCTGTTTAAAGCTACGTTCTCTTTATTTTTAAGTGTGACCCTTAAATTATGATATTTAACTATACCGTCATTCTTAGACTTAACAAATGACTGTTCAATAGTCCTGGAGGCCGTGCCTCCTATATGGAAAGTTCTCATAGTCAGCTGGGTACCGGGCTCGCCAATACTCTGGGCTGCTACAACTCCGATTGCCTCACCCAGCTCAATTAACCTGCCGGTAGAAAGATTTCGGCCGTAACATTTAGCGCAAACCCCCCTTCCGGATTCACATGTTAAAACACTGCGTATGCGTATCTTTTCAATCCCTAGTTTCTCTATCTGATCGGTATTTTCTTCGGTAATTTCATGCCCCTGTTCAACAATAACCTCATCAGTAATAATATCAACCACATTGTCCAAAGCCACCCTGCCGATAATACGATCTTTGAGACTAACTACCTCTTCATCGCCTTCAACAATTGCCGAAACGGTAATACCATTAAGAGTACCGCAATCCTCTTCACAAACAATAACCTCCTGGGCAACATCCACCAGCCTGCGGGTTAAGTATCCTGCATCAGCGGTTTTAAGGGCAGTATCGGCCAGCCCCTTACGTGCGCCGTGAGTGGAAATAAAATATTCTAGAACATTTAAACCTTCACGGAAATTAGCAGTAATCGGATTTTCAATGATTTCACCGCTGGGTTTAGCCATAAGGCCACGCATACCAGCCAACTGCCTTACCTGCAAACGTGAACCGCGGGCGCCTGAGTCTGCCATCATAAAAATAGGATTAAATGCATGCATCCCCTTAAACAGTAAATCTGATATTTTATCCGTTGTATGTGTCCAGATGTCAATAACTTTGGATTTACGCTCGCTGTCAGTAATTATACCTTTACGATATTGATCCTCAACCCTGACTACCTCTTCTTTAGATTCCCTTAGAACCTCCGGCTTTTCCAATGGCACAGTCATATCATCTATACCAATAGAAATACCGCCTAAGGTGCCCATTTCAAAACCTAAGCGTTTAATATCATCTAGCAATTTAATGGTTACGGTATGCCCGAACCTTTTATAACAGCTGACTACTATATCGCTAACTCTGCCCTTGTTCAATTCCCGGTTAACAAACCCGAACTCAGCAGGAAGAACCTGGTTAAACATCACTCGTCCGACAGTAGTAGCAAGCAGTTGTTTTCCATCAATCAATTTCTTCTGGTCAAAATCATATAAAGAATTAATGCGGACCTTGATCTTGGCGTGCAATTCAACAGCTTTATCATCATAAGCCACCAAGACCTCATCGGCATTGGAAAACACTTTCCCTTCCCCAAATGCACCTGGCTTCTCCTTGCTAAGATATGAAACACCCAGGATAATATCCTGGGTTGGAGAGATCACCGGACGGCCATCAGCCGGAGAAAATATATTATTTATGGCCATAATAAGTACTTTGGTCTCTAGTTGAGACTCTAAAGATAAAGGTACATGCACGGCCATCTGGTCCCCGTCAAAGTCCGCGTTAAAAGCAGTACAGACTAACGGGTGTATCTTTATTGATTTACCTTCGATTAATAACGGCTGGAATGCCTGGATACCTAAACGGTGCAAGGTAGGCGCACGGTTAAGCATAACCGGATGGTCCTTGATTACTTCATCCAGGATATCCCAAACTTCAATCTTGCCGCGCTCAACCATACGGCGGGCGCCTTTAATAGTATGCACAAAACCTTTTTCTCTTAATTTCTTGATAATAAAGGGCTCAAATAATTCCAGGGCCATTTGCTTAGGAAGACCGCATTCATGCAGTTTTAACTCAGGGCCAACGACAATAACCGAACGCCCCGAATAATCTACGCGCTTACCAAGAAGATTCTGCCTGAACCTACCCTGTTTTCCTTTCAGCATATCGGAAAGTGATTTTAATGGACGGTTATTGGCCCCATTTACAGGCTTGCCATGACGGCCATTATCTAAAAGCGCATCAACAGCTTCCTGTAACATGCGTTTTTCATTACGTATAATAATCTCAGGAGCGCTTAACTCCATTAACTTTCTAAGACGGTTATTGCGATTAATTACCCTGCGATATAAATCATTCAGGTCGCTTGTGGCAAACCTTCCGCCTTCAAGCGGGACTAACGGACGTAAATCCGGAGGGATTACCGGCAGGATACTTAAAATCATCCATTCCGGCTTATTGCCGCTTTTCTTAAAATCTTCAACAATCTTTAGACTTTTAATCGCTTTACGGTTACTTAAAACATCCTTTGATTTCTCTAAGTCCTTCCTGAACTTACGGCAGACAGCATCCAAATCTAATTCTTTTAAAAGTTCAACTATCGCTTCAGCGCCGATCTTGGCCTTGAAATTTGCCCCATATTTATCCAATGCTTCCTGATACTGCTCATCGCTGAGCAACTCTTTTTTCTTTAAAGGAGTAGTGCCGGGATCAACAACAACATATTCCTCATAATAAATAATCCTCTCTAAATCCCTTAATCCGATATCCAATAATGCGCTCATGCGGCTGGGTACGGCTTTAAAGAACCAGATATGCGTAACCGGCGTAGCTAAATCAATATGCCCCATGCGTTCGCGCCGGACGGAGGAGCGATCGACGGTCACACCGCAACGATCACAGGTAATCCCTTTGAATTTTATACCCTTATATTTACCACAGTTACATTCCCAATCGCGCACCGGGCCAAAAATCTTTTCGCAAAACAAGCCGTCTTTTTCCGGTTTGAGCGTTCGGTAATTAATAGTTTCCGCTTTTCTAACCTCGCCTTTAGACCAAAGTTTAATTACCTGGGAACTGGCGATCTTAATTGAGATACTATCGAATGAGACGATTTCTTCCATTATTTTGCCTTTTCTGTCTTGATATCAAGGCATAAGCCTTGTAATTCTTTGATTAAAACATTAAATGATTCTGGGGTTCCATGGGTTAAACGCTGCTCACCCTTAACTATTGCCTCATAAATGCGCGTTCTTCCGCTCACGTCGTCGCTCTTGACAGTAAGCATTTCCTGTAAGGTAAATGCCGCCCCGTATGCTTCTAAGGCCCAAACTTCCATTTCACCTAACCTCTGTCCGCCGAATTGTGCTTTACCGCCTAATGGCTGCTGGGTAACCAAGGAATACGGACCGATAGAACGGGCATGTATCTTTTCGTCAACTAAATGGATTAATTTCAGAATATACATATACCCGACAGTTACTTTCTGGTCAAAAGGTTCACCGCTATAACCGTCATAAAGTGTGATCTTGCCGTCTTCAGGAAGACCTGCCTTTTTTAATAATTCCTTAATCTCACTTTCTTTAGCACTATCAAATATCGGGCAGCTCACATTTAAACCCAAGGCCTTTACCGCCCAACCTAAATGACACTCCAGAATCTGTCCTACATTCATACGTGAAGGTACGCCTAGCGGGTTTAAAACTACGTCTACCGGCGTGCCATCAGGCATATAAGGCATATTTTCTTCAGGAATGATCCTGGCAACCACACCCTTATTACCATGGCGGCCAGCGAGTTTATCCCCTTCGGAAAGCTTCCGTTTTGTAGCGATATAAACCACAACCCTCTTTAAGATACCCGTGGGCAATTCATCTCCCCGGCGCACCTTTTCAATCTCTTGTTCTTCCTCGGCCAACAACTCCTGCATCTGCTCATCAAAAGAAGCAGCTAAAATCTTTGCTTCATCATTATCACTAAAATCAAACTTCTCCACCTTCTTTTTATCTATACCTAAAACCTGTGCTAAACGCACAGTTTTTTCAATCTGCAAAAACTCAATCTCCTGTTTATAATAAGCTTTGAGTTCGCGGATCTTAGCTAACTCTTTGGTTTTTTCTTCTTTTGTCTTACGGCCGCGATCCTTACGTTGAAAAACATGTACATCGATAACTACCCCCTCAACACCAGGAGGGACAACTAAAGAGGTATCACGAACATCCCCGGCCTTTTCTCCGAAAATCGCACGCAACAATCTTTCTTCGGGGCTGGGCTCAGAATCAGTCTTAGGGGTGATTTTACCAACCAAGATATCTCCTGCGCTAACCTCGGCACCAACGCGTATAATCCCGTCTTCATCCAAATTCCTTAGAGCTTCTTCGCTTACATTAGGGATATCGCGGGTAATCTCTTCATTGCCTAGCCTGGTTTCAGCAGCCTCGATCTCAAATTCTTCAATATGTATGGAGGTAAAAGTATCCTCTTTGATTAATTTCTCGCTGATAAGGATAGCGTCTTCAAAATTATAACCTCTCCAAGGCATAAAAGCTACCAAGACATTCTTACCTAAAGCCAACTCGCCTTCTTTAGTGGCAATGCCATCGGCAATTGCCTGGCCCGGCTCTACCCGGTCACCTAATTTTACCAATGGCCTTTGATTTATTGAGGTATCTGCGTTAGTGCGCAGGAATTTCTTCAAATGATAAATCTTCTTGCCAACTGTAATTGATAAAGAATCAACACTAGTTACCTTCCCTGCATCCTGAGAAATAACCACTGTGCCGGAATCCTGAGCTACCTTTGCTTCCATGTCGGTACCTACCAAAGGGGATTCGGTTATCATTAAAGGCACTGCCTGTCTTTGCATGTTTGACCCCATAAGCGCGCGGTTAGCATCATCATGCTCTAGAAAAGGAATTAATGCCGCGGCAACAGAAACCAACTGCTTAGCGGAAACATCCATATACTGGACATCTTTTGCTAAAACTTTCGGGAAATCCTCTCTATACCGGCAGGTGACAAACTTATCTATAAATCTTCCCTCGCTGTCTAAGGCAACATCAGCCTGAGCAATAATCTTATCCTCTTCGATATCTGCAGTCAAATATTCGAATTTCTTAGTTACGCGGCCGTCTTCAACTTTACGGTACGGGGTTTCGATCAAACCTAAAGCATTAATACGCGCAAAACAACTTAAAGAAGCAATCAGGCCGATATTCGGGCCTTCAGGAGTTTCAATTGGGCAAACCCTCCCATAATGTGAAGGATGGATATCCCTTACTTCAAAACCTGCCCTTTCGCGTGACAGGCCCCCTGGCCCTAAAGCGCTCAAGCGGCGCTTATGGGTCATCTCTGCCAGTGGATTAATCTGATCCATAAACTGGGATAACTGGCTGCGGCCGAAAAAATCACGGATCTGGTTGCTTAAAAGCTTAGAGTTAATCAGATAATGCACATTTAAATTATCAAACTCGCCTAAAATACTCAATCTCTCCTTGATTGAACGCTCAACCCTGGAAAGCCCAATACGCACCTGATTTTGCACTAACTCGCCGACGCTTTTTACCCGGCGGTTTCCTAAATGATCGATATCATCAATTTTTCCTGTGCCGGCATTTAACTTAATCAGATATTCGATTACCTTAATTACAGTATCAGAATCAAGTATCCTTTTTTCTAAAGATACATCCATATCCAATTTACGGTTCAAGATAAATCGACCCGCACGCTCTAAATCATATCTGGCAGGATCAAAAAATAATCTATAGAACAAGCCTTCCGCAGCCTCTTTGGTAACCGGCTCAGTAGGCCTCATCTTGCGATAAAAATCAAGATATGCCTCTTCTTTATTCTTAGTGTAATCTTTTTTTAAGGTATTGATAATTTCCGGGTGCTCTTTGCCAAAAGCGGCAAAAATCTGGCTGTCTTCGGAAAAACCAAGTATCCTCAAGATTTGTGTTGCGGGAAAATTCCTGCGGCGGTCAACATAAGCGGTAATTGTCTCCGTAAGATCATATTTAAATTCTAACCATGCTCCGCGGTAAGGGATAACGCGGCCGTAAAAAATCTTCTTACCTGTTGGATGTAACTCCTCTTCAAAAGACACACCCGGAGAACGCTGTAATTGGCTGACTACCACACGCTCGTCGCCATTTATAATAAAAGTACCCGTCTCAGTCATTAAAGGTATCTCGCCAAAATAGGCATCCTGCTCTTTTGTTTCACGAGGAGTAGTTAAACGGAATTTTACCTTTAAAGGAGAGGCATAAGTCAATGAGCGATTTTTGGATTCGCTTATTGTGTACTTAGGCTTACCTAAAGAATAACTGATAAAATCTAATTTCACAGAACGATCGGGGCTCTCGATTGGAAAGATCTCTCCAAAAACCTCCTGAAGCCCTTGATTCTTTTTTTCATCTACCGGTACATCCATCTGCAGAAATTCACGATAAGTATCAAGCTGTACATCCAATAGATTAGGCAAATCGTAAACTTCTTTTATTTTAGCAAAGCTTTTACGTTTATTCATAATCCCTTATGGCTAAATTCAGCCTGTTTTGATTACTTAGGTTTACTTAAACTTACTTATATTTACTCTTATTTACTTTAGTTCTACGGTAGCGCCAGCTGCTTCCAGTTTCTTTTTGATTTCAGCAGCTTCATCTTTAGTAGCGCCTTCCTTGATTGCCTTAGGAGCAGCATCTACTAAATCCTTGGCTTCTTTTAAACCCAAGTTAGTAATGGTACGAACTTCTTTGATTACCGCAATCTTATTTGCACCGGCATTAACCAGCATTACGGTAAATACGCTTTTCTCCTCTGCTGCTGCAGCAGGAGCTGCGCCGCCTGCAGCAGGAGCTGCGGCCATCGGCATATTCGCGCTTACGCCGAATTTTTCTTCCAAAGCCTTAACTAAGTCAGCGAGTTCCAGGACGCTCATCGTCTCTATAGACTTAATTAATTCTTCCAATTTTTCAGTTGCCATTTATTCCTCCCTTTTTAGCTTTTCTATTTATTAGTATTAATTACTGTTTCTTCTGCCTGATTTGATCTATGCAATAAACAAATTTCTTTAAAGTTTGATTCAATACAACAACTACCTTGACAATCGGACCGTTCAAAGCGCAGACCACTTGAGCCCTTAGGACATCCTTAGATGGAAGCTTGCTCATGATTTCTATGTCTTTTGAAGTTAATAGCTTCTCCTCCAGAAGGCCGCCTTCTAATATAAGTTTTTCATGATCTTTACGAAAGGCGCATAAAATCTTAGAAGTATCTACTGGCTCATCCTTAAAGAATATCAACCCGCAGGGGGATTCAATAGACTTAATCAGGTCATTTAGCCCTAACTCTTTCATTGCCCTTCTGGCTACGCTGTTCTTGACTACAAAAAGATCTGAACCGGTTGCCTTAAGCGTCTTTCTTAATCCGCTCATATCAGGGCTGGCTACTCCAGAGTATTTTACAACAATCAACCCCCTGGAAGATTTAAAGCTGTTCTTTATGCGATTTTCAGATGTTTCTTTTACCAACAATCCGATTTTTTTCATATTATAAGCTCACTTTGCGCATTACTTACTTAGCAGGCAATCCGTAATCCCGGATTCATAGAAGTAGCAATGCCTAGACTTTTCACAAACTTACCTTTTACAGAAGCAGGCCTGGATTCATTTACTGCCTCTATAACCTTAGAAGCATTATCATTTAGCTGTTCTTCAGTAAAGGATATCTTTCCCACAGATAAATGCATCCCGCCCTGCTTGTCAACACGGAATTCAACCTTGCCTTTTCTTACATCTTCTATAGCTTTTGTTATATCATTGGTAACTGTTCCGGTTTTAGGGCTGGGCATCAAACCACGCGGGCCCAATACTTTTCCTAGTTTACTCAAATCTTTCATCATTTCAGGAGTGGCTATAGCGCAATCAAAATCAAGAAATCCAGCACCAACCTTATCAATTAATTCCGTACCCCCCACATAATCTGCCTTTGCTTCCCTGGCCTGGCGTTCATGTTCACCTTTACAAAACACCGCCACGCGCACTTTCTTGCCGGTTCCGTGAGGAAGCACAACTGTCCCGCGCACCATTTGATCACTCTTCTTAGTATCTACGCTCAAATTAAAATGCAGGTCAACTGAGCCGTCAAACTTTGGTTTAGGCAGCTTTTTTAATAAAATAATTGCTTCCTTTAACTGATAAAGCTTGTCCTGCTCAACCTGCTTAACCGATTCTTTATATCTTTTGCTGGATGTTTTCATGTTTATCCTTCAACCGCTATGCCCATGCTGCGCGCGGTACCTTCAATAATCTTAATCGCCTGTTCCATGCTAGCGGTATTTAAATCCGAAAGTTTAAGCTTGGCAATCTCCTCAACTTGTTTTTTAGTTACTTTACCTATAGTTTCCTTTCCGCTGATACCAGAGGCCTTGGCTAAATTTGCCGCCCTTTTCAACAAAATGGATGAAGGCGGGCTCTTTATAATAAAGGTAAAGGTCCTATCTTCATAAACGCTGATAACTACCGGCAGGATCAGGCCATCCCTGCCCTTAGTCTGGTCATTAAACTGCTTACAAAACTGCATAATATTTACGCCATGCTGCCCTAAGGCCGGGCCTACCGGAGGAGCAGGATTTGCCTGCGCTGCAGGAACATGTAATTTAATTTGAGCTTTAATTGCCTTTGCCATATTTATACCCTCTCCACCTGCCAGTACTCTAACTCCACCGGAGTAGAGCGCCCAAATATAGAAACACTTACTTTAACCTTGCCTTTTTCAGGATAAACTTCTTCAATTACCCCATTAAAATTCAAGAATGGCCCTTCATTAACTCGCACCTGCTCACCTTTCTCAAAGACTATTTTAGGTGAGGGCTTAGCGGCAGTTTCCTTGGTACGCTTAAGGATACTATCCACTTCTTCCTGAGGAAGGGGCACAGGTTTCCTGCCTAATCCTATAAAGCCCGTAACTCCCGGAGAATTCTTGATAAATAAATACGTCTCTTCACTCAAATCCATCTCTACTAACAAATACCCAGGGAAGAATTTTCGCTGGGTAATCTTCTTTTTTCCTGAACGCACTTCAGAAACCTGCTCAGTAGGAATAACCACACTGGAAATTAATTCATTCAGACCGCTTGAGGCAATCTTTTTATCCAGAGAGGTCTTAACCTTTTCTTCTATCCCGGTCTGGGTGTGGACAACATACCATTTCTTCATTTAAAAATCACACTTAGAAATCTGGATAAGCCCAGATCTACTATCCCTATGAAAATTGTCATTATCCCTGTAACAGTAATTACTAAAATCGTAGAAGCCAAAAGTTCTTTTCTGGTTGACCATGAAACCTTGCTTAATTCAGTCCTTACTTCTTTTAAAAAATTTACCGGTTTTGCTAAAATATTCATTTTAATAACTTTTTCCCCAACCTGTAACTACAGGAGCGGCAGGACTTGCCCCGTTCTCCCGGATTAATATACCTTGGAAACGGGACTGCGTTTTCTCCTCAAGCCGCTCTTTTTTCAAAACCACAGGAGCGGCAGGACTTGAACCTGCAGTCACGGTTTTGGAGACCGTTGGTTTGCCATTAACCGACGCCCCTAAGATTGAATCTTTCTAATTCCCATCCCGACTCATAACCCGCGTAAAAATTTAAAGAAATTTTTACGCATTCGTCGGGATAAATTCGCGTATTAACTTACTCACACTTTCGTGCTCGTAAGTTAAACGCTTATTTAATTTCCTTATGCGGGGTATGTTTATGACAGGAATTGCAGAACTTACTAAGCTCAAGCCTATCTTGATGCAACTTTTTATTTTTACTCGTCGTATAATTCCGATTTTTGCAAACCGTACATTCTAAAGTGATTGTTTCACGCATATTTATATTTATTCTTTATACCCCGCGCTTATAAGGTATTGCGCCGGTATTCGTTAACTACGAAAGCTGGAGACGAGAATCGGACTCGTGACCCCGTCCTTACCAAGGACGTGCTCTACCAACTGAGCTACTCCAGCAGAAATGGATTCGCTCCGTCGAATAAGCTTTTAAACAAAAAAAAACCACACGCCAAGAAATTATTCAATTCTCTCTTTGAGATTATAATACTACCAAACTAAAGTGATGTTATAATAGATATTTACGTAAAAAAAGAGTTTATACTAATATGGATTGTTTGTCAAGACCTTTTTTGATTTTTTTTAAGCACCTCTAAATCCTTAGCGGAATCTATTGAATTACTCAGGCGGGCGAATTTATCCAGAGTAAGATCCTCCGGTCGGACATTCCTGTCAAGCCCCTCTCTATCAAGAAATGGCTCAAGTGAACCTAAGGTTATAAAATCTGCTAAACTGTTTCTTAAGGTCTTTCTCCTTTGATTAAAAGCACTGCGTATTAATTTAAAAAATAGCCCCTCGTCTTTAACCTTAACAGGCGCTTCCTGTCTAAACTTCAAACTTAATAAACAAGAATCTACTTTTGGGCGGGGGCTAAAACTCCCTTTTTTAATTTCAAAAATAATCTTGCTTTGGGCATAATACTGCACAAAACAACTGAATGACCCGTATTCTTTCGACCCTGCAACTGCATTAACCCTGCGCCCGAATTCTTTTTGCACAGTCATAAAAACCGTATCTATATTAGCGCGATATTCAACGAGGTGTTCGATAATCGGACTGGATATATAATAAGGTATGTTGCCAACCACTTTTATTTTTTGCTTTATCAGATCCTCTTCCAAGAATTTATCAATATCAAACTTTAATATGCTTTCTTTCAGTAATTGGCAATTAGTATGCTCGCGTAATCTTTGTTCAAGTACCGGAAAGAGGCGGCGGTCAATCTCTAAAGTATAAACTCTCTTTGCAGCTACCGCTAACTGTTCTGTTAAATCCCCCATTCCGGCGCCAATCTCTAAAATAATGTCTTCCTTAGATAAAGCGCAGGCAGAAACTATTTTTCTCTGGATATTCTTATCAACAAGAAAATTCTGGCCTAAGCTTTTTTTAGGTTTAAGGTACATGTTATGGCAAGTTTTACGGCTGCAATAAGAGAATTAGGATTAGCCAGGGTAGGTTTTGTGGCCAAATCAAAGGCAGTGCCATGTAAAGGCGAAGTCCGCACAAAAGGCAATCCGAAAGTAAGGTTTATGCCGCTGTCAAAATCTGTCAATTTCAGAGGGATAAGCGCCTGATCATGATACAAAACAATAACGCAATCAAAATTCCCCTTAGCGGACTCTGATATTGCTACATCCGCAGAAAGCGGCCCCGTTATAACCGCTTCCCTGCACTTTTTTCTTAAGGCCGCGATTGCCGGTTTAATTATTCTCAACTCCTCTGTGCCGATTATTCCATTATCAGAAGCATGGGGGTTAACTCCACAGACAACAATCCTAGGTTTGCGTATTAAAAATAAACACTTTAAGCCTTTAACTGTATTCAAAATGTTATTTTCCAAACTATTACGGGTAATCTGCCTACAAACATCTTTAAGCGGTATATGCCTGGTGACCAAACTAAATCTAAACTTGCTGTTAATAAGCACCATTGTTAAACCTTTGCAATTAAATTTATCTGCCAAATACTCTGTGTGTCCGGGGAATTTAGACCCTGCCAGGTTAATCGCTTCTTTCGAAATCGGACAGGTAACTAAGCAATCAAGCTGTCTATTCTTTAGCAACTCTGCTGCTTTATCAAGATACTCCAAAGAGGCTTTACCGTTTAAAGAATTAACCCTGCCAAAAACAAAACCGTCTTTCTTTACATTATGTAAATCTATAAGATTCGAAAACACAGGCTTGATGCATAAAGTCTTAGCTGCCTCGGACAATACAAAACTGTCGCCGATTACCGTAAAATTAACTTTACCTTTTAATAACTCAAGCGCCTTTAAAGCAATAGCCGGACCAATACCGGCGGGATCTCCTATTGTAAGGCCTATCCTAATTGTTGAGGATTTTAATATAGGATTGCTTCTTGAGTTCATCTAACCACTTCGCTAGCCTTTCTTGTACCTTTTTATCAAATAAATATGCATGGATCTTATCCTGAGATTGAGCAAGGTCTAACTGCCGACTCCCAATAATATCATCTAATCTAAATATATAATATTGCCCATTAATCTTTACCGGATCAGACACCTCAGATATACCTAATTTAAATACCGTCTCTTCAATTTCTTTACGCAAATCCTGCCCCTGAGAAACAGAAAGAGTATCAACTGTAAAGGCATACTTACTAGCTAGGTCTTCCGGCTTCTCTCCCAGACGCAAATAGTAACTTAAGGATTTTGCAGTACTTTCATCCTGTAAAACTATAACTGTTAGGAGCCGTTCTTCCGGCTTTAAAAACTTGCGCTTATTCTGATTATAAAAATCAGTGACCTCCTCAGGACGGATCCTTACCTTGCTGCGCACATTCTGCTCCACAACGTTAAAGGTAAGCATCTGCTCGCGAATTTTATTTTCTAAATCTGCCTGCACCAGCCCCTGCTTAGCAAGATCATGCTCAAAATCAGATTCTAATGCATAACGCTTTTTGATTTCATTAATTTTTGCTTTTATCCTGGCTGGCTCAATAGTTATCTTCTCATTTTTTGCCTCCTGGAGCATAATCCTGTCCTCGATCAAACGCTGCAACAGGTCCTGTTTAGAAGAATTCACCTTTTCTTCAAGGGCCTTTCCGCTCAACTCGCGGGCATACTGCATGCGTATAAAGTTTAAGAAATCATTGAGATCTTTTTGTGTAATAATTTCATTATTTACCACCGCCACCATCTTGTCCTGCGCGTAAAGACGACAGGCGGGGCAAAGAAATAAAAATACCAACATAACAAAACTAATTATGCGCATCATTAAAAACACCTGCCTTTTTAAAATTAACGATTGCTTCTTTTAATAAGCGGCAATACAGGTCAAAACCAACAGCTACAATAAAACCGTGTTGCTCCTGGCCAAGCAGATTTCCTGCACCCCGTATCTCAAGATCTTCCATGGCGATATTAAAACCTGAACCTAGATCGCTATGCTCTTCTATTGCCTGCAGCCTCTTTCTTGCAACCGTATCTATCAACTCTTTACGTCCAATCATAAAATAAGCATATGCCGAACGGTTAAACCTACCCACCCTGCCACGCAGCTGATGCAGGTCCGCTAGTCCGAAACAATGCGCATTATTAATAATAATTGTATTAGCATTCGGAATATCAATCCCGGATTCAATAATCATCGTAGAAACTAAAACATCAATATTGCCATTTATAAAATCCGACATCACCTGTTCCAATTGCTTTGCCGGCATCTGACCATGGGCTATTGATATACGTGCGTTACTGCCCAGGCTCCTGACAATCTTATCCCTGACTTTCTCCAAATCAAGGATACGGTTATGCAAAAAGAAAACCTGTCCGCCTCGATCAAGCTCAGACTTAATTGCCTGGGCTATTAAGTCTGAGTCATATTCTACCACAACCGTCTTAATAGGCAACCTATTTTGAGGTGGAGTATTAATCACGGAAAAATCTTTTGCCCCCATAAGGCTCATATACAAAGTACGGGGTATTGGCGTAGCAGTTAAGACCAAAACATCTATAGAAGTTTTAATTTTCTTTAACTGTTCCTTGGCCTTAACACCAAAGCGCTGCTCTTCATCAACAATAACCAGGCCTAAGTTCTTGAAACTAACGTCAGGCGAAAGCAGCCTGTGCGTACCGATAACAATATCCACGCTTCCGCTACGTAAACCCTTAATAATTTCATCTTGTTCCGCGGCAGTCTTAAAACGTGAAAGCATTTCTACTTTTACCGGAAAGTTCTTCAGCCGTAGAATAAAATTCTTATAATGCTGTTCAGCTAGAATAGTGGTTGGCACAAGATAAGCGACCTGTTTATTATCCATCACTGCCTTAAAAGCCGCACGCATAGCCACCTCGGTCTTTCCATACCCCACATCGCCGCAAAGCAACCTGTCCATAGGTTTAACCGACTCCATATCCCGCTTAACCTCGGCCATCGCCCTGGCTTGATCAGGAGTCTCCTGATATGGAAATGTTTTCTCAAAATCAACCTGCCAATCCGTATCCCTGGAAAACTTAAATCCTTCCCCCGCAAGACGCATCGCCTGTAAACCTAATAATTCCCAGGCAAGCTTGGCGATACCTTTACGCGTACGCTCCTTAACCCTCTGCCATTCCTTATTTCCCAGGCGGTAAAGCTTCGGCTTGCGTGTATGGAAAGCAATATACTTCTGCACCAAATGCATGGAATCAACCGGAACAAAAAGTCTCTCATTACGATCATACTCAATTACCAGATGATCCTTGGAAACCCCCTTCAGTTGGACCTTCTGCATGCCCAGGAATTTTCCAATGCCATGCTGATTATGCACAACAAAATCACCGACATTTAAATCTACAAAGTTTTTTAAAGGAAACTCTTCATTAAATACGGCAGTTCTGGCAGCCGAAGACTTATAGGGAAGAATAATAACAATATTATGCTGCCAAAGCGCCTGGCCGCTTTCAGGATTAAATGTTTTAATAGAAATCGCCTTATCATTATCCATATCGATACGGATGGGCAATTCAAAAGAAACCGGGAATATATCAATAATCCCTCCACGGCGGCTGAAATCACCTTCGCCGGAAACCTGTTCCTGTCTTTTATAACCAAAGTCAACTAGGACCTTAGCAAGCTCTTCCGGATCAATAATTTGATTAACATACAGTTTTAGAGATTTAAACATAATCTTAGAAATTAAGGGACATTCCTATTTTTTAATTTAGAAAAATAGAAACGTCCCTGTGATTGAAACGCCCCTCATCCTTTTCACTTCCCCGTTTATTTAGCTCCCTTGCGGCTCCAGGCAAGCACTAAAGGAGAGGCGATAAAGACCGTAGAATATGTTCCAGCAATAAAACCCACAAATAAAGCAAAGGCAAAATTACTTAAAACCTCTCCCCCATAAAACAAAAACGCAACTACTACCAAAAGCGTCACCCCGGAAGTAAGCAGGGTCCGGCTAAGGGTCTGGTTCACGCTTAAATTGATTAACTCTCTTAAGGAAAGCTTTCGGTAAAGACGGGTATTTTCACGCACCCGGTCATAAATAACAATGGTATCATTAATAGAAAAGCCTGCAATAGTCAAAAAGGCAGTTACGCTTAAAAGATCGATCTGGCGGTTAGTAATTACTAAAAATCCCATGGATACCAGAACGTCATGCAAAAGCGCAATTACACCCGCAAAGGCAAAGTTAATGTGTTTAAACCTGAAGCTTACATAAATCAGTATCCCCACCAAAGACCAGAACAATGCGAGGATAGCCTTTTTCTTTAGGTTCTTCCCGGCAACCGGCCCCACGCGCTCAATCCTTAAAATCTGAATATCCTCATCGGGAAAAACCTCTTTTAACTTATTAGTAAGAATTTGATTCTTATCTTCAGTCGTCCTGATTAAAACCACCCTTGGATTGTCTTTAAACTGCTGGATAGCAGCATCCGACAGGTTTATATCTTTAAGTACCTCCCTAACCCTATCTATAGAAGGTACATTCTTAAAACTGTACTCCTGTAATTGCCCGCCGGCAAAATCAATACCATATACCGCCGGCCCTTTCTTAATATACGAAAAGGCCCCTGCCGCAATTAAAATAATAGACAACGCATAAAATATTTTCCTTTTGCTGATAAAATCCAGCTTAGTTTCCCCGATGAGCTTAAGCATCGGCAAGCTCTTGATCCATCCTAAATTAAGCAATATCTCAAATATCACGCGGGTAACCACGATAGCTGTAAACATACTTGCCAGTAAACCTATAGTTAAGGTAACCGCAAAACCGCGTATTGGCCCTGTACCAAACTGAAATAATAGAAATGCTGCAATTAAAGTAGTCAGGTTAGAATCAAATATAGCGCTAAAAGCGCGCGAATAACCATTGCCTATAGCAGTGCGCAGATTCCTGCCCAACGCCAATTCCTCCCTGATGCGCTCATTAATCAAAACATTGGCATCTACGGCCATCCCAAGGGATAATGCGATACCAGCAATACCGGGCAAGGTCAAAGTAGCCGAGACCCCCGGAAACAGTGCTGGCAGCAAACCTAAGCCCCCGAGGATTATTATAAGGTTTAATAAAAGCGCGATATCGCTTATAAACCCGGCTATAAGATAATAACCTAGCATAAAAATAAAAACCAGCGCACAGCCAATCAAACAAGCTTTAACTCCCTTGTTAATAGAATCCTGGCCCAACAATGGCCCAACAGTCCGTTCTTCTTCAATATGCATAGGAGCGGGTAAAGCACCCACCCTTAAGATCAACGCCAGGTCTTGCGCAGCTTCCGCGTCAAACCTGCCGGTAATCACTGCTTCCCCCGAGGGGATCGCCTCTCTTATCCGGGGAGCCGACTGCACCTTGCCATCCAAGACTATTGCCAAGCTTCTACCGACATTAGCTGCGGTTACTTCAGCAAACTTTTTAGCCCCTGCGGCATTAAATTTCAAAGAAACAATGGGCTCATTAAATTGGCTTTGATCAAAACGAACTTCCGCATTTGTCAGCATATCGCCTACCAACGCCGCTTTTTTCTCAACCAAAAGCGGCATATTCTCATCCAGGGTATACTTTAATTCATACCCATCCGGAATCGTTCCTGCCAGGGCATCTTTAAGCTTAATCGGATCGTCAGAAACAATCTTAAACTCGAGCATCGCGGTTTTACCAATAATATCAATGGCGCGCTCACGATCAGTAACCCCGGGTAATTGCACAACAATCTCATCCTCACCCTGTTTCTGAATGGAAGTTTCCCTGACACCAAACTCATCTATGCGGTTGCGGATTACCTCTACTGCCCGGTCACAAGCATCAAGCTTGGCCTGGCCTTCAAGGTGGCTGGTATCAACCTTAAGCAAAAGATGCATCCCGCCTTGTAAATCAAGCCCAAGATTAATACGTTTATCCAAAGGAAAGGCATAATAAGAAAACAACCCCACAACCCCCAGGATAAGCAATATTTTATAGATCAGTTTTCTTTCCATAACTTAGAACTCCTGTTTTTAAGCGCCCTTCAGATTCTTAATATAGGCAACGCTGTTTTTTTCAATCTCCATCTTCACATTATCATCAATGCGTAAAGTTAAAGTCTTCTCTTTTACATTAACGACCGTGCCGTGTATTCCGCCTGAAGTAACAATCTCGTCATTTTTATTGATCCCTGCCAGCATTTTCTGGTGCTCTTTTTCTTTTTGTTTTTGCGGGCGGATCAATAAAAAGTAAAAAATAACGAAGATCAGAACTAACGGAAAAAGCTGGATTAACGGACTAGCTGCACTTTGTTGTGGCATATTAAGCTCCTTTTATTTATCCTTCTTTAATAAACTTTTTACGGTAACCGATAATTGCGCGCCATTCTTTACCCAGGCGGCAAGGCGTTCTTTCTTAATCACCGCTAAGCCGGTTGCCGGCTTATAATAACCCAGCTCTTCAATTATCCGGCTGTCCCGGCCTTTACGTTCGTCAAAAACACTAATGCGAAAATGCGGTTTGCCTTTAGGGTTTTTACCGATCCTCCTTAAACGAATATGTACTGCCATCTACTTACTCCTTTCTTAACCTCTAATTGCTTCCATCATAGCCCTGGCTTTATTCACTGATTCCTGATATTCCTTTTCCGGCACTGAGTCAGCGACAAGCCCGGCGCCAGCCTGCACATAAGCAAAACCATCCTTGAGCAAAATCGTACGGATGGCAATGCAAGTATCCATATTATGCGAGAAACTAAAATAACCTATTGATCCGGCATATAAAGAACGCCTCAAATTCTCCAGCTCATCAATAATCTCCATAGCCCTGATCTTAGGACTCCCTGAGACTGTACCTGCCGGAAAAGCGGCTTTCAACACATCATAGATATCAAACCTTTTTTTGTCAAGTACTGCGCTAACCCCACTGACCAGATGCATTACATGGGAGTATTTTTCTACGCGCATAAAATCATCAACCTTCACCTTACCCAGCTTGCTTATACGCCCCAAATCATTCCTGCCTAAATCTACCAACATTAGATGTTCTGCCTTTTCCTTTTCATCAGCCAGGAGTTCTTTCTCTAAACGTGCGTCCTCCTGATTATTTCTGCCGCGCCTGCGCGTCCCGGCGATAGGGCGGGTTTGCACCAGGCCATTCTCGCAACGCACGAGCATCTCAGGGCTTGATCCAACGATAGAAAAATCTTTCAACTTTAAATAATACATGTAGGGAGATGGATTAAGGCTACGCAGGGCCCGGTATATTTCAAAATGGTCCTTCTGCGTTTTCACCTTGAACCTTTGCGATAAAACTACCTGAATAACATCACCCTTCCTTATATATTCTTTGGCCTTCTTGACCATATCGACAAATTCCGGCCTTCTGAGGTTACTGCTGATGGATAACTTGCCAGCGCGCCCCAAGGAATCCTTAGGCTGGATAATAAACCGGTTAAAATCACTGTAAATAGATCCGATCTTTTTGATGGCCTGTTGATAAAGTTCTTTTTTCTTTAAAACTCCTGATTGTTTGGGTATGATAACATTGCTTACAATCTTTAAGGTATGATTGAGCCGGTCGAAGATTAAGATTGTATCTGTTAAAATAAAAAGCGTATCAGGAATTTTCAAAGCATCCTTATTTTTATCAGGGATCTTTTCGAAAAACCTCACTGTATCATATCCGATATACCCTACCAGGCCGCCGTAAAAACGCGGCAAACCAGCTAATTCTACGCTACGGAAATCCCGCATTATTTTCCTAATCTCATCAAAAGGGGTTCCTTCAATGGTAAAACTCCTGTTCTTTTTCTTAGCAACATCAATAATCTCAATCTGCCTGCCCTTGCTTTTAAAAATAAGGCTGGGATTAGTCCCCAGAAAAGAATACCTGGCAATCTTTTCCTGGCCTTCCACTGATTCCAAAAGAAAAGAATAATCCCCCTGCTTAATCTTCAAAAAAGCGGAAACCGGAGTATCCAGATCCGCGTTGACCTCCAGATAAACCGGGATAACATTGCCCTTTTTGCTTAATTTTAGGAATTCTTTTAAATCTGGTTTAAACATGAATACTAATTTAACCTCCTGTAAAAACATGACCTGTTTCCCGTATGGCATGCCTTGCCCACCTGGCGCACCTTAATTAAAAGCGCATCCATATCGCAATCATAAGCAATAGATTTAATAAATTGGAAATGCCCGCTGGTTAACCCCTTGACCCAATACTCTTTTCTTGAACGCGACCAAAAACAGGTTTTACCCAATTTCAAAGTCCTGCGCAGCGACTCCTTGTTCATATAAGCGATCATTAACACCTGATTATTTTTATAATCCTGGATTATTGCCGGTATCAACCCGTTTTTATCAAACTTCAAGTTTCCTAGATTAAATGATGTCTTTTTCATAATCTTACCATTACCCCTCTTTGATTTAAATACTCCTTTATCTGTTTTACGGATAACTTACCATAATGAAAAAGCGAAGCGGCCAAAGCAGCATCCGCCTCTGCCTGCATAAAAACATTATAGAAATCTTCTAATTTTCCCGCGCCTCCGGAAGCAATCACCGGGATATTCACCTTGGAGGTAATCGCCTTGGTCAACTTAATGTCATAACCGTCGTTTGTCCCGTCGCAATCCATACTGGTCAAAAGTATTTCGCCTGCGCCAAGCCGGGCGGCTTTTTCTGCCCAAACCTCAACATCGATACCCGTAGGAGTCCTGCCGCCGTTAATAAACACCTCCCAGAATTCACCCTGCCTCTTTGCATCAATAGCTACCACGACACACTGGCTGCCGAATCTTTTCGCGGCGCTGCTGATTAACTCCGGGAATTTCACTGCTTGAGTATTAAGAGAAACCTTCTCCGCTCCGGCGTTAAGAATGTTTCGAATATCGTCAATCTCGCTTATTCCTCCGCCAACCGTAAACGGCATAAAAATATTACTGGCGATCTTTTCAACCAAAGCCACCAGGGTTTTTCTATTTTCAATACTGGCAGTAATATCCAGAAAAACCAGCTCATCCGCACCCTGGGCATCATATTCCTTAGCCACGCTAACCGGATCCCCGGCATCACGAAGCCCCAGGAATTTTACGCCCTTTACCACACGGCCTGCTTTAATATCTAAACAAGGAATAATACGTTTACTCAGCATAGAAAATCAGTAAATTCTACCTACTAACTGCTACCTACCCTATATTTATTATTTAACTTTTTTCTGTAAATACTCTCTTAAAGCTATCCAGGTCTTTTTGCCCACCTTCCCGTCCACTGAAAGATTATTTGCTTTCTGGAAATCCTTTATTGCCTGACGGCTCTGTCTGCCGATCTTGCCATCAATAATCCCCTGATAATAACCGGCATTCTTTAAAGCAGCTTGAATTTGCCTTGCGCTCGGGCGCTCTTTGGCCTCTCCACTTTTGTCTAAACTCTCCGTAGATACAGCTGAAACCTGTTCCATGCTGCTTGCCTCATCAGCCTTAACAGGCGCCTGTGATTCAAGCGCAGTAACCTGATTTCTTAAACCCTGGATTTCTAAATCTTTATTCCTGCTACTTGCGCATCCACTTAAAGAAAAAATAAAAGCCCCTGCCGCCACCAACAACAGTATTCTTCTCTCCATACTTCCTCCTTGTTTAGAAACACGCACCAGCGCAATACTTACCAGCGTTGGGTGCTGATCAACGCCAAATACCTAGCTTAACTTTAAGGCCTCAGCAAGGGTAAATTTACCCTCATACAAAGCCTTACCTACAATCACCCCTGATACGCCTTTTTTCTGCAAACTCTTGAGCTTAATCAGATCTTTTAATCCCGACACCCCGCCGGAGGCAATAACATCCAATCCGGCCTTACGAATCAAATCCTTAATTCCCAGGATATTCGGCCCAGCCAAAGCGCCATCCCTGGAAATATCAGTATAGATCACCTGCCTGAATCCTATACCCTTTAATTCTTTGGCAAAATCCAATACTATTTTAGAAGTTGGACTATTCCATCCTCGCGTCAAAACTTTAGAATCTTTAGCGTCAATGCTCACGATAATCTTTTGCCCAAACTTTTTAAATGCCTTTTTCAGAAATTGCGGATCATCGGCTGCCCGCGTCCCCAAAACAACCCTTTGCACCCCCAGATTAAGCAGATCAGAGATTGTTTCCATGCCCCTTACCCCGCCGCCAAATTCAATAGGTACGCCAACCTCGCTCAATATCCTCTTTAATGCCTCTAAATTCTTGGGCTTTCCGCTTGAGGCCCCATCTAAATCCACAATGTGCAGGAATTGCGCTCCCTGCTTAGCCCAATGTTTAGCCACCTTAACCGGGTCAGCCGAATAAATCTTCTCCCGGTCAAACCTGCCCTGAAAAAGCCTGACTACCTTGCCGCCTCTTAAATCTATCGCCGGTATGATTAACATAACTCCACAAAATTCCTGATTATCTTTAAGCCTATTGCCTGACTTTTTTCCGGATGGAACTGCACCCCGTAAATATTTTCCTTAGCCAGGGCGCAAGCAAACTTCACCCCATAATTACAACTTGCCGCAACAACATCTTTGTCAACAGGCTCAGGATAATAAGAGTGGCAAAAATAAACCTGCGCCCTTGCCGTTATTCCGTTCAACAAAGAACAACCGGCCGAAATATCCTCTAGATTATTCCAGCCCATATGCGGAACTTTTTGCCCAAGTTTAGCGCTAAATTTAATTACCTGGCCTTTCAATATCCCTAAACCCGCCTTGCTTTTCGCCTCCTGGCTAGTCTCAAATAAAAGCTGCATGCCTAAACAAATACCCAGGAACGGTTTCTTATTTTTAACCTGCTCTTTAATAACAGGGATCAACTTCAGCTTTTCCAACTCCGTTACTGCATCATCAAAAGCGCCTACTCCCGGCAAGACTATTTTTTCGCAGGAACTCAACTGGCTTTTTTTATTTGTTATTATCGGCTTTGCACCGCAAAGTTCAATTGCCTTGGACACGCTATGGATATTGCCCATGCCATAATCAATAATCGCTATCTTCATTAGTCAATAACACCTTTGGTAGAAGGAATGCCTTTTCTTCGAGGGTCAATTTGAGTGGCTTGATCCAAAGCAATACCTAATCCCTTAAAAATAGGCTCTAAATTAGTATGCAGGTCGGGATTTAAGCTTGAGATATTTATACCCAGATTCATCCCCAGCCTTTTGGCAAATGCCTCAAAGAAATGATTGGCGTATTCAAAGGAATAGCCTTCATCTTTTTGAAAAGCTGCATCTTTTGGAACAGTAAATTTTATCCCGTTAAAAAATCCCCTTCCGCTTATATCCACAACCACATTAGCAACTACGTCCTCCATAGGAACAGCGATAGAACCAAACCTCTTAATCCCCTTTTTATCCCCCAGTGCCTTCTTAAAAGCATCCCCCAAAACAATACCGATATCTTCATTGGTGTGATGAATATCTACCTTAAGATCGCCTTTGGCCCGGATATCCAGGTCAAATAAACCATGAAAGCTAAACAATTCCAACATGTGGTCCAATATCCCTATACCGGTATCAATCTTTCCTTTACCCTGGCCACCAATTAACAATTTAACGGTAATCTCTGTCTCTTTAGTTTTTCTTTTTACTTCAGCGCTTCTCTTCTTCATTCTCTCTCTCTTTCTATGTAAATGGCAATAGTTATTAAGGGGAAGGTGGCGCAGGTTAAATTTTAGCCGCGGTGTACGACTAGCCTGCGACAGGACCCGCTTAAAATCTGGATTTTACCGATTCCACATGCTTTTGCAGCCCTTCAATACCGGCAATCTTCTCCAACGGCTCGCGCATTTTCTCCAGTGCCTTTTTAGAATAACTGATAATATGGCTACTCTTCATAAAATCACACACACTTAAACCGGAGAAAAATCTGGCTGTGCCGCTTGTCGGTAAGACATGGCTTGGACCGGCAACATAATCTCCAACGGCAGCAGGGCTATAAGGCCCTAAAAATATTGCCCCGGCATTCTTTATGTTTTTAACCAAACCATTAGGATTTTGCACCAGAATCTCCAAATGCTCAGGCGCAATCTTATTAGCAATCTCGCAGGCTTGTTCTAAATTCTTGGTTAAAATAATATACCCGTTATCGCCATCCAACTGAGATTTTACTTCCTTGGCCAGCGCCTTGGAATTTGTAATTAATATCGCCAGGCCTTTGGCGTGTTCTGCCTGGGCGCGCAGGTCAGCAACAATAAATTTCGGGTCACTAAAACGATTGGCAATAATCACCAGTTCTGTTGGCCCGGCAATCATATCGATATCAACCAAACCAAAAACCTGCCGCTTTGCCTCGCTTACATAAATATTACCCGGCCCGACAATCTTATCCACTCTGGGGATAGTCTTGGTCCCATACGCCAAGGCCGCAATTCCCTGCGCCCCGCCAACACGATAAATCTCATCAACCTTTAAAAGGTCGGCAATAACTAAGATGTGCGGGTTAATATAGCCATTTTTGTCCGGCGGGCTTACCAGGACAATCTTTTTTACTCCTGCCAGTTTTGCCGGCAAAACCGTCATATAAACAGTTGAAACAAGCGGCGCGGTCCCAGCGGGAATATAAATACCCGCTTTTTCCAGGGGCGTATAATTTTCGCCTAAAACTGCGCCCTCAATATCCTTTATCCTCCAGGATTTACGCAGCTGCTTGCGATAAAAACGATTTACATTCTCTATAACTACCTTAAGGGAACTGACAAAATTCGGGCTGATATTTGCGTAGGCACCGCTGATTTCAATCTCCGAGACCTTTAACTGCCTCGGAAGCATTTTTACCTTATCAAACTTCTTGGTGTATTTAATCAGCGCCTCATCACCAAAAAGGCGCACATCATCAATAATCTTCCTGACCTTTTCCTCAACACGGATCTGCCGCGTTAAACCACGGTTATAAATCTTATCTATTTTTTTGCTCGCCGCCTTAACTATCTTCATCTTTTTTGTATTTACCTACATTCTACCCGTTGTATTCTAATTACCCGCTATATGGAACTTTTAATTATAACTCTTAATTGCTCAAATGCCAATGTAAAATTTTCAGGTAATGTCCCTCCGGCCTGGGCAAAATCCTGCCTGCCTCCGCCTGAACCTCCGATAACCGGAGCGATCTGGCGGATTAATACACTCGCATCTAAACCTCTGGATAATAAATCCTGTGTAACCGCGATAACCAAATACGCTTTTTTCTGTTCATCATCCTGCGAACCCAAAGCAATCACAGCTTGCTTCAGACCCTTTTTCACCTTATCTGCTAAAAGCCGTAAGGCATTCATGTCAAAACCCGCCTCAAGCGAAGAGATAACATTAACGCCATTAATCTCTGCTTTATCATCTATAAGCCTCGCCGCTACATCTGGCAGGCGATTATTTATCTCTAAACCGCGCTTTTTCTCCTGCTCTTTTAACTTCTTTAGTTTATTTTTCTTTTTAGATTCTTCAACAGCCTTGCCTTGTTCATCTTTAATAAACTGTTCTGCGAAACTACCGGTGACGCCTTCAATCCTCCTGATCCCGCTGGCCACTGAACTTTCGCTGGTTATTTTTATAAGGCCGATTTCGCCAATATTGTCAAGATGCGTTCCTCCGCACAATTCTTTAGAAATCTCTCCGATAGAAACCACGCGCACGCTCTCGCCATATTTTTCCTCAAAGAAAGCTAATGCCCCTGCTTTCTTTGCCTCTTTAAAAGCCATCTCTTTACAGCTTACCGCCTGATTTTTAACAACCCAGCTATTCGCCACCTCTTCAACCCTGGCAATCTCTTCTTTGGATAGGCCTTTAAAATGCGTAAAATCAAAACGGAATCTATCCTCAGCAACTAATGATCCTTGTTGCTGAACGTGGTTTCCCAGGACTTGCCGCAGCGCTGCCTGCAGTATGTGCGTAGCGGTATGGTTTCTGGCAATATTTAATCTACGCTCAACATTTATCTGCACTATCGCCTTATCGCCTTTTTTAAAGGCGCCAGAACTAACCTTGCCAATATGTAAAAAAACATTGCCTGCTTTCCGGGTGCCGCTGACCTCAAAAACATTATCACCGCTTATCAGTTTGCCGGTATCCCCAACCTGACCGCCGGATTCCGCATAAAACGGAGTCTGATCTAAAACTATTTCTAAGCCATCTACGGCTAAGGCCTCATTTATTTCTTTACCGTCTTTCAAGATAGCCAGAATATTGGCTTGGCAGGAATTCTCTTTATATCCAAGAAACTTTGTCTCATTCAATTTTAAACCTAACCCTTTAGCGTCAAAAACATCGCCCTTCATCCTGCTGGATGATTTAGAAAGATTCTTCTGTTTCTCAAGCTCTTCCTGAAAGGCTATATCACAATTATCCCCAACTTTAATATGCCTTTTTTCTAATTCATCCTTGGTTATCTCTAAAGGAATACCATTGGTATCGTATAATCTGAAAGCAGCAATACCTATTGCGCTAGAAGTAGGTGCGCTGGCAATAGTAAAACCTTCTACTTTTGGATCACCATCTAATTCTGTTTTTATTTTTTCAATTTCACTATCCACCAAAGTACTGCTTAACTTTAAAGTATTAATAAAATTAACCTCTTCATTCAAAATAACCTGCGCGATATCTTCCTGCCTATCCTTTAAATCCGGATAAGGCTGCTGCATAATTTGTGCAAGCTGTCCGACCAGTTTATTTAAAAACGGCTTGGTAATCCCTAGGCTCCTTAAATGCATTACGCTCTTACGGATAATCTTCCTGACTATATACCCGCGGCCTTCATTTGACGGAGAAATACCATCGTATATTGAGAAAACTACTGCCCTTAAATGGTCGCTAATCGCATAAAGAAGCTTATTTTCGGGAGCAGGCCCCTGCGGGAGCAGGCCCCGGATTATCTCTTTTATTATCGGTTGGAATAATTCCGTCTCAAAATTATTCTGCTTACACTGCATAACCGCAGCCAGCCTCTCAAGGCCCATACCAGTATCAATATTCTTATTCGGCAGCGGCGCCAGCGAACCATCATCTTTACGGTTAAACTGGGTAAACACCAGGTTCCATATTTCCACAAATCTTCCGCAGCTGCAAGATGGGTCGCAAATCTTTTCCCCGCATCCTACGCCAGGCCCAAAATCATAGAAGATCTCTGAACAGGGGCCGCATGGCCCATTAGGCCCTTTTGCCTTAGCCTCTGCGGGCCAAAAATTATCTTTATCCCCCAATTTTACAATCTTTTTTTCAGGTATGCCTATTTTATCTTTCCAGATATTATAAGCTTCGTCATCATCCTGATAGACTGAAACCCAAAGCTTATCCTGGTCTATGCGTAATTCCTTAGTTAAAAACTCCCAGGCCCAGGCAATCGCATCAGCCTTAAAATAATCGCCAAAGGAAAAATTTCCTAGCATTTCAAAGAAAGTATGGTGCGCACTGGTTTTGCCTACCTTATCCAAATCATCCGTACGCAGGCAACGTTGAGAAGTAGCGGCGCGCTTAAACCCCGAATCAAACCCCATAAATTCTTTTTTAAACTGATTCATCCCTGCAGGAGTAAACAACACCGTAGGGTCATCCTTGGGGACCAAAGAATCACTCTCGACAATCTTGTGTTTCTTGTCCTTAAAAAACATTAAGAACTTTTCTCTCAAATTATCCGCATTCATATCTGTAGACACTTTACGTATTTCTTTATATTCCTATAGTTTACAAAACAAATATTATTAAACTCGTTGTTACTTATTCACTACAGAGCTAATCAAATCTGGCGAGAATCCTCTGCGCATCAAATACGCATATACCCGCTGCCTCGCTTTAAGCGGCTCCACGCCTTTTAACTTAGAAAATCTTTTCTCCGCCAACATCTTGATTATACTACTCTCGTCATAACCCTCTCTTGCCCGAGAAAAAGTATCCTCAATAACCTCTCTATCCAGGCCTTTCTGGACTAACTCTTGTTTTATTCTTCTTAAACCAAATGGCCGCTTAAGCCGGCTGGCAACCCAGCCTCTGGCAAAAACGCGGTCATTAATAAATTCTCTATCTTTTAAGAAATTTACCGTATCCCGGCATAGCTCTTCGGAGAACCCCTTCTGCTTTAATCTTTGCAACAATTCCTTCTCGCTGCGCAGACGGAATTTAAGCAGCAGGAAAGCGTATTCCCTGGCTTTTTCCGGGCTTTGGCCTTGAGGCCTATGGCTTTGGCTATTGGAAGCCAGACCATGCCCCTCTGGATTATTTGGCGAGGTCAAACTGCTTACGCGCTTCCTTTTCAATATCTTCCTGTAATCTTGGATTTTCTTTTAAGAACTTTATCGCCGCATCCCGCCCCTGGCCTAACTTTTTATCTTCAAACGAAAGCCAGGTCCCGGCCTTAGCAATCACCCCTAAACTTACTGAGGCATCAATCACTGCGCCGGTTTTGGCAATCCCCTCGTTATGCATAATATCAAACTCCGCCTCACGAAACGGTGGAGCGACTTTATTTTTAACCACCCTTACCCTGACATGGTTACCAATGACCTTATCCCCTTCTTTTAAGTAAGCGATCCTGCGCACATCCAACCTTACTGATGAATAGAACTTAAGCGCGCGTCCTCCGGGAGTTGTCTCAGGCGAACCAAACATAACTCCGATCTTTTCTCTTAACTGATTGATAAAAATTACTGTAGTGCGCGATTTACTGATTGAGCCGGTCAACTTACGTAAGGCCTGCGACATTAACCGCGCCTGCAAGCCCATATGCGAATCCCCCATTTCTCCCTCAATCTCCGCTCGCGGAGTCAACGCCGCAACTGAATCAACCACCACCAAATCTACAGCATTGGAACGCACCAGGGTCTCCGTAATTTCCAAAGCTTGCTCACCGGTATCCGGCTGAGAAATCAAAAGGTCATCTAAATTCAAACCAATTATCTTGGCATAAGTAGGGTCAAAAGCATGCTCTGCGTCAATAAATGCCGCCACCCCGCCTTTTTTCTGGATCTCTCTTATCGCAGTTAATGTCAAAGTAGTCTTTCCGGAAGCCTCCGGACCGAATATCTCAACTACCCTTCCCCGCGGCAGGCCGCCAACCCCCAAAGCAAGGTCTAATGTAAGCGCACCTGTTGATATTATCTCAACATTGGCCTTGGTATGCGCCCCCAGCTTCATAATCGACCCCTTACCAAACTGCTTTTCTATCTGCGCCAACGCCAGATCCAGCGCCTTTTGCCGGTCTGTTGCCTCTCTTATCTCTTCTTTCTTTTTTTCAGCTACCATTCTACCCCTCCGCTATTTAAATTTAAGTAAATATTATAACTTGCCACCGTTAAAGTGTCAACCACATTCCCGTAACAAAAAATCCCTCCTTTCTACTCTAACTGACGTAAAAAAGAGGGCAATCTAACAAAGATTATCGGACGTTTCTACTTTCTTTCCAGCTTATTCAACCTGGCCTTTAATCCATCAATCTCAACCTGTTGAGCCTTAATAATATCCTGTTGTTCCTGGATAGCAGCCGTCAGAATCGCCTCCATACCGCTAGGATTATACCAATAATATCCTTCTTCATCCTGCGTAATCATAGTCGGAAAGATATCTTCGACCTCTTGCGCGATAAATCCATACTTTAAATCTGTGTTCTTTCCAAACTGCTCATTGTGCAGTTTATTCCACGTATAAGATACAGGACGCAAAGCCAGAATTTTACTGAGAGAGATGCCTTTCAACTCGCTCTTGATATCTTTCCAGCGCCGGTCAGATGTATTAGTCCAGGCAGTTCCTGTGCTCAATCCAGCTGCCCCAACAACGTTTATTTTATACGCACCCGGGGTCATCGTTCCTATGCCAAGTCTGCCTTTAATCCAAACATCTCCGGTAGTAGTGGGCACATCAGCGGAAGTATAAAGGGTATCATTGTTATTATCTCCCACGCCAAGTTTATCGGTAAAAAGAGAATCATAGCTTCCATACGGAGAAGGATAATATGTGGTAATAGTGATATCTTCGGCGAAAATGGCCGACGTGGAAATAATTAAAACAAGGAGAATTAATAAAGCAATCTTTAATAAACGTTCCATATTAAAAAACATTGTCTACTGAGAACATACATACGCTTGACCGGCAATGGAAGTAGGATAAGCATCACAAGTTCCTCCTGGTGGAAGAAAATAGTGGTAACCGACGTTACCGCAAGCTCCCCATGAACCAAGAGCAAGCTTCTGTTTATATCCTGAGGGACAATAACCTTGAGTACCTCCTGCGTTTGAACACACAGGAGTGCCAAGGCTAAGGTTAAAGCAATAGTATGTATAGCTTATGCCACTGTTAAGTGTTAGCCAACCCGCAGATCCATGACAAACTTTTATCTCGTTAGTAGAGGAATCATAAAACATCGTACCAATACCGTGAGTAGCATCACAGGTAGTAATAGCTGGAGTATGCGGGTATAACTGTAGTTCATTGTAGCTTCCATACGGAGAAGGATAATATGTGGTAATAGTGATATCTTCGGCGAAAATGGCCGGAGCAAAGAAAACAAAAACAAACAAAACTAATAAAATAATCTTTGATAATCTTAACATATCTTCCTCTTCTCCAGCAAGGGCAAGGTGACTACAAATCTTGCAAAAATCATTATGTTAATTATATAATAATACTCAAGAAATGTCAACTAATTAACACCCTTCCTTATAATCAGATGGCGCTTCTGTTTGCCCTTTCTTGACTTTAGCAAAAAATGTGCTACACTTAAAACATTATGGAAGAACTAAATAAGCTGAAAATCGAACTTGAACGCACAAAAATCGAGCTGGGGATACTTTACGAAATCTCCAATGCCATGCGTACCACCTTAAAACTGGATGAAATCCTCTACATTATTCTTACCGGGGTAACCGCACATACGGGGTTAGGATTCAATCGCGCCATGCTTTTTTTGGTCAATGAAAAAGAAAAGATCATTGAAGGCAAAATGGGCATCGGCCCAGAAAACGGCGAAGAGGCCAACATCGCCTGGACCAAGATCGAAGAGGAAAAAATGGATCTGGATGACCTGATTAATGCCTTTAAGAATTCCAGTTGGGTATTGGAATCCGGTTTTAACCGCCAGGTCAAAAGCCTAAAGGTATCCATGCAGGACAAAGATGAAAACCCTCTTTCCCTGGCAGTCCTGGAAGGCATGCCTTTACATTTAACCAATCAAACCATCAAAAAGTACCAGAACTCTCCCGTAATTAAAATACTGGAAAGCAACGAACTCTTGCTTATTCCGTTAAAAGCAAAAGACCGGGTAAACGGAATCATCATTGCGGATAATTTTATCACCAATGACCCGATTACTAAAGACGATATACGCATGCTTACCATGTTAGCCAACCAGGCTGGCCTGGCAATTGAAAACTCCCAGCTTTTTGAATTAACCTCCGAACGCGCACACTCGGATTACCTAACCGGCCTCTGGAACCACGGATATTTTCAATACCTCCTGCAGACAGAGGTAGAAAAAGCTAAGGCAACTAAAAGCAAACTTAGTTTAATTACTATAGATATAGATAATTTTAAGGTTTACAACGACACCTTGGGGCATCAGACAGGAGACAGGATATTAAAAGACTTGGCGCAGCTTTTACGTAATCAATCGCGCAAGATGGATCATGTCTGCCGCTATGGAGGCGAAGAATTCACCATAATCTTGCCCCAAACCGAGCAAAAAGAAGCTTACATGATCGCTGAACGGCTAAGGATAGATATTCAAAAATACCCTTTCTTAAATGAAAATATCTTTGCTAACAAATCTCTAACGGTAAGCCTGGGAATCGCCACCTTCCCTGAAAATGGGCAGCTTCCTGCGGAGTTGATTACCTCTTCAGACAAATCACTCTATAAAGCCAAAAACCAGGGCAAGAATAACACCTGCTGCAGCTAATTCTTAAACCGCAACCGCCTGCTCCTCTTTTTCCTTGTTCTGGGATAATTTCACCGAAACTATCTTTGAAACACCCGATTGCTGCATAGTAATGCCATACATAATACTGGCATTCACAATCGTCTTTTTGTTGTGTGTGATTACAATAAACTGTGAAGTCTTGGAGAATTCCTGCAAGACCCTGGAGAACCTGTCCACATTAGCCTCATCGAGTGCAGCGTCAATCTCATCCAGGATACAGAATGGAGAAGGCTTGATTTTAAAAATCGCAAAGATAAGCGCAATCGCCGACATACTCTTTTCTCCGCCGCTCAACAGGAGGACATTCTGCAGCTTCTTTCCCGGAGGCCGGCAGATAATCTCAATCCCGGACTCAAGCGGGTCATTCTCATCAACTAAAAACAACTGCGCATCACCCCCGTTAAAAAGCAGGCGGAAGTAATTCTTAAACTCCACCTTTACCTTTTCAAAAGTCTCAATGAACATCTGTTTTGTAGTACGGTTGATCTTTAAAATCGCCTGGTGCAAAGACTCCTTGGCAGTTAAAAGATCAGTCTGCTGTTGAATGAGAAAATCGTAGCGCTGTTTTAATTCATCATATTCCTCAATCGCCACAAGATTAACTGTACCGTAAGAATCTAACTTTCTTTTTAATTCGCCGATTTCATTCGCCAGGGCATCCCGGTCCAACTCTTTATTTGGATCCTCAAGAATGTCCAGGTCGATCTTATACGCCGAGCCCATCCTCTCCTTTATCGCGGAATAGCGGTAGTCCAAATCCTTACCCTGCATCTCTAAATCATGTAACTGCTTATTAACCTGCTCCAGGTGCTTACGGCTTGTTTCAATCTGTTTAACCACTCCCACCGTGCCGCTGGAAACCTCATTATATCTAAGCTCAACCTCAAGCAACCCACTTTTTTTCTCTTTGATCTGCAGGCCTGCTTCATTAATTTTATTCTGGCAATCAACAATCTCAAATCCTAAACCCTGCTGGCGTTCCTTAGCTTCAGCTATCTGCCTTTCAATATTCTCAAGGCTGGCTTTATCCTGCGCATAAGTTTCATCAAGAATCTTCAAAGTTGCCGCGTCAGAACTAAAGCGCTTGTTTAAAGCCTCAATCTCCGTCTTTGTCTGAGTAATTAAAACCAGCACCTTTTCGCGCTCCTTGCTGTTTAAGGAAATACTGTCCTCTTCCTGCACGATCAAATCCTGTTTTAGCCTTTCCTCATTATTCAAATTAGAGAGCCTGGCTTGGGCATCAGCTAGATTTTGTTCAATCGCGGAGATTTCACGGCCAACATCGCCCAACTCCATAACAATTACATCCTCTTCCTCTTTTATTTTATTAAACTGCTCTAAGATCGTAGCATGGCTGGATTCTTTATTGGCAAGAGTAATTTCATGATTACGCAGCTCAAGCTCCAGGCCTTCAGACATACTGTTTAATTCTGAGATACAAGTTTGACGTAAAACCTTTCTGCTTCTTAGCTCTCCCAGGTTTTCTTCAAGCCTGGCGATCTTATCGCTGATATTTTGCGTATCTAATTCAATTGGCTTTGCCTCTCCGCTTATCTTAAAAGCGGCTGAATCAACAGCCGCGGTTTGCCCTCCCATAGGCAAAGCCGCCGCCAAATGCACCCTGTCTTCATCACTTAAAGATAACTGACTAGAAACCTTCACTACCAGGCCGGTAACGTTTTCCCTGGGCAGCTTATCCAGATAAATCACCGCATTTAGCGACTCTCCAATATCATCATATTTATTCTTTAATTTCTCCAGGAACTCCTTATGTGAAACCAAGGTTAGCTTCTCATTCTCCAGGTTGGTAATTTCCTGGTTAATCCCGTTTAGATTTACCCCTTCCTGATCAAGGCTGGCTTTAACGGCAGCGATCTTTTGCCTTAAGCCATCCACTAATTCCCGGGTACTCTCCAACTCCTGGGCAACTTTTCTCAAGGCATCCTCGGCAATCACCTTCTCCTCATAAACCTTGGCCTTTTCAATCTCCAGCCTCTTTTTACGCGCCAGGAATACCTGATGTCTGGAATTAAACTCGCTCACCTCATTATGGGTATTTGAAATCCTGGCTTCTAAATCCAATATGATTCTTTTGCTCTCAGAAATAGCCTCCAGTGAACTTTTAATAGAAGCACTGAGCTTGTCGATCTCCTCTTCCTTCTGAACCAAAACAAATTGCTTATCTTCTATGTTTTGCTTTAAACTATCATATTCTACTCGCACCACCTGCAGTTTCTCTTCATCCTGCAGGAGTTTACTCCTTGACTGCTCAATCTGCCCCTCCAGGACCTGGCTATTATCGGTTAACTCCGCGATGCGCTGCTGGTTAAAAGCAATGTGCTCGTTATTGCGCACCAGGCTGTTCTCCAGATTAAGTATTTCGCTGCGGCTGGCCATCAAACTTTCTTCCAGCACCTTCAGCTCCGATTGCCGATTTGAGATCTTAGCTTCAAGCTCCGCGACCGATTCAGTTAAAAGCAAATCCTCTTTTTTTAAATCCTCAAGCTGCTTAGCAATCTCATCCTTTTGTATCAGGAAACTCTTTCTATCCATGATCGCCGAGTCGGTTTCCTTTAACTTCAACTCCTCAAAAACCTCCTTATACCTGCGTGCTTTATTCGCCTGCCGTTCAAGAGAGCCAATCTGCCGTTTTACCTCCGCGACAATATCATTTACACGCAGCAAGTTTTGTTCTGTTTCCTCCAATTTACGCGTAGTCTCTCTTTTCTGAGATTTATATTTACTTATTCCGCTTGCCTCATCAAAAACCATACGCCTGTCTTCGGGGCGGCTGCTTAAAACCAAATCAATTTTTCCCTGCGCGATAATAGAATAACTTTCCGCGCCGATACCCGTGCCTAACAATAAATCCAGGATATCCTTGAGCCGCACCGTAGCTTTATTCAGCAGATATTCGCTTTCGCCGCTTCTGAAAAGCCTGCGTGTGATCATTACCTCAGGATGCTCAACATTAAAAAAACGTGTAGAGTTGTCAAAAGTAAGGCTGACCTCTGCCATACTTAACGGCTCTTTATTGTCCGCCCCGTTAAAAATAACATCCAGCATCTCCGAGCCGCGCAGCGACTTTGCCGACTGCTCTCCCAAAACCCAGCGGATAGAATCAAAGATATTGGATTTTCCGCAGCCATTCGGCCCGACTACAGCCGTAATCCCAGGCTCAAAATTAAGCACCGTCTTATCGCAAAATGATTTAAAACCAAGCAACTCCAGTCTTTTAAAATACATGGCCTCTCCTTAATTTAATGTGATTGCGACTGCTGGCCTTCAAGCCAGTCATCAATTTTATCTTTTTTAAAGCGCCATTGCCCAACGAGCTTTAACGCCGGTATCTTATTATGCTTTAGCCAATCATAAATAGTCCTGCGGGTTACTTTTAAATAATCCGCAAGATCTTCAATCGTCATCAAATTGTTGCTCACCATTTATATTCCTATTTTTGTTTTTGCTTTTACCTGAATACTACATACTATATTCTACATATTGTTTTTCTCTTGTCAAGGAAAATCTTTACATTCTTTAACATATAGTTGAGATTAATATAGATATATCGCATAACACTACATATCTTTGCAAAGTAGACAGTGTACGTAACTAACTGTATAACATAGTGTTACAGAACAAATACTGTAAGAAAATAAATGAGGCTAAGCTTACTTTTCTAGAAAGTAAGCTTAGCCTCATTTTCACTTAAATAACCTATCTATTATTTTATTTACGCAATACCGTCTTAAAAGCCTGGGTTAAAGCAGGAACAACCTGGAACAGGTCACCAACAATCCCATAAGTAGCTACCTTAAAAATAGGAGCTTCGGGGTCTTTGTTAATAGCAATAATAATCTTCGAAGATTGCATCCCAACAAGATGCTGAATCTGCCCGCTTATTCCACAGGCAATATAAATCTTTGGAGCCACGGTCCTGCCGGTTTGCCCCACCTGATGCGAATAAGGCATCCAGCCGCTATCCACTGCCGCGCGGCTTGAGCCGACTGCCGCCCCCAAGGCATGCGCCAGTTCTTCTAATAATTTAAAATTCTCAGCCCCGCCTAAACCGCGCCCTCCGGAAACAATAATATCGGCCTCGGATAAATTTACCGTAGATTCAATCTCTTCAATAATATCCAAAAGCTTGGTGCGCGATACATAAAGCGAACTGTCAAAATTTTCCCTTATAATCTTCCCCTTGCGCTTCTTATCCGCAGCCATAGGAGTAAATACCTTATGGCGCACTGTCGCCATCTGCGGACGGTAATTCGGTGAAATGATCGTCGCCATAATGTTGCCGCCAAATGCCGGCCGAGTCTGCAATAATATCTTTTTATCCGGGTCAATATCCAAGCCCGTACAATCTGCGGTTAAACCAGCTTTAATATTTATCGCCACGCGTGAAATCAAAGACCTGCCGATATTTGTCGCCCCGCATAAAAGAATCTCGGGCTTATATTTCCTTACCAGTCCAACAAGAATATTCGTATACGGCTCATCCTGGAAATTAGCTAACTCCGGGGCCTCAACCAGGTATATATTATCCGCTCCGCAAAATGTCAGTTCATCCAATTGATCCTCTAACTTATTGCCGATTAAAACCCCGCTCACATCACAATTTAACTTCTTCGCCAGTTCCTGTGCCTTGCCTAACAATTCATATGAAACCGACTGCACCCTGCCGTTCTTCTGCTCGATAAAAACCCAAATACTTTTATAATCTTTTATATCCGGCAGCTCGCATTTAGCGGTGATCTTCTCCAATAAAACCGCTTTAAACTTACAGGCATCTTTGCAGGCACCGCAAAGGGTACATTTATGCAAATCAATGGAAGCCTTCTTGTCCATTATGCGTATGGCATCAAATGGGCAGGCCTTTACGCAAAGAGAGCAACCTGTACATTTTTCGATAATAATCGCAATAGACATCTTAATTAACCTCGTCTTTAACTAGATCCGCCAGCTGCTTAGCAATATCAGGGATCTCTCCCGTGAGCATCTGTCCGCCAACCCTCGGAGTAGGAGTAAAAATCTTTACCACCTGAGTAGGCGAACCACACAACCCAATCTGCTGCGGATCTAACTGCAGCTCCTTCTGAGTAAGCGTAGTAATCTTAGCTGACTTTGCTTTCATCAACCCTCTTAGCGAAGGGATCCTCGGTTCATTGATCTCTTTAACCACGGTCAAAAGCGCAGGAAGAGGAGTCTCAATAATCTCATACCCTTCCTCCAGCATCCTCTCAACCTTCATTATTTTATCAGTTGCCTCTTCTATTTTCTTAACATAAGTTACTTGAGGAATATCCAAATGTGTAGATATACCCGGGCCAACCTGCGCCGTATCTCCATCCGAAGCCTGCTTGCCGCAAATAATCAAATCAAACGCTCCCAATTTCTTAATTGCCCCGGCCAAAGTATAGCTGGTTGCCCAGGTGTCGCTTCCAGCAAAGGCGCGATCACAAACCAGAAACCCTTCATCAGCCCCCATGGAAATTGCCTCGCGCAAGGCGCCGTCTGCCTGCGGCGGCCCCATTGTCAAAACAGAGACCTTTCCTCCGAACCTCTCCTTAAGCCGTACCGCCTCCTCAATTGCATACATATCAAAGGGATTTATAATTGATTTTACCCCTTCTCGCATAAGCGTATTTGTCTCCGGATTGATCCTTACCTCAGTTGTTTCAGGAACCTGTTTTATGCAAACCACTATATTCATTTCTTTATCCTATCTAATTATCTTACTTACTCAAACTTACTTAATATTACTTATACTTAACTATTATTACTTACTTTACTTCGCCATTTCCTTAATCAATGCCAAAGCTATAATATTGCGCTGCACCTGATTTGTTCCTTCGTAAATCTGGGTAATCTTGGCATCGCGTACATATTTCTCAATCGGATAATCTTTCATATAACCATACCCGCCGAATAACTGCAGGGCATCTACCGTAACCCTCATCGCCACATCTGAAGCATACATCTTAGCCATTGCGGATTCTTTTGCCACATCCTTGATACCGGCATCAACCATCCTGGCAGTAGAATAAACTAAACCGCGCGCTGCCTCAACTTCAGTTGCCATATCCGCCAGCATCCATTGGATACCCTGAAAACTCGATATAGATTTACCAAACTGCACTCTCTCACGTACATATTTTACCGCAAGTTCCAAAGCCCCCTGAGCAATGCCTAAAGCCTGAGCCGCAACTCCCGGGCGAGACATATCAAAAGTTTTCATAGTGACAATAAACCCCATGCCTTCTTTAGAAAGAAGGTTTTTCGCAGGAATCTTGCAGTCCGTAAAAATTAACTCACGCGTACTGGATGCGCGAATACCAAACTTATCTTCTTTTTTCCCAAAAGTAAAACCCGGCGTCCCCTTCTCTACAATAAACGCGGAAGCTCCACGGGCTCCTTTTGATTTATTGGTCATGGCGATTACAACATAAGTCTCCGCGTCTCCGCCATTAGTAATAAAATGCTTGAGGCCATTTAAAATGTAATAATCCCCTTCTTTTTTAGCGGTGGTCTTAATCCCTGAAGCATCTGATCCTGCTTCCGGCTCAGTAATTGCAAATGCAGCTACCTTCTTACCCTTTGCTAAATCCGGCAGGTATTTCTTCTTCTGCTCATCAGTCCCGAATAAAACAATCGGGAAGGTCCCCAGGGCGCTGGCTGCATAGCAGACTGCGATGCCGCCGCAGGCCCGGGAAAACTCCTCGGTAGCAAGGCACAAATTAAGGACACTGGTCGCAAATCCGCCGTACTCCTCAGGGATAAATAAACCAAACATATCTGATTCTGCCATAACCTTTAAAACATCCCAGGGATACTCTTCGCTGATATCATATTTAGCCGCAGCCGGCCGGATCTTATCTTCGGCAATCTTATGCGCCAACTCTTTAATCATCTTCTGCTCATCAGTCAACAAATAATCCATTTTTCCTCCCTTTAATTAATCTTAGAATTATAACATAAAAAGATTATTTTACAAGATTTTTAACAGGGCAATTTCCTGGCAGTTGGGGAATTTACAGCAGTTTATACACTCCGCCCAAATCTTATGCGGAAGGGACTCGTGTTTGATTTTCCTGAAACCTATCTTTTTAAAAAACTTAGGCTTATATGTTAGCACAAAAACCTTTTTTGCCCCCATGACCTCAGCTTCCGCAAGGCAAGCTGCTACCAGGTCCCGGCCAATCCCCTTGCCTTGCTTATTCTTAGCAACCGCTAAAGCTTTCACCTCAGCTAAATCATCCCAGGAAACATGCAGGGCCGCGCAACCAGCCACCCTGCCCCTGTCTTCATATACCCAAAAATCCCTTATATTTTCATAAAGCTCATTCAGCGACCTGGGCAGCATTTCATCCCGCCTGGCAAAACAAGCAATTAGCTCCTGGATTTGTTTTATATCCTTTATCTTCGCTTTCCTAATCATCAAAACCACCCTACTTAATTTCTGTGCCTTTTGCTACAACTACAATACCCGACTCGCTGACAAAAAACCTTTTTTTGTCCTCTTCCAGGTTAAAACCAATAATCATCCCCTGAGGAATACTGATGTCTTTATCGATAATCGCCCGCTTAATTTTAGCATACCTGCCCACATTAACACCTTCCATTAGAATGGAATCATACACCTCGGAAAAACTATTTATCCTCACATTAGGCGAAAGTATAGAACGCTGTACCCTGCCCCCGGAAACCACACAGCCTTCAGAAACTATTGAATCGAGTACCAACCCAACCCTACCCTCTTCACGGTCTCCGGAGTGCACAGTCTTAACCGGAGGATACTGCTCCTGAAAAGTCCTAAGCGGCCACTCCTGGTCATAAAGATTAAATGTGGGATTAACCTGGATTAACTCCATGTTGGCTTCATAGTAAGCGTCAATTGTCCCGATATCCCTCCAATACTCTTCATTCCTGTCTTTATCGCGGAAATTATACGCCACAACCTTCATGCCTTTCTTCAACATCTGGGGAATTATATCTTTACCGAAATCATGCGAAGACTTACTGTTTTTAGCATCCTCAAGCAGTTCTTGCATCAACACAGACTGGTTGAACACATATATCCCCATTGAGCCATAAATCTTATCTGGTTTTCCGGGGATAGTTTTAGGATTTGACGGCTTCTCATAAAAACCCGTAACCCGGCCACCCGCATCTGCCTCAACCACACCGAGATGCTTTGATTTACTTTTATCTATCTCCACTACCCCCACCGTCAGGTCCGCATTTTGCTCCCGGTGCACATCAATCATGGAGTAATAATTCATTTTATAAATATGGTCCCCGGCTAAAATCAAAACCTCATCCGGCTTGTCCATTTCCAGGGCATAGAGATTCTGAAAGATCGCGTCAGCCGTACCCATATACCAAGAATCCCCGACCCGCTGCTGCGCGGGAAGCAATTCTATAAATTGCCCCAGCTCCGAAGGAAGAAAATTCCACCCCAGTCGGATATGCCTCTGCAAAGATGCGGATTTATACTGGGTAAGGATATAAATCTTGCGCATCCCTGAATTAATGCAATTACTTAAAGTAAAATCAATAATCCGGTATATCCCGCCAAAAGGGACCGCCGGCTTTGTACGGTCTTTAGTCAAAGGCAGGAGCCGCTCACCCTTGCCCCCCGCCATAATAAATGTTAATACCTTACGCATCATTTAATAAATGCCCCAATTATACCAATCCTTATCATCATCACCGCGATCGCCGCCAACAATATATAAATTATCTTGGAAAATGCCCTTATACCGCTGGGGCCGATCACCTTCATAATTGTATCAGTCTTAATCAAAGTAATCCAGACAAAAAACATATTTAATATTAACGAAACTAATGTGGCCGCAACGCCAAAGCTGTTCATCATCATCAGCGTAGTAGTCAAAACCGCAGGACCTGTGATTAAAGGCGTCCCCAGCGGGAATACGCCAATATCTTTATCACGGGAACTAGTTAATACGCTTTTCTGCGCTCCCGGCAACAAAAGCCGCGCCGCAATAACAAACAATAACACACCGCCGGCAATTTGAAAATCAGGAATAGTTATGCCTAAAAGCAAAAAAACCCACTTGCCTATAAACATAAAAATAACCGCTGCCACAATAGCAGTAACAACCGCATCCAGGATTATCTTATGCCTTTGAGTTTTTGATGTCCCTTCAACCAGGGACAAAAAAATAGGGATATTGCCGATCGCATCCACCGCCACAAACATCGGAATAAAACTAAGTATATACGGCCTAAACGCTTCCATCATATCCATATTATATAAAATCACCCGCTAAAACGCAATATAAATAAATCCGTAAACAGATCCGTAGCAGATCCATAGACAGTGTACATATCCATTTGTGAATCAACTAGTTACAAAACAAATACATGAAATTTATTTCTTTTATAATTTAATTAGTTTCAACAAGTTAGATACACTGTCTACCAAACCTGCTACCAAACCAAATACAACAATTATAATTAACTGCTCCTACTCTATTTTTCGGATCAACGGCAAACAAAGAAAACTGGTCAATGCAGACAAAACAATCAACCATTTTAAACCAATATGCGGAAGTAAAAATGCACCGGATAAATTACCGGCTACTCCAGAGAGGTTATTTATGCTGCACAACAAGGCAAACGAGGTTGCTTCTAAACCTTCAATCGAATGCCGGGCCATAAAATCCATAACCATCAGGAATATAAACATACCCAGAAAGCTGTAAACTACATCATAAGCAACCGCAGTTACAGGAGTATAGTAAAGATAGCTTAAAGTAGTCAAGGCACCCAAAAATACTGAAAAAAACAACCATCGCTTGATATTTATTCTCTGGCTGAATCTGTAATAAAGCAGCGAGCCGATAATCCCACATACCATACTGATCGCCCCTAATGTACCAATCCACATCTTGCCCCACTTAAACGCATCCCTTTGAATAAAAAGTAACGGCGTGCCAAAAGAAGGAGCATATTTATACAGAAAAACGAATAATCCGATAACCAGTAATTTCTTATCGCTAAAAAGTTTCTTTAAATCAATCAATAAAGAAGCGTACTTCTTTTCTCCGGGTTCCCCACGGTAAAAATAAGCCGGCAAGGCTACTAATAAATAAACCGGCACAAGGCACAAGAAACCAATCTTATAATCCCATTTCTCAGCGATAAAAGCCCCTCCTATGCCGGTAAATAATCCCGCTACCAAGATCGAAACCCACTGGATACTCTGGATCTTGCCGGTAGCCTGGTATTTCTTTCCCTCCACGCACATTATCCCGTCAACTGCAACATCACGGAAGGCAGTACTGGCGGAATTAACCGCCAACAAAATCACTAGGAAAATAAGCGGCATCTGCATCAGGCCTAAAAATAGGACAAAAACTATGTCTAGTGCCAGGGAGATAAATACCCAGCATCTTTTAGTAAAAATATGGTCTATGCCATAACCAATCAGGGGCTTGACCATCCAGGCAAAGGTAGTCAAGCTACCAAGAAACATTATCTTCTCCGGAGATAAATGCAAAACCTCTTTAAGATAATAGAATAACCCCTGGCTAGGCAGTCCTTCTATGCCTTGGGTAAAATAAACCGCGCTGCTTAGGGCAAATACCCAAAAAAGTTTTTTATTCTTCATCGCTTAATAAAATAAAGGCTACCAATTTAATTGGTAGCCTTACAAACTTAAAATGTTTCTGGCTGCGAGGATATCAACAAGTTAACCTTATTACTCAGCTTTTCCTGCCTCCGGTTTAATTTTACCTACCGGCTCCGGAGCCTTAACCGCTTCGGTTTTTGCTGCTTTCGGTGCCTCAGCCTTTGCCGGTTCTACCTTCATAGCCCCTGTTTTAACAGCTTCAGTTTTTGCTGCCGCTGCCTTTGCCGGAACCTTAGTATTACGCATCAAAGACTTACTTTGTTTAACGGATAATACCGCCAGGCTCAAACAAGTCAGAAAGAAAACTACCGACATAATTGTAGTCGTACGGGTAAGGAAGGCGCTGGTCTTTGTGCCGAACATCGACTCAACCCCGGCAAAACTCTCCACCAACCCCGCCCCTCTTCCACGCTGGATCAGGACCAAAACAATCAAAACTACACAGGCAATCACATGGACTATAATTATAAACGTCATCATTTCAAAACCTCGCTTGCTTTAATAGCTATTGTGCTAAAAGAATCCACCTTCAGACTTGCTCCTCCCACCAGGGCGCCGTCTACATCAGGCTTATTCATTAACTCGGTAATATTTTCAGGTTTAACGCTTCCACCATATTGGATCCTGAGGCTATCGGCCACTTCCTGTCCGTATTTTTTCTTCAATAAATCGCGGATAAACTTATGTACCTCCTGCGCCTGGTCCGGAGTAGCAGTTTTACCTGTACCAATTGCCCAAACCGGCTCATAAGCAATGACAGATTTTAATATATCAGAACCGCTTATATCCGCTAAGCCATTATTAACATGGTCTTCGATTACCTGAAATGTCTTATTACCTTCTCTTTCCTGTAAATTCTCGCCCACGCAAATAATAGGAGTAAGCCCATACTTTAGTGCAGCCTTGATTTTTTTATTTACGGTTTCATTGCTTTCGCCAAAATACTGCCTGCGTTCAGAATGGCCGATAATCACATACTGGCACCCTGCGTCTTTTAACATAACAGGAGAAACCTCTCCGGTAAAAGCCCCTTCATCAAGCCAATAAACATCCTGTGCGCCTAAACCAATGCCTGTTTCAGTTAAAACTTCAGCTACCTCGCTTAAAGCGGTAAATGCCGGGCACAATACTACATCCACTGCCGCAAAGTCTAACTTAAAAAACTCACGCTTTAATCCATTGGCCAGTTCGATAGCCTCCTTTATCGTCTTGAACATCTTCCAGTTTCCGGCAATAATTGTTTTTCTCATTTGTCCGTAAGTGCGGCGATCCCTGGCAAATTCTTTCCCTCTAAAAACTCCAGGCTTGCCCCTCCTCCAGTTGAAATATGCGACATCTTATCCTCTAATTTGAATTTAGCAATCGAGGCGGCAGTATCCCCTCCGCCGATAATTGAAATGCATTCTAAGCCGGCAATAAAATCAGCCAGGGCCTTTGTCCCCTTGCTGAAAGCATCCATCTCAAATATCCCCATCGGCCCGTTCCAGACAATTGTTTTAGCGGATTTCAATTTCCCTTCAAATAATTTAATCGTCTCCGGCCCAATATCCACGGCAATCTTGCCGTCGGGTATATTTTCGCCCACAATTTCAGTTTTGGCATTAGCATCAATAGAATCAACTATTACATTATCGACAGGCAATAAGATCTCTTTACCTGATTGACTGGCCTTATCTAAAATTGACTTTGCTAAATCTAACTTTTCTTTTTCCAGCTTGGAATTACCAATCTGCCTTCCTTGCGCTTTTAAAAAAGTATATGCCATCCCGCCGCCTACAATAATCGCATCGCACTTAGGCAGAAGATTCTCAATTACCCCGATCTTATCCGAGACCTTGGCACCGCCTAAAATGACCACAAACGGCTTCTGTGCCTCTTTAACTGCATCCCCCAAATATTTAATCTCTTTCTCTAAAAGCAGCCCTGCGCAGGATTTTAAAAAATGAGTTACCCCCTCCGTTGAGGCATGAGCGCGGTGCGCCGTGCCAAAAGCATCATTAACAAATATATCGGCTAAAGAGGCAAGCTGTTTGGAAAAATTAGCGTCATTGCCTTCTTCCTCGGAGTGAAACCGTAAATTCTCAAGCAAAACTATTTTTTCTTTTGAATTATCAATATCCTGTTTAATACTTCCACCTACGCAATCATTCAAAAACAACACATCCTGGCCTAATAATTCTTTTAAACGCACAGCTACCGGCTTAAGGCTGTATTTAGCGACCGGCTTTCCATCCGGCCTGCCCAAATGGCTCATCAACACTATTTTCTTGGCACCATTCTCCAAAATATATTTTAAGGTAGGCATGGTTGCCCGTATACGCGTATCATCGGTAATATTTAGGCTGGCATCCTGCGGCACATTAAAATCCGCGCGCACCAACACAATCTTATTCTTTAAATCCACATCCTTTAATGTCAGCTTTGCCATTTCATCTCCCAATCCAATACAGTAGACAGTCTATGTAACTATCTCAAACTCAAAAAGATACAAAACAAATACTTAACAAGTTTGCTTATTATAACCCTTTGTTAACAATGTACTCGCACAAATCCACTACGCGGTTTGAATAACCCCACTCATTATCATACCAAGCTAGGACTTTAACAAAATCATCCTGGATAACCTTGGTAATCTTGGCATCCAATATCGAGCTTAATGAGCAATGGTTAAAATCAATTGAAACAACCGGATCTTCAGTATATCCGAGGATCCCTTTCATTGTGCCTTCGGAAGCTGCCTTAAACGCAGCATTCAACTCTTCAACTGTTGCCTTCTTAGCCAACTGCACAGTTAAATCAACCACCGAAACATTCGGCGTAGGCACACGAATGGCAAAACCATCAAGCTTGCCTTTTAACTCAGGGATAACTAATGATATTGCTTTCGCAGCTCCGGTAGATGTAGGTATCATAGAAACTGCTGCTGCGCGTGCACGTCGCAAATCCGAGTGCACCATATCCTGCAACTTCTGATCATTAGTATAAGAGTGGATTGTGGTCATTAATCCCTTAACAATACCCCATTTATCATTCATTACCTTTGCCACTGGAGCAAGGCAATTTGTAGTACATGAGGCATTGGAAATTACATGATGGTTCTTAGGGTCATACTTTGATTCATTCACGCCCAGGACTATAGTTATATCTTCATCCTGTGCAGGAGCCGAAATTATAACCTTCTTGGCACCGCCTTTAGTAATATGATTCTCAGCGCCTTTTACTTCCTTGCCTTTTTTATTCACGCCGTCTTTTTTAATAGTAAATAATCCTGTTGATTCTACGACAATTTCAACCTCTAAATCCTTCCAGGGAAGCTCAGATGGGTCTCTCTTGCTTAAAACTTTAATCTCTTTTCCGTTGACCGTAATTACATCATCCGCAGTTGCCTTAACATCACCGTTAAAGCGCCCATGCACTGAATCATATTTAAAGAGATATGCGTTGCTTTTGGCATCAGTGAGATCATTTATCGCCACAAGCTCAATATCTTTGCTGTTCTTTTCCATAATTGCCCTGGCCACTAAACGACCAATCCTGCCAAATCCATTGATACCAACCTTAACTGCCATCTTACTCCTCCTTGATTTGTATATTAATAAACTATAGCGATCTTTCCTACCACCCTGTAGGGGATTATTCTTTTACGGCTTTTAGATATTGCGCGGCTAATTCAGGCGAGGTTTGATCGAGGTAAAAACCAGTCCCCCACTCAAAACCTGCAACTTGCGTCAGCTTAGGCATAATCTCAAGATGCCAATGGTAATACTCAACGTCAGCCTCACCATTAATAGGTGCAGAATGAATTATATAATTATATGATAAATTTTCAAATACTTTTTTTAGTTTTCCTAAAGTATCCTTCAGGATCTGCGCCAAGGCAACAACCTCATCTCCTGATATATGGCAGAAATAACCGCTATGCTGCTTAGGCATAACCATGATCTCAAATGGGAACCGCGAAACAAACGGGCAAAAAGAAATAAAATATTTATTCTCTAAGATCAATCTTGCCTTATCCTGGATCTCCTGGCGGATCATATCGCAATATATGCAGCGCTCCCGGTAATTATAATAATCGCGCGCTCCATGGATCTCCTCCAGCGCGTTCTTCGGGACCATAGGAAGTGCCACCAGTTGCGTATGCGGATGCTCCAGGGATGCCCCGGCGGCAGAACCATAATTACGGAAGAGCATGATATATTTAAAGCGGCTGTCTTTTTTTAAATCCGCTGCCCGCACACAGCACATCTTCAGGTAACTTTCAATCTCCTGCGGCAGGAGCTCAGGTATATCCTTATTATGATACGGGGTTTCAATTAAAACTTCATGTGCGCCTACCCCGTTTGACATATCATAAATACCGATCCCTCTCCGGTCAAGCTCTCCCTCGATCTGCAAGGCGGGAAATTTATTTGCCACTACGCGTACCTGCCAACCTGGAGTGTTTGCCCCAGTAGAGGGGTCGCGAAAACAGCTTATCTCGGGCGGAGTCATAAACTCATTGCCATAACAAAACGGGCACAACCCGCCATTGGGAATATATTGCTCGTATTCAAAATCCTCCGGCTTGTTCGGGTGGTCCGTATCTACAATTACCCATCTGCCGACAACCGGATCTCTTCTTAATTCTGCCATATTAAATTACTACCTCTCTTAAAAACTTAGCTGTATCTTCAGGCGGAAGCGGGCAGATATAAAAACCCGTGCCCCATTCAAAACCTGCTACTTTAGTCAAACGCGGCATGATCTCGATATGCCAATGATAATCATGGTCAATAGTCTTCCAATAGCCTGTTTTTTGCCTGCGGAATGGCGCGGTGTGGATTATATAATTATAATCCGGGTCGTTTAAGCCGATTTTTAATTTCAAAAGCACGTTTTTAAGTACATGCGCCAAATGCCTCCTGGACTCTGTGTCCATACAGGTATAATCGCAACAATGTTTTTTTGGTAAAATCCAGGTCTCAAAAGGAAATCGCGCGGCAAACGGGGCTACCGCTACAAAACCATCGAATTCAGCAATTACGCGTTCTTTCTGTGCCAGCTCCTGCTTAATCAAATCGCAAAACACGCACCGCTCATGATATTCATAATATTTACGCGCACCGGCAAGCTCTTCTTTTACGCGTTTAGGATTAACTGGAGTAGCAATTAACTGCGAGCGGGAATGCCTGATACCGCCGCCGCCGGAACCTTTACCGTAATTTTTAAATACTAAAACATATTTAAGCCGACTATCCTTTTCCAGGTCAATTATCCTATCGGAATAACAATTGAGCACATTGGCAATCTGCTCTTCGCTTAAATCCGCCATGTTGGCAACATGCTGGTTGGTTTCAATCACAATCTCATGCGCGCCTAAACCGTTCATTACGTCATATATACCGTTTCCGCGCCGGTCCAGATCACCCTCAACCCTTAAGAAAGGCGCAATACTGGGGACGACCCGTAAATCCCAACCCGGCCCGTTGCGCGTAGAATTTCGCGGACGCATAGCGTAAATTTCAGGCGGAGTATTGGATTCCTTGCCCTCACAGAATGGGCAAGCGCCCTGATCATCCTGTTCTTTATGGCCCGCAAACTGGTCAGGCCGCCGGGCGCGCTCAGTGGCGATAATTACCCATCTACCTATAATCGGATCTTTTCTTAATTCTGGCATAGAAATTAATTATAGCAGAACTTCTTTAATTTTCAATCTAAATTAAAGAACATAGGTTGCAATAAATTTATAATGGCCGTTATTGCGGACCTGCCCCGTTTGTTTCAATACGTACCCGCGGTAAACATTCCGGAAAACGCCGCTGCAAAAACTCCAGAAGCTTTTCTCTGACTTCACAGCGCAGGTCCCAGGCAGTAGGAGAATCCGCCGCGCTCATCAATGCCCGCAGCTCAATTGTTTTATCAGTTGCATCGGTAACCTGCAGTACATTTACCTTCTTATCCCATTTAGTGCTGTTTTCCAGGATGCGCGTTAATTCATCGCGGACCTGGCCGACAGGCACAGTATAATCACAATAGATAAAAACAGTCCCCAGAAGGTCTGCCGAGGTGCGCGTCCAGTTCTGAAATGGTTTCTCGAGAAAATACGATATCGGCACTACCATGCGCCTTAAGTCCCAGATACGCACCACTACAAAAGTAAGGGCAATCTCCTCGATCCAGCCCCATTCACCTTCAATGATAACCACATCATCCAGCCGGATAGGCTGGGCAATAGCTATCTGGATGCCGGCAATAAAGTTTCCTAGTGTTTTTTGCGCGGCAAAACCTATGACTATTCCCAAGACCCCTGCTGAAGCCAGCAGGCTTACCCCTATATGCCTGACTGCTGCAAAATTCATCAATATAAAAGAAACCGTTAAGAAAATTATAACTACAACTACAATATTTGTAATCACGCGCATCTGGGTATGCACGCTGCGGGCACGCACGTTATCCCGTATATTAATATCATAACGGTTCAAAAACGCATCGCGCACAATATAGGCAATCTTTACGGCGGACCAGCCGGATAAAACAATAAGCAGAATATGTATAAAGTTGCCGGTAAATAAACGCACCTTTTCCGGAAAATGCAACAGGGGGATAACCGTTAATACACATACAGAAGGTATCAGAAAACGCAATGGAGGCCTAAGAAGCCCCAAATCAACCTTAACCTCTTTAGAGAAAAAACAATTTTGCCGTTTAAGCAAAAGTGAAACAAATAAATATAGTATCCACCCCAAAACAAAACTGGAAACTATCAGGACTCCGGAGAGCAAATAATCATCCATAGTTTTTAACCCTCGCATTCTTACATCTTACAAAATAAACCAGTCTCAAGCTGCCTCTTTTATTTATGGTTATGGTAAGAAAAAAACCTGAAATTTGTCCAATACTCTACTCTCGGCTTAATCCGGGACATCCCCAGTTCCTGCTGGACTTTAAACAACAGGATTGCAGTGAATAAAATAAATACCGGAATAAAAAATACCAGGCGCCTGAATAATGGCCCTTTTAGCTTCAAGCCTATTACACAGGGGAAAATACCAAAAAGTATTACAACCCCTATCCCCCCTACAAAATCAAGTGCACAAAGAAATATATTCGGGTAAACAATGGCAACAACAAGCGGCGGGATAAAAGCAGCCGCTATAGTCAATGCCTTATTTCTTATCTTGAAATGATTTATCATCAGGTCATCAACAAATTCTATCGTAGTATTGCCAAAAGATATATATGAAGTAATAATGGCTAGGAGGGAAAAGATAACCGAGACAGGAACAAAAAAAGGAGTTTTTATCGCCTGGGCCAAAGGCAGGGTAGCCGGTAAATTATTATCTAAAGCATGGACAATGCCATTGCTGCCCGAAAATGGCAATACCCCGATGCCCACCTGGACCCATAACCCATTCATAATAAAACCGATAACAGTGCCGGAAAATATAGCTATTAATATCTTCTTAAAATTCCAGTCCAGCTGTTTACAAACAGTAGGGATAATATTATGGAAATTCGCTGCCATTATAATAATAGGTAAGGCAGCCGGCAACATCGTCCAATCCATACGCCAATAACGCTGCGGGTCTACATGCTTCTCCCCCATTGCCACAATAACAACAAAAGAAATTAATAATAACCCGACAAATAAAGCATTACACCTGAGAAGAGACTTGGGCTTGGCTATGGTAATTGCTGTCACAGGCAGAAAAAACAACAATATAATCAATTCTCTGGAAATATGGATATTTGCGAACCTGATGATAATTGCAGTGGCCCCGGTAATATACACCAAAAGCGAACCATAAAGAATAATCAGGTTAGCAATAGTAGCTCCCCACTTACCGATAGAGCCAAAATACTTTTGATACATGCTCGGGTAATGAAATACCTCCTGATGGGTAGCCGTTGACTCTTTTGCCAGTATGAAGGCAGTAATAAACATAGCGCAGCTTATTACAAGTATCCCTGCCAATGAAGGCAATAAACCAGCCATTCCCGTCTTGATGGGTAGGCCGAGAATTCCGGCGCCTATAAGATTACCGGTTATAAAACAAATAACCATTACCATAAGAGGAAATGATGTTCTCTTATTCATAGATTAAATTTACCTAAGATCTCGCCTGCCTGCAGCTCATGCCCTATGATAAAATTTTGCGCAGGCATACGCCTCCCCGCCTCTAACTGCAATTCTTTCAGACTTAAGAAACCCCTGCCGCAAGCTACGATAATACCATGTTTATCCGCCTTGAGCACCTCTCCGGGTACAGGCTTATGGTTCGGGAATACAGCTAAGACATCCGTTTCGAATATCTTAAGCAGCCTGCCGCGAAAACCCGTGAATGCCCCTGGCCATGGCAAGACCCCCCTTACCTGGTTATGGATAGCTGCGGCAGGCGCATCCCAGTCAATTAACCCATCTTCCTTTTTCAGTTTCGGCGCCAGGATTACCTTGTCCTCATCCTGTTCCAGCAACCTATAACTTCTGTTATCAATTATCTCAAGTGCATCCATTAGCAACTCCGCCCCCAGATAACGCAGCTTTTCTTCAAGAGTTACCGCCGTATCACTATCTTCAATTTTTAGCTCCTTCTGCAGGATAACCGGCCCCGAATCCATTTTAAGGCTCACATACATAATACTCACGCCGGCCTTTTTCTCGGCGTTAATTATAGCCCAGTTAATTGGAGCCGCCCCTCGGTAACGCGGCAGGAGCGAAGCATGAATATTAATTGGCATGATTTTTGGGATATCCAGTACCTCCTGGGATAAAATCTGGCCATAAGCGACAATCACAAAGAGATCGGCATCTAAATCCTTTAGCAAATCCACACTCTCCTTGCTTTTAATATTCTCCGGTTGAAAAATCTTAAGCCCTGCTGCAACAGCGGTACTTTTAATATCTGTCCCGGAAATATGCAAGTGCCTGCCTCTTTTCTTATCCGGCTGGGTAACCACGCAAACCAGCTTATACTTAGACTTAATTAAAGCCTCAAGAGCCGGGACCGCAAAATGAGCGCTTCCAAAAAATACAATTTTCATAAAAAAACCTTCCTCTATACGGGGTCAACATCAACAGTCACTATTATACCCGAAAAATGGCCTTCTTTTAAGTGCAATCTTAGAAACTTCCCCGCCTTCTCTGCGCTGGATGCGCGCATTAATATCTGGTAATAAAAATTACCGCGTAATTTAGCCGGCTGCCCGGGATTAAGCGAAAGCATCTTTATGCTGGAGGTTTTAATCCGGCTTAACCTCTCAAACAAAGCGCAAGCTGCATCCTTAACTTTATCCAACCTCGCCCCTCTTAGTCTTAACAAAATCATATGTTTATACGGAGCAAAGTTCAACTGTTTACGCTGTTTTAATTCTTCTTTGAGAAAAATCTGCGGGTCGTTCTTGATCAGGGCCTGAAAACAATGATGGTTGGCATTAACGCTTTGAATAATCATTTTCTTCGAGGTAATGCTGGCCAGGCCCATAAGTAAAGCAAATGTCTTCTCGCCGGACCTGAAATCCACCCTGTTGAGCGAATTATCTATTGCGATTACCCCTATTAAATCGAAATTTAAACCCTGATGCTTTATAACCGAACTGGTCGCTACAAAAATATCTGCGGCCAAATTGGTCCCGGTTATATTTTCCTCATTAAGGATCTTTACGCGCGCCTGCGGAAAAATCCTGGCTAATTCACTCTCCACTTTTTCCGTGCCTAATCCGGAATATTTTATGTAACCGGCATTACAGCTCGGGCAGATCCTAGGCACCTCCATCTTAAAATTACAATGATGGCACTTTAATTTGTCTTCATCAAAATGAAATACCAGGTTAATATTACAGCGCGGGCATTTTAAAGCCGCCCCGCAATTATGGCAAGCTGCACTGGTAGCAAAACCTTTACGCTCAATAAACACCAGGACCTTTCCTTTTTCAGCCAGTGTCGCGTAAATCGTATCCGCCAGGAATTTGGAAAATATGGGCTTATTTTTCCTGTCCGCGTAAGAAAGCCTCCGGTTGTCAATAACCTGCACCTGCGGATATGCCTGTTTTGAAGGGATAATTTCAAATTTAAATTTACCTTCCTGGGCAAGATGAAAACTTTCCAAAGAAGGGACAAGCCCCCCAAAAACAACTTTTGATCCGCAAATCTGGGCGCGCATTAACGCTACCTGCCGGGCCTGATAATGCGGCGACTGCTCCTGTTTATAAACCTGGTCCTGCTCCTGGTCAACTATAATCAAACCCAGGTTATTTACCGGAGAAAAAATACTTGAACGTGTGCCTACTACAACACATTTTTGCGCCTGGCTGATCTTTTTCCATACCTCTAATTCTTTTGGCTGTTTGCGAAATGCCAGAAAAACTTCTGTATCTGATTTTTTTTCAATTAATTCTTTGGCCCTCTCTGCCTCCAAGATATCAGTAAATAAAACAATTGCCGAACGAGCAGATGCCAAAGCCTCCTTGATTTCTCTCAAATAGACTGGAAACCTATCCTGGCCCTGAACAAAAACCGGGAACGGTTCTGTTTTTTCTTTTTCAGGTGCCTGAAAAACAGAACCGTTCCCGGTTTCCCTGCCTTTTCTCAATTCATCCGGCAGCGCAGCTTCAATCGCCTCGCCCCAGGAACAACAATAATACTCCGCTAACATCCTGGTCAACAACAGCATATTCTCATCCAAAACAGCCGCTGCATCGATTACCGCCGACACTTCTTTTATTTTCTTGATTTTTGTTTTACTGCTTAAACCAACTACATAGGCAACCTCTTTTTTATTGCGGAAATTTACCCAAATCCTTATTCCGATAAAAACTTTATTTTCTAAACCTGGAGGGACAAGATAGTCAAACGGTCCTTCAATAGGCAGGCCTAATACAACCTTAGCATATAACACTGGCTATCTCCCGGCAGGCATCTGGCTTAGCTGCCTGATTGGCATTCTTCTTTAAACCCTGGAGTCTCTGAGGGTCATTCTTTAACTCAACAATCAACTCTTGGATTTGCTTAATATTCCTCGGGGCGCATCCTATTCCGTACCCGGCTAGGATTCTGATATTCTCCTGCTCCTGGCCCGGGATCGCGGATATAAAAATAGGGGACAAACCCATACTCAGGAACTCCGCGATGCTTGAGCCTCCGGGCTTGGTAATTATAACATCAGAAACCGCCATTAATTCTTCCGCGTTATCCACAAACCCGAAAACTTTTACATTCTCCAGTTTCCGCTTTTGCAGGCGGCTAAAAAGTTTCTTATTTTTTGCGCAAACTACCAGCACCTGTGCCTGGCCGCAAAGGCCCTCTGCAATTTCCTCAAGCGGCCCTGAGCCAAACGATCCGGTCATAACCAAAACCGTAAACTTATTTCCATCTATGCCTAATTTTACGGCCAACTGCCCCCTGTCTTGAGTTTTAACAAAACTGGAACTAATCGGAATACCGTAAGCCTGGGCCTTTTCCCCGGATATTCCCATGCCTAATAATATATCTCTGGTTGATTCTGAGGCAACAACATAAAGGTCTGTACCGGCTGAAACCCAAAATGGATGCACCCCGAAATCCGTAATTACCGTAACCAGCTTTGCCTGAATTTTATTTTCAAGTTTTAAATTTGCGGCCAGCTCTGAATTAAGAAAATGCGTAGAAATAATATAATCAAACTTTTCTTTGACTAAATATGCAATGAATTTACGGCAACCTAGATAATTTATAATTAAAGCGCCTTTGCGGCTGAGCCAGCGGGATGGGCGGGCTTTAGTCATCCAGAAAAATAACCCCCAAAGCCAGATGGCATAGTGCACTAAGAACGGATATCCGGAATTATAAGAAAAACGGAAAGAACAACTGGCAAAAGACAGGATATCAACTAACTCAAGCCTCAGATCCTTACGGCTATCCTTTAAATAATCATATATTGCCTCAGCTGCCCTGCGGTGCCCGGCTCCTGCTGAAGCATAAGTAATCAATGCCCTCATCTTCTTATGTAGACGCTTTATATAACTCTCTAAAAATACGTAAGATACAAAACAATTATTTAAGCAATAATTTAGTTGCTAGTCAGAAATTTCGTTGCTGTGAGGAGATCTTTAAACACAAAGTCCGGCTTTATTTCCCAGTTCTTTTGATTAGATAATTTCTCTTTACCGCAAAGGATGAGGATAGACTTAGCGCCCACGGCATGGGCAGTCAGTACATCGCGTATAGTATCGCCCACAAAATATGATTCCTTCAAGGAAATCTTGAATTCTTTCGCAGCTTTCTTAAGTAAACCCGGTTTTGGCTTACGACAGCTACAACCTGTCTCTTTACGATGCGTACAATAATAAACCTTGGTAATTTTCCCTCCTGAGCGCTCAATATCCTTAAGCATCTTAGCAGTTATCGCATCCAGGGTCTTTTGGCTATAAGCCCCCTTGCCCACTCCGGCCTGATTAGATGCCACAAATATCCTGCACCCTTTTTTACTCAAGAAGGCAATTGCTTTCTTTGCCCGAGGCAGAAATCTAAACTTCTTAAGCGAAGTTACATATAACCTGTCGCCAGGATATTTATTTATTACCCCATCACGGTCTAAAAATACATTTTTCATAAATACCAACAATTACCGTATTTTACTTTTGTTCTTCATTTCCCTGAATTTCACATAACTTAATATCTGATACAACATATCAAAATAAGCAATAACAAAACCATACATCCCGTCTTTATACGACCCCTTATAAATATACCTTCTGAAAAAACGATCTATTGCTCTCCAGCTGGCCCATAATAATGTCATCTTGCGCCCGGTTTTAACCCATTTTACCGCTTCAAGAGTCGACTGCCGGTTAACGCTGTTTAGAAAATGCTCCAGATCCGGATACCCCCTATGGACAATATCCGATTTTAAATGCCCGCATGAGCCATCAATAAATGCCCGGGGGTGTACCTCCGCCTCTTCATATTTGAATTTATCTTTTTGAAAAAGCCTTACCTTTGATGCCGGATACCATCCACCGTATTTTACCCAGTAGTTACTGATAAAATTACGCAGCGGTATATCATAAGCCGCAAACCCGCCTGATCCAATCGCCTGTTCAATCTCAAGCTTTAATTCCGGAGTAACTGTCTCATCCGCATCAAGGCTTAAAACCCATTGATTTCTCGCCTGGGCATAAGCCCAATTCCTATGCCTGCCCTCCACATCCATCTTCCTTAAGAAAACTTTACAATTATACCTCTTAACAATTTCTACCGTCTTATCCGAACTCTCATCATCTACTACAATAATTTCATCCGCCCATTTCACCGACTCAAGGCACTGGGCAATACAAGACTCTTCATTTTTCGTCAAAACTACCACTGACAACTTAACCATTAATGGTCTCCTTAATAGATTGAATAATATAATCTTTTTCCCCCATGGTCAACTCCGGATAAATCGGCAGAGTAAATGTCTGTTTCGCCCCTGACTCCGCCTCCGAAAAATCCCCCGCCTTATACCCTAAATATTTAAAACATTTCTGCATGTGCAACGGCACCGGATAAAACACCCGCGTATCAATACCCTTCGCCTGCAAATGCTCCACAAACTTTTTATTCGAACCCCGGGCACGCAAAGTATATTGATGATAGATATGCGTAGTATAGCTGGGCACAAATGGGGTCTTTACCGGCAACCCGGTCAGATTTTCATTATAATACCGCGCAACCTCTTGCCTTTTCTTATTCCATCCATCAAGGTATCTTAACTTAACGTCAAGGACCAGTGCCTGGATCGTATCCATGCGGTTGTTCCGCCCCAGGACTAAATGATAATATTTATTTTTATTACCCTGATTACGCAGGATATTTAATCGCTCAGCAACAATTTTATTGTTCGTTAAAATTAATCCCGCATCGCCAAAAGCCCCCAGGTTTTTCCCCGGATAAAAACTCACCGCCCCGCAATCGCCCAATGTCCCTGCTTTTTTACCCTTATATTCCGCGCCAAAGGCCTGCGCAGTATCCTCGACTACCTTTAATTTATACTTACGCGCCAGCCTCAATACCCCATCCATATCAGCGCACTGGCCATAAAGATGGACCGGAATAATCGCCTTAATTTTTATTTTATTCTTCCCGGATAATACCTTTTCAATACCTTCAAGTGAAATATTATATGTATCCCGGTCAATATCCGAAAATACCGGCTTTGCCCCAATATTTGCCACCGCTCCTGCCGTAGCGTAGTAAGTAAACGCAGGGCAGATTACCCCGTCTCCAGGCCCAACCCCCAAGGCAAGCAAGGCCAGCATTATAGCATCAGTCCCGTTTGAAACCCCGACAGCATATTTTGCTCCGGAATATTTTACAACACTCTTTTCAAAATTAGCCACCCCCTGCCCCAATACAAAACTGGTATTATCAATTGCCTCTTTTATAGCCGCATCTATTTCCTGCCGTATCGGCGCAATTTGTTTTTTCAAATCTAACGCTGATATTTCCATAATTCTCCTTTATTTTAACAACCTCGCCGCCGCCCCAAAAACCGTATCAACGCTAATCTGCCTTAAACATTCTCTATCTTTATCGCAAACCGCAAGCCTGAAATTCTTATAACACGGCCGGCAAGTCATATCCCATTTCAAGGCTATATGTGTCCACTTTCCGGGATACGGCCCATACACCGTTTCGCTTACCGGCCCAAAGATTGAAACTGACCTGACCCCCAACGCCACTGCCATATGCATCGGCCCGCCATCATTAGTAATAAGCAAATTACAATTCTTAATTATCCCCGGTAAAATATCCAATCCCGTCTTACCCGTCAAATCTATCGGCTTATTACGCATAGCATGAACCATTACCTCAGCGATCTTGCGTTCTGGCTCATCTCCCAGTATTACCACCTTGGCGCCAAACTCATCTATAAGCTTATTCGCTAACTGAGCAAACTTTAATGCCGGCCAATGCTTGTAAGGGGCATCCTTGCCCCAGCTGCCTCCGGCTCCAGGGGCAATGCCGATCACTAAATCCTTTTCTTCAATCCCCGCTGCAGCAAGTAAGTTTTTTGCCCTCGATTCTGTTTCAGGAGAAACATCCAAGAGCATCCCCTTGTCGTTAACTGAAATATCTAAAAATTTAAGCAACTCCAGATAATATTCTACTACATGCTTATTATGATAGCCGTCTATGTCCAGGCGGTTAGTAAGAAATCTCCCCCTGCTTTTATAATTAAATCCAATACGCCTGCCTATCCCCATTATTTTCGCAAACAGACTATAACGGTGGTCGAGAGAAAAATCGAGGCAGATATCAAAACGTTCCTTCCTTATCTCCCAAGCCAGTTTAATCGCGCTCCAGGCACCTTTAAAAAATGACTCCTCGTAAATCTTTTTAAGGTCTCCGCGCGAAAGAGCAAAAACTTTATTTATATGAGGATTACCTTCCAAAATAGGTTTAACCCGCGCATTCGACCAGTAACAGATAAAACTATCCGGATAATGCCCTTTAATCGCCCTGATCACCGGCGTGGTAAACAGGACATCCCCGATCCCAAACGGATTAACAATCAGGAATTTAGGGGCATTTCTGCCTACCCTACCTGCGCTCTTTAATAAAATCGTCTTCAAATCTTTCAATATCGTCTTCCTCAAGATAGGCGCCTGTCTGCACTTCAACAATCTTCAAAGGTATGCGCAGTGGGTTCTCCAGGCGGTGCTTCCTGTATTTAGGTATATACACACTCTCATTACTGCGTACAAATGAAACCTTATCAGCGCTGGTAATCTTTGCCATGCCGGAAACCACCACCCAATGCTCAGCCCTGCATTTATGCCTTTGCAGGCTAAGGCGTTTCTTCGACGCAAGCTCAATAAGCTTAATCTTAAAACCCGGACCTTCCTGTAAAACAGTAAACGACCCCCAGGGCCTGCGCTCAGTCAAATGCACCTGATGCTCTTTGCGCTTGAGCGTCTTTAACCTATCAACCAGTTGCTTCACATCCTGAGTCCTGTTCCTATCGCAAACCAGTAAGGCATCCGGGGTGTCCGCGATAACCATATTATTAACACCAATTGTCGAAACCAACCTGTTGCCTCTGGCAAATATACATACGCCGTGGCTATCCACATTCAAGGTATCGCTATTAGCGATATTACCTTTCTTATCTTTCGGAAAGATCTCCGCCAGCGCACCCCAGCTGCCTAAATCCGTCCAGTAAAAATCAGCGGGGATAAGCGCGATCCTGCGCGAATGTTCCATAATCCCGTAATCAATAGAAATCGCCTTAATCCTCGGCCAGATTTCAGGGATATCATTTGCCGAATTAATCAACCTCAGATTAGCGTACAGTTTAGGCAGGTATCTCCTGGCCTCATCCAGGAACACCGAAGCCTTCCAGGCAAACATCCCGCTGTTCCAGAAGAATTTCTTATCCTTAAAATATTTCTCTGCCTCCTTTAAGCCCGGCTTTTCCAGGAAATTCTCGACTATATTATATCCGTTCTCCTTACCGCCAACCTTTATATACCCATATCCCGTTGAGGCTGCCCCCGGTTTGACCCCTATCGTAACCAAGAAATCTTTCCCTGCGCAGGCAATTGCTTTTTTAATCGTTTTCTTAAAATTTCCTATATTCTTGATATAGTGATCCGAGGGAAAAACCAGGAGCACCGCGTCTTTATCTATCCTGCTGATTAATTTTGCGCAAAGCCCAACCGCCGGAGCGGTATTCTTACCTTGCGGCTCTAAGATTATATTTGTATCGGGAATTCCAAACTTAGCGACCTGCGCCTTTACTTCATAGAAATAAATACTGTTCGTAACAATATAAACGCGGCGCTTATCCACCAAGCCTTTTAAACGCTGAATAGTCGTCTGAAAAAGACTTGCCTCTCCAATAACCTTCATAAACTGCTTTGGCTCAAAGGAGCGCGAAAATGGCCAAAACCTGCTTCCCACTCCACCGGCTAAAATAACTGCGTATGTCATAGTTTTTAATTATACCCCATATCCTGTAGACAGTCTATGTAATTATCTGCAATAACACGTGTTACAAAACAAATACAAAATACGATACCTAAATGCCTACTTTATCTTAAGCGCTTTAATAATTAAATGCCTGCCGAAAATTAGCTCTTTAGAAAGCAAGGTTTTATTTATGCGCCTGTAATTTACGCCACCTTTTTTCATGAACCGCTTCTCCTTAAGCCAGGCTTGGAATAAAATAACCGGGTATAACAACCCCAGTTCAAATCCTTCATAAACACTGGTAAAAATACCGTAAACCTTAAATCCGCTCGCGGATAATAAATACTCCAGCTCATGATACCTATGCGGCATAAGGTGCAAATTAAAAATAACTTCATTGGAGTTTTTTGCCTGGTCAAAAGGCGGCTCCCTGAAATATTCATATCCACCTTCAAAAATAAACCTGAACCTTGATTTTAAGCTGAGAATGTTAGGGGTGGATAAAATCAAAAAGCCATTTTCTTTAATAATCCTGTTGATTTCCGAAATAACCGCATACGGATTTCTTAAATGCTCTATAACCTCCAGCAATAAAACATAATCAAAAGTATTATCCGCAAAAGGAAGCTTATTTGTTATGTCGCAATACTTAAACCCAATCTCATCTTTATATTTAAATCTTGCTGAATCAATATCCCCGGAAATAACGTCAAATCCCGAATCCTTCAGTCTTTTGGAATATTCACCTTCTCCACAGCCCAAGTCCAGTATCTTTCCTTTCGGCAATCCGGAAAAATTACTGATTACCGATTCAAGCAGGAAATTAACCTTTCTTTTTTTTATCATAATATCCCCTTACCAAGGCTAATACTTCACCCACGCTTATATCCCTAAGGTTGCTTTTTTCTATAACCACATGCCCCTCCCCCCATGGCCCCCAGCGCCGGCTGGACTTACCCGGCAGGTCATTCCTGAACAAGGCCACCACCACCGTACCCACGCTAGAAGCCAAATGCACCGGCCCGCTATCGCATGAAACAAGCAAAGAACTGTGTTTTAATAGCGCAGCTAATTCCAATAAAGAAGTTTTATTGATCAAATTAATGATGCCATCGCCTGCGTCTAAAACGCCTGGCGATAACCCCACCATAACAACATTTAATCCCAATTCACGCTTAATACGTAAGGCCAACTCCTTAAACCGTTCAACAGGCCACTGCTTAACTGGGTCGCTGGTAAACGGGTGTATCACCACAATCCCCTGCCCGATAAAACCCCTGAACAGATTGTCATCAACCTTAATCTTAAGCGTTTTATCATCAGTCTTTGCGCCGACCAACCCCACCAGTTCCAAATTACAATCCACCTCATGCCGGCTTCCCTGGTCTTTAGTATCTTTTATTTTATGCGTCAACAGAAATCCCCATTTCCTGTCATAGCCCACGCGCACAGGTATGCCGGCGCAAAAAGAAGCCCAGTGCGCCTCTTTCGTAGGGTTTAAAATAACACAAAGATCAAACTTATGCTTACTTAAACTTCCCCTGGCCTCCTCCCAAACCAGCACCTCATCAACGCACTCAACCGCGCCAGCCAACTCGAAAACCGCCTGATCTACTGCCAGGGTAAGCCTTGCATAAGGATAAGCCTCTTTCAATGCGCGCATTGCCGGGATATTCAGCAAAAACTCACCGAAGCGGTCATTGCGTATTATTAAAATATTCTTTATTTTTACCTTATCGACCATAAATTAAAAAAGCGCATAAATAAACGGAGTTATCGCGCTGCCTTGAGTAAGAAATATCAATAACCCCAGCAAAATAAGTATAATCAATATCGGAGTCAGCCACCATTTTCTCCTTAGGCGTAGAAAATCCCATAATTCTTTCAAAATCCCCAACTTGCCCATTTACCCCCCTGCCTGCAGTAAGGCGAATTTAAAATTGCTTCTCATAAGAAACTGTGCCAAATTCATTCTTATCTTTTTTTCTCCAATACGACTTTTCTCCCCTTTTAATCCTCATATCTAACAAATCTTTGCGCAGTAATTTTAAAATCCAGCCGATCGGCGTAAAAACAAAATAGAATATTAAAAACAATAACAACCTACTGTTGAACCAGGATAAGACATATGCTAATTTCATCCAGCAAATATATAAAGGCTTAAATATAGAAACGGTCTTCATAGTTACACCTGTTAATCCAATGCGAATTCCTTCTGCCATTTAAAATCTTTTTCTGCAGGTTCCTGCGCAGCCTTATCCAGCAAAAAACTACCCATAACAAGATAATCAATTCCCGTGCGCATAAAACACTTAAAAGCATCCTGCGGAGTCAAGACTAACGGCTCCCCCCTTACATTAAAAGAAGTGTTAATTACGACCGGGCATCCTGTTTTTTGATAAAACTGATTTATGAGCTCATAAAAAAGCGGATTATCTTCCTTAAAAACAGTCTGCACCCTGGCGGTATAATCCACGTGGGTAACTGCGGGTATAGGAGAACATTTATTTTCTTTTTTTACCGGGGCGGTTAAAAGCATGTACGGGCTTTCTTTATCTAAATCAAACCATTCATCTGTTTTTTCCCTTAAAACCGCAGGGGCAAACGGGCGGAATGATTCACGATATTTAATTTTCAGGTTCATCCTGGATCGCATATCCGCCTGACGCGCATCCCCAATGATGCTTCTTGCTCCTAATGCCCGCGGCCCAAACTCTGCACGACCTTCAAACCAACCAATAACCTTGCCCTGCGCGATTAAATCCGAAGCCTCCCCTGCGATGGCTTCATCAGCAAGGCGCCTATGAGGAATATTAGATTCTTTCAAGAATCTTTCTATATAATCATCGCTGTAAGATGGCCCTAATAATGAACCCTTTTGTGAATCATGCCTGCCATCGGCAATCCTTCTGTTGCCTAAATATTTATACCAGATCAAAAGAGCAGCTCCTAACGCGCCGCCTGCATCCCCGCTTGCCGGCTGGATCCAAATATTCTTAAACGGGCCTTCCCGTAATATCCTGCCGTTTCCCACGCAATTTAAAGCTACGCCTCCGGCCAAACAAAGGTTCTCCTGCCCAGTTACCCTGTGAACATGACAGGCCATTTTAAGCATTATTTCCTCTGTAACATCCTGTATAGAAGCAGCTACATCCATATATTTTTGAGATATCTCTGTTTCAGGTTTTCTGGGAGGAGCGCCAAAAAGACGGTCAAAACGATAATTTGTCATACGCAAGCTGTTGCAATAACCAAAATACTTCATGATTATTTTAAAAGAACCGTCGTCTTTAAGGTCTATCAGTTTATCTAAAATTAAATCTTTATAAATAGGCCGGCCATAGGGAGCAAGCCCCATAAGCTTATATTCCCCTGAGTTAACCTTAAAACCGCAATAATAAGTAAACGCTGAATAAAGTAAACCCAGGGAATGCGGAAACCGCAGATAATATTGAATATCTAATTCATTACCCCGGCCTGCGCCAAAACTTGCCGTCTCCCATTCCCCCACCCCATCCATAGTCAGGAATGCGGCTTCTTTAAAAGGTGAGGCATAAAACGCGCTTGCGGCATGTGCTTCATGATGCCCACTGAATAAAACCTTTCCTTTATAATCCAGGTTCCTCCTGATCAGCTCGCAGATCCAGATCTTCTTATTCAACCATAACGGGATAGCCTGAATAAATTGAGTTATGCCTCCGGGGGCATAAGTAAGGGCAGTTTCAAGGATACGTTCGAACTTGATGAACGGTTTATCGTAAAAAACTACAAAATCTAAATCACTCGCGCTGATACATGCTTCTTTCAGGCAGTAATCTACCGCGTTTTTAGGAAAATTAAAATCGTGTTTCTTGCGCGTAAAACGTTCCTCCTGGGCAGCGGCAATAATTTCTCCGCCGCAAACTAAACAGGCGGCACTATCATGGTAAAAACAGGAAATCCCCAGAATATAAATTTTTTCGTTCACTTTTGCTTGCTGAATCTAAAATATATTATCCTCATTATTGCCCAGAGCCCATCGCGAATTTTTATCTTCTTTCCCTCTTTATACGAACGCGCCTTATACGAAACAGGCATCTCCAGTATACGCATCCCCTTCTTTACCGCCTTGGCCAATATTTCAATCTCAATATCAAAACTATTAGACTCAAGCCCTAATCCCAAAATACCATCCCTGCGCATAAGTTTATAGCAGGTAAAACAATCATTTAATTTAACACCGAATAGTTTATTCATTAACCCGGTCAGAAAACGGTTGCCCGCCTTGGGAAGCAATATCCCCTGGTACCCTTCAGTAAACCGCGCTCCCAAAACTATATCAACACCCTGGTTTTTTATCGCCTCCAGAAGCTTAAGATAATCATTGGGGTCATATTCTAAATCCGCATCCTGAATAATAACAAATTCGCCTGTCGCATTCTCCAGGCCTGTGCGCACCGCAGCGCCCTTGCCTCTTCTACTGACATGATGTATAACCTTTAAGTTATTACAAGAAAGCGAACTTAAGATTGATGTGGTGCGGTCTTTTGAACAGTCGTTAACCACGATAATTTCTTTTTCAATAGGCAGATTACTAACCTGGTTTATTATCGCTTCAATCGACTTATCTTCATTATAAGCCGGTATTATCACTGAAAGCATATTACTCCTTCCTGGTTAGCGCTAACCCAACTCCGATTAAAAACCAAAAGATCATCACTATCCGCGCGTAATAAAGGCTTGTTTCCGTAAGGCCGTTAATTAAATAAGCTATAATTGCCGCAAAAACAGATATCGATAAAGCTTTTAAAAAGGGATCGGCGCTTCTCTTAAAAGCTGACCAAATAGACTTTAAGGTAAAGAACAGGAAAATAAAGAATGCCCCCAGCCCAAGCAACCCCATCTCCCCGCCCATCTGCAGGAAACTGTTATGCGCGTAAATAGTATCAGGTGTCTTAAAACTGGCTTCAGCGGCAGCTGTTTTATATTTACCATAATTCCTTGAAAAGGTATTAATACCCACCCCGATAAACGGATGCTCGCTGATCATATGCACAGTATTACGGTAAATACTCATTCTTGCTTCACAGGTTAGCAAGATCATCGGGTTATAATTAACGCTCTTAGCCCATTCTTTAATATTCTTAGGCATAACAAAAGGAAAAATCAAAAGTAATAAAATAAGCCCTGAAGTTATAACCTTATTCTTTTTTACTAAACTCAAAAATAACACGCTTATAAAAAGCCCCAGCCCTGCCCCACGCGATAAAGAAAAATAAACACCCAGGCTGCCAATTAACGCAGAAAGAGAAAAGAAAATCCTGTTTTTTAATCCTGTAGAGAATAAGGCCAATCCGGCAATTAGGGGGGTTAAACCTGTAAGATATACCCCCAGGGCGTTACAGCCCGGAAAAGACGCTGTTGCGCGTGCCAAGCCGATATTCCCGTTAAGAGGATTTCCGTGGATAAAATCCTTTCCCGAAAATAACTGCCAAATAGCATCAATACCGATAAGTGAAATAGCGCATGCCACGGAAACTGCAATTTTCTTAAAATGCCCCCTGTCTTTAATGTTCTCACTGCACACAAGAAAGATCATCAGGAACTTAAACAGCTTAAACATCCCGTTTAGGCTATTTTTTATACTCACCGTATTTATAAAAGTAAACACGCCGATAATCATAAATACTACAAAGATTACAACCGGCAAAGAGGCAGAGCAGAGCTTTTCTCTCTTTATTATCTTCTCAATGATAAACGTACCGATCATGATAGCGATAACCGTATTGGCAACTCCGGGAGCTATGCCAACCGAAAACGGCAGCAAAATAATTGACCAGTAATTAATCTTTTCTATTACCCCGATAAACTTCTTCATGGATGATCTCCCTAGTGCGGACTCTTTTCTTTTCTTAAAATATTATAATACCCTGAAAGCTTAATCCAAAAGCTAAGCGGCTTGGTCATATCGGAATTAGTTACCTTGACCCTTTTGAGTTCATATACATCACTATTAAAATCAGCAAACCCGCGGTTTGTAGAACAGGCGCCTTTATAACCAGCCCTGGCAACTGATTCTTTTATTTTCTCATTAAATCCTCCCCCGGGATAACAAAAATAATCCACAGGGATGCCTATTTTCTGCTCAATCGCCTTTTTTGACCCCGCTATCTCTTCAAAGGCAGCCTCTTCATCCTTTATGGCCCCAAGATAAAAATGAGTCTTTGTATGAGAACCAAAAGATATTTTGTTCTTAGACATAGCTACAACCTCATCCCAACCCAGGAACTCTTTCCCCTCCTCATCAGAGCCCTTGCCCATAAAATCGGTTATAATAAATATAGTGGCCGCAAAACCTAATCTTTTCAGCACCGGATAGGCGTATTCAAAATTATCTTTATACCCATCATCAAAAGTAATAACCACCTTATTCCTCCTAAAAACCTTTTTATCTTTTATGCCACTGACTAACTCATCCAGGGTTATCACCTCATAACCATTTTTCTTGATATACTCCATCTGTTTAGCGAAATTTTCGGGAGTAACAAAAAAACCGCCCTCACCATAGCCAATATTATGGTATGTCAAAATAGGCACGGCATATTTTGGGGTAAGCCAATAATAATAAACCCCCGATAAAATAATTACTAAAAACAATATTAATAAAACTCTTCTCATATGATCATGGCCCTATTTATAACAGATAAGTCTCCAGCTTTTTGGACGGGTTAGGAATCTTGGCAATATTGTAAACCACAATAAGAATTTCTCAAATCCACGGTGCTTCTTGAAAAAATACGCCAATCTTAATTTAAAATCAAGTTTAGCACCCCTGTTTTTACGCCTGGTAACATAATCATCAGCTAAAGATAAGAGTTCTATTTTGGCTTTCTTAAAACCACCATCGTGCGCGGCTTTTCCCCACTCCGCTAATGTATAAGCAGTATCCCCGTAGCCCTTCTCCTCCATTTCTTTATAAACAGGATGTACCCTTTCCAATATCCCCCTGGATGTTTCATTAATCAAAACCAGTCTTCCCCCCGGCCTTAAAACACGGTGGATCTCTCCAAAGACTTTTTTCAAATCTTTGCTATGATGCAAAACAGCTGCGGCAAATACAATATCAAAAGTATTATCGGCAAACGGGATACTGTGCATATCGGAAAACATACGGTCATAATATGCTTTTTTTACAAAAAGATTGGAAACTTTCAGGTAATTACTGATATCTGTTGCTACAACGCTGCAGCCTTTTTGGGCAAATTTAAAAGAAGCATAAGAAAAAGAGGCCCCGATTTCAAGCACCTTCTCCTTTCCCGTAATAGATAACTGGCCCAGGGTAGAATAAAACCTGTCCGAAGCTTCAGCTATAGTCTGGAAACTTCCTCCCTTTTTAAAAAAATACGACCCATCCCCTTCGGGCAAAGAAAAAAATACTTCGCTAAACTGGCGGATACTATCATCAGTTATTTTATATTTATTACCCTGTTCATCACTGATATAATCATCTATGTCCATCGCTTCTCTCTCGCGCGATACCGCCTTATTCATATTCCTTAAAAAATTAACTATTCCCCCTGAAATCTGATAAGATGAACCGCATTTATTGCAGATAAGCCTTCCATTAAGTATTTCAAGCTGGTTCGATTCATCCTCTGCTACAGAAAATGAACTGTTTTTACAATCAAGGCAGATTAAATTATCTAAAAGTGATTTTCTCATATATATATTTACATGTGCATAAAACCATTATTCCGGCATACCCCACAGATAGTGCTGACAGGGTATTTCTTGTTTAGAATTTCTTTACGCGCCTTGACAAAAGAATTATTATTCCAAATCTCCTTAATCGGCTCTTTACTGGCATCCCCGAAATTACGGCCTTCGCCATATACGGCGCAACACGGGAAAACCTTACCGTCCCAATTAACACTGACCTCCTGCCACAACTTCCTGCAGGTACGGATTTGTTTTTTAGTTTTCAGTTTTTCCTTATCGTATGCGCTATATTCGGGGTTATCCGGTATCCAGGCAATATCCTGCCTGATAGCCTCAGAATGAGGCTTAAGTATTTCATCCTTCATGGAAGTACGCATTAAACCAATCCGGAAATCAGCCCCTATCAAAGATGCCATTCGGCGCGCTTGTTCCACTTCATCTTCATTATGTTTAAAAACAATGAAATTCCACACAACAGAAGCCTTAACCCCAAGGCGTTGCTTTTCGCTTATCAGATAACGCATATTCTCTAGGACCAAATCAAAATTCCCGCCTACCCTATATTGGGCATATGTATCCCGGCTAGCGCCGTCACAAGATACAATAATTTCATCAACTCCGGATTGCAATAAATCTGTCAGTTTTTCTTTCCGGTTAATGTTTAAATTAGTGCTTATGATAATTCTAATCTTATTATTCTGAGCTTTTGCGTATCTGATCATTCGGCATAAATCATCATTTAATAACGGCTCGCCCCAATTAAATAAATAAACCTCATCCAAAGACCTGTTAAGCTGGTCAAATACATTTTTGAAAAGGCTAAATTTCATAAACCCTTTATGTAATTCCTTATCGCCCTTACCGGTCGGGCAAAGTGGGCAATTTAAATTACAGACGTTACCCGGCTCAATACCTAAAATAAACGGCAAATAATGCAGCTTTGTGCCCCTTAGGAATTTTGCCAGCTTCGCTCTTCTTTTCTTATACTTAAGCATATTTTACCTGGTTAGCAACCATCAATCTTTCAAATTAACTGAATATATATGTACAAGCGAGTTCTTGAATAATAATTTGAAAAATTCAGGATGCCCGGCCGCCCAATCATCCTCGATAAGAAATTTGGCAGGGTCTTCTACCTCTCTGTTCTGGAAACAAGGGAGAGCAGAAAATAAATATTCGATTTTTGCTTTTCTTAAATTTTCTATCCAGGCAGAAAAATCCTTGGCCTTCCGGCATAAGCCATCGGGCTCATTATAAGGCGAAACTTCCTTTGCATTGATAGAGATATAAAATACGCTATTCTTAAGCCCTCTGCCATATAAAGGATAGAATTCCGAACGCCCCGTATAAGCAATGCGCGCCCCCTCCCCCGTATGGTCATTAAGCCATTTCCATCCTCTTCCCAGATCCAACTGCCAGGCCTCTTTCTTGCTAGAGGGCACAGTATAGCGGTCAAATTCTTCTCGGTCATACTTATTATTAAAATAAACAAGGAACATAAATCCTGCCAGAAGGGCCGCTAACATAACCCTGTTAAATATTTTGCTTCTATAAAATACTGCTAGCTGTTTCTTGTATCGAGTTAACACTATAAAAATAACCAGGGAAAGCAAAATTGATATAACTAGTTCCTGCCTTTTAGCTAATTCACAAGCAGCAGCAAAAATAGATACAAATGAGATAAAAGCCAGGAGCTTATTTCCGCGCGAAAACCTGGTTATAAAGATAACCGCGGTCAATAAACCAAGTGTAAAATACGCAAAAAGATACCTCATCCAGTATATATTGATACAAACTCTATACAGAATAAGCATGATAAGGGGTGTGGCGAACAACAATAAATATTCCCGCGAAAGATGAAATTTAGCCTTTAAATATCCATAAAAAAGCAATGGAATAAAAGTACAAGGCAAAATCAAAACTAAAAATTGCACGCCTAAGCCTTCGCTAAAAAGAATGCGCATTAAATCAAACTTATCTCCGGCCGCAATCTGCATTCTGTATCCGGCATTATCAAGTAATCCGTTAAAGATATTAAAACCAAATATTTTCAAGCTCACGGGAAACAGCGGGTTACCGGTAAAAATATAATTCTTTATATACATAAACCCGCCGAATAAAACAACCATCAAGGCAACAATACCTGCAAACCATAACCCCCTACTAAACGGCACCTTATTTTCCTTTACCCCCTTGAATAACATATAGCAGATAAAGGGCGTAAAAGCGGCCAGCCAAACAAAATTAGTTATTTTACTTCCTATCAAAAGGCCTATCGAAATACCGAAAAGAATGGCATTTTTAGCAGTAAAGTTCCTCCTGAACAATAAAAGCGTATAAAAAACCAAAAGGAATAATACTGAGCAAATAACATCAATCAGGGACCCGGTACGAAGCTGTTTAAAGATATTCGGGATAAGCGCCCAAAGAAAACCGCTTAACAAAGCCATCTTGTAATTTACATTATACCTTCTCAATATTGAATAAATAGCTATTATGCCGGCAATATAAAATGGGGCTTCCCCTAAATCTGCCAGAAAAGCATTCCTTAAAGGCAGCATAAGCCAGGCATAAAATAATTCAGGATTAATGGGGTAATATGACATCGCGCCGGTTTCCAGGGTGCCTGGATTTACAATTGGGCTGGCACCAAATACAAAAAATGGGTTATCCAGGTTTCCTGCTTTGATCCAGGTAGCCGGATAAGCCAGATACCATTGCAGGCTATCGGGAATCATGGGAGGATTAATCAGGTTAAAAAATGCCTTTACCAGGAAAAAGGATGCAAAAATTGAAAAGGCGAAAAACAGTAAATTACTGTTCATGAATGGCTCTAAATTTGGCTTCACAAATACAGATTTTTCTTTCTTATGATAAATTGCTGCGGTTACCAAAAGAATAACCAGGTGCGCCGTAAAAATATTTAGATAATAGAGCTGCCCGATAATGCCGAAAAAAAGCGTTACTAAAACAATCTGGGCAAAAAATAGCATAAACCAGATTAAAATCGATTCGCTGAATAAACGGATGCCGAAGTACCTTTTAGTTAGCAGCCAGGAACTGAGCATTACGAATATAACTTCTGCAATTAAAATTATCACCTGCCTGACCTCCTATCCCTTGACCAAGTGCTAGATACGAACTTCATATTCTTTCTAATAAACGGATAAATTTTGCCCCAAGATTAAACCGTAAACCTATAATTAGAATAATCATTTTAAGGCCGAGAAAAAAAGCTTTTTTCAAATCGCCGGTCACAGAACTAGTTCCAATCCTATCTTTATAATTAACAGGTATCTGTATTGCTTTTAAATGAAGTTGAAAACCGCGGATCATCATCTCCGGGCCAAAGAAATTACTGTTTACGCAGAGCACAGGCAAAATAGAATTAAGCGCCTTTCGCGAGATTAACCGGTAAGTACACCCCACATCCGAAAGATAATTTGTATTAAAAATCACTTCCATAAGTTTTGCGGTTGCCCAATTCCCCCACTTAAGGAATACCCCCATATTTGCACCTTCCCAGATAAAGTGGCTCACTGTGCGAGTGCCATAAACAATATCTACATCTTCGCAATACGCAAGAAATTTTAAGATATCCGCAGCCAGGAAAGTATCATCAGGCTCGCATACAACAACTAACTCGCCTGTTGATTCCTTGAACCCTCTCTTTATCGCTGCCCCGTACCCCTGGATAGGTTCAAAAACCTCTCTTGCTTTAGTTTTAGCTACTTCTTCCGAGGTGCCTGCTGCAGCGTTATTATTAATAACGATAATTTCATCTATAATTCCAAGTTGGTTAAAATCATTAACCACCTTACGGATAGAATCCTTTTCATTATACGTCGGAAGGATTACAGATATTTTCTTGTTTTTATACATAGTTAACGCTTTTCCGCAACGATCAACATTTGCCTGGCAAAAGGCCTCCAGGGTAAAGCAAGATACAGCTTAGTCAAATAATAGGAGATCGGTAAGCGCGATTTAAAACTAAATGGTAAAAAACGTTTTTCTACTCTTACAATATCATAACCAGCACTGATAAGAAAATCGCACAAACTTATATGGCTATACGCTTTTACATGCGTATAATCGTCAAAATAATTTCGAAAACAATATCTGTAATTTGGCTGCAGGATTATAAGCCTGGCGCGCGTTTTTGTTACTCGCCTGATTTCCTGAAATGCCTTTTCTAATTGCTCATTTTCAAGATGTTCGAGCAAATTACTCATAAAAACCGCCTCAATCGTATGATCCGGGATAAACTCCATTTTCTCTATAGGAGAACAATGGAATCTTACGTTTTCATTGCAATACTTCCCTGATTCGCTGTTAAAATCCACCGCAATCTTGCCTTCAGCGATTATATTGTTTATAAAATCACAATACCCTGCACCTAAATCAAGGGTAGTGCCCTGGGTATCGACAAATCGCTGCACATATTCACAAATTGCCCGCCAAACTTTAGTACGCCTTTTGTCAAAACTGTATCTGCTTTGAAAATATTGATTTTCCATATGGCCTGCCCCAATAAATTACACCATGATTTTTCTAACCAAAAATCTTCACTCTCAAGATTGCAAGTATTGCGGGAATCATATCAAGCGCCCGTATAGTTTTACCTTCTTTATGCGACCGAGGTTTGTAATAAACAGGTACTTCGCCAATTTTATAGCCTTTTTTACAAAGCCTGCTTACTAATTCAAATTCATACGCCTGATTATTAGCTTCTAGATTCAGGCCTTTTAGAATATTTGTTTTGATTAATTTAGTAGCTATAATATCTGTAAACTTTCTATTATAAAGCAAATTTATCAGAAATGTCGCTATGATAGTGCCAAGCCAATAAGGTCTCTCTTTAATCAAGGCAATCTTAGAAACATTTTTCCTATCTGCCAGCCTTGATCCGAATACAGCATCTAAATCCTCTTTCTCTATTTTATTCATCATCTTGCAAACGTCTTCCATCCTATATTCTAAATCAGCTCCGGGGCCATAGATATAATCACCTTGAGCAAGTCGTTTTCCCTCACTACCTGAATATCCAGCGCCAAGATTCTTAGTGTGGAGAATTATTTTAAGCGCCTTATCACCCCTTAAACCCTCCAATATTTCTTTTGTGCCATCAGTTGAACAATTATCTATAACAATTATTTCCTTATCAATATTTATCGCTTTAGCCTGATCAATAGCCTTAAGAATAGTAGCTTTTTCATTAAAACAGGTTATAACAATAGTAACCTTCATATTGCCTTTCTGAAAAAATTATACAAAGCCCTCTCTATATAAGATAGCATTGGCCTTGTAAGTCCAGGGTAAACTCCTATCCAAAACAAATTATTCATAACTAAATCAGTATTCTTTAAATTTCCTGCTACTCTATGTTTTATACCTTTATAAGCCGGTTGCTTCAACAAGTTGCCACCGAATAACATTCTCGTAGCAATCTTTCTGCCTTCAAGATAATCAACAATCTCTGCCCTTTTAAACGGTGCGCTTTCCTTAATCAAAACAGGAAAACCAAACCAGCTCGGATCAGAATATTTCTCGGTTTGCGGCAGTATAAAATAATCTTTGTATTTCTTAAAGATACTATAGACGCATTTAAAATTTTTCTTTCTCGCTTCAATAAAACTGGGTAATTTCTTCAGTTGCGCTACGCCTATAGCCGCCTGCATATCAGTAACTCTTAAATTATAACCTATGTGAGAATAAACATATTTATGATCGTAGCCATATGGTAAATTACCAAATTTCTGGCTGAATCTTCTTTTACAAGTATTATCGTGCCCCGATTCACACCAGCAATCCCTTCCCCAATCACGAAGAGACATTATTATCCTTTTAAGCAAAGGGTTATCTGTTAAAACCGCCCCACCCTCACCCATAGTCATGTGATGCGGCGGATAAAAACTACAAGTAGACATATCCCCGAAGGTACCGGTATATTTATTCTTATATCTTGACCCCAAAGAATCACAATTATCCTCTATCCACCATAAATTATGTTTCTTTATCACCTGATTAATTTTACTAATATTTACCGGATTCCCTAGAGTATGCGCCGTAAAAATCGCTTTTGTTTTTTTAGTAATAGCATTTTCTATTTTCTCTGCTTGAATGTTATAGTTGCCAAGCTCCACATCTATAAATACAGGCACAAGATTATTCTGAAGTATAGGATTAAGCGTTGTAGGGAAACCGCAGGCAGTAGTAATTACTTCATCACCAGCCCTTAACCGCTTCTCTTTTAACAACGGAGAGGTCAAAGCAGTTAACGCGAGAAGATTCGCTGATGAACCAGAATTAGTTAACAAGCAGTATCTAACCTTTAAAAAATCTGCCAGATTGTTTTCAAATTCCCGCGCATACCTTCCAGCAGTAAGCCAAAAATCAAGCGAAGCATCCACTAAATTAATTATTTCTTTTTCATCATAAACCCTACCAGAATAAGGAATAGAGGTCTTCCCCTGAATAAATCTACTGGCTGATTTCTTAAAGTCAAAGTAGGCCTCTACTCTTTTGAATATCCCCCTTCTTAATTGCATCTCTCTACCCTTAGGCATTATTTTCTCCGCGCTAAACAAACAAGCATATCAGGATCAAAGCTGAATGAAAAGTTAAAACTACTTATCTCAATTGGTTCAAATCCATTATCAATAAGAAGATACTTAACAGAATCCTTAGTAAAATAATTTAAGTGTTCGTGCTGCATAAGTATGCCAAAAGGTGGAATTAATCTTAATTTCAATCTGCAAATGGCAGTAAAGAAATCTACTAATGACCTTAGGTTTGGTAAATGGGAAATAAACTTCATATACTTACGATACCACGAATCCGGCATTATACGAATCATCTTAAAAGGTTCGAACGGAACCAGGATATAAAGAAATTTGGTTTTTAACTCTGAAATCAAACGCACCATATCCTTTGGGTCAGAACAATGCTCAAGTACACCACAGAGCATAACTATATCAAACGAACGCATCCTTACTTCTTGCATATTAGTTAATTTGGTAACCCCCTCTACGGGCTTAGCATCTGATATTTCATAAACAAACCTCTCTGTAAAGATATCAGGAATATGTTGCCCCTGGTCACCTCCCCAGTCCATGACAGAGAATACTTGAGTTTTAATATTATTCCTATTCAAAATTTGAAGTAAATGTTCTTTTCGTCGGCATACCATCTTTGAATCTTTCCCTAAAACACCATTAAGATTACGCGTATACCAAAATTCGTAACGATGCCGGCTAATATAATATTGGCTGCCGCGGTAATTAGAATATAGTGCCGAAGCCTCTCTATCATTATACCTATCGAGAAAATACTTTAATCCACATTTATAACAACGTGCCAAATCAACAATATCCAGCGATTTACTAACCGCATACTCTGCAATAAACGGAGCTAACATTGCCGGCCATTTCGACATACTGCTACTCCCGCAACATGGGCATGAATCAATACGATACATATATCTCCGGTTATGCTTCCCCTACCTAGCAAATAAGGTTAAAACAAGTTGAGCTATTCCTTGTGGCGACCAATATAATTACACCTTTAAAAACTTATTACTTATCTTTCTTAATATTTGCGACTTATACTCATCAATATTATCCGGCGCACAAGTTAAATAGAAACAATTATTGCAAACTTTGTTTTCTGACCTGCGTCCTTCAAGCATCATTTTTTGCATTTCATATAATCGCTTACCGAGCCAAATTTCTTTTAGTGTTTCTTTATTTATATCGCCTACAATTGTTCCATGTACCCAATCTTCGTTACACAAACTAACGCTACCATTCCAGTTAATAGCTAACTCATAAAACGGCCAAGGACAAACAACTTTTTGAGTAAAAGGTATGCCATCAAACGTTTTAGATTCTGTCATCATTGTAAAATCTTTTACATCTGACATAGACCAGCCATGCAATCCCTCTATTGCCACGTAATCAGAAACATTGCCAAAGTCATTATAAAATAAGTCTTTTTCAAGCTGAGAAAGGCCTGTATCAGCAATCTTGATATATATTTTACAATCTTTTCTTCTATTATATAGGTCTCGAATGTTTTCTTTAAATCTTACGTAATCAATATCTACATCGGAAATTCTCTTATACCCTTCCTTTGTGATATGTGCCACACTAATACCTATCATATCCAGGCCAGAATCAATCAATCTTTGATTTAACTCTGGGTTTAGTAATAGGCCATTCGTTTTCAACCACAAGGATTCCGATATGCCTTTCTTCTTGGCAAGCTTAACCATCTCGCAGAAGTCTTTATTTAACAATGATTCCCCGTCTTTATAAAAGTTTATTCTTTTTAATTTCTTACCGAACTCTTCAATATCCGTGATAATCTTACAGTATGTTTCCCAGGACATGGAACCGTTTGGACGCATCTTTTTTAAATTTTTATCACCCGTGGGGCAAAATTGGCAACGCATATCACATAAGTTTGTAGGCTCAACAAACAAAACATATGGCATATCCAAAGGAATAACTTCCTCTAGCTTTTCTCGTTTTTCAACCCTGATATCCTTACCTTGAATAATTTTCATCTTGCCAACCAGCCCCCGTCTACAGGAATCGTAACGCCCGTAACATACTTACTTGCGTCTGAACAAAGATATAAAACTGTTCCTAAAATATCATCGGGCTTGCCTGTTTCATGCTTAGGTATCCTGGATTCGATTGTTTCTCTATCATAACCAAATTTATGTAATAAATCAGTGTCAATAAATCCTGGTGCAATACAATTAACATTTATATTATGTGGGGCTAATTCAATAGCCATACTTTTAGTTAAGCCGATCAAACCATGCTTTGCTGTAACGTATCCAACGATATTTCTTGCGCCTTGAAAACTACTTATAGAACCAACGTTAATAATTCTACCCCCGGTGCCCTGCTTTACCATTATATCTGTAATTTGTTGAGATAAATCAAACACAGAAGATAACAATAACTGCATATCATATTCCCATTGAACATGAGAATAATTCAAGAAGGACTCCCGCCCCTGGTCTCCCGCATTATTAATCAATATATCAACTTTACCGTATTTGCCTAAAATATGAGGCCCCAACTCTTTCCTGCTTCCAGGCTTAGATAGATCACAGGAAATATAAACAATGTCAGAACTGTATGAGGTGTTGATTTCTTTCTTTAATTCGTCTGCATTTGAAGATTTACCCACAACAATTACTTTTGCCCCCCATTCAATAAGTCCGCAAGTTATAGCATGACCTATCCCTATTCTGCCACCAGTTACAACCGCTACTTTTCCCTGTACATTAAATAGGTTATCCAAGTTTTGCTCCTTTTTTAGTAAAAATACTCTATTTCCTTGCCTCTAAAACTAAATCGCATAATTCCCTTACTGCCCCTTTTCCGCCTTTATTTTTTGTTATATATTTTACCGCGCTTAAAATGTCAACTCGGGAATCAGCCACTCCAATTGGCAAGAAAACTGTCTTCAAACACTCTAAATCATTTACATCGTTGCCAACATATGCAGTTTCTTTTGCAGAAACTCCTAAAAGCTTCATTTCTTTTTCTAACGCCCTTAACTTATTCTTACACCCCTGGATGCAAGCTAGCCGCAGTTTCCTGCATCGTGCCTTAACAATCGGATTCTGCTCTGTAGAGATTACACGTAGTTTCACGCCTGTTTTATTAAGCATTTCAATACCCAAACCATCGACCCTACTGCAGAAGACCCCTTCTTTCCCGTCCTGCATAACCAATACCCGGTTATCGGTAAACACCCCATCAAAATCAAAAACAATCAGTTCCACCTTCTTAAAAAGCTTCAGCAATTCATTTTTAGAGATCATCATTTTCTCCCTATAGCTTTATAATGCCGGAGTAAGCATATTAGATAAAAATTCATTCCTGGGTAAAAATGGCCACAAATCTTCCAAAGGAGCAGATACCATCGCGCCATCAGCCTGCTGACGCGATGCCAAACTTGGGGCCCTTATTTCATCCGGTTTTATCATTACTTCGCATAGAGCCGGGCCCGTCAACCTCAAGAACCCTGCAATCTTCTTTTCAATATCAACGTGGCTAAGAATACGGTTGCTTTTAAAACCATAAGCCTTGGCTATTTTGATCGTATCCGGAAAAGATAATCCGCTTGATTCATCAGCGCCGAATTTTGTCCCAAAATATTTCATCTGTGAAGAACGAATCGAAGCGTAACCCTTATTATTAAAAACAAAAATTTTGATCGGCAGTTTTAATCTTTTAATTGTTTCTAACTCCTGAAAGTTAAACTGGAAACCCCCGTCTCCTTCTATGCATATTGTCCGTTTTCCACCGGAAGCCAAACACGCCCCAATACTGGAAGGAATAGCAAAACCCATAGAGCCTGTGCCGCGGTTATGAAAAACCCTTAGCCCATTTTTAATTCTTAACGATAAGAAAATCAATTCTGCGCAAAAACCAGCACTCATAGGCACTAAGATATCGCTGCTTTTTAAAACACCGGAAAGAACATCCGAAAAAACATAGGTACTGACATACTTTTTATAAGCCTTATATTGAGGCAGGATAATAGGATATTTCTTCTTCAATTTCCGGCAGTAGCTAAACCATGCCTTTCTTGGATTATTCTTAATTTTATTTCTTTGATACAAAAACTCTTTAATAAAAACTCCTGCATCGGCGCAAACCGGAATATCTATACGCGCTTTTATCTTATCAATTTCCGATTGGTCAATATTAACCACTACCTTTTTAGCTAATCTTGCCAATTTACTATAATCATATCCAACCATAGCCATATCAAGCCTGGCACCAACACACAACAGGAAATCTGAATTTTGCAAAGTGAAATTGGCTCCGCGCGAAGCAATTGAACCCGGACGGCCAAAATACAACTTATGAGAATCACCAATTAAATCCAATCCCAACCAAGTTGTTAAAACGGGAATATTTAATTTATCCGCTAATTTCAAGAACTCTTCTTTTACACCAGCTAATCTTATCCCATTTCCTGCTAATAATACCGGCCTTTCTGATGCATTCAATAGATCAATTACCTGGGATACTTTAGTACTTATAAAATTACCCCTTACGCTAATCTCAGTATTCGCTTCTTTAAAACTCTTTAGTTTATGCGGATTAATCATTGCCGCCTGGACGTCCAATGGAATATCTATCCACACAGGCCCGGGCCTGCCGCTTTTAGCCAGAAATACAGCTTTCTCCAAGTGATAGCGTATTTCATCAGGATTAATTATTGTAACGGCATATTTAGTGATTGGCTTAACAATGGAAACAATATCTATTTCCTGAACGCCAAGCTGCCTAACTCCGGAATTACCTTTTAAATCAGATAGTTTTACCTGGCCGGAAATAAACAAGCAGGGAGTAGAATCAAGCCATGCACCTGCAACCCCGGTAACGGCATTTGTCCCGCCGGGGCCAGTAGTAACCAACGCTACCCCCAGGTTATTTGTGACTCTAGCGTAGCCTTCTGCGGCAATAGCGCTTGCCTGTTCATGAAGATTACAAACAAATCTGATATTTTTATTCCGGCCAAGCGCATTATTCAAATGCATTGCGCCTCCACCGGGAACCATAAAAATATGTTTAACGCCTAGATTGGCGATAAAATTAAAAACATAATCACTAAGCTTAATCATAGATTTTAGTTTTCAACCCTGCGTAATCTTTCCATAATTGGCAATTCCCGGTCAAATACGCGCTTGATACCATCACCCATCGATGTCTCTACCAGCCTTATATCGCGGACAAGCCTTATTGTGCCGCTTGGTTCTAATGATGCCGCCTGGTCAGAACCCCACATTGACCTATCTAAAGTTATATGGCGTTCGATCATGCAAGCCCCTAAGGCAACCGCAGCAACCGAAGAAGCAATGCCTGTTTCATGACCGGAATACCCCACCAAAACACCATAACGTTCTCTCAAAGTCTTAATGGCACGTAAATTTAATTCTTCATAATAAGCCGGATAGGTGCTTGTAGAATGCAAAATAATTAAATCTTTTTTGCCCAGGACTTCCACAGCCTTATCTATTTGCTCTATCGTACTCATCCCCGTAGATAAAATAAGCGGCTTTTTCTTTGAACGGAATGCCTTTAATAAATTAATATCCGTAAGGCAGGCGGACGATATCTTATAGCAAGGCAAATCAAAATCCGCTAAAGCTTCTAAGGATACTTGGTCCCAGGAAGAAACAAACCACTGGACATTCTTTTTCCGGCAATAGTCATCTATCTCCTTGTATTCCTTTTCCCCAAATTCAACTTTACGACGGTATTCTAAATAAGTAATATAACCCCAAGGAGTCTCTCTCATTTTATTCTGCTGTGACAATGGCACACATGAATCCGGATCGCGTTTTTGGAATTTAACCGCATTGCAGCCTGCCACCACCGCAACATCAATCAACCTTTTAGCTATCCCCACATCCCCATTATGGTTAATCCCGATTTCGGCAACAATATAACAAGGATGATTATCACCTATTAAAACATCTCCAATCTTTATTTCTGCCATTTTCTCTCCTCTTTAGATTACTTTCAGTCGTCCATCAAACATCATTTAAGAACGATAATAATTAACCATCTTGCGAATACCGGCTGTTAAACTGATAAATTGACGCAAGCCTAATTCTTTTTTCGCCAAATTAGTGTCAGGCACATAGCGTTCAATGTGTTTAAGATTATTCTTAGTTTTATTTTTAATTTCTACTTTTACCTTGGGGGAAAAAACCTCTGCTACTAAATCAGCTAATTCTACTATAGAACAAGGTTTAGGCGAGCCAACATTATATGGCTTATTTGTCTTGCCTCTAAATAGAATTGTCCACAGCCAAATAACAAGATCAGCCGAATATAAATAAGAACGATATATGCGCTTATTGCTCTTTACGCATATCGGCTCGCCATTCAGAGCATCTCTGACAAAATTACCCACTGCAAAATTAATATTTAACGGTAGATTTGGCCCTAAAAAAGCAAAACATCTCGCTATCTTAACGTTAATGCCAAACTCCCTGGCATAATTTGCGCAATAAAACTCAGAAACTCTTTTACTCTCTCCATAAGCAGAATTAATATTAATAGTGGCCGGTGCTCCCTGATAATCTTCCGGAATACGCAACATTTTAAACGGCTGTTCTCCATAAACAGCCCCTGAACTGGTAAAAAGAAATGCTTCATTATGGCATGTCCTGGCAAAATCAAGTACTCTTTGTGTACCGGCAATATTATTCCTAAACAAATCCAATGGAGACGAAGAAAGATTGTTATCAGTAGCAGCATGAATAATGTAGTGATACTGCCCTTTAGGAAACCTAAAGGAACTTACATCACCTTTAATAAATTTTACAGATTTAATTTTCTTAAAATAAGGATACTTTTCTTTAAAAATCTCAGGTTTGCGTGACAAGACTACCACAGAAGCGTTAAGATTAAGCTTCTCATTTATCCAAACAAAGCTTTCTAATAGCCATAACCCAAAAAAACCAGTGCCGCCGGTCATAAAAAACTTCTTCTTATAAGCATCCTTAAATAAGCTGCGTGTTTTATTTAATATGTGTTCCAGATCGTCTTTTGGTAAACTAATTTGATTAGTCATGTATTTTAAACATCCAAACAATCCCCGTCCCTTGCGGCTATTGTGTTTTTAAAGATCTTCCGGGCGGATTTCTCAGCTGACCCTATATCGATCTCCTTTGGATAATCGCCAGCGTCAAAATGGACTAAAACTAATTTCTTTGCCTTTGAAGTTTTGGCTGCTCTAGCTGCCTGTTCAGGATTTAAATGCGGCCATCCTCTATCAACAATGCCGGGAGGTAAAGATGATTCGGTTATTAAAACATCTGTGTTTGCGCCCAAGGAGTTTATTGATTTACATGGGCCAGTGTCAGTGCAAAAGGCTATAGAGCTGCCCCCTGCGGCCAACCGGTATCCATAGCAAACTGTTGTATGTAAAAGTTCCTTATACTTGATATTAAAAGGAAATTTTGATTTATGGCTAATTTCTGAAACTTTAATCCCTAATTTAAGTTTATTGACAGGCTTGGAATACGGCGCATTAATCATAAGGCTGAACATTTTTTTGACGCCTTTTGGCCCGAAAACATTGATGCCCTGGGGAAAAGAAAATTTATTCAAAGTATGCAGGCCAATAATATGATCCAGGTGAAAATGGCTTAGAAAAAGATAGATAGGACGCCTGTCTTTTATATAATTATCAATCTTAGAGAAACCTGTCCCGGCATCAAATATGATATATTCCTTGCCTGTGTCCACCAAAACACAAAGCGTATTGCCAAGCTTTGTATCAAACCAACCCATCGTCCCTAAAAAATATATCTTCATATTTTAGAAAAATGGCTAAAATACCATTCGGCAGTCTTTTTTAAACCATCACCTAAGCTATAAGCGGGCTTCCAGTCTAAGACACGCCTGGCCTTAGCTGAAGAAAGGTATTGTTTCTTAATCTCGTATTTTACCACATCCAGAACCTTATAACTTAACTTACTGCCGCATAAATTAAGTTTGGTTATTTTCTGCAACAATTCAATGACTGTCAACGGACACTCATTGCTTAAATTAAACGATTCACCGGAAAGCCCCTTCTTTTTTAATAACTCGGCTATTCGTAAGTAACCGCCTACAATATCATCAATATAAACATAATCGCGGATAAATCTACCATCGCTGCGCACCTGTAAAGTTTTGCCTTCAGACAAACAACGCATCGCATCAGGAATAAGCCGGCTGAAATTAAAATCACCCGGCCCGTATATATTACCGCACCTGGTAACCGCTACCGGTAAACTATAAGTATGCGCGTAAGTATAAGCTATCAGGTCAGCGCAACTTTTAGACACGTCATAAGGATGATTACCTTGCAATGGCGCATCTTCATAATAAGGAAGTTTCTTATGACTGCCGTATGCCTTATCGCTAGAAGCAATAATAATTGATTGAATATTTCTTAAATTCCTGCATGCCTCCAGAATATTCCATGTGCCTTCGATATTCGAAGAAAAAGCATTTAATGGCTTATCATTGCATCTGCATACAATTGCTTCTGCTGCCAGATGGAATACCACATTAATCTTATTTTTATTTATAATCCCCTGAACTAATTTATAGTTAGCTACGCTGCCCTTAATAACACTAATTTTCTTATAGTCAGGTTCAGTTAAAATAGTTTCTTTTCTTCTGACCTTGATATCTAAACCAAATATTCTTGCGCCTGAAGAGAAAAGCGCTTTAGTAAGGTTAGACCCCAAGAATCCTTCAAAACCTGTAATTAAGACCTTCTTGTTTTTCCAAAACTTACTTTCCATCACTCTTTAATCCTTCCATTTTCTCCATGGCGCCTTACCATCATTCCATAGCGCTTCTAACTCAGATTTGTCCCTTAATGTATCCATACACTTCCAAAAACCATTATGTTTAAATGCGGATAATTGCTTAGCAACAGCCATATTCTTTAAAGAATCAAATTCCAAGATAGTCTCATCTCCGCTGATATAATTAAAAACTTCAGGCTCAAGCACAAAAAACCCTCCGTTGATCCAGGAACCGTCACCTTTAGGTTTTTCCAAAAAAGAACTGACTATTCCTGTATCTTTCATGCTTAAAGCGCCAAACCTTCCGGCAAGCTGAACAGCGGTAACTGTCGCGGATTTTCCGCAGCCCTTATGGAACTTCACTAACTCCCTAATATTTACATCGCAGACTCCATCGCCATAAGTCATCATAAAAGTTTCATGGCCTATATATTTTTGAACGCGCTTCAGGCGACCACCGGTCATTGTCTCAAGCCCGGTGTCAACAAGAGTAATCTTCCATGGCTCAGATGATGTTGCATGAACCTTAACATCATTTTTCTTTAAATCAATAGTTACATCGCTCATATGCATAAAATAATGAGAGAAATATTCTTTGATCATATAGCTTTTATAACCCAGGCAGATAATAAAATCATTAAAACCAAAATGAGAGTACATCTTCATAATGTGCCAAATAATTGGCTTACTGCCAATTTCTACCATCGGCTTAGGAATACTAGTGGTTTCCTCGCTAAGCCTTGTACCTCTACCACCCGCTAAAATGACTACTTTCATTTTTATATCTCCTGTTTTTTATTAGATGCTATCAGCATTCCAGCCAAAAACCAAAACAACACAGCTAATTGCAAGCTATATAAATGGTTATCAAAAAAACTGTGCGCTAAAAAACCAAAAATAGCGCATGATAAACCCAACGCAATATAATCATGAGTTTTTATAAAACTTTTAATGCCTTGTGATAAAATCGCAATGACAAAGCCAAGAAAACTCAATAAAGCAAAAATCCCTGTCTCTGCCCAAATCTGCAAATAACAGTTATGGGCATATTGCACTCCCAACCCCTTTGTATATTTAGAGAAATTTGACATAAAAGTGCCTATCCCCACGCCAAAGAAAGGATGCTCTTTGATCATTCCGCAAGCACCGCTCCATACACTAAATCTTCCCGAATCCCCCCCCAGCACTCTTTCTCTTATCCCAGGAGCTAATAGCGCCAGCATAAAAAAACCAAGTAACGGAAGTATGAATTTCCATCTGCGGGACAAAAACAACATCAATAAACAGGCAAACAAAAACCCCACCCAGGCACCACGCGAAAAAGTCAAAAAAAGGCAGCCTGCCAATAGAAATAATAAAAAATTAGGCACGCCGTAAACAACCCTGCCCTCTTTCTTCTTAGTAAAAATTACTGATATAAATAAAGTTAATATACAAACCAGATAGGCAGCCAAACTATTATAATGTTTGAATGGCCCGGTAACCGCTTTTAAGTTTTCATTAATTAGCCCAATTTGTTTTCCTCTGAAAAACTCCCAGTCTATAAAACGCTGTGAAAACCCGTCAAGGGCCACCAGGCAGCCTACGTATATAAGAATTGCCAGCGTATTTCTTATGCGTTTTCCGGAAACCAGAGTATCCTGTACCATAAAGAATATAAGAATATACTGCCCCCATTTAAAAAATAAGGCATTCAGGCTTTTATCAATATCCGAACCGCTATTTAACAGAGAAAGGCCGCAAAAAATAAGAAAAATCAAAAGAAAGAAATTGATACGGCTTTTTATAAACGAAAAATCCGGAAGGATGATCTTTTTAATAATAAACCCCAACAAAAGAAAACATACGAAAGATTCAACCATGCCTATAGAAATCGGGATAAAGAAAGCGACTGCATACAAAGAATACTCTGTCATCTTATCAGCAATCAAGGCAATCTTTTCCTTCAAATCCTTACTCAATGCGCCCCCTCCCCTTTAAAAATTGCCGGTATAGTCATAAGCATGATTTTGATATCCAGCCAGAAAGAATAATAATTAATATAATCCAGGTCGTATTTTAATCTATTTTCAAGAGACGTGTTGCCGCGTAAACCATGAATTTGCGCTAAACCCGTTATCCCGGCCTTTACCGTATGCCGAAACATATAATGAGGATGGAGCTTCCTGAATTCCACCAGGAATTCCGGCCTTTCCGGCCGCGGGCCAACAATACTCATCTCCCCTTTTAGAACATTCAGGAACTGAGGCAGCTCATCAAACCCTGTCCTGCGCAACCAAACGCCGACTCTTGTCCTGCGCGGATCATTTACAGCAGTCCATACAGGGCCGCTGTTCTTCTCTGCGCCCTCCTGCATAGTCCGGAATTTAATAAGCCTGAACCTTTTCCCATCAAGGCTGACTCTCTCCTGGATATAAAATATTGAGCCGGGAGAAAAAATCTTAATCGAAATCGCAATTAAAACAAAAAGTGGCATTAAAAGTAAAATTATTATGGAAGCGAAAGTAAAATCAAAGATTCTTTTTACAATCCCCTGGAAACCGATAAAATGGCCTTCGCGTAAAGTTATAACGGGAATGCCATCAATCTCTGACACGCTATTCTTCAACAAAAATACCTCATCTATATCAAAAGCTATTTTAATATCAACCGGCTCATTGCCTATCTTTTCAATTAAAATACGCATAAACCGTTCTTCGTTTGGCGGCAAAACAAAAAAAACTATGTCCGGAGACTCCTGTAGGACGATTTTATGCAGTTCGTCATATTTTCCTAATACAGGAATACCCAAAATATCAGCAGCGGCCTGTTTTTTATTGACAACAAAACCAACCACATTCAGGCCAAATTCACGGTGTTCTAAGAACTTTAAGGTAAATTTTTCTGCCAGGTCCCCGCTTCCCACAATTAAAATCTTCCTTAAATTAAAACCTTTCGTCCTGAAATGTTTTAATACATGCTCAACCAAAACGTGGTAAATGTAAATTAGGGCAACGGAAAAAAACCAAAAAAATAGAATAAAAATACGGTTATATTGCAAGATTCCGGTAATATACCCCAAAAAGAAAGATGCGGCAAAAACAGATGATACAACCTTTAAAACTTTGATAAACTCAAGATAATAGTTGCTAAACCTCCTGGGGGCATAAAAATCAAAATTCTGCGCCGAAAAAAGATATACCGGAATAAAAATTGCAAAAATCCTGAGCTGCCTTAGAAAATCTTCCACCGAAACAATACGGATAGGAGATAGGTATCCCGCAGCAATATACGAAATAGCCCAAACAAGAAAAATCAGCAGAATATCCGAACAAATAAATAAAGCTATGAATACTTGGCCGTATTTCCTAAGCATAATTTCCTATCGTTCTACTAAAAAAGCTTTTAATCTTTCCCATAAAAATCAATTTATCAAATTTAGCAACATGCTGCCGGATTACGGAAGAATCGAATTTATACATCTCTCCTTCAAATCTAAGTAGCACCCTTACAAGGGAATCAACTGTCTGCTGCGGGAAAAACTCCCCTGTCTGGCCGCTAATAAGAGTTTCCAATGCTCCTCCAGCGCCAAACGCTATAACTGGCCTTCCCGAAGCCATAGCTTCAAGAGGCACTATCCCAAAATCCTCCATTCCACAAAATAAAAGAGCCTTACAACCGGATAAATACTGCCTAGCTACTTCATCTGGTTGCCATCCCAGGAACTCAACCGTTCTTCCTGCTAACTTTCTTAACCTGGCCTCCTCTTGCCCATTACCGATAATCTTCAATGGCAACTTAAGGTGATTACATGCCTCGATAGCAACATCTATGCGCTTATAAGGAGCAAACGCGGAAACAACCAAATAATAATCCCCAGGCTCATTTCTTTTATGAAAAAGGCTTGTTTCAATAAAAGGATAAATCAACTCAGATTTTTGATTATAGCATCTTTCGATGCGCTTCGCAACGAATTGTGAAATGGCGACGAAATGATTAACTCCGCTCGAGCTTAATCTATCCCACCTTCTTAGATAAGAAAATATGGATGAAACCGGAAATCTATTAGCTTGCCTGCCGAAATAATCCTCCTGCCGGTCCCAAATATATCTCATTGGGCTAAAACAATAACAAATATGCCTTGCGCCTGAAGCCGGTTTAATACCCTTGGCAACACAATGATTTAGCGAAATCACCAGATCAAATTTCTTTACATTTAAGCTCTCAATAGCAGCCGGCATAAGCGGCAAAAGGTACCTATACCATTTCTTATTTGCCAACCCCTGAAGGAACGAAGTATGGATTTTACGGGATTCAATCAGGGAAGAAACCGAACCTTTAAAATGAAAAAGAGTAAATATTTCGGCTTCAGGGAAAAGTTCGCAAAAAGCCTCCAGGACCCTTTCCCCTCCCCGCATTCCGGTTAACCAGTCATGTACAAGCGCGACTTTCATATTATATATTCTCGATAACCTCATTTAAATTTTTAGCGCATTTTTCCCAGCTAAAACACTTAGCCCGCTCCAGCCCTTTTGCTTTTAATGAAGAACGCAGACTTTTATTAGTAGATATATTCTTTAAAATACCTGACAACTCATCCAAGTTATTTGGATTAAAATATTTAGCTGCATCTACGCATACCTCTCTTACGCTTGGTAAATCCGAAGATGCTACCGGACATCCACAAGCCATCGCCTCAAGAGGAGTGAGCCCAAACCCCTCAAATAAAGAAGGCAAAACCAAAGCTTCGGCTTCTGATATTAAAGAAGGTAAATCCCTATTATCAACGTAATCGAGAAAAACCACTCTACCTACAAGATCATTTTGATTAACAAATTCACATAAAGATGGATAATAACGGCAATCTTTATGCCCCGCAATTACAAGTTTATGCTCTACTCCAAGTTCAGCCCGGCTAAATGCTTCAATAAGCAATGCTAAATTTTTATGCGGTAATATATTTCCAACATAAAGAAAATATCTACTCAAGTTAAACCTTTTCTTTATTTCCTGCCCATCAGAAGGTTTAAATCTTCGCGAATCAATTGCAATAGGTATGACCTTGATTTTTTCATGTTTAATCTTAAGAAAAAAGATAAGATCATTTTTTATGGCCTGCGAATCTGTAACTATTGATTTTGAGAGGTTAAGGAGTTGCGGAACAAGTATGCGGAAGTTCAACCTTTGAAAAAAGTTTTCACGCTTGGAAAAAAGAGGGATAAGATCATGGACTACGGTAACCTGGGCAACTTGTGTAAAGAGTACCCCTTCCGGCACGAGATTCAAAATAACTGAAATACCATCTCGTTTTAAATACCAGGGAAAAATAAACTGTAGCCATACATACCGTAATAAATGTTTATACTTATCAAGCGGCTCTACGGAAAATTTAATCTTGTGAACTCGTCTTCTATTTTTCTCGCTTAATACCAGATCATCCACAAAAGAAGAATATAAAATAAAATCAACGCCTTGACGGTCTAATTCTTCTATTATATTTTTTGCATAAATGCCTAAACCAGATGGCCTGCATCCAAGAATAGTTCCGTTTATTCCGATCATTACTTCATACCTCTAGAATTGGCTCAATAGGCTGGGCTGTCTTATAAGATAAAACCATTGATATTACCTTAGCAGAAAGAAGTATTTGCGTATAAGCGTTTTGGGTTTCTTTTTTAAATATTTTTCGAAAGCAAAATATTAAAATACCCCAGAAACCCATAATTAAAAACCTTAAAAAAAGATACGCCCGCACTAATAACTCACCTATCTTACCATAGTATTTCTTAGCAAAGTAAAGTTGGCTACGCCTATATTCAAAAAGACTTGTAAGAACATTTGTCTCAACCGATTTACCATGATAATGAACTATGGATACCTTCGGGAAATAACGTATACGCCAACCTTTTTTACGGATCCTTGTGCACAGGTCAACATCTTCAAAATACATAAATAACGCCTCGTCTAAAAGCCCGACATCCTGAAGCGCTTTACGTCGTAAAAGCAAACACGAAGCTGAAAGCCAATCAACTTCTCCTTCAGGAATAATTCGTTTCTGCATGACTTTACTTAAAATCTCTGTGGATAAAGTGGGGAATTTGCCGTAAGAGGCCTGGAAACGGCCATCTCCTAATAAATGACGCGGCCCAATAGCGCCCGTATCGAGATGTGAATCCATATATTCAATAAGCCGGTCAAAAATCGGCTCATCAATCTTTGTGTCACTATTAAGAAGCAAAATATATTCGCCATGCGAATTTATAATGCCTAAGTTACTCGCTTTACTAAAACCGGAATTGTACCCTGTCTGAAAAAAACGAACATTCGAAAAATCATTTTTCATAAAATCTTTGATATTGTCATTCGAATTATTATCTACGCAGATAATCTCGTAGGAAAAAGAAGGTTTGAAAGCCTGCACGGACTTAAGGCAATCTAAGGTTAATTTTAAATTTTTGTAACAAATAATGATACTACTGAGCTTGCAACTTGAAATATCCATTTCACTATTTTTTAACAGCATAGACAATTATAAAGTTTTATTTAAAGAATCCCTTATCCTAACAATCTTCCCGCTCAGAGATATTAAAATCTTCCGTAATTTTTTCTCACATGAATTAATACCCCAATAATGGATAAAATCTTCAAATACTGGTAGTTTTAATTTTGGTTGTTTTACATCAATCTCCCTTGGATGAAGATAAATAAAAACTGGCTCGCTTTTATAGTTAAAATTTCTGATAGTTCGATTGATGAACCATACTGGAAGGAAACGCAGGTAAAATCCACCAGAAAATCCAAGATATTTACCGAGTAAACTCACAACAGGAACAGGCATCTCTAAAACATTAATTTTCTTTCCGTTAATTACCGGATAATGCACTTTTCTTGTAAAACATGGAATACCATAAAGAAATGTATGCGCCGGATAAACAGAAGAAGAATATTTCAAGCCGGCTTCTTCTAAAATAGTATAAAACCAGGGTAAATTTTCTTTTTTTACAGACCATGACGGAGCACGATAACCTAATACTTTTTCACCGGTAATGTTTTCAATAATCGTACATGATTTTTGCAGATCTTTTCTAAATTCATCCCCTGTCATCGTATAAACTAACTTATGATTATATCCATGCGAAGCAATTTCATGCCCGGCCATATAAAGTTTTTTTACTATTTGTGGCTTGTTTTCTGCAACGGATCCTAGTATAAAACAAGTGGAATAAACATTAATTTCAGCACATACAGCTATAAGCCTATCGACATTTTTTTCAAGATCAGTAGATAATTCACTGTAATCTTCAAGATTTACTCCCAGGAAATTGGCGTGAAACCATTCCTCAATATCAAAAGTAAGAAAGTTATAAGTACTTTTATTATTAATCAATGTGAAATCCTTGATTTAACATCTACTCCTCTACTTAAAAATAGTCAAGATCTGCCAAGGTAAGATGGATTGATCTAGTCGTTTCGAATTCCTTATTGTCACTACTACATGCTCTTACAAATATAGGTGTAGCATGAGGAAGTAATCTATTTGGGATGCTTGCAAACGGAAATCCCACACATTTACGGGCAATAGCACTAGACGGATTAACCATAGTAAAAAATGCATCTACCTTCGATGTAATCGTCTTACGTATAAGCCACAATCGCAAGGCAATTTGGACAATAAGCGGCGTATCGGGATCTAGGATAAAATCCATTAACACTAAATAATTTAAACAACCTAATTTTATTTTACGTGTAACAACATAGCCAAGAAACTTCCCTTTTCTGTCTATGCGATATACCGTGGCAGGCCATAATGGTGCATCGCCAAAACGCCATTTCAGAAAAGCATTAGTCCGAACAAAATGCGGACCAGATTTACGCAAACATTTTATACAAATCGTTCCGAGTTCATCATCGCTAATTCCGCGTTGAACAATATTAAGCTTTGCAATAAAATTGACTACACAAGCAATAACTTCGAGCAACCAGCGCAATGGAGCAGTTAACCAATCTATTACATCAATTCTAAGGCCAATGATTGAAGTAAAAAAACCGGCCAATCGAACTGGAAAACCATAACCCCGTAAAGAAAAAGGGTTAGGAAAACGAAGTAATTTACTATAGAGCGAAAACGTGCGTTCGTTAGATGTATGATAAACCAAATCAAAACTTGCTATATTGCTACACGCCTTTGTTATATTAATGAAATTAACCGGTGAACGATGCTCTTGATTAATAAGAAGATCTGTAATGAGAGCAGCCTTGAGTACTTTTGAAGCAACGCACAAGGTGCGCGGCTGAGCCAACACACGCCCTACTACTTCATCATTTTCTAACAAAATAACATAATAAGATCCACCAAATGGCGAACCCAAATACTTCCATCTAATATGATCGAAATTAGTGGAAATCGTTAACCCATATTCCAATTCTGACATTTTCAGAAAACTTTCCAGATTTGCCTCTGTAAATGTTTTAACTGATATCTGAATCATGCTTTTTCCTTTTAGCAAAATAAGTTTTTAAACTTGGTTGTAATTTATGGAAGGTTACGAATTACGAAAAACTTAATACTACTCAAAGCAATGAGTGCTGCTTGAGAATATCAAAAATCTTAGGTATAGAATCAGCCTCTGCCATATCAGCAATACTTACAATCTTCCCATCGAAGAGTCTATCCAAAGCGACAAGAATACTCAATTGACCGAGTGAATCCCAATTATCAATCTCTTCGGCCCGCGTATTTTCTTGAAGCGATCCGGGTTTTATTTTGAGTGCCTCTTCTATGACTATAATTACATCAGATTGGGAAATATTCGACATGGATATAACCTCCGTATCTAGTTAAACAGGTTGAAAATTTGTAACACAATATATTTCAGTATAGCATAAAACCATACCAAACCGCTCTTCTAACTTGATAGAACCCTCGGCGTTTAGTTTTCGCAGTAGAGGCATATGCAATTTTAATTCTGCGGGTAATGGCCAATCCTGTCGAATAACTCTATTAAGCGTACCAAAATTTTCTTTAGCTACATTTAAAAGTATGTCAACATTTGACAGTGATAATATTGGAAAAAATAAAAATCCTTTATCTGTAAGATACTGACGCGCACTACATAAAATTTCTGAAACAAGATTAGTTCCATCCTTGCCTGTATCACAAGGTACGCCTTGAAACCAAGGCGAAACAACAGCAATATCCTGCGCAATAGCAGATATGTCATCAACAATAACATCAAATTTTTCGCCTAACCATGGCTCAAACAGTGCCCCATTGCGAACTTCAGCTTGACATCCATAACGTTTAAAATTCTCCCTACTGCAAAACACTGCTGGTTTACTTAGATCCGAAGCATAAAGTGGAGATTTTGTTAAACCCTGCAAGTAAAGCGCAAGTCCAACAACCCCCGTCCCACAACCTAAATCAAGCAATTTAGTCGGCCCAGAAACCGTATTCTTAATCGCCTGAATCAACAAATTTGTAGTTAGGTTTGGGGTGAATACTCCTGGCGCAGACACGAGATCTATTTTTTTATCAAGGGCAAGTGAAAATTTGATTTCTTTATGTTGTTCTATTGTCATAGCCTACATCTTTGGCAATCCGAAGCTTAAATTTCAATAAAAACTGATATTATATGCCACCATCAATATGCATTGCACTACCATTAACATATTCTGATTTTATTAGAAATTCTACAGCATTAATGACATTAGCGGGATTTCCTAACTGTCTCGATGGAATTAATTCTAAGATTTTTTTACGCAGTTTTTCGCTTAAGGTTTCAATCAAGCCAGTATTAAAATAACCTAAAACTAGCACATTTGAAGTAATCCCAAACCGCGCATATTCGTTAGCTATAACTCGGGACATTCCCAAGAGTCCAGTCTTAGCAGTCGAGTATGCAAGTGTGCCCGGAGCACCTCGCATTCCCGCAACGGACGAAATATAAATTATTCGTCCCCATTTCTCTTGTATCATAGGTAAGAGCATCGCTCGGGTAAACAAAAAACTACCACGAAGATTCACATTAATAACTTGATCCCAATCTTCTGTGCTAAACTTTGCAGCAAGCGCATTCCTGCTAAGAGCAGCAGCGTGAATAAGCGTAATTCTTTGAAGTTGATCCTTCATGGCTGCAGCAAAATCATTAACTTTTGATTCCGATGTTAAATCAACTTGATATAACGTTACGCCATTTATCCCGCTGATATCAGGAAGATTTTTATGATATACTGCAATAACATTATCCAGAGTTACCAAAGAAGGTAGTATGGCACGGCCTATTCCACCTGAAGCACCAGTTAATATAATCATGATATTGTTGACCAACGCATAAGCGCGGCCCCCCAAGATAAACCAACACCAAAACCAACAATCATAATAGTATCCCCCTCTTTCAAACGCCTTTTCAATACTGCATCCTTGAGAGCAATAGGTATAGATGCAGAAACAGTATTCCCAATAGAATCATAATTAATAAAAACTTTCCCCCTATCCAAAGACATATTTTGTATCAAATTATCAATAACAAATTTACTAGCTTGGTGAAAAACAAATACGTCAATATCCTTAATGCCAATACCAGCTTTCTTGAGAAGATTGTTAATGCTTACAGGGACAACGCGCATTGTAAAAAGAAATACATCACTACCGCGCATCTCAATAAAACTCAGATGAGAATTAGATTTCTGACTTATCCCTCTAGCACCACTGTCTTTTACAATTAACCGGTCATAGCCTGAACCATCGGTTCCAAACTCAAATGGACCAATACAATCCGTGTTACTTTTTTCTAATAAGATAGCGGCCGCTCCATCACTAAATACCGGACGACATGTTCGATCGTTTTTTTTGATGTATTTTGAATAGGTATCCGCACATAATATTAAGCACTTGCTTACAACACCAGATTCTATTAGCCCTCCCGCAATACTGATCGAGTAGACAAATCCAGAACAACCCAGATTGACATCAAACGCCATGCAGTTTTTCAATAAACAAAACCGATCCTGTAAAATGCAAGCGCTAGATGGTAAAACATAATCGGGAGACTGAGTAACTAGGATAAGTAAATCAACATCATTACGAATCGAGGCATTCTCAAACAGCTTCTCTCCAGCTTTAAATGCCAAATCAACTGCAGTTTCATCAGGAGAAGAAATATATCGGTTATGTACACCCGTTTTCTCAAGGATTCGCGGCATATCCCAATCAGGGTTGTCACGCTGAAGCACATCAACACCCTCAACCTTATCTGGTAGATGATATGAAATTGCACTAATTTTAACTTTCACTGTCCACCTTTTAATTGGTTGTTAATAGGTCTTTCAGCTAGACACTAACTGTTCTTTTTAAATATAAAAAAACTCGCCTTAGAGATATTCAAGAATCTTCTCCATCCTCCTTTTCCAAAGAATCCAAAAAAATATCGCAGTAGAATTCGTGGACGCAAGTAAAATTTCCGGTATATCTCCCCATGCTTTTCTAATAATATTTCCTTGGTAAGCCCATTCGGCACAAAAACTGGACGCCAATAATTATATTGCGTCCAGTCCGTTTTATCAATAGCCCCGTAATTAAGTGCCTCTGCATACTGCACCGATCCTGGTATAGGTGTATTTATAGTAGCTACAATATCATCAAGCTGTAATTTACATGCAAGTTTAATAGTTTTTTCAAGTGTTTCAAGCGTTTCGGTTGGATGCCCGAGAATAAAAAAACCTTTTGTTTTAATTCCTAACTGCTTACACCATTTTATTACCTCAGTAACCCTTTCCAAAGAAATATTCTTTTTAATAACCTTTAATATATTTTCATCTCCAGATTCAATCCCAAAAGAAATATGCCAACACCCCTTGGATTTTATGAATTTCAGTAATTCATAATCTACATCATTTATCCGGCTTGCGCAAGTCCAATAAAAGGAAATATTTTCCCGTTTAAGAATCTCAAAAAGTCTATAAATACGAGCCTTATCAATTAAGAATGTATCATCAACAAAGAAAAATTCACGAATACTAAATTCTTGTATCAGGTATTTTATCTCTTCAGCGATGTTCTCAGCTAAACGCTTCCTATAATTTCTACCAAAAGTATTATTGTCGCAAAAAGTACATAATCCTGGACATCCGCGACTAGTAATCATATTAATTACGGGAAGAGTCTTATAGTTTGAAGGTTGCGGTTTGTATAAATTCAGGTCATGCAATAAATCAAATGCAGGAAATGGAAGAATATCAAGATTTTTAATATATTCTCGAGGCGAGGTAACTATCAGTTTTTTATTTTTATCGAGATATGCTATACCAGAGATTGTATTTGGATTTTTGTTTTCGTTCAATGCTTGCAGTAATTCGATTAAAGTAATTTCGCCCTCGCGGAGCACTCCATAATTAAATAGCCCCGATGAAAGTGCATGCTCAGGATTAGAGGTTACATGGGGACCACCTAAAATAATAATGATTTCAGGATTAGTTTTTCGTATATCCTCAGCTATTTCAATAGCCCTGTGAAAAGCCACAGTTGTTGAACTAATCCCAACATATTTAGGAGCAAAATCAGCGATTTCTGAAACTATCTCAGCAGATGCAAGCTTCAATGCTTCGGCATCAGTGACCTTCACCTGAAAATCAAATTTCCTAAGATAAGACGCGAGATAAAAAATCCCAAGTGGAATTTGTTCACCCCCGGCACTTCCAATTTCAGAAGAATATCTCTCCATTTTGGATATAGGTGGATATAGTAAATAGATCTTTTTTTCGCTTAACATAGCCATATTACCTAAATTTGCAGATTTCATGTTTCGCTTGATAACCCAGTATGCGTCGAAGTATTTTTTAAAAACTGTCGCAACTTATGCAAAGGTCTACGCGGCACGTTCGCGATGTCATATCCAAGAAAAGCTAATATGAGTTGTGACCCCATTAAAATTGGCAGTGCGGCTAGCATTACCGTACCAGCCGATGTATTACTACCTATTTGCAATGAATTAACCCAATGGTAAACACCAAAACCACAACCAGAAACAAACAGTAACAAACCCAAAGGCAACTCTATAGATGCAATTGACATATCACGCAAATAATAGTTGTAAAAGATTCGCTTTAAAAGATTGCGAGCATTTTTAATAAAAAACTCACCAATAATTCTTGGGATCTTAAGGTTACTAACTTCACTACCATATTGAGCATCCATAGGTATATCGACCACAACCGCACGTAGCGTATTGAGTCTAAATAATATATCGGTTTCAAAAAAATAACGTGAGCTGATTTTTTCAAATGGCAAATGTCGAGCTACATCAGCATGAATTGCGGTATACCCATTAGAAGGATCAAATAAATCCCAATAACCAGAAGAAATTTTAGTTATAAATGATAATACCGCATTACCAAAAAGCCTCCCCTTAGGCATAGCGCGAATTTTCTCAAGGTTAAAAAAACGGTTTCCTTTTGAGTAATCCGCTTCCCCTACCAAAATAGGTGTAGTAAACGCATGAATTAAACTTGGGTCCATCTGCCCATCACCATCAATCTTTACAATAACATCAGCTCCATCTGCAATTGCCACCTTATAACCAGTCATTACTGCACTACCAACTCCTTGATTAACCTCATGCCGTAATATTACAACACGCAAATCATTACAGTTTGTTTCTACATATTTCCAAGATTCATCAGGACACTTATCGTCAACTACATAGATACGCCATACCTCAGGCCCAATCCCTGTAATAACATCAAGGATATGCTTCGTAACACGGTAACACGGGATAACAACTGCAATACGATTATTTTCAGTAGTACTAATCATAAAATCTCCTCATTTTTGGTTTTCCTACATAAAATATTTATTCTCGTAAAGAACAACTTTTAAACTCCACTGGAATCAACGAATGTCCACCAACATAAACTACTGCACCTGAGGCGTCTGGTGGAGCAATTATTTCCATTGTATGCTCAGTCCAAGTTGGCGAACAATTATAAACTTGAATATTAGTAGTAATAAACTTTCCGCTTTTGTTTAACCAATTAATTTGCATACGCCCCTGGACTCCTTCTTTAGCAGAGCGGGCTACAATGGAATAAAGATAGCATCTTCCAGGAATGACACTAACATATTGAGTTACAGGAGAATCAACACTAGCTGAGATAACGCCATTTTTAGAATCATAATTTGTTACAACAGGAAAATTCCAGGCGCTTGCAGATACAAAATTGGAATTAACGAGTAGCTCTGTTTTGAAAAAGTTGGAGGTTTTAATTGTCCCAATCCCCATAGACTTGATTTTTCTAACCCCAATAGAATGGTATTGAGTAATTGGCTCAGTAATATTTTCTATTAACTTTTGCCTCATACCTTCATCCGGGCAACAATTAGTTCCCAGCCAATTAGAATCTAGAATAACAAAATTAACACCCCTTTTAAATAAAACTTCAGCTGCATCCTTTTCAGTCTGAATAGATATAATTTCTTTTTGAAAACTCCAATTATACCAGGCTGGATAGAGTGCGTCAGACGCTAAACCTGCAGTCCTAGCCTCAGCAAAAACAGCAACAGGTGACCTGTCAATATTAAGATCATTAACTACTTTAACTGCATATCTGATAGGCATATTATCTACTAAATAATGCATTCTATTATTTTCGTTAAGGATAGCTTCTAAAGGAAAATCTCTATAAAATGCTCCAGCTCCTAAAAATAGAAGGTTCAATAAAATAGTAGCAACCACCAATATATAATATGTACCTCTAATGATAATATATTTTGAAAACTTAATACTTAAAGCTACACCTATAGCTGCTGAGAATATTACCCAAGCAGGAAAAACATATCTCAAGTAGCTTACGTAATTAAATACTAAGACAACAATCGATATTGCAACTAAAAACATAGCAATACCCTTATATTGTTTTATAACAATCAAAATTAATCCTACAGGTAGAAAGAATAATAGCCACTGAAAACCAGATGCACCAGCACTAGCCTCCAAATATTTTCCTGTTTCAAATGTCCACCTGTACAGAATATCCCAAGTTATTCCCTGTCCATATACTGTAGCGGTTGTATCAAAGTTCGATACAGAAGGATAATAAGGAGACTTAAAGAAAGCATTAAAAAATGGGAAAACCGGATTATTAGTCAAAAACCAAGCTGTTATATAAGGAATTGCAGATAAAACGAAAAATAAACTAAAACCAATAGCCAAAGATTGTAAACTTACCGATTTATACCAAGATCTATAACGCAATATCATTATTAAGAGCAAGACGGGCAATATGAGAAATGTTACAGCCTTCGTGGACAGTGCAAGCCCCAGGAATAATCCTGCCAATGGCAATTCAGATTTTGGTTTACTATAATCAGAACAAAAACTAAGGATTCCCCATACGCCAGCAACAACAAATGACGCCCAAATTGAATCAATATAAAGAGAACTGCCTTCGGTAAAAGTTAGTGGCGTAGATAAAAAAATGAGTATTGCCCACCTTACACCAACAATTGAACCACCTGCCCAAAGTACAAGTTTCCGGACTAAGCAAGCAAGTGTAAAAATAAATACCACATTAATTAATCGTGCCCCAGTCTCACCAGCTAACATATAGCCAATAGAAAAAATCCAGTCGCCCAACATAGGAAAAACTGCCCAAACATATTTTGTAGCATCAAAACCCCATTGATGTCTTGTTGCAAGTTGCGCCGGAACAAACAAATGGGTTGCAAGCGCGTCATAACCCAATTCTGGCATCAATGCTACTACAAAGTAAACTAATGAGACAACTACAATAGTCACATCTAAAATATTAATTTTGAATGCAACCTGAGGAATACAATTTTGAGCAATTCGACTTAAAAATCTTTTGCCTACCCCTAAAACAGTACGCCAACTTAATATTATTGGCAATACAAGAGCAATTCCGTATAATCCAGGATAATTCACAGGAAAATGGGCTAAAAGACCAACAGCAATCCCATAAATGCCACCCCCGACTAAGAAACTTATCAACCAGCTATCTTCATCTAACATTATACGAAACACTATCAATATATATCTCCCAAATAGAACAGAAGCAACAACAAACCATAAAACAACAAAAAAAGGCCACAAATTACCCGTTAATAAAACAATTCCAGCAACAAGAGCAAAACCTGTGAGCAACGCACTTCTTCTACTCCAAAAATAACCAAAGATGACCAATCCAGTACAGACACCAAGAAAAATCAAGTAACAAGTAAGCGCATTTATATTAGTCCAAGGCAAAACAGACGGCCATGACATATGCGAAAGCCCCCAAGAAGTAAGCGTAACTCCTAAAACAAGGAAAAATCCAAGAAATATTTCGATATTTTTTCTCATTAAATTGTTAATTTTCTATATAAATATATTATACTTGATTATACAATAAATAGCCCTTAAACCATCTTTCCATCCGATTTTCTTACCTTCTGCATAAGTCCTGCCATAATAGGAAATTCCAACCTCATATAAACGAAGATTAGGAATTCGAGCTATTTTGGCAGTTACTTCTGGTTCAAAACCAAATCTTTTTTCTTTTAACTTAATATTTTGAATTATTTCTCTTTTGAAAAGTTTATAACATGTTTCCATATCAGTCAGATTCAAGTTTGTAAACGTATTTGAAATAAAGGTCAGAAATTTATTGCCAATACTGTGCCAAAAAAATAAAACCCTATGTGGGTTTCCTCCCATTAACCTTGAACCATATACAATATCAGCAAATCCATTAATAACAGGGCTAAGTAACAGGTTATATTCATATGGGTCATACTCAAGGTCTGCATCTTGAATTACTAAATAATCCCCAATTGCTTTAGAAATACCTGTATGCAACGCAGCACCTTTTCCCTGATTTATTTCATGTTTAAAATACTGAATATTTAAAGATGGATTGGCTGCAATATAGTTTTCTATAGCTCTCTCCGTATCATCTGTTGAGCAATCGTTTACGATAATTACTTCTTTTGTAATTCCATTTATTAAAATCACATCTTTAATTTTGTTGAGTACCAAGTGAATAGTATTACACTCGTTATAAGCGGGAATGATAATTGATAATTTTTTTATATTCATAGCCCCCTCTTTAAATAGCAGATCTACAGACTTACTCTCGTAGAATTACGCCAAACAATTAAATCCAGAAAAATACGTTTATTATAAACTAACATTTTACGTAAGACCATCCATAAATCTTTTGATCAATCTACATAGTTGTCTAAATGAAGTAATTTCTTTAATCAAACCAACGATTATTTTAGGTCTTAAATAAAATTCTAAATAAGCCCTACGCTGAATATTCTTAAGTCGTTTTCTAGTCAAACCTTGCGGCACATAACCAACATCGTGAACGAAGAAATGGTCGGAATCAATACTATCCATACCATCGTGTTTAAGTTGAGCATATAATGACGAACCCGGTAAAGGCATAAAATTATTAAATTGCGCCCGGTTAATGTTCAAAGCTTTGGCAAATTTAATCGTTTGTATCATCTCCTGCTCTGTCTCTCCTGGGATACCAAACATAAAAAAACCAGTTACTTTAATTTTAGTATGCTGAAACAAAGATATCCTTTCTTTTATTATTTTGATAGTTAAATTTTTCTTTGTTAAATCATGTATTCGTTGCGAACCGAATTCCACACCAACGGCAAGAGAGTGACAGCCAGATTCTTCCATCAATTGCAAAATGGCCAAATCTAACGTATCTAATCTCACCCCAGAAGGACAGCTCCAAGTAACTTTTAGTTGTTGATTTATTAACTGATTGCAGAAATCATAAACTAGGTTTTTATGAAGCGTAAAATTTTCATCTTCAATTAAAAAATCATTAACACCATATTTTACCTTCAAGAATTTCATTTCTTCTATCACGTTATTAATTGATCTTTTTCTTATTTCTTTAGTAGTAATAGATTTACCCGCACAAAACGTACATTCCATAGGACAACCCCGAGTAATAATTATCGGAGCGGTAGGGAAACTTTTAAAAAATCCGCCATGAGGAGCTTCGGGGTAAGTTCTTGGATCCATCAAATCCCATGCCGGAAAAGGAATTTCGTCTAAATCATCAATTATCTTTAGAGAATTAATAATTATTTTATCACCGTTCCTCCATATAAGATTTGGCACAATACTTAAATTAGGATCCTTTTTATTTATTTCTTCTAAGAAAAATGGAAAAGCTATCTCTGTTTCACTTATAAAAGCAAAATCCGCTTGTGGGAACTTTTTCAAAATTTCATGCGGATCACCGGAAGGATGGTACCCCCCCAATATTGTAGTAGTAGATGGTTTATTCTTTTTAATTATATCCAAATGCCGCTTAACCGAAGTGCTGTCAAAAGTAAACATTTGTATTCCAATAAAATCAAAATTATTTTGTTTGATATAATTATCAAAGTCACCAAAAGTAAACTTTTCCTTAATACAATGTAAAATCTTTACCTTATGGCCTTGTAATCTTAAAACCGAAGCAATGTATCCCAGTCCTAGGCTAGGTGTTATTACATAACTTCTGTTAATAGGAATCACCAATAAAACCTTCACACTCAATGCCTTTCAATATTTAATTTTCATACTCAAATCCAAGATTCATGTTTATGCTTGTCAAATAGTTCAGTAAAATCACCATCATCATTACTAAGATTTACCTTTGTTTGCATATACCAAAACAAACTCTATATCTTCTCGATCTTTATTAAATTCATTATTAATACGGATGACTTTCAATTTATCTTGATGTTTGCTTATAAAATCTTTGATTTTATATATACTAGATTCCTTATTCAACCATTTAGTCCAATTAGCATCTTCCCCGCTATAATTAGAATAGCGGTAAACTAAGCAAACATTCTGGTTGCCCAACAGATCTGTCATTATACTAGATAATATATTACTATCAATTTGAGAGAAAGCAAAATCTACTATATGTAATTTTCTTTCAAGCACAACATATAATGGCCAACCTAAAGAGTAATTTATGCTATATATCTTTTGAAATTTATGTCTTTTCAATAATTTACTAAAATCATTAAATACAGGAGATGTTATTGACATTCCCTTACTTTGCTCAATTCTTTCCAACAAACAATATGAAAAAAAAGAAGATACAATCAATCCTATCCCAAGAATAAAATAAATTATATAAAGGATTACCTTGCAAATTAAATTCTTCCTTGACAAGAAATCAACCATATAAGCAAAGGAAACAATCGCCTGACACCATAAAAAGGGATATAATAATTGGTAATGCCAAGGCCTATTGAGACCTTTGAACAAAGAAAAAGAAAAAATTGACAACATAAATAATATAAAACCACCTATAACAAATCTTCTTAAATCAATTTTAATATTGCTATATAAAATTAGTAGTAAGATTGAAATGCAATAAATGCCGTAGATACCATAGGCAAATGTGAATAATCCAAACTTCGGAGAAAAATTCATATCCCCAATTAGACTCCTACACCAATAAAGGCCATTGCTAGAGCCAGAACTACCTAAATACAACAAGTTATTTAATACTTTACTGCAAAACCCAATATTTTCATGGCTTTTTGTCATTTCAAGAAATGAACTAAGTCCATTTGATTTCAAAAAATAAATTATATGTGGAATTAAAGGTAATAAAAAAAGTACAAAAGATACAAGCAATATATTAACAGTTGAGGAAATCCAACCATTATCTTTCAGAAACATACGAAAAATAAGACTACCAAATAAAAAAATAAAAATAAACAATAATACAATCGGAACAGAAGTTAATTTGTGCGCTAATAGACATCCAGTAAATAATGAAAGCAACCAAAGATACCTAATGTCTTTTAAAATAAAAAAACGGAAAATACATCCAAATCCAAGAACAATAAAAATACTCTGAAATAAGAAAGACCCGTAATCTAATGGAGAGGTCAATAAGAAATTGCCATCGAAAAAAGGTATTAGGAAAACTAAAATTGCATATTTTTTTTCCAACAGTCCTAGTAGTGCCCAATAAAAAGCAAATAAAAATAAAAGAGCTGTAACAATATTTAAAGTTCGTAAAGCAAGGGGAGAAGTTCCAAATACATAAATTATGGGTGCAGCTATCCAAGTCTTTAGTGCACCTTGATAAGGACCAGTAACAAGCGGAATTTTATAACCAAGCACATTGATCCCTTGACTTTCGACAATAAATTCATTATTGACAATAGCAACTGCTGGCATATAATCCCAGAGCTCATCATTAGTAAAAGAAATATTCTTGTTCAAAACTACAGAGGAATAAAATAACGCAAAAAATGAAGCAACAACTAAAATGATTGTTATTATCTTTATGCTAGGGATGATCTTCTTCATAGAAGAGTTTTTTATTTGTGTCTTTAATTAATAATCTTTCTTCATCCACATTCAATAGCGAAATTCAGCCACAACTAAAACAAAATCCGTATTTTTATACAAAAATATCCACACAAGAAAATTTTATCGAAACTGGTAAGGTTTCCACACGCATCCCCATTTCTCCTCATATTTTCTTCGATTTTCATCAAATATTTTTTGATACTTTTTATTATCAAGCTTATCAAATGACACGCCTTGAAAATGATGGATAAAAACATCTTCCGCGCATATTACCCGTAATCCTGCCTGATGATAACGAACTGCCAAATCATCATCTTCAAACATGCCGACCAAATAACGCTCGTCCAAACCACCTAAAGTTTCATATTGCTCTTTTCGTGCCATTACGCAGTAGAAAGCCAACATACGGATATCAAACGACTGCATAAACATAACCCGTGACCGATCCGCTGCAAAAGCTTCCATCTCTTCCGGAGTATTGTAGTTTACAGGTATACGAGCTTCATTCCCAGTGGCATTGGTTACCGGACCTACTAAACCGATTTTAGAATCGCTTTGCATATGCATCAAGAGTTTCTCAACCCATCCCCGTGTCACAATAGTATCATTATTTAAAAAAATTAAGTATTCCCCTGTTGCTTCATACGCAGCCTGGTTGTTCCCGGACGAAAATCCACGATTAACCGGATTAAAAATTATTCTTAAATTAGAATGAGTCTTGGCGTAAGCTTGAAGCCAAATTGGTGTCTCATCGGTTGATGCATTATCTACTACAATAACTTCGAAATTAAGATATGTAGTATTACAGTAAATACTGCTCAGACAAAGCCGGCTCACAAGAAGATTATTGTAAGTGATAACAAGAATACTCACCTTAGGAAATTGAGCGATATTCTGTTGCACCTCAGATAGTGAAATTTCACGGCAACGCTGATAATATAACAAACACTCTCTTGCTGTTAATATCCCTGACATATTAATGCTTCAATTTAGGTTATTTTTAACGTACTTAATTATGCTATTGGTTATTATTCTATTTATCTTTGAATATCGGTATCGAACCAAGGGAAATAAACACACTGGTAATCAATTTGACGATTTCTTTCGCCAATAACCCGAGCCGGCATCCCTGCTACAACTCGATACGGTAATACATCACGGGTAACTACCGCACCAGCCCCAACAACAGCTCCTTCGCCTATATGCACCCCAGGCAAAATAATAGCCCTAGCACCAATCCAAACATAATCTTCTATAATTACAACTCCACCACGCGTAGCAAAAACTGGACTATTAGGATCATGTTCCATTGACATAATATAAACTTCCGGCGAGATACTTACATTATTATGAATCTCTACTCCAATTCTTCCATCTAGATAAACACCGCGATTAATAACCACGCAATTCCCCAGTTTAATATTTCTGCCAGTTACAAATACCCCCATATGAATACTAGATCTATTCCCAATAAAAAAACCTAAAACCCTCCGCAGATACCAATGCCGCACATGAAAAGAAGGGATATCCGTTATCCAGTGGTTAGCAATATAATACAACAGTGCCTCTATAAAATGAAAAATCTTTTTATGTATTCTAAACATGCATCCTCTCATCTAACCGGTCATAAATCCTTAGTAGATAATTAGTCAAACGATAGCTATCATAATATTTTACAACTGTTTCATACGCCCTTAAACCCATTTTACGAGCACGCTCTCCATCTTTCAATAACGCTAACAGGCTTTCTGAAAACTCTTTACCAGTATTAGCCTTGAGATAATCACTACCATCAACTAAAGCTAAATCTGATACCGCAATAGACGTCGCGACAAATGTTCTTCGTAATGAAGCATACTGAATAACTTTACCTCGCAATCCTGCACCAGAGATCAAAGGAGCAATACATATTGAAGCCCTTTGTATGTATGGACGAATATCAGAGACTTCCCCTGTAACAAACACATTACGCTGCTTCGACAGCAACTTAATCCATTTAGGAGGATGAGCTCCTACTATATAAATTTTTGTCTGTGGGACATTTTGTAAAACATTTTCCCAAATTGAATCAAAAAAGAACCGAACCGCATCTCCGTTAGGGGGATGCAAAAAATTCCCAACATAAACAAGTGTATACGGCATTGGTTTAACATCAGGCAAACAAAACTCATTCATATTAACGCCATGATTTAAAATGGTATACTCCAATTCCGGAACAAGACTTTTGAAAAACTCAGCATCTTTAGTCGTAACAGCAACGCGAGCATCCATAACCGAAGCATCCACCAATTCTATTTTTAAATAATGAATTAATTTTTTTAGTTTATCAATCCATAACAAGCTAAGGGGACTTTCCTTTGATATCTCCATTAATAATCGCAAACTCACAGCTTCCATATATGTAAAAATATGAACTTTTCCTAAAGATGGATCGTAATTAATCAAAGATTCGGGCCACTCATAATGAACTATATCTATCGAAATATCTTTTAACCATCCTCGAATATATACCAGGTTTTTTGTAGAATTCCAGGAATGAACTCGCCTAATCTTTGCGCAATACCGAAAGACTTGCTGATAAGCATGGCGATCTTCAAATGGGTTGTAAAAAGAATATAAATAGATTGCGTTATCCTTAGATAAAGCCTTAATAAAATCAACCACCCTCCCTCCGCCACCGTGATTCGGGTTGGGAAACAAAGAGGTAACAAAAAGAATATTCCTCTTACGCCGGGTTGATTTCAGTTGAGGCAAAATTGACGCCTGAATCAATTCGCAGGAAGATTTACTATTGACGGACAAAAAAAATCGCTCGAGCATAAGAATCTCTGTCTGTAATTCATATAAAACAACAGAATTTAAATGGGATAAAAGTAATTCCCAAACTTTTTTAGCATCAAAATTAAGCTTTAATCGTTCAAAAATAGCATTCAGACCATCAATAGACTCTGAATATTTTAATGTAGAAATGCTATCTTCAGGCAAAGGAACAAAAGGCAGCTTAATTAATGAGTAGTTATTACCAGCTAGGGTTGAAAAGACTTCAGTAATAGCAACTCCTAATCCTAAATCAGCTGTTATTTTAAAAAAACGGCGTACCAAATATACACAACGCTTCAGAAAAAACCTAACCTTATTTAATTTGATCAAATCCCTAATCTTATACATAATCTGTTTTACAAAAAAAACAGGCGCGGCAACCTTCATAATTAGCTTCCATCTCTTAGAATTATAAATATTTCGTAATTCATTATCGAGATTAAGTATTTTCCCATTGTATTCGGTAACCGCGCGAATCAACGCAAAAACGTCTAAAAACTCATCATCTATAACGTTCATTTCCATATCTTGAATCAAAGCAGAATTATAGCGTTTCCACCCCGATGTCACATACTCCTCTGATCCAACAACTATTCGTTTACCGATTTCATTCTTTTCTAAAGGAAGTTTCTTAATTATACATAACGAATTCACAAACTCGATAGAATGGATTCTTGCAAGATCGTCATCAATAAAATTCGCACCAAAATGCGCCGTAAATTCTTTCAGTAAATTACCCCTAGGCTTATTATTCCGCCAATGCTCATAATTAACGATATCCACCAATCTTTTAAAAAAACTAACCGGTGAATAGGGGTTGTATATTCCACCTCCCGAATCATCCCAATAACTACAATGAATATCCTCAACCACATAAATACCTCCATAATTCAAGTATGGAAAATACCGAGCAAAAGAATGCACAATGTCGCTAGATATGTGCGAGCCATCATCAATAATAATATCAAAGAACGACGACTGTTGAAGAACGCGCTGCTGACAATCCTCTGAGTTGACATCCCCCACAATAACCGAAATCCGAGGGTCGCTATACTGAAGATTCCTGCATTTGTTATCTATATCACAACCGATAATTTTTTCGGCTTTTAGAAAATATTTAACCCAAATTTCCAACGAACCGCCATTTAGTATGCCTATTTCAAACAAACGTATTGGTTTATCACGATAATCATTAAACAAGCGTTCGTATTCGGTCAAATACAGTGACCACTTATCTGATATCTTCCCAGTATGCTCAATATATAGTTGATAAAATGTCTTTCTATCCATAAATTACCCTATAAGTCCACTTGTTCAGATAAGATACATACAAATTAACCAATTTTTACAACATCCATTTCATTTATTCAACTTTGCTACTTGAAAGCAACCGTAAAAGATATTCTTCTTCGGGTATAAGTTTTTTCTTAATTTTTAACCAATAACGCACATGCTGCAACACATCACCAGGTAAAATAGACAATAAACGTATTATATAATTCGGGAGGAACTGAGAAAGAGCAATTAGATTATTTAATTTTATTTTTTTTGAGCTTGTTGAATAATGAGTTTTCCAAAAAGGGCTTCCAATTGAGTTACTAAAACGTAGTGGGCTGTTGTTATCATTCTGAATAGTATTTACTTCTTCATGTTCGGATGTACGTGGAAGTATATACCCATCATGCAATGCTCTCATTGCTATGTCCGCGTTCGGATAAAAAATTAAATTAAATCCCTGAAGATGGAAAGGTTTTGGTATTCTCAAAAGTATCTGCAATGTTTTTTTAACATCATTATTTGACTCATACGGGTTATTGAATATTAAATCGTAAAAAACTGCAATAGAATATTTCTTACAGAGATACGCACACTCCAGAATCTTTTTATTCGGAATTTTTCGGTCGTAAATAGAGTAATTAATTTTTTCGCTACCCGTTTGAATTCCAATTTGAATGCGTTCCAATCCCGCGCTTTTCAATACTTGAAGCTTATCCCCTGTAACATACGTTGGATTCGCTAAACAAAAAAACGGTAAGCTAATCTTACTTTTATACTCCTCTGCAAATAACATAATCTCTTCAATTTTTCGCATAAAGAAATTATCATCCATAATCTCTACAGTTTTAATATCTGGGAACATTTGTTTAGCCCGTTCTAATTCTTTTATGACATACGGTATGCTTTTAAATCTAATATACTTACCTTTACCGGCATACATTTTCCGATATGCATTATTATAACAATATGAGCAATTAAACGGACACCCCTTACTAGTCATTATATGATAGGTCGCGAGTGTATTTAAATCATCATAATTCGGGAAAGGCAACTCATCCAGATCAGACACCAACTCACGTAATGGATTCTCAACAATAGATTCTCCAGCTAGATATGATATGTTTTTAATATTTACTATTTTTTGAGAATCTCTGCAAATATCTAATAATGTTTCTTCACCTTCACCTCGCACAACACAATCACAAAACTCTAAACACTCCCCAGCGTTCAAGGTTGGATGATGCCCGCCAAATACAATAATCGGATGTTTCTTTTTCCGATTACGCATTATTTCAGCAGACAGCTTCCGCGCCAGTGGCATTTCATCAGTAAAAACACTAAAGGCAACAATTTTAGATGACAAAAGATGCTTTGCCATTTCCACAATATCTGTTTTCTGATTAACGAATATCATTTCAGAATATATTTTAGCATTCAACAAATACGCGTATATCTGTCGAATCCCTAGATTCATCTGATTAAAAGAGCATAAGTATATTTTTTCTGCCATGATTTAATATATGGTCAATCTTTCTTGTTAATTCGAGTAATAGCTATAGCTTTAATATTTTTTTATAAAGAAATTAATTTAAACAATCACAATTTCATCCATATTATTATAAAAACATCCCCAAGCCATATTGGGGGGACTTATGGATTTAAAAACGAAAGCATTATTAATCCAATCATAATATTCAATAACATTAACCTCTCTTTTGTTACTTACTCCAACAGCCAACGTATAACCCCCAGAAGAAAGGTAATTTGTAAAAGAAAACCATACTATACCTTTTTCTCCTTTATGTTTATAGGGAATTCCAGGACATAATTCAGCAGTTCGCGCTCCGAAAAGCTCCAAACCATTAAGATTACGGACCAAAAACCCAACATTGTATTCATCGCTTGATATTTCCTTAAAATTCAGACATACTTTAATCTTTACTTTTTGAAACAAATTAATCTCCTTAAGAGGCTTATCATTTTCATCAAACACTCTAACAGAATCGATTTGAATTTTCGCGTCTCCATACCGTTGCTCCTTAGAAAATCTTGCATAGGTAACATCAACTTCGTATTCTTTAATAATAAGATCATTTTTAGTAGTCTGATCTTGAGAGTTTTTATCTTTTATTGGAGAAATTTGATTAATGGTTTCTATTCGATTACTATTGGAATCGCTTCCATGACAACTTGAATGATAGGCATCTACAACTTCATTAGTATTTCCAACTTTTTTGATGCGTCCTTCGCTTACAAAAATTGCTTTACAACACAGATTCTTGATAGCAGACATATCGTGACTTACAAATAAAATCGTTGTCCCTCCATCAATAAGATTTTTCATTCGAAGCATGCATTTCGCTTGAAAAAACATATCCCCAACGCTCAGAGCTTCGTCAACGATCAGAATTTGAGGATTCAAACTTAGCGTCACTGCGAACGCTAACCGAATAAACATACCAGAAGAATAAATCTTGACCGGTTGATCGATGAATTCACCAATATCAGCAAAGGCAGCGATTCCATCAAACTTTCGCTCCATTTCTTTCCTAGGCAACCCAATAATCGCACCATTCATATACACATTTTCCCTACCTGTGAAATCAGGATTAAAACCACTACCAAGTTCCAAAAGAGCCGCAACCTTACCATTTACACTCACACTTCCGGTGGTCGGCGCAAGTGTACCAGCAATAATCTGGAGAAGCGTGCTTTTACCGCAACCATTACGACCAATAATGCCAACGGTCTCACCTTTTTTTACTTCAAATGAAACATCCTTAAGCGCCCAAAACTCTTTATAGAACTGCTTACGGCCACGCAAAAGAGTCTGCAAGAGACGATGATGAGGTGCTTCGTAAATCTCGTAGCGCTTGCCTATATTCTCTACCTTTAAAACAATCTCAGAGGACATCAGCAAACCCCCTTTTAGTCTTCATAAACCAGAAATATCCCATTTGGAACACCACCATAGACAGTAATGTTACGATACCAAGCCCATGCCAATCCGGCCACTGATTATAGATTAAAACCTGCCGCGCAGACTGAACAATCGGGGTTAAGGGGTTTAAAAGTAAAACACCTCTAACTGACTCCGGAACCATCTCAACGCTGTAAAAAATCGGAGTCATAAAATACAATACCTGTAAAACGATCCCGATTAAATGCGCCAAATCACGGATAAAAACTCCTAGTGATGCAACGAACCAGGCGAGCCCGCAGGAAAAAAGTACCAATGGAATAAAAATCAGCGGGAGACAAATGGCAGCTAGACAAAACTTATGGAAGAATAGGACGATACCCAAAAGCAAGATTCCAATCCAAACCAATCCGAAAAAACAAGCGCTCAACACGGAAGAAACCGGCAAGAGCTCTAAGGGAAAAACTACTTTTTTCACGTAATTTGGGTTCCCTACTACAATCCCCACTGAGCCATTTACGCTTTCTGAAAAAATATTAAACACAGCCATACCACAAAACATAATCAGAGCAAACGCTGCTTTAGAATCGCCAAGCCCCGCGCCCCAACGTGCTTTAAAAATTACCCCGAAGACAAAAGTATACACCGCTAACATCACTAACGGCGTCACTATCATCCAGACTAACCCCATCATAGTCCCCTTGTACCGGCCTTCAATGTTACGCCGGACAAGCTGATCAAGCAGGCCCCTGCCCTTCCAGATCCCCCAAAGCGTACTAAACGGATTCAGGTATTTCCAGCTGGCCTGTTGCCGGGTAATCTCTCTCATTGCGTTATTTACCGCACTTAACCTGCATAATAGCTAAATCATTATCCACCATCATTCTTACTAATTCTTGGAACTTAACTTTTGGCTTCCAGCCTAATTTCTTCCTTGCTTTAGAATAATCACCCAATAAAAGATGCACCTCAGCAGGCCTGTAGAAGTTTTTATCAATCCTTACATACTTCTTCCAATCAAGCCCAGCATAATAAAAAGCGAGCTGAACAAATTCTTTTACTGTATGCGTTTCACCGGTAGCAACAACATAATCATCAGGCCTATCCTGTTGTAACATCAGCCACATTGCCTGAATATAATCTCCGGAGAAACCCCAATCCCTCTTAGCCTCTAAATTACCCAGCCTTAGTTCTTTTGCTAAGCCAAATTTTATTTCAGCAACGGCATTGGTTATTTTACGCGTGACAAACTCAAAACCTCTCCTCGGAGATTCATGATTAAACAGGATGCCATTACAGGCAAACATACCATAACCTTCGCGGTAATTACGCGTTAAATCAAAACCGGCAACTTTTGATATGCCATAAGGAGAACGTGGATGGAATGGAGTGTTTTCGTCCTGGGGAGTTTCTCTGACCTTACCAAACATCTCGCTGGAAGCGGCAAAATAAAACTTACAACGCGGGGCTAGCTCCTTGATTGCAGCAAGAATATAGTGCGTGCCATTAATATTTGTGTTGATGGTTGAAAATTCATCTTCAAATGAATAACTAACAAAACTCTGCGCTGCCAGATGATAGCATTCATCAGGCTTTATTCTATGTACAACTTTAAACAAACTTGCAAAGCTTTCAAGAGAACCGGCATGTAAGGTGATTTTATTTAAAATATGCCTTATTCTCCAAAGCTGATGCTCAGGATCCTCTAAGGCAACCCTTCTTACAATACCGTGGACCTGATAACCTTTCTTGAGTAAAAATTCTGATAAATATGAACCATCCTGGCCATCAATTCCTGTAATAAGCGCCTTCTTTTTCATATCTTTTTAGCTCCTTTTATGGAAATTTTGAATTAAATCTATATGAGTTACTAAACATAAATTATAGCATTAAAACAAGGGAAATAAATGATTTTTTAACTAAAAAGGGATGGCAACTCCGGTTTCTATTGACTGTTCATTTTGGCGGGATTTCAATCTTATAAATGCTTCGGCATCAATGGCTTTCAGGAATTTATGCGTCATGGCAAGAGTTATGCCTAAGGGTTTGCCAAATTCATTTTTAAGAGCAAAGATTACCTTGTTACGCCCAAAGGAAACAGCCGCGCCGAATTCTATTTCCTTGATCCTCCCCTGGCCATAATCCATCTGAAAAGTTAACCCTAAATTGCGGCCAAACTTCCATTCACCGTAAAGAATAACTATCTGGCCTGGGCCGCTTAGGCGGCTTTTACGAGTGCCTATGCCGATACGATAGCGGATCTCTCCTTTTTTAGGGTAAAGTGTGGGCGATTCAAGCTGAACCTTGAATTCAAAGCGCGAAGTTGAGCTGCCCTCTATAATATAAACAAGCTTATTAGCTGAAGATATATTCCAGTAGCCCTTAAATGTCAACACATCCGGGCCTTCGCCACAGTTATATTCAATCTGCTGGTTTTTGTTTATTTTCCAGGCACCTTTAAAGGTGTATTTTTCAGGAGAACCTCTTCGGACTGCTGCTTGAAAGACTAGCTCATTATATTCGTTTGCGCGCCAGGTGCCTTTGAGTCTGAGTAAGCGGAGTTTCTGGCGTTTGGTTTTGGAGATTGTTTGAATAGTTTCAATAACGAGGGTATCAGATTCAGCGGCGATAAAACGTTTGCGAAAAGTATCCTTTAATTTAATCATTTACTTAGTAGACAGTCTACGTAATTTCATAAAAGCCAAGAGGTTACAAAACAAATATTCAACTTTACATGTAACCCCTTACCCTTCTACATTAATATTTATCTTTTTTACACAGGAAGGAAGCTCATGCCTTTCCGTACCATTAACCACATACTGGTATTCGTCATAATCAAACTCAATCTTGTAACAACGAAGAGATATCTTTCCGTCAATATCCACCAGAAACCCACCCTCATCGCCCATGCCACCTCCTGTATTATAGAAAGCTAACCGCGCTCAATTCGGTAATATTTGTTTTACAACTATTATAATTCCATAAAGTTACGTAAACTGTCTATATTATAGTTTTCGAAGCTTAGCCTCATTACTCTTAACCCAGTTAAAGATATCATTCAGGATCTCCGAAACCTGCTTCTGCGGTTTCCATTTCAGCTGCCGGGTAACTTTTTTATTATCTGTAAGGTATATAGCGATATCGCCCGGACGCTCACGCAAATCGCACCCAACATTAATCTTATTTCCGGTAATCTGTTGGCAAAAAGCGGTAGCTTCCAACAGAGAAAGGCTTATCTCTCTTGAGCCGCCGACATTATAAGTATTTCCGCTTAATCTAGAAAGACCGCTTACCTGCAGGTCGATCAAACGGCAAAGGTCGTCAACGTGCAAAAGGTCACGGACCTGTTTACCCCGGCCGCCAAAACCGATATATTTAAGCGGCCTTTTGAAATAATGAGCCAGCATCCAGTAAGTAAACACTCCTTGGTCAATCTTGCCAAACTGCCATGGCCCGGCAACCACCCCACAGCGATTAACAACCGCTTTAATCCCGTACGCGGCAATATACTCCTGCAGGATAAATTCCGAAGCCAGTTTAGTTGCGCCATACAAAGTCTTTGGCCCGGTTAGAGAAAAATCCGTATCAATACCGGAGAAAAGCTTCCACTCAAACCTGCTCTTTGATTCCCGGCGGCTGATTGCGTTTATTTTTTTATAAGGATAAACTCTGCTTGTGGAAAGAAAAATCATCCCTGCCTTGCGCTTGCGGCACAGCTCAAGGCAATTAACAGTGCCGTTTAGGTTTGTATCAATAACGTAAGATGGATTTTCATAACCTGCCAACACCGACGACTCAGCAGAACAATCCAATATCAAATCTATATCAAATTTCAATTCCAAGTCTTTGGGCCGCCTGACATCCCCGCGGATAAACTTAACGTTGTTTTCTTTAAGCCTCGGCAGATTAAATTCGCTTCCCCTGCGGACAAGATTATCCAATGCGTAAACCTTAAGTATCGGGTATTTGCTTTTAAAATAGACCGCCAGGTTGCTGCCGATGAACCCTGCCCCGCCGACAACCAAGAGATTATTATATTTCATATTTTTATAAATATTTGTTTTGTAACCTGCTACTTTTAAAGAAATTACGTAAACTGTCTACGATCTTAAAATTTCTTTAATTCTTTTAATGAACTCTTCTTTGGGAGTGGATTTTGATATATAATCCAACCCGCCGATATTCCCTTCGTTAGCCGCTACTTCCTCCGCCTTTACCAGGGAGGTCAAAAAAACCAATTTAATGCCGCTAGTTCTTGCATCTTTAGACAAGCGCTCATGCGCCTCTGCTCCATCAACTCCGGGCATCATAACATCTAAAAGGATAAGGTCAGGCAGGCAAGAAGCAGCTAAATCAAACCCCTTATCCGCATTGCCGGCAGTAAGGACTTCAAAACCCTCCTTTGATAAAAACTCAGAATAGAGCTTAAGCATTATCTCATCATCATCCACAATTAAAATCTTCGCCATATCTGCTCCTTTCGTTAGCCTATCTTAGACGGTAATGTAAAATAAAAATATGTACCCTTACTCTTTCCCTCGCTTTCAAACCACATCTTGCCGCCATGCAACTCAATAAATTTTTTACTCAAAGGCATGCCCAAACCAGTCCCGGCATATTGACGCGAATATTCACTGGATATTTGCTCAAATTCAGAAAATATTTTTTGGCTATCCTTGGCTTCTACCCCAATACCTGTATCCCACACACAAATTAAAACTTCATTTTCTCCTGCAATCTTTGCCTGAATACTAACCTTACCCCCCTTAGGAGTAAATTTCATAGCGTTAGAAAGCAAATTAAAAACTACTTGCTTTATTTTTCTCTCATCAGCTTTAATAATTCCCACGCCTTCTTCAATATCGGTCAAAAGCGTGATCTCCTGCTTCATTGCTTTTTCCGATATAAACATAAGGCTCTTTTTTAAAAGTTCTTTTAGGTCAAATTCGGTCAGCTCCAGCTCCATTTTTCCTGCTTCGACTTTCGACAAATCAAGTACCTCATTTATCAATGAAAGCAGGTGCTTGCCGCTTTCCCAAACATAATTGAGATATTCTTTTTGTTTCCCATTAAGGGCCCCAACGCTTTCATCTTTTACCAGTTCAGAAAACCCGATAATCGCATTAAGCGGCGTCCTTAGCTCATGCGACATATTGGCAAGAAATGCACTTTTGGTTTTATTGGCGCTTTCTGCAGCCTCTTTTGCCTTTAATATTTCCTCTTCGGCTTGTTTAAGTTTGGTTATATTGTTACCGATACTAAATACCCCTCCTACGCGGCCATCTTTATCAAGTATGGCTTTATTAGTCCAGGCTATCCACACCCTCTCGCCGTTACGAAGCATATTCTCATTTTTATTTTCAACATAACGTAATGGATGGGAAACTATATCATCAATCATCGCCTTAAGGTCCCGTCCGGATGAATCGGTAGGGGCAACTATAGTGCCAATCACGCTTTTCCCCAAAATCTCCTCTTGGCTATAACCGAAGAATTCCTGCGCGTATCTATTAAAAAAGGTAAGGTTGCCTTTCATATCCATGCGCAGGATAATGCTATTAGCATTTTCTACAAGCTCGCGATATTCTACTTCCATGCATTCCTTCATACAGATAAATAACCTTTTAGCTTGCCTACTAATCCCTTTATATCAATGGGCTTGGGCACAAAATCATTAAAACCGGCAGCAACTATCCTTCGCTCATCTTCTTTCATCACCGATCCAGACATGGCAATTACCTTAACCTGATCTAGCCGGTCATCTTCTCTTATTTTCTTATAAACTTCAAAACCATTCATCTTCGGCATGTTTATATCAAGCAGAATAAGGTCGGGGATAGTATTCTTTAGGGTTTCAAGAGCGCTGCAGCCATCTTCACAACTTAGAGTATTAAAACCGTTTAATTCAAGCAAATCAACGCTCAACCTCATATTTAGGGGATCGTCTTCTATTATCAATATCGTCTTCCGCATTTGATTTGTAGACAGTCTACGTAATTATATCAAAAATAAGAGGTTATATAAGAAATACTATACCTGTATTTTAATTCAGATAAAAATTTGTTTTCTAACTATTTAGATTTAAGAGAATTACGTACACTGTCTACAATCTGGCGAAGAGTTTCTTCTATGCCGAACTTATACTGCCAATCAGGATAATGCGCCTTAAACTTAGATACATCGCTGATCCACCAAATGTGGTCGCCGATGCGGTTAGTATCAATATATTCATAATCAAACTTTTCGCCGCTTAGTTTTTCGCACATCTCGATTGCTTCCATAACCGAGAGATTGGCAAATCTGCCTCCGCCTATATTATAAACTTCTCCGCAACGGGGACTCTGGAAATAATGATAAAAAGCACTTACCATATCAAAAGAGTGTATATTATCCCTGACCTGTTTGCCTTTATAACCGTAAATTTTATATTTGCGTTTTGTCACGCAGCATTTAACCATATATGATAAAAACCCATGTAATTCAGCGCCGGAATGAGCCGGCCCGGTAAGGCATCCCCCTCTAAACACTCCGGTTTTAAGATGGAAATACTTTCCATACTCCTGTGTCATAATATCCGCGGCAACCTTTGAGGCGCCGAAAACCGAATGCAGGCAGTTGTCAATGCTCATTGTTTCATCAATACCTTTGAAATATTTGTGGTCAAATGAGATCTCGAAACGTTTTTCCTTTTCTATTAAGGGAAGCCGGTTAGGGGTATCGCCATAGACTTTATTCGTTGAGGCAAAAATAAAAACTGAGCGGGGGGATAATTTACGCAAGGCCTCGAGCATAACCAGCGTGCCCTGGGCATTAATCCCAAAGTCAATTGCCGGCTCTCTTGCCGCCCAATCATGGGATGGCTGGGCCGCGGCATGCACAATTAAAGCGATATCTTTATTATACTTCTTGAATATTGAATTGATTTTGCCCTGGTCACGGATATCTACAGAATAATGCCGGTAGTTTTTATATAATTTTTGCAGGCGTTTTTTATTCCAAAGGATTGAACCGTCAGCGCCAAAAAAACTTTTGCGCATATTATTATCGATACCGACGATATCAAAGCCTTTTTCCGCAAAAAAACTCACAGTTTCAGAGCCGATTAACCCGCAGGAACCTGTAACTATGACAATCGCCATATAGTAGACAGTATACGTAATTCCATTATAGATAAATAGTTACAAAAGAAATACTACAGCTTTTAAAATTAAAAGGGGGTTCTATTTATTATATAGCTTATTAATATCGCCTAGCTTACTCTTAAGCCAAGTTTTATGCTTAAGCGACCAAGCCACTGTGAGCTTAAGCCCTTGGCTAAGCTTAACTCCCGGCTTCCAGTCAAGCCCCTTGGCAATCTTTCTTGAATTAAGGCTGTACCTTATATCATGGCCTAAGCGGTCTTTTACGAACTCAAACCTGTCATGGCCAACACCAAGGGTTTTTAGCAATAATTTGATTGTGTCAATGTTTTTACTCTCGCAAGCGCTGCCTAAGTTATACGTCTCTCCGATTTTACCCTTGCGCATAATCATCATAATGCCTCGCACACAGTCATCAACATAAAGCCATTCGCGCACATTTAATCCCTTGCCATAAACCGGTACCTTACCATCCCCTAATATTCTTAATATAGCAAGCGGGATAAGTTTCTCCGGATATTGCCACGGGCCGTAATTATTTGACGGCCGGATAATTATTGCAGGGAAATTATTTGTCCTAATATACGCCTGCACCAGAAGGTCTGCCGCTGCCTTAGATGCGGCGTAAGGGCTGTTAGGTTTAATCGGAGAATTTTCATTAAACCTGCCATTGGCGATCTCTCCATAGACTTCATCAGTAGAGATTAGAATAAATTTCTTTATATTATGTTTGCGGCTGGCGTCAAGAAGTACCTGCGTCCCCTTAATATTAGTCTCTACAAACGGAGTAGCATCATGGATACTGCGGTCAACATGGCTTTCAGCGGCAAAATGAACTGCGACAGCCGGTTTCTCTTTAGCAAAAACAGCCTCGATCCCTTTTTTGCTGCAGATATCGGTTTTATAGAATTTAAATTTGCCCATTACCTCCTCAAGGCGCTTAAGGTCTCCGGCATAGGTAAGCTTGTCAACAACTACAGGGGATATCCCGTTTTTAACCAGCAATCTGACAAAGGCACTGCCGATAAAACCCGCCCCGCCGGTAACTAAGATTTTAGGTATTCTTTTACGCATTCTTCTAGGATTGAGTTGATATTCCTGACCTTAAAACCTGTTTTCTCAAGCTTGCTTGTGGACAAAATAAGGTTAGTCCTGGCCAGGCCTAATTTCTTTAAGGCAATCACTTTGAATTTAAAATCCGGGGCGTATTTTTGATAAACCCGCATAAGCCTCGGATAACGCAAGCCGCCCTTATTTACTACATTATACACCCCCCGGGCGTCAATCTTTATCAAATGTTTAATTGCCCGGATAAAATCAGGTATATAAGTTATGGAATTAGCAATATCGATTATTTTCTTGTATTTTATAAGCTTATCTAACACGTTCTTAGGATGCCTGGCATTAAGCAGGGGTATGCGGATCCTGGCAATAAGTATATTATAATCCCGGCTAAGCGTATCAAGCGCCCTTTCCGAATAGATCTTGCTGCGGCTATAGAACAACCCGAAGAAATAATCCTGGCTATTTTCTTTTATCGATACATTTTTCTTATAGTCGTAATTAAAAATACACCCGCTGCTTATATGCACAAGCTTAATGTTATTGCGCAGGCAAACTTCAGCCAGAATTACCGGGATAAAACTGTTTGCCAATAGAGTCGCATCCTTCTCTAATTCACAGTCATCGACATTGTGCCTGCCGGTAATGCCGATACAATTTATGATTATTTTAGGGGCATATTTCTTGGCCAGTTTCTCGGCGTCGCTAAAACAATTTATCATTGAGCCGTCAATTGGGCAATCAAACTCTTTTTGCAGCCTTTCGCCGATAAACCCTTTTCCCAAAATTAAAATGTTTTTATCCATTTTTAAGTAAATCCTTCAAGTATTCGCCGTAGCTGGTCGGTATCTGGCCGGCAAGCTTTAGCAATTGTGTTTTATTAATATAACCCATACGGTAGGCCACCTCTTCAATACAGCCGATCTTAAGCCCCTGCCTGTCTTCTATCGTTTTAATAAAAACCGATGCGTCAATAAGCGATTCATAGGTACCGGTATCAAGCCAGGCATGCCCACGGCCGAGAAATTCCGCCCTGAGTTTGCCTCTTTTGATGTATTCGTTATTTACCGAAGTGATCTCCAGCTCCCCCCTTGCAGAGGGCTTGATATTCTTGGCAATCTTTACCACATTATTATCATAAAAATACAAACCCGCCACCGCCCAGTTAGATTTGGGCTTTATAGGTTTTTCTTTAATCGAGGTAACCTTGCATTTCTTATTAAACTCAAGCACGCCATAACGCTCAGGGTCCTTGACATAATAACCAAAGATCACCGCCCCATCCTTAATCCTGGCTGATTGCTGCAAGAGCTCGCTTAAATTATAACCGTAAAAAATATTATCTCCCAGGATAAGACAGGCGTTATCGCGGCCGATAAAATCTTCAGCAATCACAAAACTCTGGGCAATTCCTTTCGGTTCAAGTTGGACAGAGTAAGATAATTTAATCCCTAAGCTGGAGCCATCCCCCAATAAATCTTTAAATCTTGGTGTATCTTTGGGAGTAGAGATAACCAGAATTTCCCGTATACCTGCCAGCATTAATACTGATAAAGGATAATAGATCATCGGCTTATCATAAATCGGCAGCATCTGCTTACAGACACCTTTAGTTATAGGATAAAGACGCGTTGCCTTGCCACCAGCCAGAATTATGCCTTTCATTCACCCCCCCTGCTCTTGTAGCTCTTGTAGACAGTCTACGTAATTCGTTATGCAATAGATACTTATAAAAGAAATGTTATTTCTTAAAAGAAACATCCACCTTTTTATATTTAAAATACAAGAAAATAAGCACTGCCAGGCTTATAAAAGTTATCAGATTCGCGCCGATAATTATCACATCCTTGCGCGCGATACCATAGATCATCCAGAGTAAAACACCGGCAGAAAGCTGGAATAAGGTAATCGGGCTGACGTCTTTTACAGATTTAGTCCTTAAAGACCTGGCTATCTGCGGAATAAAAGAAAACATGGTTAAGGTGGCGGCCATCGCGCCAATCAAATGCCAAAGCATAATTAATAATTATACCACAAATCTGTAGACAGTCTATGCAATCATATCAAATATATGCGTTTACAAAACAAATATTGCAGCCTTCCTACCTTGCCTTCTCGGGTAATAATGCCCCTTCGCTTTTACCAGCCTACGCAGGAAATCTTGGTCACCACAAGGAATTTCTATGTTTGAGAAGTACGCCTCTTCCTCGCTATCAAAAGCCCTCAGGAATTCTTTATAAACTGCCCTGCGCCCAGTTGCTTCTTTTCCAAAATTTTCAAAATCGCAACTGACTTGCGTTACACCATCTTCCTGCCCTAAACAATAAAACCGCGCGCTACTATGCGCATATTCACAGGCCTCTTTGACCATTCCCGCGCGCACCGGATTCCTCTCCACATACCTGCCGCAATTTTTCAAGTATAAATCTTTTTGTATCGGCTGTAATTTAAACCTGCCTTGCCATAAAAAACCTACCGAGTTATATTGATTATGATAATAATGGCTATATGCCCGATGCAATCCTGCCATAAATTTCGAAATTAACTCAGGTAAATTAAATTCGACCACAAGATGGTAATGATTCGGCATAATCACCCAATGGTATATTTTTGCATCAAACTTAAAACCATACTCGTAAAGTAAAGTCTTAAAACGATCAAAATCCCCCGGTTCTTGAAAAATTACCTTTCGTCCATTACTTCGGTTAAACGCATGATACGCTAATGACTGTTGAAGCTGATGCTTGCGCGCATACGATGGCATAATTTTCCCCTCCTTCTATCATAATTGACGTAGGAGATGGGTAAATCTAACGAAGTTTATTTTAAAAATAGAAATATTTCTTACAGATATGGCTGGGGAATATATAGTTACGTAGACTGTCTACAAAATAAGCTTCAGGAATCTGCGGGAGCCGGCTTTCAAGATGCCGGGTTCATTCGGAACAAAATCATCTTTTTCTATTTTTAGATTATTAAAACTGACTGCCCCCTGTTTAATCAGCCTGCGCGCCTCATTGCCGCTGGCAACCAGTTTACTTTCAGCAAGAATAACCAGGATTGTTTTCTCGCCGTCAGTTTTAAAAACCGGCATATCCGCAGGCGTCTCTTTTTGGGAAAATACTCGGGCAAACTCCTGCGCTTCTTTTTCCGCCGCTTCTGCAGAGTGATACTGGGTAATGATAATCTTGGCTAAATTTACTTTGGCCTCTTTAGGATGCATTCTTCTAACTGAATTTAAATCTTCATCAGTAAGCAGCTCATAATATTTAAACATCAACTCGTCGGAGATTGACATAATCTTGCCGAATATATCGCTTGCCGGCTCATTGATGCCAACATAGTTGCCGTAAGTTTTACTCATCTTCTGCACGCCGTCAGTTCCTTCCAATAACGGCATGGTGAGCACAACCTGCTGAGCCTGGTTAAAATCTTTTTGTAATTCGCGGCCAACCAGCAGATTAAAGATTTGGTCAGTCCCCCCAAGTTCCACATCAGCCTCAAGCACAACTGAATCATACCCCTGCATCAAAGGATAAATAAATTCCAGGATAGAGATATTCTCTCCTTTTGCATAACGCTTTTTAAAATCGTCGCGGGCAAGCATTTGGGAAACCGTAGAATAAGTAGTAAGTTTTAGCATTTCTACAACCGACATTTTTTCAAACCACTTACTATTAAAAACTATTCTTAGTTTTGAGGTATCAAGGATCTTGGCCACTTGCTTTTTATAGGTCTGGGCGTTCTTAACAACCTCTGATTTTGAAAGCTGCTTGCGGATTTCCGATCTACCGCTGGGATCGCCGATTTGGCCGGTAAAATCGCCGATCAGAAAATAAACCTCATGCCCTAAATCCTGGAACTGGCGCAGCTTCCTCAAAAGCACGGTATGACCTAAATGCAGATCCGGGGCAGTAGGGTCAAAACCGGCCTTGATTTTTAAGGGGCGCTTGGTTTTAATACTCTGGTCGAGTTTCTTATACAACTCCCCCTCAGAGATTATCTCCGCAGCGCCCCTTTTAATTGTCTCTATTTGTTTACTTATATCCATTATAAACGGGCAGTCAGGCCGATCTTAGCCTGCTCCACATCCACCTTGATTACCTTTACCTTTATTTTATCTCCGGGTTTCAAATTGGCAACTGTTTCTTTCTCGATTTCACTAGAGTAAATCAAGCCTTCCAGTTCATCATCTAACTTAGCAAACACGCCAAACTCCGTCAGGCTGGACACCTCAGCTTCCAATACAGTATCCAGAGGATACTTCTCAGCTATCTTTGACCAGGGGTTATCCTGCAACTGCTTTAATCCTAAAGCAATCCTGCGGTTGGTAGCATCAACAGAAAGTACAGTGACATCAATCTTCTGCCCTTTCTTTAATACATCCTGCGGATGACCTATCCTCTTGGTCCAGGAAAGGTCAGACACATGGATCATCCCCTCAAGGTTAGAATCCAACTCGACAAATGCACCGTAATCAGTGAAGCCGCGGACTTTACCGGATACCTTTGCGCCTACCGGATATTTAGCTTCGGCTTCAGTCCAAGGGTTCTGCTCCAACTGTTTTAAACTCAAGGATATCCTTCGGGATTCTTTTTCCACGCTTAGAATCTGAGTTTCCAGTATATCTCCGACGGCAAACATCTCGCCCGGATTATTCACGCGTTTAGTCCAGGAGATCTCGGAAACATGGATTAAGCCTTCAATCCCTTTTTCCAACTCCACAAAAACTCCGTAAGGCAGTATGTTAACTACCTTACCTTTTACCTTTGCTCCAACACTGAATTTCTCGCCGATATCCTGCCATGGGTCAGCAAGCCTCTGTTTGAGGCCCAAAGAAACCTTGCCTGATGCCTGATCCATATTTAAAACCATGATCTCAATCTTATCCCCGATAGCCACAATCTCGCTCGGATGGCTGATCTTTGACCAGGACATATCCGTAATATGCAACAGGCCGTCTACCCCGCCTAGATCAATAAAAGCGCCGAAATCGGTAATCGCTTTAACTAACCCAGGATAGATATTGCCGATCTTTAATTCTCCCCAAATCTTGCCCTTGGCCACATCCCTGTCTGCCTGCACTGCTTCGCGGCGGCTGACAATAATACTACGGCGAAGATTATTCACCTTAACAATCTTAAACTTAAACATCTTATACAATATATCCTTGTCCGGAATATTACGAAAGGAGGAAAGCGAACTGGGCAAGAACCCTTCGATTCCCATAATATCAACCAGGAATCCGCCTTTAACCTTCTTTACCGGCTTACCTTCAACTAAAGTGCCTTCATTAGACAACTTGACAATCTTATCCCAACCCTGCATACGCATGGCCTTTTCGCGTGACAAGGTCATTACCCCGGCGTCATTTTCCATAGTCTCAAGCAAAAACTCCATCTCCTTGCCAGTCTCTAAATCTCCGGAGCTGAATTCCGTAATCGGAACAATCCCTTCGGATTTAAAACCCACATCCACTAAAACTTCCTTGCTCTTAATCCCCACAATTTTTCCGGTAACTACCTGGCCTTCTTTTAAAACTTTAATGCTTTGATTATACATCTGCTCTAATTCTTCTCTTGTCATGCTTGACATTTTAAATTACTTCCTTTCTTTATTAGATTTTGATTTTTTAGTTTTAAATAACTAATTAAGTGATAATTGCTTGATATTAGCCATTATCAGATGCGAAATTTCCTGATAAGACCTCCCCCTTTCTATATGAATTTCTTCTCCGAAGTACACGGATATTTTTGTTAAATGCAGTGACCGCGCCTGCCTCGGCATTGCTTTATATGTGCCGGAAACAAAAGCTGGAATCACCGGCACACCTCCCTTTGCCGCCAAAAACCCTACTCCCGGCTCAGGGTTTAAATACATATTTTCTTTTGTCCTTCGCGTGCCTTCAGGGAATAACGCTAATGCCCCTGCCTTATGCACAATCCTTAATCCTGTCTTAATCGCCGATAAATCCGCGGCGTTTCTTTTAAGCGGGATAACACCAACTGCCTTAAGCCATGATTTAAGAAACGGCTTAAAGAATAAATTATCCCGGGCCATAAAATGCACTGTCCTCGGGCAGGCTGCGCCTACGGCTATAGGGTCAAGGTAGCTGACGTGGTTAGCCGCCAAGATAAATCCGCCTTCCTTAGGAATATTTTCCCTGCCCTTAACTTCAAAAAGGAAAAATAATTTCAAAATTATCAGCAATACAAACCGGCTAAATCTGTACATCTTTCAAAATTATTTCCTTTCCCAACGCAAGCAGCTTATTTGCCCGCAGGAGGCTCTTTGCCTCAGCGTAGGTGCGCATAATCGGCTCAGTCCCCGAGCTGCGGAACATCAGCCAGCTCTGGTCTTCACAGATAAGTTTTATGCCATCGTAATCTTTGACATCCACAACCTTTTTGCCTAATAATTCAGATGGCAAACTTTCTTTTCTTGGCTCAACACGTTTAGTTAAATGCAAATCCTGACGCACATAATAATATTTACCAAACGATTTTTCAGCCTCGTTTAAAATCTTCAGCATATTCTTGTTGCGATAAACCATCATTTCAATCAGCAAAAGCCCTGCCATAGTCCCATCGCGTTCAGGGATATAGCCCTTTACACCCATACCGCCAGCTTCTTCTCCTCCGGCAACGATATCTTCAGTCTCCATGAGATTTGAGATGTATTTGAAGCCTACGGGAGTTTCATAAAGTTTAATCCCCAGGAATTTTGCGATATTATCCATCATCGTCGTACCGCAAATTGTCTTGACCAAGCCGCCGCTCCAATGCCTGTCCTGGTTTAGATGCAAAGCCAACAACCCTAATATCTTCTGTGGGTGGATAAATACTCCACCGGGTGCAACCGCGGCTATCCTGTCGGCATCGCCGTCTAAAGCAATACCTAAATCAAACTTCTCCTTTTTTACTCGTTCCTTTAATTCTTTCAGGTTTTCTTCCACCGGCTCAGGCCTGCCTCCGCCAAAAGAAGGATTGATCGTATTGCGCATAAACTCCAGTTTTATGCTTGTACCCTTAAGTACCTGAGCAATGAAGCTGTCTCCGGAGCCATACATAGAATCAACCAAGACTTTAAACTTTTTATTTTTGATCTTCTTTAAATCAACATAATTGCGGATAAACTTTATATAATCCTTAGTGATATCCACGGCCTTAATCGGCTCAAGCAAAGTTGCATCTTTTACCGGGCTCTTGCCAAGTAAACCTTCAACCTCCCGCGTTAACTCCTGGCTAGCTCCGCCGCCAGCGGAATTCTTAATTTTAAAACCATTGTACTCTGCCGGGTTATGCGAAGCGGTAATCATAATCCCTAAGTCCAGCTTACGCGACTTTACAACAAAACTTAATGCCGGCGTAGGCGTGGGCCTGTCAGAAAGGACAACCTCCATACCGTTATTCTTTAATACTATTGCAGCTGCCTCGGCAAATTTAGCGGACATGAAACGCGTATCATATCCAATCCCAACTTTCTTGCCGCTGCCCAGGTAATCCGCCACTGCCTGGCTCAAAATCCTTACGTTTTCCAAAGTATAAGTATCTGCGATAATCGCCCTCCAACCGTCGGTGCCGAATTTGATTTGTGAAACTGCATTGCTCATCGAGTCTCGTCCTTTCTTAAACTGTTAATTGCTTTTTTTGTATTCTTTGCCCCAAAAATATACGAACCTGCGGCAAGGATATTTGCCCCTGCCTGCCTTACCTGCTTGCCGGTAACATTATTAATCCCTCCGTCTACGGCGATATCTTTTTTAAAGATTGCGCGAAGCTGGCGTATTTTATTTAACGCTGACGGAATAAAGGCCTGTCCGCCGAATCCGGGGTTAACCGACATCACCAAAACAAAATCGACCAGCGGCAAGGCTTTCTTAATCCTGGATAAAGGGGTTGCCGGATTTAACGAAATCCCCAGTTTTATCCCGTTTTTCTTTAACACCCTGGCAATAGCTGCCAATTCTTTTAAGGCTACAACCTCAATATGCACAGTAATCATATCGCTTCCGGCGTTGATAAAGGCGCCTATATATTTAGCAGGATTTTCAATCATCAAATGCACATCCAGAGGAAGCCTGGTCGAACTGCGTATATATTTTACGACTACCGGACCGATTGTAATATTCGGCACGAAATGCCCGTCCATTATATCAACATGGACTAAATCCGCTCCCGCACGTTCAATCTTTTTAAGCTCAAGCGCAAGATTACTAAAATCAGCCGATAATATTGATGGCGCTATCTTTATCATAGTAGACAGTGTATGTAACATCTTGCAAACCAATTATTTATAAAACAAATATTTTGATTCAAAATAACTAAAACAACTTCTTATTTTATTATGTTCCTCTCTCTTACATGTATTTGTTTCATAACTCATCTATTATCAAATAATTATATAGACTGTCTACTTATAGAGCTTGCTTTTCTTGATATAGTCAAAAACCTTATCTGTCACCAGGTAACCGAATGACTTATTCTTCGCCACTGCCTGCCGCACTTCAAAACCTGAAACATCTACTGCTCGGATAGCTAAAGTCTGCATGTAATGCGGTATCTGCTCAAGAGGGTAACCCGGCCGCGTTGCAACTACAAATTTTACCATCTTGGTTATTTCGCTTAAATCCTTCCACTCATTTAAATATTTAAGCAGGTCAGAACCAATAATAAAATAAAGCTCATCACGGCTGTATCTGCACTTCAATTCTTTCAATGTATCAATCGTATAAGAACGGCCCATGCGTTTAACTTCAATATCCGAAACTGCAAAGTGCCGGTTGCCCCTTATGGCCAACTTTAACATTTTTAGCCTTTTATCCGCCGGAGCAATATTTAAATTATCCTTGTGCGGCGGCAAGGCTGTAGGAATAAAGATAATCTTATCCAGCCCTAATTTCTCTCTTGCCTCCTCTGCCAGAATCAAATGGCCGATGTGCACCGGATTAAAAGTTCCGCCTAAGATGCCAATCTTCATTGCCTCACCTGGCCAGAGCCGAAAACCATATATTTATAGGTAGTCAACTCTTCTAGTGCCATAGGCCCTCGGGCATGCAATTTATCTGTTGAGATACCGATCTCGGCGCCCATGCCAAACTGATTTCCGTCTGTAAAACGGGTTGAGGCATTCAGGTAAACACAGGCTGAATCCACCTGCCTTAAAAATTTCAAGGCCTCGTCATAATCATCCGTAACAATACTATCCGAATGGTGCGAACCATAATTATTTATATGGGCGATTGCCTCATCTAAATCCTCAACTACCTTGACCGAAAGAATCAAATCCAGGTATTCAGTGCGGTAGTCTTTTTCGGTGGCGCGCTGCACCCACTTAGCGATCTTCCGGGTAAAGGCGCACCCGCGGATTTGAACCCCAGCCTCTTTAAACTTTTTAAGCATCCCCGGCAGAAATCTTATAGCTACATCGCGATGCACCAGCATGCTTTCCATTGCATTACAAACTCCCGGCCGCTGCACCTTGGCGTTAAAGCAAATCTTTTCCGCCATATTCAAATCCGCCCAGGCATCCACATAAACATGGCAAATCCCCTTATAATGCTTGATCACAGGAATGCGCGAAGAACTAACTACCTTCTTAATCAGCTCCTCTCCGCCGCGGGGGATAACTACATCAATATAATTATTTAACTTTAACAATATATCTACTGCCTTGCGGTCAGGTGTCTTAATCAGGCTGATTGATCCGCAAGGTAAACCGTGTTTTTGTATCGCCGAATTAAGCGCATTGTAAATGGCAAGATTGGAATTCAAAGATTCGCTTCCGCCGCGTAAAATTACGCTGTTGCCTGACTTAAGGCAAAGCCCGACACAATCCGCGGTAACATTAGGCCGGGATTCATAAATTATAGCGATAACTCCGATAGGCGAACGCACCTTCTGGATACGCAAGCCGCTATCAGTATTCCAGCCGCGCATAAGCTCGCCCACCGGATCCTTAAGCCTGGTAACATCGAGCAAGGCGCCTGCCATCTGCCTGATCCTTGCCTCATCCAAGGTAAGCCGGTCGATAAAGGCCTTGCCCTTGCTGCGGGAGGAGCTGATATCCTTCCTGTTTGCTTTCAAAATATCCTGCTTATTGCTCAACAAAGCGGCAGCCATGTCTTTAAGCACCGCGTTTTTGGCATCAGAAGTTAAATTAGCCAGCAGGCGGGAAGCTGCTAAAGCCATTTTTGCGATACCCTCTATTTCTTTTTTAAGGTTTTTCTTCATTTAGGTAAAAATATAGTACCTTGGCAAAAAGGGTTATTTGCCAACTGGCTGACAATTCTGCTCTTTCGCCCATTAGTAATTACACAAGGGACTCCCCCTTCAACGGCGATGCGCGCTGCCTCTATTTTGGTCGTCATCCCTCCAACACAGGTCCTCTTATTGATCGGACAAGCCAAAGATTTTATTTCACCCGTAATTTTATCCACCCTGCGTATAACTTTTTTATTCTTATCCAATAAACCTTCCACATCAGAAAGAATAATTAAAAGGTCTGAGCCTACCAATATGGAGACTAAGGCAGATAAACGGTCATTGTCTCCAAACTTGATCTCTTCAGTTGCAACTGTGTCGTTCTCATTTATGATCGGTACACATTTTAATTTTAGCAATGTATTCAGTGTATGTTTTGCATTTGCATAACGCACTCCAAGGAAATCATCCCAGGTAAGTAGCAACTGGGCGCAATTTAATTTATATTTATTAAGCGCAAGCTTATAGACGTGCATTAACTCATGCTGGCCAATGGCCGCGGCAGCCTGAAGGTATTGCAGCTCTTTGGGCCGTTTTGTAAGCTTTAAAATTGACATACCCAAAGCAATAGCTCCCGAAGAAACAACCACCACCTCTTTGCCCTGCCTTATCAAATCAGAGATCTGTCCGGCAATGTTTTTAACCAGCCCCATATCCAGCTTTGACTTCTGGCTGGAAAACAGGCTTGAGCCGATCTTGATTACAATTCTTTTATAATTTCTTTGCGACCGCATCAATTAACTCCCCTAAATTTGTCTTCTCTAATGCCGAAACCGCATAAACAGGATTTTTAATTAACTTCTTGAACCTTTTTAAATTTTTCTCTGCGCCTTCAATATCCATTTTGTTGGCACAAATAACCTGCGGTTTTTTATAAACAACTTTGTTGTAATTCTTTAATTCCAGGTTAATCTTTTTATAATCATCTACCGGGTCCCTGCCCTCAAAACCAGCAATATCCACCATGTGAATCAAGACCTTGGTACGTTCAACATGCTTTAGGAATTTATCTCCCAGCCCGCGCCCTTCTGAAGCCCCCTCAATCAAACCAGGCAGATCCGCAATAACAAATTTTTTATGCCCAGAATTTACAATTCCTAAAACCGGCCCCATAGTCGTAAACGGGTAAGCTGCAATTTTCGGCCGGGCATTTGATATTGCCGTTATCAATGTGGATTTTCCCGCATTAGGAAATCCCACTACCCCCACATCAGCCAGGAGTTTTAAATCTAAAATAACTTCCCTTTCTTCGCCTGACTCTCCGGGAGTCGCTTCTTTACGATGCCAATTGCCTATCCCGCCCTTTCCGCCCTTGGCAACAATTACTTCCTGCCCATCTTCATTTAAATCACGCAGAAGAGAACCTGTTGTGGCATCTCTTATCACTGTCCCCAGCGGGACGCGTACGATTACATCCTCTGCGGCCCTGCCTTTTTTATGATTACTGCTGCCGTGGCCTCCGTGTGCGCCAAAAAAATGCCGATGATATTGAAAATCCAAAAGCGTAAGCAGATTGTGGTCTGCGCGAAAGATAATATCAGCGCCTTTGCCCCCGTCTCCGCCATCAGCTTTTCCTTGACGTTGATACTTGTCGCGGTAGATACTTTTGCACCCTTTACCCCCACTGCCAGCCCGGACGTTTATTTTAGAGCTGTCAATGAACATTACAGGCCTAAATCAATAGATTTTATTTTAAGCTCAGTAAGCTGGGCACGGTGTCCTTTCTCCCAATGCCAATTCTTTCTGCGGCGGTATTTATAAGCTGTAGTCTTTTCGCCTTTAGTCTGGCCAAGAACCACTGCTTCAACCTTAGCGCCTTTAACATAAGGCTGTCCAATCTCTACGGCTTTACTACTGCCAACCAACAAAACTTTATCCAGGATAATATTCTTGCCTTTTTCAAATACCTGCTTGTTTACTTCAATAATATCATCTTTTTTCACATTGTACTGTTTTGCTCCAACTTCAATTATCGCATACATTTGTTATCCTCCTTAAGGTAACTAAATACAGCTAATTTTGAATTATATATTATATATCCGATGGATTTAAGGGTCAAGTCCGATTTTCTCTTATAACTTAGGATATCTTGATATCTTCCAGGTGCGCAGTTGGGTTTGAGATCAAATTTACTTTGATCCTGTATTTTCGCTCAATCGCAGCCAGGGCCTCCTTATCTTTTAAGATTTCATCAATTACAGGCGGTGCCAGGGTAACTGATGCCTGTTTTAAGGTTTTGCCCTTGAGATAACGCTTAAGCTCTTTTAAAGCAAAAATTCCCAGGGTTTGCGGTGAACGCAGCTTGCCTTTGCCCTTGCAATAAGGGCAGGGATGGAAAGAAAGCATCTGCACGGTTTTGTGGATCCGTTCGCGGGTCATCTCCACTATCCCGAATTTGGAAATTCCCTCTATATCATATTTTGCCCGGTCGCTCGACAAGGCTTTTTTCAGAATATTTAACAACTCCCTGCGGTGGCCTTCACGCTCCATATCAATAAAATCAATAACGATTATCCCGCCTAAATCGCGCAACACCAGTTGGCGGGCAATCTCAAGCGCGGCTTCCGCATTAACCTTGAAAGCCATATCCTCCTGATTTACCTTTTTCTTAAAACCGCCGCTGTTTACATCAATTACCACCAAGCCTTCAGTCGGCTCAATAATCAGGTAGGCCTTGGATTTCATATAAACATGGCTTTCAAAAATACGGTTGATCTGCTTTTCTACGTCTTTTGCGCCAAAAAGGTCATCCCCCCTGTGGAGCTCAACCCTTTTGCATAAATAACTTAAGAAAGTACGCATAAAATGCTGAATGCGGTAAAATTCAGGTTTGGAATCAACAATCAGCTTTGTAACATCTTCCGTAAAAGAATCGCGGATTGCCCGCAGGGCTAAATCATATTCCTCGTAAACCAGGGCCGGGGCCTTTTTGCCCTGGGCACCCTTCTCCAGCCTTTGCCATAATTTATAAAGGAACTGCGCGTCGCGGGTCAACTCCTGTGCGGAACGGCCGCTGGCAGCGGTACGCACAATAAAACCTACCGGAGTAGGAAATTTAAGCCCTCTGAAAATATCGCGCAGGCGCCTTCTCTCAGCTTCATCTTCGATGCGCCGAGAGATACCTCCCTGTTTATCCATCGGCATAATTACTAAGTACCTGCCGGCTAGGCCAATCTGCGTAGAAAGACGCGGCCCCTTAGTGCCGAATGATTCTTTAACCACCTGGACCAGGATCTCCTGGCCTTTTTTTACTTCTTTAATCGGGGTCTGTTGCGGGCTTTCCACAGATTCATAGGCGGATTCAATCTCCGATAAATACAAAAACCCATTCTTGACCAATCCAATATCAACAAAGGCAGCGCCTATTGAAGGCATCACCGCCTCGATCCTGCCTTTGTAAATATTGCCTACTATTGTGCGGTCCTGAGGCCGCTCGATATGAAACTCAAGGAGCTGCCCATCCTGGACTATTGCAACCCGCTTTTCCTGGGCTTCAGCATTAATTAAAATTTCCTTGGACATCTTTTACTTGTATCCCTTCTGGCAATTGTTTTTGCAGCCTATTTTTAAAATCTTCCGGCTCAACCGGGAATTTTAAAACTATGGAAGCTTCCTCATGCTCGCTTTCCAATCCTAGCTTTAATGCCCTTCTTAAACTTAACTTAGGATGCGGACTGAAACCTTCTGTCATTTTCAAAGGCAGCTCTGCCCGGCGCATAGCGCGCATGAATAGGCGCATCAGGTCTAAATGCGAAATATACCGCATCAGTCCTTTTTTAGAAAAAATAAAATTGACCTTATACATACCCCTATTTATTCCTGCCTTTCTTATCTAATTCTTTTCCCTTGATAATCACCGGCCCACGCTCTAATCTTGTCTCCAGTTTAGTCAGCTCTTCAGGAGTATACTCCCCCTCCCTGATTATCCTGGCCTTTATAAATATTAAAAGATCAATTTTCTGCGTGCTTGTTGTTTCACGGCCAAAAAACTTTCCTATCCAGGGCAGGTCTTTCAAGAAAGGTATACCTATAAATTCTTTGGCCTTAACATCTTTAAGCAGGCCGCCGATTACAATAGTCTCCTGGTCTTTAAGCAAGACCTGGGTCTGGGCTTCGCGCACATCGATAATCGGATACTCTGTCTCTGTTGTCTCCCCGCTGGCAGTAGAAGTGGCCGTAACGCTGGAATTAGAAGACGTGACGCTAGGATGGATAATCATATTTATGTAGCCTTCTTCGCTTATCTGCGGGACAACATTTAAACGAATACCTATCTCCTGGTAATAATCCAGTGTCTGGGTAATAGTTGCTCCGGTGCCGGTGCCGCTGTTATCGCCGGCGGTAACTGTAGATTGAAGTATGGGGGTATGATACCCCACTAACATAGATGCCTCCTGGTTGTCAAGAGTAAGGATGCTCGGCGCAGACAACGTATTGGTATTAGCATCATCCTCCAGGGCATGGATAACCGCTTCAAACTTAGTTCCGGTTAACTTCTGGAATACAAATTCACCTCCGGCATTATATGGCTCATATCCTGAGATCCCGGTTGTTGCCGGATTAAAAATAGACGGAGTTACGGTTTTAGCTGCGCTTGTAGCTGTAGCAGCAGTCTTAATCGTACCGGAATGTCCTCCTATAGCAGTGCCGGACCCCTGCATCTGTATCGCGGTATCTGTTGCCGAACCAGCCCCGCCTAGCCCCCAATCAATGCCCAGGTCTCTTAGTTTATTGCGATTGACTTCTATAATCCTTGTTTCAATAAGCACCTGCTTGGGTTTAATATCAATTTTGGGCAATATTATATTGCGTATTTTATCAAGCGAGCTGGGGGTATCGGTAATTACCAGCATCTTGGATTTCACTGACGGGTCAAACTCTGCCTTCTTCATTACTGTCTGCCCTTTATCATCCTTCTCATAAGAAACCGTCTCCGACCTGGTAGAATTAGCTCCATCTTTTACAGAAGCTGCGCTGGAACCGGCAGAATCCCTGCCAATCTTAAAAGTTCCAAACTGCCAGCCTTTCTGGCCGCGGGTATATAAAACAGATATCTTTCCCCGCGGAGAAAGCAGAGGGATAATAATCTTCTGCGCGTCCTGCGCGTCCAGAAATTTCAAAGTAATAATCTCCGTCTGCAAAGGCTCCTCGGCGGCAATCTTAGCCACATTATCTACCCTGGTAACCAGTATAACATTGCCCTGCCTCTGGTATCCAAAACCGTAAGTCTTTAAGATAACATCCAGGGCTATCTCCCACGGTACATCACTTAAGCGCACTGAAACACTTCCCGCCACATCAGGCGTGGTCACTATATTGACCCCTGACTTATAGGAGATAATCTTAAGCACATTAGAGATGTCTGCCTCTTTGAAATCCAAAGTAACATTCCCTTGCTCAGCCGGAACATCTAAATTATCCTGCTGGGCCAAGGCGCAAACAAACAAGCAGAAAAATAAAGCACAAATTAAGAATATATTTTTCACTCTTTTTACCATTTATTTCTTATCGCAACCCTCGGCGATAATCAAGCCGCCGGTAGACATAGTATAAACTTTATTTCCGGTAAGGTTACAGTTTACCGGAGCTGCCGAGCAGTTATAGCCGCTTGAGTCAAGCCGCTGGCAATCATACTCATAACCCCTCACGGATGATACAGCCAGATAATCTTTTTCCAGGTAAACCGGGTTTCCTTTGGTAAGCTGGTTTATATTATCAGGATACACGCCTTTATTATCTTTGGCGTAATTTTCTAAAGCTGTATAAAAAAGCTTAAGATTGACAAGCGCCAATGATTGATTACGCTCAACATTATAAACAATAAACCTCTGGATCATTGTGCGCAGCAATAATGCGCTCAATCCTACGGCGATCATGATCATAACAAAACTTCGGGCCTTGTTGTTGGGCATATTTAAATTATTAAAAGAATGAAGATATTGATAAAAGTTATACTCTTGATTTTAACACAAAGATATTATTTAGCAATACTTTTTACAACTTATCCTCGATTATTAACCTCTTGGCCCTGATGTAATTAGGATTGATTTTTAATGCCTGCCTTAAGGCGCGTTTTGCCTCAAGCCTATTCCCCATATTTAAATAAACGACACCCAGATTATAATAATAACCGGGGAAATCAGGATTTAATTCCAGGGCGCGCCGGTAAGCGCTGGCTGCAGCCTCCCAACGGCCGTTTCTGGCAAACCTAACCCCTAAATTATTATAAAACTCTTCGGCACTACCAACGTAACCGCAGCTCTTAAGAAAACCGGCAATAACCCTGCAGTCTGCTGCCTTGGCACTGCCCGTAACCTCCTTTAGTGATTCCAGTATATGCAGCCCCGCAGAATAAGTATCTCCTTGGGCATAATAAATACGCGCCAGGTTATAATGCGCAAAAACAATCCCGGGATCAAGCTCTAAAGCCAGCCTGTATCTTTTGATGGCCTGTTCAAAGGACCCCTCTGCCTCATAGGCATTAGCGATATTATTCTCGATTTCGGCAACCTTATCAGGAGGGCAGATCTTCTTGGCAAATTCATACTCTCTTTTAGCCTGAGTAAAGTGTTTTAACTTTAAGTAAAGGTTGGCAAGGTTTGAGCGCGCCTCAAGCAGATCAGGCTTAATCTCCAGCGCCTTTTTATATTCTTCTATCGCCTGCTCATTCTGCATTCTAAGCTCATATTGCAGGCCAAGATTATTGTGCGCCTGGTAACTTTGAGGCGAATACTTGATGATATTCTTATAAAAAACTATTTGGTTGCCCCATTCAAAGTTACGCCCTGCAGTAAGCAGGATATAGAACACGCAAAGCAGGCCAACAACCGGAACAAACATGCGCCTGCTCAAGGCTTTATATAAAATATAAACTACAAGCAGGTAAAAACTGATTGAGGATAAATAAATAAAATGCTCGGCGATGAAAGTATTAATTGGAAAAATACCGGACTGCGGGATAAAAAAAACTAGAGCCCAAAGGAACATAAAAGAAGCGGCCTTATTTTTTAATGAATACCTTAATAAATACAGGCACCCGGCAATCATTAACCCAAGGCAGCTTAACCCAAATAAAACTTGCGCCTGGCTGCCCTGCCAGGTAAATTGGCGCGACATATGCAAGCCAATCGGAAAAATAAGCAGTTTTAAGTAAATAAAAATTATTTTCGGCAAAACACTTAAGCGGATAAACCAGAAAACCTTAGCCAGCGAGGGCTCATAAAATGCAGCAAAATCAAGCAGGAAAACCCTTATCCCCAGGTAAATTAAGCTTGCGGTAAAGAATGGAATAATTTGTTTAATAAAATAATGCCTTTCTTTTATCTTTTCATGCAGAAAGTAAAAGATATAACCGCAAATTATAAAAGGAAAAACAATTGCCGCCTCCTTACTGAATAAAGCTAATACAAAGCTGCCAATGGATAATGCATAAAGCAATACGGGTTTCTTAACCCCGCCTTTCTGGCTTCGTATAAATAATAACAGGCTAAGTATAAGAAAAAACCCCATAAGCATATCTGCCCTGCCCGAGATATAAGTAACCACCTCCGTATTTAAAGGGCTGACAGCAAAAAAAACACTCGCAGCAACAGCAATAGGCAAATTAGCCAGCAGATTAAACAACAAAAGAAAAACCAGGAAGGAAACGCCAATCTGCAGGATTATATTGGTAAGATGATATCCGAAAGGGTCAAGCTGCCAGAAATGATAATCAAATATATAAGATATACTCTGCAGCGGCCGATAGAAATTTGAACCGGAATTTGCCTCCGGGTAAAGATGGTTGACAAAAGTCAAGCCTGAATTCTGCCAGGAACGGATAAGTTTGTTTCCTGCGACCAAGGCGTTATCATCCCATATAAAAGGATTGGTTAAAGAATTAAAATAGGCGAGAAAAGAAGCTGCGCAGATTAATAAAAAAACCAAGGCATACTGCTTATGTATTTTTTTAAAAGTAATCATTATAAAAAGGAGGGTGTTTCTATTTTTCTATAATGGCGTAAGCACTCCACCTGTGGTAACAGTATAGGTAGCACCGCTTCCGCTTGAGTCTGCCATAACCGGACTGGCTGAAAAAACATACCCGCCTGGCCCCAATGTGCATGAATAACTATACCCTCCGGAAACTGTAATTGCTCCGGTTGCATTAGCGCAATAGCTGCCTGCTGAAGCAATAAACTCAGTAAGTTCAATGACACTGGCAGGATAGGCGCCGCTATGGAATGTTGCGTAATTTTCTGCGGCAACAGAAAGCTTGCTTAAGGCCTCTCTCGCTGTTATTGCGCTGGCTTTTTCAGAAGTTGTTAAATACGGCACTGCTATTACAGCCAATAAAACAATAATCATTAAAATAATAATAATCTCAACCATAGCAAAACCTTTTCCGCTCATTAATCCACCTGCTTCCTTTTCAAGGCTCAAGTTTAATCTCAAGAAGCTCCTGTCCATCGCTTAAAATTACCCTATCCCGCTTTATATCCACAACCACCTTATTGCCAAACCGGTCCCCTTTCTTAACCACCTCCCCGTCAATAATCGCCAATGGCTTGATCTTATCCCAGAGTATGCCGGTCAAAGCAATACCGGATTGCATATTCTTCTCGTCTATAATGGGAGCAGCGGTAAAGGGATCCCTCTTTAAGTCAAAGGATTTAGCTTCCTGTTCAAGCAAATCATATAAATCTTTACTATCTACCTTATTATAAGTTAAAAAAGGCTGGTTAACCAAATCAACTACTTTAGGCGCAGCAATATTAGACCTGTGCAATTTTCTAAAGGTATTAACGAAAACAATTATCAATACCGTCACTAAAATTCCCGTTATTCCAAGCTCAATTAGATCTTTCTGGCGCATTTTTTAAACTAATAAATACAAGTTAAACCCTATGGTAGAATTAATCTTGCCATTAAGCCTTTCTTCTTTTCTGACATCTAAATTTACCACACTGATAAAGGCCGGCAGGAGGCTTTTTAACTTTGTCAGATAAGCTACCATATCCTTATAAAAACAGGTTACCTCCATAGTTATCGGCAGATAGCTTGCTGTTTTACCCTCAATAATCACCTGTTTACCGGCTTCATCCAGGAACTCCGTGCGCAAACCCGGACGAATAGAAATAACATCAATGTTCATCTTGCGCGCTATTTCCGGAATAAGCCTCAAGCTCTCCTCTTCCCCCAGAGGAAATTTATTGCTTAAATACAACTGCCTTGCTTTCAGGGCCCGGATTGCCTCATCCCTGCTTTGCGAACCGGACAAAAATATCTCTATGCCTTGTATCTGCTGCTGCATAGAAATCAATTCATTCTTAAGGCTGGCGATCTCCCTACTGCTGGGAAAGTATAAAAATATCCAAAACAACAAAAAAACAAACAAGGCTGCCGCACTCATTATAATTATATTTTTCTGATTCCGGGTTATGTCTATCTTTGGCAGGTTCATTTTATTTAGCTAAAATACACTCCATCTCAAAATTATTAACCTCTCCAGTCTCTTTGGAATTGATCAGATTTGCCTCCAGGACAAACTTTGAATCTTCCAGCGCTTTCATAAAATCCGTAATTACCTTCTCCACTGAATCCCCGCTGCCAATGACTACACCGCTAAGATGCATCAAATGGCCGGATTGGTCAAAATCAAACTCATTAAGTATAATTCTTGCGGGTATGACTGAACCGATTAACCTTAACAGCCCTCCGGAAGGGACCTTGCCCGTATGGATCTTGTTGATAAAATCATCCCTTAAATCTATTGCCTGTTTTAGAGTTTTTATTTCTTCTACGCTCTGCAAATGCAGGGTGGCTATTTTTAAACGCTTTCTATAATCACGGATCTGAAAATTAATTACAAACCAGGAAAAAGCAAACATCGCACCGATAGCAACTGCGGCAATACGCAGTACAGCCTTCTGGATCAACTCTGCCTTGCGGTTTTTTACCTCACGCGGCAGTAAATTTATTCCGGAGCCTGAGAAACCTAATCCTATAGCACTGGAAAGCTGATTAACTTGAAGAAAAAACTTTTCTGCATCAACATTCTTAATATCAAGCGAAGCAGGTAAAGGCAATTTCTCTATACTTATCTTAAGCGCTCCTGCCAAATAGTTATCAAGATTTTTCAGGTTTGCTCCGCCTCCGGTAATGTACAAAACTTCCGGGTTGCCGGAACCGGTTTCAGATTTAAAATAATCAAAGGAACGCTCTAATTCCTTAGTTACTGTTTCAAGCAGCGGCCGCATAAGCGGTATAAGCTGCGCTGTCTTTATACCGTCTTCAAGCACAATTGTTTCATCAAGAGGAATCCCCTGTTCTAGTATTAGCTGCTCGGCTTTATCAAAATTAATTTCAACCTTGCCCTTATCAATTATCAGCGGCCCGCATAATGAAGCGGAAAACTTGGAAGTAGAAAAATTCAAGCTTCTGACAAAGCTCAATTTATTCTTTTGATAGATAGAAATATAAGAATGGGTGTTACCTATATCAAAAATAGCGCTGACTTGCGCCCTGGAGGATAACGAATCCAAAATCCCGCAGTAATTGAATACGCTGCTTGATACTCTTTGGGGCTCAAGCCCGCAGCCGATAACCGCGGAAACATATTTATTAACTACGTCTTTTTTGGCAAAAACACAGAAAATCTCAATTTTCTTAGCGCCTTCGCTATCTGAACATTCACGGACAACCTGCAAATCCGAAACGCTTTCTTCAGGGCTAAAGGGAATCTCACCCTTAAGCTGCCACTTCACCGCGTTAAGCAGTTCATCCTTAGGCATATACGGAAGACTGAGTTTTTTAATAAAAACTCCTTCCGGGTCAGAAATACTTAAATAAGCCTCCTTGCCGAATAAAGAATTACTTTCAAGGGTTTGCTTAAGAAAAACGCTCAATCCTTCGGATGTGCTTGAAGCCGTGTCAAATTCCTTTAAAGAGTAAGCCAAAAGCTTGTAAACAGCATCTTCCCTTTTAACACAAACTACCTTAATAAACGAACCTCCGAAATCAATACAGGTGAGGCGCTTATTATTCTCCCCAAATTTTAAAAACTTGAACCGTTCCATAAATCCTAAAAAGATTATAAAACATCCCGGCAATCAATATCAAAGCCCCACCCCTAACCTCTTCACAGCAACCGATGAAACCTGCTCGGATTGCCCTTGCCAGTCATTATACAAACCTGTCCCGCTTTTAGCAATTAAAATCATTTTGATCCGCCTTACGTTGGCGGCGTTTGAGGTTAACGCCTCATTTGCGTCATAGTAGGTAAAGAGTACCCCGCTTTTACCGCTTAAGGTTACGCCTGACAAACCAGAGGCATAAGCTGGTATAATCGTTTCAGCCGCAGAGCCTATCTTACGGTAAAGTCTATTTGCACTGGTATCCCAACGGTAGATAATCGCTACCCCATCCTGATTGATAAAAGCTACTTGATTGGCCGCGATAGTGCTAATAATTCTGGAAAAACGTAAACCTCTGGCCTGGCCATCACCCTCAATCATAACCTCTAAAGCATCATTAGCTAACTTATCCATATTCAGTTGGTTCGGGATAAAAACCGAGTTTTTTACTGTATAGCCCATAATCCAGGTGCCGGCGCCGGCTAATATTCCGATTATAGCCATAACCATAACTAGTTCTATAAAACTAAAACCTCGGAACACCTTAATATTCTTCATTATCTTAAAAAGGGTACCTTATGTTCTTGGATATATAAGTAACCAGTTTTGCTAATACTGTTGCGCTTCCTGCCTTACTGACCTGGACAGTTATCTTTTTAGTGCTTTCCTGGCTATATGTTGAACCGTTTAGAAAATAAACTGTGCGTACTAAATCATAACCATAACCCTGATAATTAGGGATATTGGCAGAAGCAATGCTGTTATATGGAGTATTATTCACCTGTTCTAGATCAAGCCTGGCCAGGTTAATCGCCATGGTTATATCTTGCGACTGAAAAACACTCTGCACATGCTTTGCCATAGTAACGGAAATCGGCAAAGCAACTATGCTGATTACGACTATTGTCATAATCAGCTCAATAAGCGTGAAGGCCCTTGGCTTACGGCGAGGTGATTTCTGTATTAATCTCATCAATATCAACTATCTTAGAATCTGTGTTAAAATTTAAAGGCGTTAAATCATAAGTAGCCCTGATTGTTCGATAAATACTCGAACCGGAGACTTTTCCGGTGGAATTAATCGTAAACTGGCAGGTATCAGAAGGCGGATATACCGCCACGGTTTTGCTTGAGCCATCAGTCATCACAAACTCTATACTCATACTGCTTAAATTTTGAATACTACTGCTAAAACGCAAACGGTCAACTGAAATAGCCGACGTGCCGGTTAAAGTATAGTTAGTAATAAAATCCGCGTTTGCCGGCGAGTTTAAATTTCCGGTCCAACGGTCCCAACCCCCTATTCTTATAGATTGCAAAGTAGCAGATGACCCCCACCACCAGTGGCCGCCACCTCCACCACCGCTAATGGTCCAAGTAACCACCATTCGGTCAATAGACACTACTGGAAGAGCTGAATTAGTAGCGTTCTGTATATACAAGCCTAAAAATTCTGTCCCCTGCGCCCGGGTATCAGAAGTATAGACCATAAGAAAATCCGCCGCGTTTCCTCCCAAGCGATAAGTTTCACCGCTATCAACCGTAAATAATCCGGTAGCATAATAACCGAGCGTGTTATAGGTACTAATATAAATATTACGCACATTGTACAAAGCACTTTGCACGCCTGCCTGGGCAAGATAAAGGCATTTAGCATTAATCTGATCGGCATTAAGCTGCTCAAACCACTGCACAATAAAAGTTGATATACCAAGCACGCAAATAGCGACAAATACAATCAGCATTATTACAACGATTAAAGCCAGGCCTTTTTTATTTTTAATCATACTTTATTCATAATTTAAGGACGGCCCTCATTCGAGCTGAGAACCGTCCCTTAATTATTTACCGATTATTTGAAATCACCGGTAGCTGCGGTATAAGTGTAGGTATTGCCGGCAGGTCCAGTATAACTTGTAGCAGAAGCCTTGGTCCAATCAGAAGTAACTCCGCCCTGCTGTAAAACAGTATCAAAACAAATATTACCGGTAGCGCATGCAGCAGTAGCAGCTGAATCCAGAGTTGCGGGATAAGCCTTGTTCTGCGCGAAATAGGTATAGATACCGGCACGCACTCCTCCGACAACTCCTTTTTCCGCAGCTTCCTTAGCTGAAGTCTGAAGATCGAAATACTTAGGGACGGCAACTGCCGCTAAAATCCCCAAGATCACGATAATCATGATCAACTCAATTAATGTAAAACCCTTCTTCATTTCCCCCTCCTTTTAAATGAACGCTTGATTTAATATTTTTTACCAATTTTCATAACCTTTTGTTGTTGAACCAACCACCCCCTTCCTGGAATCATAATAAAGACGGCTGCCAAAGGCATCTAAGGGTGCCCCGTGCTCATCCTGTTCAAGCGAACCCAGGAATTTATCATTAAAGATAAGCTCGTCTGTCCTGGACAACCTGTGGCTTGATTGAATAAGCACCTTTAAATCCTCGGGGTAATAGCCTTTTAATTCTTTATACAGCATCAGCAGCATACGGAAATTATTTAACTGGTAACGAAGAGCGACCTCCCGTGTGTTCTGGGCAAGTGTGCCGATAATTGCGCCGAACACCCAGATCAAAAACCCGATAATTGTCAAAGAAACTGTTAGATCCAAAAGAAGCAAACCGCTTCTGTTTTTCTTAAACAGGCGCATTATTTCTTAAAAATACTCATTAAGTTCCACATAGGCAGGAATATGCCCAGGGCCATAAACAACACCCCCAGCCCCAAAACAAAAATCAAAATAGGCTCAATCAATGAAGTCAGGTTGTTAATTGTGTAATCTACCTGCTCGTCATAATAATTGGAAACATGGATAAGCAGATCATCGAGTTTACCAGTCTGCTCGCCTACCAAAACCATCTGTGTTACTATCGGAGGAAACAGGCCGCTGACCTTCATCGGCTCAGCAATACCCTTACCCTCTATGACATTATCCCTGATATTAGTTATGGCCTTGGAAATAACTTCATTGCCGGTTGAACCCGATGAGATATCCAGGATCTTCAGGATCGGAATGCCGCTGCGCATAAGCGTACCGGTAATACGCGTAAAACGCGAAATAGAAAGCTTCAGCAGCAACGGCCCGAAAACCGGAACCTTTAGTTTTAAGCTATCCCAGGTAAACCTGCCGATTTTAGTATTAATGTACTGTTTAAAAAGAAAACGGGCTGCTATGCCAATAATAATTAACAGCCACCAAAGTTTAGTTACCGCATAATTAACCCACAAGAGCATCTGCGTAGGTAAAGGCAAGGCTGTAGTATATTGCGCATAAATCTTGGCATATCGGGGAACAACTAAAACAGTCAGGACAACAAAACCGATAATCATTGCAACTACCACAATTATGGGATAGCGGGTTGAAGATTTAATACGCAAGCGGATGGTTTCATCATGTTCGCTTAAAGAAGCCAGCCTTTCTAAAACATCATCCAGTCTGCCGCCTGCCTCCCCCGAAGCAACCATGTTTAAATAAAGGTTGTTAAATATTCTTGGGTATTTCTCCAGTGCCCCGGATAAACTTGAACCTGATTCAATATCCCGTATTATTTGGCCAATTACTTCTTTAAAAACTTTGTTTTGCGCCTGTTCGGCTAAAGCATTCAAGGAAAGCAGGATTGGCAGGCCTGCCTTCTGCAGGGTTGCTAATTGGCGGGTAAACATATTCAATTCGGAAAACTTTATCCGGATACCTGAGCCTGAAAATTTATTGCTGCGTCCGGTCTCTTTTTCCTCTGTTATAGAAACCGGAGTAAACCCCATCCGGATTAACCTTTGGGCTACAGCATCTTCACTTTCGGCCTCCATTACACCGCGGGTCTCTTTACTAAACTTATCCCTGCACTTATACTGGTAATTAGGCATAAACTATTCTATTTCCGTAACCCTTAATATCTCTTCGATAGTAGTCACCCCTAACCTTGCCTTCTCTAATCCGTCTTCGCGCAAAGTCTTCATTCCCAGCTCAATTGCCTTATTTTTTATCGCATCCGCAGAATTTTTCTCTTCAACCATTTTACGGATAATTTCATTAATCACCAGCACTTCGAATATGCCTATTCGGCCGAGGAATCCGGTATTCTTGCAGGCGGGGCATCCTTTACCGCGGAATAATTTTGTTGAAATATCCAAACCTAGGCCTTGCAAAGCAACAGGAGTAGGAGAATATTCTTCCTTACACTTTGGACAAATCTGACGCACTAGGCGCTGAGCAACAACAAGAATTAAAGAACTGGAGATCAAAAATGGCTCTAGTCCCATATCAATCATGCGGGTTAAGGAGCTTGATGCATCATTAGTATGCAAGGTGGAAAAAACCAGATGCCCGGTTAAAGATGCCTGTATAGCCACCTCCGCTGTCTCTTTATCGCGGATTTCGCCAACCATGATTACATCCGGATCCTGGCGCAAAATTGAGCGCAGGCCATTGGAAAAAGTAATATCCGCCTTGGGATTAACTTGAGTCTGGCGGATTAACGGTAATTCATACTCAACGGGGTCTTCAATGGTAATAATATTCTTCTCTATTGAACTAATGGTGCTTAAAGCAGAATAAAGCGTAGTGGTCTTACCGCTGCCGGTAGGCCCGGTCACCAGGATAATCCCGTTCGGCTGCAAGATCATCTGGCTGAAGATTTCAAGATTTTCCTTGGTAAAACCTAAATCTTTTAACCCTAATAAAATAGACGAACGATCCAATAAACGCATAACCACATTCTCGCCATGTACAGTAGGAAATGTAGAAACCCTGATATCCAGATCTTTATTTTCCAGTTTTACACTTATCTTGCCGTCCTGCGGCCTTCTGCTTTCAGCAATATCCATTTCTGCAAGGATCTTAATTCTTGAAATAACCGCACTCTGCATTTTCTTCGGCAAGGAATACACTTCATGCAAGATACCATCGATACGGTAGCGCACGCGCAGAATCTCTGTCTCCGGTTCAATATGGATATCCGATACACGGTCTTTAACTGCATCAGAAATTAAGATATTTACTAATTTTATTATCGGCGGCTCTTCCGCAACTTCTGTCAATGCCCCCTTGTCCGCCAACAACTTTTTACTTTCTATTGCCTTAACAATCTCTTCAATGGAATTGCCCTGGCCATAATAAAAATCTAGGACTTTCTCAATACTTTTTGAGGAGACCAACACCGGATCCACAGTGCCCACCTTGCTAATCCTGCGGATATGGTCCAGCGCCTGAATATCGCTCGGATCCGCCATTGCTACCGTTAAAGTATCCATAATCTTAAAAAGCGGAACCGCTTTATATTTATTGGCGACGGCTTCCGGGATAAGCTTAGTTAATTCAGCATCAATAACATAATCTTCCAGGTTCATATATAAGAAACCTAAGGCATTAGCCCTAGCTTCGGCAATATCCTCCTCAGTAATAAAACCTAGCTTTTCCAAAGCCTTTTCAAGCTTGATCCCGGTGCGCCTTACCTCATCCTTGGCCTTCTCCACCTGCGCCTGGGTAATCAAGTCCTGCTTTAACAATAAATCAATTATCTCCATAGATTAACTTTCGTTTACTTTTTCAATAGTTGGGCTACTTTATCTAAAAGGATATCCGGCTCAAACGGCTTGGTTATATAAGCATCCGCCCCTACTTCTTTGCCCAACTTTACATCGGGCTCCTGCGCGCGTGCCGTAAACAATATAACTGGTATATGTTTATATTTCTCATCGAACTTGAGCATACGGCATACTTTATAACCCTCAATCTTTGGAAGCATAAGATCAAGAATAATTAAATCCGGCTTCTCAGTTCGCGCCTTATCCAGGCCTTCTTGTCCGTCGGAAGCAAAGATAACCTGATAACCATTTGCCTCTAGCCTCAAGGAAACCATTTCCATAAGGTCTGTCTCATCATCAATAATCAACACCCTTGCCCTATCCATAGCCTTCCCTGAACTAATATGGTATTACGCTATTCATGCTACCGCGTATTGACCCTTAAAAACTTACTTTATTCTATCAAAATAACCTAGAGTTGCAATGATTAAAGTCTAATATACAGTTAACTTTATTTAAACACTTAGGATAATTTAGGCAAGGTAAAAATAAACTTTGAGCCTTTACCAACTTCGCTTTCCACCCAAATTCTTCCTCCATGCAACTCAACCAGCCCCTTAGCGATAGAAAGCCCTAGACCCGTACCCTTTTCTCCTGCTCCGGGAGTACGCCCAAATTGCAGAAACTTAGTAAATATTTTAGGCAAGTCTTCGGCCGCAATGCCGATACCCGTATCGCTAACCGTAAACTCCATTTCATCCTCTCTTTGTACCAATGAAATATTAATATGCCCTTTCTCGGTAAACTTAAGGGAGTTACCAATTAAATTAGTAAATACCTGCATCACCCTGTCTTCATCAACATATAAATTTAAACTTTGCCCCTTGGGTAAATCAGCCCTTATCTCCAGGTGTTTTTCTTTCGCCAAATTTTCAAATGACAAAACAATATTCCTTATCAACCCCCCCATATCAACGGCTTTCTTTTTGAGCTCCGTCTTACCGGACTCAATCTTAGAAATATCCAGGAGACTATTAATAATTCTCGCCAGGCGGTCAATGTTATTCCTAGAGGCAGTAAGAATCTTGCTTTGCCTGGGGTTAACGCTACCGGTTACCTCATCCAAAACCAGGCTAATGCCTTCCTTGGTTATGGAAAGCGGAGTACGTAATTCATGGGATACCATAGAAACAAAATCCGATTTTAACTGGTCCAATTTCTCCAACGCAATATTTTTCTGTTTTAACTCTTCTGTCATTCTTTTGCGTTCGGTAATATCCTGCATCACCCCGACTAATCCGGCGATCTTTCCATCCGGACCGGGATAAGTAGATTTACTTAGAAACATACTATGTTTTATGCCTTCTACATCCAGTAGCTCAGTCTCATAAAATTTAGATCCTCCATCGGACAGGCTGAATAACTCTATATCCACCCGATAATTACTTTCCGCCTGGCCCAGGGGATTAAGATCAAACTGGGTCTTACCGACTACAGCCTCCTTTGTTAATCCGAAGAATTGTGCAAAGGCAAGATTACACCCTAAATACTCGCCTTGGGTATTTTTATAAAAAACCGGGATGGGGATATTATCAATTAAAACCTGCAGATGCTTTCGGATAACAGATATTTTCTCGGCAGAGGCCCGGTTAATCTGGTTAATAATAAAGAAAACGGAAAATAAAACAAATATGCAAAAACTGATTAAGATGCCAAGCAGGCGGTGCCAGAATATCTTCTGCTGCCATACCCTGACATCCATATCCATGCCGATCAAAGCAACAATTTTGTTTCTTTTGGAATCAACGATTGGTGAAAAAACAGAAACCCAATTTCCCCATCTATCGATATAAGAATCGACAATAAAAGTCTTTCGGCTAAGAAATTTATTCTTCAGTTCCTCGGGGGCCTCTTCATAAACCTGGCCTGGAGGGGAACTGTTAACAGAAGAATCCGGCTCCGAATCTGCAAGAAAAGTTATTTTTCCATTGTCAAGGCGCATTAAATAAACGTATGTTAAGTCAACATTGGCCTCATTTATCGCTTTAAGCTGCTCCTTTAAACGTTCATAATCAGAGGTGCCGATATCCGCTGACGTTGCAGTAAGTGTTTCCACGCGGCGGAAATTAATCGCCGCTGACGCGGTCTTAGCCTTAGCCGACAGCTCATTCACATTCGACTGGCAGAAATAAGTACCAATCCTCTGTGTAATCAACCAGCCTAAAACTATCAGGATCAGATAAGCGGATACCGCTAAAAAGACCCGCTTACTCCTCTGTTTGCCTGACTTATCCTTATCCAGCCAACCCTGCACAAAATACCAGTACGTCAGCACAATAAACGAAATACACATTACCAGGACAGAACGCAACAGTTGTATGGGAAAGCCGAAAAACCGAAGAAAATTATCCTGGTTAAATAACGTATGTTTTAGTAAAAACGGCGGGCTTGAAATTACAAGTTGAGTAAAAGAATATATCCCGATAAAAAAACCCAGGGCGGCAATTAAACGCCCCGGGGTATCCTTAAATTTTGAAGCATAGAAGACTAAAATTACTCCCGCGGCAAAGGCGCTGGCAAAACCCAAAAAATAACGGCAGGTAAAATTAAAACCATTACCTTTGCCAAAATACCATCCTGAATAAACCAGTAACAACCATGGGATAAATAACCAATACCCTGAAAACTTCTTTTCTAAAGCTAAAAAAGAAAACCAGGAAAATCCCGCAAGAAACACAAATGATACAAATAGAACCGCTAAACGCACCGGGACAAGAAAAACAGTCTCGCCAATGACCAAAGCCCATAAATCCAGCCATTCGTTAACCGCATGGAAAAAACCGAACAAACCTAACCAAAACCAGGGCAATCTTGTTTCTTGGGTCTTTGTTAATAACAGGCAGGCGGCAGCTAGGATAAAAAAACTCATCCCATAGATAAAATAGATATAATCCATCTGGGATTTAAAAAATTCTATCATGAATTTATTCTACATTAATAATATCACATTGCAAGCAAAAAGATGAGTAGACAGTGTATGTAACTAACCTAATATCACCAGGTTACAAAACAAATATATTCTAATTAACCTTGGCGGTTATGTAAACATACTGCAGAATTTTACTGCCTGAGTTCTTTACATCGTGCTCGGTTTCCGGGGGGATATATATAAAGGTATTTTTACCAGCTTTAATACTTTTATTCCTACCATAATAAATAGTAGCACTGCCTTTAATAATAATTATCGCCTCTTCCTTTTTATCAGTTTTATGTCCGCCAATTGATTCTTTCGGCCTTAAGGTTACAAATCCGCTACGCAGCCCCTTTCGCTTAGTTGAATCTCCGAGTAAACGGCTGAACTTTTGCCTGCCTCTTAATTTCATAGAAAAAACGTTTTCTTTAAGCATGGTTAAACCCTTTCTTTCTAAATTAACCTGGCTCCCCATCCTGCAGATGATGTTCCAAACGTACATGCGGATGGACATGTACCTTATCTTTATGCCTATGACTATGAATATGCACGAGGTTATTCTCACTAAGCAAGGCTGTATCACTCAAGATAGAATCCGGACTGCCAAATTTAACTATTCTTCTCTCCCGCCCAAAAACATAAACCACATCTGATATTTCTTCCACAATATGCAAATCATGCGTAGAAGTAATAATTGTCTTGCCGGAGATATTCTCATCAATGAGTAGATCAATTATGTGCCTGGTAGTCAAAGGATCAAGCCCGGCTGTCGGCTCATCCAGGATAAGAATATCCGGCCTAATAATCAAGGTGGAAGCTAGCGCTACCTTACGTTTCTCTCCTATGCTCAATTGGTTTGGGGATCTCTCCAGCAAACCCTCAATAGCTAATATGGCTATGAGTTTTTCCAGGCGTTTTTGGGTTTCATCCTTTCCAAAACCCAGCTGCAAAGGGCCAAATATAATATCTTCTTTAACAGTAGGGCAAAATAATTGGACATCCGGATTTTGAAAAACAAACCCCACCTTGCGCCTAAAGTTTCGGGAAAATTCGGAATCATTAAAATCCTTTTCATTTAACTCTCTACCGCAAAAACTCGCTGCCCCTTTATCTGCAAATATAAGCCCGTCAAGCAAATGCAGGAGCGTAGATTTACCCGAACCATTTGCGCCGATAATGGAAATTTTCTGGCCGGCATTAATATCAATATCTACAGCAGCTAAGGCCGGAAATTTCCCCAGATAAGAAAACCAGACATTTTTTAATGAAAAAAGCAAGTTATGCATATGCCTATTACTCCTGAAAACGCCAACCACAGCCAATCTCTTGAGTTTACTTTAAAATCATCCAATACATACGGTTCACCGTTGTATCCGCGGGAAAGCATGGCTTTATAGACATCTTCATTCAACCGATATGATCGGACCCAAAGAAATGCAATATTCCAACCGACTATTTGCTGTCCACTTTTATAATGTATCTCTGTGCCTACCCTGCTTTTAATTGCAAGATAGGTATTCTCGATTATTCCTATAAAGATATAAATGTAACGGTAGCAAACCCCTAAGACCATAACAAAAGCCTGGGGGATGCCAAAAATACGCAGGACTTTTAACAATTCACAATGCCGCGTAGTAATACTTAACAACACGGCAAAAGATACTATAGCAGTAACACGCAAAACAAACAATAACACGGTCAATGCCCCGGGCCGGGTAATTACCAAAGCTAAGCCCGCGGCTTTAAAACTAAACAACTCCTCTCCGGGGGTAAAATTGCTAAATAACGCAGGAAGCGCGATAAACAATGAAAATAACGGGATGAATATCCAGGTGCGTTTTAAGAAAAACCCCAAATTGACCTTTGAGATGCAGGCTAGCAACAAACACAATAGATATAAAGATAAAACAAGCGGGATAGTTTTTGCTAACAGTATTACGACTATAAATAAAATAAAAGTTAAGGTTTTTATCCTCGGATCCAAAGATTGAATAAACCCGTGTTTTAAAGCATGTTCTTCGGCAAATAACGAGTTTTTAAGAAATGCTAAAATACCAATCAGTGAACGGTCAACGAAACCGCCATTGCGGGAATCTTCCTTCATTTGCCTGTTTTTGTACCCTTTTCTTCTTTAACCGGAAATCTACCGCAAGAAAAACGAGCTCCTTCAGGACAAAACCCGAGAGAGCTGCATTTTGCTCCTGCTTTTGAAAATAACAACGGCAGGCATCTTTTGCAATCCATCAGCATCTTCTCCGCTAATTCACGGATCTCCCACTGCGCCCGGGAGCAACAACGATGTTTGAAAAAGTGCAATAATTCACGGCAATTCATTGTAACGATTATTTTTGTTTCCGCCGCCTGGGGCAGGACAAAACGCGCATCCTGATTAGCTGCTTCCCCGCTTAATCCCTGCTGCGCCAAAAACCCGGATATCCTGGTATAACTGTCCTGGATCAAATCCATTGTCTTTTCAAACTCCTCCTTTGCCAAAGGATTATTTTTTATCGACGGCGGAATAATATAATCAAAATCATTTTCCCCTACATAACGCTGGCTCTGTTGAGAATATGAGGCCAGGCGATGACGCACAAGCTGATGTGTCAACGCGCGGGATACCCCTTCGATAGCAAAGGTAAACTTTACATGCTCTAAAGGGCTTTCATGCCCCGAAGAAATTATCTTCTTGATAAATGCAGCTTGTTTTACCTGGTCAAGCTTTATTTTTTCAAAGATATCCCCGGCGAACTCCTCCGAGTAACACTGACGGCAGGCAGAATATATAAGCGCAAGGGCATTCTCCGTTACATCCAGTAATTTTATATTCAAAGTTGTTTTAGGCATTTCTCTTCTCCTTTAATTAAATATTATAAATTTATTTAATGGCCAACCTGTATTCGGAAGCAGCATAAGAGCTGCGTACATAGGGGCCGCTTTTTACATAGCTAAAACCCCGCCTTAGGGCTGCTTTTTTATATTCTTCAAAAACCTCCGGCTCCAGATACCTCTTAACCGGGAAATGGTTTTTGCTGGGGGCAAGGTACTGGCCGATACTTAATAACCTGCAACCTGTTTTAACAAGATCATCAAACACTTTAAAGACCTCATCATCTTTTTCCCCGAGCCCAAGCATTAAGCCGGATTTAAGGGCAATTTTAGGCGCGATATTCTTTAAACTACGCAACACATCCAAAGACCTGCTATAAGAAGCCCCCGCAGGCCTTACCTTTTTATATAAGCTTGGAACTGTTTCTATATTATGGGCAAGGATATCCGGCCGGGCATTTGCAAGGACAGATAAAGACTTATGGTCCGCCTTAAAATCCGGAATGAGTACTTCAATTGATATCCCGCCCCCTATAGCACGCAGAGAGAAAATAGTTTCAGCGAATACCGAGGCGCCGCCGTCAGGCAGGTCATCACGAGTAACGCTAGTAATGACCACATGGTTCAATCCCATCTTTTGTACAGCCTCAACAATACGCCTTGGCTCATCAACATCAGGCGCAAGCGGCTGACCTTTAACTACCCCGCAAAAACGGCAGGCGCGCGTGCAGATTGCGCCAAGAATAATAAATGTCGCCTGACGCGCCTTAAAACACTCCCCCATATTCGGGCAAAGTGCTTCTTCACAAACCGTATGCAGCCGTAAATCTTTAAGTAAAGTTTTAACCTGGCTGCAATCCCTAAGCGAAATCTTTTTATTAAGCCAAGACGGCTTGATCATATCTGAGCACCCGCCTAAACTGATACCTAAAAATCATTTAATCTAGCGAAATCCCTAACCCCGAAGTTTTTATCGGGGAGCAGGGACAACAACTCTTTTTCTTCTACAAAACTCACTCCATATATATACGCAAAAGCATTGATAAGCTTTTGCTCAAGGACCAGTTTTTCCGGAAGAACTGCCAACTCCTCAGTTAATGCCGTGGCCAGCGAAGAAATATTATCCGGTAGACAGCGCACATGCCGGCGTAAAAACTCCCAATCGATACTAATGGGAATAGAACCATGCTGAAATATTACTTGGCGGCTGCGCTTCTGGGCATTACCCCCTATTTTCCTGCCCCCAATAACAATATCAAATTTTTCATGCGAAGCACTGCATAATTGATGCGGCAGGGATTTATCCTTAAAATCATCCGCCTCAAGTGCAAAAGAGGCATTTAAGCCAAGGGATTTGTAGAAATATATCAAAAAAGCACAGACCTGCCGGTAAGAGACAAAAACTTTTTTATCCTCTTCTATATCTTCTTTTGAACAAACAAGGCTATAAGTAATCTCATAATTATGAAAAAGTACTCCACCGCCGGTAATTCTTTGCGCAATCTGGATACCGTCACGATTGCACAGTTTTAGATCGATCTCCTTTTCAGGCCGCTGCGAAATCCCATATGTAAAAGAAGGCGCTTGCCAGCTATACAAACGAAACACCGGAACAGCCTCTTCCATATAACGAAAAAATATCTTCCTATCCAGCGCCATATTATATCCTGCGCTTTGCGGCATTGAGCGGATAAGCCTGAATGTCTTCATGATTTTCTTACTTTGGCTTCCAACGCAGATTCGGTTCTCGGGCGGCTTTCGTTTCATCAAGCCGCTTGACCGACATAGAGAGCGGAGCTGAATGCAAAGCCTCGGGGTTAGTTTTAGCAAGAGAAGCTGCCTCAATCATAACTTCAATAAAGGCATCAAGCGTTTCCTTGCTTTCGGTTTCTGTAGGCTCAATCATCATCGCCTCTTTTACGATCATTGGAAAATAAATTGTTGGAGGATGGAATCCTCTGTCAATTAAGTATTTAGCAATATCTAACGCATGCACTCCTTGCTCCAACTGTTTTGCTGCCGATAATACACATTCATGCATACAACTTTTACCGTAAGCCGGCGCATAATAATCCCTTAGGCGAGCCAGGCAATAGTTTGCGCTTAATACTGCGTTCTCACTGGCCTCAATAAGCCCGCTTTTTCCCAGCCTTAAAATATACGCATACGCCTTTAAGATTACTCCAAAGTTACCATAAAATGGAGCGATATAACCGATGGATTTATGTTTATGGTAATCTAAGGCAAACGTCCCGTCAGAACGGCGGATAACTCTGGATATAGGAAGAAAATCTATCAGCTTTTCACATACGCCAACCGGCCCTGCTCCCGGCCCGCCTCCGCCATGCGGAGTAGCAAAAGTTTTATGCAGGTTGAGGTGTATTACGTCAAAACCAATATCCCCAGGACGGCATTTTCCCAATATCGCGTTGAGATTAGCTCCATCATAATACATCAGCGCACCGGCTGCATGCGCTAAATCCGCAATCTCTTTTATTCTGGGATTAAAAATCCCGAGCGTATCCGGGCAGGTAAGCATAACCGCGGCGGTTTCCTGGTTCAAGGCTTGCTTATACGCCTGCATATCCAGAAAACCATCTTTATCCGTAGGAATAACCACTACATTATATCCGGCAATTGCAGCGCTGGCAGGGTTAGTCCCATGCGAAGAATCCGGAATAATAATATGCTTTCTATGCTCGCCATTATACTTGTGGTAGGCGGCAATCAGCATAACCCCGGTCAATTCCCCATGCGCTCCGGCAAGCGGTTGAGTGGTAAAAGCAGACATTCCGGTAATCTCGCTGAGCAATCTTTCGGTATTATATAAAACTTCTAAAGCCCCTTGAGCAAGCATCCCTCCCCCTAAAAGCTGAGGCAATAAAGGATGCAGGTCACTAAAACCATCTAAAGCACAAATCTTCTCCGTGAATTTCGGGTTGTATTTCATGGTACAAGAACCCAGAGGATAGAAATTTGTATCTACTGAAAAATTCAGACGTGACAAGTTGGTAAAATGGCGCACTACATCTAATTCAGAAACCTCAGGCAAGGAAGGTGCTTGTTTACGGCAATATTTTTCAGGCAGTCCCGCAACTACCGGCACATCTATTTCAGGCAGCATAAATCCACTGCGCCCGGTCCGGCTTTTCTCAAAGATTAACTGCATAGCGCTGCCTCCAGGCTGTTGGCAAATTGCATAATCTCTTCTTTAGTGCGTTTTTCCGTAACCGCAACCAAAAGGTAATTATCTAATCCCTTATAGAATCTTCCCAACGGAAAACCACAGGCAAATCCTTTATTAATCATCCTGTAAACTACTTCGTCGGCATTCTTTGGCAGGCAAACTGTAAACTCATTAAATGTAGGTGCGCTGCGCTTAACCTCTACTCCGCTAACATTACCTAATGTTGCCTTGGCAAACTCCGCCTTCTGATAATTTAGCCTGGCTAGCTCCTGAAACCCGGCCTTGCCTAAAAGCGAGGTATAGATCAAAGCCCGTAAAGCGCAAAGCGCTTCGTTAGAACAAATATTGGAGGTCGCACGTTCCCTGCGGATATGCTGCTCACGCGCCTGCAGAGTAAGGACAAAACCACGCTTATTATCTTTATCCACAGTTGCGCCAACAATCCTGCCCGGCAATTGGCGCATATGTTCTTTTTTTACCGCGATAAAACCTAAATAAGGCCCGCCAAAAGATAAAGGGATACCCAGGCTCTGCCCCTCTCCGGTTGCGATATCAATCCCCATCTCTCCGGGACTCTTAAGCATGCCCAGAGAAACCGGATAAACTGAAGCAATTGCCAGCGCCCCGCATTTATGCACTCTCTGGGCAATATCGGAAAAATCATCTACCGCCCCGAAAAAGTTAGGGTTCTGCACAATCACCGCTGCAGTCTTATCATCCAAATGTTTATAAATATCCTCCCTGCAGCTCTGGCCATGTACTACAGGAGTTTCTACAAATTCAATGGAAAGATTAGATGTATATGCATAAAGCATGGTGCGGTAAATTAAGCTCACCCCGCTATCAACAATGATTTTCTTTCTCCCTGTAAGCCTCATCGCCATCATCGCAGCCTCGTAGAGAGCGGTACCACCGTCATAAAGAGAAGCATTGGAAACATCCAGGCCGGTTAGTTCGCAGATCACTGTCTGATATTCATAGATTGCCTGCAACCAGCCTTGCGAACACTCAGGCTGGTAAGGCGTATAAGCTGTATAAAATTCCGAACGCCCGGCCAAAGCATCAACCGCTGCCGGAATATAATGGTCATAAAATCCCCCGCCTACAAAATCCGTAAGGTTGGTTGCATTCTTGCGGCTAAGAAGTTTTAGATACTCAATCACGTCAAATTCAGATTTACCTTCCGGGATATTAAATGATTTGGGCCGCAACCCATCGGGTATATGCCTGAAAAGGTCTTCGACACTTACTGCTCCAATAGCCTTAAGCATCTCCTTCTTTTCTAATTCTGTGTGCGCAATATAGTTCATTTAGATAAACCCTGTATGTATTCTTTATATTGAGTAGAATTCATAAGTTTATTTTTTTCTTCTAAATCAGATATTTTAACCACCGCAAACCACCCTGCATCATAGGCGGATTTATTCACCAGCTCCGGATGACCAGTTAATTGCGTATTTACCTTAAGCACCTCGCCTGAAAATGGCGCATAAACATCCGAAGCGGCCTTTACCGACTCAACCGTAGCGCACCATTTAGACTGTTCTACCTTTGCCCCCGGCTTCGGCAGGTCGATAAAAGTAATATCGCCGAGAGAGCCTTGCGCAAAATCCGTAATCCCCATAGTTACCTTATCCCCGTCAAGCCTTGCCCATTCATGATCCTTAGTATACAAAAGATTTTCCGGTATGGTCATTTTTTCTCTCCTGATTTTGCGCTTCCGTTTTTATAGAAAGGCTTAGCTGTAACTTTTGCGTTTATTGAAATAGAATTTTCACTAAGAATGATTTGTTCTCCAAGAGAGATCTCATCTTTAACATAACCCATCCCGATGCCAAACCCAAGGCTGGGAGAGAATGATCCACTGGTTACTGCGCCAACATCCTTATCCTTATAAATTATGCGGTAATTATGGCGGGGCGAGCGCCGGGAATCCGCTAAGAAACAGATCATCCTGCGAAGGACTCCATTTTGTTTTTGTTTTAAAAGGCTGCCCTTTCCAATAAATTCTTTATTCCAATCTATAAAATTGCTTAACCCCGCTTCCAATGGCGTGGTGTTCTTATCTATATCCTGTCCATAAAGGCTATAGCCCATCTCCAGGCGCAATGTATCGCGCGCCCCAAGTCCTATAGGCTTAACCCGTTGATCATTAAGCAACTTCTCCCATAATTGAGGAATTTTGTTATTCGGCATATACAACTCATAACCCATCTCTCCTGTATAACCAGTGCGGCTGATAATAATTCTTTCGCCTAAAATGTCAAAATAACCAAAGGTATAATACTTCAAACTCTTGATGCCCGGGCCAGCTAAATCTTCCAGTACATCTGCTGACAGTGGCCCCTGCAAATCAAGTTTCCCCAAAACCTGTGAAATATTCTCAATCCTCATTGCCCCGGTTAAATGTTCTTTTAAATGGGCAAAGTCTCCATCAGAGGCAGCGGCATTAACCACAATCATCCATTCTGCACTATCGATCCTATAAACAAGCAGGTCATCAATGATCCCACCCTGTTCATTAAGCATAAACCCATAACGACAGGCCCCCTGCGGCATACCCTCAAGGTTAATCGTCACTAAATTACCAAGGTTGGCCTTGGCCAAGTCCGCCTGGACCATAAACTCACCCATATGGCAAATATCAAATAACCCGGAATTCTTACGCACCCAGTTATGCTCATCTATAATGCCACTATATTGAATAGGCATTAGCCAACCGCCAAAAGGGGCAAGCTTTGCGCCTAAATTCCTGTGCTGTTCAAAAAGAGGTGTAGCCGGCAATGTTGAACTTTCTTCCATTTTCTTAGGTTTAATATTTTGGCAGAATGAGGTTGTGTATTTTAAAACAGATTTGACTTATATTTATAACAAGAAAATGTCTTTCTGTCAAATATATGTTTTCGAATTCAGGTAAATTGAATAATCTTTTACCGCCTCTTCAAGCGTGCTAAATTTGCATTGGCATCCGCAGGAACGCAGCTTTACCATATCCGCTTGAGTAAAATACTGGTATTTCTCCTTTATTTCCGGCGGCATTTCAATATATTCGATATTGGGCTGCATCTTAAGCGCCGAAAACATTGCCCTAGCCAGGTCATTCCAGCTGCGCGCAAGGCCTGTACCCAGGTTATAAATACCGGATATTTGCGGGTTTTTATAAAAATAGTACATCACCTCAACGGCATCCTTTACATAGATAAAATCCCTTTTTTGCTCGCCGTCCTGACATTGGGCAGAATATGACTTAAAAAGCTTCATAGGCAAACCGCTTTTAAGTTCATCAAACCTCCTGCAAATTACACTCATCATCTGCGCCTTGTGGTATTCATTAGGCCCAAAGACATTGAAGAATTTTAAACCTGTAGCCCTGGCCTGATTTCTGTTTTTAAGCATCCAGATGTCAAAAAGTTGTTTTGATAATCCATAAAGGTTGAGCGGCTTTAAACGCAAGGTATTCTCGTCGCTATCGTCATAACCGAAAGAGCCATCTCCGTATGTGGCAGCGCTTGATGCGTAAATAAAGGCAACATTATGTTCAAACGCCCAAACACTAAGTCTCCTGGAATACTCGTAATTATTACTCATCAGGTAGTCGCGGTCATTAACTAAGGTAGAGCTGCAGGCACCCATATGGATAATATGTTTGGGCATAGGCAGGCGGTTATTCTCCAGCAACCTCAGGAATTTATCTTTTGAGATATAATCACAAAAACGTTTATTCAGAAGATTACGCCATTTCCTTGAATCGTTTAGGTTATCAACGACAATAATATCATCTATGCCCTGACTGTTAAGCTTGGCAAGAAAACAACTACCGATAAAACCTGCTCCTCCGGTTAAAATATCCATACATTACTAGGCGCTTACGGGTCTATTCTTTCTTGCTTAAAAATCTACCAAATATAAATACCACGCCAACACAAATAAGTATCCCAACAACAGCTGACAAGATATAGGCAATGCTTAAGCTTAACATAGGCTTCTCTTCCCACCCCTTAAAAGCATAATCGGGAATCGGCGCGCTCCAAATGCTCGAAAGCCTCTCTAGACCCTTGGGTATATAGCCGACTAACTCCTGCATTTCATCCGTTCCCCACTCTCCCCAGGCTGAACCTGCCTTAAAGTGTTCAGGCAATAACAGGCCTAAAGGAGACAAGGCAATCAATACGCCGATAAAAATCCAAAGCTTAGAAATAATCTTCATTAGATTTTCCTCCCTTCTGCCAATAGCTCCGGAGCGGGTTTTTGCAAATATTTTATTACTAAAGCAGTTACAATTGCCTCCACCCATCCAAAAACCAGAAGATGTTCACCCAGCATAACAGGCAAAGCAACATTTAAACCATAAGGGCAATACAGGGCCTGGCCGCCTGAAGTTTTATGCAACAGAGGCTGGATGCCAAAGACAAAACCAGCCACCCCCGCGGCAATATTAAGCGCCACATAACCGGCAACACCCGCGGCAACAACCCTTCTCTTTGAATCTATGGGAGCACCGCAGCTGATTGCTTTATAAATATAATATCCGGTAAAAGGAAGCACAAACGCCATATTAAAACAATTTGCGCCTATAGCAGTAATACCCCCATCGCCAAATAACAACGCCTGAATTACAAGCGCTACTGTAATGGCAATACAGGCAGCCCATGGGCCAAGAAGTATTGCTACAAGCACCCCGCCCACCGCATGTCCGGTAGTACCTCCGGGTATTGGCACATTAAACATCATAATCACAAAACTAAATGCCGCTCCTATCGCCAATAGCGGAACCTGCCTGGCGTTAAGAGTTTTCTTAACAATGCGCGAAGCAGCTGTCCATATCGGAAGCATGGCTAAGTAAAACAATCCACATGTACCCGGCCCTAAATACCCATCTGGTATATGCATATATAAATCTCCTCTCTTTTTTCCTTAATTAACCTGGATATTCGAATTAATCTACAATGTAGCTCCCATCAAAAATCCACCTGCGCCCTCATGCCGCCCACAAATACCCCTTTTGTATTTCCAGTAACATCTTTACCGAACGGATTCCAGATATACTGAAAATCGGGGCTGATAGACAGGTGATCATTAACATGTATCTTATAATAGGCTTCAAGATGCCCTTCCGGCTTAGCCGATAATGCTGTATTTGACTTTTTATAGTCATCCGAAGGAGTTACCTGACCTATGGCTAAAGCAAACGCATCAAACTCCCTACCCCAAGGCTTACCTTCAACCTGAAAGCCTATGCTCCAGGACTGCTCCAATGAATAGCTAGAACCATCTGCTGCGGTTATATCAGGATTATAAACTTCAGGATTCTGCCAGCCATAACGGGCAAAAAAAGTAACAACATCGCTGGCCTTTTGATCGAAGCTTAAGCCAAAACCATAAGCGCCCTCTTTATTTTTTTGGCTATCCAGCCATTTAGTATGGTTGGTATTGTTATTCCAACCGTAGAAACGGTAGTTTCCGGGTAAATTAAAGAAACTTGTTTTAAAATGCACTTGGCCGATATTAAATAAACTGTCTCCTATATCTTCCCAACTGCCGCTTCCATCAAATAAACCGTATCCTAACTCTAGCCACTCAACAGGCAAATAAGCGAAACGGATGCCTGCGCCGTTATCCGGAAATTCAACAGTAGGCGAATTGCGGAATATCCTTCCTAAAAATTGAGTGGTCTCATCATTGGCAACCTCATTCTGGTCAAAATAAGCAGTGGGATCAAGCTTACCAAAAGTAGCGGCAACTTTATTGTTAAAGAGATCCTGCTCATACCAAAACTCGGTTAATTCTACTTTAGCGTCACTATCACCGGCATCACGGTTGACGTTGCTATACAAGGTAAGGTTATCCTCTAAGCCTGCACCCTGGCCAGCCTCTAGATGCAAGAATACCCTGCCACCAGCTTCTTTAAACTCTTTGGCTAAGGTTACGTCTGCTGAATATGAGGCGTCGGCTCGGGATTCCTTTTGCGTCTGGCCGTTACGGTAGTTAATATTATCCGCCCCCTGAAGGACCATTGTGCCGCCTACGCCAAGCTCAAGGCCTTCCATAAGTTGCATAGGTGAAGCCGAAACACGGTGGAGATTCTCCTCAAACTGGGAGAACCTGGTTTCATATTCGCTTATTTTTACCTGTTGGGCCTGGACTGTCGAGTTGTGCATAGCGATGCATTTGTCCTGCTCCGAAACTCTTTTCTCTAAGACAGCGATGCGCTCTTTAAGCTGGTTGATTTCATCCATAATTGATACATCGCCAGCAAAAAGACATCCGACAGAATAAAAAAACGAGACAACCGTAAACAATATCAACCTTCTAAAAAACCCGGCAACCATGCACCCCCCCTTCTTTACAATACCGCTTTATTTTCATTAAATAAACTATAAAACCTGTATTAATGTTGCTACTATTATTATATTAGTGCTACTAGTAGGCAAAAAAATAATATCTATATTATGCCCCGGCCGGTAGTTGTCATACTTAAAACCCCGTGCTTGACCCCCTTTACCGATTTTAAGCTATCCGCTAACTTACGGGCCTGTTTAGGGCTCCCCTTTACCGCAATTACCTCTAAACAATTATCATGGTCCAGATGGATATGCTGAGAAGAAATTATAACCTCACCGAAATCATGCTGGATATCCATAAGCTTATTCACCAGTTCCCTTTTATGGTGGTTGTAAATTAAGGTAATTGCCCCTGCTATCCCATGGTTACCCTGCCATTGCTCCTGGATCAATTCCTGGCGGATTAAATCACGAAAGGCTTCAGAACGATTGGTATATTTTCTATCTTTGATCAAGTGGTCAAACTTCATCAAGAGTTCTTTATCTATCGAAACTCCAAAGCGAATTAAGGGCATGGTTCTTCTCCGTATTATGTGTTACTAATTTTTTAATGGTAACATGTCGGGCTTTAACTGTCAAGGCTTCTTTTTTTTAAGATAAAGAATACCGGGATGGCCGCCAATTCAACAACAACGCTTATTATTATAATTGCGGGTATAGAATACTCATAAAGCAGGCCAGTAAATGCGCTGCCGATAAAAATAGCCAGGCCATAAACAGTATTAAATATTCCGTATCCGGTACCCCTCTTCTTTAACGGGGTAAGATCGGCAATAGCGGATTTCATAACTGTTTCATGTGCCCCCATAACAATTCCCCAGATAATCACACCAGCCAAAACAAATGAAAACCTTGTAGAAAAAACAAATACGGGTATAAATAACGAGAAGGCCGGGATGGCGATCAAGGTAATTAAGCCGGCTTTTTCATTACTGCGCCTGGCCTTAAAGATATCGTATGCCTTGCCAATAATCAAGGCCGCTACAGCATCAACACCCATAGCTAAAGCATAAAACAGGGGGATCTGCGCATCACTTAAGATATGCCTGGTTTTAAAATGATATCCAATCAAGGCAAAATTAGCAAAACCCAGGGTAGTAACAAAGGTAAAAATCGTATAAATCCAAAAGACCTTCCCCAGTTTATCCGTTTCCTGGGTTTTAATTACAGATGTCTCTAAAATTTCCGGGTTAGGCAGGCGCCGATAAGCAAAAACAATACAAAGCATAACCAAGATTAAAGGGATCCAAAGCAATGAATATCCATGCTGATAATCCAGAAGAGACCTGTTCCCTTTGCCAAGAACCACAAAAAGCACGGTAAAAATCAGCGGCCCAACAATTGCACCGATTTGATCAAGTACCTCAGCTATGGCAAAACCAATTCCTGTACCTACCTGTTTGGTAGCCTGGGAAAGAATAGTATCTTTTGCCGGGCTGCGCAGGGCTTTACCCAATCTCTCTATGATAATAAAAACAACTGCCACCTGCCAAATACCGGTTAATGCAAGTAACGGTACGCTAACCAGCAAGCCATAACCTATAAAAGTAAATAACCAATATGCTTTTGTTTTATCGGCAAAATACCCTGAAAGCAAGCGTATAGCATAACCCAGGAATTCGGCAATCCCGGCAACTAAACCTACTATCGCGGCATTTGCGCCCAGGGTCTTAAGATATGGGCCATTGACGCTGCGTGCCCCTTCATAAACCATATCCCCGAAGAGGCTTACCAGGCCGAAAAGAAAGATAAGGGCAAATGCAGCTCTCTTTTTATTATTCATCACAGCTAAGTATTACGGTTCTAATAGAAACTGGTATTATTATAAAATAATTAGCGCGTTTGACAAGGATTTTAAAAAAACTTGGTTTATTAACTAACGGTAGAACTTAGGCTTTGGGTATTTATACGGTCTCTTGGCCTGGGCATGGTTTGACTGGCCATACCTTGGCTGTCCATGGTTAGACTGGCGGCCAAAAGAACGTCCGGAATGCTGGCTTGAGCTTTGATTGGATTCGCTGAACTTATCAAGAGTAAGTTCAGCGTGTTTTGATACAGGCAAGGTGGCCTTAATAAGCTTTTCAATATCGCGTACATCATGCCCCTGATCAGGCGTGGCAAAAGAAATGGCATGGCCTTTATGCCCTGCGCGGGCAGTCCGACCTATACGATGCACATAATTTTCCGCGTCCTCAGGCAAATCATAATTAATCACCAGTTCAATCCCGGTAACATCAATACCCCGGGAAGCAATATCAGTAGCCACCAACACCCTGTACTTACCGGATTTAAAACCTTCTAAGGCCTCGCGTCGCTGAGCAAGGGAACGATTAGAATGAATCTCTGAAGCAGGGTACCCCATATCCCTGATCGACCTGACAATCTTTTTAGCATTATGTTTAGTACGCGAAAACAAAAGCACTGTGCCGTGATATTGCGCAAGTAATTTCTTAAGCAACTGCGTCTTTGCCTCTTTCTTTACGATAAACAGCTCCTGGGTAACCTTCTCAGAGGTAGTCCCGGAAGGAGCTATTTCAACGCTTAAAGGCAATTTCATATATTTAGCAGCAATGTTCATAATCTCTTTGGGCATAGTTGCCGAAAAAAGCATGGTCTGTCTTTCTTTGGGCAGGAAGCGCAGTATTTTCTCAATTTGCGGAGCAAATCCCATATCCAGCATGCGATCAGCCTCATCAAGCACAAGCATAACCACGCTATCCGGCAGAAAATTCCATTGAGACATATGGTCAATCAACCTGCCCGGAGTAGCGATTACCAAACGGGGATCTTTGCGCAAGGCCTGCACCTGAGGATCCATAGGCGCCCCGCCGATAAGACAGGCCGTCTTCATGCCAAAGGCATGGGCAAGCATATGACAGGCTTCATCAATCTGGATAGCCAGTTCCCTCGTAGGCGCAAGCACCAATCCTATACCTTTTTTCTGCACCAAGCGCTGCACCATGGGGATGGCAAAAGAATGTGTTTTTCCTGTTCCGGTCTGTGCAATACCCACAATATCCTTGCCTTCAATGGCCAGGGGAATTGCTTTTAACTGAATAGGCGTAGGAACTTTAAATTTCATATGCCCTAAAATATCCAGAATCTTAGGGGCAATACCTAACCCATAAAAATCAGCAGTTACCTGCGGGGAGCTATTTGTGATTATCGTTTTATTCATCAAGACACCTTGCCTGTCTTATTTTTCTCGCTATAAGCCAATAAACCGAGATGGATATGGCAATAATCCTCATGATTATAGATACTTAATATATGCTTGCAATGCAAATATTTGCACTTCCTGCCCTTAAGTGAAGTCTTTACCTTTTTAATAGACACCTCCTAGACCACAAAGACACACCGGCCGATTCCTTTCAGGCCGGGTGCTAGACCCAAAAAAGCCGCAAAGGTTAGTTGCCCTCTCTTTGCGGCCTAAACTAAAAAATTCCCTAATCTTTGCTTTATTATACCACTTTAATCATAATTGTCAATACAAACACTCACCCTTAAAGATTAACTACATTATCATATTATCCGTTATTTACCCCATCAACAGGTCGCTTACCTTGCCTAACAATACCTGTGGCTCAAAAGGCTTAGTAATATAACCGTCTGCGCCCACAGTCTCCCCCATCTTTTTGTCTGCCTCCTGTGCCCTAGCGGAAAGCATAATTATAGGAATATGCTTATATTTTTCATCAAACTTAAGCATCCGGCAAACCTTATAGCCGTCTAATTTAGGAAGCATCAAATCCAATATAATAAGGTCGGGCTTTTCCTTATGGGCCTTTACAAGGGCTTCCTGGCCGTCAGAAGCGGTAATTACATCATAACCTGCATGTTTCATTCTATTCTCCAGCATCATAATTATATGAGGCTCATCATCAACCAGTAATATTTTCTTTGCCATCTTATTCCTTTCGCCTAACTAACTGCCTCTTTTATTTTATCAAATAATTCATCGGGGCTGGAGCCGTCCTTGGGGAAGCCCGCTGTCTTAGACCCTATCCTTATTTTCTTATCCAACCCTTCTTTAGTCAAATATTCTTCAAGGGCTTGAGATAACCTCATCTGGATACTATCAATATATTCGTTTTTAGTAACTGGGAGTACCAGGAGGATAGCGCGGTCATCCTTAACCGCCAGGTCAGCCTGACGGCGCAGGTGTCCTCCTATTATTTCATAGAATTTATTCATCAGCACAGTAATCTTTTTACTGTCAAACTCTTTTTTAACAAGTGCAAAATCCTCAATATAAAAAACAAAAATAGAAAGAGGCTCGTCATTATGTACCGCTTCTCTTAGGCCGTCGACTATATATTGTTTAAACAATTCCCTGGAAGTATATTTAAACAGGGTAAAGATGAACCTAGTCCCCCTATTTAATTTACTCTCTACACGGATTTGACCTTTATGCAATTCAATTATACTTTTAACAATGGAAAGCCCCAGGCCGGTACCTTTTTCGCCCGGACCAAATACGCGGCCGAACTGTTGGAACCTGCTAAAAACCCTGGGGATGTCCTTTTTAGCTATCCCCCGGCCGGTGTCCGCTACACAACATTCAACCATTTTGGCTTTATTTTTTATGGAAATACCGATATGGCCCTTATCGGTAAATTTAATAGCATTGCCCAGTAAATTGATAAATACCTCAATAATCCTGTCTTTATCAACATAGATTTCCGTTTTTTCTTTGGGGAAATCCTCTATTAATTCCAACCCCTTATTCTTTATTTTAACGGAAAGCGAAGTTACCGCACTTTTAGCTAAATCCACAATATCCAATGTTTCTTTCTTAAGGATAATCTTACCGGATTCAATCCTTGAGATATCCAGAAGGCCGTCGATAATCCTGGACAGGCGGTCAATATCTTCAAGGCACATGGATAAAAACTCCTTTTGCCTTTCTGTAGTCCTGCCCAGAAAACCTTCCAGGATCTGGCTTATCCCTTCCCTCACCGAGGTAAGCGGAGTGCGCAACTCATGAGAAACATTAGAAATAAATTCATTTTTTATCCTATCAATGCGCCTGCGCTCATCCATGGCGGCTTTAAGCATTTCTGTTTTCTTAAGTTCAGAAATATCATGTATCAATAAGGCAAACGCCCGTTTACCCTGCCATTCTATAGACATCTGCTGCATTTGAGCGATGCCAACTTCCTTGTTTATCCCCGGGATATTGATTTCAACTATATTATCACCAGGCAAGGAAAACCCAAACGGCTTGCCGCATAATTCTTTCCTCTCGCGATTAAAAAGCTTTGCCGCGGCGAAGTTAACAAAAAGCACAAGGCCTGATTTATCCACGACCACTATACCATCGTGGTTTCTTTCAATAAAGTTAAGCAAACGCTGGTCTTTAGATATTTTTAAAGGCATGAGGTTAAGATTAATCCTTCTCTTTTTATAAATTATACTTCTTCTGGTGCTCTAATGCTAATCTTTTTTTATCGGCCTTTTATCAACAAGGGGCAAAAGGAGTTTTAGCAAGGTCTGTAAGGAACTTCGCCTTAAGCAACCCCTCGCTCCACTCCCCTGCAGGGGTTGAATCCCAGACTATCCCGCCTCCTATGCCCATCTGGCCTTGAGCACCCTGGATCAAAAGCGTACGTATAGGTATATTAAAAAACATATCTTTTTCGGGGGTTATATACCCGATAGCTCCGGTATAAATCTTACGTTCCTCTTTTTCCAACTGACTTATTATCCCCATGGCGCTAATCTTCGGCGCTCCGCTAACCGAACCCGATGGGAAAAGTGAAGAAAAAAGTTTATAAATGGATATATCCTTGTCTATTTTAGCCGTTACAGTAGAAGTCATCTGGCAAAGAGTTTTATACCTGGCTACTTCAAACAGCGTAGGTGCCTTGACATTAAGGCCGAGCCTGCCCAAATCATTCCTTAATAAATCAGCAATCATTACGTTCTCCGCCCGGTTTTTTAAATCATTTCTTAAACGTAACGGGGCAAATAAATCCGAAAGCGCGCCTTGGCCTCTTGGCCAAGTTCCTTTCATGGGTTTGGTCACCATATGCGCAGCTTCCTTTTTAATAAACAGCTCCGGGGACAGAGAAAGTATTCGAAACTGGTCAGTTTCAATATAGGCAGGATAAGGCACTGGCTGTTCTTTTAGAAGTTGGCTGTAAAGAGAGAAAGCTGAACCGTAGAATTCAAACAATAGTTTTATACAATAGGTAATCTGATAGACATCCCCTTTAGATATATAATCGCGGATAGTATTTATATTTAGGGAATATTCATCCCGCTTGATATTTAAACGGATATTTTCCGGATAATCCGCAAGAGGCAGCCTTGATAATCCAGGCTTATCCTTACTTACGCCTTTATACGCCCCAAAATAAAGAAGGGGAAAATCATAAAGCCTGTTCCTAGCTAACTTTTCTTCGAAACAATAACCTGCTTCATAGGACAGGAAACCTGCCAAATAATACCCGCATGAGAGTGCCCGTTCCATATCCTTAAAACTAGAAACCAGCGAAGATGAATCAAGGCAGGATACAATAAACTCCGGGTCAGCAAATAAACGCGATTTCTTTTCAAACTGAGTTAGTACCTTCATGGTAGGAGTAAGGCCCTGCGGCTTATCAATTAATCAAAACCTCAGTAACTGTCATGCTAATTTTAAGAACAGTCTCTTTTTTCTGGGGGGTCAGGCGAAAATCCGATACCCTGAGCAATTTCGGAGAATTCTCCAACTGATAAATAAAATCTGTCAAGTTACTGATCTTTGCCTCGGCTTCAATTTTAACGGTATATTTCTTGTAAAACTCGGCTTTCTCTACTGTGCCAGGCTTCATATCCAAGATAAAAACAGAAACGCTGTTTGCCATCTTCTCAATACTGCTAAGCAATATGGCTAGCGTCTCTTCATCGGATTGCTCTTGTTTTATGCTTTGAGCAAATTTCTCATATTCGCTGGTTATGGCTGATTCCTGCCCCAGAATATGCATTGACTTTTCCAGCTTCTTTTCTTCTAAAGATATCTTGCCGTTAAAATTTTCCAGCTTATTCATAACCGGCTTAAAAACCACCCTCTCAAGAAAAACAATGGCCACCACCGCCACTGTGATATAAAACAAACGCCTTTCTTTTTTAGATAGCCTGGACAGGAATTCCATTCTTATTTATAATTTGTGTTTATCCGTAACCTTGTATTTATCCTGCAAGGGGCAGGAAATTTCAAAATCCGTAATTTCTTTATCCCCCACCTTGCGTTTAGTGGCGTATTTCGACTTAACATTCTGAAAATACGCTGATTCTTCTAATTTATTAACAAAGCTAAAAACCTCGGACATCTCATTTGACTCTCCCCGCAAGATAAGGTTTTCTTTCCCGTCAAAGCTTATCGAAATTAAATGAATTTCAGGAGAGATCGCCCGGTGCACCTCATAAAAAAGATTAAGCGATGTACCTCTTGTATAAACCCTGTCTTTTATTGTTTCTATCCCCCGGATCATGCCATTTAATTCCTTGGTCTTGTCCTGGATCTGATCGAGCCGCTGTTTTAATTGACTCAAGTACCGTTCTTTATTATACATCCTCCCCAGGAAAACACCAGAAACAGCAACCAAGATAAACACCAATAGTATGCCCATAATGTATAGGTCTTTGCCTTTTTCTTTTACCGCCTTGCCTATCAGATGCTCCTGGGGAACAAGGTCAATCTTATGTTCGCCAGAGGGCAAACCCAAGCCGATTAATCCGGCAAACGATAAATCAGTCCTAACCAAATTATTATAAGAATTCGTACCTTCCTCGGTCAGGGGAATATCCTTGAATTGGTCTATGATCTCTACGGGTAAACCAAATTCTCTTTCTAAAACATTTTTATCCAGGCTATCGCCGACCAACCTCGGACGGCTTATTATAATCCTGCTGATCTCCTTGCCCATTATTTCATTCTGGTAAGCATAAATTGAATGGTTTATCTCTTCAACAAATTTCTTCTGCCACTGTTCTATTTGCCCGGGAAGCTGGGAGAAACCCAAGGAGATACTCCTGCCAAAAACCAGTTTATCATTCAGCACAACCTCAAAGTCACTTGTATCATAATCAACATCAATCAATATATGCACTTTCTCGCCTGAGACCTTTTCCCGGTAAACCAGGCTCCTCCAATTTAATAATCCCTCAGAGCTAAAACTCACCTTTTGCACCTTAAGTCCCGCTGATTCCAGTATTTTAAAATACCTTCCCACAATATCCCGGTGCACAATAACCAAAAGCACCCTGCTGTACCCATCTGCATTGCTGCCTAAAATCTGATAATCTTTAATCACCTCGTCGCTGGCATAGGGTGTTTGTTTGCCAATCTGAAGCTCAATCATATCTTTTATCTCAAGCGGGTTTGCGGAAGGCAAATCAAGATTCCTGGTGGTTGTTAGATGCCGCGGTATAGAAAGAATGAGATAATGCGAATTTATCTTTAACTCCGAAGCCAGATTAGAAATCTTAAGCGTGATATCTTCGTCGGACAAAGAACTAATCTCCGCAACCTTGATCATGGAGACCTTCTTCTCCCGCTTGAGCTCTTTTACCTGGATTAATTTCAACCAGTTATTGTCTATCTGGACAACAGTTGTTACCTTCTCTTGCTTTTGGAATAATTTCGTTAAATTAATTTTCATGCCAATATAATATTTTCGCACCCTTGTTTTTTTGGCGCTTTAACACACAAACAATCTCCCTGGAACGCGTCCCCCTTGCATTTTTTAGCTGCCCCAGAGAATTAATCCTGAAAATATCCGATCTTACTGTAAGTATATTCCTGGAGATCAAAGTATTTATTTGTGTGGCTTCCTCGGTAAACAAGGAGCCTATGCTCATTAATGCCGAGGGGGTTTTAAAAATAAAATCATCCTCGGTGCCGCTCAATCCATCACTACCCTGGCGGAATTTAATTATCTGTTCACAAAGGCTTCTGTTTAGGCCTAAAGCGTATAAACAGTCAAAACTTGCGGTATTAATATTAACCTTTTCTGTATCATAAACAGTAATTACATCCTTGATCTCGGAAAAGATCTCAAGGGTCATGCCCTTAACCAGTAATAATTCTTCCGGTATTTGAAATTTTCCATCTTTGCATTCATAGGGAGAAGATAACCCCTGGTAATATCCGTCTTCGGCCCCTCCTGTCGAAACAGCTACATCTTTATCTCTCCAATCAAGGATTGCCCCGGAAATATCTATTGCCTCTTCTGCCTCTACCTTGCCAATACGCTCCAGTAATGTTATTAATATATCCTGGGGCGCATTATTTATATCTATTTTACTGCTTTCATCCATTGCCCCATATAATGTCATCTCTCCTTCATCGCCTTCTTGGTCCCCGGGATGGTAGCTAAGAGTTATAAATCCTCCCCCAAAAACTGCATCCTTGAAAAACTCCTCATTATTCGCCCATGACTCATTAAAGGAATCATAGCTTTCGGTCTCATCATTACTTAATTCAGCAACCACCCTTTCTATGCCTGCCCGGGCCAGATAATACATTTTCATCCTATCCTGCAGGTGATCAGCAAATTGCAATTGCGACCTGACCATGAATCCAAGGTTAACCACAAAAACAGTCAAAAAACCTAAGACCCAAAGAGTAATAATCAGTATGCTCGCCCGCGCAGGATTGCCCTTTTTTCCCATAAACTTACCCCTACTGTATAAGTTCTATCCGTTGCTCTCCCGTACCAATAGGGATGAAGACCGTTTTGGTAAATTTTAATTCTTCTTCAGGCTTTCCTTCAAAAGTCAACTCTATTTTTACTGCCTGGGGGATAGTATCCTGCTCCTCTTTTATCCACTCATCCTTCCATTCATAATCACCTGTTGCGTTATCAAGGTAACAATAGCTAAACTTTAACTTCTTGGCCCCGAAAAACAGTAAATCATAATTACCGGACTCGCCCTTCTTAAAAACATCCGCATAGCTCTGAAGCCTGCGGCAAAAAACATTATCCTCATTAATAAAATAGCTGGTCCTGCTTACCCCGTTATCGACAAGGGCAGCAAAAGAAATAGAATCTTCGGTGCCCTCAAACGGAATGCTGGAAAACTTAAAAGTATTCCTTAGCTCCATACTCAACTTATCCGCAATCAGTCTTAAACCATACCCCTTGCTCTTGGCCTGATTAGCTTTTTTCCAGACATTAATACCACTGGAAAATACGGAATACACAGTTACAGAAATCAAAAAGATTATTGCCCCGCTGATAATAAGTTCAACCAGGGTAAACCCCATGATGAACTTCTTTTTATTATTCTTTCTATTTATCATGCGGGATTAACAAATAAGTATTAAATACGCTGACGCCGCTCCTTCTGCCCTCTTTCCAATAAACAGTATCCATGACCTTATTAAGATCTTCATATCCACTGTCAGGAGTCAATCGTATTTGCCATTTAAATTCTATATTACCGGATTGCTCTTCTCCGCTTGCATCTTTAGAGAATGTGGTCTTATCCTGCTTAGCGGCTATCTCTACTTCTGCCATCTTCTCCTCAGCCAACAAACTTGCTTCCAGATTATTCTGGGAAATACGCAAAATACTAAGGCACTGGGTGAGCCCTTGAAGCACAAAAATCAACCCCACAGACAGGATGGATATACTGATCATTATTTCAATTAACGTAAAACCTTTACTTTTCCCAGTTGCCGATATCATCTTCACTTTCTATGCCGTCTGCCCCCAGGGAATACAAGTCATAGTCTTGGCCTTCATGCGTTGAAGGGTATTTATACTGATACGCCTTATCCCATGGATCGTTAGGTTCCTTTTTAATATAGGGGCCATTCCAATTAGACCCATCGGAAAGATCCCCCGGTTTTGTCACTAATGCGCTAAGCCCCTGCTCTGTAGTCGGGTATCTGCCATTATCCAGCTCATAAAGATCCAGGGCAGTTGCTATATTAGCGCTGATATCTGTCTTAGCCACTGAGGACTTTGCCTGCTCTGAGCGTCCGGACAGCCTTGGCATTACCATCGCCGCTAAAACACCGAGGATTATAACTACCAACATTAACTCTATAAGCGTAAAGCCACTTTTTGCCTTCATTTAAATTCCCCCTTATTATTGCACCGCCATATTTATCTCAAAAATAGGCAGGAGCATCGCTATGACAATAAACCCTACTACTAAACCCATAACTAAGATTATCGCTGGTTCAAGTAAAGAGGTCATTATTTTATTTATTTTTCTTACTTCGCGCTCATAAAAAACTGCCACCTCCAATAATACATCTTGAAGATTCCCTCCTCTTTCGCCTACCGCTATCATATTGGTCAGAAATGGCGGGAACCAGCTGGATTTTCTCATGCTCTGAGAAAGAGGAGTACCCACAATAAGGTCGCTATGTACCTTTTCCAGCTCCAGTTTAAATACTTCATTATTTATTGTCGGCACTGTTATCTGAAGGGCCTCAAGTACCGGAACCCCATTAGCCAGGAGTAAAGCAAAAGTCCGGGTAAACTCCCCCAGCATAGCCTTTTTGCTAAAATTTCCGATTAAGGGCAACCTTAATATAATCTTTTCAAGAATAGCCTTTTTTTTCTTAGCTACCTGTTTTTGTTGCAGGATAAAGATTACCAGGGCTATAAATGTAATCCCTAAATACCAATAATTCCTGATTCCGCTACTTATTGAAATCAAGATCCTGGTAGGCAAAGGCAGGGCTTGCTTGGTTTCGCTGAACATAGAAACTAAACGCGGAATACCAAAGGTAAGCAGGATAATAACGGTAATCAAACCTACTACTGTTATAAAGATCGGATATGCCAGGGCTGAACTGATATTTGCCCTTACCTCTTCTTGTTCTTCACGGAATTTAGCCAGCCGGGTCAAGGTCTCATCTAAAACACCGCCTGTTTCTCCTGAACGGACCATATTAACATATAGCAAAGGAAAAACCTGGGGGTATCTACTTAATGCCTCCGACAAGGTTTTACCGTCTTTTAATTCACCGGATATAGAAGTTATTATCATTTTAAGCCTGGGATTATCCGTCTGAGAAGAAAGAATATTTATAGCTTCAAAAAGCGGTACCTTAGACTTAACCAAGGTAGCCAGTTGTTCAGTAAATACATTTAAGTCACGGGAACCAACCCTTTCAAACAGCCCCAAATGCCCAACAGCGGCATTTTTGTCTCCTGGCAGTTTTCCGGCAGCACCAACATTAGGCTCTTTTTCAAGATTAACCCGGATAGGCACATAACCCATATTCTCTATCTTATTCACAGCCGCTTCTTTGGTTGCGGCATCGACAGTCCCTTCGATAACTTCCTGAGGACCTTTTTTTGCTTGATAAACAAATATTGGCATCTTATTTTTTCTCCACCAATACTACCAGTTCATTATCCTGCATGCTTGCAATGCCACTCTTGATAACCACAGGCGGGATATTATCTATTTTAATCATACCCTCTTTTAAACAAGAGATGATCGGTTGATGAAAATCTAATATAGAAAGCTCGCCTTCGTCACCAGGCAGTATAACAGAAGAAACTAACTCCTGGAATATAGTCGAAGCTGTCTTTATATCCAGCACCGATACCTTAAACATACCTTTATTACTCCTCTGCCTGGGTTACCCTCAATATCTCTTCGGGAGTAGTCAGGCCGTCGATAACCTTCTTCCACCCGCATAAACGCAAAGTCTTCATTCCCTGACTGACCGCCTTATCCCTTAATTCATCGGTTGATGCCTTCCTCAACATCAACTCTCTTATCAGCTTATCTACTACCAGTATTTCATGGATTGCAGTCCTGCCTTTATAACCGGTAAAATTGCATTCCTTACAGCCCTGCCCCTTGTAAAATTTAATCTCTTCAGGTTTTAAATGTTTTAAATCTGTTTTGCTCTTGGCTATATCCTGGCTTATTAACGACCTGACATTATCCGGTATCGCCGTATCTATCTTTTTGCATTCCGGGCAGATTAAGCGCACCAACCTCTGGGCGATGAATGCCTCTACGGAAGAAGCTACCAGGTATGGCTCAATACCTATATTTAACAGGCGGGCAACCGCCCCGGCAGCGTCATTTGTGTGCAGGGTGGAAAAAACCAAATGCCCGGTTAACGCACTCCTTATTGCCAGCTCCGCGGTCTCAAAATCCCTGATCTCTCCTACCATCATAATATCCGGATCATGCCTTAATATACTTCTTAAGCCTTGAGCAAAAGTAAACCCTATTTCCGGAATGACCTGGATTTGAATTATACCCTCCAGTTCATATTCTATAGGGTCTTCAATAGTAATTATCTTATTCTTGCTGCTTTTTATATCATTCAAACACCCATACAACGTAGTGCTCTTGCCGCTTCCCGTCGGCCCGGTAACCAGGATTATGCCGTGGGGCTTCTTGATTAATTTTGCCAAAATCTCTAAATCCTCAGGGACCAAGCCAAGCCGCTCCAGGCTAAAAAGCATACTCATGGGAAGGATCCTTATAACCATACCCTCACCGTAACGCGTGGGGATAATCGAAATTCTTAAATCCAGTTCCTCCTGCCCAATTTTTATCACAGCGCGGCCATCCTGAGGAAGTCGGCGTTCTACAATATTCAACCTGGACATTATCTTTATACGCGAAATAATCGCCAGGAAAAACCGCTCGATATCAGCCGGAACATTTGCGTTGTAAAGAACGCCGTCAATACGGTATCTTATATTCATCTTACCCCGGAATGGCTCAATATGGATATCGGTTGCCCTCTTCTGATAAGCCTCCAGAATTATCTGGTTTACCAACTTGACTACTGAGGCATCTTCGGCTAATTTCTCTATATCCTCAATCTTGCCTGTTTCTTTTGGCGCATCCTGCCCCTTGGTATCTTTGGGCGCTTTAGCAATGATCCCCTCTACAGTCTCAGCGCCTACCCCGTAATTCTCCTTGATCATTTCCATTATTTCTGATTCCGAAGCCAGGGCCGGCTTCAAATCATAACCTAAGAATATTCTCAGATCATCCAGAGAACGCAAGGGGTCAGAAGAAGCAATAAGCAATTTATTATCTACAAATTTAACCGGCATAACTTTATAATACCAGGCGAACTTGGCGGGTACTTTCTTTATCGCTAAAGGATCAATAGCGGTTTCCTTTAACTTTATAAAAGGCACATTAAACTGCTCAGAAAGTACTTTTAAGAAATCCTCCTGGCTCAAAAAACCCTTTTTAACCAGGATAACCCCTAAAAGCTCACCGGTTTTACCTTGTTCGGCAAGAGCTGCCTCTAACTGCTCAGGCGTAATCAATTTCTTATTAATCAGCATCTGCCCTATTTTAATTAACATTCCCTTGGTCTCCCTTGTTTATTTGTATGAATTTATTACTTATGCTTTCCCAGCCAAAATCATTTTAAATATTAAATTAAGGATTAGCCAACAATGCCCCAATCATATAGAACTTCTCATTAGGAACTTTATCCACCTGGCCAGCAACTATCCTTTCACAGCCCTCTAAAGTCGCCTCTAAGGGGACATATTCCCCTTTTTTGCCTGTATAAGCTTCTGCGGTAAAAAATGGCTGAGTAAGAAAATTCTGCAGTTTTTGCGCCCTTTCAAATATGATACGGTCTCCTCCGGAAAGCTCCTCTACCCCTACAATAGCAACAATACGCCTAAGCTCCTCATACCTGTTAAGGATCCTTAAGACATCCCGGGAAATTTTGAAATGCCTGTTTCCAATAATCATAGGGTCAAGAAAAGCACAGGAGGATGTCAAGGCGTCAATAGCGGGAAAAAGTCCTAACTGAACATACCGGCGTGACAAGATAACTATGGAATCTAAATAACTGAATATGCAGACAACGGCCGGATCAGTCAAGTCGTCAGAAGGCACATAGACTGCTTCCATCGCTGTAATTGAAGCCTGCCCTATAGAGCGGATCCTCTCCTGGAATTCAGCCATCTCTGTAGGCAGGGTGGGTTGATAACCGGTTTCAGAAGGGATTCTCCCCAGGAGCGTAGATAACTCGCTGCCTGCCTGAGCAAACCTGAATACATTATCAACAAACAATAAAACATCATCACCGGCTTCAACAAAAGACTCTGCCAATGTCAAACCGGTATGGACTACCTCAAACCTGGCTCCAGGAGATTCATTCATCTGCCCAAAAACCAAAGATGACCTATTTAATATTTCCTGCTTCTCTAGCTCATAATATAACTCGTTTCCTTCCCTGGTCCGTTCTCCAGCCCCGGTAAATACACAATATCCTTTTTGCATCTTAATAATATTATGCATAAGCTCAAGGATAATTACGCTCTTACCGCAAGCAGCTCCTCCCAAAATACCATTCCTTGAGCCTCTGATCAGAGGAAATAAAAGATCGAACATCTTGATCCCTGTCTGCATAACCTCAAACTTTTTCTCCTTACCTTCCCCTGTATCAACTGTAGCTATTTGATGTTTTTTATGGATAGGCCTGATGGACTCCGGGCCAACCTTGATAGCGCCTTTTTTATCTACCGGCTCACCCAACACATTTAATATCCGGGAACAGGTTACTTCCCCTACGGGAACACTAATCGTTGAACCGACAGCAAAGGCCTTGGCATTTCTACGCAAGCCAAAATTGGGGGTAAGGGAGATACAACGCATAGTGTTCGTCTTATCCGTCTCCGTCTTGCTTAAATACTCGACTACCTCCAATACTATCCGCTGCCCGTCAAAGGTCTCTGTCTCGATAATATCATAGACTGCCGGAAACGACACCTCGGGAGGGAACTCTACATCTACAATCGGTCCCTGCACTGAAACAACTTTACCTTCCTGCATTAAAAACTCCTGTTTTAAGCTATGGCCCCGGTCTTTCTCAAAGCCATCCTACTGACAAAAATCTCCCTAGTACTCTTATCGCTTCTTTCATGCATGGTGCGAAAATATTGCAGCCTCATTTTCTTCTGCTGATCCCTGATCTCGTTAGAACTTCTCTCTAAATGCATTACACGAGCCGCCCATTCAGAAAGTTTACTCTCCCAAAAGATAAGATGGATTAATTGCCCGACCCATACCTTGACTAAATATTCTACAATTGACTTCAAGGGCGAGTCCAATATCACCTTCTCGCTGGGGTCTATTTGCAAAAACCCGGCTTGGCCAAGGCCTGTTTTTCCGGAACCTGACTCCTGTGGAAATAAAAACCTGCAGGGGAACAATTGGAACTGTTCAATCTTTTGTACCGCAAAAGAAACAAAATGCGGGTAAACAATAACCGTACTGCTTAATTTCTTGTTAAAAAACTCATTTACTATATGGTCTCTTAATTTTATCACTGTACTATAAGAAATATCATCATCAATACCGGCAAAACTGGTATATTTTATTCCTTGCTCTCCTATATACCTGACTCCTTCTTTACCGACTACCGTAAGCAGGTCATCGCTTCTATACTGGGCCAAACCATAATTCACTACTGACATATTAAGTTCACCGAGAAAACCGGAATCCGAGGTTATCATAACAATATTACTTGAAGAAGCCGGCCCCCCTAAAAAAGGGTGCTGGAAACCGCTGATATCTACCCGTTCAAATAAATCCCTTAGATAACCCTCAAACTCATCGAAACTCTTTCTTTTGCTTTGAAGGTGGAAATACTCGGTCGCAGCCACCCCCTTCAAAACCTCGATAATACTCTCCATCACCTTATTAAACGCTAAATCTTTACGTAATATAACTAATGGAATCATGCTGCTCCTTAGATTTTAGCTGTTAGAAACTTCAAAAAAATCCTCAAATGCCTTATCCAGGCCTCTTTCTACCCCGCCGGTTAAAAGCTTCTGTATAGCAAGCTCTTCAATTAATTGCGGGTAATTCTTAAGCAGATAACCAAATATCTCTTGTTTAAAATTTTCTCTTTTAGATTCTTCTAATATTTCAGGGATCTCTTTGATAAAAGCATAAAAAAGCACCACTGTTTCTTCTACGGAAAGAGGCCTTGATTTATCTTGAATGAAAAAATCCCTTAATGCCTGCCCCCTCTTCAATCTAAGTTCTATATCAGCAGAGAGTTTAGTTCTAATAGTAGTAAGAGCGGCTAATTCCTTATACTGGGCAAATTCCCTCTTTAAGGAACGGCTTACTTTTTTTATGGATTCACATTGGACCTTACTTCCAATTCGCGAGACAGAAAGCCCTAAATCAATAGCCGGCCTGAAACCTTCATTAAAAAGGGATGCGCTTAAATATATTTGGCCGTCAGTTATAGAAACAAGATTAGACTGAACAAGGCCGGTAATATCTCCTTCCTGTGTTTCTACAATAGGCAAAAAGGTCATTGAGCCGCTTCCTTTTTCTTCATTTAACTTGCCAGCTCGCTCCATTAATTGGGAATGGATATAAAAAATATCCCCGGGATAGGCTTCCCTGCCCGGGCTTCTCTCTAAAAGCAGGGATATCTCACGGTAGATCCAGGCGTGCCGGGTTAAATTATCAAAAGCGCAAAAAACATCCCTGCCATGATCCATAAAATACTCTCCCAATGCACAGGCAGCATAGGGGACAAGATATTGTTCTGCGGGAGAAGCAGATGCCGAGGCCGCCACAACAATAGTCCAATCCATAGCTCCGCTTAACCTAAGCTGTTCCATAATCTTCAAAAAGGCAGACTGGCTACCCCCTACCCAGCAATATATACAGATTACATCCTTGCCCTTCTGATTTATAATCGCATCAATTACCAGCGTGGTTTTTCCAGTAACCCTGTCCCCCAGGATAAGTTCTCTCTGGCCTTTACCCAAGGGAATACAAGTATCGATAATTTTAGTACCGGTAAGGAATGATTCTACAATTGGCGTCCTATCCAAGACCCCGGGAGCATTTCTGAATATTGGATAAGTATCCACCCCCTCAATCTTACCCTTGCCGTCCAATGGCTGGCCAAAGGTATTTACTACCCTGCCGATAAAATTACTCCCTACGGGAATTTCAAAAACACCCTCTTCCCCATAAACAGTATCGCCAATATGCACCTTATTTTCATCGCCTAAAACTAAAACCAAGACATCTCTCTTGGTAAAACCGATTACCATACCCATTAAATCAGGCGCAAGCTCAATCAACTGGCCATTTACACAGGAAGCCAGCCCGCTTATTTTAATTACGCCACCTTTAATCTCTTTAACCGTACCTACGTCCTTTATCTCTAACGGCTTTAAATTTATCTCCTGCATTTAACCTTTCTCCGCCTGTTCAACACCAGCCCTGGCTTTATCTTTCATTATCGGCACTATTCTTTTAAATTTATTTTTGATACTGCCGTCAATAACCACAAATCCGCTTAAGCGTATAATCAGGCCTCCGACGACCTCCGGGTCAACCGTCTCCTCTAATACAATATTGCGCTCTAACTTATTAGATAAGGCCTGCTGTAATCGCTGTTTCTGATCCGCCCCTAAGGGGTAGGCGCAAACAATCTCTGCCTTATCCCCCTGGGCCCGTATCTTTTCTTTATCCAGCCCGGCTACATCATCTATCAATTCATCAATAACCTGGATATGTATGACCTGACGGATCCTTTCTGTAAAAATATATTTTATAATATCAACTGCCAGGTATACCGATTTATCCTGCATCTCCAGAAGTAAATCATTATATTTTCTCTGGCTGTCCCTGATCCCTTCACTAACAATTCGTTTTGCTTCTTCTTTAGAAGCCTCAAGCAAATTCCTTCTTGTCTTTTCTCCATCCTCTTTTGCCTGTTCTTTTATGCTCTCAGCCTCAACCTTACCCTGTTGGATCTCGATCTCCGCCTGTTTTCTTGCCCGCTCAAATTCCTCCTTGAGCACCTTTTCTTTCTCCAGGTTTTGTTGATTTAACTTCTGCAACCTCTCCAGGGCGCGGCTGATGTGGCTATAAAGCAACCAGCGTAAAAATAAAACAATTAAAGTAAAAGTAGCTATTTGAATAAGAATTATCTGCCATACCAGCATATAGGCTCCTCTTTATTTTTATTGCCCAAATCAAGCACCTTATAGTTTTTATCTAGCGCTTTCCTTGCGAGTAAAACGAACAAGGATAGCCCCTTACTGTCCGAATAAATTATATACGACCAAAAGCCCGATTACGGCTATGGCTTCAGCAAAAATAAATGCCAGTACCATGGAAATTAAAATCTTGGGTGCTGCTGAAGGATTCCTGCCAATGGCCTTAACCCCGGAAAAACCTACCGCCGCGATTACCGCCGACGGGCCTAAGGTACTGATCAACATTATCAGGATAATCGTTAAGTTTTTCATATGTCTATTTTCTCGTCAAATGTGCATAACCTGTTTTTACCTGTTTTTTTAGCCCGGTAAAGCGCTTTGTCAGCGCGTATGACTAACTCGCTTTTAATCTGGGCATTCAATGGAAAACTGGCTAAACCTACGCTCATGGTAATAGGCATCCGGCTCCTTACTATTACCAGCAGCCTCTCCCCGGCCTTCTGGGCGCTAAACTGGTCTGTCTGCGACAAAATTACAGCGAACTCCTCCCCTCCATATCTAAACACCATATCATTATCCCTGGTAGAACTGACTAATAGCTGAGCGAAATTATGTAATATCTTATCCCCCTCTACATGGCCATGAGTATCATTATATTTCTTAAAATCATCAATATCGGTAATAAAAAGCGAGAAGGCTTGCGGGGAACGGTTCAAATGCGAAATATTCCAATCCAGCATTTCGTGAAAATGGCGATGGTTATAAACACCGGTCAAGCCATCCATAGTAGCGATATCCTGATAATATTTCCTTTGCCCTGCCTGTATCAAAAGAAAGGTATTCTCTATCGCCCGCCTCAAAACTAAATTCAACTCTTCCGTATTGATCGGTTTCATCAGATAAGAATAGACACCTTCCTTCATTGCCTCCACCGCTAGATTAACAAAGGCATAAACGGTCAGACCGATTATATTAATCCGCTGATCTATTTTCTTAAGCCGGCGGATTAACTCAATCCCATTCATATCCCCGATCTGCATCTCGGTAATAATAGCGACAAAATAGCCTTCTTTGGCCAGGTTGATCGCCTCCTGTCCCGTAGTCACCCGATGCAGTTTATATTCCGGATTTATCAAGCCGTCTTTTATGGTTTTAAATGTCCTTTCATCATCCTCAACGACTAAAATATTGAATTCCCGGGCTTTTACATCATTCTTCATAACCTGAACCTCCTGTTATCTTCTTGAATAAACAAATCTTTGCTAACGCTTAAAAAACCGGATTTTAATTTTCAGTTAAATCCGCAACCCAAAGTTTTTCTAATTCTTCCATGCCTTTTATCCTGTATACGCCTTTAAGGGATTGTTCCCAATTAGGCTCATCCCGCAAAGAACGGCAGAAATCTACAAATTTATTCCTGCCGAACCTCCTTAAGAGAAAATCCACTATGCTGGCTGACTCGTTGTAAAAAATAAACGGTATAATTACGCTTGAATCTTTAATCGTAGCCAGATCAGTTAAATGCGTGTATAATTTCAAGCTTACCAGGCATTTAGCGGTTGCCAGACGGTCCTTACTTTCATATTCCTGCATACATGCCACCCCTTCATCAAGCCAAAGAGGCAATGCCTTGTTATAACCGACAAACTCCCTGAATATTATATGGCCAATCTCATGCGGAAGAATTGTATCAAAGAACATTTCCTGCCAAATATAAGTGCTGATTTCTTTCGTTTTAATCTGGACATGCCCCCTTGACCAATAAACAACTCCAGTAGTCCCTAAATACGTCTCGGCGTCCGGATAAAGAAATATTTTACAACGATTATCCCAAATCCAAAAATCAAATCTCACAAACCCTAAGTATTGAGTAATATTCTTATAATAATGTTCCGCCTCTCTAACCAGCCGGTTAATATATTCAGCAGATGCATCCTGATAATAAATGATAAAGTGCTTACTCTTTTCTATATTATTCCAGGTATCGGTTGCAGCATCAGCTTGCAAAGGGATAAATAAAAAACTGCTCAATAATGCCCAATTAACCCATATTTTATTTCTTATCAGCATAAAGTTATGCCATCATAAACAATTAAAATACCCAATAAATTTTACCATATTAAAAATTTTAAATCAAGCACCTTAAGGGAAAACACACTAAAAGAGGGGTGCCCCCTTATTTTAGGAACGCCCCCTTTCTTTTCTTAAAAACCAAAATGCATCTTTATTGCATAAACGCCTGCAGATTGAGGCAATTAATCTAACCCCCTCATTGATCTATTGGTTCTTCAGCCTTCTCGGTTTTCTTTTCTATCTGCGCAATCTTTGCCTGTTTGTGCCATACAATAAAAAGTCCGAATGAAAGTACTCCCAGAAAAACAACCACCAACAGGATTATCCACCAGCTGGTCTTAACAAATACTTTATTAAATGCAAGGCCAACAGCAGGCTTAGCTTGAAGCAGCATAGCCTCTACCCTGGCCAGATCATCTTTAATTGTATTTAGAATCTGCATATTGGCTCTATAGACGGCAATGTGGGTATCGGGCAATGCATCAATGGCCTTTTTCTGAGCATCCAGGATTTGATCAACTCTAGTTTGGATGGTACCTTTTATAACAGAGGCCCTATCGTAGAAAGAACTGCCCTTTAAATCCTGGAGCATTTCATTAATTCTCTCCAGGTTCGCATTTAATTCTTTTTCAGATATTACCCATACATCTTTGAGCTCTATCTGACGTTTAGCTACTTCTCCGGGGCCAAGGGTAAACTCTTTAAATACGTAATAAAGGTTCTCCTGGACATCGTAACTTACGGAAAGATCGCCCAAATTCACTATATCTTCGGGTTTACTCTCAACGGGCAAATAAGCCTTAAGCATAGCAGTCTGGCTCTTTGAGGTTGAAGGATTGACCACCATCGCGTTCATTAATATGCTTCCAGGCTCAAGCCAGCTCTTGTTTATCGGCTTATCGTTAGACCTTTGAATTATCTCATTGGTAAGTTCTGCGGTTGCCTTAATCTCCAGAGTCTTTTTCTTAAGATAATTTACATCCTCCCGGCCCTTCTCAGACACATCAATCATTTTGTCTATTTTGACGCTTTGCTGCTTTGCTATCTCTTTCATTTTGTCTGAAGCAACAGAAAGTTGCTCAAAAACGGTCTTCTGGATATCGTTTGTCAATGCAGAGATCTTATTGCTCATTGAACCTAAATCAGTCATTGTACCTACAATCTTCTCTATGCTGGAGCTGACAATGCCGATACTGCTAGATAAATTCTTCATCTCATCGGTATCGATATTAGACAACTGCGACATGGATACAACCGCGGCGCTATTGATATCTTCTAAGTCTGCCTTTACTACCTCTATGCTTATTCCGTCAATTGTCCCATATGTCGATTCTGAACAAACGATGGAAAATGATCCCGTACCCCAGGCAGTTAAGAAAGTAAGGTCATATTCATATACTCCCGTAGTCCCAATCTCGCTCATTACCCCCTTAGATATGCGCTGTTTATTTTCAGGGTCATATACATCTATCTCTGGAGACAGCTCTAAACCGGAATCAACTTTATATTTTATTTTTAAGGTTTTTCCTGATTTTATAAAACTCTCTTCATTTACTATCCGGCTTGATGCTTCCCTGCTGACATTTTCTTTTATCGTAGTAGCAGCATTATTAATCGCCGCCTTATTTTCCTCGCCGATAACAGTAACCTTGCTCTCTATCGATGTCTTAGCGGAGTTAACGGTTTCAGCTACTTTATTCTGGGTCTCAGTAGCTGTCTCTTCAATTTTTGCCTTTATCTGCGCGGAACTTTCCGAGATTGCTGACGTAATAGCAATCACACCTGAATTTACTGATTCGGCAATATTCTCAATCTGCGAAGCTGAGCTTATTTCAAAGGTCTTGCCGCCGTAATGGAATGCCCCTTCAAACTGGATCCTGAAACGCACAAAATAAGACTTACTAGTTTCAAGCCCGGGATGCTCCCATTTCGTCCAGAAGACACCGCTGGCATCTGATTCTGAAGCGTCATATTCAAAAGTTTTAATCTGCGCATCGTTATCATCATAAACTATTATCAAACAACCCTGCAAACCGGCTATTTCAGTAAGGAGTTTTTCCTCTTCTTGCAGCCAGCATTGTATGCTTAAAATATCAGTTGAGGCATCATATGTTACAGAGGAATATACTGTCCTTGTTTTTGTCACCAGTTGGGTAGCTAATGTTATAGTCACCTCTTTGCCATCGGTATCGGCTGTCCAAGGAGAAGGCTGAACAGTAGCATCCAGATAGGCGTCTCTTGACCAGGTAGTCTGGTACAAGTGCCCGGGATAATAATAGAGTACGATATCATCGGCATCAACCCCGGCATTCTTAATAGATGAAGAACAGCTCAAACCTGTCCTGTCCTCCCATACCGTATTATTATTAGTTACATCTAATGTATTGACACTTAAACCATCCAAATCGCCTACCAGGCCGTCGGCATCAATAACATTCCAGGTAACTTTATAATAACTTATTGTATATTGCCTATTGATATACACCGCCGAATCCGTAGCATCCTCTACCTTAAAATAAACACTGCTGTTAGGAGAACGGTCAACTAATACTGCGTCGGGAATCGTCCACATATAATACCCGTTATTAGTAGTATCTGTAGCTATGGCATTCCAGGTAGAGCCGTTATTCTTTGAATAATACAAATTTACCTTGTTAATCGTACCATTAGTGCTCCACTCCATCATCTGCTCTTGTCCTACGAAAAGTTTTGTCCCGGCAGCGGGGCTGGTAATGGAGAGTGAACCCATGATCTTGAATGGTTCCGAAATCCCCGTAATAAATGACCATGTATTATTGGTAATCCTGAATTTAACGTCGCTGGAATGCTTATCAGGAACTACCCAATTTTCATATGAGCCGTCATTTTGGGTAGAAGCTGAAATTGTAATCCATGTAGGATTATCTCCCACGCCATACTCTAAACGTATGGTATTAGACGGATCTGTGCTGCATTCAGAATACATACCAATGCCTTGCCAAGTTATATTATAGGAACTGCCGGTAATTAAGGGGCTGGCCGGTACATTAATCTCAAAACCAGGCAAGGATAGCACAAACGCCTCCGATACCGCAGTAAGGGGCTGGCCAAATGTTGTTTCGGCATTTAAGTCAGTGATCTTTATCCAGCCGCTATCCGAAACGTAGCTCTTATAATCCTCAGTTATATCCCAGCTATAAGATGTCGCCGTGCCGTTGACATCTGCCAATATTACCTTAGAAGTAGATGCATCCTTAAAATACTCTATTTTTAAATGTTCACTGACATTACCGGTATTAGTCCAGCTGATCAGCTTGCCGGTATCGTAAATTGACCATAAATCTGTCGATACAGGAGAGGTTATTGTTATAATAGGCAGCTTGATCGAGAAATTAGCAAGAGAGGTTCCACTTCCGCTGTTTGTCAGGCCCTCTATCTTAATACGGCATTGCGTAGAAATAGTATTGGGGACTGTCCATTTATAGCTCAGCGAACTATTTACAGGAATTATATAATTGTCGTATATAGCGCTGTCTCCTGTGGAATTCTGGAAGATTACATAAGGATAGGTCAAGCCGCCGTCAACCGAATAACTTATCTTTATATCTTTACCTAAAGACCCTGTCTCCGACCAGATAATATCGTGCTCCGTACCAGCTATCCAGCCTTCTCCACCTGCTGGCTGGGCAATGGTAGCAAACGGCGCGGTTATAGAGAACTTTCCGCTTACTACGCTTAAAGGCACATAAGAGCCGCTTACCAGGCGCATTATCCCCATGTCTTCGATTTTTATCTTCACGTTATTACTGTAATTAATTGGTACCGGCCAGGCCAATGTATAATTAGTAACGGTACCGCTAACTACAGACGAAATCTTCTCCTCATAAGAATCCGTGGTGTAGTTAAAGATTGTATTAGGATACGTTGAACCGCCGTCAGTTGAATATTTAATCACCAGCATTTGCGTTAGCCCGCCCCCGACACCGCTCCATTTTATTTCTTTAGTGAAAGAGGCAACCCAGTTATCATTGGCAACCGGAGATACAAACTGAAGCGAAGGAACTGCCACAAAACTAAAAACTCCTGATTCAGCCGTTACGTCGCCGTTTATTTGATACAAATGCACCTTTACATTGCTTAAGGCGGTGGAAGGACAAGTAAAATCTTTGCTTCCGGTATTAGAAGTAGAATTAGTAATCAGGGTTTCTGCAACACCATCTGCCGTATAAGTAATCCTTATGGATGAGGAGCTAAGAGACTGTCCATCAGAAGTCCATTTTATTGTGTATTTGGCGCCAATAACCCATTTATCCCCTGCCACAGGAGCAGTTATCTCCAACTTTCCACTGGCATTAACACTAAATATGGCAGACGTATCGGCAATACCGCTATCATCAAGATTAGTTATTATTATTGCCGCTGTATCAGTCGGCTCAAGTTCGGCGCTTAATACCCATGGATAACTATATAGCCACTTCCCCTCAGAGAGTGTCCTTTCTATTGAACCATTATAAAGCTCAGTAGTAATTGCATTGGCAGTATCCGAATATTGTATGCTAAAGCGCGTACCTGATTCACCCTGGCCCTCCCAGGTAATATTATTAGTTTCAGTCCTTACCCAAGTAATCCCCTCGGTCGGGCTGGTTATTTTAATATAAGCGGTGGCTATTTCAAATTCCTCGCTGACTCCGGTAACTATACTGTTATCTGAATTGGTGACCCTGATCACTGCTCCGGAATCAGGCAGGTTAGCCGCCTGCGGGACAGTCCAGGAATAAGACCAATCATCTTCGTACCAATGCGCGCCTGCTGCCTTAGTAACTGATGCTGAACCGCTGACACCTTCTTCATAAATCGTTGTCCATGTATTCCCGGCAAAATATTCAATCTTGAAATTATTACTGATCGCCCCCTGCGTGGACCATTCTATTGTATTACTGCTGCCGATAGCCCACTTAACAGCTGAAGCCGGGGCAACAAAACCCACAAAGGCAGCAACAGGCCTTATGCTAAATTGCCCGGAGGTTGCTGCAACATCAGTATATAAATTATCAATACAGGATACCCGCAAATAAACAACCTCTGAAAGCATACTTGAATCCACAGATAATACGAAATACAGGTTGTTATCTCCATCAACGCTCGCCAATCCTTCATGTACAGTTATAGGCGAAGTAAAATTAGCATCTGTGGAAAACTGCACTAACCAATGACTGCTGGTTCTAGAGATATTGCCACCGGTTACCTGCCATTTAATGCTCCTGCTATCTCCAACCGAATAAACATCCCCTGCCGCAGGAGTTATAAACTGTATCTGGGTAGGCAATATAGCGATTCCTGCATGCTCGCCTTTATCTACGATATTACCATCGATATTTTTAACCGTAACTTTAAAGCTATCTGTTGTCTGTGAATAGCCTGGATTCAAAATACCGGCTATCTTCAGGCTTACATTAGAAGAAACAGCAGCTCCTGCATCTAAAGATATGCTCAGCGTACTTGCCGAAATGGTTAATCCCCCTGCCGGGCTGCTCAAGCTGGCATTAGTCAAACCGTAGTTACTATCAAAAACAATTTCAATCTTGCTTGTAACCGGAATACTATGGACTGCGGTAAAGTCGATGGTATATTCAGTAGTAGCACCGGCGTAATTATCCAAACAACTCACAGAACTTATAACCAAGGCGCCGGAAGTAATAGCCAGTCCTGAAATAGTCCCGGTATCTATACTCTGTTCGCCGGTATACATAGTAGTAACTACAAAATCCGATGTAGTTTGCTCATAAGGCGGATTAGTAAGCCCTCCTACCTCTACGCTCATTGCCCCCGTCGCTGCTGCATTTAATTTAAACAAAAGATAGCCATCCTGGCTACCCGCAGCCGTAAGCAATGTCAGGTTGGCCCCGGTAGAACTCTTAATGTAAGGCGAAACTATACTATAATCACTATCCAGGGCAATCTTAATAAAACCATCGCGCGGAATCGTATGAGCAGCGTTAAAATTAAATGTTAATTTTGTATCTGCATTAAGCACGCTCAATGAACTGGAACTCACGGCTAAACCGGTCAAAGCTCCTATAGTAATATCCCGGCCTGAAGCCTTACCTGAATCCAAGGCATTATCCGCGGCATCATATGTTTTTATGGAAAATTCTTCTGTTGTTTGCGCATATCCGGGATTAGTTAAAACCCCCATAGTTAAGCTGACGGCTTGATTGGCCGCAACTGCCTCTCCTAAAGTTACAGTAACGATATTACCGCTTACTGCAACTGTTGCTCCAGAATTTCCTGATACAGTGCCATCTAAGGCAAAACCATAATCGGCATCAAAGGTTATCTTAACCTTACCGCCAGCATCTATAGCATTTACGGTAGTAAAGGAAACAGTGTAACTCGTCTGCTCGCCAACCACATAATTATTTCCTGCTGCTGACACAGAAACCCCTGAAAGCTGCCCTGCAGTAATCTCAACCCCGGAAACCGTCCCGGAATCAATACCGCTCTGGTTAACCGCCTGCGTGTTAATTGTAAAATCATCCGTAATCTGTCCATATGGAGGGTTAATAATACCTGCTATAGATATCGTTAAAGGCGTACCTGCCGGCTTGGCGCTGTTTGGCTGCAGAGTAAAATAAATATCAGTCAGATTCTTCTCAAAGGAATAACCGGATACCAGGTATAAGTAAGCCCCGTCTATGTTAAAATCATTATCCAGGTCTATCTTGATATACCCGCCGCTGGGTATAGCATGCGCAGGCGTAAAGGTAAAGGTATAAGTTGATTGTGAATTTACCTGCAGGTTGGTTGCGCTGACGTTTACAGCTTCTAAAATACCCGGTTCAAAAGTTACACCGGAGGCAACACCTTCATCTATTAATCCATTTTCAGGATTTTTGGTCTTAAAGATAAAATCAGCTGAAGTCTTAACGTATGAGGGGTTAACTATATTAGATACTGTCAATGACACGCTATCCAAAGCAAACACCTGTTCACCCAAGGTAATCACCAGATCTGCCCCGCTTACTGCAACAGTCGAACCCGTATTGCCGGATACATCCGTGGAACTAACCGATGTAAGATTATAATCAGAATCTAAAGATATGGCTACTTTACCGCCCACCGCGATGGCATGCTCAGCCGTAAAGTTAAAGGTATATACAGCTGACTCAGCTATCTTGGAATTAGTTGTTGTTACTGAAAGCCCGCTCAATGAGCCTGCTGTAGTGGTAATGCCGCCAATTGTGCCAACGTCAATGTTTTGCTGCGCGGGCAATTGCGTGGCTACTGTAAAGTTATTTGTCGTCTGCACATAAGATGGATTCCTTATGCCGCTTAATTGTATAGTACAGGCTCCCGTACGCTCCTGAGTGGTTTTAATTAACAGGTAATCCGCCCCCTTAGAAGATATTAAATATTGCGCGCTCTGATTAACCGCGTTGTCCAAGGAATAATCCGCGTCAAAACCTATTTTAATATACCCATTAACAGGGATGGCGTTCTGGCAGGTAAAACTAAAAGTATAGGTGGTACTCTCACTCGTACCCATTACTTCATACGACATAGCAGAAACAGAAAGACTGCTTAATGAACCGGCAGTAATAACTTTCCCGGCGATCGTGCCTTCATCCAAAGATGTGCTCGTGGAATCTTTAGTAACCAATGAATAGGCATCCGTTGTCTGCGCCCCCGGATTCTTAATGTTTGGAATTGTAAAAGAACAGGCTGCGCCTGCTTCTAATCCAGTATTCAAGGTAATAATCAAAACATTATCGGCTACCGCTATACTGGCATCATAACCTGTTACGCTATTAACTCCGGTGAGGACATAATCTGCATCAAAAGTAATTTCAACTCTGCCACCTGCCTCTATCGCATTAATAGGGACAAAACTCACGGTATAGGTAGTTATCTGAGTAGCAACTAAGCTGTTTGCCGAAATAGAAGCTGACTGCATAGGTGCAGGCGTTATATGCAGGGTTGAGCTAATACCTGTATCTATTGTAGAACCGGATGAAGTCTTGGTAGTCAAGGTGAATGTCACATCCATTGAGCGGCCGGGGTTATCAATACTGCCCAGCCTAAGGGTATATGCCGTACCGGCTGCCAAAGCAGACAATGTCTTAACCACAACATAGTTAGCAGACTTCTCGGATATTTCAAATGTCGCAGTCGGAGATATTACATAAGCGATATTCGCATCATATTGCGAATTTAAATCAATCCTCAAATAACCATATTGCCCTACCTGATGGGCCGGCGTAAAAGTAAAAGTATAATCTGTCCTGGCACCTGCTATTGAGCTGCCTGGCGCTATAGTGATGCCGGTTAATGCGCCGGCTGTAGTTGTTATTCCCGTAGCTGCCCCCTCATCCTTAACTGCCCCTGAGGCAGTCTTAGTCTGCAACAGGAAAGAAGATGTTGTCTGTACATAAGCCGGGTTATTAATATCAGAGATACTCAATGAAACGGTCGCAGCAGCCGCAACTCCGGAAGAAAGAAGTATATTTATTTTCTTCCCGTCTACTGATTCAATGGCAGGGGTGCCGGTACCCGAGACATCCTGGGAACCTACGGATACCAGGCTTAGATCGTAATCATCGTCAAGAGTAATTACCACCTTGCCGCCTGTTTCTATAGCATGCGATGTTACAAAGCTAAAATTGTAAACACTGGTTGCGCTTATCAGCGGGTTAACTGCAACTGCGGATGTCTGCGTCAAAATACCGGGAGTAATACTGACACTTTGCGTGGTTCCGGTATCTATCACTTTATTATCACTAAGCTGGGTCGTAATAACAAAGGGATCCGTTGTCTGGACATAAGACGGATTTACTATATTACTCAACTGTAGAGTATTTGACCCTATAAGTTGAGCGCTTCTCTTAAGAAGGATAAAAGTACTCTGCCTATCCACTATCACGTAACCTGCGCTTAAGACATTGGCATTAGTAAACGAATATTCATTGTCAAATGACAGTTTTACATAGCCATCAACCGGAACACTGTGGGCTACCGTAAAACTAAAACTATAGGTTGCGCTCTTGCTTATCTCTGTTGAATCTGCGGCCACTGATAGCCCGGTCAGGGATCCGGCTATTATACTAACTCCCGATGCACTACCCTGATCGAGCTCTCTACCCGTTGAATCTTTGGTAAGCATGGCAAAATTATCTACTATTTGAACACCCGGATTCTTGATATTCGAGAGAACTACTGAAACACTCTTTTGCGTGCCAACTGCTGTATTTGTGGTTAATATTAACTTGCTGCCGCTTAAGGCCATTGTCGCAACCAGCGAGGTTGAACCGCCTATCAAACCTGAGGTATATGTAGCCTGGGTCAAATCATATTCAGCATCAAATGTAATTTCAATCTTACCACCAACATCTATTGAGTTAACGGTAGTAAAACCAAAGGTATATGTGCTGGTATCTAAAGCAACTAAGTTGGACGCGGTTAAGGAGATAGCCGCCATAGGAGCTGCCTGCGTACTTATGGCAGGAGAAACAACCGAATCTACAGTATTCTGAGTAGAATTCTGTGTGGCAATATTAAAGGTAACTTGTTTTACAGAGCCGGGGTTGACAATAGTACCAATAACCACAGTTTGTGCTGTACCGGCTGGCAATACCTCTAATGTATTAAGGGTTATCTTATTGGCTGACCTGGATACTAAACTGAATGTACTAAGCGGGCTGACTACATAACCTGAAGAGGCATCGTAAGCAGAATCAAAATCTATTACAACATACCCTCCTGCATTAACAGCATGGCTGGGAGTAAAATTAAACGTATAATTTGTCGTATATCCTGCTACAAGTGAATCGGCGCTTACCGATACTGCGGTCATGGTGCCAGCGGTTATCGCAATGCCGGAAGCACTACCCTGGTTAATTATCCTATCCTGGTCATCTCTTGTCTGTATAGCAAAGTTGGATGTAGTCTGCACAAAAGAAGGATTTTTTATCTTGGAGATTACTATACCTTCTTCTGTACCGCCAGCTAACTCATAACCCAACGTTAGGATCAAGGTCTTAGCGCTCACCTGCACTGTTGCGCTGCCGCCGCTACAGGCGGCATCTCCTGTCCCCACTTCACTAACATTATAATCACTATCAAAAGTTATCCTGATTTTACCATTTACGGGTATATCGTGCTGAGGAGTAATAACAAAGGTATATTCGCCTTGAGCACTCACCTCGCTTAAGGCAGCGCTTGCAGATGCGCTTATTAAAGATGCAGCTGTAGTTGTAACACCGTTGCATGTACCCATATCAATTGTATCGCCACCGGTTGTTTGTGTAATTATGGTAAAGGCTGAAGTTGTTGTTACATAATGAGGGTTAATTATATTTCTGAGCGCGATACTGACGGAACCCGAATTCTCATCGGAAGATTGCAACCTAAGATAATCGCTACCCCTGGTTATCAACGAATACCCCGATGTTAAAACTATGGCCGTAGTTAAATCATAAGCGGAATCAAACTGTATCTGCACATAACCTCCTGAAGGCAGGCTATGTTCAGCGGTAAAAGCAAATGTATAATCCGTACTCTTAGCCACTTCAGTAGAAACCGGCGTAACTGAAACAGACGATAAAGATCCTGCTGTAATATTTATTCCGGCTATAGAGCCACTATCCAATATGCCTCCTGAAGAATTCTTAGTATCTATCATAAAGGCTCCTGTTGTCTGCACATACGCCGGGTTCTTGATATTAGAAATAATTAATGATACCTGTGCCCCTGCGGAAACTTCCGCCCCCGTAGTCACGATTAATTTATTCCCGCTTACAGCTACAGTAGAATTGGCGATTCCGGATACATTATAAGCGGTTACAGAAGTCAGGACGTAATCTGAATCAAAGGTTATTTCAACTTTTCCGCCGGCGGCAACAGCGTGGACAGTAGTAAAAACAAAGGTATAACTTGTAGTGGCTCCGGCTTGCGTAGAAACCTGGCTGACCGAGTTAACGGCCAATAGCCCTGCCGTAGTAGTAATGCCAGCAGCGTTTCCTGTATCGATATTCTTCTGATTAGTATTCTGTGTAGTAATAGAGAACACGTCTGTTGTTTGTACGTATGAGGGGTTCCTGATATTAAGAATCTGCAAACTTTGCGCAGTTGATTTCTCGGCTAAAGCTTTAAGTAGAATATAACCGCTACCTATCGAGATAACAGAATAGCTGCTGTTACCGCTATAGGCGTCGCTTAGGTTAAAATCAGCATCAAAGCTTATTTTTACATAACCATTTAAAGGTATGGTATGCTCAGGGGTAAACTGGAACAGATAATTAGTAGTGGCATCCAAAGTAGTATCCGCAGGCGTTGCCGATAAACCAGTCAACTGGCCTTCGGTCATCGTAACCCCGGTTATATTTCCAGAGTCTAATTTACCTCCGGAGGCATCCTTAGTTATTACCGAAAATTCATCTGTTGTCTGCACATATGAAGGATTTTGTACATTTGAGACTATTAAAGTAAGCACGCTCCCCTGGGATGCTATTTCGCCTAAAGTAACCGTCAAGGTGCTGCCGCTTACAGAGGCAGTGGAGCTATTGCCTGACACATCCCCGGAGCCAATATTGGTTAAATTGTAATCACTATCAAAGGTAATCAGTACCTTGCCGCCTATCGGTATCGTATGGATTGGTGTTATTCTTATGGTATATGAAGTAAGCGCGGAAACCTCTGTTGAAACGGTTGAAATAGACGAAACAGTTATCGGGCTTGGCGTCATGGTAATACCAGTAATACTCTTAGTATCTATAGTATCCTGATTCTGGGTCATAGTCGTAAGATAAAAATTATCCGTCGGCTCTTCAACAGACGAAGGATTCTTGACATTAAGCAGCACTATAGTACGCGCGCCGCTTAAATCATCTCCGCTTGTGTTAGTTAAAAGTACGTATCCAGGCCCTGCATTCGAGGCATAACCTGCTGTCTGTACAGAAGTATAATCTAAAACATAATCGCTATCGAAAACTATCTTAACATAACCACTGGCGGGGATCACATGGTCAGGGGTGAAAGCAAACGTATAGCTGGTACTTACTGCTGGCTGTGTTGATCCGGCAACCACAGAAGTAGCGCTCATGCTACCGCCAGTGATTACTTTGCCGGAGATTGTTCCGGTATCTACCTTTACATCCGTAGAATCCTTAGTCACTATAGAATAGCTGTCTGTAGATTGAACACCTGGATTCCTGATTTCAGATATAGCCAGGCTTACGCTTTCCTGTTTGGGTATTGCTGTCCCCAAGGTAATAGTAACCACGCGGCCTGACACCGAAAGCGCAGAACCGTCATTGCCGTATGTAAACACTGCCCCAGACACATCATAATCCGCATCAAAGGTTATTTCTACCTTCCCGCCTACATCCAAAGCATTAACAGTAGTAAAGCTGAATGTATATGTGGCTAAATCATAAGTTGTATAAGTACTGGCATTGACAGAAGCTGAAGTTAATAAACCTGTGGTTATATTTATAGCTGCTGACTGGGCAGTATCTATAACTGCGCTGCCGGATGTAAGCGTAGTTAATGTAAATTTGATACCCGTCTTCTCCCGACCGGGGTTAACTATACCTCCAATACTTATGCTCTGGGAACTGGAAGCTAATGCCTGCTCAAGGACATTAAGAATTATGATATTACCTGTCTTGCTGGATATACTATACTTAGCTGAAGGGCTGATAAGATAGGCACCAGTTAAACTGTATTCAGAATTAAATTCTATCTTTAAATACCCCCCTACCGCAACATCATTAGCAGGCATAAAATTAAATACGTATTGTGTCGTGGCTCCTGCGGCATAATTTACCGGAGTCCCGGATACGCTAGTTAATGTACCTGCTGTTGTTGTAACGCCGGTAATTGTACCCT
>DJVP01000009.1 GCA_002441245.1 Candidatus Omnitrophica bacterium UBA6253 | reverse complement strand
ATGCCCTTGCTTATGTTGGTTTGGGTAATATCTATTCCCGAAAAGGTGATTTTGAAGAAGCAACTGTATCCTACAATAAGGCTATTTCCCTGGATGATAAAAATGCCCTTGCTTATGTTGGTTTGGGTAATATCTATTCCCGAAAAGGTGATTTTGAAGAAGCAANNCTTTTGATAAGGCTATTTCCCTGGACCCCCAGAATGCCTTTTCCCATTACTCTTTGGGCTTAACATATATATCTCTCAACGAAAATGATTTAGCGATAGAGCAATATAATATATTAAAGGGGCTAAACAAAAATTTAGCTGAACAGCTTCAAAATAAGATTAAACTTGAATAGTTTGGTAATTGTGGGGCGTATATTATTATGCGCCAATGCAAGATAGGCATTTCTTCCTGGCAATTGTCCTTAAAAAACTACCGCTCTATGCCAATAGATAAAGATAAATATTCAAAAATGTATATTGATTTTCCTTGTGATTTTTATGCCAAGGAAATGCTTGCGCATGGATTACGCAAGATGTGGCTTGCTAAAAGGCAGAATCTAACGAGGTTTTTTGTCCAGAAATATTGTCAAAACGGCATATTGCTGGATATTGGCTGCGGTAATTGTCTTTGGAATACGCAAGCCAAGCCGGTAATCGGTATTGATATCTGTGAATCCATGCTTCGCTATAACCATCAAAAAAACCTTTTATTTACTCCGCTTGCCGCAGACATTTCTGAAGGCCTTCCTATAAGAAGCGAAACTGCCGGAACAGTAATAATTACTGAGGTACTTGAACATTTTTATTCCTATTCTTTTATCGTTGAAGAGATTTGGAGGGTGTTGAAAAAAGATGGAGTTGTTATTGTTTCGGTTCCTTACGCAAAACTTCCGGGGATATGGGGAATTATTTTCCCGATATGGTGTAAATTCAAAGGATTGAAAGAAAAAAATGAATATTATTTGTGGAATTGCGGGCATCTGGTTAATTTTGGGCCTAAGATGCTCTGTGATACCTTTCACAGATTTACTTTGTTAGAAAAGAAGCAGTTGGATTTGATGACTATGATCCTGGTAGGGAAGAAGAATTAAATATGAAATTATCGGTGCCTACAAATTGGTCTCCGGAATTAATCAATAAATTAGATAAAACAAATATAACTGAAATTTACGGCAAATTGGATAGGGATGCTGTAGGCGGCGCCCGGCCGGAATTTTTACTTCCCTTTGTCAGCAGACGTCAGGTTAGCGACCATATCCGGCTTATCCATGAAAATGGTCTTAAATTCAATTATCTTTTAAATGCTTTATGTATGGGTAATCATGAGTGGACGGCTGGAGGGCAGAAAAGAATCAGGAAATTATTGGATTGGTTAGCTGGGGCAGGAGTAGATAATATAACAGTTGCAGTGCCTTATTTACTTCAGCTCATAAAAAGAAGCTATCCATTTTTTAAGGTCAAGGTATCGGTTTGTGCCGGCATAGATAATCCTGTACAGGCCAGGCATTGGGAAGATATGGGGGCAGATGTAATAACGCTTTCTCCCTGGAGCTTAAACCGGGATTTCATACTTTTAAAACAGATCCGCAGGGCCGTTAAATGTAATCTGGAACTTTATGCCAACAATAGATGTTTAATAAAATGCCCTTTTGCAAACTACCATTATTTGGCGAATAATCATGCGTCAAATTCGCAAGATAAGCGTAGTGGTTTCTTTATTGATTATTGCAGGTTTATGTGTAATTTTTTAATATTGTCGCAGCCATCCCGGTTAATTTCTTCCTGTTGGATTAGGCCGGATGATTCAGTTTATTATGCTGATGCAGGGGTGGATTCTTTTAAGCTTTCCGAGAGGAATACAAAGACGGAATTCATTCTAAGAATCGTAGAAGCTTATACCCGGAAGAAATATGAAGGCAATCTTTTTGATTTATTTGTTGATGACTCTAAACGTTTGTCATCAGGAAATAGATGCATATGGAAGAAAATCCTGTTTTTCTTAAAACCTTCCAAAGTTAACATATTCATTCTTCAGCGTTATTTTAGCAATCTTTCTTCCCAAACTCATCTTTTTCTTGATAACAGGAAATTAGATGGTTTCTTAGATTTCTTTATTAAAGGAAAATGTAACCTTAATAATTGTGATGAATGCGGTTATTGCCGGCAAGTGGCGCAAGAGGCGCTTATCTTTCCCGATGATAGCAAACAAAAAATCCTGCAGGCCTACAAGGAATTATTAGGAAGTCTTTACGACGGCAGCGCATTTTATCATAAAAGCAAATAGTGGAGATAAGGCAATGAAAAAAAAGAAATTTGTTCTTGTGCGCCCCCCGAGATTCCTTTGGCCTTTTATAAATGAATCTGATAATTTCCTTTTACCGCTTGGCCTGCCGAGTATCGCGGCAGCGGTAAGACAGAATGTGCCTGAAGTAGAGGTTAAGATAATAGATTGCCCGCCGTTAAAAATAGGTTGGAAAACACTGGCCCAGTTGTTACGTCAAGAGAATCCTGATTTTATAGGAGCCGGCGAGGAGGCCCTTTATAACCATGAGGCCCTTAAGTTATTTTCTTTAGCCAAACAAATAAACCCCGAAATTATTACTATTGCCGGAGGGCATTTTTTTTCCTGGATGGTTGAATATGGCCTTCAAAATAAGGTGCTTGATATTATTGTTCGTTTTGAAGGGGAGGATACAGCTGCTGAATTGATAAAGGTTTTATCTCAAAAAGGTGATTTATCTAATGTTAAAGGTATTGCATATAAAATGAACGGACAGATTATTAGGAACGCCTTGCGACCCCTGGTTGAGAATTTAGATACATTGCCGGTAGCCGCTTTTGATCTTATGCCAATGGGCAAATATTCACCATTTGGGTATTTGTGGCCGCAAAGCGTTACTCTTGAACATTCAAGGGGCTGTATTGATAAATGCAGTTTTTGTTCCTTATGGACTTTTTGGGGTAAGCACGTTAACACCGATGTAGAAAAGGGGCAGCTGGAGGCTATGCCCCGATATAGGACGAAGAGTGTTGCCAGGACATTAGAGGAAGTTGATTTGATTTATAAGAAATATAATAGGCGCTATATTATATGGGCGGATCCTACATTTAATATTGACCCTAAATGGACGAATGAGTTTTGCGACGGTTTATTAAAGAGGAACTATAAAGACCTTTACTGGTGGGCTTTCTTAAGGGCTGATTTCTTGCTTCGGGATGAAAAACTGGGAATTCTTGATAAGATGGTCCGGGGAGGATTAATTCATCCCCTTATCGGGGTAGAGAGGGGGTGTACCGAAGACCTTAGGAAGCTGAATAAGTCTGTATATACTCAAGGTTTAATCAAGGAGGTCTTCTTGATTTTTAAAAGAAAGTATCCGCAGGTATTCAGGCAAGGGACATTTGTTACTTGCCTTCCTTTTGACACCCGCGAGTCAATGCTGGGGTTGGTAGATTTCGCCAAAGAGATAGACATGGATTATCCTGCGTTTCATCCTGTTGCGCCTGTTCCCGGTACCATGATTTATAATGAGGCAAAGGCCGACAATCTTCTGGAAGAGGATGATTTTAAGCGTTATGATTGGGCCACTCCGTTGATGCGTTCATATACGGGCCTTAGTAGAAAAGATTTTGCTGATCTCAATATGGAGTTAAACAAGCGTTATGTGCTTTGCCGGCCTTTCTGGCTTGTTAGGGGCCTGTTTTGCCGGTACAAACATAAACGCGGGCTTTATTGGTGGTTTTTTAGGAATACCCTTAAGGTTATGTTTTTATCGATGATTGATACTTTGATGGGAGAAAAGAAATTAGAATACATAACCGGTTTTAAAGAGTTAAGAAAACCAAAGTGGTATGATTCTTAGCAAATTAAAAGTATGCGATATCTACCGGCTAAAATAAGCTGGAACAATAACTGGTTGTTTTTGGCAATTATTGTCTTGGGGGTTGCCCTTCGTTTGTTTAACCTTGCCCAGCATGATTTCTGGCTCGATGAGGTATTGACTCATGAAGTAATTTCAGGCATGTTTGCTGCCGGCCCTGATCATGAATTCAACTCGCTGTCCATAGACAAGCACCCGCCTTTTTATTACGCTTTGCTTCGCCAATGGTCATTTCTTTTCGGCTTAAATGAATTCAGCTTGCGTTTTTTTTCAGTTATTTTTAGTGTTCTTTCTATAATTATTTTATATAAGTTAGGAGTACTGTTTTTTGATAAGATAACGGCCCTTATCGGGGCGGCACTTATGGCCCTTTCTCCTTTCCAGATCTGGTATGCGCAAGAGGCGCGCATGTTCAGCCTTTCCGTTTTCTTCACTCTTGCCGGAGTATACATTTTCTTTAAAGCTTTAGAAAAAGAAAAAATAATTTTATATTGGGTAATTTTTTCATTGGTCACTCTTTGCCTTATTTCGACTACTTATTTCGCATTATTTTTATTTATACCGGAGCTGATTATTATTTTATCAAAATATAGGAGATGTTTTGTAAAATGGGCACTTTCCGCAGGGATAGCTTTACTAATTTTTGCTCTGATAATTTTACCGACCTTTATCAGCCAATTCAATTTATTAAAAGACGGATTTTGGTTGCAGGGAGCCGGTTCTGCGTGGTTTATCCTAATCAGCCTGGTTAATTTTATTACCGGCTACAGTCTTAGCCCCCTGGTATATTGGTCAGTTTTATCGCTTATGATCGCGCTAGCCTTTGCCGCGTTGATAAAGCGGCAAAATTCAAAGGAGGTGTTATTTCTTATATTATTTTCTATCCTTCCCTTGATCTTAGTTTTTTTATTTGACAGCTATATTGCGCATATCTATCTCACCAGGCATCTTATAATTTTTAGCCCTTTTTTGTATTTATTGCTTTCAAAAGGGATTACTTCTCTAAAGCATCCTTTTCTTAAAATAACAGGAATAGCTGTTTTTCTCATTATTTTAAGTTGTTCTTTGTATAATTATTATGCAGATAAATTAGTATTTTACTATGAACCCCAGGCTGTCTGCCTTAAAAAACCCGTGCGCCCCCTGGTAGCTAAGTTTTTGAGTTTTAAAAAAGACGGTGATGCACTGGGATTTACAAATAACTCTTTTATGGTTACCTTCCAGTATTATCTGTCCAGAGAGAGTAAGAGGGGTTCTGACGTCCCAGGTTTTTATTTTTACAAGAAGAATACAGACCTTTATTTCGAGCGGATACTTTCCAGGATGCATGCGAAAAATTTTAAGCCCAAGTACCGTGATCTTGATATTGATATGCTTGATTTAAATGAATATAATTTACGTAATATCTGGGTTTTTTTTGCCTCTTGGAACAGGGATGGAAGTTTTTCTTCCAATGATCGGGAAGTAAAGAAATGGTTTGATGCGCGTTTTCCGAGGTTGGGGGCATTTTATATTGATGGAGTTTTGGTGAATATCTATCAGATACGCAAGGTTGATAATGAAAAATAAGGTAATTATAATTTATAGCACTTATAATTTTAAGAATCTTGATGCTGTTGATCTTAAGGACGGAAGCCTGCCGCCTGTCAGCGTGGAAGACAGGTTTTACCCTCCGCTGGGGCTCTTATATTTAGTTGCGGTTTTAAAACAACGCAATATTGATGTCAGTTTCCTGGATATGACTTTTTTAAATGATTGGCCGGTTGTTATTAAAGATATCATCTTGCATGAAAATCCGATGGTTGCGGGAATTTATGTTTCAACCCTGAACTTGCCTTTAGCCAAAGTTTTAATTGCGCAAATTAAGAATTTATCTCCCAAGGTTACTGTTGTGGTTGGCGGCCCGCACGTGCATTTTGACCCGGACTGCGTTAATTATCTTAACGCGGACTATGGTATTGTATCCGATGGAGAATTCGCCTTTGCCGAATTAGTAAGGGCCATATTTAACAAAAGTGATCCTTCGGGAATTTGTAATCTGGTCTTAAAAAATGGGAAAACAGTATCGGTTAACCGCCTGCAAATTATAGAAAATCTGGATATCCTGCCTTTTCCCGCTCGGGAGTATTGGCCTTATAAGATTTTTTCTGGGCTTTTAAGCGGCAATATTGCTTCAGTGCTTGGTTCCAGGGGATGTGCTTTTAATTGTGCTTTTTGTGCAACCCCGCAGAGGGGGGAATTTCGCGTAAGGAGCGCCAAGAATATTATTGAAGAATTAAAATATTTATCAAGCTTAGGAGTCAGCTATATAGATTTTATTGATGATGCGATGACAGTCGATAGGGGCAGGATGGAGGAGTTATGCAGTGAAATCATTAGGCAGAGGTTAAGGGTTAAATGGGCCTGTATGAGCAGGATCGATATGGTGGATAAGCAGTTGCTTTCTTTAATGAAGAGGGCAAATTGTACGCATGTTAAATATGGCATAGAATCCGGATCTGAGCGGGTAAGAAATGAGCTGATGAGAAAACATATTACTACGTATCAAATTGAGAAAGTGCTTAAGGAATCCCGCCAGGCAGGCTTAGCTACTGTTGCTTATTTCATATTAGGTATGCCGGGAGAGACGGAAGATGAGATAAGGCAGACAATTAAGTTTTCGCGAAGCAAAGATATCGATTATGTTGAGTTTCGTCTCGCAATGTTATTTCCAGGCTCAGGGATGTTTAATGAAGCTGTGCAGGCAAATAAGATCCCGGTTGATTTATGGCGCAATTTTGCAAACGGGGGAAAATTTTTATACAGCATTCTGGATGAGCAAACGTTAATACGCATGAAAACTTTAAGGGTCCAGGCCATGAAGCAGCATTATCTCAGTATTCCTTTTATTTTCAAAGAAATTACCACAAGGACAAGAAGTATTTCTTCCCTTTATAATAAGATTAAGATTTTATTGTGTAAAAAATACAATTCTTATTTGTCTTGCAAGATCACTAAATAATGGCAGATAAAAATTCCTTAAAAATCACAATCTCCGGGGTATTTAATAAAATATGCAATAAATGTTTTCGTTTTTTCTTTGAGCGGATCCAATCGCAGAAAGCATTTGACATCCTTGTCAGGAATGTGGCTTTTAAAGCTTTAAATATTAAATTCAGGAATATTAAGTTGCATGTTAATAATGTCTGTAATTTGAGATGCAAGAATTGCTACTGTGATTTTTCTTTGGAAGAATCGTTATCTTGCAGGGAAATCTGTAATCTGATCAGCCAATTAAGGCCTGTAGGAGGAAACCTTAAGCTTCAACTTTTAGGGGGAGAACCGCTTTTAAGGGGGGATCTATTCGAAATTATTAATTACGCGAAAAGAAAAATTAAACATATAACAATCTATACTAATGCAACCCTGGTTACTCCCCGGCTAGCTGCAAGAATTAAACAAGCGGGAGTGAGCGCTGTTATCGTCAATTTATATTCTTGCTATAAAGATATCCATGACGGGATAACTCAAACTCCGGGTTCATGGGAGAAGACCCAAGAGGGGATAAGGAATCTAATTGCCGCAGGCTTGCCTACCCATACATTTACGGTTCTTATGTCTGTCAATGTAAACCATTTGAAACAGATAGATGATTTTGCCAGAGGCCTTAAGGCAAAGACAATGTTTTTTCCGTATATAAAACAGGGTTCTTGCGATTTGCAACCGGAAGACAGGAAATCGTTCCAGTATGCGATTGATTGGGCGTACAATACTAGCAAGGCTTATAAAAATAAATTGCTGGATGTATTATCTAAAAGGCCGAAGGCCTGCTCTGCTTTTATCAGTACGATTAATATAAAATCCGATGGGACAGTAACGCCCTGCCCTTTTCTTAATCTTAACCTGGGGAATATTAAGAACGAGAAGTTTTACGCTATCATAAATAATTCCTGCCGGAATCAGGATTTGCTGGATTTTCTGTCTATCCCCGATGGATGTAGGGCTTGTTCATTAGTGAGGTTATGCGGGGGTGGTTGTAAGGCTTATAGATTCAATAATTACCGAGATGCAATAAGCAAGGATTCTAATTGTAATGGGCCATATAGCGAGAGTATTCCGCTGGAGAAAATTGGGGAGTATTTGCCGTATGTCCTTTAATTTGGAGAAGAGTTAAAATGAAGTTTTCTGTGCCAACTAATTGGCAGCCGGAGTTGATCCAGGCTTTAAATGTTGAATACGCCGATGAAGTTTATGGTAAGCTTCGCGATGACCCGATAGGCGGCTGTAGAAATTCCTATTCCTTGCCGTTTGTTTCCAGGCATGACGCCCGGGAATATATTCACCAGCTTCATAAAAAAGGAATAGGGTTTAATTATGTCATAAATAGTACTTGCCTTAACAATTGTGAATGGACAAAATCAGGGCAGAAGCAGATACGCGGATTTTTATCATGGCTTGTTGATATAGGGGTTGATTCTGTTACAGTGTCGATTCCGTACTTGTCGGAAATGATTAAGAAAAATTATTCTATCCTGAAAGTAATTGTTTCTACTATGGCTGGAGTAGATAGTTTAGCTAAAGTCAAATATTGGGAAGGCTTAGGGGCTGATGAGATAACCTTAAGCAGCGTAAGGGTGAATAGGAATTTCCCCTTGCTTAAAAGAATAAGCCGGGAGGCAAAATGTAAATTACGCCTGATTGCTAACGAATGCTGTTTATACCAGTGTCCGTTCAGGCCTTATCATGCCGTTATCGGTTCGCATGGCACTCAGTCCCGGCATTATTTAAAAGGTTTTTTAATTGATTATGCGAACCTTGCCTGTAATTATAAAAAGCTTCTTTCTCCTTTTGAGCTTATCCGTTCCCCCTGGATCAGGCCGGAGGATTTGCAACATTATGAGGCTATTGGTATAGAGAGAATAAAATTGATAGACCGCGCGATGTCCACGACGGTGCTTATTTCAATTTATAATGCCTATGTTAACCGCTCATATGAAGGAAACCTGCTTGATCTTTTCCTTTCTGCTGATAAAACCATCATAGTGGAGAAACCGAGGCTGCTTCAAAAAGCAAAATATTTCTTCCGTCCCTTTACGGTAAATGTACTTAAGCTCATAAAATTAAGGGAATTAATCATGCAAGGTGTTTTCTATATTGAAAATCGGGCATTGGATAATTTTATCCTTCATTTTATCGATAATGATTGCTCTTTAGCTTTATGTGAAGATTGCGGGTATTGCTATAAGATTGCCGACCGCGTAATAAAGATTAACCAGGATAGGCGCTCTTCTTTAATAAAAAAATATGAAAAATATTTGGACGTATTAATTTCAGGGGAGATGTTTCGATATCCCTGATAAAATAAAGGAACTTACCCATTGAAAAAATACGGATGTTCTGAGATAATAGATATAATTATAGCAGATTAGAAAGATGTTGTATGTATTAGGCAATAAGGAGTATGAAAGATGAAGATCTCCATTGGATTGACTTTTCCGGGTACCTTGCAGGATGAATCCATAATTTGTTATCTTTGCAAGAAATTCGAGATCAGCTTAAATATTATCGAGGCTTCTTTTTCCATGGAGGCGGGATGGTCAATCCTTACAATAGAAGGCCAGCAGGAAGAAATTAAGCGGGCCTTTGAATACCTGGCAGAAAAAGGCGTGAAGGTCCAACAGATCCAGATTGATAAGAAATAATAACCCTTTTACTTAATGGCTTATACTGTTTTTGCATTAAAATGGCGTCCACAGGATTTTGAGAGCGTTGTCGGACAAGACCATATAGTAGGTACCTTAAAAAACGCGATCCAGAAAAATCGGCTTGCCCACGCCTATCTTTTTACCGGCCCAAGGGGTGTAGGCAAGACTTCAACCGCAAGAATCCTGGCTAAAGCGTTAAACTGTAAAGAGGGTCCTACGATAAAACCCTGCCAAAAATGTTCTTCATGTTTGGGGATTAACCAGGGGAATTCTCTTGATGTAATTGAGATTGACGGCGCCTCTAACCGCGGCATTGATGAAATAAGGGCCTTACGTGAAAATGTAAAATTTTCCCCTACTCAAGGTAAGTATAAGATTTATATCATTGATGAGGTGCACCAGATAACCCCCGATGGTTTTAACGCCCTGCTTAAAACCCTTGAAGAGCCTCCGGAGTTTGTGAAATTTATCTTTGCTACTACCCATCCGCAAAAAGTCATGCCGACAATTATCTCCCGTTGCCAACGCATGGATTTTCGCAGGATTCCGGTAATTGAAATTATCTCTCAGCTTGAAAAGATCATCCGCCAAGAGAAGGCCGTGGTGGATAAAGAGGTGTTATTTGCGGTTGCTAAGAGCAGCGACGGTTCTTTAAGGGACGCAGAATCAGTTTTAGACCAGCTGGTATCTTTTTCCCAGGGGAATGTATCTTTAAAAGATGCCATCTCTGTTTTGGGCATGGTTGAACAGGATGTTTTGTTCGCCCTTACTGATAAAATAATCCAGAAGGACCCCCAGGGGGCCTTAAGGCTTTTTAGTGAGATTGTCGATGACGGTAAAGACCCGGGGGTATTTCTTATCAATCTTATTGAACATTTTCGTAATTTGATGGTAGCTAAAGTTTCTAAAGCAGATACAAAATTGGTTGATTTGCCGCAGGATGTTTGCGACCGCCTATTCGAGCAAAGTAAATCACTATCCTTGGAAGAGATTTTTACCGCTTTTAATATTTTAGTCGCTACGCAGGAGATGGCCAAGCGCTTAGATTCTCAGCGCATACCATTAGAGATAAGCCTGGTCAGGCTGGCATATAACAGGCTAGAGGGTCGTGGTTTGATTGGGGAGAAATCAAAGAAACCTATTTTGGAAAAAGAAAAACAGGCTGGTCCGGAAGTAGCGGTTAAAGAGGATGTTCCTATTCAGGCTCCTACTCAAGCTCCGAGTGAATCAATTTCTTTAGATCAGGTAAAAAGTGTTTGGAGTCATATAGTAAATAACCTTGCCAGTATCAAGATGTCGGTATCTACCTATTTAAGCGAAGGAGAGCCAACCAAGGTGCAGGGGAATATGTTAACCGTAGCTTTTCCTAAGAATTACTCCTTGCATAAGGAGTCCCTGGATAAGAAGGAAAATAAGGCGATGATCGAGAAGGCTGCCTCTGAATTATGTAATGCCGATTTAAGAATAAATTTTATTTTAGTTGCGCAAGCAAAACATGAGCAAGATGCGCACAGTAATCCTTTTGTTAAATCTGCCCTCGATATGTTTGGGGGAAGGGTGGTCAAGGAAGGCTAATGGCTAATTATACGGTTTCCATAGAGAAATTGCTTGAGTGTTTAATAAAACTTCCCGGTGTTGGCAGGCGCAGCGCCGAACGTATCGTAGCGCATGTCCTAGGCGCATCCAAAGATGAAATCAGGGTTTTATCCGAGTCTCTGAATAAGGTAAAGGAGAGTGTGCGTTCTTGCCAGATTTGCAATAACCTAAGCGAAGAAGACACTTGTAAAATTTGTCAGGATATCCGCCGGCAAGGGGATATTGTTTGTGTAGTAGAGAAGCCCAGTGATGTTACGGCAATTGAAAAGGCAGGTAATTTCCGGGGGGTTTACCATGTGCTGCTTGGGTCAATATCCCCTCTTGAAGGAAGAGGCCCTGGTGATTTGAAGATCGATGGGCTTATTCAAAGGATAAAACAGGGCAGTATTAAGGAAATAATTATTGCTACTGATGCCGATACCGAGGGTGAGACTACTTCTTTGTATCTTACTAAATTACTTAAGCCATTAGGCGTGCAATTAAGCCGTATTGGCTTAGGAATACCAGTGGGTTCAAATCTGGAATATGCGGATGCTACTACCCTTTCAAAGTCCCTAGAATCTCGCCGTACAATTTAATCTAATGATTAACATAATTAAACTTTCGAAAAATTACGGGCCTAAAGTTCTTTTTAAGGAGATATCTCTCAATATAAACCAGGGTGAGAGGATTGGGCTTATCGGGCCCAATGGCACTGGAAAGAGTACGTTATTTTCAATGATTTTACAAGAGACCGAGCCTTCTAACGGAGAGGTGAGAGTAAATAAGGGGGTGCATATAGGTTATCTTCCCCAGGAGGCGAGTTTTAAATCCGAACACACCGTGCTTGTTGAATTAACCGAGGGCAATGAAAGAATTATGTGCCTTAAGGAGGAAAAAGAAAAGCTTGAACTCAAAAATGAAGCAGGCTCAAAACATTATGGAGAAGTTTTGCATGAATTGGAAACTCTGGGGTTCTTTGAGCTGGAATATAAGGCTAAACAGATACTTTCGGGATTAGGTTTTAAAGAAAGAGACTTCAGCCGCCCTATAAATCAAATGAGCGGTGGCTGGCAGATGCGCGCTCTATTAGGCAAGCTGTTGACTTACCAGTATGATTTATTGTTGCTTGACGAGCCGACTAACTATCTGGATTTAAATGCGGCATTATGGCTTAAGGATTATTTAGCAAATTTTCAGGGTACTTTTATTATGATATCCCACGATAAGGCGTTCCTGACAGATGTTACCAACTACACACTTATTCTGGAAAACGGTTCAGTTTCAAAGGTCCATGGCAACTACGAGCATTATGAAGAGATAAAAGCGCAGAAGCGCTCCCATTTGATTAAACAGTTTAAAGAGCAGGATAAAAAGATAAAACAACTAGACAAGTTTGTGGCTAGGTTTCACGCTCAGCCAAATAAAGCAGCCTCTGTGCGCGCTAAGCGTAGGGTCCTGGAAAGGATGGAAGAGGAAAAGGTTATTGTTCCGCCTGATCCGCGTGAAAGTATAGGCAGTTTTTCTTTTCCTCAAACCCGCAGGAGCGGCCACCGGGTGATTAATTTAGAGGGGATTTCCAAGGCTTATGGGGATATCCAGGTTTATGACGGGTTAGATTTTGAAATAACCCAAGGAGAAAAAGCGGTTCTGGCCGGAGAAAACGGCGCGGGTAAATCCACACTTTTAAAAATCCTGGCGGGGATTGTCAGTATAGATAAGGGAAACAGGGTTGTAGGATATAATGTGGATATCGGTTACTTTTCGCAGACGCGCACAGATGTTTTAAATATTGAAAATACTGTTTTGCAAGAAGCCTATTCAGCAGCTCCGGGCTATATGGCAGAGGAAACGATCAGGACCATCCTTGGGGCATTTTTATTTACCGGTGACGATGCCGAAAAGAAGGTTAAGGTTCTTTCCGGAGGGGAAAAAAGCCGGCTTATCCTGGCCAAGCTTTTAATTGACCCGCCGAATTTCCTGCTTTTAGATGAGCCGACCACGCATCTTGATGTGGATGCCGTGGATGCCTTGGTAAAGGCGCTTAAAAGCTATGAGGGTACAATTGTTTTTATAAGCCATGATATTTATTTTGTCGGTTCAATAGCGAATAATGTTTTTGAGGTTAAGGCAGGCAGGGTGAGGAAATTCCCCGGGACATTTGATTATTATCTTGAGAAACGCGACAGCCTAGCTGATATAAATATTGAACATAAACCCGGGCCTGCGCAGGTTAAGCATGTTGATGAGGCTAAAGAAAAGGCTAAAGAGCAAGAGCGAAAGAATAAAGAAGAGGATAAAAAACGCAAATCGCATAATTCTATTATTCGCGATAAAATTAATAAACTTCTTAAAAAGAAAGAAACTCTGGAAATTGAGAGTTATGCTAAAGCGCGGGCTTTATCTAATCCGCATTTTTACCGCGATGAGGAGACAGCTCGTGACTATGGCCGGCGCATGAAAGAGATTGAAAAACTTATCCAGGAGATCGAAGCGGATATAAAAGCTCTTGAAAGCCAGATTATCTAGTGTTAAAATACTCCCACAATTAAATTCCCCCTTAGCTCAGCTGGTAGAGCGAGAGACTGTTAATCTCCAGGTCCTAGGTTCGAGTCCTAGAGGGGGAGCCATCTTTTCAAAGACCCTATTCTCAGGAATAGGGTCTTTTTGTTTTTGGTTTTCTTGAATCGAAGGCTGGAGTCTTAGAGGGGAATTTTTAACTTTGGCTCTCTGTGATAAATCTATTGCAGAAGCTTTTGTTTAGGATATAATAAACTAAATTCATATTAGAATAGGAGAAGAATGGCTCTAAGAGAAGATATGGAAAAACAGGGTAATTGGTTATTCCGGTGGAGAAGTTATTTGCCTTTATTGGTAATCCCATTATTTATTGTTGCTCTGAGATATTCTAAAGTACTCGAACATGTTTTTGGAGACAGGGCTACAGATTACTGGGAGACTTTAGCCATTTGTATATCATTTTTAGGATTAAGCATACGTTGTCTTACTGCTGGCTATGTTCCAAGGGGGACATCGGGTAGAAATACAAAATCACAATTAGCAGAAAGTTTAAATACAAGCGGGATGTATTCAATTATAAGAAATCCTCTGTATGTGGGTAATTTTGTTATAGTTCTTGGAATTACATTATTTATTCAAGTATGGTGGTTTGCTTTAATGGTCTGGGTTGGGTTTTGGTTATATTATGAAAGAATAATCTTCTCTGAAGAAGAATTCTTAAGAAAAAAGTTTGGGGCTTCATTTATTGGCTGGGCGGAGAAAACACCTATGCTATTCCCTGATTTCAAGAACTGGAAAAAGCCGGATTTACCCTTCTCGTTAAAAACAGTGATTAGAAGAGAATTTTCTACATTTTTTTCAATCATAGCTGTTTTTTTCTTCTTGGAAGTCAGCACTAACTTATTGCTTAAGGGTAAATTTGAAGCTCGCATGTCTTGGGTATATTTTTTCATAATTGGGTTAGCCATCTATCTAATTTGCCTGATATTAAAAAAGAAAACAAAGCTACTTGATGTTTCTGGTAGATAAACTTATTGGATTTTAAGTAGTTCTTCACACAGTTTTCTGTACTCTCTAAGTATAACCAGTTACGAAACTCATTCACGATGGGGAGCCAATTTTCATTAAGCCCTATTTCCTAATTTCGTCGTAAAGGCGGAGTGTTAATTCCAACCTTCTGTGAGTAAAATGCTTGCGGAAGGTTTTTGTTTGGAGTAAAATCATAGAAAAGGAGAATGGCTATGAAAAAGACTGTAGTCATATTGGTAATATTGCTCGTAGTAATCTTTACCGGCAGTATTATTAAAGACCAGGTAATTAAGTCCGCGATAACAATTATAGCGACGCAGCTCACCGGAGCACCGGTGCATATTGATGGGTTTTCTTTAGGTGTTTTTAACCAATCTGTGCGGATATCTGGACTTAAGGTATATAATCCTAAGGGATTTTCTAAATCCATCCTTGTGTCTTTGCCAAAAATAAATGTCAGGTATGATTTGGGTGCTTTACTCAAGAGAAAACTGCATTTGGTGAATGTCGGGATTGAAATAAAAGAAATTGGCCTTGAAAAAAATAAAGAAGGTAAATTGAATGTTGATGAGCTGAAGGTGGTGAAGCAAGGGAGGAACCAGAGTGCCGGGCATTCTGGGCAAATGCCTATGCAGATTGATTTACTTACGCTTAATATGGGAAGGATAGTTTTTAAGGATTATAGCCCGGGAAGAGAACCTGTCTTTAAGGTATACAATATAAATATAGACAAGAGTTACAAGAATATAACTAGTGTCCAACAGTTAGCAGCGCTTATATTAGCAGAGCCTATGAGGGCGGCCGGAATACAGGGGGCGCAAGTTTATGGGGTTGCTATGTTGACTGGCGTGGCGGTTTTACCGGTTGCTGTAGCTGTAACACTTATAGGCAGGGATAGTGTTCAGAAGGATTTTGTCTCTACTTTTGATAATGTATACGCAATAAGCCTGGAGGTTTTAAAGCGCAAAGGTAGGATTACCAGGGAAGACAAATTGCAAGGCGTTATTAGCGCAAATATAAATTCCACTCAGATAACCGTAAAGATTGAGAAGAAAACAGGCAGTAAGACACAGGTTGTTATTTCAGCAAGAAAATACCTGCTTCCTAAGCCGGAAATAGCAGGCGGAATTCTTTACATGATCTCCGAGAAGCTAAAGTAAAATAAAGCAGGAGGTGGATTTGAAAAAAATTATTATCGCTTGCTCATTGTTTTTTATGCTAAATGCAGCTTCCTATGGCGGGCAGCTAAGTAAAATTGAATTGAGCGACGGCAGCGTAATTAACGGCGAAATAGTTTTTTATGCAAAAGGTATTTATACCATAAACACCCCTACCTTTGGGGAAATAAAGGTAGGGGCAGGAAAGGTTTCTAAGATTGAATCCGTAAAATATGTTTCAACTGATACATCTGCAACTCCTATTCTCCAGGCTAATAACCCAACTCCGTCCCAGGTTTCTGCTTATAGTCAGACATTAATGCAAAATCCGGAAAATGCAGCTATATTTATAGATTTAACCAGTAATCCCGGGCTTCAGGCAATGGCTAATGATCCTGCTATCTTAGAGGCTGCGAAAGCAAATGATATTCAGGCTTTAATGAAAAATTCCAAATTCATGGATATCGTAAATAGCCCGGAGATGCAGGAAGCTGTTAAGAAAATAAAGAAATAGTTTATTCGCGGTAAAATATATGAATTATAAAATAGCATTTATGGCTTCAATGGATTTAATATCTGTAAAGACAAGCGGTAAGATGAATGCAAGGGATTTTATTGTAATGGCAGAAGATTTATTGCAGCATCCGCGGTTCCTGTCAAACAGTAATATAGTTTTTGACCATACAGCCCTTAAATTTGAGGATGTTCCTGTTGATGATTTGCAGAAAATAAGGTCATTTCATATAAGCAATGAGGAAAAAATTGGAAATGGAAAGTCGGCTATTGTGGTTAAGGCCGGTTTATCTAAAGAATGGTATAAGCTATGGTCTCAAGGTAGGAAAATCAAGACAGGGAATAAAGTTAAAGTGTTTGAGAATTATAATGATGCTATCGACTGGATAGAAAAATGAGTAATTTAGGAAGCGCTAGCATATAAATAAGTTGCAATGATTTTTTGCCAGTAGTAGAATATATAAAAAGGAGGAAAAAATGCTCGCAAAGAAATTTGCCCTAGGATTTGGTATTGCAATAATTTTACCTATGTTAGTTCATTATGGGGTTAGCACATTCAGCCCTATGCCTAAATGGCAGGATCGTTATGATTCCTATTCCTATCAGCGTTACGATAAGGCCACTCCTGAAGAAAGGGTACAGATAGACAAAGAAAGACAGGAGAGGGATAGGGTTTGGCGCGAAAAAGAAAAAACTTTTCAGAGAAATCTTTTCTTCGTAGCTGTTCCCGTAGGCATAGCTTGCATAATTGCCGGAGCAATCATTTCTATTCAAGCAATCGGAACGGGCCTTATGTTTGGGGGGATTTTTTCTTTGACCGAAGGCTATATGTTTTATTGGTCTGAGCTCCAAGATTGGATGAGGTTCTTATCATTGTTAGCTGCTTTTATAGTGCTTATATTTATTGGATATCGTAAACTAGCTAAATAGCAGTAATTAATCCTGGCATATTGTCCTGTCCCTTTTGCCATCCATTGGCTTGAAATTTCTTCAACAAGGGGGAGTAAAATGACTGGCGTACAAAAAACCAGAAATAATATAGAGCTTCATCCCCCTAAGGCATTCAGGGATCTAATTTTACTTATTGCTGCTGTTATTCTTTCGCTTGTCCTTTCATATTTCTTTAATGTATTTGGTTTAATTGTAGAATTTCTACAGAAGTATCCTGACAAGATACTCTATGTCGATGAAGTTGTTACAACCCTTCTAACTTTAAGCATCGGTTTAGCCGTATTCGCTTGGCGGAGATGGCTGGAGTTAAAGAGAGAAACTGCCGAGCGCATAAGAAAACAAGAAGAGCTTCTTAGGATTACTACGACAGAAGCAGATACCGAAAGGATTATCAGCAAACAGCTTCATATTGATATGGATCAAATGAAACAGGATGTGCGAGAAATACTCCACTTTCTCCTAAGTAAGCAAAAAAATAACCTAGCGAACTGCGGCCATTTATCGTTTAATTTCTTTATTATTCTTCAAGCTCCAGTTACGAAATCCGTCTAATAGCGGGGCCAGTATTTACGCAGGACTCATCTGTTTTGCTAATCAGGGGGAACCTAATATGAAAATTACGAGGGTTAGTTTAATTGTATTGTTTATGGTTATTTCATGTAATGCCATTTTTGCGCAGAATGAAAAATCCTTTCCGGATGCCTTAACTGTTATTTACAATCGCAGGAGCGTGCGCCATTTTACCGGCGAGAAAGTGTCGCAAGATGATCTTATCGCTATTGCCAAAGCGGCAATGGCGGCTCCGACAGCGGTTAATATGCAGCCCTGGTCGTTTATAATAGTTACGGATCGCGGTGGTCTTGATGCACTCGCAAAGGTATTGCCTTATGCTAAGATGCTGGATAAGGCCGGCGCCGCAATAATCGTTTGTGCAATACCGGAAAAGGCACTTCAGGGCAAAACCGAATTTGCCATTATTGACAGCACTTGCGCCGGAGAAAATATCCTATTGGCTGCGGAGGCCTTGGGGCTTGGAGCTGTATGGACAGGGGTCTATCCGGATAAGAATAGGATGGATTTTGTTCGGAAACAGCTTAATATCCCGGAAAGCGTTATCCCCCTTAATGTTATTCCTATCGGATATCCTACGTCTGAAGATAAACCGAAGGATAAGTTTAAACGGGAAAACATGCATTGGGAGAGATGGTAAATATTCTATAATTGTTGAGCAAGTTGCGTTGGTGTATGAATTATAAAATAATCCCAGCAGTTTTTCAAATACGTGGTATAATCAAATCAAAGAGATAATATAAAGTTTAGTAAATCTTGTAGCCGTAAAGGGCAAGACAATTAACCTTTATGGTTTTTATTTCCGCAGAAAGTTGCACACCAGTTAATTCTTTAAAGCAGGGTTTAGTCCGCAGAAAGCAATCCTATGAAGGTTGAGTTTGGGGGTTTATCGTTAGGTAGTTTAAGAATAGAGATACCTATTATTCAGGGCGGAATGGGGGTGCGTGTATCTTCATCTTCATTGGTTTCGGCTGTTTCCAATGAGGGGGCGCTTGGGGTGATTGCCGCAGTGGGGTTGGGAGAAGAATGTGACAATGAGCAACGTGATTACAAGATGCGTTCGCGCGCGGAACTAACAAATATCATCCGAGAGACTAGGCGCATGACAAAAAATCCGTTCGGCGTAAATATTATGTGCGTACTTACTAACTATGATGAGTTAGTGGAGGCGGCCCAAGCTGAATCTGTGGATGTGATTATTTCCGGGGCCGGACTGCCGTTACGCTTGCCATCTTTGATTAAGAATAAAAAGACTAAGCTTATCCCGATTATTTCTTCTAGCCGGGCAGCGCAGATTATTTGCAGTACCTGGTCCAGGAGGTATAAACGTTTACCTGATGCTATTATTATTGAAGGGCCGCTTGCCGGTGGGCATCTGGGTTATAGTTTGGCTGAGCTTGCTGATGAAGAGCATTTTTCCTTGGACAAGATCCTGACCGAGGTATTAGCGGTTACACGCACTTTTGAAAATGACAAAACGCGTATTCCCGTGATTGCCGCTGGAGGAATTTTTGATGGTAAAGATATTGCCAGGGTTATGCGTTTAGGCGCCAGCGGGGTGCAAATGGCTACGCGTTTTGTTTGTACTCATGAATGTGATGTATCTTTGCAATATAAAGAGGCTTATATTGCAGCTAAAAAAGAGGACATTATAGTTATCCAGAGCCCGGTAGGGATGCCGGGGAGGGTTATCAGTAATGAATTTGTGAAGAAGGTTACCGAAGGAGCACATGTAGCTTTCGGTTGCGAGTATAAATGCTTGTATACCTGTGATGCTCAGAAAGTTAATTATTGTATTGCCAAGGCGCTGTTGAATGCTTACCGGGGAGATTTGAATAAAGGATTTGCCATGTGTGGCAGCAATGCCTATAGGATTAATAAAATAATCTCAGTTAAAGAATTAATCTGCGAACTTGTTACAGAGACAGAGTCCTGTTTAAATATCCCGCTCCCGTAGTCCGTTATAAAATTCCCCTAAAAACAAGTAATTATTACTGTGCGGTTTTATATAATATAAACTGATTCTTTTAAACTATCTTTATGTTATAATTTAACCAATAAACATGTAGATATACATGCCTTAAAGGAGGTTAACTATGGTCGATCTTGAAGTTTTAAAAATAGCCTTATCAAAAGAAGAGGATGCGATAGAGACATACCAGGAGATATTGTCGCAACATCCAAACCTGACAGAACTGCTTTCGCTTTTGATTACTGAAGAGCAAAAACACAAAATATTGATAGAAAAAAAGATTGTTGAGTTAACTCGCAGTTAATCAGGGGTATAATTTAATTACGGAGGGCATATGCGTAAATTTATTCTATTATTTCAATGCCTGGATCAGAAAGGGATTGTTGCCCGGATCTCTGATTTTATTCTAAAACATGGAGGTAATATAGTTGCTGCTGATCAGTATAGCACTGATCCGGAGGGTGGGTATTTCTTTATGCGGGTTGAGTTTATTTTAACTAAAGAGCAGCATAATAAAGATTTTTTAACGGAGGAATTTTCAGCTACAGGCAGGGAATTCTCTGCGCAGTGGAAGATTATTGATAAGTCGCAAACCTTACGCATGGGGATATTCGTATCCGAAGATGACCATTGTTTGATAGACTTGCTGTATCTTTGCATGTCAGGGGAGCTTAATGTTAAAATACCCTTTGTTTTAAGCAATAATGAAAAACACCGCAAGTTGTTAAGCCAGCATAACATTCCGTTTCATTATGTCCCTGCCAGTAAAGAGAACAGGCGGGAGGCAGAATTATTGTCTTATGCGCTTGATTCTACTGATTTTCTGGTTTTGGCACGGTATATGCTGGTGCTTTCGCCTGAATTCCTGAGAAAATACAATAAAGATATAATCAATATCCATCATGGGTTCTTGCCTGCTTTCAAGGGAGCTGATCCTTTTGGCCAGGCACTTAAACAGGGGGTTAAGGTTATCGGGGCAACCGCTCATTTTGTAAACGATAAACTGGATGAAGGCCCGATTATTTCCCAGGAGGTAGAGCATGTTTCACATAAGGATAACCGGCAGTCCCTTATAAGAAAAGGAAGGAACCTGGAGAAAAAGGCTTTAGCTAACGCTATTTTAAGCTATATTGATTACCGTATCATCAGGCATGAGAACAAAACCATTGTTTTTTAATAAACGAAAGGGCGGAGATGTCTAAAAAAGTTGTAATCGTTGGCGCTGGCGTAGGCGGATTGGCAACAGCTGCCCGCCTGGCGCATGATGGCCATGATGTTGAGGTTTTTGAAAAACTCCCTGAATGTGGCGGACGTAACCACCTGCTTGAAGACGCGGGGTTTAAATTTGACATGGGGCCTTCGTTTGTACTTATGCCGGATTTCTTTGAGGAAGTCTTTTCTTATTGCGGAGAATCACTTAATGATTATCTGGATTTACGTATTATTGACCCGAGTTATAAGATTATTTACTCCGACGGAGAAGCACTTACCGTGCATCGGGACAGCAGCCGTACAAAAGAGGAATTGGAGCGGATAGAGTCGGGAGCTGCTAAACAATTCGACAAGTTTATTCGGGAGACTACCAGGATATATAACGTAATCAGGCCGTTGCTTTATAAATGCGTAACCTGTAAATCTTTAGCAAATCCTTATTATTGGGGCCTGGCAGGCAAAATCCGCGTTTTAGAGTCATATTGGCAGCTTGCCCGTAAATATTTTAAGAGCGATAAACTTTGTTATGCTTTTACATTTGAGGCTATGTTTATGGGGGTTTCCCCATTTCAGGCGCCGGCATTCTACAGCGTAATTACTTACACTGACCATGTGCAGAAAATTGCCCATCCTATGGGCGGGATGTACCAGATACCTTTGGCCTTGGAAAAGCTGGCTAAGAAATTCGGTGCAAAGATAAATTATAATTATCCGATAGAAGGTATTACTGGAACAGGCAGGCAGATTTCGCTTAAGGCAGGCGGATGCTTTATTAACCCCGATTATGCGGTAGTTAATGCTGATTATGCTTATGCCCAGACAGATTTACTTAAGCGCAAGATTCCCGAATTTAAATATTCCTGCTCGACTTATTTGATTTATTTAGGGTTAAAGAACAAGCTTAATAAACTTGCGCATCATAATTTATTCTTTAGCAAAGATTTAAATAAGAATTTGAATCAGATATTCAAAGATAAAACAATACCGGAAGACCCATCTTTTTATGTGCATGTGCCTACTGTAACCGACCCTTCTTTGGCTCCTTCCGGAAAGGATATCATATATTTATTGATACCTGTTGCCAATTTAATGAAGTCCAGAGATGATTTAGCAAAACATGAAGGCAGGATAAGAAAACTGGTTTTCGATAAAATAAATAGTTTATGCGGGTGTAACCTTGATGAATTAATAGAAGTTGAGCACCGTTTTTACCCTAAAGATTTTATCGGTTGGTATAATATTAAATATGGAGCGACTTTTGGCCTGGCGCATAATTTAACCCAGAGCGCTTTCTTTCGGCCGGCTAATTTTGATTCAAAAATAAAGAATTTGTATTACGTAGGAGCAAGTACGCAACCCGGAGGCGGGCTGCCGGTAGTTATCGCCGGATCCCGTATAGTTGCGGATTTAATTAAACGGCGCAAAGTGCCTTAATCTTTTGAACAACCTCCTGGATTGTTGATTCGGGAGTAGAGGCCCCTGCGGTTATCCCCGTATTTTTAGCTTTAGCCAGCCAGCTATCCTTAATTTGGTTGCTTGAATTTACCCAGTAGCTTCTTTTATTTAAAGATTTGGATATCTCATAAATCCTTTTAGTGTTAGCGCTTGTCTTAGAGCCGATAATAATCATTACATCATTTTTCAGCGGCATAACCTTAATTTCGTCTTGTTTTGACCTGGTTGGTCTGCAGATGGTATTATGAAATTCAAGTTTGCTTATATTTTTCCTTAGAATACTGATTATTTCTTCTACCTTATCCAGATTTTGAGTTGATTGCACAACTACCCCTGCTTTTTTGATAGAGCTTATTTTCTTAAAAGGAATATTGCTCAAATTATCGATAATTATTGCTTTGGTCTTAAGCTGCCCGACAATCCCCTTAACTTCATCATGAGATTTATCTCCGATTACAATTATTCTGAAACCCCGGTTTTCCAGGTTTTTGACAATTGCATGGATCTCTTTTACCATAGGGCATGTTGCATCAATAATCAAGTAGCCCGACTTTTTAGCTCTTTGCAGTATCTTTTTTGAACAGCCATGCGCACGGATCAACAGTGTTTTCCCTTTGCCCTGGCAAAGGCGTTTGGTCTTTCTTACCCCCGAATTCTGGATTTTTTTTACCACATCTTCATTATGCACAATATCCCCGAGCATAAGTACCGGTTGATTGGTTTTTGCGGTCTCCATGGCGATATTGATTGCTCTTTTGACCCCGAAACAAAACCCCGCTGATTTTGCCAGGTTTATCTTCATAAATATTTACGCTCCAGCAATATTTTAAGTATAATCATGATTTTTCTTAATTTACTCACGTGTGCGCGGACAGTGAAAACGTTATAATTGTTTTCTTCGATTTTTTCCAATATACCGGCATAAATCTCCTTCATGCATAATACTACAAATCTGCAAAAAGGGCTATTAATGAGTTTGACCCCTTCCAGGGAATCGCTGTAAAATTTCCGGCAACGGCTGATTTGGAAACGCAAGAAATCTTTAAGGTTTTTGTTGATCTTGCCTTCGGATAATTGCTGTTCGGTAATGTTGAACTTGGCCATTTCATCCAGGGGCAGGTAAATCCTGCCCCGGCCAAGGTCTTCATTTATATCGCGCAGGATGTTGGTTAGCTGCATGGCAACTCCCAGTTTTATGGCATTTTCTTCAGCGGAGCTGTTTTTGTACCCGAAAATCTTCAGCATAATCAGGCCAACGACTCCGGCTACCCTGTAACAGTATTCATAAAGCAAAGTAAAACTTGCATAACGTTTTAACTCTAAGTCCATGCGCATCCCTTTAATCAAGGATGCAAAGTATTCGCCGGGGATTTTATATTTATTAACTGTTTGGCTAAAGGCTGCCAGTAGCGGTTCTTCAAAATGTTTTTCGGTGTAAGAAGCGGATATTTTTGATTCTAATCTTTGCAAGCTTTTTTCCTTGTCCGAACAAGTCAAATCATCCACCGCTTCATCGCTTAAACGGCAAATAGCATATACAGCATAGCTGGCGTATTTCTTTTCTTCGGGCAAGAAAAGAGAAGCTGTATAAAAAGTCTTGGCGAATTTTTTAGTAATTTTCTTAGCTTCTTGAAAACCTATCCCCAGCTTTTTGTTAAACATGTCTCTATTTTACAATCAAATAACCTAAAAACCAAGGATTTAAACACTGAAATTTGATTGCCAAGATAGCATGTTAGTAATAAAATAAGGGATGTCTAAATACATGATGGTCCTGGTGTTGTCTGCCATTATCCCGCTGCTGCTTAGTTTTTACCCCCCGTTAAGATTTTGGCGTAATTTCAAGCCTTTAGTTTTTTCCTTAAGCATATTAATAGTTATATTCGGCGCTTGGGATATTTTTGCTACCTGGAGAGGGCACTGGTATTTTAATCCCGAAGGGGTATTCGGAGTTAATATTATTAACCTGCCGGTTGAGGAATGGTTATTTTTTATAGTTGTCCCATTTTGCTGTATATTTACCTGGGAAGCGCTTAAATACATTAAAGAGAGGCTCAAGTGAAGGAGTATACCTTAATAGCTGCAAGCTCTGTAATTCTGACAGTTTTGATTGATAGGCTGACAAGGGTTAACATTTTCAAGCAAAAATTATTTTATCTATTCCTTGTTATTATATTAGGCTTTAAATTCCTGGTAAACGGTTACCTTACCGGATCCGGCATAGTTATATATAACAGCCAGTTTTTCCTTGGCATAAGGGCCGGCAGCATACCTCTGGAGGACTTTCTTTTTGGCTTCAGCATGGTTTCTCTGGGGATTATTTTCTGGGAGTTCTTTAAAAGGCAAATAAAATGAAAAAGCCATTTTTAATATTATTAATTTTATTTACTTATTCCTCGGTATTATATCCCATGGATTGGAAGGCCTTGCATAATAAAGCGGATGGATTAACCCTGCCGGATGCCCAGGAGTCTGTGGCTAAAAACCAGGATTTTTTAGATGATCAATATGTTCTAGGGTTGGTTTACCTGAATCTGCATCAGGACCACTCTGCATATCAGGTATTTACAGCTTTGTTTAATAAGTATCCTGATATGGTTGAGTTAAAATGGGGCATTGCGGAGTCTTGCCGCAGGATGCATGATCTTAAGAAAGCGGAAAGTTTATTAGCTGAGGTAATTAAACAGGATCCGCTGTTTGCCCCCGCCTTAATCAGCCTGGCTTATATTAAATATTTTAAAATGGATTTTACCGGTTCAGTGCGGCTGGCTTCAAAAGTTATTCAGCAGGGGCAGGATAAAGTGGATTTGAGTAATTATGCACGAGCATATGCTATGTATGCCGGATCAAAAGGCATGCTTGCGCATTATGGTGGTTTATTCTCTAAAGCAATAGACGGGCTGGCGGTAAAAACAAACCTGGATAAGGCGCAAAAACTCCAGCCCGATTCCCCGGCTGTTTTGTTTGGTTTGGGTAGTTATTATCTTTTGGCTCCTGCAATTGCCGGAGGCAATAAAGACAAGGCTGAAGAATACCTGGATAAGGCGCTCAAGATTGACCCGTTTTTTGCGGATGTTTATGTGCGCATGGCGCAATTGGCCAAGATTAGAGGGGAGAAGGAAAAATATAATTATTATATGAATAAAGCCTTAGAGATTGATCCGGCTAATGAACTGGCTCTTGATACTACAAGCGGCCGCTGTAAGTTTATTTGCACAGGAGGAGAAGAGTAGTTATATTTTAAGGATTTTTTGGGAGAAATTATCCAGCGCCTGTTTATAATGCGCATCCATTTTCAAAGTGTCAAGTTGTATATTTGCTTTAGAGAAAAGAAGCTTAATCTGGTCTTTTGCATATGCCAGCGCACCCGAGCGGGAAATTATCTGGCGCATTTTTAGCAGTTCGGTATTGCTTGAAAATTTACCATCCATAATCCTTTTTATTACCAGCTTGTCTTTTTTGCAGGCGTGGTTAAAGGCATACCATACAAGCAGGGTTCTTTTGGCTTCTTTAATATCAGTGAGGTTTGATTTTCCGGTATCTTTTTCTTCGCCGAAAGTCCCGATGATATCGTCTTTAATTTGAAAGGCTCTTCCCAGAAACATGCCATAAGAGTAGAGTTTTTTCGCTTGGCCTGCTTCTGCTCCGGCAAGAGTGGAGCCCATGGTCAGGGGTGAGGCAAAGGTATAATTTGCGGTTTTATAATCATAAATCTTGTAAATATCTTCCTGGGTAACTTTTTCTAATGCCTTGGCTCCCAAAAGCAATTCTATAAATTCTCCGCTTCCGGTGTATAAAGCTGCGGAGATAAGTTTTCTTAAGGCATTTTCTTTGTGTTGCAGGTTCTCTTTAACCGCTAAAAAGGCGTCCAGGCCCATAGCGTACATCACGTCACCTATAACAATAGCCAAGTCTTCTCCGTTGAATTTAATATTCTTCCTGGGGTCAAGGTATCGGTTCAGCAGGGCATGCATTGAGGGGGCGCCACGGCGGGTATCGGATTTATCAATGATATCGTCATGAACCAGCATGAAATCATGCAGCAATTCTAAGGATAGCGCGCTGCGGTAAAGTCCCGGAGGGGTTTTTTTTAGAAAAACCAAGATATCCAATGCAGAATAATATCGGGCGGACTCTTTTACCCGGACGGCAAATAAACTCCTTGATACTTTTAAAAAGAACAGGGGAGAGCTTATTGAGCGAATACAGCCTGTCTATGGTTTTGATGTAACTGGACAGTTCTTTTTCAATGCGGATTTTTATTTTCATGAACATAAAAATATGTTAACATATAAAATATAATTATGCAATTACACTTTCGCAAGCGGGGAATTTACCTTTTTTAAATATGCATAAAATAGTTATTATTGGCGCCGGTTTCGCCGGATTAAGCGCGGCAAAAAAGTTGTCTAAGTGCGGGCTTGATCTTGACATTGTGATCTTTGATAAGAAAGAGGACACTGATTTTTTACCACTGATCCCCGATGCAGTAGGCAGGGGGCTGGGCCCTGAGCTGCTTACTTACCGTATTCAAGCTCTATTGGGGAAAAAAGTAAGATTTATTAAAGAAGAAGTCATTTCAATTGATCTTGAAGCTAAGCAGGTTTATACCGTTGGCTCCAGCTATACTTATGATTTTTTGCTTATTTCCAGCGGCAGCCAGACAAATTTCTTCGGTAACCAGAATGCGCAAGACTACGCTTATGCTTTAAATAGTGTAAATGACGTAAAAGTTATAATAAATGCGCTTCGGGATAATAAATTTGATAATTTCATCATTTGCGGAGGCGGATATACAGGGATAGAGGCAGCAACTAATCTTTGGCTGCTGTTCCGCAATAACGGTTTTACCGGAAGAGTTGTTATTGTCGAGCGGACGCCCGGGATACTCGGGCCTTTGCCGCTTTGGATGAAAATCTATGTGCGGGATAATTTAAAAAGCATGGGGATAGAGGTTTTATTGAACTCAGTTATTGAAAATATACAGAGCAACAGGGTGGCAGTTTCCGGAGGCCGTGTATTTGAAAGGGCTATGTTAATTTGGGTTCCGGGCGTAAGGACTGCTGATTTTATACAGAAACTAGCGGTTGAAAAGAATCCGCAGGGCAGAATAGTTGTTGATGAATGTTTGACATTTAAACAGGATTGTTTCTGTGCAGGGGATGCAGCCTTTTTTGTTAAAGGAAATAATCCTTTAAGGATGGCTGTGCAGTTTTCTATTGCCGAAGGCGCTCAAACAGCGGATAATATAATCAGGAGCATAAAAAAACTTCCGCTTAATAAATTTCGCCCACGGGATCTTGGATTTATTATCCCCATGGCAAATAATAAATCATGCGGCAGTGTTTTTGGCCTGAATCTGAAAGGTTTTTCTCCTACTCTATTGCATTTTTTAATGTGTATTTACCGTTCATCCGGCTTGAGGAATAAGATAGGATTAGCCGGTAATTTATTAAAAGCTTGTTGCCTATCGATAGATAGGCCTGCTGGCAGGCAAGGAGGGACAAAATGTTAAATTGGGGGATTTTGGTTTTGCGATTGGGGCTGGGTATTATGTTTATGGCGCACGGCCTGCAAAAATCTTTTGGTTTGTTCGGCGGACCGGGGATAAAGGCTTTTTCCGGGATGCTTTCCGGTTTGGGGTTTACTCCGGCAATATTCTGGGCATATATTGCTGCATATACGGAGTTGCTTGGCGGGCTCTTGCTGATTATAGGCCTGCAGGTCAGACCGGCAGCAACTCTGCTTTTAATTTTAATTGTTACTGCTGCTATTAAGGTGCACATAGGTAAAGGTTTTTTCTTGTCTAACGGAGGTTTTGAGTACACCTTTATAATTGCAGCAATTTGCCTGTCCCTTATTTTATTAGGCCCGGGTAAATTCAGCATATTTAATAAATAGAATAAGTATACGTACACTGTTTTTCGTGTAATCCCTCTGGCTGGTCTGGCAAATCGGGAGTATAGCGGTAAAAGGAACCTCTATGCGTAAAATAATACAGAGATGCTTAGCTTGTTTTTTCTTTATAACATTGTTTTTGCCTGTAAGGGCCATGGCCCTTGATAAGCAAGAGATGCCGGAGTTGTTTATTTTTTATTCACTTAACTGCCATGAATGCTCGAAAATAAAGGCGCAGGTAATGCCGGCTATCCAGAAGGAATTTGAGGGAAAGGTTGTTTTTGTTTATCTGGATGTGGAGGAATTGGAAAACTATAAGTTGTTCTTAAGCCTAATGCAGAAAAGCGGCTCTGGTGTAGAATTCAAGATCCCGGTTTTCTACATGCAGGGGAAATTTTTGAATAGCCAGGGAGAAGTTGAGGCTAACCTGCGTAATTTCATCAAAGATTCCTTAAGCAGGCCGCTTGCAGGATCTTTTTTAATGCCGGCTGATCCAGTCGCATATTTTAAGAGTTTTGTTCCCCTCTCCGTAATTATCGCAGGGCTTGAGGATGGGATCAACCCCTGCGCCTTTACGGTGATTGTATTCTTTATTTCTTTTCTGTCAGCCCAGGGGTACCGTAAGAAAGAGCTGTTTTTTATCGGGACTGCTTTTATTCTTTCTGTGTTCCTGACGTATCTGTGCATAGGTTTAGGGGTTTTTAATTTCCTTTACCGTTTCCGCGGTTTTTGGGCAATTACTCATTTATTGAATATAACTATTGGCTCAGCCAGTATCCTGTTCGGTATTTTTGCGATTTATGATTTTATCAAATTTAAAAAGACGGGTTCAACCGAACAACTTATTCTGCAGTTACCTAAGGCGGTTAAAGAACGTATCCATAAGGTGGTAGGCTTTTTTTACCGCAAAAGTTCTCAAGAAAAACAGCAAAATTCCTCCCCCGGATTAGGCAAGCTTCTTGCTAGCGCTTTTATCAGCGGGTTTTTGGTTTCTTTGCTGGAGGCAGTTTGCACCGGACAGGTGTATCTGCCTACGATAGCCTTTGTTTTGAAGGCCAGCTCCTTTAAATTGCAGGCCCTGGGATATCTTTTGCTTTACAACGTCATGTTTATCGTCCCGCTGATAACGATCTTTGTTTTTGCGCTTATGGGGACAACCAGTACACAGTTCTCGGGATTTATCAAGAAACATTTGGGTTTAATTAAAATATTTATGGCCGTTTTGTTTTTTATTTTAGGGTTATTCTTAATCTGGAGGGGTTAATGCGTAAAGTCTTATTATTTACTGTGTGTTTTTTGTTTATTTTATCAGTAGGGCTGGCTCAGCTTGCCGAACCCGATACTAATACTTGGGATTTCGGCAAGATTCGCGCCTCGGAGGGGATTGTAAAGCACACCTTTTTATTGAAAAATGATTCTATCGACGATTTAAATATCAACGGTACACATGCTTCCTGCGGTTGTACTGTTTCAGAAATAGATAAAAAGGTTATCTTGCCCAAAGAAACCGCTAACCTGGCGGTAAAATTTGACCCCAAAGGATATTCCGGACAGATAACCCAGTATGTATATGTAGATACCGATAGTAAAACTATGCCTATATACAAATTCATTATTAAGGCCGATGTTATTAATGATTCAGTTTAATTAAAACAATGATAGGGGGGAAACGGGGATGTGGTCATTGCAATTAAGGATGTGGCTTTTGGTGACTCTTTTATTCGGGATCATTTATGCTTTAATTGTTGTTATCGGCAGAGGTTTCCTGCACGCTGGTGATTTTAACTTTTATCTGATTATCTCTGTCGCGATGATGTTTATCCAGTATATGCTGGGGCCAAAAATAGTAGAGTGGAGTATGCATGTAAAATACATAAAAAGGGCGGATAATCCGCGCCTGTTCCAGATGGTGGAAAGCTTAAGTATGCGCGCGAATATCCCTATGCCTAGAATTGGTATCGCCCAGATCGATATCCCCAATGCTTTTGCCTTTGGCCGCTCAATAAAAGACGGCAGGGTTTGTGTAACCAGCGGGATTATAAATTTGCTCAACGAGGAGGAATTGAAGGCAGTGCTAGGGCATGAATTAAGCCATTTAAAGAATCGCGACGTGCTTACGATTACCCTGCTCTCGGTAATCCCCATGATTATGTACCGTATTGCCTGGCAGTTTTTATTTTTTGGCAGGAGACGTGATGAGCGGGGGGCTAATACCGTATTAATCGGCCTGGCAGCTTTTCTGTTTTATTTTGTGACCAACCTTTTGGTTCTTTATGCATCGCGTATCCGGGAATATTTTGCGGACCGGGGGTCGGTACTTTTAGGTAATCAGCCCAAGGCCCTGGCCTCCAGCCTTTATAAGCTGGCTTACGGAGCAGCCAGGCTGAATAAAGAATCTTTAAAGCAAAGCGAAGGATTAAAAGCATTTTTCATTAATGATCCATCCCAGGGCAGGAAAGAGGTTTTGGAGTTATCACAGCTAGATTTAGATAAAAGCGGCTCAATTGATGCTTCTGAGCTGGGGTTACTCAAGAATTCAAACATTCGTTTGAATTTAGGGGATAAGATGATGGAGCTTTTAAGCACGCATCCTAATATGCTTAAAAGGATTAAGAAACTTTCGCAATACCAGGCTTAAAAAGTATCTGATAGCTAACCAGATGGGGCAGGATTTAATCAATATCCTGCCCCATTTTCTTTTGACATAACCCCAAATATACTATATAATTACTAACCTATGGACATTGATGAGATTATCCAGCAAAGAATTAACAAATTAGAGGCGCTTAAAGAGAAAAAAGTGCCCTTGTATCCTGCTGCTGTACCGGATCATGATACTGTTGGCCAAGCTTTGGTTTCTTTTGAAGAAGGCAAGAAGGTTGTGCTCTGTGGAAGGATTACGGCTAATCGCAGCCATGGCAAAGTTAATTTTATGGACTTGCGGGATGCTACCGGCAAGATTCAGCTTTATCTTAAGCGGGATGTCGTGGGAGAGGAAAAGGCCGCTCTTATTGAGCAACTCGATATTGCCGATATTATAAGCGTGCAGGGTGAACTTTTTAAGACGCATACCGGAGAATTTACGGTTAAGGTTATGGATTTTACAATACTAGCTAAGGCCTTGCGGCCATTGCCCGAGAAGTGGCATGGCTTAAAAGATGTGGAATTGCGTTATAGACAGCGTTATCTGGATTTACTTTCCAATGAAGATGTAAAAAAAGTATTTTTATTACGAGCAAAGATTATCCGGGCTATCCGTAATTTCCTTGACGAGAAAGGATTCTTGGAGGTTGAGACCCCGATGATGCATGATATCGCAGGCGGCGCGGCAGGCCGGCCATTTAAGACATTCCATAATGAATATAGCATGGATTTATATCTAAGGATTGCCCCGGAGTTGTACTTAAAGCGCCTTTTAGTAGGAGGGTTTGACCGGGTCTATGAGATCAATCGTTCTTTCCGCAACGAAGGGGTATCTACCCGGCATAATCCGGAGTTTACCATGCTTGAAGTTTACCAGGCCTATGCGGATTACGAAGATATGATTAACTTAACCCAGGACTTGGTCTGTTATGTGGCAGCCGAAGTTTTAGGCAAAGATGAATTGGTTTATCAGGGCAAGGTCATTGCCCTTAAAACCCCCTGGAACAGGCAGTCATTTGCTGGATTAGTCAAAGATAAGTTTGGCATAGAGCCGTTTGACGACCCTGCTAAAATGCTTGAAAAATTACAGGCTAAGGGGTTTGCCAGGGATAAAAACCGTTTGAGCCGTTCGCAGATAAATAAGATTATTGAAGATACGTTAGAGGAGGGGCTGCAGGTTAACCCGGTATTTATCACGGATTATTTTACCAGCCTTTGCCCTCTGGCTAAGGTAAGAAAAGATAATCCTTTGGTTTCCGAAAGGTTTGAACTTTATGTGGCAGGCATGGAAATTGCCAATGCTTATTCCGAGTTAAATGACCCACTGGAGCAACGCAAGCGTTTTGAGGAAGAGATAAAAGATCTTAATGCTGAGGATAACCAATTAGAGAACGATGGTTCGTCTTCCGATAGTCGAAGCCAAAAAAGCGTGGATGATGACTATCTTTTAGCCTTAGAACATGGCATGCCTCCGGCAGGAGGGCTAGGTATAGGCATTGACAGGTTAGTTATGCTGTTTACAGGCCAGCCATCAATTAGGGATGTGATTTTGTTTCCTCTGTTGAGAAAACAAGAAGAGGTTAAGGAAGAGGAGTAGGATGCTTTCGGAGTTATGGCTTAGCCAGAGGTATTTGAGAGCAGGCAGGAAAGAGAAGATTATTTCTATGACCGCTCTTATTTCTATGATCGGCATTGCTATCGGAGTGATGGTGTTAATCGTGGTAATTTCAGTGATGAGTGGTTTTGACCGTTTCCTTGAAGATAAGATGGTCGGTACTAACGCGCATCTCTCCCTTGAATTCTATGGCGGCTCAAAAGAGCCCTATAAGGTAATCGATAAATTAAAGGCCATTTCTTATGTTAAAGGCGCGTCTCCGTTTATTGATGGCCAGGCACTGGTAAAGAATAATAAATCAATCTTTGGGGTGGAGGTGCGCGGTATTGATCCGCAGCTTCAGGCAGAGACATCTAATATTAATGAATATTTGAAATTGGGAAGTTATGATTTTTCCGGTAATGAAGTTGCGGTAGGCCAGGAGTTTGCTTTACGCTTAGGCTTAGGGATAGGGGATAAGGTCAGCCTGGTTTCTCCGGCTACTCTTACTAAAACTGATTTTCGCATCAAGGGAATTTTTAACAGCGGGATGTATCTTTATGATTCCAGCCTGATTTTAACTGGTATTAAAGGAGCGCAGGATTTCTACAAGATGCCTGATACGGTAAGCGGCCTGGCAGTTAAGGTGGATAATGCTTATAAGGTTGAGGATATTAAAGAAAAACTTTACAGGGATTTAACCGGTGTCGGGCCATATCAGGCACGCACCTGGATAGATGCAAATAGGAACTTTCTGGAAGCATTGAAATTGGAAAAGATAGTTATGTTTATCGTGGTAACTATGACTACGGTGGTTGCGGCCTTTGGTATTGTGAGTACTTTGATTATGTCGGTGATGAGCCGGATTAAGGATATAGGTATCTTGCGTTCTGTCGGCGCCAGGACCAAGAGTATCCTGCAGATTTTTGTTTTTCAGGGTATGTCTATCGGTATAGCCGGGATCATTTTGGGATTAACCGGGGGGGTTTCTCTTGCACTTTCCCTGGATAAAGTAGTGGATTTTATATCCCGGATTATCGGCAGGGAACTGATCCCGAAAGACATTTATTATTTTGACCGCATCCCGGTTAATATCAATATAGGGGATATTAATTTGATTGTATTGTCTGCTTTAGTGATAATTTTAGCTGCCAGTATCTATCCGGCATATTACGCTACCAGGATAATTCCCAGTGAGGCAGTACGGCATGAATAAGAGTATAGTTAAAGTTAATGGAATTTGTAAAAGTTACCGTGACAACGCGGGTAATCTTGAAATATTAAAAGATGTAAATTTTTCTGTTACTGCGGGAGAATTCTTGGCAATTCAGGGACCTTCGGGAGCAGGCAAGTCTACGCTTTTACATATTCTGGGAGGATTGGATAATCCTACAGAGGGTTCGGTTTATTTTGAAGGCGTGGATATTTATGGTTTAGATGAAAATGCTCGTTCAACTTTTCGTAACCGCAAAGTTGGTTTTGTTTTTCAATTTTTTCATCTTCTACCGGAGTTGACTGCCCTGGAGAATGTTTTATTGCCGAGTATTTTAAGAAGCTGGTGGGGGAGGAAGAAAGACTTAAAGTTTGCCCGTCAGCTCCTGGAAAGGCTGGGATTATCCCAAAGGCTTGCTCATAGGCCGCAGGCGTTATCAGGAGGAGAACAGCAGAGAGTAGCTATCTGCCGGGCATTAATTAACCGCCCGCAACTTTTACTTTGCGATGAGCCTACCGGCAATCTGGACTCGGAAAACGGCAAGCTTATCTTGCAGTTGCTTGCAGAGCTTAATCAAAGGGAAAAGATTACTGTTTTAATGGTTACTCATGATAAAGATATTGCAAGGGCAGCGGGAAAAATTATACATTTGAAAGACGGAGTTATTTTAAACTAACGCCCCGCGTTAGTCAGTCACCCCGCCATAAATGATTGGCGGGTGCGCCGCTTTCTGCGGCGATTGCGCGGGTGTATGTTCGTACACAAGGGGGGCTACGATGAAGGTTTATATCAACGGTAAATTCTATGAAAAAGGGAGCGCGAAGATTTCAGTTTTCGACCACGGCCTGCTTTATGGCGACGGTGTTTTTGAGGGGATCCGTTCGTATGGGCGCCGTGTGTTTAAATTAAAAGAGCATATCGACCGGCTTTTCGAGTCTGCGCAAAGCATTATGTTAAAAATTCCTTTAACCAGGGAACAGTTGATCAGGGCGGTGCTGCAGACGGTTAAAGCCAATAAATTGGATAATGCTTATATCCGACTTATAGTTACGCGCGGAGAAGGAGACTTGGGGCTTGATGTGCGCAAGTGCTATAAGGGGGCTACAATAATTATCATCGCGGATAAGATTGCCTTATATCCGGAAAAACTTTATCGTGAAGGGTTAAGTATTGTTACTGTGCCTACGGTGCGTAATTTACCTGAGGCGCTTAATCCTCAGATCAAGTCTTTGAACTATCTGAACAATATTCTGGCTAAAATCGAGGCAGCTAATTGCGGCTCTGATGAAGCAATTATGCTTGATTCATTAGGTTATGTGGCCGAGTGCACCGGCGATAATATCTTTGTGGTTAAGAATGGGCATTTTTATACTCCTCCGCAGTGCATGGGGACTTTACGCGGGATTACCCGGGATTCAGTTTTGGAGATTGCCCGCAAGAGCAAGATCCCAACGCATGAGCATGTGATTACCAGGCATGAAGTTTATATTTCCGATGAATGTTTCTTGACCGGTACAGCCGCAGAGATTATTCCTGTTGTTAAGGTGGACGGCAGGGTTATCGGGACAGGCAAACCCGGAAAGCTTACTTTGGTGTTAATGAAGAAGTTTAGGCAGCTTACCCTTAAAGAAGGAATAAAATATTAATATGCTTTGTGATATTTGTAAAAAAAATCCGGCTACTGTGCATCTTACTGAAATTATTGATGAGCAGATGAATGAACTGCATCTGTGCGAGGATTGCGCAAGGAATAAGAGCGCAGCTATGGAGCAGCAGTTTGGCTTAAGCGACCTTTTGGCGGGTATGGCTGATTTTGAGAAACCGGATAAAGATGAAGAAAATGTTGCTGTGAAATGCCCTAATTGCAATTTAACCTACGCGGATTTCAAGAAGATTGGCAGATTGGGTTGCGGTGGTTGCTATAATGCCTTCCGTAAATACCTGGCTCCTTTGTTAAAAAGAATCCATGGTTCAAATCAGCATGTTGGTAAATCGCCGCTTATTAAAGAGAAGGTCATCTCAAAGCCCGGAAGGAAAAAGATGGATCTGGAAGGTCTGAAAGCAGGGATGCAGAAAGCAATTCAGAGGGAGGATTTTGAAGAGGCAGCGCGCTTGCGCGATCAAATCAAGAAACTCTCGTCAGAGCAGGGGAGCGGAGTAAAAGAAAGTTAAAATGAAGATTGATGATTTATTAAATCATACCAGTGAATGGCTAAAAGGCACAGGTCCAAACTCTGATATTGTTATTTCAAGCAGAATACGCCTGGCCAGGAATCTTAACAAATATCCTTTTCCGCACTGGGCCAGTAAAATACAGCTTGAGGAGGTTTTGGCAAAGATCAGTGATGCCGCCTTAAAAATAGATATGCTTAAGAGCTCCACGCTTTTTAAACTGGCGGATTTAGATGCAATTGACAAGCAGTTCTTGGTGGAGAGGCATCTTATGTCAATTGAGCATTCTCAGAAGACGGATTATAAGGCATTGTTGGTTGATGATGAAGAGATAATCGCGGTGATGATTAACGAGGAAGATCACCTGCGTATCCAATTGATGCAGTCAGGGTTTAATCTTTTTGAAGCCAGGGATATTATTAACCGCCTGGATGATGCCCTGGCCGGACTTTTGGATTATGCGTATTTAGATGATTTTGGTTACCTTACTGCCTGCCCTACCAATACAGGAACCGGTATGCGCGGTTCGGTCATGCTCCACTTGCCTGCTTTAGTAATGAGCAGGCAGATTGAACGGGTATTGGCGGCGATTGCCAAATTAAGCTTTACTACCCGCGGCCTTTATGGGGAGGGTACGCAGGCCAGCGGGAACTTCTTTCAAATTTCCAACCAGGTTTCATTAGGGCATGGAGAAGACGAGATAATTGAAAACATTAACGGGCTTATCCGCCAGATCATCGAGCAGGAGACCCAGGCGCGCCAGATACTGCTCTCCAAAAACAAAGAGGTTTTAGAGGATAGGATTAATCGTTCTCTGGGTATTTTGAAAAGCGCCCGCATTATTACCAGCCAGGAGACAATTGAATTGTTGTCTATGGTTAGGCTGGGCAGCGATTTGGGTATGATTAAAGATATTGACCGCCGCACAATCAATGAACTCTTTATCATTACCCAGCCAGCTCATTTGCAGAAACTGGAAAACAAGAAACTTTCGTCTGATGAAAGGGATTTAAAAAGGGCACAGCTTATTCGCAAGAAACTAAACCTATTATAATTGAGGAGAAATCATGTTTAATCGTTTTACAGAGAGGGCAAGAAAGGTAATTATTTTAGCAAAGGAAGAGGCCAGGCGTTTTAACCACGACTATATCGGTACTGAACATATACTACTTGGTTTGATACGGGAGGGTGAAGGCGTGGCTGCCGCGGTATTGCAAAAGCTTGATGTTTCGCTTGAGAATATCAGGCTGGAGATAGAGAAACTGGTACAACCCGGTCCGACTACCCAGATCATCGGAGATATTCCGTTTACCCCGCGAGCCAAAAAAGCCCTGGAACTGGCGGCTGAAGAGGCCCGTTCCTTGGGGCATAATTATATCGGTACCGAGCATCTTTTGCTCGGGCTTATCCGTGAAGGCGAAGGCATTGCTTCTCAGGTGTTGTTAAATTTAGGCATGGATTTAAACTCTGTGCGTAATGAAGTGATGGGGCTTTTAGGTTCTGCCTTGCCGGGAATGAATCAGGGTGGCGGAGCTCAGTCAAAAACAAAAACTCCAGCTTTAGATGCCTTTGGCAGGGATCTTACAGCTTTGGCCCGTGAGAATAAATTAGATCCGGTAATAGACCGTGTGCATGAAATTGAGCGGGTAGTTCAGATTTTAAGCCGGCGCACTAAGAATAATCCTGTGCTTTTGGGCGAGGCAGGGGTAGGCAAGACTGCTATTGTTGAAGGCTTGGCCCAGTTGATTATACTTGGGAATATACCCGAGGTTTTAAGGGGCAAGCGCATCGTAGTTTTAGATTTAGCGTTAATGGTCGCCGGGACAAAATACCGTGGCCAGTTTGAGGAAAGAATCAAGGCGATCATGGAGGAGATCAAGCGTTCGCAGGATGTCATTATTTTTATTGACGAATTGCATACCTTGGTAGGGGCAGGGGCTGCCGAAGGCGCAATTGACGCTTCAAATATTATGAAACCGGCGCTTTCCCGCGGGGAGATGCAGTGTATCGGAGCAACTACCCTGGATGAATACCGTAAATATATCGAAAAGGACGCTGCTTTAGAACGCAGGTTTCAGACGATCATGGTTGAGCCTCCGACGGTTGAACAGACCGTTGAGATTTTAAAAGGCCTGCGCGATAAATATGAAGCGCATCACCGGGTCTCTTTCAGAGATGAGGCCTTAGAAGCTGCGGCAAGATTGTCTGACCGTTATATCTCCGGAAGGTTCATGCCGGACAAGGCCATTGATCTGATCGATGAGGCAGGTTCACATGCCCGCTTGAATGTTTTGATTGTCCCTCCGGAGATCAAGAAACTGGAGGCCAATGTTGAGTCATTAAGGAAAGAAAAAGAGTCTTACATCAAGAGCCAGGATTTTGAAAAGGCTGCTTCTTTAAGGGACCAAGAGCGTATTGCCCGCCAGGAACTGGAAAAATTGAATAAAGAGTGGGGGCAGGCAAAAGATAAGATGCGCCCGGAGGTTACAGCTGAGGATATCGCCAAGATTGTGGCCCAATGGACGGGAATTCCTGCTTTCAGGCTGGAAGAAAAAGAAAGCGAAAAGCTGCTTAAGATCGAGGAAGAATTGCATAAACGTGTAGTCGGCCAGAATGAAGCTATTGAAGCTATTGCGCATGCGGTGAGGCGTTCGCGCGCCGGGATTAAAGATCCAAGGCGGCCTATAGGTTCATTCGTATTTTTAGGTCCTACCGGCGTAGGAAAAACTCTCTTGGCTCGGGCATTAGCGGAGTTTATGTTTGGCGACGAAGATGCCTTGTTGCAGCTGGATATGTCGGAATATATGGAGAAATTTAATCTTTCAAGGCTCATTGGCGCACCTCCCGGATATGTAGGATATGAAGAGGGCGGTCAGCTTACTGAGCGCGTGCGGCGCAGGCCTTATGCGGTCATACTTTTGGATGAGATTGAAAAAGCCCACCCTGATGTTTTTAATTTACTGTTGCAGGTTTTTGAAGAAGGCCGGCTCACGGATAGCTTTGGCCGTAAGGTGGATTTTAAGAATACAATTATTATTATGACCTCTAACATTGGCGCAGAGTTGATCCGCAAGACCGGCTCCCTTGGTTTTAAGACCCAAAAAGAAGAGGTTACGTATCAGGATATGAAAGAAAAACTACTTGAGGCAGTCAAGCATGCTTTTAAACCTGAGTTCTTAAACCGGATTGATGATATTATAGTTTTTCGGCAGTTGGTTAAAGAGGACCTGGTGCGGATCATTGATATTGAGATCGGTTATGTAGTCGAAAGGTTAAAGGATCAGAAGATATCTTTAGAGGTGAGCCGGGAGGCCAAAGATTTCTTAATCGAAAAAGGATTTGACCCTGTTTTTGGCGCACGGCCATTGAAAAGGACTATTCAGAGATACCTGGAGGATTCTTTGGCTCAGGAGATTATTTCCAAGAAATACAAGGAGGGTTCTTCAATCAAGGTAACGCGTAGGAACGAAGAGCTTATTTTCGAATAATGTTTACTTTATTTTTTATGGATTTAGGCCGCAAGGTACTTTCTTTTATGTACTTTTTTGGCGGCTTAACTAACCTGGCCGGGCAGACTGTGTATTTGACATTTAAGCCGCCCTATAAGTATGGCCGCATAATTGAACAGGCTAAGAAAGCAGGATATGACAGCTTCCCGATTGTTTCGTTAGTCGCCTTATTTATCGGTTTTATCTTTGCTTTACAGACCGCTTATTTCATGCAGCGTATTGGTTCAGAGTTGTATATTGCCAGCCTTGTAGCTTTATCTATCGTGCGTGAACTCGGACCCGTAATCACTGCCTTGATAGTAGCGGGCAGGGTCGGGGCATCAAACACCGCGGAGTTAGGCTCCATGCAGGTAACGGAGCAGATTGATGCCTTGGAGACCTTGGCTACTAATCCTGTAAAATATTTAGTGGTTCCGCGTTTTGTCGCTTTAGGAGTTATGCTTCCTATTTTAACTTTGTATGCTAATATTATCGGTATCCTGGGGAGCTATTTTATCTGCACAATAAAATTAGGCATTACCAGCAGCATGTATATGCATGTTACCTTTTCTTCATTACTTTATAAAGATTTATTCACCGGTTTATTCAAATCCTGGATTTTTGGGATGCTTATTGCGCTAATAAGTTGCTATGAAGGTTTTAACGTTGAAGGTGGGGCAGCGGGGGTAGGCAGGGCAACAACGCGTTCGGTAGTCTTTACTTTTATTATGATTATTGCCGCGGATTGCTTCTTTACCGCTTTATTCTATTTTATTTTTCCTTAAATGATTATTGAGATCCAGAAACTAAATAAAAAATTCAATAACTCACCGGTATTGAATGATTTAAACTTGAGTATCAGCAAAGGACAAACCTGTGTAATTATCGGAAGAAGCGGATGCGGGAAATCCGTTTTACTTAAGCACATTGTAGGACTTTTAAAACCTGACCGGGGCAAGGTCTTGGTAAATCAAAAAGAAGTGGCTGCTTTAAATGAGTTGGAATTAAGCGCCTTGCGTTCTAAAATCAGCATGGTGTTTCAGGGGGGAGCCCTTTTTGATTCTATGAACGTTGCCGATAATGTAGGTTTTAGCCTTATCGAGCATACGCATATCAACCAAAAAGAATTATCGGAAAGAGTGGAAGAATCTTTGGCATTGGTAGGCCTGGGGGGCATCGGAAATCTTATGCCTTCGGAATTAAGCGGGGGTATGAAAAAGCGCGTGGCCCTGGCACGGGCAATCTGTATACGGCCGGAGATCATACTTTATGATGAACCGACTACAGGCATAGATCCAATAGCTGCAGATAGTATTAATGAGCTCATTCGTTCTTTACATGATAAATTAAAAGTTACTTCAATCGTTGTTACTCATGATATGAAAAGCGCCTATCATATTGCCGATAAGATTGCGATGATGTATAAAGGTAAAATAATCTTGGAAGGTACTCCTAAAGAAATCCGGGAGTCCAAGAATACTGTTGTGCACCAGTTTATCAATGGGCTTGCTAAGGGGCCAATAACCGAGGCGGTTGATAATTTTAAATAAACCACGCCGCGCTTAGCGCGACACCTGGCCCAGATAGGAATTTGGCCATTGTTCGCCTAGTGGCGAAAGTTGCGCGGGTGTGTTTTTGTAAGCTAACACCCGGCCTAATTGGATTGGCCGGTGTGTACTTTCTGTACAAGGAGGTTTAGATGATATTTGGTAAAACTAAATTAGAGTTAAAGGTGGGTATTTTTGTCTTTATAGGACTGGTGATCCTGATTATTTTTATTCTATCGATCGGTGGTTTTAAAACCTGGAGCTCAGGCTATCATATAAATTTGAGCTTTAATTTTGTAAATGGAATAAAGGTTGGCGCACCGGTGCGTTTCGCCGGAGTGGATGTGGGGGAAGTAAAGAAAATCAAACTGGAGTTTATCCCAGAGGAAAATCGTTCGAATGTAAATTTGGGCGTTTGGATCAGGAATAACATTAAAATCCCTGTCGATTCTACTGTTTGGGTTAATACCCTGGGGCTATTGGGTGAAAAATACGTGGAGATAATGCCGGGTAATGATTATGCTTATTTTCTTAAGGCCAATGAATGCCTGGTTGGGATCGATCCTTTACCCATACATCAGTTATTCAGGAATGCTGAGAATATTTTGCGCAATTTGGATGACGGCATTTCTAAGATAAAAAACAAAGAGGGGTCATTAGGTAAACTTATCTATGATGACACACTTTATGATCAACTGGAAGCCCTGGTTGTCGATATACGTAAAAACCCCTGGAAACTGTTTATTAAGACTAAAGAGAGAAAGTAGCTGTTTTAATTAGGAGGTTTTAATGTTTAAGAATTTCATGAATAAAAGATCGACCAGAAGAAAAGAATGTGATTATTTGCTCAAGTATTCTTTTATAGGCGATAATGTTAATGCGGTATTTGGCGCCGAGGTCCGGGATATCAGTGTAAATGGTTTTGCAATTGAAAGTAAGGATGTAATGAAAATAGGCACAGCTATACAGGGTGAAATGCCCCTTCCGTTTTTAGAAGCCCCGATAAAATTTATCGGCAAGGTAGTGCGGTCGCAGAAATCCAGTGATGATAAATATGTTTACGGAATTTCCTTCGATGAGATAGACGAAAACGGCCAGGAAAAAATAGGCACATATGTTGAGAAAGTAGACCTGGATGTACTTTTGACCAGCGCAATCAGAAGAGAAGCAACTAGCGTGCATTTAGCAGTTGGATGTATGCCTGTTTGCAGGGTGGATGGCAAGGTTTTGCATATGGATGTGGTGCCTATCTCGGAAGAGGACATAGAAAAAATTGTTTTTTCCATTATAAACGAAAAACAAAAATCCGCTCTCTATAAAGATCTTGAGCTGGATTTCGCTTACACCTTGCCTCAGGAAAACCGGCGTTTTAGAATGAATGTTTTCTTTGATAAAGGGCATCTTGCGATTGTGGCTAAGATTATCGGCAGTGAAGTAAGATCATTGGATGAATTGGGGCTGCCATCTATCCTGCATAATGTCGTGAACAAGAAGAATGGCTTGGTTATTGTTTCTGGCCCGGTAGATAGCGGTAAATCCACTACTTTGGCCTCAATTATTGAAAGCATAAACAGGAGAAGAGAGAGCGTAATCATCAGTATTGAAAACCCAATCGAATATATATATACAAGTAAAAACAGCTTAATTTGCCAGAGGGATGTTGGTTTAGATACCCTGTCTTTTTCTGATGCCATTAGAAGTACTTTGCGTCAGGATGCCGATATTGTCTTAATGGGTGAGATGAGGGATTTGGATTCTATTTCTCAGGCGATTACTGCCGCGGAGGAAGGCCAATTGGTATTTTCTACTCTGCATACTACCAGTAGCATTGAATGCATTAATAGGCTGATTGATATCTTCCCCGTAGAGCAGCAGATGCAGATACGCATTCAGTTAGCTACGTCTTTGGAGTGTATTGTTTGCCAGTATCTTCTTCCGCGTGCCGATGGAAAAGGAAGGGTTTTGGCAACAGAGGTATTGATGTTTACCCCGGCAATAAGGAACCTTATTAGAAAGGCGCGTACCGAACAGATTTACAGTTATTTGGAATCAGGAGCGGAATTTGGTATGCATACAATGGATAGTTCTTTAATGGATTTATTCAGGCGCGGATTAATTACCAAAGATACAGCCAGCGCCTTTATTACCAAGAAAGAGGTTTTTGGGGCTCTTTAATATTAATGAAAACCAAATCGATATTTAGTTGCGCCAGTTGCGGCTATCAGTCTCCAAAATGGCTAGGCAGGTGCCCAGATTGCAATAGCTGGAATTCTTTTAGCGAAGAGGATTATATCGCCCCTTCTTCCGGAAGCAAGGACAGGGTTTCTCTGTATAAAGATGGGCCGGTACTCCTAAAAGATGTAGTAGCCAGGGATGAGGATAGGTTAAGGACCAACATTCGTGAGTTGGACCGGGTTTTAGGCGGCGGGATCGTCAAGGGGTCAGTGATTCTAATTGGAGGAGATCCGGGGGTAGGAAAATCCACGATTTCCCTGCAGGTTTCAAATCATCTGACTAAACAGGGTATAGGGGTGCTTTACGTAAGCGGCGAAGAATCTGTAGTCCAGACTAAGCTGCGCGCAAAGCGTTTAGGTGAATCCGGGTCAGACAATTTGTATATTGTAAATCAAACGGATTTATCTTTAGTTGTTGAATACATTAAGAAGCTCAAGCCCCAGGTAGTAGTGATTGATTCTATACAGGTTATTTTTGATTCTTCGATCAGCTCTTCAGCTGGAAGTGTAAGCCAGGTAAGGGAATGTGCGGGGATCCTTACGCAGTTGGCCAAGACTACCGGCACATCAATTTTCATTATCGGCCATGTTACAAAAGAAGGTACATTGGCCGGCCCGCGCGTCTTAGAGCATATCGTTGATACGGTGCTGTATTTTGAGGGCGATCGTTTCGCGATATACAGGATATTACGGGCAGTAAAGAACAGGTTTGGTTCAACCAATGAAATCGGGGTATTTGAAATGGGGCCGGAAGGATTGAAAGAAGTAAAAAATCCTTCAGAGATTTTTCTTTCTGAGAGGCCCAACAATGTTTCCGGGTCAATTGTTACCTCTATATTGGAGGGAACGCGGCCTCTTTTGGTAGAGATACAATCTTTGGTTTCAAGAAGTAGTTTTGGCTATGCCAGGAGGAGGGCGCAAGGGTTTGATTTTAACCGCCTGTCTTTATTGGTAGCAGTCTTAGAAAAACGCTTAGGGTTGGCCCTTGAAGCGGAAGATATATTTATTAATGTGGCAGGTGGAATAAAAATAGAGGATCCGGCAGCGGATTTAGCGGTCTGTGCAGTGATTACTTCCAGCTTTCGGGAGCAGGTGGTTATGCCGCAAGCCGTGGTTTTAGGCGAGGTTGGGCTATCCGGAGAGATCAGGAGTATTTCTCAGGTGCTTACGCGTATTAATGAAGCAGAAAAGCTAGGGTTTAAGCATTGCATATTACCTAAGAATAGCTGTAAAACATTAAAATTTGATAAATCAGATATGGAGATTATTCCCGTTACTACTTTAAAAGAAGCCTTAGATATTGTCTTGGGCTCATCTGTTAAGCAGCAGGGCACTTCGCATTTATAGGAATGGGCTAACACCCGGCTCGAAAGAAGTGGCCGGCACATTGTTTTATTTGAGAAACAAATGCGACGCTTCCGCGTCGTGTACTCTTACGGGTAAGGAGGCAAAAAAATGAATTTATTATTAGTACGGCTTTTGTTTATATTGAGCGGCATGGTTATCGGATATCAGACAGCAGCTTCAAATGGGGCTGGCTTTATAGGTATGATAATCGGTGGGCTTATAACATTCGTATTGATTATTCTGGAAGCAGGTTTGCGCAAGGTTTCAGTAAACGGTCTCTCTAGTGCTGTATTTGGTTTGATCTTGGGTTTGATTATGGCAAAACTTGCAGGAGATGCATTCAGCCTTTTTTATACTGATCCTGCTACTCTTTCCATGATCAGGGTGACCTTGACTTTAGCTTTTTGTTATCTTGGGGTGGTTGTGGCTTTGCGTGGCAAAGATGAGTTTAATCTTATTATTCCTTATGTGCGTCTGCGCCGGCAGGACCAGTCCGGGGATGTAATTCTTCTTGATACCAGCGTTATTATTGACGGCCGGATTGTTGATATTTGCAAGACACGTTTCTTAGGGGGGAAAGTTATCATCCCCAAGTTTGTGCTTAGGGAATTACAGCAGATTGCCGATTCTACTGACCCGATTAAACGCCAGAGGGGCCGGCGTGGGTTAGAGATACTTAATACTATTCAGAAAGAATCAGGAATGGACATAACTATTCACGAGCAGGATTTTTCTGAAACCTCGGAAGTTGACGCAAAATTAGTTATGTTGGCCAAGCTGCTTGAGGCCAAAATCCTTACCGTAGATTTTAATTTAAACCGCGTAGCCAGTATCCAGGGAATTAAGGTTTTAAATATTAATGAATTAGCCAATGCCTTAAAACCCGTAGTCTTTCCCGGCGAGGAGATGCATATCAAACTGATTAAGGAGGGTAAGGAGCATAATCAGGCAGTGGGGTATCTTGATGACGGGACAATGGTTGTAGTTGAGGATGCGCGTCGGTTGATCGGCCAGGATGTAAAGGCCGTGGTGACTTCAGTCCTGCAGACTCAGGCCGGTAGGATGATTTTTACTAAAATTGATAAATAATGCTTAGCGCGATTGTCCTGGCGGCAGGAAAAGGCAGGCGGCTTAATGCCGCAGTTCCTAAACCTTTGGTAAGAATAGGCAGTAAACCGGCGGTAGTTCATTCTCTGGATACTTTAAACAAGCACCCGGGTATAGGCGAGATTATTGTGGTGCTTAGCTTAGCTAATCAAGGTAAAATAATTAAGGCTATAAAGAGGCATTCTTTTAAGAAAATAAAAGTTTTTGTTTTAGGCGGCAGGCGCAGGCAGGATTCAGTTTATAATGGGCTTAGGGCAGTTAGCAAAGACAGCGATTGGGTATTAATCCATGATTCTGCCAGGCCGTTTGTTGATAGCAGGTTTATTACAAAAGTTATTCAAGCGGCAAAAAAGAGCGGCTCAGCTATACTGGCAGTAAAGCCAAAGGCGACAATAAAGTCTTGCCTGCAGGGTGGCATAATTAACGAGACCCTGGATAGGGGTAAGCTCTGGGAGGCGCAGACTCCACAAGTATTTAAGAAAAACTTTCTTCTTGAGGCATATAAAAAGTACTCCCGGGATGATGTTACCGATGATGCCTCTTTAGTCGAGAAATTAGGAAAAAGGGTAAAAATAGTTGAAGGTGATTATAGTAATATCAAGATTACTACGTGCGAAGATTTATTGGTCGCGGGGTTAATTATTAAAAGGAAGTCCCATGCAGTATAAAACCGGCATAGGTTATGATATTCATCGTCTGGTTGCAGGCAGGCCGTTACTTTTAGGCGGAGTGGAAGTGCCTTATAATAAAGGCCTCTTGGGGCATTCTGATGGAGATGTGTTAATCCATGCGCTTTGCGATGCCTTGCTGGGAGCTTTGGCGTTAGGGGATATCGGAGAGTATTTTCCCGATACAGATCCTAAATATAAGGGGATCGACAGCGGCTCGCTGCTTAAGACAGTTAAAGGATTTGTAGATAGTAATGGCTATAAGATTAATAACCTTGACGCTGTAATTATTGCCCAGGAGCCGGCGCTCACGCCTTTTAAGAAAGAGATAAAACAAAAACTTTGCGCCTTGATGAAGATTCAGGAAGATATCCTGAACATAAAGGCAAAAACAAACGAAGGCTTAGGATCTGTAGGCAATAATGAAGCAATTTCCTGTTACGCGCTAGCTTCTTTAGTTAAGGATTAGTCAAGGATATGCGGGAGGTAATATGGTTTGCGCTATAAATATAATAATAATCTTGGCAATACTTGTTGCGGTTAAGCTTGCGCTTATTTCTATATTTTTCTATTCGGATATCAGGGCGGCGCAGAAAAGAGACCCCGCGGCAAAAAGTTTCTTAGAGATAATCCTGCTTTATCAGGGGCTGCACGCCTTGATCTATTATCGTATTGCCAATGCATTGTATCGGGTACATTTATTTTTTCTTGCCCGGGCATTATCACAGCTGGCACGCCTTGTAACGGGGATCGAGATTCACCCGGGAGCCAGGATTGGCAAGCGTTTCTTTGTTGACCATGGTATGGGCGTGGTTATCGGAGAAACAACGATTATCGGGGATGATGTCCTGCTTTATCAGGGGGCTACCTTAGGGGGCACAGGGATTGTTAAAGGAAAACGCCACCCAACCATTGGTAATAATGTTGTTATCGGTGCCGGGGCAAAAGTTTTAGGCAATATTACTATTGGAGATAATTCGTATATTGGCGCAAATGCGGTAGTGGTTAAAGATGTGCCGGCGAATTCCACGGTAGTGGGTGTACCGGGGAGGATTACCAAGCAGGACGGTAAGAAGATGGATGTAAGCTTAGACCATGCGCGTATACTGGATCCGATCATGCAGACAATTGAAGAACTGCAGGATAGAGTTAAGGATTTAGAGAAGAAATAGAATGTTTTTCCCGTTAGTAGTTCGCTGACGCTCACGGGGATTACGCAAGACAAAAGCTATAAGGTGCTTGTCCATGCCTATTTTTATATATAATTCCCTTTCAAGGAAAAAAGAAGAACTTGTTCCCCTAAAGCCGAAAGAGATCAAGATGTACGTTTGTGGGCCTACGGTTTATGACCAGCCGCATATCGGGCATGCACGGAGTGCGTATATATTTGATGTTATCAAGCGCTATCTAGTCTATAAAGATTATGAGGTTACATTTGTCCGCAACGTTACTGATGTTGATGATAAGATTATCAATAAGGCAAAGGAAGAATTGCCAGGTGAAGATTTAAACACGAGTTTTAAGAAAGTGGCGGATAAGTACCTTTCGGCTTACCATGATGCATTGAATAACTTAGGCATAGAGGAGAATGGAATTGTTGAGCCCAAGGCGAGCGATTATATCCCCAAGATGATTAAATTTATTCAAGATTTGATTGGCAGGGATACAGCTTATATTTCCGAAGGGGACGTATATTTTGATATTAAGAAAGCCAGGGATTACGGAAAATTATCCAATCAAGCGATAGGAAAAATGGAATCAGGGGCAAGGGTTGCCCTTGGCGAGAAAAAGAAAGACCCGCTTGATTTCGCTTTATGGAAATCCGCCAAAGCCGGAGAGCCTGCCTGGGATAGCCCCTGGGGAAAGGGGAGGCCGGGTTGGCATATTGAGTGCTCTGTAATGAGCTCGGATATTTTAGGAGATGAATTTGACATTCACGGCGGCGGCCTTGACCTTATTTTCCCGCATCATGAAAATGAAATAGCCCAGTCCGAGGGCGCAGGCAAGAAATTCGCCCGCTACTGGATACACCATGGCCTGCTTACTATCAACGGCCAGAAGATGTCCAAGTCGCTGGGTAATTTTATAACTATAAACGATGTATTAAGTAAGTATCCGGTCGATGCCTTAAAGATCTTATATCTACAGACACATTATTCTAATCCTATGGATTTTACAGAGAGAAAATTAGACGATGCTTATAAGGCGACGCAGAGGTTTGAAATGCTTTTTCATAATACCCAGAAGGCAAGGAAATCTTGCATAAGCGGGATAAGAAAGGCCGCAGATTTCATTGAGAAGAACAAGAATAATTTTATTGAGGCAATGGATGATAATTTTAATACTCCTGATGCCTTGGCTAGTCTTTTTGGGTTAGTTAGCGATACTAATAAATTTATTGATTCGGGAGCTGGCAGTGATGAATATGTCCAGATAATTAATGAAGCAGAGGGTGTAATTAGGGATTTGGGAAAAAATGTTTTTGGTTTTGTATTTGAAAATAACCATGAAGTAACAGAAATTGGTCAGGATGAGATTGAGGCAAGAATTATAGATAGAACAAACGCCAAACAAGCCAAAGATTATGTTTTGGCTGACAAAATCAGGAAGAATTTAGAAGGGCAGGGTATAATTTTAGAAGATACTAAAGATGGGAAAACAACCTGGAGAAAAAAGTTATAGCGGGTGGCTTGGGTTGAATTCGAGCCGCGGAGTGCGGCGAGAAACAGACCAAGATAGTACCCGCTTAAGATATTGGCATGAAAAGCAAATTTATCTCATTTGAAGGTTCTGAGGGCTGCGGTAAGAGTACTCAATCAGAGATGCTTTATCGTTACCTAAAATCCAAAGGCTTAAGAGTAATATATCTGCGTGAGCCCGGAGGGGTTAAATTAAGCGAGAAGATAAGGGAGATTTTACTTAATCCTGAAAGCAAGATATCCCCTGAGGCGGAAACCCTGCTTTATATGGCTGCCCGCGCCCAGGTAGTAAGGGATATTATTCAGCCTGCGTTAAACGCCGGCAAGATTGTCATCTGCGACCGCTTCCTGGATTCTACTATTGCCTATCAGGGGTTTGGTTTAGGGGTAGATATAGGCATGATTAAATATATCGGTAAATTCGCAACTTTGGGAATAAAGCCGGATCTTACTCTTTTCCTGGACTTGCCGGTAAGGAAGGGGCTTGAGCATCGCCATAGCTGCAAAGACCGCATTGAACAGCGCTCTTTTAAATATCATGAAATGGTAAGGAAGGGGTATCTTAAGCTTGCCAGGCTTGAGCCTAAAAGGATTAAGATTGTCAAAGTGCAACCCGATAAATTAACCACTCAAAATAACATCAGAAAGTTAACCGATGCGCTTTAATGATATCCTGGGGCATGAAAAACCGTTAAATATCATAAATGCTTATATAGAAAAATCATGTTTTTCCGGTGGATATATTTTTAGCGGTCCGGAGGGTATCGGCAAGAAGACAGTCGCTAAAATAATTGCCCAGAAATTAAATTGCACAGCTTTAAGCCAGAAGCCGTGCGGCAATTGCAGTTCATGTTTAAAAATGGAAAAACTGCAGCATCCTGACCTTTGTATTATTGAAAGTGACACCTCGCAAATTAAGATTGAAAATATCCGTTCTTTACAGCGCCAAGCAAGTTTTAGGCCGTACGAAGGGGTAATGAAGGTTTTTATTATTGATGACGCGCATAGGCTTAATCCTGAATCGGCAAACTCCTTGCTTAAGATCCTGGAAGAGCCGCCTGCGGACAGTTTAATTATTTTAGTTACACATAAGCCGCAGAGAATATTTAAGACTATTCTTTCGCGCTGCAGGGTCATAAGATTTTCTCCTTTGGCAGTAGCTGCGTTAGAGGATATTTTGATTAAGAATTATTTTGTTGAACGGCTCTTTGCTCATTTTCTTAGCTTTTATTCTGAAGGAAGGCTGGGGTTGGCTCTTAGGCTAAAGGATTCCGGGGTATTTGAGGAGAAAAACAGGATATTTGATTATTTTGTTCTTTCTGGTAAAGCGTTTGACCATAATTTGACAGGCCAGAGCAAAGAACAATTGCACAGTTTTTTAAATATCCTGGCTTCATGGTTCAGGGATGTATATTTGCTTAAGGCGGGATTGCCGGATAGAGAGTTGATACATCTAGACCGAAAAAATGATTTACTGAAGCTAAAACTCGAATTTTCTTTTAAGTATCTCGATGGTGTGTTAACGGCGATCTCGGAAAGCCTGTTTTATTTAGAAAGTAACATTAACAGTAAATTACTTCTGCATAACTTAGGAGCGCAACTATGGAAGGCATGATTTTGGTGCAACTTAGGAATTCCGGCCAGATACACTTCTATCAAGCCGGCAATTTAACTTTAAAGGTCGGGGATTGTGTAATTGTAGAGCATGATAGGGGCATGGATTATGGCTCTGTTATTTTGCCGCATCAGGCGCATTGCTGCGCTGAAGGCAACTCTAAAGAACCACCGAAGAAAATAATCCGCCTGGCCAAGGAAAGCGACTTAAAACAGGTAGAAGATAATTGTATAAAAGCCAGGGAGGCATATAGTGCCTGCGAAAAGAAGATAGCTGAACACAAGCTGGATATGAAATTGGTTAAGGCAGAGTATTCTTTTGACCGATCCAAGATCTTATTTTATTTTACTTCCGACGGACGCGTAGATTTCCGTAATCTGGTTAAAGATTTAGCCAAGATATTTAAAGCGCGCATTGAATTAAGGCAGATCGGAGTAAGGGATGAGGCCAGGCTTTTTGGCGGTTATGGTTCATGCGGACGCGAGCTTTGCTGTAAAAGATTCCTGAAGGATTTTGAGCCGGTAACTATAAAGATGGCCAAGGAAGAGGGGCTCTCATTAAACCCTCCGAAAATATCCGGTTTATGCGGCCGGCTTATGTGCTGCCTTTCTTATGAGTATGAAACCTATAAATTGCTTTCAAAAGGCCTGCCCAGGGAGGGCGAGCATTTAAATACTGCCCAGGGCAAGGGCAAGGTTATTAATGTCAATGTTTTTAAGCGAGTAGTTACTGTCCAGCTTGAAGAAGGCGGATTCTTAGAGGTAAACTATAAGGAAAAAGAGCATGGTAGATAAGTTTTACATTACTACTCCTATCTATTATGTAAATGCCTCTCCGCATATCGGGCATTCATATACTACTATTGCGGCTGATGTTTTGAGCAGGTTTAAGCGCCGTGTTTTAGGAAATGAAAATGTGCGTTTTCTTACAGGGACTGATGAACATGGCCAAAAAATCCAAAAAGCCGCCGACGCCGCTAATCTTTCCGCGCAGAGTTTTGTAGATCAAACAAGTCAGCAATTCAGGAACCTCTGGAAATCCTTAGATGTTTCTTATGATGATTTTATCCGTACTACCGAAGAACGCCATGTCAGGGTTGTGCAGAAAAGCCTGGAGATCCTTTTTAAAAAAGGCGATATCTACGAAGGTAAATATGAGGGGTTATATTGTACTCCCTGTGAAACATTCTGGCTTGAGTCTCAGGCTATGGGTGGCTTATGCCCGGATTGCCGTAGGCCGGTTGAGCATATTGTTGAGATCAATTATTTTTTTAAGTTATCTAAATATCAGGATTGGCTTTTGGATTTTCTTAGAAAACACCCGCATTTTATTAAACCCGCCAGCCGTTATGAGGAGACCTTAAGGTTTTTGGAATTAAACAAATTAAATGACCTGTGTATTTCGCGGCCTAAGGAGAGGCTTAATTGGGGCATACCCTTGCCTTTTGCTTCTGAACATGTGACCTATGTTTGGTTTGATGCTTTGGTTAATTATATTAGCGCAGTTGGTGAATTTGATAAGGAGGATAAGTATTATTCTCGATGGTGGCCTGCAGAATTACACCTTATGGCCAAGGATATTTTAAGGCAACATACAGTTTATTGGCCTATCATGTTGCATGCTTTAAATATTGAGCTCCCCCGGGCAGTGTTTGCACACGGATGGTGGATGATCAATGAAGATAAAATGTCAAAATCTCGCGGCAATGTGGTTAATCCGCTTGAGATGGTGGAAAAATATGGCCTTGATGCGTATAGATATTTCCTCCTTCGGGATGTGCCGTTTGGCTTAGATGGCAATTTTTCAGAAGAGGGGATAATTAAACGCTATAATAGCGATTTGGCAAATGACCTGGGGAACCTGGTTTACCGTACCTTGACCATGATCGAGAAGTATTTTAATGGCAATATTCCCTGTCTTGATCTTAATAAACTCAAGGATAGCCAGAAGGTCATTGATATTTTATCCAAAATCCAACAGCTGGAGACAAGGGTCAATTCAGCTTTAGATGAACAGGATTTTAGTTTGGCTTTGGAAGCTATTTGGGAATTGATTGGTATGGCTAATAAGCATGTTGAAGAAACCAAACCCTGGAATTTGGCCAAAGAAAATAAGCTTGAAGAACTGAAAGAATTTATCCGTTTATTAGTTGATGTTATCAGGTCGGTATCCAGGCAACTGGAAGTTTTTATTCCTCAGACTGCCTCGTTGATCCAGGAACAGTTTGGGGAGGATAAAATAAAAAAAGGCAATCCCTTATTTCCTCGTATTGAGACCAAAAAGAAATAATTTCATGCCATATGTTAGTTGATACACACTGCCATCTTGATTTTTCAGAGTTTGATGCGGACCGCAATGAGGTTATCCGGCGCGCCGAGGATGCCGGAATAAATTATTTTGTGAATATCGGCGCCACCCTGGATTCTTCAAGCGCCGCCTGTGAATTAGCATCAAAATATGCACAAGTTTACTCCAGCGTAGGAGTGCACCCGCACGACGCAGATAGCTTTAATCAGGAAGCAGAAGATAGGCTAAGGGGGCTGGCTTTAAAGGATAAAGTTGTGGCTATTGGAGAAACAGGACTTGATTATTACCGTAATTTATCCTCTCAAGGGAAACAATTGCATGCTTTCGGCAGGCAGATTAAGTTAGCTAAAGATTTAAAATTGCCCTTGGTAATACATAGCCGCCAGGCAGATGAGCAGGTTGTGCAGGTTTTAAAAACCGCTATGCCTGTTAAAGCGGTAATACATTGTTTTTCCGGTGATGAAGCTTTCCTGAGGGCTTGTTTAGATTTGGGTTTTCTTATATCTTTTACCTGTAATATCACCTATAAAAAGGCCCAGGGATTAAGGGATATGGTTAAGCTTACTCCGCTTGATAGGCTGATGCTTGAAACTGATGCTCCATATTTATCTCCCGAAGGTTTTCGCGGCAAGCGTAATGAACCTATGCATATAAAATTATTGGCTGAGACAGTTAGCTTGATCAAGGGGGCCAGCGTTGAGGAGATAGCGGATAAAACAACCAGAAATGCCAAGGGCTTCTTTAAAATAGGATGAATGCCAAGATTTCCATAGTTAAATGCAATAGTTATGAATCGCTTGCTGTGGAACAGGCAGAAAGGAGAACGGTTGATCTCTTGGGAGGCATAACCTGTTTTGTCAAACCCGGCTCCCGCGTGCTGGTAAAACCCAATCTTTTGATGTCCAAGGGGCCTGAATACGCAATCACCACTCATCCGCAGGTAGTAAGCTCGGTGATACATATTTTAAAAGAAATTAATTGCCGTGTGGTTATCGGTGATGGCCCCAGCGTATGGGGGGAGTATATTGAAAATGTAGATGAAGTTTATGAGGTTACCGGTATAAAGAAAGTTGCTCATGATGAGGGAGTAGAACTGGTTAATTTTGACAAACGCAGGATGCGCGATAAATTTCCGCTTACCAGTTGGCTGGATGAGTGTGATTATCTGATTAACCTGCCTAAGTTCAAGACTCACGGGTTTACGCTAATTACCGGCGCGATTAAAAACCTTTTTGGATTAATCCCGGGAACATATAAAACCGAGTTGCATAAGAATTATTTTAAACCGTCTGAGTTCGTAAAGATCCTTGCGGATATATATCAAGAGGCCAGGCCCGCCTTAACAATTATTGACGGGATATCAGCTATGGAAGGGGAAGGCCCGGGAACCAGCGGTAAGGTACGGCAGCTTAATCTTTTACTTGCCGGCTCTGATTGTGTAGCGTTAGATACAGTAATGGCCAGGATAATGGGTATTAAACACCAGGAGGTTTTATCAACCAGGGAAGCGGCGTTGCGCGGATTAGGCGAAGACAATCTGAGTAAAATTAAGATAGAAGGAGAGGGTATCGATAAGCTGAATATCCGTCCTTTCATTTTACCTCAGGCATCAAAATTAAATAATCTTCCGGATGCCTTTAAAATTATACTTAAGTGGTTGATCAGGTATTATCCCTATTCTCTGCGTCTGAAATGCACGCGTTGCGGGCATTGCGTAAATATCTGCCCGAAAAAATGTATCATGCTTAAGAAGAAAGGCATAGTTTTTAATTATAAACAGTGTATTGCCTGTTTCTGCTGCCAGGAGTCTTGTCCGGCTGCGGCTATAGGTGTGAAGAAAAGCATATTGGCTAAATTAATTGGGTTGTAGAATGCATATCCGCACAATAGATTGGAAGAATAACGAGATTAGGATTATTGATCAGACTAAATTGCCGCAGAAATTAGCTTATCTTAATATCGGCAAGGTGGAGGATTTGTGGCAGGCAATCAAAATAATGCAGGTACGCGGAGCTCCGGCTCTGGGTGCTGCCGCAGCTTTAGGCGTATATTTAGGGATAAGGAATTATCCGGGTTCTGATTGGTCGGGATTCAGCCATCAATTAAAGGCAACAGCAAAATATATCGCCAGCTCCCGTCCGACAGCCAGGAACCTCTTTTGGGGCATAGAAAGGGCCTGTGGGGTTGCTTTAGATAATAATAAACAGCCTGTTTCTAGAATCAAGAAAGCTATCCTGGAAGAGGGCGAGAAGATTATGCAGGAGGATATCTCCTCTTGCCGTAAAATTGGTTTTCAGGGGGCCAAGTTACTTAAGTACGGCGATAGGGTTTTGACGATCTGTAATGCCGGGATACTGGCTACGATTGATTATGGCACCGCCTTGGGAGTTATTTATTCTGCCTGCGGACAAGGTAAAAGAATAAAAGTATTTTCTTGCGAGACGCGCCCCTTGCTGCAGGGCAGCAGGCTATCCTCTTGGGAGCTTTATAAACGGAGGGTGGATGTTACGATGATCGCGGATAATACAGCGGCTTCTCTTATGGCTGAAAAAAAGATAGATTTGGTAATTGCTGGAGCAGACCGTATTGCCGCCAATGGTGATTCAGCTAATAAAATCGGGACATTAAATTTGGCAATCTTATGTAAATACCATAAAATACCTTTTTATATCGCAGCCCCAAAGAGTACATTCGATTTTAAGATAAAAAGCGGCAAAGATATCAAGATTGAAATGCGTAATCCGCAGGAGGTCATCAAGATCCTGCTTAAAAAAAGTATCGCGCCTGCCGGAGCTGATGTAATTAACCCTGCTTTTGATGTTACTACGCATCAGTTGATCAGCGCGATTATTACGGATAGAGGGATTATCAAACCGCCTTATATTAAGAATATCAGTAGAATCCTTAGGGATAATAAATGCACTTAAAAGAGATCGGCGAATTTGGTTTAATCAGGAGATTCCAGAAACAAATCAAAACTGACGTTTCAGTTTTAAGGGGCAGCGGAGATGACTGTGCGGTCCTGCATCTGAATAAGTCTATGTATCAGTTATTTACCTGTGATATGATTATCGAGGGTGTAGATTTTAAAAAAGCTGATAATCTGGAAGCGGTAGGCAGAAAGGCCCTGGCTATATCTATAAGCGATATTGCCGCCTGCGGAGGCCTTCCCAGGCATGCGGTAGTGTCATTGGGTTTGCCAAAGAATATGCAGGTTAACCAGGCGGATTTTTTGGCTAAAGGGATATTCGGTTTGGCAAGAAAATACAAAATCAATATTGTTGGGGGGGATATCAGCGCCTCTTCCAAGTTAATTATTGATGTGAGTATGTTGGGAGAGGTTGAGAAGCATAAGCTTTGCCTTCGCCGGGGAGCAAAGACCGGTGATATTATTATGGTAACAGGCAGTTTTGGCGGATCAATCAAGGGTAAGCATCTAGAATTTACCCCTCGTTTAAAAGAGGCGCGTTTCCTGGTGGATAATTTTAAGATTAATTCTATGATCGATGTTTCCGATGGGTTGATACAGGATTTGGGGCATATATTAGAGCAAAGTTCTGCCGGGGCTGTTTTATTTGAAAGCCTTATCCCTTTAAGTAAAGAGGCCGGGGGGGTAGATGAGGCGCTTTGTTCCGGAGAGGAATTTGAGCTGCTTTTTACTGCCTCGAGAGACCAGGCCAGTAAGATAATCAGGTGTTCAAAATATGGTTTTAGGCTGATAGGGGAGATTATGCCTGTTTCATTCGGGTTGAGGTCGATTAACCATAAAAACAAATATTCTAGACTTAAGCTTAAAGGTTTTAAGCATTTTTAATGAAGAAACTATCTACATCAGTCAGCCATACATTAAGAATAGGCAAGTTGATTGCGCGTAACCTTCGTGGAGGAGAAATTATCCTTTTATCCGGATCGCTTGGCGCAGGCAAAACAGTTTTGGCTAAGGGAATTGCACAAGGCCTGGGCATAGATAAACATAATGTAGTCAGCCCTACCTTTGTTTTCCTGCGCGTATATAAAGGAAAGCATTTCTTAAACCACTTTGATTTTTACCGGGTCAGGAGCCATAAAGAAATCCTGGCACTAGGGTATGAAGAGTATTTTTACTCTGACGCCATAACGGTTATCGAATGGCCGGAACGTCTAAAATTCCTCTTGCCAAAGGAATTCTTAAAGATTAAGCTATCTAATAAATCCAGAAACCATAGGATACTTGAGTTTATTGGCAGGGGGCCCAGGTATAAACAGATGGCAAGGATAATTTATGAAAATATTAGGAATTGATACTACTACCAAATTCCTCTGCCTTGGATTATATGCGGATGGAAAATTTTACGAATATAACCTTGAGACAGGCAGAGGCCTTTCTGCTCTTTTGGTCCCGACTATTCAAAGGGTTATTGAGGCGGCGGGATTAAAAATATCGGATATTGATTATTTTGCATGTGGCCTGGGGCCGGGGTCTTTTACCGGGATACGTATAGGCTTAGCTGCGGTAAAAGGCTTAAGCATTGCCAGGGATAAACCAGTTGTTGGAATATCCACGCTGGATATTCTGGCGGCAAATGTTATGCTTGATAATTCCCTGATTGTCCCGGCGATAGATGCCAGGAGGGGCCTTCTTTATTGCAGTTCTTATAAAAAAGAAGGAGATGCCCTTAAGCGTAAAAGTGAATATAAGCTTTTAAGTTTGGATGAATTTGTTAAAGAGTTTCCCGTCAAGGCGGTAATTTTAGGAGACGCCACAATTTTATATAAGGAGAAGATGTCTTCTCTTATAAAAGGCGCAACTATCTTGGATAAGGATTACTGGTTCCCTAAAGCGCATAATCTTATCAAACTGGCTTTGGGAAAAATAAAAGCTAGGCAATATAGTTCAGCGCAGGCAATTAAACCAATTTATTTATACCCTCAAGAATGCCAGATAAAAATAAGATAGGTTACCGGCCCACCTGGGCAGAGGTTAATCTTAGTAATTTAGAACATAATTTTAGGCAGGTGAAGTCGCGTCTGCGGCCACAGACAAAAATATTGGTCACTGTGAAAGCCGATGCTTACGGCCATGGCTTAATCCCCGTATCTAAAAGATTGGCTGGTGCCGGAGTGGATTACCTGGGGGTTGCTTCTATTGATGAAGGGGTAAGGTTAAGAAAGGCGCATATAAAGACACCCATCCTTGTGCTCGGCCTGATTCTTGAACAGGATATCCAGTCGCTTTTTACTTTTAAACTTACCCCTACTATCTGCGATTACGAATTAGCTGTCGCGTTAAGCAGAAAGGCTGTCGCGTTGAAGAAACCGATACGTCTGCATATTAAAGTAGATACCGGAATGGGCAGGATTGGAGTCGCGCATCAGGATGCCTTTGAGTTGGTCAAGAAAATCCATAAGCTTAAATCCGTTATAATCGAAGGGATTTTTACGCATTTCCCTTTCGCTGATTCCGGCCGTAACTTTACCGCTTTTCAAATCAAGCTATTTTATAAGCTGGTCAATGAATTAAAGAAAATCGGCATAGCCATTCCGTTGGTACATGCTGCTAACAGCGTCGGTTTGATTAATTATCGGGATAGCCATTTTACTATGGTCAGGCCGGGATTGGTAATTTATGGATTAGCCCCCAAACCCAGGCTGGGGATAAAATTAAAGCCTGCCTTAAGCCTTAAAACCCGCGTGATTTTTATTAAACAAGTCCCCGCCGGTTACGGCATAAGCTACGGCCATGCCTATATAACAAGGCGGCCGGCCCATATTGTTACTTTACCTATCGGATATGGCGATGGTTATCCGCGAAACCTTTCTAATCTGGCTCCGCTTTTAATTGGCGGCAAGAGGTTTTATGTCAGCGGCAGAATTTGCATGGACCAGATTATGGTCGACGTAGGTAAATTTAAACCAAAGCTTGCAGATGAGGTAGTCTTGATCGGAAAACAAGGAAAAGAAAAGATTACTACTGAACAGTTGGCAGATTTAGCCGGTACTATTTCTTATGAGATTGTCTGTGGTTTAGGCAGTCGCATCCCGCGAATTTATATTTCTTAAAAATAATTAAGGTAATCTTGCTATAAGAAAAAGGCTGGTTGAGATGACAATCAAATGGCTCATTGACGCCGCCATAAAGGGCATAAGCAGCCCGGATTTTCCTATAGCCAGGAATATGGCATCAAGGATATAATAAAGGAATCCCACGATAATCGAGATACCGATAGAAGCCATGCCTGTGGCACGCCTGCCCGTCATAAGCGAAAACGGGATCCCTAAAAGTATAATTATCAGGCTGGTAAATGGAGCGGTAAAGCGTTGGTAGAGGTCAACTTTTAAATTCCGGATTACGGTAGTCGCCCCGCTTTTAGAAACTCTCCAGATATAATCTTGCATCTGGCGAATATCCATCAGTTCAGGTTTTTGCCTGAGGTTTGCGAAATCACGCGGAGTTTCGGGTATCGCCATAATTTCTTCCTCAAAGTAGGATGGTTCATCGACCACCTGTCCATTGCGGTCAAAATTATATGTAATGCATTGGGAGAATCTCCATAATCCGTCCACGTAAGTCCCTTTGTCAGCGACAATTTTCTTGGTCAGATTCTGGTTTTCATCATGTTCTAAGATTGTAATTCCTTCCATGGTTTTAGTATTGGGAAAGAATTTACTGATAAAAAAAAGCCTGTTTCTTGAACCATACATGGAAAGGTTCAGGATTACATTGAGCTTTTTGGTTTTATTGCCTTTGGAGCCTTCTTCCATTTGCGCCTTGATCTTCTGGTTTTCGGCCAGGGCAGCAGGGACGAACCTGTCATTTACCCAGAATACCAGCAAGCTGATTAGCAAGCCAAATATCAGGACATTTCTGGTAATATCAAATATACTCAAGCCGCTGGAACGCATGGCGATTATTTCATTATTATGATTAAGTTTGCTGAATGTATATACTGTGCTCAAGAGGCAGGCGAAAGGCGATACCTGAACGAACATTACCGGCAGGTAAGAAAGATAGTAACGCGCCAAAAGCATAAAAGTAGCGCGGTGTTTTAATACCTCGTCTAAATTAGAAAGCAGGTCAATGATGATGTATAGAAAAAGAAAGCTAAAAATACAGGAAAGAAATATATAAACAACTGATTTTAGGATGTAGCGGTCTAGGATGCGCATAGTTTATGTGTTAAATAAGCCCCTATACTGGCGAATATGATATTAGGTATCCAGAGGGCAAGGGCAGCCGGAAGGTGCCCTTCAATCGCCAGCGCCTCACAACCTATGAGAAGAGGGTAGTAACAGATAATAATTAATACGGCTATACCGATGTTAATTGATTTTTCTCTCCGGCGAGTAATAATGCCGAGAGATGAGCCCAGAAGCATAAATACAAAACAGGAGAAGGCCAGGGCTAATTTTTCATGGATTTTTGTAATTAATGGGGCAGGGCTGATGCCTTCTTTCTTAAGTTTTTCGGCTTCTTTTTTCAGTTCCCGGATTGTCATTTCTTTATATTTTTTATCCACAACCTTATCCTGCATCTGGCTCATATTCAGGTTCATGAAATAGGTGCGGAAGTTAAGTTTATAGAAGTTAGTGGGGTTTTCCGGGTCAGGTTCGTCGCTTGTTCCATCGATAAGCTTTAATTTCACAATATTTTTATCCGGGATACTGATAAACTCACCGGCTTTAGCCACAATCGTACGCGTAGGTTTATCGTCTCCCTGGGGTTCATAGATGCGGATATTATTCATACGGTTTTTCTTTTGGTCAACATGATAAATAAAAAGGATGTATCTTTGGAAGGAGTCGATAAACACCCCTTCTTCAAATGCTGCAGTGGGGTTTTTTATCCCCATTTCTTTCAAGGTTTTGCGGTAAGCGAAATGCGCGTATGAAGCCGCCTGGTCATTGAAAACTACAAGGCCTAAACTTAAGATCAGGCTGATGATTAGTAAAGGCAGAATTAATTTAAACAGGCTTACGCCGCTTGAGCGTATAGCAATTATTTCGTTATCGCTGGAGAGTCTGCCCAAAGCAAGTAATACTGCTATGAGCACTGATATGGGCAGGGTGTAGGTGACTATGTAAGGGGTAAGGTAGATAAAGATTTGCAGCACGCTGAATAGGTCCACCCCTTTGTTAATTACCAAGTCGGCAATGCGTTTTAGATTGCCTATTAAAACCATGACAAAGGTAAGTACCCCCAGTGATAAAAAGAGGGGTGATAAAAATTCCCTTAAAATATAATTACGCAGGATTTTCATATTTAGTTAGCCAGGGTCATCACAAAAATTATTCCTGCACCGGAATCTTTTAAAGCCCCGGCCGCCTCGCTTGATGTAGCCCCCGTAGTCAGCACATCGTCAATAAGTAAAAGGTTGGCACCTTTAATTAATCCAGGATCCTTGACCAGGAAGCTCCTTTTTACGTTTTTGCACCGTTCTTCAAAGCTTAGTTCGGTTTGAGTCCTGGTTGGCCTGCTGCGGATTAAAACGTCAGGGAGTATTTTCTTGTTGAACTCTTTAGCTATCTGCTCGCTCAAGATTTGGGCCTGGTTAAACTCTCTTTCCCTCACCCGGCTTTTATGCAAAGGAACAGGTATTATGAAATCAAGGTATTCAATAGGCAGGCGGTAATCTTTAATGAATTTATTCATCAGGTTTCCCAAAGGTTCTCCTAAATAATCTTTGCCGGCATATTTAAACTCATGAATTAGTTTCTTTATTGTGCCCGTATATGCGCAGGGGCTAAATGCCCGGTCAAAATTAAATTTAAACTTTAAGCAGTTTGAGCACATATTTTTGCCCGCGTTTATTTTATCCAGCCGCCTGCCGCAGGATACGCAGAAAGGGGGGATGTTTTTTTCAATCTTTTCCCAGCACTGCGTGCAGATTAAAATCTGTTTTCTATCCGGACCTATCTTGTTTTTGCAGGCCAGGCAGCAATTTGGATAAATTAAATCCTTTATGCCGGCAAATAATCCGCGCAACATAAAGATATAATAACAATGAAAATCGGCTTTGTCAAAGTAATTGACAGTCGGGACTATCGATAGTAAAATAAACAATCATGGAGAAACAAACCCGCGCACAACTTAAAGCCAGCCTGCTGGTTTTGCTTAATAAAGAGGCCTTAAAAAGAGGTAAATTTGTGCTTTCTTCAGGTAAGGAGAGTAATTATTACCTTGATGGTCGTGTAATCACTTTGACCCCGGAAGGGGCGTATCTGGTTGCCGGCATAATATTAGATATGATTAAAGATGAGGTTTTGGATGCTGTTGGCGGACCGACCCTTGGGGCTGATCCTATTGTTGGCGCCCTGGCTGCTTTAAGTTATATTAACAGATGCCCGATAAAAACATTTATTGTACGCAAGCAAGCTAAAGAGCATGGAACGCAGAGGCAGGTGGAAGGACCCGTGCTTAAAAAAGGTGCGCGGGTAATTCTTGTGGATGATGTGGCAACCAGCGGCAAGGCAATCATGGAAGCCAAATTGGCATTAGACAAGATCGGAGTAATAGCCGATAAGGCGATTGTGATTGTCGATCGCAGCGAAGGCGCTGCTGATAATTTGGCTCAGGCAGGCTTGAAACTAGAATCAATCTTTAAGCTTGCGGATTTTGGCCTCTAGGTAAACTTTGTGCAAAAAATAAAGATAGTAGTAGTCGGCGGTGGGCCATCAGGTATGATGGCAGCAATCCGGGCAGCAGGCCTTGGCCAGGATGTAACTCTTCTTGAAAAAAAAGATTCGCTCGGCAACAAACTTCTCTTAAGCGGCAAGGGCCGCTGCAACCTTACCAACACAGAAGACCTCGAATATTTCCTGAAACGGTTCTCTAAAAACGGGGATTTCTTAAGGGATGCCTTTAAGAAATTTTTTAACCGCCAGCTTATGGATTTTTTTGAGCAGCGTGGATTAAAATTAAAAATAGAACGCCAGATGCGCGTTTTCCCGCAGACCGACCGTTCAACGAGTATACTTGATATATTAAAAAAGGAACTGGAAAGATCCGGGGCGCAGGTTATTTACAAAGCCAAAGTAGTTGATCTGTTCTTGGCTGGCGGCAAGGTTAGGGCTGTGCGTTTAGAAAATGGATGGGATATTGTCTGTGATAAGATAATTTTAGCTTGCGGAGGGGCAAGTTATAGCTTTACCGGTTCTGATGCCTCGGGGGTAAATATTGCCAAAAAACTTGGGCATGATATCGTGCCTTTGCGTCCGGGTTTAATTCCTCTTGATGTAAAACAGGGGTATCCCAGGAAATTAGAAGGCCTGACTTTGCGTAATATCAGACTTAAGTTTTTTGACGGCAAAACGCAAATTGTCTCTGAGATAGGGGAACTGGTTTTTACTGCCTCCGGGATATCCGGTCCGCTAGCGATTACCTTAAGCGGCAAGGTGATAGATATGCTTGAGCAAAATAAGAATGTTTCTGTCGAGATAGATTTAAAACCTGCCTTATCCAATGAGCAGCTGGATAACCGCCTGCTTAGGGAGTTTAAGGCGAATGCTAAAAAAAGCATCAAGAATGCACTTAAAGAATTATTGCCCTTAAGGTTAATTAAGGTTTTTATAGAGATGGCCGCAATTGACCTGCTTAAGAAATGCAACCAGATTACGCAAGGCGAAAGAGAGAGAATTATTTCCTTGCTTAAAGGTTTTCGGATGGATATTTCTAAGGCCAGGCCTATTGAGGAGGGGATGGTGACCCGGGGCGGGGTAAGTTTAAAAGAAATAAATCCGAAGACTATGGAGTCGCGTCTGATTAAGGGGCTGTATTTTTGCGGGGAGATGATTGATATAGATGCAGATACCGGAGGGTTTAATCTGCAGGCAGCGTTCTCGACGGGTTATTTGGCCGGAGAAAGCGCTGCGGCTTTAATCCAGCTTAAGCCACCCGCTAAACAAGTTGCAAAATAATGAAAATATATTTAGCGTCTAAGTCGAAAGCAAGAAAAAAATTATTAGAGAGATTTGGCTTAAAGTTTGAGGTTATTCCCGCCAAGGTTAAAGAAAAAAAGGAGCGCGGGAATTCATCTTATTCTCAGCTGGTAAAGTATAATGCCTGCAATAAAGCTAAATATGTTGCCGGCAAGGTTAAGGATGGAATTATTATTGCCGCAGATACTATTTGTGTGCAGAGGGGTAAAATATTCGGTAAGCCAAAGAATATGCAAGATGCCCGTAGAATGCTTAAAAAATTATCAAGCCGGCCGCAGAGCCTTTATACCGGGCTGGCAGTTATAAAAAAGGATAAGCAGGGGGAAAAGCTGGTGTCCGGACATGAAGAAACCAGGGTTTACATGGATAAATTAAACGACGCTGAGATTTCTAATTATTTTAAGCAGGTTTCGCCAATGGACAAGGCAGGAAGTTTTGATATTCAGGGCAAGGGCGCTTTTTTTATTAAAAGGACAGAGGGCTGTTTTTATAATGTCGTAGGGCTACCCTTAAGGAAGCTTTACCAGATTTTTAAGAAGTTAGGCTTATTTTTATTGGCCGGAGTATTTTTTGTTATGAGCGGTTGCTCAACCGAATACAACCTGGCTACTAAGCAAGAGGAAAAATATTATTACAGTACAGATAAAGAAGTGCAGATGGGCCGGTCAATCGACCGGCAGGTAGAAAAACAATATAAATTTTCAGCTGACCCCTTGCAGCAGAAACGCGTTGAGGATATAGGTAGAAAAATAGCCGCGGTAAGCGACCGGAAAGAAATTGATTATCATTTTCGGGTTTTAGAGGATGAACAGGTCAACGCTGTTTCTCTCCCCGGAGGATATATTTATGTAAATAGCGGGTTGCTGGGCAAGGTATCAAATGATGATGAGTTGGCCTGTGTTTTGGCGCATGAAGTAGGGCATATCGTAGCCCGCCATAGCATTAAGAAATTGCAGGCAATGCAAAGTTATTCCATTCTAAGGTTATTAGTAGCAGTTGCTCCAGGCACAGGGGATGTGGGGACTGCCGCAGATGTTGCTTTTACCCAGTTTCTCCTTGGCTATAGCCGTGAAGATGAATTACTTGCCGATCAATTGGGGGCCCGTTATGCCAAGCTGGCAGGTTATGACCCCCACGGCATGATTACTTTTCTGGCCAAGCTGCAGGATATAAACCGCAGGATGCCGATTCAGGAGAAGTCTTATTATAAAACCCATCCGTATGTCCCTGACAGGATCAGGGTGGTTAAGCAGGAGATGGGGGAGAGAATAGATTTCGGTGATTATATCAATATTGAACAAGAGCCTCACGAATAAGATAATCTGTTTCATAGCCCTGGTTTTATTGATTTCTTTCGGTCTTTATGTCGGAGAAACTTTGCTAAAATCAAATATGAAGGATGGGCCGCTTATTTCAAACGAGGAAAATATCCATAATCCTTTCGGGGTGTTGGAGTTTTTACACTGGAATCATTCTTGGAATAGTTATAAATATTCCTCCAGGCCAGATTTAGAAAAATCAGTGTCTTTGATGCAAGAGGCGGGGGTAGGCTGGGTAAGGCTTGATTTTTTATGGGGTGATATAGAGCCGCAGCAAGGTAAATTTGATTTTACCAAGTATGATTATATTGTTCAGCTGCTCAGGGGCAGAGGGATGCATATTTTAGGTATTTTGCATTATAGCGTTGATTGGGCCTCTGCCTGCGGGAAGTGGAACTGTCCCCCTAAAGAAAACAAACTCTTTATTGAATACGCCAGCCGGGTTATTAAACGTTATAAGGGTCAGGTTAAATACTGGGAGCTTTGGAATGAGCCGGATTCTCCTACTTACTGGAAAGAACAGGATGGCCTTAAATCTTATTGCGTTTTATTAAGGGATGTCTATATAGCTGCTAAGCAGATTGACCCCGATTGTAAAATTTTAAACGGCGGCCTGGCTAATGGCGCCTCCAGTGTTAATCATTTATATGATAACGGAGCAAAAGATTATTTTGATATATTAAACATACATTTCTTCCAAAATCCGCTGCATCCCGGGGCGATTAAGGCGGTGATAAATTACCCTAAGTTAGCCTATAAGATAATGCAGCGTAATGGCGACGGAGATAAAAAAATATGGATTACCGAGATCGGCTGTCCGGGAGTAAAAAGATTTTTAAGTGTGGATAATTGGTGGCTGGGCAAGAATCCTACTGAGGGCAAGCAGGCCAAATGGCTTAAAGATGTGTATACCGGGTTGCTGAAAGATCCGCATGTTGAAAAAATATTCTGGGCTTTTTTCAGGGATACTAAAAACCATTGGAATAACGGAGTGGATTATTTCGGCCTGGTGCGCTGGGATTTCTCCCGCAAGAACTCTTTTTACGCGTACCAGGGGTGTTTCCGAAAATGGTTTTTTGAATACAGGAAAAATAATGGTATACTTAAATCAAGGAGGTGATGCTCTTGAAGAAGAAAATAATGATTATTGACGACGAAGAGAGTTTTGCCTTAATGCTAAAGATGCGCATTGAAGCCTCCGGAGACTATGAAGTTACGGTTTCTTCGGAAGCAAAAGATATCATCAGTCGCATACATGAAATCAGGCCGGATGTCGTATTAGTGGATATGCTTATGCCTGGTACAGGCGGGTTGGATATTTGCGATATGCTGAATCATGATCCTATAGGCCGGGCTATCCCGGTAATCGTAGTTTCAGGGCTGGATAAACCTACAGATAAAATCAAGGCTTATAAGCTTGGGATTAGCGATTATTTGGTTAAGCCTGTTGATGATGTAAAGCTGATCAAGGCAATAGAAAAAGCCATCAAATTGAAATCGGGACAATTCTAAAGTTTGTTAATTTGAAGTAAGGGTGGGGTTTCCTCTCCTAAAACTTAGTGCGGGGAGAGGGAGTTGAACCCTCAAGGGTTACCCCACACGCTTCTGAGACGTGCGCGTATGCCATTCCGCCACCCCCGCAATGCAATTAAGTATATATTAGCCATATCGCCCTGTCAATTAGTTTAGTGCCTGGCTCCTGATATAAAGGGATTGCGGCCGGGTTTTTTTACTGTTATAATACCTATTTACTCAGGCTCAGAGTGTCGACAGATAAGGGGAGAAATGTTTTTTACTTATTTTAAAACTACCGGTTTGGCAATGGCCCAGATATTTTTCCTGGGTGCCCTAGGTTATATTTTTGTAAAGAAAAATATACTTTCCCACGCAGGGCTGGATGCCTTAAGCCGGCTGGTTATACAGGTTATATTCCCGGCCTTAATCTTCACCCAGCTGCTTGCGAATTTTAGCTTTGACCTTTATCCTAACTGGTGGATTTTCCCGCTCATTAGCCTGGTAATTACTTTTGCCGGTTTTATTGTGGGTTGGTTGTTGCTAAAGACCTTCAGGTTAAAGACACATAAACTGCAGTTTTTAAGTTTAGCGGGGTTTCAGAATTCCGGTTATCTGCCTCTGGCGATTGTCGCTGCGGTATTCTCCGGACAGGATGCCGCCAATATGTTTATTTTTATTATATTATTTCTTCTGGGTTTTGATCTGGTGGCCTGGTCATGCGGTATCTATATGCTTACATATGAAAACCGGGCAAGGTTCAGGCTGCGTAGTATTTTTAGCCCTCCAGTGATTGCAAATTTAACAACCCTTGCGCTTATAGCGTTAGGCCTGAACAAATTTATCCCGGAAGCAATATTTAAGCCGGTGGCAATGATCGGGAACTGTACCTTGCCGTTGGCGATGTTCGTAGTCGGGGGGAATATTGCCTTGGTGCAATTAAAAGATATTGATAAAAATACTATTTCCATTTTTCTTCTGGGTAAATTAATCATACTTCCGGCATGCGGGATTGCCATAGTGCTTAAGCTGGGATTGCCTTATCTGCTGGGTTTCTTGATTATAATGCAGCTGTCCATGCCTTCGGCTACCTCCTTGTCGGTGATTATCCGGCATTACAAAAAAGAAGATGCCTTAATTAGCCAGGGAGTGTTCTTTAGCCATATTGCCAGCCTCCTGACTATACCTTTATTTTTGAGTTTGTATTTATCCATGGCTGTGCTAAAATGAGTAAATCTATCCTTACTAATCGCAAAGCTTACAGGGATTATGAGGTCATGGAGTCCTTAGAGTGCGGTATTGAACTTAAAGGCTCCGAAGTAAAATCTTTGCGCGCAGGCAAAATCAATTTAAATGATAGTTTTGCCCGTATTGAAAAGCTAGAGGCATTTTTATATAACGCGCACATCAGCCATTATACAGAAGCAAGCTATCTGAATGTTGAGACGGATAGGGTGCGCAGGCTTCTTCTACATAAGAGCCAGATTGAAAGGGTTGCCGGTAAACTTGCCCAGAAAGGCCTGACCTTGATACCGCTCAAGGTTTATTTTAATGACCGGGGTTTTGTGAAGCTTGAACTTGGCCTTTGCAAAGGTAAAAAGCTTTATGATAAAAGAGAGAGTATTAAGCGCAGAGAAACAGACCTTGAGATGCGCCGGGCAATTAAGAATAGAAGATAATAGGGGGGTGAAAGGGTTCGACTTAAGATATGTCGGATAAAAGCAGCATGCCGCGGAGGTAAGGTTAGCCGCGTTAACAACTCCTTACACAATTTAAACGCAAACACGCAAGTGTCACGTTTAGGAACATTTGTCACGCCGTCATTTGCGGCAAGACCTATGTTCGTACCAGCCTTCGGAATTAATTAATTCCGAAGCCTCTAACCGTCCTGCCTACGGGATGGATTAGGGCCTAAGTAGGATAGTTCCGGCGGTTAGCCTTTGAAGCCGGAGCGAAATTTAAAAGGCTGCGATTTGCAAATCCTGCCCCGCAGGAGTTGCAAGGGTAAGTTTAAAATACGGGGCTAAGCATGTAGCGGCTTCTATGCGATTACTTAAGGACGGCGGTTCAATTCCGCCCACCTCCACCAATAAAGCAGCAGATAGTATGCAGTAAGTAGAATGCAGGTTAAATTAGGGAAATGCTAAAACATAAAGAATCGCTCATCGTGAAGTTTATTCTACATTCTATACCCTGCATTCTATTCCCCTTTCTTTTAACCGGTTGTGCTACTGTTGCGCCCCGGAGTGCCATCCCGGCTTATTCTATAAATGGGGTAATTTACTATCCGTTGGTCAGCTTATGTGATTTGCGCGGAGTAGATATAAAGTATGATACGCTTATACGTACTGCTTATCTGAATAAAGATTCTAAATATGTGAATTTGCGCGCTGGGGATACACTGGTTTTGGTCAATGACAGCATTATGCATTTAAATTCCCCCGTAGATATCTATCGGGGTACAATTGTTGTCCCTAAGCAATTTAAAGAGCAGATATTTGACATATTATTCCCGCAGGCTATTTCAGCGCATCATCGCCAGAGCCGGGGGAAGATAAATTTAAGAAAAGTGGTTATTGACTCAGGGCATGGAGGCAATGATCCCGGGGCCATAGGCAAGAATGGCTTAAGGGAGAAGGATGTTAATCTTGATATAGCCAGGAGATTAAGCGATCTTTTGAGGGCGGAAGGGGTACATACGGTGCTTACCCGTTCAAGCGATAGGTTTATCCCCCTTTCTGCGCGGGTAAATATCGCAAATAAATCAGGCGCTGATTTATTTATCAGCATTCATTCTAATGCCAACCGTTCACGTTCCTTGAGCGGTTTTGAAGTTTATTATGTGGCCCCCAGCATAAGTGACTCCAAGCGCGCGTATATGACTGCAAGGAGTGCCTCGTTGAGTTTAAAGGATGCTGTTTTTGCCAGCAACTCCCAGGATTTGCAGGCGATTATCTGGGATATGATTTATACAAACAGCCGGGCAGAATCAATAGGGTTGGCGCATTCTTTATGCAGGGTTATGGATTCCAGTATTGACGCCAATATACTAGGGGTAAAAGGCGCGCGTTTTCAGGTATTGAAAGGGGTAAGGACACCGGGTATATTGATTGAAGTGGGTTTTGTCTCTAATCTAAATGAAGAGAAATTATTAAGGAGCAGCGCCTACCGTCAGAAATTAGCCGAAGGTATATTAGAAGGTATCAGGGGGTATTCACAGGATATGAATTTAGTTGAGGTATCGGCAAGATGAAATCTATCGGTGTCTTTGATTCCGGTGTCGGCGGCCTTACGGTAGTTAAGGAATTGATCCGCCAGCTGCCCGATGAAAACATAGTTTATTTTGGCGATACTGCCCGCGTGCCTTATGGGATCAAGTCTCCCGAAACAGTTATCCGTTTTTCCATCGAGAATATTTTATTTTTATTAAAACAGGATGTTAAGCTTATTTGTGTTGCCTGCAATACCGCTTCCAGTTTTGCTCTTCCGGTAATAAAGAATTATTTCCGTGCTCCGATTATCGGCGTGATTACGCCCGGGGTAAGAGAGGCGGTTTATGCCTCGCAGAACAAGCGTATCGGCGTAATCGGCACTAAGGGGACGATAAAAAGCCGCACTTATGAAATAGAGATCAAACAGCTTGATCCCAAGGCTAAAGTAGTTACGGCCTCTTGTCCGCTATTTGTTCCTTTTGTTGAGGAGGGGTGGCTTTCCGGAGAGGTGGTTCTGAGCGTGGTAAGGGATTATTTAAAACCGCTTAAAGCCGCTGGCGTAGATACGGTAATTTTAGGCTGTACGCATTATCCATTGCTTAAGCCGGTGATCCAGCAGGTTTTGGGTAAAGATGTTACTTTAATTGATTCGGCTAAGCAGGTAGCTTGTGAAGTAAAAAAGATTTTAGCTAGTGAAGACCTGCTTAACCGCGGCAAGGGCGGTAAACACAGTTTCTACGTCAGTGATAATCCCGAATGGTTTAGTGGTTTAGCACGGAGATTTTTGGGCAGGCAATTAAGGAACGTAAAAAAGGTGGATAATGTATAGCTTAAAAGTAGAAGGAGTTTTTAGCTCTGCACATAATTTAAGAGGCTATAAAGGTAAATGCGAGGATCTCCATGGCCATAATTGGCGCGTTGAAATCTCCATAAAATCGCAGGACCTGGATAATATCGGAATGGTCCTGGATTTTAAATACCTGAAAAAGAAATTAAACGCCGTCCTTGAAAAGATGGACCATAAATATTTAAATAAGCTGACTTTTTTTAAGAAAGTAAACCCAACCTCCGAAAAGATTGCAAAATATATTTATGATCAACTTAAAACCCAGATACCCTTGCTTAATAGCGTAACTGTCTGGGAAAACAGCACGAGCAGCGCCACATATGAAGAATAGAAGCCTTAAGCAGGCGGTAGTTCTTTTGTCCGGGGGGTTGGATTCAGCCACAGTCTTATATCTTGCAAAAGCAAAGGGGTATATTTGTCGCTGTTTGATTTTTAATTATGGCCAGCTGCATAAGAAAGAAATTTGTCAGGCTGTGAAAATAGCCAAGGCAGCCGGGTGTACTTATAAAATACTCAAGATTGATTTTCCCTGGAAAGGATCTGCTCTTTTAGACCGGAAGATCAAGATTCCTGAAAAGGCCGTCCGGGGTATCCCGGTTACTTATGTGCCGTCACGCAATATTATATTCTTGAGTTTTGCCGCTTCGTTTGCTGAGACAATAGGCGCACAGGCTATCTTTGTCGGAGCGCATGCACAGGATTATTCCGGTTACCCTGATTGCCGGCCGGAGTTTTTTAAGGTTTTTAGTAAAATGATTAAGTCCGGCACCTGCGGAGGTTTTAGTATCCTGGCGCCGTTATTGCGTATGAATAAATCGCAGATTATCCTGGCGGGGGCTAAACTTGGGGTGCCGTTTGAGCTGACCTGGTCATGTTACCGCGGAACAAAAATTCCTTGCGCAAGATGCGATAGTTGCTATTATCGCGCAAAGGGTTTTAAAGAGGCGGGTTTAGTTGATCCGTTAATTAAGAAATGAAAGCCAAGATTGTCGAAGTCTTTGATAGTATACAGGGGGAAGGACTGTATTTAGGCGAGAAACAGATATTTGTGCGTTTCCTCGACTGTAATTTAAAGTGCAGTTTTTGCGATACCAAGCCCGATCAATTTATGGAGTATGAACCGCAAGAATTGTTTGCTGAGATAAAACTTTACCGCGACAGGTATCATTCTATTTCTTTTACCGGAGGAGAACCGCTTTTATGCAAAGATTTCTTAAAAGAAATATTGCAGCTTACCGCTAAACACGGGCACAGGCATTACCTGGAGACAAACGGCACTCTGGCTGCTGAATTGGAAGAGCTTATTGAGCATATAGATATAGTGGCGATGGATTTAAAACTTCCCAGTTCAACCGGCATGGGAGAGCTTTGGGATATGCACAGGAATTTTTTAAAGATTGCTTGCCGCAAAGAGGTATTTCTGAAGACGATTATTTGTCAGGCTACCAAAGAGGAAGATTTGATGCAGGCGCTTGAGTTGATCAAAGCGATAAGCCCGGCGAGTATTTTAATTTTACAGCCGAATAGCAATGAGAATCACGGGGCCCTGAATGAAAAATTGTCTAAATTCAAGAAGATCTGTGTTCAGGAGCGGGTTACTGCCTGTGTTATACCGCAGATACACAAAATAGTGGGAGTAAGATAAATGAAGAACTCCAGTTATGAAGGCCTGCAGAAGAATGTAAGAAAATTAAAAACTCCTGAAATCGAAGTTTGGCAGAATCAGTATCCGGATAAAGTTTATACGATTAACCTGGATATCCCGGAGTTTACCTGTATTTGCCCGAAGACAGGACTGCCGGATTTTGCGGTTATCCGTCTTGAATATTCGCCGGCTAAACTTTGCGTGGAGCTTAAATCTTTTAAGATGTACACAATATATTATCGCAATATCGGGATATTTCATGAGCATCTAATTAATAAAATACTTGAAGATTTTATTAAGGCAGTTAAACCGCGTTGGGCCAGGATTGAGGGTATTTTTAATCCCCGCGGAGGTATTACAACTACCGTATCCCGGGAGTATAAAGCCAAATGAGAAAGATAGAGGCAACAAAAATAACCGGGGCAGTTATAGGATTAGTTAGGAAAGCCAGTTTTTTCTTGCGCAGCGATGTTTTGTCCGCATTGAGCAAGGCTTATAGAGCCGAGAAAAATATCCAGGCAAAAAAAATCTTAAGGGCTATATTAGATAATGCTGCTTATGCCAGAAAGCAGAAGCTGGCTATATGCCAGGATACCGGACTTCCGGTTGTTTTTGTTGAGATCGGCCAGGATGTTGCAGTCCGTGGAGACTTAAAAGAAGCGATAAATAAAGGTGTAAGAGAAGGGTATAAGAAATATCACTTGAGAGATTCTATTGTCAGCGATCCGTTAAGTAGGGGGAGGTCAAAATCTCCTGTTTGTGTAATACATACGGATACAACCGGGGGGGAGAAAATAAAATTAACCATTTTGCCGAAAGGTTTTGGCTGCGAGAATAAATCACAATTAAGAATGTTTAAGCCTACGGCGAACATCAAAGAAATTAAAGATTTTATTGTTAAGGTGGTAAAGGACGCCGGGCCGGATGCCTGCCCGCCGTATGTGATAGGCGTGGGTATCGGGGGCAGCGCAGATTATGCCGGCATTATGGCAAAAAAGGCCCTGTTGCGTAAGATTTCGTCCAGGAATTTAAAACTGGAAAAGGATTTATTAAGGCAAATAAATAAAACCGGAACCGGGCCGATGGGTTTAGGCGGAGCAAATACCGCTTTGGCGGTCCATGTTCAGACATATCCTACGCATATTGCGGGCCTGCCGGTGAGTGTAAATATCAGTTGTCATGCTTTAAGAAGCGCGTCAGTAACCTTATGAAGAAAATCAATACTCTCAAAGCAGGCCAGGAGTTTTTCTTAAGCGGAACAATTTATACTGCCCGGGATCAGGCCCATAAAAGATTAGTTGGAGCTATTAACTCCGGAAAACGCCTGCCTATTGAGATTAAAGGCGCGATTATCTATTATTGCGGCCCAACACAAACTCCAAGGGGTAAAATAATCGGTTCTTGCGGCCCGACTACCAGTTCGCGTATGGATGCATTTACTCCTCTGCTTCTTGCTAAGGGATTAAAGGCAGTGATTGGCAAGGGGGCTAGGTCTAAGGAAGTAAGAGAGGCGATTAGAAAATATAAGGGTGTTTATTTTGTTACTTATGCCGGCTGTGGAGCATTATTAACTAAACATGTTAAGAAGGCTGAAGTAGCTGCTTATGGCGACTTGGGGCCGGAGGCAATTTTAAAATTAGAAGTTAAGGATTTCCCGTTGATTGTCGCAATTGACGCTAATGGAGGAAGTATTTATGATTAGGATCGATGGCCGGGGGTTGGATAAAATCAGGAAGGTTACCATAACCAGGAATTATATCAAATATCCTGAAGGGTCCTGCCTTATTGAATTAGGCAATACCAAAGTAATTTGCACTGCTTCAGTTGAAGAAACCGTGCCGCCATTTTTAAGGAATTCGGGTACGGGATGGGTTACTGCTGAATATGGCATGCTTCCTCGTTCTTGCGGCAGCCGAATCCAGCGCGGTAAGGATTCCGGCCGTACGTATGAAATTCAGCGCCTGATTGGCAGGTCACTCAGATCAATTACTGAAATGAAATATTTAGGGGAACGTACTATTTGGATTGATTGCGATGTTATACAGGGGGACGGAGGCACGCGTACTGCTTCGATCACCGGAAGTTTTGTTGCCCTGGTAGATGCCCTGCAGAAGCTTAAGAAAGATGGTAAGATTGACCGGGTTCCGGTCCAGGATTATATTGCTGCTACCAGCGTAGGTATCCTAAACGATAATATGATTTTGGATTTATGCTATGAAGAGGATTCTAAGGCTGAAGTAGATATGAATGTAATTATGACAGGGAAAGGTGAATTTATCGAAGTACAGGGGACAGCCGAGCGTAAGCCTTTTTCCAAAGAAAAGATGGACGGCATGATGGATCTGGCTAAGAAGGGGATTGAGGAACTTTTTAGCATTCAAAGGAAACTGGTAGGGGATATTTTATCCAAATGATACAATTGGTAGTGGCTACCCGCAATAAGAAGAAATTAATCGAGATAAAAGATATTTTAAAAGGAACGAATTTAGGCCTGCTTTCTCTTGATGATTATAAAAATGCACCGCATGTTTTAGAGAATGGTGTGAGTTTTCAGGAAAATGCCGTAAAGAAAGCGGTGAAATTAGCGCGTTTTACAGGTAAGCTTTGCCTGGGGGAAGATTCTGGTTTATGCGTGGATATCTTAGGTGGGGCGCCGGGGATATATTCGGCGCGTTTTTCCGGCAAGGACAAAAGTGACCTGAAAAATAATCTTAAACTGCTGGAGCTTCTTAAGGGGTTGCCTTTTGCAAAAAGAAAAGCGCATTATGTTTGTGCTGTTGCATTAGCTGATAAGAATGGTTTGTTGGGGGTAGTAGAAGGGGATTGCTCCGGTTTGATTGCCCTTGAGGCTAAGGGTAGTTCTGGTTTTGGCTATGACCCGTTATTCTATATTCCTAAATATAAAAAAACCTTTGCTCAGCTTGGCGAGAAGATAAAGCATAAAATGAGCCATCGTTATCACGCTTTAAGGAAGGCTCGGAAGATTATCGAGAAATATATTGAGAAGTAAATAGGTAATTGATATACTTTTACAGCATCCAACAATTAGTATGGCACTTGGCGCTTATTTGAATTGCGCCAGTGTCCACTAGTGTGAAAATTGTGTGGGTGCAGTGCTTGTACGCGGGGCGTGGCTCAGTTTGGCTAGAGCGCTTGCTTTGGGAGCAAGAGGTCACAGGTTCAAGTCCTGTCGCCCCGAATTTTAAAGGTAGCGGCGAATTTTGAGCACCCTATAGTTTTAATTTAGCAAAATACCTGCTTGCATAGCAAGCAGGTAAATCCCGCCGATTTCTGGCGGGAGGATAGATAGTTAATGCGCCTGTAGCTCAATTGGATAGAGCACCTGCCTTCTAAGCCGGTTGTTGGCCGTTCGATTCGGCCCAGGCGCATGATAAATAGAAGATAAGCAAAGATTTTTATGAAGAATTGGAAGAATATTTTTATAGGAATAGCTATTTCGGTAATTTCTCTGAATTGTATTTATGCTTTTTTAGTTTTTAAATCTAAATTCATACTAGCGGATAAACTCGCGTCTGCCTTCGGCCGTAAGGTAAGCATAGGCCAGCTTAAACTTAAGCCCCCGCTTAATTTGGAGATAATGAATTTAGATGTGGAGGGTTTAGTAAAGGTAGATTATATTTATATCTCGCCAAGTATCCCAAGTCTTTTAGCCGGAAAACTTGCTTTAAATAAAGTAAGGATTGTAAGGCCCAAGATATCTTGCGAAAGGAGCTTGCCTCTTTCTTCGTCAGCAACTGCTAATATCGATGCTTCAAATAAGCCAGAAGCGGAGAAGTCAAAAGAAGAAGCTCCCGTAGAAGCCAAGGACGCCTTACGGCTGGTTATTAAGAGTTTTAAAGTGAGATCGGGAGAGATATATTTTGTCGACCACACCGCGGATTCGCGCAATGTAACAGTTATTATTAAGAATATAGATATAAATCTAAGGAATTTACATACTTATTCTATCGATACAGCGGTTAATTTTAATCTAAGCGGCCTCCTGCCTTGGCAGTCAGGTGAGCCTGATGGAAAAATTTACTTTGAAGGCTGGGTGAATCCTTACAAAAAGGATATGTCCGCCAACCTAAGAATTGAAGATATTGATGCTATTGCTTTCTATCCATATTATTCTACCTGGGTGGATTTAGAAAAGGCGCGCATTGATAAAGCCAAGCTTAACTTTAATAGTAAAATTAACGGGGAGAATAATGATATATCCGCACAGTGCCACTTGGAATTAGTGGATATTGTACGTAAAGTGCGGCCTCCCGAAGAGCCGCAACAGAAAGCAGAAAGGCTTACTGATGCGGTACTCGATATGTTTAAGGCCATGAACCAGGGGAAGGTAGTCTTGGATTTTACTTTGCATACTAAAATGGATCACCCGCAGTTTGGTTTTGAGAATATCAAATCCGCGTTTGAAGGCAAACTTATGCAGGCAAGAACTAATTCTGGGCTAAGGCCTCAAGATATGCTATTATGGCCTGGTAAATTACTGCAAAGCGGAGTTAAAAGCGGCTCGGATTTAACTAAAGCTGCAGTTGATGGCGTATTTGCCTTAGGAAATGGATTAAAGAAATTCTTTGAAGACGGGATGAATAAGCAGCAGGTTTCAGAAAATTAATTTTTAGATTTATGGTGGCTATAGCTCAACTGGTTAGAGCGCTAGACTGTGGCTCTGGAGGTTGCGGGTTCGATCCCCGTTAGCCACCCCATATCTTCGTTTGCCGTTTCGGCGAGCGTTTTGAATTCAGAAGTATAAGAAATTATTAGGTTTCCGTCGAGCAGCTTCAGGTTCGATACAGCCCGGCGTAAAAAATCGCGCTGGGCTTCGAAATTTGCCTCCGCTGCGATGTAACTGGCTTGGTGAGCAAGAGTTAGGAAGTTTTTGAAGCGTTCGTGCCAGTCCCCGTCAGGGTTACCCCCATCCAAATTATCGAACTTCTTATTGATTAGCTGGGCTTTTTCCCGCTTATATTCTTCCTCACCGATAACGCCGCGTACTAACAGATCAAGCAGGCGTTTTAGCTGATCATCAATTTCCTGGTTCTTAATTTCAGCAGATACTCGGTTATGCACGCGCTCGGCGTTAGCAAGAGTTATTTCGCGGTTCAACTCTTGCATCATGTAGGAAAAAGCCCGATCATCCAGCGCAACCTTCAAGATGGCCTCTTTGACTTGTTGGGCGAGATTTTCCTCTCTAATAAAAACAGATGACTGCGGGCAGGGATCGCGTTTCTTCCCACAGTGATAATAGCGATGCCCCTTTTGGACCTCGGCTGTTATCTGGCAGCCGCATTCAGCACACCTTATTAACCCTCTAAAAACAAAATAATGTTTTTTAGTTAAAGATTGGCGGCTGCGGAACTTTAGAATCTCCTGCACCTTATCAAAGAGTTTCTTTTCAATGATAGCCTGATGACTTCCCTGGAAAATCTCGCCCTTATACACAAAGAGGCCAAGATAGAAGGGGTTCGTCAATATGCGGTGGACGTTGCTGTAAGAGAGGGGACGTTTGCGCCTCTTGCTCACCAAGCCCAAAGCCGTCGCCAATTTTCTCAATTGGTCTTGAGTATAGCTACCTTCAGCGCACAAGGCATACAATTTCTTTACTAACGGCGCGGCGGTCTCATCTACGATTATTTTATTTCTGTCGTTAAGGTAACCGATAGGAGAGAAGCCGGGGAATTCGCCAAGCCGAACCTTTTCGCGCAAGCCGCGCTTAGTGTTCTCGCTTAGATTATCAACATAGTATTTGCTCTGGCCAAAGATAATATTCAGCATGAACTTGCCTTGTGCGCTGCTGTCGAAGCGATAAGTGGGAAATTTGAGGTCAGCAATCTTGCCAGTATCTACTAAATAAATTATCTTACCGCCATCTATTGAATTGCGCGCAAGTCTATCCGGATGCCAGGCAATAATTCCGGACGCTTCACCTTTTTCTATTTTAGTAATCATTTCGTTAAATATCGGGCGTCCGGGTGATTTGGCTGTTCGTGCTTCTTGAAACTCCTGTAAAATCTCTACACCTTCTTTCTTAGCGAATTCCCTAACTTCATTTAGTTGCGATTGAATAGAAAGGACCTGCTTATCTTCTGTATCGGTAGACTTGCGCGCATACAGGAAATATTTCATCTCTACACCTCCTTGAAAATTGGCGACGGCTTACACCAAGAATTGGCGTTTGCATCGCAGCGGGTCTGCTCGAAGAGCAGACAGTTATAAGATTTTGAGCCCTCAATAGCTCAAAATATTTTAACAGGCAAATTTCGAAGCCCAGCGCGATTTTTTACGCCGGGCTGTATCGAACCTGAAGCTGCTCGACGGAAACCTAATAATTTCTTATACTTCTGAATTCAAAACGCTCGCCGAAACGGCAAACGAAGATATGGGGTCCAGATACTCTAGAAATCGAATTAAATTCTGATCGCGCGAAGCGCTCGCAAAATTTTTTCTTCCCCTGAGAAGCCTCTCCCCCAGGGTAAAGCATTGAAACATCTCCACTACCCTGCGCCCTGCAAACAAAATTTTTTTCCGGAAAGAACCTCTTCCGCTATGTTATTGCTATACCACGC
>DJVP01000003.1:1417-3297 GCA_002441245.1 Candidatus Omnitrophica bacterium UBA6253 | reverse complement strand
GAACTAATGTCTCATCGCTGTAGTACTAAACGGTCGTTAGAAAGGGCTACCCTATGCGTGTAACGACCAAGGTAGCCAATCACATTTTCAGCCCTTTTAAATGGGGGCTTACAATAAACCACCCACTCTTGATGGTAAAGGTCGGTCAATAACTTTTTAAAGGCAGGTTCTTCTTTTAAATGGGCGATGTTACCCTGGAATACCAACCTACCTGAATCGTACGCCTTTTTCAGATAATCAAGGAATTTCCCTCGAAACAATCGGGAGAGTACCTTGACCGGCAGGAAAAAGTCCTTTCTCACAGAAATCCATTGCTCCTACTTCGAAAAGAGCCGTAAAGGCTCTTTTTATTGTTTAATAAAATTGGTAACCATATTTTACCTGCAACAATATCATATTGTAAGCTATCCTCCCCCTTTGGCAAAGCCCCCGCAAGGGGGCTTTTTACTATAACCAGAAATTAGCTTTTTGGCCACCATAACTAAACAATCTTTTTTGTTCGTCCATTTTCCAGTGCTATTCACTCGCAACTTCTTCTGCCAGTTCTTTTTTATCTATTTCTACCCCAGTATTTACTTTCATTATTGATGCTGTTAAAAAGGAAATTTTTTGATTAATTAAAGCGCCACAAAATAAAATTGCGGCAATACCCCAATAAATTGCTACTGGTTCAAATATTCCAGGCAGTAACTGACCTGGCAGTAATTGTTTAACAACTTCAGCGGACGGATACCCCTGGGCTACATAATGGGCGACATTATTTTTAAATAATATGATATTGTCTGCCAAAAGTGCGATTCCAATTAAAAAAATAAGGGTAGCGGCCGCATAGATTATTTTTGTACTGATCAGAATTCTGTTATTATCTTCCTGCTTCATAAATTATTAAATTCCTTTCTGCCAATATATGGCTATAATATCTAATCTATAAATGATTCTATCACTAATCATAACGGATAATACTTAAATTTAACTAAAAAGAAGAAAAAATAATTCAACGACCAAGTTTAATTGCCTTGGTCTTCAAGCTGAGTCAATATCAACGGGAAACTTTTGGAGGTACTCGTCCTTCCTGGTATTAGCCAGGTCCCTTAAGATGCCGGCTAATCGGATATAATCTTTAGTATGCTAAATTATTTTACAGTAACCAGCTTTATCTATATAATTTATTATATTAAGCTTTCTATCAATATAAAATAAAGGGGAATTATTATGCTCAATATGACAAATGGTGTTGTTGCAGAAGAAGATGGTTATAAATTTGTTATTGTACCTGTAAAGTATCAAATAATAAGGAACAAACCTGAAGCAGAAAAAGCCCGGGAAAAATTAAGTATAGAATACCCTGGCATGCCAATAATCTTAATGGCTATGGGAGTAAACGGTATACCGGAATACTATGGCCAGGAAGAGATAATAAATTGCCTAAAAAACAACCCCGCCCTGTCGCCGTGGAAGTTATATAAATTAAAGTAACTTTATCATCAACCTCTTTAAGAAATTTTTCTACATCTTGATAGCAGTATCAACTACAGCTGCAGAGATAGATGCAAATCTTAAAGCATAAGGGTTGAATTTCGTCTTGTGCAGCAGACTTTCTATTTCTCGGCAATAACACGTAGAGAATGGACCATGTCCTTTGCCATAAAGATAAAAGGTATTGTTAAAGCTATGGATGCAAGGATCAGTATGCCCCACGTTCCGCAGCAGCATTTCTCAGAATGCATTTTATACACCTCCCGGTATTACAATGAATTATGCAGAGCCGCGAATCGTTTCATTTTTCAAACATGGCGCAATCGGTAAATATTGCGCAAGGAGGTTATCAAATTGAAACCGGAACAAATTCTTTCAGATCTAATCAAAATAAATACAGTTAA
>DJVP01000003.1:0-1387 GCA_002441245.1 Candidatus Omnitrophica bacterium UBA6253 | reverse complement strand
AAGGACGCGGCAATTTTATCGCCCGCCTTGGAGAAGGCGGCAAAAGGTTGCTTTTTTTATCTCATACGGATGTTGTGCCGGCCGGTGACGACTGGGATAACGATCCTTTCTCAGGCAGTATTTACAACAACACAGTCCATGGGCGCGGCGCTATGGACTGCAAAGGCCTCACTGCCGCCCAGGCAAGCGCAATGCTTAATCTGGCGCGGAATAAAACACCCCTGAATGGAACGCTGATTTTTGCGGCAACCGCTGATGAGGAAAAAGGAGGCGACTTCGGTGTAAAAATGCTTATTGACCGGCACCCTGACAAACTTCGCAGCGACTTCGCCATTAATGAAGGCGCGGAAGAACCTGTGTTTTTAGGTTCGAAAACTATTTTCTTTATCCAGGTAGGCGAAAAGGGCACTGCCTGGAGCAGGCTAACTGCAAAAGGCAAATCATGCCATGGTTCAATCCCAACTTTGGGTGAGAACGCGCTTATAAAAATGGTTTCCTCAATAAAAGCTCTTTCCGGCTATAAGCCTGAGACAGTTCTTATCCCCGAAGTCAAGTACCTGCTGACGGAACTGTCACGGATAAAAGGCTTCGGAGCGCCGCTTAACCAGGAAACTGCGGAACAGGTGATTAATTCTCTCGGAGATAAAAACCTGTCGGAAACATTAAGGTCAATGACCAGAATGACCGTTTCTCCAAATGTGATCTCAGGCGGTGAGAAAATTAACATAGTTCCCGACACGTGCCAGGCGGAAGTGGATATAAGGGTTCTTCCCGGCCAGGACCTGGAATATGTAATGAACGAAATGCGCAAATTTGTGGGCGGGGAAATTGAAATTGAAGTATTTAACTATCACGAACCTACTTTTTCAACATCCGATACTGAATATTACAGGCTTATTGAAGAAACAACCGGAGAAGTAGCCGGCCCGGGAGTAATCTGTCTGCCTTATATCTCTCCGGGGGCAACAGACTCCAGGTATCTCCGCCTGGCCGGAATACCATCTTACGGGATCGGGCATATGGCAAGCGGATATGACCAGAGTGTTAAAGNNATGGCAGAAATGAAAGGATTGATATCCCAAGCCTTAATCTAAGGACTGATTTTTTGATTGCCCTAGCCAGGGAGTATCTAACTTAATCTTACCGAACAATAAGCCATTTTTTTGCCTCATGCCTTACTGCATAAATAAGCCGCTATATATTTTTCTCGGTACTGTATTTTTTCAATGTTAAATCCGGCCTTTTTAAGAAGCCCCTCCATAATCCAGTCGAGAGTCGAATATTCATCTTTAATATGGTTTTCCAAATCTCTGGCAAGCCTGTCACCAGCGTATTGCTTCATATTATTTACCAAAGTATCAAAATAAAGGCTGTAATCCTCAACATC